>NZ_JBIRYN010000004.1:0-596663 GCF_044389845.1 Nocardia sp. NPDC019323
GACCGCCACGGTCGACTGGCTGGCCCTCGACGACCCCGCCGTGATCGCCGAAATCGCCGCCGAATCACCACGACCGGTCACCTACGCCCACCGCACCCGCCCACTGCGCGGCAGCGACCCGGCATTCGCCGGACAACAGGTCCTCAGCTACGACGACCTCGCCGCGGCAGCCGCGCGATTGCGCGACCGGGACGAACTCACCTACGAATCCGAGATCCCCTACCGCGACGAAGCGAGATCCTCCGAGGGTGTGATCGCGCTGGTCGCCGCCGGGATGGTCGGCGCTGCGGTCGTCCTCGACGCCGAGGGCGAGGTGCTCACCGGCGAAGACGTGACCGGTTGATCGTCGCGGCCGGGCAGCGCTCAGCTGAAGTGGACCACCGAGAGCGTGCCCGCCGCAATGCAGTACGTGGCGAACGGCAGTAGGGTCCGAGTCTGGAAGTAGCGCTCCAGGAACCGTACTGCCAGCCACGACGACACCCCGGAAACGACGGCGCCGAACAGCACCGGTCCACGGATGCCTTCGGTCTCCGGGCCGACCAGTTCCGGTAGCTCCAGCACTCCGGCGCCGAGAATCGCCGGAGTGGCCAGCAGGAACGCGAATTTGGCCGCGTGCTCGCGCGCGAGACCGCGCCACAAGCCGCCGACCATGGTCAGGCCCGCCCGGCTGAAACCGGTCAGCAGCGCACCGGCTTGGGCGAAGCCGATACCCAGGGCGTCGGCCGTCCCCAGGGCGGCCAGCGGCCGGTCGGACTGGCGGGGAGTCCGCGCCGCGGCGGTGACGGTGCCTCTGCGCGCTTCCTGCCGAGCGAACCGCCGGCCGTATTCGGCCAGCGACGGCTCGTTCCGCCGGCGCAGACCCTCACCGATGATCAGCACGACACCGTTGAGCGCGAGGAAGATTCCGGCGTAGAACGGCGTGCCGAACAGCGCGTGCAGCGGATGTTCCAGCAGGAAGCCGAGCACGCCGACCGGAATGGTGGCGATCACGATCAACCATGCCAGCCGCTGCGGGATGGTGTCGAGGCGCCCGGTGCGCAGCGTGGTGAAGAAGCCCGCCACGATGACGCACCAGTCGCGCCAGTAGTACCCGAGCAGCGCCAGCGCGGTCGCCACGTGCAGCGCCACCACGAACGCCAGATACGGTGTGCCGGAATCGGCTTCGCCCTGGCCGGTCAATCTCTCCCAATCGCCTCCGAGCCATGCCGCGACCAGCACGGAGTGCCCCAGGCTGGAAATCGGGAACAGTTCGGTGACCCCTTGTACCGCCCCGATCACAGTCGCTTGAAAGTATGTGAGCATCGTTGCGAGTCTCGCACGCGTGCAACGCAACTGTGTGCGGGCCTCTCCCGGCAGTCGCCGCGACGGTTCCGACGCGGCGAGGAGGGGTGATGACCGGGACACGCGAGTCGGCCTCGCCGAGGGTGAAAACCACTGTCGGCGAGGTCGATGCCGCTCAGGCGGTGGCGCCGGAGGATTCGGCGAGCATGTCCAGGGCGATGTCCACGATGAGATCCTCTTGTCCCCCGACCAACCCCCGACGTCCCACTTCGAGCAGGATCGTGCGCACGTCGATGCCGTAGCGCCGGGACGCGGTTTCGGCGTGCCGCAGGAAGGACGAGTAGACCCCGGCGTAGCCGAGCGTGAGTGTTTCGCGGTCCACGCGCACCGGGCGGTCCTGTAGCGGGCGCACCAGATCGTCGGCCGCGTCCTGCAGCGCGAACAGATCGCAGTTGTGTTTCCAGCCGTGCAGGTCGGCGACGGCGACGAAAGGTTCGATCGGGCAGTTGCCCGCGCCGGCGCCGTGGCCGGCGAGCGAGGCGTCGACCCGGGTGACGCCTTCTTCGACCGCCACCACGGAATTGGCCACCGACAGGGAGAGATTCTCGTGCGCGTGGATGCCGATCTCGGTGCCGGGGTCGAGCGCATCCCGGTAGGCGCGGACCCGGTCACGGACGCCGTTCATGGTCAGCCGGCCGCCGGAGTCGGTGACGTAGACGCACTGCGCCCCATAGGATTCCATCAGTTTCGCTTGTTCGGCCAGGCGAGCGGGTTCGGCCATGTGCGACATCATCAGGAATCCGGAGACGTCCATGCCGAGTTCCCGCGCGGTCGCGATGTGCTGGGCGGACACGTCGGCTTCGGTGCAGTGGGTGGCCACGCGCACCGATCGCACGCCCAGCCGGTAGGCGTGCTTCAGTTCTCGAATGGTGCCGATGCCGGGCAGCAGCAGCGTGGTCAGCCGGGCGTGGGTGAGGTTGGCGGCGGCGGCTTCGATCCACTCCCAGTCGGTGTTGCTCCCGGGACCGTAGTTCAGGCTGCCGCCGGCGAGACCGTCGCCGTGGGCGACTTCGATGCCGTCGACACCGGCCGCGTCGAGCGCCGCCACGATCCGGCCGACGTCGACGGGAGTGACGCGGTGGCGCACCGCGTGCATGCCGTCGCGGAGTGTGACGTCTTGGATGAACAGTCGGGTGGTCATCGCAGCGCTTCCTGTCCCGCCGGCGTCGCGGCGATCGTGTCGGCGATGGATTCGGCGTAGCGCACCGCCGCCGAGGTCATGATGTCCAGATTTCCCGCGTAGGCCGGGAGGTAGTGGGCGGCGCCTTCGACCTCGAGGAACACCGTGACCTGATGGGTGGGCGCCGCGGCCGTGCCAGGCGTCAGGAGGGTGTGCACCGGCTGGTCTCGCGGCACGGCCGTGATCTGCACCTGCTGCTTGAGGCGGTAGCCGGGGACATAGGTGGCCACGTGCGCGATCATCTGCTCCACGGATTCCCGGATCGCCTCGTGCACGCCGGGATCCGGCGTGGTGATCAGGCACAGCACCGTATCGCGCATGATCAGCGGCGGGTCGGCCGGATTGAGGATGATGACGGCCTTGCCGCGCGCCGCGCCGCCCACCGTTTCGATCGCGTGCGCGGTGGTCTCGGTGAACTCGTCGATATTCGCGCGCGTGCCGGGACCGGCGGACTTCGAGGCGATGGACGCGACGATCTCGGCGTAGGCCACCGGTGCGACGCGGGAGATGGCCGCGACGATCGGGATGGTGGCCTGCCCGCCGCAGGTGACCATGTTGACGTTGGGCGCGTGGCGGTGCTCGTCCAGGTTCACCGCCGGGACGACGAATGGTCCGAGCGCGGCGGGTGTCAGATCGATCAGGCGTTTGCCGAGTGGTTGGAGCACCGCGGCGTGGGCGGCGTGGGCTTTGGCGGAAGTCGCGTCGAAGACCACGTCGATCTCGTCGAAGTTCGGCAGTTCCAGCAGGCCCTGGACGCCGTCGGACGTGGTGGGGACGCCGAGTCTGCGCGCGCGGGCCAGACCGTCGGATTCCGGGTCGATGCCGACCATCGCGCCCATCTCCAGGACGGTCGAGTGCCGGATCACTTTGATCATCAGATCGGTGCCGATGTTGCCCGATCCGATCACCGCGACTTCGAGGGTGGCGGGGTTGTCGTTCATGGTCTCACTCCCGAATGAAGGTCGCGGTCACCGAACCGAGTCCGGTGATGTCCGCGGTGACGGTTCCAGGGCCCTCGATCGGGGCCATCGGTCCGAGCGCTCCGGAGAGCACGATCTGCCCGGCGCGCAGCGGACGACCGAACTCGCGCGTGGTCCGCGCCAGCCAGGCCAGGGCGTGCAGGGGATCGCCGAGGCAGGCCGCGCCGGTTCCCGTCGAGACTTCGACGTCGTCGATCGACATCCGCATCCTGGTGGAAACGGGCTCGAAGGAATCGAGGGTGCGGCGTTCGTCGCCGAGGACGAACAAACCGCTGGAAGCGTTGTCGGCGACGGTGTCGCCGAAGGTGATGTCCCAACCGGCGATGCGGCTGTCGACGATCTCGAGCGCGGCCACGGCGTAGTCGACCGCGCCGCGGACCTGCTGGTCGTCGAGTGGTCCGTCGGCCAGGTCCGCGCCGAGCACGAACGCGATCTCGGCTTCGGCCTTCGGCTGCAGCAACCGGCTCAGCGGCACGGGCGTGTCCTGCCGGTAGCGCATGTCGTCGAACAGCACTCCGAAGTCCGGTTGATCGACACCGAGCTGCCGCTGCACCGCCGGGGAGGTCAAGCCGATCTTGCGGCCGACCACCTCGGCGCCCGCCGCGATGCGCTCGGCGGTCAGCAATTCCTGCACCGCGTAGGCGGCGGCCACGTCGCCGGAACCGATCAGATCGCGTACCGGGGCGCACGGGGTGCCGGAGCGGGCGGCCGCGCCGAGCAGGTCGGCGGCGGCGATCGTGGCGGTGTCCGCGGAGCGTTGGTCGAGGTCTGGAGGTAGCGGCATCGGAAGTCCCGGCTCTCGTGAGAAGTGAACGGTGACCTCACTGTCGCCGCGGAAGGAATCCGTCCGCCAGCATCGCGTTCCACTGAGCCGAACGCCGCCGCGATAGAGTCGGCGCGGCGAAGGAGGTGAGCGGTGCCATCCGCGTTCACTGGCCGTGCGGTAGACGGTTCGACCGTGCTGGGCAAGATCATGGCCGTACTCGAGGCGTACTCGATCGACGACACCACCTTGACCCTGGCCGAGCTGGGGCGGCGGACCGGCATTCCGAAGGGGACCCTGCACCGGGTCCTCGCCGACATGGTGAGCGTCCGGCTGCTGGACCGGACCGACGCCGGGTATCGGCTCGGCGGGTACCTGTTCGAACTCGGGATGCGCGCCTCGGTGGAGCGAAGTCTGCTCGAGGTGGCCATTCCGTTCCTGGAGGAACTCAACGCCCGGATCCACGAGACCGTGCATCTGGGCGTGCTCGACGGCACGGATGTCGTGTATCTGACGAAGATCGGCGGACGCAGGCAGGCCAGCGCCCCCTCCCGCATCGGTGGCCGCATGCCGGTGCACTGCACCGCCATCGGCAAAGTGCTCCTCGCCAACGCCGACGCGGCGCTTCGTGACCAGGTGCTGGCCGGACCGCTGCGCCGCTACACCCCGCGCACGATGGCCCAGCCGGGCACGCTGCGCAACCAGCTCGATCGGATCGCGGCCGACGGCGTCGCCTTCGAATTCGAGGAATCCGCGCCCGGCATCGTCTGCGTGGCCGCCCCGGTTCGCGAGTCGGAGGACGTGGTCGCCGCGATCAGCGTGGCAGGCCCGTCCCATCGGTTCCAGCCCGAGACCCACGCGGCATCGGTCCGCGCGGCCGCCGACGGCATCGGAGCCACCCTGACCCGGCGGGCCCGGTTGTTGTCCGCGCCTCCTTCCTGAGCCACGAGGAAGGCCCCGCCCGGCACGGATGCCGGACGGGGCCGGGTGAGCGAACGCTCGCCGGGGTTGCTCCCCCACTACCTACTTGGCCGGTGCGATCGGCGGCTGATTGACAGTGGCGAAGTACTGGATGGCGGCGCCCAGCGCCACCGGAGCCGTGACCAGGATCTGACCGGCGAGGGTGCCCAGCGCGCCGACGGCGATGATGCCGCCGAGGCAGCCGATGGCCGCGGCCGGGATGAACGCGCCGAACAGGCCGACGATCGTGGAGGCCGCGACCGTCGCGCCCGCGATGCCACCCAGGATGCAGCCGACGGCGCCGCCGCCGAGACCGCCGACCAGGGTGCCGAGGGTGGCGCCCATGGTGATGGTGCTGGTCATGCGGGTCCAGGCCGCCTGCTCACGGTCGTAGTCGGTCTTCCAGGGCGCCTTGTCCTCGAACGGAAGGGCGACCGGCTTGTAGGTGGCGTGCGCCAGGTCGAACTGCGGGGTCAGGGTGGCGGTGTGGTCCGCGATCTCGGCAGCGATCGGGAACTCGAAGTCATCGACCCGGAAGGTCAGCGGCATGCCGGTGAGCACCGTGCCGTTGGCGGCCTTGACCTTGAACACGCCATCCTCGACGACCATGGAACCGGCATCGGTCGTGATGATGGACTGGGTATCGGTGGCGCGAGCCGTGAAACCGACCGCGTCCTCCGCTTCGGGCTGGGCGCCGGCCGAGCCGGAAGCGATCCCGACCGCGGCGACGAGACCCGCGGCCACCGTGACGATTTTCCTCATCCTTGTTTTCTTTCCTCTCGGCTCTTCCTGGGTGTCGGCGCGCCGAGTGCACCGGATGCCGAGCGCGGACAGCGCCCGGCAGGTTGTTGATGATGTGCTCTGTGGTGTCGGTGCGACCCACGTCACTTCCGTGTGGGAAGTAGTGGAACGGTGCCTGAGCGCGTCAGGCCAGGTCAACCGATTCGGTCCACTCAGCTGACCAACCGATGGAAAAATTCGCGAGATCTTCGCCGCGGATTTGCTAATCCGGGGCACGCCTCGACTCTTCGGTATGCGTCCGCCGCGCGCTATGCCGAACGCGCGAGTGTCCGGTTGATCCCCATGGCCGCGGACTTCAGCGGGCCGGACATCCGGTCGAGGTTCATCCGAGCGGTGGTCGTGGACATCCCGACCGCCCCGATCAGAACCGACTGCGGCCCGAACACGGGCACCGCCGCGCTCACCACGCCGAGGGACATCTCCTCGGCTTCCACCGCCAGCCTGTTCTGCCGGACGATGTCCAGTTGGCGGTACAGATGCGCCGCCGAGGCGACCGTTCGTCGGGTGAACGCCGACAGCCCGTTCTCCACCACCTGCGCGACCACATCGGTCGCGGAGAACGCGAGAATCGCCTTGCCCGTCGCGGTCGCGTACAGCGGCAGCCGTCCCGCGACCCGGGACGGTATCTCGACCGCGCCGTGGCCGGAGAGCTTGTCGATGTAGAGCACGTCGAGACCGTCGCGGATGGCGAAATGGACCGTCGCGGACGTCGCGGCATGGAGTTCCTGCAGGTACGGCAGCGCCGCATCGCGCAGAACCCGTTGCGTCGGCACCAGTTGCCCGAGCTCGAACAGGCGCAGGCCGAGGCGGTATTTCGTCCCCGAGCGTTCGAGGACACCCCACTCCACCAGGGCGTTCGCCAGCCGGTACGTCGTCGCCTTGGCGACTCCGCTGCGGCGGGACAGTTCGGTGAGCGACAACGCCACCGACTCGGCGTCGAAGGCTTCCAGCAGCAACCTTGCCTTGCCGAGTACCGATTGCATAGTCGAGCGCCTCCAACTAACCAGGCGGTCCACAGGCCGGACCAAAATCTGCAACACCATACCGTTGCGTATTTTTCGCTGAACCGCGGCCGCCCACCCGCCGCGCACCCCGGAAAGCAGGCGTGGGCAGGCGGAAATCCCGGCTGATTGCCGTTCGCTGACGGGTTCCCAGCGAGTATATCCATCTGTTACATTACCGATGCGGAGCCTATATAAAGCCGTGCTGCTCCCCATCCGGACGACAACGCAGTCAGCGGACATCCGTCCCGACAAAGACGTCGGCAGGCCGACAACGGCGTCGGCCGCAAACGGATCCACACATCACGAATCGCCGCGAGCCCGCCCGTGCCTCGCATGCGACGGCCCGAGATCGGTCGACGTCCGCCCGCCCGGTCGTCCGATATCCGGGCCGATTCGCGCCGCGCGGCACGCCGGAACACTCGTGGCGACGCCCCGCCCCGATCGGACTTTTCAGCCGGAGGAACCCATCGACATGCCGATCAATTTCCTGAGCGGGCTCGATCTGATCGCCGCACTGGATGTGCGCAATGTCGAAGCTCATCTCGCCGATGCCGTCGAGAACTGCTCGGCTTGCGCCACCACCGCCAATCCGGGGCCCCGCTGCCCCGCCGGCCTCGCCGCCCGGATTCGCGCCGCCGCCGCGGGCAGCACCGCATCGGCTCCGCTGACGGCGATCGAGATCGTCGACAAGCTCCTCGCGCTGCGCAGGACACCCCAGCCCGACAGCGCGTAGCGCACGGTCACGACGCGACACCTCAGCGGCGTGATCGGCGCATCCGGACTACCCTCCGCTGACCGGTGCGATCGTGCGCGGAGAGGGGGATCAACTCGATGTGGCCTGGGTTCGGGGGAAGCGGTGACCCATGACATCCGCCCACCATGCGCTCAAACGGGACTCGGGCCAAATGATCCGGTCTCGATCCTCGTCGTCGGTGCTGGGCATGTTCGCGTCCTCGATCACGATGTAGTTCCTTTGCGCCGTCCAACCTCGGAATGGGGCCCTCGTCCTCGGGTGCGGCGCAAGCTATTCATGACATCGTTGTCCAACCGGCCGGTGGTCGAGCAGCGGGGATACCCCGAATCGCGTACCGGCACGACCGCGCTGTCGAGCCGATACGTGCACCGGGTACCACTCGCGACCATAAACAAACCGTTCTTTCGGTACCGCTTCGCGGAACATGCCGCGCCGTTCGCGCGCGGCCGAGTTCTCGGTGCCGACACGGGCCGCGATCCAGCCGGGCGCAGGCTACTCGTGGACCTGGGCGTCGATTGTGGGATGCGCGGCGCCGCTGTCCGCACCAAGGCCGGCGAGCAGGCGCAACCCGTCCTCGGCGGGGCTGCCGGGGGCCGCCGACAGCACCAGCAGCTCCATGCCCGAGGCGTCCGGTAGGGCGAAGTTCTCCTGGTGCAGTTCCAGCAGTCCGACCAGCGGGTGCCGGTACGCCTTGCGTCCATGGGTGCGGGCGCGCACGTCCGCGCGAGCCCACAGCCGGCGGAATCGCTCGCTGCCCATCGCCAGCTCGCCGATGAGTGAGGCAAGCCGGGGATCCTCGGGGTACTTGCCCGCGGCCAGGCGCAGGTGCCCCACCACGTCGAGGGTGCAGGTCTCCCAGTCCGCGTAGAGGCCGCGCTCGGCCTCCTCGAGAAAGATGTGCCTGGCGGTGTTCAGCCCCGGCATGGGCCGGCCGTAGAGCAGGCCGGCGAGGCGGTTCCCCGCGCGCACGTCCAAGCGATGGTCCATGATCAGCGCGGGCGCGTCGGTGACCAGGTCCAGCACGCGCAACAGTTCCGGCCGGATTCGCCCGCCCGGCGCCTTCGCCCGGCGGCGGCGCTGGCGGGCCAGCCGGTAGAGGTGCTCGCGTTCGGTGTCGTCGAGACCCAGGACGCGGGCGAGCGCGTCGAGGACCTGTTCGGACGGCTCGGTCGCGCGGCCCTGCTCCAGGCGTACGTAGTAGTCGACGCTGACCCCGGACAGGTGCGCGACCTCTTCGCGGCGCAGCCCTTCGACCCGGCGGCGCCTGTCGGTGGGGATGCCGACGGTCGCCGGATCGACCCGGGAACGCCGGGTTCGCAAGAAGCCCGCGAGATCGTCCATGCCCCCAGTATGGCTGCGGCCGTGCCCGTGAAGGTGGTCCTGCTGTTACCAGGAAGTCCCGTCCGACGGAAGCGGAGCCCCTGAACGCCGGGCGCTGTGCCGCCCAGGATCGAAGGCACCCGATCCCGAGGAGTTCTGATGAAGACATTGATCGTCTACGCCCATCCCGAGCCGAAGTCGCTCAACGGGTCGCTGAAGGATCTCGCGGTGTCCACCTTGGAGGCCGCGGGGCATGAGGTGCGGGTGAGCGATCTGTACGCGATGCAGTGGAAGGCGGTCGTGGACGCCACGGACTACGGCCCCGGAGCCTCGAGTCCGCTACGGGTCGCCCGTGACTCGGGGCGGGCCTTCGACGCGGGGACGCTCACCCCGGATGTGCGCGCCGAGCAGGAGAAGCTGCTGTGGGCCGACACGATCATCTTCCAGTTCCCGCTCTGGTGGTACACGATGCCCGCGATCCTCAAGGGCTGGGTGGACCGGGTGTTCACCTACCACTTCGCCTACGGCGTCGGCGAGCACAGCGACACCAGGTACGGCGAGCGCTTCGGCGAAGGCACTCTCACGGGCCGGAAGGCTCTGCTGTCGGTGACCGTAGGCGGCCCGGAGCCGCATTACGCCGCGCGCGGGATCAACGGGCCCATCGAGGATCTGCTGTTCCCGATCCACCACGGCATCCTGTTCTACCCCGGCATCGAAGTGCTGCCGCCGTTCGTGCTGTACGGCACCGACCGGATGACCAGCGAGGACTACGCGGACGTCGCCAAGGCTTGGGAGCAGCGCCTGCTCACCTTGGAGTCGACCGAGCCGATCGCCTTTCGCCGGCAGAACTTCGGCGACTACGAGATCCCCTCGCTGCAACTGAAGGAGGGATTGGAGTCCGCAGGCCGCACGGGTTTCGGCCTGCACGTGCGGAGTTGACCCCGGTTCGTGTCCGTCTGTACGGGCAAGGGTCGCCAGGTCCATGGCGGAGCGTGTCGAGTGATACCCGAAGTCCTACGCCTTCTCGGGCTGCCCGGTCTGCGCGGGCTCGTCGCGGACCCACGCATCGGTCTGGGTCAGCCAGAACAGGTAGGCCAGAGCGGGCAGCACCGTGACGGCGGCGACGGCGACGACGGCCAGCAGCCCGATCAGGGTCGAGCGTGCCCCTGCCGCGTCGGCGATGAGCGTCTCGTCGACGAGGATCCACGGCGTCTGCGCGACCGCCCATCCGATGACGATCGCGGCGACCGCGATCACCGCGGGGACGCGCGCCCACGCGAAGCGGCGACGGTACACCATGATCAGGGTGAGCACGCCCGCGGCGGCCGAGAGCGCGATCAGCGGCAGGGCACGCCCGAGTAGTCCGGCGCCCAGGGTCGGTGCGTCGTGACGGATCGGGGCGATCGCCGCGATCGCGACCGCCCCGGTCACGCCGCCGACGATCAGCGTGCGGATGCGCAGGTATCCCGCCAGCGCGTCGTCGCCCGAGCGCGCGGCGTCCGCGGTGAGGAAGACTCCGGCCAGGAACGCCGAGGTCCCGACGGCCAGCGTGCCGCCGATCAGCGAGGTCGGATTCAGCCATGACCCCACCCGGTCGCCGTACCCCTCGGCGGGCACTCGCCCGGACGCGATCGCGCCGGCCACGGTGCCGAAGAAGAACGGCGTGATGAGCGACGCGCCGGCGAACAACGCGCCGAACAGGCGCGCCTGGCGCAGGGTCGCGGAGTACTTGCGGAACGCGAAGTTCGCGCCGCGCAGCACGATTCCCAGCAGCGCGAGGCTCATCGGGATGAACAAGGTGGTCATCACGGCGGCGAACACCGCAGGGTAGGCGGTCCAGAGGAAGACCAGGATGTAGATCAACCAGACGTGATTGGCTTCCCACACCGGTCCGATGCTGTGATCGATGAGCACCCGCAGGCGGCTGCCGCGCCGCGCACCGCCCGCGGTCAGGTCCCAGAATCCGGAGCCGAAATCCGCGCCACCGAACAGCCCGTAGAGGACAACCCCGGTGAACATCGCCGTCGCCACCACGTCGGAGAGATCCATCGGTCACGGCTTTCCGACGCTGCGGGCCCGCTGCGCCTGGTCGACCGGCGATGCTCCCGGTCCGTAGGGGGCGGTGATGGTCGCGGCGCCGGCGCGCCAACGGCGAGCCATGGAACGCAAGACGACGATCGCACCCACCGTCATCCCGACGTACACCAGCAATACGCTGGCATAGCTCCACCACAGGCCGGTGCTCGTGCTGGCGGCGTCGGTGGTGCGCAGCACCTGCCACACCGTCCACGGCTGACGGCCCACTTCGGTGGCGATCCAGCCGCATTCCAGCGCGAGGATCGCCAGCGGGCCCGCGGCGACCGACGCGCCCAGGAACCAGCGTTCGGTCAGCGGGTCACGGCGCCGCCAGCGCAGCAGCCAGAACACGATCACCAGGAGCGCGAGCAGGGTGCCGATGGCCACCATGCCCTGGAAAGCGAGATGGGTGACGTTGACCGGCGGCCGGTCCCCGATGGGCACCGAGTCCAGACCGGGGACAGGTGCGGTCAGGGAATTGCGGGCGATGATCGAACCCAGCCGGGGGATCTCGAGCGCTCCCTTGACTTCGCCGTCGACCAGGACGCCGCCCAGTCGCAGCGGGGCAGGCCCTTCGGTGGTGGCGGCCAGCTCGAACGCCGCCAACTTGGCCGGCTGCGTGTCGTGCACCCGCATGCCGAGCACATGCCCGATGAGCGGTTGCGCGAGCGCCGCGACCGTGGCGAAGACGAACGGAACGGTGAATCCGAGCCGGTGGTTGGCGTCGCGGCGGCCGCGCAGCAGACCGGCCGCGTAGACACCGGACACCAGGAAGCCGACGACCATGAAAGCGCCGACCCACATGTGCGCGAACTGCAGGTAGACACCGTCGTTGAACATGGCTCGCCACGGATCGACGTCGGTCACCTCCCCGTCGACGAGGCGGAAGCCGGTCGGGTTGTTCATCCACGCGTTGACACTGACCACACAGAAGGTGCCGACCACCCCCGCCACGCCCATCGGGATGAGCATCGCCAGGTGCCTGCGCGGCGCCATGCGACCCCACCCGTAGAGGTAGATGCCGAGAAAGATCGCCTCGATGAAGAACGACAGCCCTTCGAAGGCGAACGGCAGGCCGAGCACGTCACCGTAGCGGCCCATCAGCCCCGGCCACAGCAGGCCCATCTCGAAGCTGAGCACCGTCCCGGAGACCGCGCCGATGGCGAACAGGATCGCCGATACCGTCGCCCACCGCTTGGCCAGCGCCGAGGCGACCGGGTCGGTGCGGACGATGCCGCGGCGATGCACGACGTAGATCATGGCGGGAAAGGCCACCCCGAAACAGGCGAGCACGATGTGCCAGCCCAGCGAGAACGCCATCTGCTGGCGCGCGGGAAGCAGACCGGGTGGCCCCTCCGCCGACGCCTGGGACAGCGCCGCGAGCGTGCTCGACACCATGGCAGCCCCTTCCTGCGGTCTCGGGAGCCGCATGCCTGCGCCGCACGTCGGCTCTCGAGCGGGGTATCCCCTTTGCGCCGCGCCAACCAGGGCGCCACCGGCGCTGCCGCCGCGGCGGAGCTGTCATGCGCCCGGACACGTGGGTGCCGGTCTCAGCCCGACGGGCGAAAGCGTGTCGAGTTCGCTCGTTCCGGTCACCTCACCAGGTGAGCACCGGTTTGACGACCGTGCCCGCCCGCTGCTCCGCGAGCGCGGCATTGATCTCGGTATGCGGATACCTCGTGATCAGCCGCTCGATGGGGAATCGTCCGGCGGCATGCAGCTCCAGCAGCTGGGGGATGAAAGTCGCGGGCACCGCGTCGCCTTCGAGGCAGCCGCGAATCGCCTTGCCGCCCAGGACGATATCCCGCAGATCGATCTCGGGGACCCCGGCACCCAGACCGACCGCGACCACGGTGCCTCCGATCGCCGATGCGGCGGCCGCGGTGGCGAGCACACGCGACGATCCCGTGGTGTCGATGGCGTGGGTGGCCCCGCCGTCGGTCAGCTTCCGGATCGCGGGCACGATGTCGTCTGCCGCGGGATCGAGGGCCGCGGTGGCGCCCAGTTCCAGCGCCAGTGCCCGTCGCGCCGGTGACGGTTCCACCACGACCAGCTCGGCGACCTCGCGCACCAGTGCCGCCAGCACACCCGCCATGCCGACCGCGCCCGCGCCGTAGACCGCCACGCGGGCGTCCCGGTCCGGCCGCAGCACATTGAGCACCGCCCCGGCTCCGGTGAGGAAACCGCAGCCCAGTGGGGCGAGGACGGCCGGATCGACCTCGGTGTCGACGACCACCGTGTTGTCGGCGGTGGTCAAGGCGTACGCGGCGAAGCTGGACTGACCGAAGAAACCGTCCCGCACCGGAGTGCCCGCGACGGTGACCCGAGCCGATCCGTCGGCCCGAGCGCCGAACTGATTGAGTTTCGCCGCTCGCAGGCAATACGCCGGGCGCTCCGCCCGGCAGTTGCGGCATGTTCCGCAGTGCCGGAAGGTCAACACCACCCGATCGCCTGGCCGCACGCCGGTCACCGCCGCGCCGACGGCCTCCACCACGCCGGCGCCCTCGTGCCCGAGCAGGACCGGACGATCGGCGGCGCCCGCCGCCCGGGTGACCAGATCGGTGTGGCAGATGCCGGTGGCCTGGACCCGGACCAGGATCTCATCCGCACGCGGGCCGTCGATCTCGACGGCTTCGACGGTGAACGCAGCGGCGGGGTCGCGCGACAGCACGGCGGTGGTGGTCACCATCGCTCAGCTCCGCTCGAGCAGGAAATAGAAGTACTCGCCATCGGCCAGCACCAGTTCCGGCCTGCCGTTCATGATGCCCATCAGCGTGTTCTCATCGAGCCATTTGAAGTGGTCGAAGACCGGTCGCTTGTCGTAGACCATGGTGGCGGTCACCTCACCGCGGAACTCGATGTTCCACAGCGTCGCTTCCCCGCCGCCGCCGAGTTCGACGTTGGAGAACAGCGATCCGTCCTCGGCGCGGCAGATCAACGGCTTGGCGTCCAGCACGCTGTGGAACGTCTTGCCGTGCCAGCGGCTCGCCGACAGCGCTTTGCGCAGCGGATGCCGGGTGGGGAACGCCGCGCCCTTCCATTCGCCCAGGATGTCCTCGGCGCGCGCCACGGGCAGACCGGCCCACAGCGCATCCAGCTCCGCCGCCGTCACCCCGCCTTCCCGTGCGAGGAATTCTCGCCAGCCAGTCCCCACAGCGCCCATGACCATCCTCGTTTCCGATGCGGTTTCCAGAACCTTTTGGTTCGGCAACTGTATATCCGAACCAAAAGGTTCGGCAAGATAGGATGCGGCCATGCGCGCAGCAGGTCAGGCCACCCGCGAACGAATCCTCGTCGCGGCCAAAGCGGAGTTCGCCAGGTACGGCATCGCGGGAGCGCGCATCAATCGCATCGCCGACGCGGCCAAGGCCAGTAAGGACCGGCTATACGCGTATTTCGCGAGCAAGGACGAGTTGTACGCCGCGGTCACCGAGGAGTGGGTCGCCCAGACCACGGAGGAGACCGCCCTCGACGCCGCGGACCTGCCCGGTTACGTGGGCCGGCTCTTCGACCACTACATCGCCCATCCCGACAACGCCCGGTTGCAGGCGTGGGCCGAGATCGAGCAGACCCACATCGCCGCCGCCGAGGACGCCATCCGCCGGATCATCGCGGGAAAGCTCGCCGAGATCCGCCGCGGCCAGGAGCAGGGATTGATCACCGAGGCGTTCGCGCCCATCACCCTGATCGTCATGCTGACCGACCTCGCCCGCACCGCGGCCATGCACGCCACCCGCACCACCCAGCACAACATCACCGAACGCCGCGCCGCGACCGTTCTGGCCGCCCGGCGGCTGGTCAGCCCGGAGGCGTCCGCCGCCGAAGCCGGTCGTTAGCTCGCAGGGCTTGCCGAGCCGGCCCACCAGGTGGTGGGCTGGTGGCAGCGTTGCATCTCACGCCTCGATACCGCGCACAGTGTTCCCCCGACGAAAGGCGGCGCAGCAGGTACTCGCCGGTGCACGGCCACCGGCCGGTAAGCCCCGAGACGACGACGGAGAAACGCATGGACGAGATCGATTGCACGCCGCGGCTCACGGCCTTCCCGCGCATCGACGATTACGGGTTCATCTCCGATTGCGAGGTCACCGCTCTGATCGCGCCCAGCGGAGCCATCGAGTGGATGTGCCTGCCGCGCATGGACTCCCCCAGCGTCTTTGCCGCGATACTCGATCGCTCCGCGGGTTCGTTCCGGTTCGCTCCCGCCGACTTCGTGGTGCCCACCGATCGCCGCTACATCCCGGGCACGATGGTCATGGAGACGAGCTGGCGCAGCGGCGAGGGCTGGGCGACGGTCCGTGACGTGCTGCTGGTCGGGCCGTGGCGGCACCAGAAACCCGGCCGCAGCGCGCACCGGCGGACGCCGACGGACTACGACGCCGAGCACATCCTGCTGCGCACGGTGCACTGCGAGACCGGCCAGATCCAGTTCGGGCTCGATTGCCAACCGGCCTTCGACTACGGCAGGCATCGCGCGCGATGGGAGTACCTCGGCAGTTATCACCTCGCGCAGGCCTGCGCCGACGGGATCGATCTGCAACTGACCTTGAGCACGGACATGCGCTTGGGGCTGGAGGGCACGCACGCGGTCGCCCGGACCCTGCTGAAGAAGGGCGACACCCGGTTCTGCGCGCTGGCCTGGGGCAGTCGGGACGCGCCCGGCGACGTCGCGGAGGCCGAAGAGCGACTGCTGCGCACGATCCACCACTGGCGGCACTGGCTGGCCGGCGGGCGATTCCCGGATCATCCGTGGACCGCGGAACTCACCCGCAGCGCCCTCACCCTCAAGGGATTGACCTTCGCCCCCACCGGCGCCGTCGCTGCCGCCGCCACCACCTCGCTACCGGAAACCCCTGGCGGGGAGCGCAATTGGGACTATCGCTATTCGTGGATCCGCGACTCCGCCTTCGCCCTGTGGGGCCTGTACACGCTGGGGTTCACCTGGGAGGCGAACGACTTCTTCTCCTACATCCTCGACCTGACCGAGGAAGCCGGGGACATGCAGATCGTCTACGGCATCGGCGGCGAGACCGACCTCGCCGAACAGACCCTTCCCCACCTGCGCGGCTACGACAACGCGGGCCCGGTGCGCATCGGTAACGAGGCGTACCGGCAGCGGCAGCACGATGTCTGGGGCGCGGCGCTGGACGCGGTCTATCTCTACGGCCGTCATCAAGATCAGATCGATGCGCGGGCATGGCCGCTGCTCGGCCGTGCGGTCAAGAGCGCCCTGACCTACTGGCGCGAGCCCGACCACGGCATCTGGGAGGTGCGCGGGCAGCCCCGGCACTTCACCTCGAGCAAGGTGATGTGCTGGGTCGCCGCCGACCGCGGCGCCCGGCTGGCCCGGATCCACCAGGACTTCGCCCGCGCGCACCGGTGGCAACAGGCCGCCGACGAGATCCACGCCGACATCTGCGCACACGCGGTCGATTCCCGGCGGGTGTTCACCCAGTACTACGGCAGCACGTCGCTGGACGCTTCGACCCTGCTCATCCCGCTCGTGCGTTTCCTGCCACCCGACGACGACCGGGTACGCAACACCGTGCTGGCCATCGCAGAGGAACTGACCGAAGACGGCCTCGTCTTGCGGTACCGCGTCGCGGAGACCGACGACGGATGCGCTGGTGAGGAAGGCGCTTTCACGATCTGCTCGTTCTGGCTGGTGTCGGCGCTGTCGGAGATCGGCGAGAAGAAGAAGGCCAAACAGTTGTGCGAGAAACTTCTCGGCTACGCCAGCCCGCTCGGCCTCTACGCCGAGGAGATCGATCCCCGCACCGGCAGGCACTGGGGCAACTATCCGCAGGCGTTCACCCACCTCGCCTTGATCAATGCCGTCATGCACGTCATCCAGGACGAGCAAGCGCTCCTGCGGCAGGCACTCGGCGGTGAATCGATCGCCCCGCGGCTCGATGACGCACCGCTCACTCGCGGGTACATCCACCGCTGACCCGGCCGGTGAAATCCACTGCACCCCAACGGTGGGCGCCCTTTCGTGCCGCCGCGGAGGCGGACTCAGTACTATCGCCTTCGACTGTTAACAGGACTAAGGATTTCATTGAAGGGCTCGACGATGGCGATGCTCGGCATCGCCGCGACCGCGGCATTCGGCCTGACGGCCGCCCCCGCGACCGCTGATCCGGTGGCAGACAAGTCTCGCGTGGTCGACACCGAGGACGGCTGGCAGTTGCGGATCAGCAAGACCGCCGAAGACGTGCAGCGCGTGCCCAATCTGGCCGCGACGCCGTTCACCAGGGAAGGGTTCGTCACGCTGTCGGCGGCGGCCGACATCGCCGGCGAGGGCCGGGAGGCGGTGAACTCGGGGACGCTGCAGCTGGGATACCAGATCGGCTGCCAGGTGGACGTTTCCAACGGCCTGACCATGGGCCTGTCCGCCGCCATCGGCCCGAACGCCATGGTGACCGTCGCCCCGTCGCCCGGCCTCGCCGTCGGCGGCAGCGCGCTGGCCTTGCCGAGCATGTCGACGACCATCAAGCCGGGCACCATCAACAGCATCACGCTGGGGACCAAACCGCTTGCCGGGCCGCACGGCTCGATCTCCGTCGATCAGATCCAGATCAAGATCGATGCGTGTGCGGGCGCGGTGAGCCTGCGCTCGTTCGCGATCGTATCGATATCCACCGCGACGGCCGACAATTCCGTCGCGGTCTACGGTGATCCGATATGGCTGTGATCCCCGCGCCTGCGCTGCGACGCTGGCTGGCGCCGATCGGGGTGTCGGCCGCACTGATCATCGCCGCCCCCACCACCTGCGCCGAGCCGATCGTGCCGGTCGGACCGAGCTGCGGCGAGATACCCTCCCCCGCAACGGCTTGCGGCGACGACAAGCCCGCGACGCGCGGCGCGCCCGCCGCGCCACCTGCACTGCCGTTGCAAGTGCTCGCGCCCCCGCCCGGGAGGTCGGCTCCCAATACCGGCACACCCGCCGGTGCACTGGTTCCTCCCGCGCCGGGACCGGGCTCCGGCAAGCCGATCGTGCCGATCCGATAACGATCAGTCGGGGGCCGCTCGCCCCGCGAGCGGCCCATCGATTCCAGCGCGAGCAGTGATCGCCTCGGCGCGTGTGCTCGCATCAGCTCCTATCGTTCGCTTCCTCGCGCAGCGGCGCGATTCCACTGCCTGCGGCCCGCGACGGGAAGTCTCGGCCTCTAAGTCCACCCGCGCACCGGTATCGCGACAGGCGCATCGGCCGTCGCTGGAATCTGGATGAATTTATGTCTCATCACAGCGCATCACCGCAGTTCAGGGCCGGTTCCTCAGGGTGAATGGCGCGGGCGGCGAAGGACTTACGGCACCGGGTGCGGTCGATAATTTCGGTGCCCGACGGCTGGCCGACCCGCCAGCCGGGTGATTCGCCCGTTGATCACGCCCACCGAACAGGATTCAGCGCCGATGAGTTCCGAATTCCTTTGGTACATCCCGAATCAGGTCACGCCTGGACATCGCGGTGACACCGTCGTGGCCGATCACAACAGCCTGGACACCCTGACCGCCCAGGCGAAGGCACTCGAGGAACACGGCTGGCAGGGCGCTCTGCTCGGCACCGGGTGGGGCCGCCCGGACACCCTCACCGTCGCCACGGCTCTCGCCGCGAGGACCACGACGTTCGAGCCGCTGGTCGCCATCAGGCCGGGCTACTGGCGTCCGGCGAACTTCGCATCGGCGGCGGCGACCCTCGACCACCTCTCCGGCGGCCGGGTGCGGGTGAACATCGTGTCGGGCAAGGACGATCTCGCGGCCTATGGCGAGACCGAGAGCGATCAGGCCGAGCGTTACGCCCGCACCAAAGAGTTCCTGCAACTCGTCCGCCGGCTGTGGACGGAGGAGAACGTCACCTATCGGGGCCAGTACTACCAGGTCATCGATTCCACCGCGCTGCCGAGGATCGTCGCGCGCGGCGAGCGCCGCCATCCGAAGCTCTACTTCGGCGGTGCCTCGGAGGCCGCGGAGCGGGTGGCGGCGACCGAGGCCGATGTCCAGCTCTTCTGGGGCGAGCCCCTGTCGGGCGTCAGGGAACGGATCGAGCGCCTGCGGTCGCTGAGTGAGGAACTCGGCCGCGAGCACCCGCCACTGGAGTTCGGCCTGCGGGTCACCACCTTCGTCCGGGACACCACCGAGCAGGCCTGGGCGGAGGCGGAGGCGAAGGTCGCGGCGATGGCCGACCACCACCACGCGCCCGTGCCGAACCCGCATCGCCGAACGGCGGTGGGCCAGCAGCGATTGCTGGAGCTGGCCGCGCAGGGCGAGGTGCTCGACGACAACCTGTACACCACGCCGGGGAAGTTCGGCGGCGGTGGGGCAGGGACGACCTGGCTGGTCGGCTCCCCCGACGACGTCGCCAAATCGCTGCGCAAGTATCAGGACCTGGGCATCACGCATTTCGTGCTGTCCGACACCCCGTATCTGACCGAGATCGAGCGTCAAGGCAAGCAGCTGCTGCCGTTGCTGCGGGATTGAGACGGGCAGCGCGTGCGCTGCCCCTCCCGATCCGCGTGGCGCGGGCTCAGAGTTTCAGGCCGGTCCCGTGCACGCCGTGCTCGTCGATGAGGGCGAGTTCGTCGTCGGTGAGGGCGGGGAAGCTCAGCGCCGCGATGTTGTGATCGAGCTGCGCGGTGGAACTCGCGCCGATCAGCGCCGAGGTGACCTCCTGGCGCCGCAGCACCCATTGCAGCGCCAGCTGCGCGAGCGACTGGCCGCGCGCCTCGGCGATCTTGTTCAGCGCGGCGGTGCGCTGCCGGTAGGTCTCGTCGATGACATCCGGCGACAGAAAGCTGCTGTTCTGCGCCCGCGCCCCGTCGGGAATCGTCTCCAGGTACTTGTCGGTCAGCAGGCCCTGCGCCAGCGGCGAGTAGACGATCACGCCGAAGCCGTCCTCGCGGGCGGTCTCCAGCAGGCCGCCGCGCTCGGGGCTGCGGTCGTAGATCGAGTAGCGGGCCTGGTGGATCAACAGCGGAACGCCCGCCTGCCGGAGCAGCTCGGCGGCCTCGTGAGTGCGGTCGGGCGCGTAATTGGACAGGCCGATGTAGAGCGCCTTGCCCTGTTGCACGGCGCTGACCAGCGCGCCGACCGTCTCCTCCAACGGCGTGCTCGGATCCGGGCTGTGATGGTAGAAGATATCGACGTAGTCGGTGCCGAGGTCGCGCAGGCTGTGCTCGAGCGAGGTGAGGATCGACTTGCGCGAACCGCCCCGGAGATAGGGGCTCGGCCCGATGGGGTTGCCCGCCTTGGTCGAGAGGATGAGTTCGTCACGGTAGGGAGCGAGGTCCTTGCCGAGCACCGCGCCGAAGTTCTTCTGGGCGGCGCGATGCGGCGGTCCGTAGCGGTCGGCGTTATCGAAGTGCGTGATGCCGAGATCGAAAGCGCGCAGGATGATCTCGCGTTGCGTCGCGAACGGGTAATCGGTGCCGAACTTCTGCCACAAGCCGAACGAGAAGGCAGGAAGGTCGAGGCCGGAGTTACCGGTGCGGCGGTACGGGACTTTTTCGTACCGGTCCGCCGCGGCAGCATAGGTCGGATCGAAGGGGCCATAACTCATCTGTGCGTGTCTTCCTTTCGCTGCGTGATCACCGAGAGTGCACCACTTCGGCCCCTCCGGTGCGACCGGTCGGCTCACGCTGATCGAAACCCGTCGTGCCATGCCGACCCCCGCGTGCCGCGCCTCCCGCCGGACCGATCAGCCTCGGCTCTCCGCGCTCGAAGCTGTCGCACTCACCGGGGGCCGATCGTCCTTCCGTGCCGCCACGATGACAAGCGCCCCGGAAACGATTCCGACGAAGAATGGCGACGGCACGAGCAGGACACCGCCCAGCAAGCACCATGCCGCGAGGCCCCAGCCGATTACAGCGGGCACGGCCACCCCGCGTCCGGCGAGGTGCCAGATCAGCAGACCCAACAGCATCAACGGCACGGCGAAGCTGCCCGGGCCGGCCCAGAACGTCAGCTTGTTCTCCAAGGACTCCGCCGTCTGCACGATGTCTTCATCTCCGAGCGTGAGCGGGACGGCCGCCCATATACCGCGCTCGGCCCAGCCGGTGATGTTTCCCCAGGAGGAGAGTGCCAGCAGGATCAGGTGCCCTGCGCCCAGCACGAGCAGGATCGCACCGGACCAGCGGAGCAATCGCTTTCTGTCCTTCATCTCGTGACCTTTCCTGTTCCGACGAAGTTCCGGCGTCGTCACGGTTCCGCCGGGGCCCCTCACGCTGGGGTCGACGATCGCGAGGTCGACTTCCCGTATCGCGGCGCGACATTCGCTTTTATACGATTCCGTACAATTGATCTATACGGTAACGTACAGAATCAGTCCGATCAATGGAGGTGGCCAGATTCCTGCCGTGCCCCGCACCACCCGCGACCGCTGGATCGAGGCGGGTCTGGAAGCACTCGCCCGCGGTGGACCCGATGCCGTCCGCGTGGAGACGCTCGCCGCCCAGCTCGGCGTGACGAAGGGCGGGTTCTACGGCTACTTCGACGGCCGTCCCGCGCTGCTCACGGAAATGCTGGACGAGTGGGAACGCCGCTGCACGACAGCCGTCCTCGCCCAGGCCGAAGCCGAAGGCGGCGACGCCGCCGACCGGATCCGGCGCGCCGGACGATTGACCTTCACCGAGGACCTGCACCGCATCGATCTCGCGGTGCGCGCTTGGGCCCGCCACGACGAATCGGTGGCCACGCGCCTGCGGCGCATCGACAACGAGCGGATGACTTTCCTGCGCAAAATGTTCGGGGCCTTCATCACCGACCCCGACGAGGTCGAGGCACGCAGCACCCTGACCTTCGCCCTCGCGATCGGCCGTCACTTCATCGTCGCCGACCACCCCGGCTACACCACTCGCGAAGCCGTCGAACTCGCCGGAGAATACCTTCTGCGTCCGCCGCGCTGAACGCTGCGCACGTTCGGCAGGCCGGGCTTTCGCGTGAGAGCTCGGCCCCGTTCCGGGCCGCAGCACACCGGTCGCGCCGCCGTATTTCCCATCGAT
The DNA here is from genome assembly GCF_044389845.1 of Nocardia sp. NPDC019323. Lineage (NCBI taxonomy): Bacteria > Bacillati > Actinomycetota > Actinomycetes > Mycobacteriales > Nocardiaceae > Nocardia > Nocardia sp. NPDC019323. The sequence continues at coordinate 22,174 of NZ_JBIRYN010000004.1, forward strand.
CGAGCTGATCTGAATCGTTGACACTCCGCGTGCGATGGCTAGCGTGTGCGCACATTCTCCGCCGTGGCCACGCGTTATTCCTTCCCGGTCCGTCGAGCCCGGTGACACAGCCCGTCTTCGGCCGTGCTCGCAGCCCCCGTTCGGTCCGTCGCAGAGCGGTTTCGGGCGTTGCACCGCACGATATTCGCGCATGGAGAGAAACGGGAGACGATGGCACCGAACCCACTGCATATCGGCGTCGCGCTCGACGGGGCGGGCTGGCATCCGGCCGCGTGGCGGGAGCCCAACTCCCGTCCTGCCGAACTGTTCGGCCCCGGCTACTGGACCGACCTGATCCGGACCGCGGAGCGGGCACTGCTCGATTTCGTGAGCATCGAAGACAGTCTGCGGATCCCCGGTGGAGGGCACGCACCGTCCGACGACGCCGTCGATCAGGTCAGGGCCAGGATCGACGCGCATCTGAATCGCCGCACGGATCGCCCCGGTCACCCGGCGTATCGGTCTCATTCCGACCGTGACGACCACGCACACCGAGCCGTTCCACGTCTCCAAGTCGATCGCCACCCTCGACTACACCTCGGGTGGCCGGGCGGGTTGGCAAGCGCGGGTGTCCGGTACCGCCGAGGAGGCCGCCCACTTCGGACGCCGTGGGGTGCACGACCTGACTCCCGCCGAACTCGCCGAAGCCCTCGCCTCCGGCGTCTTCCCCGACCGGGTGCGCGATCTCTTCGACGAAGCCGCCGACGCCGTCGAGGTGGTGCGGCGGCTATGGGACAGCTGGGAGGACGACGCGGAGATCCGCGATGTGGCCACTCGCCGGTTCATCGATCGCGACAAACTGCACTACATCGACTTCGAGGGCCGCTTCTTCAGCGTCCGCGGGCCATCGATCACGCCGCGTCCGCCGCAAGGGCAGCCGGTGGTGGCGGCTCTTGCGCACGGCCCCTTGATCTACGAATTCACCGCCCGCGGTGCCGATCTGGTCTTCGTCACGCCCACCCGCGACGAGGGCCCCGGCCCGATCCTGAAACAAGTCGCGTCCGCCGCGGCGCGGGTGGGACGCGCCGGTGAGCCGCTGCGAGTCTATGCCGACATCACCGTTTTCCTCGATACCGACGAGCAGTCCGGTCCGCAGCGTCTGTCCCGGCTGAGCGAACTCGCGGGTGCCGAATTCGGTTCCGACGCCGCCGTCTTCGCGGGAAGCGCCGACGAGCTCGCCGATCTGCTCACCGACTGGAGCGAGCAGGGGGTCGACGGGTTCCGATTGCGGCCCGGCGTCGCGGTCGACGACTTGGCGGCAGTGGCCGACCGGCTCGTCCCCGCGCTGCAACGCCGCGGTGTGTTCCGCACCGGCTACCCGGACGGCTCGCTGCGCGCGCTGCTCGGCCTGCCCACCGACGTCCCCAACCGCTACGCGACTGCCTGAGCGAGGTCACCATGAGCACCCCCCGTAAGCAGGTCATCCTTGGCGCCTACCTCGGCGGCGTCAACCATCACACCGCCTGGTGGCATCCCGAGGCGGGCAGCCAGATCGATTTCAGCAGTTTCGAGCACACCGCCCGCACCGCCGAACGCGGCAAGTTCGATTTCTTCTTCCTCGCCGAAGGGCTCGTCCTGCGCGAACGCGCGGGCCGGATCTTCGATCAGGACATCATCGGCCGCCCCGACACCTTCACCGTGCTGGCCTCGATCGCCGCGGTCACCGAGCATCTCGGGCTCGCGGGCACCATCAACGCCACCTTCAACGAGCCCTACGAACTGGCCAGGCAGTTCGCCAGCCTGGACCATCTCTCCGGCGGCCGCGCCGCGTGGAACGTCGTGACCTCGTTCGACGCCTTCACCGGCCAGAACTTCCGGCGCGGCGGATTCCTCGATCCCGCCGACCGCTATGCGCGCGCCGAGGAGACGCTGAACGCCGTTCGGGCGCTGTGGGATTCCTGGGACGCGGCCGACATCGTCGCCGACAAGGACTCCGGGCGGTTTCTGGCCAGGCCGGACGCCGGCGCTTTCGCCTTCCACGGCAGCCCGTTCGACATCTCCGGTCGCTTCACCGTGCCGCGCAGCCCTCAGGGCAGGCCGGTGATCCTCCAGGCGGGCGTGTCACCACAGGGACGCGCCTTCGCCGCGGCCAACGCCGATGCCATCTTCTCCCCGTACGGCAAATTGCCGGAGGCCGCGGACTTCTACCGCGACATCAAGTCGCGCGCTGTGGCGGCGGGGCGGGCCGCCGAGGACATCAAGATCCTGCCGTCGGCCAGTTTCGTTCTCGGCGACACCGAAGCCGAGGCGATCGAGAAATACCACGCCATCCGCGACGAGCAGGTCACCGGGCAGACCGCGCTGATTCTGCTGGAACAGATCTGGAACCGCGATCTGTCCGGCTACGACCCGGAAGGGCCGGTCCCCGACATCGATCCCGACCCCGACGCGCCGCCGATCATCCAGGGTCGCGCCTTCGTCCACCAGGACCGCTTCGCCACCGCCGAACGGCTGCGCCAGGTCGCGGAGACGAAGAAGCTCTCGCTGCGCGAGGTGGTGATCGACCAGTTCGAACGCGGCCCCCTGGTCGGAACCCCCGCGCAGGTCGCGGAGCAGATCGACGCTTTCGTGCAGAACGACGGCTCCGACGGTTTCATTCTCGGTTCCCACCTGGTGCCGTGGGGCCTGGACGAATTCGTCGACAAGGTGGTGCCGCTGTTGCAGGACCGCGGGGCGCTGCGCAGCGAGTACACGGGGGCCACCCTGCGCGACAATCTCGGCCTGCCGGATGTGCGCTCGGCGAAGGCGGTGCCGGCCGACGCCTGAGTTCGGCCGCGGTCGTCCGCACGTCCTATCGACCGGCGTCCGCTGCCGGGCCCACTGGCCCTCCCGGCAGCGGATGCCGGTCGATGCCTGTGTGGCGGGCGGCCGGGTGGCTTTGTTGTCGAGACGAGTCCGGCCGCGAAGCCGGGATCAGACAGGGCCGGAGATGAGTTCGAGCAGGGTCGCGAGAGCGTTCTCGAGGGTGGTGACGTAGGGGACCTCGGGCGGCAGCGCAACGGCGGACCAGCCCGGCCCGGCCACCAGCACCCGCACCGTCGGCTGCCCCACGGCCCGAAGGGTTTCCGGCGTGGCGCTCGGCGGCAACTGCGACCAGAGCACGAGCGAGCAATGCTCGTCGTAATGCGCCAAGGCGTCGCTCAGCGCCGAGTCGGGCACCGCCGCACCCAGCAGCACGGCGACGACGCCCTGCTCGGCCAGCGCGGCCCGCAACACCTCCAGGGGAAGCACATGGTTCTCCCCCGCCGTGCACGCCAGGAGAACCGGCGGCGGGCCGCGCGGCCGCCGGACCGGCGGGAACATCCGATGCAACCCCGCGATCACCGCCCAGGACAACAGGTGTTCCACTTCGACCAGGCCGCCGCCATCGGCCTGCTCCGCGACGATGGTCGCGAAGGCCGGCCGGCACAAACCGTTCCACGTCGCCACCACACCGTCGCGCGCGAGCCGCGCCATGATCAGCGTGAGCGCGACATCGGGTTCGAGCCGGTCGGCGGCGACCAAGAGCGCGCTGCGGCCTTCCGACGCGCGCGCAGGCTGGGCGAGCGCCCGGCGCGCGGCGCCGGCCGGCGCCGCGCCCGCCGCGATGAAGTCGATCATGCGCCGCAGAGTCGCGATGTCTGATTCGCTGTAGCGGCGGTGCGCACCCCGCTGCCTGCGCGGCGGGCCGATCCCGTAGCGCTGGTTCCAGCTGCGCAGCGTGGCGACCGGAATGCCCAGCCGCCTCGCCACCGCGCCCACCGGGTATCGGCCGGACTCCTCGTCAACCATCGTCGGACCGCATCCGGCACACGAGTTCCACTCCTTCGAAAAAGCTCGAGCTTATGCATCGATTTTGCATCATTACTGGCGTAGCGTGAAGCCTGACAAGCCGAACTTCCCGAGGAGGACGCGCTATGGACCGACGCACTTTCACCCGATCACTCGGGCTGACGACCACCGTCGGCGCGGCATGGCTGGGCATGTGGTTCACCGCACCAGCCGCCACCGCCGCTCCGGCGGCGTGCTCCGCACCCGGCCCCGCCGCCACCCAGAGCACCGACGGCACGGCATCGTGCGCGGCGCGCAGCGACACGGGAGGCGCTGCGGCCGCCTACGGCATCGAGGCGGCAGCCAGCGCAGACGCAGCTCCGAGCAGCCTTTCCCTGGCGATCGCGCAGGGCGGCGGCGTCGCCACCTCGAACTCGACGTTCCTGTCGGGTCCGGCCGCGATAGCCGTCGGACCCGACGCGAGAGTCACGACCAGCGGCGTGCGCCCGGGACTGTCGATCGGCATCGCCGGCCCTGGCGCGACGGTCGCGGTCACCGGCGTCACCGCGCCGACCTGCGGCGGCGGATTCGGGTTCGCGGGCGACTTCCAGACAGGCCAGGCCTGCTTCTCGCCTCGATAATGCATCGTTATGTGCAGCATGTCAGACGTGCGGGTGGTTGCCCGAGGCGTGGAAGGAAAGCGCGAATGAACATCGTGTGGTCGGAATCGATAGTGCGCGAACCGGCCGGTGACCTGCCGGCCCTCGCAACCACCCCCATCTCGCTGTGGCGGGAGACGGTGCGGAAGGCGGTGCTCGCCGAGTTGGGCGATTTCGTCCCGCGAGCCTGCCCCGCGCCGCTTCGCCGCCTGGGCGCGGAGGACATTCTGCGGCAATACGCCATGGGCGGGAAGTGCCTGCGATCGACGTTCATGTACCTGGGCTGGCGGTGCGGCGCGCCGGACGACCCGGCGGCGCTGCGCGCGGCAGCCGGCCTGGAACTGCTGCACGCGTTCGCGCTGCTCCAAGACGACGTCATGGACCGGTCCGCGACGCGCCGCGGCGCACCGGCGGCGCATGTCCGGTTCGCCAGGGCCCACCGCGACATCGGGGCGCCCGGCTCCGCCGCCAGGTACGGCGAGTCCGCCGCGATCCTGCTCGGGGACATGTGTCTGGTGTGGGCCGAGCAGATGCTCCGGGACAGCGGGCTCGCCGAAACCGCGCTCGCGCGGGCGTGGCCGCGCTACGACACCATGCGGGTGGAACTGGCGACCGGCCAATTCGCGGATCTGCTCAACGACGCGCGCACCGAGCCCGCGCTGGCCTCGGTGCTGGCGATCGCGCGGATCAAGTCCGGCAACTACACGGTGCGATGCCCCTTGGAGATGGGGGCCGCGATGGCAGGCTGTCCCGCGACCGTCCTGGACGCGCTGGGCCGGTACGGCGCCGCGGTGGGCGAGGCCTTCCAGTTGCGGGACGACATACTCGGCATCTTCGGGTCGCAGGCCGTGACCGGCAAGCCCGCCGACGGCGACCTCGCGGAACGCACCGCGACCAGCGTGGTGGTCCTCGCGCGGGAGATGGCGACCCACTCGGCGCGGGCCGAATTGTCCTTCCTGCTGCATCGCCCCCGACTGCGCCCCGTGGAGATCGACCGCGCCAGAACCCTGATCATCGAGTCCGGGGCGCCCGAGCGGATCGAGACGATGATCGCCGACTTGGTCGCCCGCGCGGTGGACGCCCTGAGCACCGCCGATCTCACCGCACCGATGCGCGCCGCCTTGGCGCACATGGCCTTCGCCTGCACCGGACGCGTCGCATGACCAGGAGGTTGCACATGCGCATCGTCGAAGGAGCGACCGACCGGGTGGTGGTGGTCGGAGCCGGACTCGCGGGGTTGTCCGCGGCCGCGCATCTGGCCGGCCGCTCTCGCGAAGTGATCGTCGTGGAACGCGAAGCGGTACCGGGCGGCCGAGCCGGGTACGCCGATCCGGCGGGCTATCGCCTCGACACCGGCCCGACGGTTTTGACCATGCCCGAGATCGTCGACGATGTCTTCGCGGCCGCGGGCGCACGCACCGCCGACCACTTGCGGCTCGAGCCGGTGGAACCGGCGTATCGGGCGCATTTCGCCGCCGGGCGCACGCTCGAGGTGCACGCCGATGCCGAGCGCATGGAAGAGGAGATCCGCCGGTTCTGCGGCCCTGAGCAGGCGGACGGCTATCGTCGCCTGCGGCGTTGGCTGACGCGCTTGTACCGAGTGGAGATGGACCGGTTCATCGCCGCGAATTTCGACTCACCGCTGTCCATGGTGACGCCGGCGCTCGCCCGGCTGATCGCCCTCGGTGGTTTCGGGCGATGGGATCGCGCCGTCGCGCGCTACATTCGCGACCCCGAACTGCGGCGGGTCTTCACGTTCCAATCGCTGTACGCGGGTGTCGCGCCCAGCCGGGCGCTCGCCGCCTATGCGGTCATCGCCTACATGGACACCATCGGCGGTGTGTTCTTCCCGCGCGGTGGGATGCGCGCGCTCCCGGCAGCGCTGGCCGACGCGGCGACCGGGGCCGGTGTCCGATTCCGCTACGGCGCCGCCGTGACCGCGCTGGAGCGCGCCGGTTCGCGGATCACCGCGGTGCACACCACGGACGGCGATCGCATCCCGTGCGACACGGTGGTGCTGACGACGGAGCTACACGAGACCTATCGCCTGGTCACGCGCACACCCCGGCGTCCGGCGCCGCTGACCGCCGCGCCGTCGGCGGTGATCGCCCATCTCGGCTGCGCGCCGACGATCGAGATGTCGCATCACAGCCTGCTGTTCGGCGGCGCGTGGGAGGAGTCGTTCCGCGACATCATCGTCCGCGGCCAGGTGATGCGCGATCCCTCGCTGCTGGTCACCCGGCCCACGGCTACCGACCCGTCGCTGGCGCCGGCGGGACGGGACCTGCTGTCCGTGCTCGCGCCGGTGCCGAACCTCGAGCGCGGCCGCATCGATTGGGATCGGTCGGGAACCGGCTATGCCGCGCGGATGCTGGAGGTCGCTCAGGATCGTCTCGGCGCACGATTCGGCGAAGTCGAGATCCTGCGCGTGGACACACCCGCCGACTGGGCGCGCCGGGGCATGCTCGCCGGGAGCCCGTTCGCGCTGGCGCACACGTTCTCCCAAACCGGTCCGTTCCGACCGGCCAACATGATTCGCGGCATCGACAATGTGGTCTTGGCCGGTGGCTCGACCGTGCCGGGAGTGGGAATCCCCCCGGTGCTGATCTCCGGCCGATTGGCCGCGGATCGCGTCACCGGCCCGCGCCCCGCGCGCCCGCGCCGCACCGTCTCCGCGCTCGCCACCAGCCACATCGATGAACGACTGTGATGGGAATCCAGATGACCCGCACCGACCTCGACACCACCCGGCCCGGCGACGAGCGATTGCACCGGTCCTACCGGTACTGCCGCCGGCTCAACGCCAGCCACGGGAAGACCTTCTTCCTGGCGACCCGCCTGCTCGCGCCGGATCAGCGCCCCGCGGTACACGCCCTGTACGGCTTCGCCCGCCGCGCCGACGACATCCTCGACGAGTTCGACCCGGGTCGCGATGTGGCCGAACGGTCCCTGCGACTGGAGGCGCTCGCCGGGCATTTCCGCGACCGCGCCGCCGACGCCGACGCCGTTCTCCCCGCGGTGCTGGACACCGCCGATCGCTATCGCATACCCGCGGTGCTGTTCGACGCGTTCCTCGCATCGATGCGAATGGACCTGACCGTGACCGACTATCCCGATCGCGCCGCGCTCGACATTTACGTCTACGGGTCGGCCGAAGTGATCGGACTGCAATTGCTGCCGATCCTGGGCGCCGCTCGCGCCGAGGAGGCCGCGCCGTACGCCGCCGCGCTCGGCAAAGCGTTCCAACTGACCAACTTCCTGCGGGACATCGGCGAAGACCTGCTGCGCGACCGGGTGTATCTGCCCGCCGACGAACTCGCCGCCTTCGACGTCGACCGCGATCTCCTGCGCTGGTGCGCGGCCCGACGGCGCACCGAGCCCAGGGTACGCAGAGCCCTGGCAGCGCAAATCGCCCGCACCCGCGACATCTACCGCTTCGCGGACGCGGGAATCGCGCTGCTGCAACGCCGTTCGCGACCGTGCGTCACGACGGCGAAGACACTGTACTCGGAGATCCTCGACCGCATCGAGGCCAGCGACTACGCCGTCTTCGATCACCGCGCGACCGTGCCGAACCGGCGGCGAGCACGGGTCGGCGCGGCCGGACTGGTCCAGGCGTGGCGGGCGCGCCGACCGGATCGGTGATCGTCACGGCGACAGTGCCGCATCCCGCGCCGGAGGTCCGATGCCCAGCGCACCGCCCCTGCGCCGCAGGCGGATTCGTCATCCCGGGCGGCGCGGCTCGTCGTCAGTATCCTGATGTCGTGATTACGCTCAGAAAAGAAGACGGTGCCGCGGACCTCGCCGGTATCACGAAATTGAGTGTCGGAGTGAGCTGGGATCCGTCGTCCGGAACGAGCGGCGGCGCGCTCGGCTGGGCACGCCGCAAACGCGGTGTCGACCTCGATCTGATCGCCGTCCTCATGCAGGGCAACGATCCCGTGCGCTTCGCGGGACTCGATTCGCTCGACCCGTTGGGCAACGGCGCGGTCGCGCACACCGGCGACGAACAGACCGGCGCGGCCTCCGGCGACGACGAGACCATCCACGTCACCTTCGCCGACGTCCCCACCGCGATCGACGCCATCATCTTCGTGGCGGCCGCTTTCAAGAAGGGCTCCTCTTTCGACAAGGCGAACAACATCTCCTTCAAGATCTACGACGCCACCGGCGGAAACAGCCAGCAAGTCGCCGACATCTGGCCATCGCTGCTCGGCACCGACAACGCCAACGCGGTCGCTCGCGCCTTCCGCAACGGCGCTCAGTGGCAACTGGAAGTGCTCAATCGCCAAGGCAAGATCAAGCAGGGCGACATGCAAGCGCTGCTGCGCTTCGCCATGCAGTAGCGCCCGCTGTGCCACCCGACGCGGCCTGCGTCGGCCGACCGCGCACTCGCGTCTTCGAATCGCTGCGATACGCGGATTCCGGTCATCGGCGCAGGGCCCCCGGTTACTCTGGGCCAATGCGATCTCGGTTCCGTCGGTCCGTCCTGGCCGCGCTCGCCGCCGCGGCAACCACGCTGCTGCTCGCCGCGCAATCCGCGGCCACCCCGCAGATACAGCCGGTCGCGGGCCTACCTGCGCTGGGCGGCGACTTCCTGTGGGGCGTATCGACCTCCGGCTTCCAGTCCGAAGGCCATGCGCCCGACAGCAATTGGACGCGATACGTCGGCTCCACCCCCGGCTACGACGGGCTCGGCGATTCGGTCGACTTCTACGGCCGCTACGCTTCCGACATCCAGCTCGCGGCGGACCTCGGCGTCCAGGTGTTCCGGATCGGGATCGAGTGGGCCCGAGTGCAACCCGCGCCTGGGGTGTGGGACGAGGGCGCGTTCCGTTTCTACGACGCGGTCGTCTCCAGCGTCGAACAGGCCGGCATGCGACCGATGATCACGCTCGACCACTGGGTGTACCCCGGCTGGGCCGTCGACCGCGGGGGCTGGCGCAATCCGCGCATGGTCGACGATTGGCTGACCAATATGCGCGCTGTCGTCGACCGCTACGCGGCGCGCAACCCGTTGTGGGTCACCGTGAACGAGCCCGTCGCCTATATCATGCACGAGGTCCGCCGGGGCGCCGCGGACGCGGGCGAGATGCTCGACCGGGTCGCGCAGGCGCACAACGCCATCTACGACTACATCCACCAGAAGCAGCCGGGCGCACAGGTGACCAGCAACATGGGTTACGTCGCCGGTTCGGAGGCGCAGGTCAACGGCCCGCTGATGGACCGCATCGCCGATCGGCTCGACTACGTGGGCGTCGACTACTACTTCGCCTTCGACCCGGCGCAGTCGCTGCTCGAGTCGATCGTGCGCGCCAGCGGCTCGGCGATGCCGACACTGCCCGGGCCGCGCATCTGGGAACTGCCGTTGCGCACCGAGGGCATCTACTATGCGCTGCAGTATTATTCGCGCCGGTTGCCCGGTAAGCCGCTCTACGTCGTCGAGAACGGGATGCCGACCGAGGACGGCCGTCCGCGCGCCGACGGCTATCTGCGCGGTGATCACCTGCGCGACACCGTCTATTGGCTCCAGCGCGCCAAGGCCGACGGCATGAACGTCATGGGCTACAACTACTGGAGCCTCACCGACAACTACGAATGGGGAAGCTACACGCCCCGGTTCGGCCTCTACACCGTGGACGTCCGCACCGACCCCTCGCTCACCCGCCGCCCCACCGACGCCGTCGGCGCCTACACGCAGATCATCGCCGCGGGCGGAGTGCCCGACGGCTACCGTCCCACCCGCGGCCCGGCCCTGTGCGTGTTCGTCGATCCACCGGCCAGCTGCCTGACTCCGGTGTCGGAACGGTAGGCGCTGCCCGCGCCGGCCTGGTCACGGCGTGCGCCATTTCTCGTCGGTCAGCAGGGTGCTGGCCTGCGGGCCCATCAGGAGCATGCCGCCGTCCACCAGGTACGACGCCCCGGTGACATAGCCAGCCTCCGGCGAGGCGAGGAACGCGACCACGGCGGCGACTTCCTTCGCGTGCCCCGTTCGACCCAGCGGCACCCCGGGACGGGACTGCTCACGGGGATCGACGTCTTCCTGCCCGGTCATCGGCGTGGAGATCTCGCCCGGCGCCACCGAATTCACGGTGATGTCGTGTTCGGCGAGTTCCAGCGCCAGCACTTTCGTCAGTGCGCCGAGCCCCGCCTTTGCCGCGCAGTACGGTGCGGCGCCCACCCGGGGAACGTGCTCGTGCACGCTGGTGATGTTGATGATCCTGCCACCGGCACCGGCTGCGATCATGTGCGCCGCGGCGCGCTGGGAGCAGACGAACGCCCCGTCCAAGTCCACCGACAGCACGTGCCGCCAGGTGTCGAAGTCCATGTCCATCGCCTTCTGCGCCGAGCCGGTTCCGGCGCAGTTCACCAGCACGTCGAGGCCACCGAGTTCGCCGGCGAGTTCATCGATCACCGGACCGGCGGACGACGGGTCCGCCAAGTCGAGACGGCGCACCGCGGCGGTCCTGCCCTGGTCGCGTACCTGCGCGGCGGTGTCCTCCGCACCGCTGCGGTCGCTGTGGAACGTCAGCCCGACATCGGCGCCGCCCGCGGCGAGGGTGACGGCGATCGCGGCGCCGATACCGGAGTCTCCCCCGGTCACCACGGCTCGGCGCGGAGTTCCCGCTCGTTCTTCCGGAAGTGGAGCTGTAGTAGCCATGTCCCGCGACTACCCGGGCGGCCCCGGACCACACCCCGCTCATTGCCGCCCCGGACGTGACCATTTCCCCCACCTTCGCATCGCCGATCCGGCGTTACGCACTCGACCAGCCCGAACCCACATTCTTTCCCGGTGCGGGGGTACTCGCGCCGTGGGAAGGAGGTGGCCATGCCCGACGTACGCGACGACGATTCGGCGGTGCCGACGGCCGAGCAGTTCGCGCGGGCCGTCCTGCGCGCCGCCGCGAAGCCCGAACGCATCGCCTCGGTGGTGGAACTGGTCGTGGGCGACCGCATCGAGGCGGGACCGATCAGGGTGGGTCCGGCGCGGCTCGCGGTCGCGGCCGTGGAGGGACGTCCCGGGATCGTGCGTGCCGCCCCCTGCGAAGCCGACGGCTGGGATGTCGGCGTGGAGGTGCCGGTCATGCTCCGGCTGCGGATCAGCATGATCGGTGTCGTCGCCCGTTTCGCGGGCGCCGTCGCCGTTCGCCTGCGTTTCGCCTTGCTGCCGGAGGACGCGTGCACGCTGCTGGTGTACACCGAGGACGTGGGAACCGAACACGTCGACGTGGAGATTCTTCCGCTGGACCGGGCCGCCAAGGTGATCGATCGCTTCGGCGACGTCCGCGCCGTGGTGGCCGACCACATCGTCGCGTACCTGCGTGAGCTGCTCGCCAGCCAGGAGGTGCAACAGATCCGGCGCATCGACGTCGGCGAACTGATCGAGCGCGCGTGGGACAGCGGCCTGCTCATCCCGCCGCCCCTCTCCGGTCGCGACGGAACCGAGCGGCGCGGCGCATGAAGGTGGTGATCACCGGCGCGAGCGGCAACGTCGGGACGGCGTTGTTGCGGGCACTGCGTGCAGACGACTGCGAACTCGTCGGCATCGCCCGTCGCACACCGGACCGGACCAGGGAACCCTACGCGGGGGTCCGGTGGGTGTCCTGCGATATCGGCGCCGTCGACGCGGTCGAGACCCTGCGGGCCGCCTGTACGGGCGCCGACGTGCTCGTGCATCTGGCGTGGGCGATCCATCCGCGCCGCGGTGACCCGCCGATGCGCAGGACCAACCTGCTCGGCACCGAGAACGTGCTGCGCGCCGCGGCGCGGTCGGCGGTGCCCCAGCTCATCGCCGCCTCCTCCTGCGCCGCCTACACCCCCGCGGAGCGATGGCGGCGGGTATCGGAGGAATGGCGGCTGTCCGGCGTGCCCGGTAGCGCGTACAGCTCGGGCAAGGCGGAGCTGGAAGCACAGCTGGACACCTTCGCGGCGGGCCACCCGGAAATCCGCACGGCGCGAATCCGTCCGTGCGGCATCGCGCAAGCCGAGGCCGCGGCGGAACTGGCGGACTGGATCCTGCCGCCGTGGCTGCCGCGACGGCTGGTCGGCGGACGCCTGGCCCCCGTGCCGTTGTGGCGCGAGTTGCGGCTGCAACTGGTGCACAGCGCGGATGTGGCTGCGGCGATCCGGCGGATCGCGCACCAGCGTGCGACCGGGGCGTTCAATCTCGCCGCCGAACCGTGCCTGGGCGCGGACGCGCTCGCGGGAATGTTCGGCGGCTTCCGTCTGCCCGCGCCTCGGCGCGCGCTTCATGCCGCCGCATGGACCGGATGGCGCGCCGGGCTGCTGCCGTTGCATCCGGCGTGGCTGACCCTGGCCGACCGAGCGTGCCTGATCGACTCGTCCAAAGCCCGTCGCGAACTCGGCTGGGCGCCTCGCTTCGCCGCGCACGAGACCGGCGCGGAGCTGGTCTCCGCCATGCGCGCCGCCAGGACCGGTTACAGCCCGCCGCTGGCCCCCGACCGGAAGATACGGCTCGGGCGTCCTTCCCACCAGGATCAGCGGCCCGGTGGCGAGCACCGGCGCTGACCGCCGGAAACCGGGGATGACAAGGGGTTATCGCCTCTGGCCGCAGCTCGTGTCGCTGCGAGCGACCGGTGATGCGAACCCGTATCGTCGCCAGCGAACAAGCAACGCGTCTCTTGCTCGTCATGCGCTGGGTTAGGCAGTGAAAGCCATTTCGGACAGCCGACCATATTGGTAAGGAGAGCGATGTTCACCCATAACAAGGATCTCCAGTTCGAAGTCCGCGTGGACCGTCCGGATCCGCGCTTCGCGACCCTGTTGCAGGAACAATTCGGCGGCGCCAACGGGGAATTGAAGGCCGCCATGCAGTATTTCAACCAGGCGTTCATGCTGCGTGGCAAACATCCGAAAACCTACGACCTGTTCATGGACATCGCCACCGAGGAACTCAGCCATCTCGAGATCGTCGGCGCGATGATCACCATGCTGCTCGACGGGCTCAACGACGATCTGAAGCAGGCCAACGAGCGGTGCGACTGGATGCCGATGGTGTCGAGCTCCGCTGGACGCGATCAGGTCATCCACCAGGTCGCGGTGAACCCGCTGTATTTCTCGCTCAGCGGCGGCGGCCCCGTGGTGAAGGACTCCGCGGGCGTGCCGTGGTCGGGCAACTACGTCGACGCCAACGGTGAGCCTTCGGTCGATCTGCGCAGCAATCTCGCGGCGGAGTCACGAGCCAAGATCGTCTACGAATATCTCAAGCAGTTCACCGACGATCCCGGTGTGCAGGACACGCTTTCGTTCTTGATGACCCGCGAGGTCGCCCACTTCCAGCAGTTCACCGCCGCGCTGAACGAATTGCCGGTCAATTTCCCGCCCGGTGTGCTGCCCGGCGACGATCGGTTCCAGAACGTGGCGTTCAACATGTCCAACGGCGCGGCGAGCGCCCGCGGTCCCTGGAACGAAGGGCAGGGCCCGTGGCCGTCGGGCACGGAGTGGCGCTATATCGACAATCCGGTCACCGAATGGCTCGACTCCGACGAGCGCGTCAATCACGGCGCGGAGACCAACCCGCAAGGCGAGCCCGCGGTTCAGGGCACCAAACCGTTCACCCACGAGTCGCACATCCCGGACTGACCTCTCCAGCGCCTGCGGCCGCGGCGAACCGGCGGCCGCTCGGACGCACAGCGACGCGGCGCGCGGCAACTGATGCCGCGCGCCGCGCTCACTGTCCGGATCAATGCCGCGGCTTGCTGATCATGTCTTTGGCGCGATCCATCATCGCGGCGAACGGACCGACGAGGACATTCGCGGTGGCCGATTCCACGCCGGGATGCGGCCGGGTCGGCGCCATCGTCTCGGCCAGTTCGACGGTTCTGCGCAACCTCTGCAGGGTCTCGTCGTCGAGTTTCGCGCGCAGCCGGTTGAATTTCCTCCCGTTCTTCGTGGTCGGCGTGCGCCAGCACCGCTTCGCGCAGTTCGGCCGACCTGGAATTCCACCGAGCTGATGTCCAGCGACTCCATCTCGGCGAGCTGCTTTTTCGCCTTGTTCTCCTCTTCCAGCCGCGCATCCGCGATGGACGCGCCCTCCCCGAGCTCACGCCGGGCGCGCGGGTGGATGATCTCTTCCTCGGCGGTCTCGTGCACCGCGAGCAGGCGCCGCAACTCGAAGAACTTGCTTTCGCGTTCGACGGGGTCGGAGGTGTCGGCGGTCTCGGCGAACAATTGCCGGATCCGGCCGGACGCGAAACCGCCCGGCAGGCCGGTTACGTGCTCACCCTGCCCGCGATGGGAGCCGGATATATCGAGGTCGGCACGCTGTGCCGCCAGGGGCGGTGAATCTCCGAACCCGGCAGGGAAGCCAGTTCCGGAATCCAGCGCCGCACGTAGTTGCCCTCGGGGTCGTAGCGTTCCGCGGTGCCGACGGCTCCCGGGTCGAGACGTCCCGCCTGCTGCCAGGTGAAGCGGTCGCTCGCCGCGTCGTCGAGCAGCCACCGGCGGAAGTGTTCGGCCCCGACCCGCCAGTCCACCCGCAGCGTCGTGGTGAGGAAACCAGCGGCGATCACCCGCGCGCGCTCCGGCATCCATCCCTGCGCGGCCAGCTGCCGCATCCCCGCGTCGACGATCGGGTATCCGGTGCGTCCGTCGCGCCAGGCGCCCACCACGACCGGATCGTGCGCCTGCCGCTCGCCGGGACCTTCACCGGACCGTGCGATGTCGGCCCGCGCGACGAGGAACTGCAGATGGAAGTCGCGCCGAGCGAGCTGGCGAAGGAAAGCGCGCCCGTCCGTGGTCGCCATGTCGGTGTGGTACACCATCTCGGCGGCGGACAGGCACCCGAAATACAGATACGGCGACAGTCGGTCGCAGCCCTCCCGCGTGAGCTCACCGGTGGCCCGGCCGCGTGGTTGCCGCCGGTCGGCGACGCAGCCCCGCCACAGCGCACGGCCGGTGATCTCGCCACCGACCGCCAGCTGCGGTGAGATGGCCGCGTCGCCGAGTTCGTCGAATCTCGGCACGGGATCGCTGTCGACGCGGGGAACGATCAGCTCCGTCGGCTCGGCCAGCGGCCGCCGCTTCGGCGCCGACAACCATCGGCGGAAGTAGGTCGCGAAATCCGGAACCTCGTCGTCGGGCCGGTACGGGCCGCAGTCGGCGGGATCCACGGCGGTCAGGGTGGCCGGATGGGTGTGCAGCAGGCAACTGCGCCGCGCCAGCCGTTCGCTCAGTGCCCGTAGGCGGCATCGGCCGTACCAGGTGGCGTCCTCGGCGATGTGGACGCTGTCGGCGTGCACCTGTGCCGCCACCCGGTCCACCGCTTCGACGTAATCACCGTGGCGAACCACCAGTTGGCCACCGGCACAGCGAAGTTCGGCGTCGAGTTCGGCGAGCGCGGCGGATAGGAAACGGAGTTTGTTCCCAGCGGGCTTCGCGCTGCCGACGAGACGGTCGTCGACGACGTAGAGCGGAACCACCGCCGCGCCCTCGCGTACCGCGGCCACCAGGGCCGGGTTGTCGTGGACGCGAAGGTCACGGGTGAAGAGTACGATTGTTACGGCCATTCGGAATTCTCGACGACAGGCCTCCGTCGCGTGGATCGGCGACGGCGGTATCGGACATTCGGCGGCGTGCCACGCCGATTCGGAGCGGTATCGGAGTAAGGGGCTTTACGCCAATGCTGCGCGACCGGGGCTGTCATGTCAAGTTGCGCCCGCGGTCACGTACCGGAACGGCGCTGGCGGAACAGATCGGTGAGCCAGGGCTCCAGGTCGGCGCTCAACGCGGTCAGATCCGGCTCCTGTGACTCGTCGAGCGCGTCGGCGGTCAGTTGCCGCACGGCGTAGACGACGCCCATGTACGCGGCGACCGAGAGCAGTGGCTGCCGATCGGCGGTCGCCTTCTGCACCAGAGCGCGGATGTACTCGGCGAACAAGCGGATCGACTTTCGCCTGCGCCGCCGGGCGGCAGGCCCGAGCCCGTCGATCTCCACCTGGTAGGCACGGGCCACGACCAGGTCGTTCTGCAGGGAGCCGAGGTACTGGCCGAGCGCGTCGGCGACGATGGATCTGCGGTCTCGGCCCTTGATGTCCGCGCCCGTCAGCTGCGTCAGCAGCACCTGGATGAAGCGGTCGTAACCGGCGA
Organism: Nocardia sp. NPDC019323; assembly: GCF_044389845.1. Taxonomy (NCBI): domain Bacteria; kingdom Bacillati; phylum Actinomycetota; class Actinomycetes; order Mycobacteriales; family Nocardiaceae; genus Nocardia; species Nocardia sp. NPDC019323. Next base: position 38,730 of record NZ_JBIRYN010000004.1, read on the forward strand.
AGATGCACTCGTCCTTGTTGGCGAAGGCGTCGTAGAAGGCCGCCAGCGAGACGCCGGCGCGCTTGGCGACATCGGTGGGGCCGAATCCGGCGTAACCGCGGGCCGCGAGCAATTCGGTCGCGGCGACCAGCAGCCGTTCCCGCTGTGCGGCCATCACCTGCTCACGCCCCAGATTGTGCCGCCCCCGCGGCAGCGCGGCGGGAAGTGTGAAGAACACTCCGTCTCGCACCGGAACGATCGGTGCGTCGGCGTCGGCGGGCGCGGCGGACACTCCTGCAGACTACCGAGCCGCCCATTCGGGTATGGGCGCGGCCGCAGTGGGTAGCCGCAGCACATGACCGACAGACCACTCGCCCTAGTCACCGGAGCATCCAGCGGTATCGGTTTCGAACTGGCCAGGCAGTTCATCGCACACGGCTACGACGTCGTGATCGCGGCGGAAGACGAGGCCGTCAAGACCGCCGCGGCCGCGCTGCACGACCCGCGGTACGACGTGCGGCCGGTGCAGGTCGACCTGCGTACCGCCGACGGTGTGGAACAGCTCTATCGGGCGGCCACCGAGAACGACCGGATGCCGGACGCCGTGGCCCTCAACGCCGGAATCGGGCGCGGGGGCGCCTTCGTGGAGACCGACCTCGACGACGAACTGGCCGTCATCGACCTCGATATCCGCTCGACCGTTCATCTGACCAAGCTCGTCCTGCGCGACATGGTCGAACGCAACGACGGCAAACTGCTGTTCACCTCCTCCATCGCCGCCACGATGCCGGGCGCCCGCCAAGCGGTGTACAACGCGTCGAAATCCTTCATCCAGTCGTTCGCGAAGGCGCTGCGCGAAGAACTGCGCGACACGGAGGTCACCGTGACGGCCCTGCTGCCCGGCCCGACCGACACCGACTTCTTCCGTCGCGCCGGAATGCTCGCCACTCGCATCGGCCGGTTGCCCAAGGACGATCCCGCCGATGTGGCGCGCCAAGGCGTCGATGCCCTGCTCAGCGGGCGACAGCAGGTCTTCGCCGCCTCGCTGCTGACCAAGGCCTTCGGCCTCGCCAACCACGTGCTGCCCGACGCGGTCAAGGCCAAAGCCAACCGCATCATCTCCGAACCGGCCCGGCCCGGCACGCGGTGAACTCGGTTGGGCATCACCGTTCTCGACCACGGCGTGGCCCGGCCCGGTCGCCGGTTCCGGGCCACGCGCGGGAATCAGCCGAGCGGTAGCTCCAGGCGGGACGGGGCGCCGTCCGGCGCGCTGATGGTGATCGTCGAATCCACCTTGTTGGCGCTGGAATACAGCGGATCCATGCCGTCGATCACCAGCATCAGCCGATGGCCGTCCGGCACGTCGTAGGCGGCCGCCTGCAGCTCCCACGAAACGGTGGCGGGCAGGGCCGACTCGGTGGTCTTCGGTTCGTGCGTGATGATCCGGGCGGCGCCGTTCTCGTCGACGTCGAGCAGATAGGCGATCACCGTCGCGGACTCGTCGCTGCTGTCGATGGTCACCTGCACCCGGGGAATGCCGCGGATCTGCCTGGCGACGCCGCCGCGCGCCGCGAGCAGCGGCCCCGTCGACCAGACGAGGGCATGGCCGCGGTCGATCTCATCGATCCGATAGATCTTGGGATTGCCGGACCACTCCTGCTGCCCCGTCGTCATGAGCCTGTCCATCGCGACGACCTCCGGCTGGTCGCCCACCGTGAAACTGCGCTCCCATCCGGTCGCGGGATCGGAAGTCAGCGCGCCGTCGCCGCCCTCGCGCACATCGGTCAAGGTCAGCACTTCGGTGCCGGTGGTGACGTCGGCCCACGACGCCTTCTCCTCGCGCCGCGCCGGTTCGACGATCACGTTCTGGCCGTCCCCGGCTCCGGGCGTGGTCACGTAGGTGAACATGACCTGGTTGCTGATCTCCGGCCACGCGTCGACGCCGTTGTCCTCGCCCTTGAGGTGGTAATCGAGCCAGGCGTACGCTTCGCGCAGCGGCTGGTTGGGTCCCGCACCCGGCATGGGCGGCGCGATCAAGCCGGGGCCCTCCGGGGCCGCGTGATCGCCGATCCACATGTTCAGCCGTTTCGGCCGAGGCAGCTTCTCGAAGGTCTCCAGCACCTGGTTCACCGGGAAAAGGCCCTCGTGCCAGGTATTGGAGAAGAAGGTGGGGATCTCGCGGGAGCCGACATAGCTCTCCGGCGCCCGTTCGGTGCCCCAGTCGACGACCGGGTCCATGTCCACGCCCTCGTCGAACTTGGCCAGAATCTCCAGCGCCGCTTCGTCGAACTTCTCCGCCTGCTCGCCGCCGGTCAAGCCGATCAGTCCCTCGACGGCCTTCATATGGCGAGTGCCGTTGTCGTACAAGCTGGTGGCGAGGTTGCCCCAGGTGCTGAGGGCGACGACGACGTCGACCCGCTCGTCGTGCGCGGCCACGAGCTGACTGATGCCCGAGCCGTAGGACTCACCCATGAAGGCGATGCCGCTGGGATCGAGCGCGTCCAGCGCGTAGTCGAGCACCTTCTTGCCATCGGCCCGGTCACATGGACCGGCGACGTCGACGGTGCCTTCGGACGTGCCGAACCACGGCATGTCCGTTCCCGGTATGGCGGTCCACCCGATTCCGCGCGGCGTGTAGGCCAGCACGTGGTAGCCCTTCGACGCGAGGGTGAGATAGGCGTACTCGAACAACGGCCACCCGACGGGTGTCCACCCGGCGGGGAAGACCACCAGCGGGCACGGCCGGGTGGTGGTCTGCCGCAGCAGGTGCGCCGACAGCCCGACCCCGCCCGCCCCTTCGATGCGCGGGAACGTCGGCACGGCGACGTTCAGCGCCCGGTCCACGAGATCGGCCACCTCGCCGGGCACCAGCCCCCTGCCGCTGCGCTTCTGCACGGCGCTGACCAAGTTCGACGCGAACTGCACTGCTTCCGGGCGCACCTGCCCCTCGGCGTCCCATGGCCCCTGGAGCGCGATCCTCGCGAGCTGCTCGGACGTGGTCCCGACGATCGGATCTGCTTGCGACATCGGCGTCATCGATCCTTCCTGCCAGTTGCTGCGGAACTGCGGACCGCAGCAGCCTGACACGGCACGCACCGCGATCCGTCCGGATCCGACGATGCGTATCCCGTTCGCAATAGATCGTTGACCAGCGCAAACGTTGCAAGATTCGACTATCCGCCCCGAGCGTCGCCGGCCTCAGGGCGACCTCAGCGCATAGTCGCGAGCCAGGCGAACGTGCGTCGAGTGCGCACCGGGCGGGCCGAACCCGCCCAGCGAGCGGCGACTGAGCTGCGGTGACGAAGCCTGCGAGCGCCGCCCGCCGCGTCGGTGACCCTCACTGTTTTTCCGAGCCCAGTTTCACCGGAATCGACAGCGGGCCGACGGTGAAGAACGACGGCGAGTACGGGATGTTCGCCGGGTCGATGGCGAGTTCGAGGTTCGGCAGCCGGCGGTAGAGCGAGGCGAGCGCGAGACGACCCTCCAAGCGCGCCAGGCCCGCGCCGATGCAGTACCGCGGCCCGTGACCGAAGCCGAGATGTCCGCCGCGCTGCTCTCTGGTGATATCGAACTCGTTCGCGGTCTCGCCGTACTCGGCCGGGTCGATACCGCAGGCCTGGTAGGCGACGCCCACCGCTTGTCCCTTGGGGATGGCGACTCCGGCCACGGTCACGTCCGTCAGGGTGAATCGCCAGCTCGTCATCATCACCGAATGGCGGTACCGGACGGTCTCTTCGACCACGTCGGCCCACCGGTCTTCCGCCTTGGCGAGCGCGAGCTGCTCGGGATGTTGCGACAGCGCCAGGATGGCGTAGCCGAGCAGGTGCACCGTGGTCTCGTGACCGGCCACCAGCATGATCCACAGAACGGCGACCAGTTCGTCGGCGGTGAGCTTGTCGTCCTGGTCACGAGCTTGGACCAAGCCGGTGGTGAGGTCGTCGCCGGGCTGCTCCTGTTTCCGGTCCGCCAGTTCGTACAGGTACGTCATCAGCGAGTTCTGCGTCGCGAACGCCTCCTGCGGCGGTGTGGTGTGCGCCAGGAGGGTGGCGGTCCAGCGGCGCAGCCGTTCCCGGTCCGGCTCCGGCACCCCGAACAGTTCGCAGATCACCGCCATGGGCAGCGCCTCGGTGAAGGTGGGCACCAGATCGACGCCGTCACCCGCGGCCACGACCTCGTCCAGCAATCGGTCGATGATCGCCTGGACGCGCGGCTCCAGCGCCTGCACCCGGCCCGGGGTGAAGGCCTTGCTGATCAGGCCGCGCAGCCGCCGGTGGTCGTCGCCGTCCTTGGTGGACAGGTGATCGCCCTGCACCACGGCACGCAGCGGCCAGTCCGCCGGGATCGAACCGTCGTGCAGCGCGGGCCAGTGCTTCGGATCCCGGGCGAAGGTCTTGTTGTCCCCGGCGAGGATCTCGCGCACCGCCTCGTGCGTCAGGGCCAGGTAGGCGGGCACGCCGCCGGGGAACTCCACCTCGACCACCGGCGCGATCTCCCGGAGCCGGATGCAGGTGTCCAGCAGATCCTCGTTCGCCGCGGGGAATGCGGGCAGGCTGGTTGTCATCGGTTTCCCTTCTGCGCGTTTGCCCTCCGACCGCCGTGACGACGGTCGTGCACGAGTATCGAGGCGAGACCGCCCGCGCCACCGCCCGATCGGCGATTCGTGCCTCCAACCCGAAACTCGGCGGCGCAAAACGAAAATCCGGTGACCGTGCCCGGCCCAGCGCCGCGGGCGCGCGGCCCCGGCAGGCGTTAGGGTGGCGGTGTTCGATGTCCGTGGGCGGCCGGGAGGAAATGGTGGAACCGAAGACGGTGCTGGGGCGTGGCGTGCGCGCAGTGAACGCCGGGGTGGTCGCCCTGCTGAGCGCGCCGGTGCTCGGCAGCCTGCTGGGCAGGGGATTCGTGGTGATCACCTATGTAGGCCGCCGGTCCGGGCGGACGTTCAGCACACCGGTCAACTACCGGCGAAAGGGAGACGAACTCGTCATCGGCGTCGCTATGCCGGACAAGAAGTCCTGGTGGCGTAACTTCCTCGGTGCGGGCGGCCCGATCACCCTGCACCTGAACGGCGCCGACCGGCACGGGCATGCGGTGGCGCAGCGCGACGAGCGCGGCCGCGTCCTGGTCACAGTGCGGCTCGACGACGCGAGCTGATCCGCCTCTTCCCTTCTCGCGTCGGCGCGCCGAAAGCGACGGAGGCGCTGTCACCTTCCGAGCACGCGGCGACGTGGGGGCGCCTGATCGAACACCCCGTCCCTCGAAGGCCGAGCGCCGCCGCTGATGCGAATGCCGAGGCGGGCTCGTAAGGGCGAGTCTCGACAGCGGATTTCGGCGGGAAGCCTCAGACGCTCGCCGACGGCTCCATCTGGGCGACGATCGCGGCCCCCATCCACCGGCGTAGATACCGACGCAAATCGTCTTCCCCGCGCGGTGGATTCCCCGGGGAGACGAAGAACGACTGCATCGTGCGCAGGACGTATTCGACCAGCTCGTGCAGCGACTCGTCGTCGTATCCGTAACGCTCCCAATCGACGTCGAAGCGCTTGATCATCGTCATGCCGAAGGCCTGCGCCTCTTCGGAGGTCAGGCTCTCGGGATGGACGTTCGAGTACGTGCTCGACAGCAGAATGCCGAGATGAGGCGTGCGGCGAACCTCGGCGAGGGTGTACACCACTGCCTCGGTCATCGCTTCCACGGCGTCCTCGATCCCGCTGACGTGCTCGGTCAGCCGGTCCAGGAACCCGTCGACCGACGCTATCGCCGCCGCGGTCATCAGCGCGTCGGCACTGGGAAAGTACCGGTAGACCGTCTGCCGGATGACGCCGAGCGATTCCGCGACGTCGGCGATGCTGATCTCCGAACCCGTCCGCCCGATCAGTTCGACCGCGGCGGCGACGATGCGACGCGAGGCTTCCTCGTCGTCCTTCGGCGGGCTCCCGCCCCACCCACGCCTTCCTGCCACTGCCCGCTTCCTCGACTCGAAGCCTGTCGCTTGCGAACCCCTGACGGAAAGCCTGCCGACTATCCAGGTCAGGGGCTCGACCGTATCACAACGTTGCCTGTTCTCGGTTCCAGCGCCGATTCTGATCATACACTTGGACAGTTGTGTGTATGATCGCTGCGACATGGCCCGGTGCGCCGGAATGCGTTGCCGGACCGGTTCGTTTCGGAAAGTCGAGGTTCAGCCCAGTGACCGATCTTCAAGTCCGGAAGATGCGCTTCGCATTCGCCGACTACGACGTGCCCTTCTTGTGGAACGAGGAGAATCCGGCCTTCTCCTCGATGGCCAACGCGGTGTCCTTCCTGGCGATCGGCTTCGAGAAGATGATCGTCAACATGATCCGCGAGGCCATGCCCTTGATCACCGATCCCGCGGTGGCCGAGGAGGCCGACGCGTTCGTGCGCCAGGAGGGGCAGCATTCCACCGCCCACCGCCAGCACGCCAACGCCCTGATCCGGCGCTACCCGGGGTTGCAAGAAACGCTCAACGAAGTGATCGCGGAATTCGACCGCCTCACCGTGCATACTCCGGTCGAATACCGGCTGGCCTACACCGCCGATCTCGAGGCGACGTTCACCCCGGTGTTCAAACTGATGCTCGACAACGACTCGACCTTGTTCCGGCCGGGCGACGACCGGGTGGCGTCGCTGTTCATCTGGCACTTCGTCGAAGAGGTCGAGCATCGCAGCTCCGCGCTGATCATTTTCGACTCCGTCGTGGGCAGCGATGTGTACCGGATGCGCATGGCGCCGTCGATCTTCCGTCACGTGATGAAGGTGATCCGGCTGGCCTGCGCGGGCTTCAACGAGCATGTCCCGCTGGAGGAGCGGAAGATCGACGCGCTGTCGATGTTCGCGAATCACCGGCGCAGGCAGAAACTGCGCAAGTGGTTGCCGTTCCTGCACGCCGAGGACAACGGCCCGATGCCCCGCGCGTTCGACCACCTGCCGCTCCGTGAGCAGCTCGTCGCGCTCGTGGGCGTCGTCCGCAGTCAGTTGCCCAAGCACAATCCGGACCACGAGAAGCTGCCCGCGCTGGCCGATGTGTGGTTCGAGCGCTACGAGGCCGGCTACGACGTCTCGCACTGGTACACCGCCGAGACGGCCGCACGTTAGGAGCCGGACCGATGGCTGATCATTGCGCCCCCACCTTCGACCGGCTCGCGACGGCGCTCGGCTTCTCGTGCGAGGAGGCAGGCGGACCGGTCGAAGTACGGAACCCTTTCGCGTTGGAGAACTGGACGCTGCCCGTCCTCGAGTGCACGATCGTCCTCGGCGCGGTGCTCGCCTTGGTCTACGCGATCGTGCGGCTGCGCCGGCACGGCGACCCCACCAACCTGGTGGTCTGGTTCGGGGCGACCGCGTACCTGTTCATCATCGAACCCCCGCTGTACTTCCCTGCGGCGTTCGGCATCGACGCGCACGTCGACACGATGTTCGCGCACAACCTGTTCACCGTGGAATTCCTCTGGGGCCGATTACCGCTCTACATCGTCGCGATCTACCCGTTCATGGCCACGCTCGCGTTCGAAATGGTCAGGATTCTCGGCGTGTTCCGGCAATACGGGGTTCTCGCCGGATCGGCGTGCGTCGGCTTCGTCCACCACGCCTTCTACGAGATCTTCGACCATCTCGGCCCGCAGCTGCGGTGGTGGGAATGGTCGGTGGACAACCCGATCAATCAGCCGATGTTCGATTCGGTGCCGCTGCCGAGCGTGGTGGTCTTCGCCGCGCTGTGGCCGATGTCCCTCGCGTTCTGCGTCCAACTGTTCGTCGGCCGCCACGTCGCCCAGGGGCGGACCTTCTCCGGATGGCAACTGGCCGGGCGCACGATCCTCGTCGGCGTACTCGCGTCGCTGGGCACCGCCGTGCTGCCCATCCCCGCGACGGTCTTCGGCATGGGCAGCACCACGGTGCGCGGCGTGCTCTACGCCGCCGAACTGGTCGTCGTCTCTGTCGCCGCGGTGCTGATCCTCACCCGCCAGTGGTCGCGGCTGCGGCGCGGCGACTCGGCTGCGCCTTACACCAACGACTTCGTCCGCGTTTACGGCGGGGTGTATCTGGGGGTGATGGCGTTGCTCTGGGCGACCGCGTTGCCCGATTACTTCGGCGCCGTCGACGGCGTGACCAGCGCAGGCGACCCCATCGGGAATCTCTGGTACGCGATCGCGTGCTTCGTTGTCGCGATCTTGTGCCTGGTCGCCGTGTGGACGGTACCCCGGAGGAAAGCGACGGTAAGCGCTACCTCTCCGGCGCCGGAATCGGCGGTGAACTCCACGGCCTAGCGGCACGCCGAGCGCTTTCGCCAGCGCAGGGCGGCGGTTGCCGGCCGGGGTGTGACGCCCCGCTCGCTCGGGACTTTCCGGGCCGGTGTCCAGGTTGTACGAGGGGCCGATATGAGGAGGTCATGTGGCACGGGAGTACAACCGGAATCCCGCGGCGATCGCCGCCCTGTCGCCTGAGCAGTACCACGTCACTCAGGAGAACGGGACCGAGCGGGCGTTCACCGACGGCCCCCGCGCGGCGGGCGGCCTGCGGTACTGCATCAATTCGAAGGCGCTGCGGTTCATCCACCTCGACGACCTCGATGCGGAAGGCTATGGGCAGTACAAGACTCTCTTCGTGAAGGAGGAGGCGTGACCGACACGCGCAAGGCGATTCTGGCCGGTGGATGCTTCTGGGGCATGCAGGACCTGATCCGCAAGCAGCCGGGGGTGGTGTCGACCCGCGTCGGCTACACCGGTGGACGCAACGACCACCCCACCTACCGCAACCACCCTGGCCACGCGGAGGCGATCGAGATCGTCTACGACCCGGCCCGGACGGACTACCGGCAGCTGCTGGAATTCTTCTTCCAGATCCACGATCCGACCACGAAGGACCGCCAGGGCAACGACATCGGAACCAGCTACCGTTCGGCGATCTTCTACCTCGATGACGACCAGAAGCGCGTCGCCTTGGACACCATCGCCGATGTGGACGCCTCCGGTCTGTGGCCGGGCAAGGTGGTCACCGAGGTGACCCCGGCGAGCGCCTTCTGGGAGGCCGAGCCGGAGCATCAGGACTACCTGCTGCGTTACCCGGACGGGTACACCTGCCACTTCCCCCGGCCGGGTTGGAAGCTGCCGAAGCGGCAGACCACCGCTCAGTAGCAGCCGCCGAGTTCGGCGGGGTCGCGTTCCGGCCCCGCCGAGCCGAGGCAACACACACGACTGCGCCGCCGCACCCGGGTGGCGCAGTCGTCGCGTTTCCACGACCTCCCACCGTCGTTGCCGGTCGTCCAGCCGGGGCCGCCTGCGACTCCGTACGCAAACCGCATGCGGCAGAAACCAATTCGGCCCGTTTCCGGCCACCGGGGACTCCCCGTCGTGGGGAGAACGCGTGATCGAGCGCCTATATGATCGTCGACGCTTGGAGCTCCTGGCCGGTCGACCCGAGGTAGGCAGATGACGCGCTACGGCACGAAGGTTCTGGACGTGGTGGGCAGCCGCCGGATGGCGGTGGCGACGCTGGCCACCATCACCGGCTTCTACTACCTGTTCGTCGCGTTCACCAATTGCGTCGACACCGACACCAACCGCAACGGTGTGGCCGCGGTGCTGTCGATGAAGGCGACGATCCACAATCCGGGCACGGACTGGCGCGCGATCACCAATGGCAATGTCGCGCTCGTCGCCTACATCCTCGTGGTGATCTGGGAATTCCTCATCGCCTTCGTGCTGCTCGCCGCGGGAGCCGCGTGGGGCAGGGTGCTGACCGGACGGCCGCGCGGGCTGCGATCCGGGCCGGAGTTGGCCGTGAAACTGTCCAGCCTGGGCTGGACCATGGCGGTGCTGCTGTTCGCGGGCGGGTTCCTGACCATCGGCGGCGAATGGTTCCGCATGTGGGCCAACGACGACGTGAACGCTTCGTCGGCCGCGTTGCAGAACTTCCTGATCGCGGGCGTCGGCCTGATTCTCGTCCACCTGCCGGACCCGCAGCGTGATTTCGGCACCGAGAATTCCGCGGCGGAATCGAGCTAGGCGCAGCCGCGAGCGTCAGCGACCGGTGCGATCGAGTTCGCTCAGCTGCTTCTGCAGACGTTCCAGCGCCGCGCGGATCTCGTCGATCTGCGCGTTGAGTTCGGCGATCTTCGCTTGATCCACCGGCGGCGCCTGCGCCGGTGGTTGCGCGGCCGGCGGCGCGGTGGGCTGCTGGCCCGGCGGCAGCGGAGCGCCGGGACCGCCGCCTGGCGGCGTGGCGAGTCTGCCGGTGGCCGCGCCGAACACCTGCTCGAGCGCTTCGGCGAGGGTCGGCGCGTAGCCGACCAGGACACCACCGGTGCCGGGATCGCGGTAACTGACCAGCACCCGCGCCAACTGCGGGAACGTCGAGGAGTTCGGCGCCGTCGAGATCCGTTCGGTGAACAGCGGTTCGGCGTAGAGCACGCCGCCGTCGGCGATCGGCAGGGTGAGGAGATTCCCGTATTGGATCCGGTTCGAGCGCTCGAGCAAGGTCCGCTCGGAAGCCACTCTGGTGTCGGAGATCATCGAGTTCTGGATCTGCTGCGGCCCCTGGGTGAGGGTGTCGGTGGGCAGCTGCGAGACGGTGATCTTGCCGTAGCCCTCCGGGTCGGAGCGGGCGGAGACGTAAGCGGAGAGGAATTCCCTGTTGTAGCCGACCATGGCGCTCGCGAGCCGGAACGATGGTTCGGCGCTGGTCTGGTCGCCGACCAGGACGTAGAACGGGGGCTGATGCGGATTGGCTTCCACGGTGGGGTCGCTGGGCACCGACCAGAAAGCGTTGGTGGTGAAGAATTCGCGCGGTTCGTCGACGTGGTATTTGGCCAGCATCTCGCGCTGGATCGTGAACAGGTCCTCGGGGTACCGGAAGTGGGCCCGCAACTCCGGGGTGATCGACTCCTCGGGGCGCACCGTGCCGGGAAAGACCTTCATCCAGGCCGCCAGGACCGGGTCCTGCCGGTCGACCTGGTAGAGGGTGACCGTGCCGTCGTACGCGTCGACGGTGGCTTTGATGGAGTTGCGCACGTAGGAGATCTCCCGGGGCGATCCACGCTCGGTGTCCTCGCCCGGAGCGAGGGCTTCCAGCGAGCTGCGCTTGGCGTAGGGGTAGCCGTCGATCGAGGTGTACGCGTCGACGATCCAGACGATGCGGCCGTTCACGACCGCGGGATAGGGGTCGTTGTCGGTGGTCAACCACGGTGCGACGAGTTCGACGCGATGGCGGGGATCGCGGTTGAAGATGATCTTCGACTCGGCGCCGATCGCTTTGGAGAAGACGATGTTGCGCTCGGTGTAGGTCACCGCGAAGGCCAAGCGGTTGAGCCAGTTGCCGATCGGGACGCCGCCCGCGCCGGTGTAGGTGTATGTGGTGGTGTCGGTGTCGTACTCGCGCGGCTGGGGGCCGCCGCCGACGATGGCGTAGTCCGGGCTCGCATGGGCGATCACTTCGCCGAAGTAGACGCGCGGCTGATCCACTCGGATCACCTGGTGGCCGGAGGCCTGGGAGGCGATGTCGCCGACCGCGTAGATCGGATATCCGCTGTTGCTGCTCGCGGCGTCGCCCGCCGCTTCGCGGACCGCCGCGTTCACCCGGTTGGCCGGCGCCGCCACGAACCCGTTGCCGTGCGTGTAGACGGTGTGCCGGTTGACCCAATGGCGCTGGTTGCCGCTCAGCGCGCTCGGGGTCAGCTCGCGCGTCGCCACCACGTAGTCGCGCAATTGCCCACCGACGCGGTAGCGATCGAGGTCCAGATGCGGTGGGAAACTGTAGAAATTCTTCAGCTGTTGCTGCTGGGTGAACGTCCGTGACAGCACGTTCGGATCGAGCAGGCGGACGTCGGCGATCGTGGTGACGTCGGCGGGGACCTCGGGCGGCGGCTTGGTGCCGACGCCGGAATACGGCTGGTACTCGACCCGGTCGCTGCCGATCCCGTACGCCTGCCGGGTGGCCGCGATGTTGCGCTGGATGTAGACCCGCTCCATGTCGGCGGCGTTCGGACGGACGGAGAACTGCTCGACGGCCAACGGCCAGACGGCCCCGACGAGAATCGACGACAACAGCAGCAGCGCCGCCGCCATCGCCGGAATCCGCAGATCGCGCACGACGACGGCGGCGAAGACCGCCACGGCGCAGATCAGGGCGATCGCGAAGAGAATGAGGCGGGCGGGAAGCACCGCGTTGATGTCGGTATAGCCGGGGCCCGCGAACGTGGGCTCCTTGCTGTCACTCGACAGCAAGGAATATCGGTCGAGCCAATAGGCGGCGGCCTTCAGGAGGATGAACGCCCCGGCCAGTATCGCGAGCTGGACGCGGGCCGCGTGCGTCAGGCCGCCCGCCTTTCTGGACAGCCGCAGCCCGCCGAGCAGGTAGTGCGTGGCCAGGTTCGCGAGGAAGGCGAGGACCACCGCGATGAACAGCCAGTTGAGGACGGAACGGTAGAAGGGCAGGTCGAAGACGAAGAACCCGACGTCGTGCCCGAACTGCGGATCGGCCACGCCGAAGGATCCGCCGTGGAGGAACAGTTGGACCGTCATCCAGTTCGACTGCGCGGCGAGGCCGCAGACCAGCCCCACCACGGTGGCGACGCCGAGACCGAACCGCACCGGATGCCGCAGCACCGCCGTCCGATACGGCCGGAGGCTGTCTTCTTCCTCGGACTCGGGAAAGAAGAGCGGACGGAACCTGAAGGCCAGCCACATCACGGCGAGAAGTACGCCACCGATGATCAGCGCGATCGCGGCGAACAGCGTGAGCCGGGTGAACAGCACGGTCAGCCAGACACCGCGGAACCCGACCTCACCGAACCACAGCCAGCTGACATAGCCCCTGACCAGCCGGGGCACGATCAGCAACGACACGACGAATACCGTGGCGGCGACCACCAGCACCCGGGTGCTGCGATGCAACCGCCGCGGGCCGGGGCCGACGCGCGCGCTCATCTTGCACTCCCGTGGCTGCCGCCCGGCACAACGGTGGACGGCCGAGGCGCAACCAAGCTCGATACTACCGGGGTTGGTCGACGCGCCGAGGAGCGCTCGATCGGCTCCCGCGGCTACGGTGGGCCGCCTGCGTCCACAGGCCGTCGAAGCGGCCGGGCTCGGTGAGCAGGCCAGCATACTGTGTGCGGTAACGGTCCCCACCCGAGGAGCCTCGATGACGAGCACGCCCGACCTCACCGATCTGGCACCGCAGCAGCGCGCCGCCCTCGGCAGCGGCGCCGACTTCTGGACCACCAAGGCGATCGGTTCGGTCACCGCTGTGACCATGACCGACGGCCCGCACGGGGTGCGCAGGCAGGCGGGGGCCACCGACCACCTGGGCTCGGCCGAGAGCCTGCCCGCCACCTGCTTCCCGCCCGCGGTCGGGCTCGCGCAGAGCTGGGACGTCGATCTGGTCCGCCGCGTGGGCGAGGCGCTGGGCCGGGAGGCGCGCGCGCTGGGCGTGGACGTTTTGCTCGGGCCGGGAGTCAACATCAAGCGGGATCCGCGCGGCGGCCGCAATTTCGAGTACTACTCGGAGGACCCGTCACTCACCGGTCTGCTCGGCGCGGCATGGGTGACGGGTGTGCAGAGCACCGGAGTGGGGGCTTCGCTCAAACATTTCGCCGCCAACAACGCCGAGCACGACCGGATGCGGTCGAGTTCCGACGTCGACCCCCGTCCGCTGCGGGAGATCTACCTGCGCGCGTTCGCCCATATCGTGCGCACCGCCCGGCCGTGGACGGTGATGTGCTCCTACAACCGGATCAACGGCGTGCACGCCGCGCAGAATCGCTGGCTGCTGACCGACGTGCTGCGCGGCGAATGGGGTTTCGACGGCGCGGTGATCTCCGACTGGGGCGCCGTGGCCGACCGGCCCGCCTCCGTGACGGCCGGACTGGATCTGGAGATGCCGGGCGGCAGCGGCATCTCCGACGCACAGGTACTGGCGGCCATGGCCGCGGGCACGCTGGATCCGGCGGACGTCGACCGCGCCGCCAGGAACGTGGCGACGCTGGCGGCGAAGGTCGTCGCCGGACGCGAACTCGGTCGTGCCGTCGACACCACCGACGAGCACCATCGCCTGGCCCGCGCGGTGGCCGCGCGGTGCGTCGTCCTGTTGCGCAACGACCGCGGCCTGCTGCCGCTCACGCCCGGGCGCTCGCTGGCGGTGATCGGTGAATTCGCGGCCGAGCCGCGCTACCAGGGCGGGGGCAGTTCGCACGTCAACCCGACCCGCCTCGATGTGCCGCTGGAGGAGATCCGCGCGCTCGCCGGCGCCGCGCCGGTCTCCTACAGCCGAGGGTTCGCCACGGCCGATACCGGCGTCGGCGCGGACGCGTTGCGCGCCGAGGCCGTCGCCGCCGCACGCCACGCGGACGTGGCCGTGGTGTTCCTCGGCTCGGCCGCCGCGCAGGAATCCGAGGGCTTCGACCGTCAGCACATCGAGTTGCCTGCCGAGCAGGTGGAGTTGCTGGCGGCGGTGGTGCGGGCGCAACCGGAGACGGTGGTGGTGCTCGCGCACGGCGGCGTGGTGCGGCTGGCCCCGGTGGCCGCCCTGGCCCCCGCGATTCTGGACGGCGGGCTGCTCGGCCAAGCCGGGGGCGGCGCGCTCGCCGACGTGCTGTTCGGTGTCGTGAACCCGTCCGGGCGACTGGCGGAGACAGTGCCGGTCCGGTTGCAGGACACCCCGGCCTATCTCGGCTTCCCCGGCGAGAATTCGCATGTGCGCTATGGCGAGGGCCTGTATGTGGGCTACCGCTGGTACGACAGTCGGGATATGGACGTCACCTACCCGTTCGGACACGGCTTGTCCTACACCACCTTCGAATACTCCGATCTGGCGCTCGCGGCCGAACCGGCGGGCATCGCGGTGCGCGTCCGCGTCACCAACACCGGTTCCCGCGTGGGCCGGGAGGTGGTGCAGGTGTACACGGCGCTGCCCGGCTCCGCTGTCTCACGTCCCGTTCGTGAGCTGAAGGCGGTCGCGGTCACCGCCGAACTGGAACCCGGTGCGAGCGAAGAAGTCTCGCTGCTGCTCCGGCGCGACGACCTGGCCTACTGGGAGACGCGGGTCGATCGCTGGATCGTGGAGGGCGGCGCCTACCAGGTGTGGGCAGGTGCTTCGAGCCGGGATCTGCGCATCGGCGGGCAGGTTCAGCTCGCCGGAGACGACCTGCGCATCCCGATCACGGCGGAATCGACCCTCGGCGAAGCCATGGCCGATCCGGCGGCGGCGGCCGCGCTCGCGGAGGTGTTCGGCGGCATGTCCGAGAGCATGGGCGACGCGACGGCACTCGGCGTGGACATGATGCGGATGATCGCCTCCATCCCGCTCAACCGCCTCACCGGTTTCGGCGTCGACCCGGAGAAGCTGGACGCGCTACTGGCCCGAGGAGACGACTGATCGGCATCCGGCGGTTGCGCTGGCGCGACGGCGGCTTCAGCGAGCTACGGCGGGCATCCCGATGACCGACGCGTTCTCGGTGGGAGCCGACGCCCGGTGCAGGCCGCGGCGGTCATAGGCGTAAGTCGCGGTCGCCCCGAGCAGCAGGCCGATGCCGAGGCCGAGCACCGTCATCCACAAGCCGTGGGCGAAACCCGCTTCGGCGTGGGCGTCGAAGAACAGGATGGCGCGCACGGCGAGGTAGATCTGGTGCATCGGTTCGAAGGCGGCCAGATTCGCGATGTAGGCGGGCGTCGCCTCCAGCGGCACCGTCGCGGCCGACGAGGGCAGGCCGAGGACGACGAACAGGATCAGATTGACCAGCAGCCCCGCGGTGCCGAAGGTGGCGAGCACGGCGAGAGCGGTCACACCGACCGCGACGATGGCCAAAGTGCCGTAGAGCCACAACAGCAGCGGGCTGCCCAGCGGGACGCTCAACGCCGTGGCGACGGCGAGGAAGATGCCCGACAGCACCGGAGCCGCGGTGACGACGACCGCCCATTTCACCAGTAGCGTGCGGAAGCGAGAGATCCCGGTGGCCGGCGGGTGCACGAACCACGGGCCGTATTCGGTCGGCGTGAAACCGAGCACCGAGTCGACGAGCGTGTGGATGATCATCGCGCCGGTGAAGCCGGCCAGCAGCAGGATCAAGGTGTAGAAGAAGGCGACGAGGCCCTGTCCGGCGCCGTCGTCCATCGGCCGGTAGGGCGCGGTGACGATCTGCACCGGATCGGTGAGCATCAACCGGGCCGCGCCGCTCGGCTCGACCGGCGCGCCGGGCCCGGCGGCCAGGGCGGCGTTCACCTGATCGGTCAGGCTCTTGCCGACGGTCTCGTCCACTTGGCGCAAGGCGCGGTCGGCGATGCGCTGCATGATGCCGGTGGTGTAGGGGCCGATCCGCGGGTTGGTGTGGATCGTGATGACCGGGCGCTCGACCGCGCCGGGCACCACGGCGGCGGCGCCGAGTATCGCGAGCCGCTTGGTGAAGTCGGACGGGATGACGATCGCGCCGTAGACCTCGCCGTCCTGCAACTGCTTGCGCGCTTCGCCGATGCCGACGACGCGCAGGTCGATCTTCTCCGCGGGCATACCGGCCATCAGCGCGTCGGTGACCTGGGCGCCGATATCGGCGGGCTTGCCGCCGATCGTGTCGCCGACGTCCTGATTCACCAGAGCGATCGGGAAGTCGTGCAGATTCTTCTCGGTATTGCTGGCGTAGCCGAGGTACATGGTGGCGAGCAGCGCCGCGAACACCGTGAGCACTGCGATCGGGGCGGTGAAGGTCCGAACCGTCATGCGAGTCAATGTAGTCACCGCCTACAAAGTAGGCAACGCCTACATTTTGTTATCCTGCATACACCATGCCGATCACCAGAAGCCGGTCCTATCACCACGGCGACCTGCGCGCCGAGTTGCTCCAGCGCGCCGAGGCGACGCTGCGGGAGTCCGGGGTCGACGGCTTGTCGCTACGCGGGCTTGCCCGTGACGCCGGAGTCAGTCACGCCGCTCCGACCCGGCATTTCAAGGACAAACAGGCACTGCTGGACGCCATCGCGGTATCCGGATTCCAGCGTCTGGCCGCAGCCCTGGAGCAGACCACGGCCGCGGACTCGGCCCACGGGCACATCCGAGCCTTGGCGCGGACCTATCTCCGTTTCGCGACCGAGAACTCGGCGCTCGTCGCGCTCATGTTCGCGCGCAGGCACAGCCCCGCCGCGGGCGATGCGATGTCACAGGCCGTGGACGCGGCGTTCGCGACGCCGGTCGCGCTGATCGCGGAAGCACAGCGACAGGGAGAAGTGATCGACGGCGATCCGCGGCGCATCGCGCTGTCCGCGGTCGCGGCGCTGCAAGGCCTGGCCACCTTCGTCGGCTCGGGCGTGATCGCCGCCGAGGCAGCCGACGAATTGCTGGACGAGACGACCACGCACATGATCGAAGGCCTGCGCCCGAGACCGTGATCTACGGCAGGCCGTCGGTCAGTAAGCGATGAACAGGATCTCGTCGCGAGAGTAGTCGTGGCCGGGATGCTTCTCGGCCAGATGGGCTTGCGTCTTCGCCACGAGATCGTCCTCGTCGGTTCCGACGATGAATTCTCCGCAGGGGCAGTTCAGCTTTCGCTTCATCGGCGTTCTTCCTCCTCGATCCGACAGTCTATGCACAGCGCGGGGATCGAGCGCGGGTCCGCCGCGATCACGGGCTCCACCGGATCGGCCACGTGACCATTCGTGGCCCCAGTAGCTGTGGGCGGTGATCTCCTCCGCGCTGTAGGTGGATTCGTCCACCAGCACACCCCTCGGCAAGATCGGCATCGTCGAGAACTTCGTTGTGCCGCATCCGCACCTCCCCGGACACGACCCGGCAGGTGCAGGCGCTGCGGGCGCCCTCGCGGCAGGAATAGGGCGCTTCCAGCCCGTTGGCCAGCAGCACGTCGAGCAGAACCTGGCCGCGTGGCCACCGAAGGGCGCGCTTCTGGCGGGCGACGCGGCGGCTCGGGCCCGATCCACTGTCGCGTCTTTTCTTCGATCCTCGACGGCCGTCACGTTCGCGCTCACGGCACGTCTCCATCCCGGGTGCTGACCTCGACGAGTCCGTCCGCGACCGCGGCATCGATGCTTTCGCGCAACGCGGCGCAGGTCCGCACCCGCGCGCCGTCCGCCCCGGCGAACTCGGCGCACGCCGCGACCGCGCCCGCGTTCCACTGGACGCTGGTGTGCTGCGGACTGAACTTCTCGACCAGCACGCACGTCCCGCAGGTACGGCAGGTGACCCGCTCCATCCGCTCAGGCTCCGGCGCCGGCGCGCTGCCCGGCGAGGTTCTCCGCGACCTCCGCCTCCCACGCCGTGACCGCCCTGGTGGTGTCCACTTCGAACTCGAAGCGATCGGTCATCTTCGGGTCGATGTCGGCCACGTCGGTGTAGAACTGCTCGTACCAGCGGCGCAGCTGGTAGACGGGCCCGTCCTCCTCGCACAGCAGCGGATTGTCGATGCGGGTCTTGCGCCGCCAGATCGCGGCGTCCTGTTCGAAGCCGCGACCGAGGCCACCGGCGAACTTCGCCGCGATCTCCTCGGCCTGCTCCGCGGGCACGCCGTGCGGCTTCTTCACGATCGCGCCGTACTGCAGCACGAACTTCGTGGGTGACACCGGGTAGTGGCAGTTGACGAGGATGCCCTCGACCGTCAGGCCCGCGCTCTCGCTGCGCAGGTGATCGATCATGTAGGAAGGGCCGTAGTAGGACGCGTCGGAGTGCAGGATGTTCTTGCCGCCCAACGCCTTCGCGGTCTCCCCCATCATGTCCTCGCGCGATACCGAGGTCATGTACTGGCTGGCGACGTGA
This sequence comes from Nocardia sp. NPDC019323, assembly GCF_044389845.1. NCBI lineage: Bacteria > Bacillati > Actinomycetota > Actinomycetes > Mycobacteriales > Nocardiaceae > Nocardia > Nocardia sp. NPDC019323. Next base: position 57,471 of record NZ_JBIRYN010000004.1, read on the forward strand.
CCTTCGAACACGTTCTTGAAGTAGGTCGGGAATCCGAAGTGCACGTAGAAGAAGTGCGCCATGTCCACCACGTTGTCGATGACCTCGCGGCAATTCGCGCCGTCGATCGTCATGGTGTTCCAGGTCCAGTCGGTCCACTCGTCGCTGAACGCCCCGTCGATGCGCGGGATGGTGATCTCTTCCGGGGGCGGATTGCCCTCCGGGTCGTTCCACACGAACAGCTGTTTGTTCTGCTCCAACGTCGGCCACGAGCGGGTGCGCGCCCGGGGTGGTACACGCCGGCCGTAAGGAATGCCGGTGCAGCGGCCGTTGCCGCCCCAACGCCAGTCGTGGAAGGGGCAGGCGATGGAGTCGCCCTTGATCCGGCCGTCACCCAGGTTCCCGCCCATGTGCCTGCAGTAGGCGTCGAGCACGTGCAACTGCCCGTCGGCACCGGCGAACACCACCAGTTCCGTGCCGAAGATCTCGACGGTGTGCGGCTTGCCGTCCCGGAAGTCCCGCGCCAGGCCCAGGCAGTGCCAGCCGCGCGCGTAGCGGGCCGGCGGAGCGCCCGCGTCGATCACTCGGACCTCGGTGTCGGTAGTCATCGGTTCCTCCACAATTCGCGCACGTTTGTCACCTCGATATTTCGGTTCGGCATCCCGGCGCGGAAATGTGCAGTCCCACTGGCCGGGAGGCGCTCAGGCCTCATCGAGCCGTCCGAACGCGGAGCGGTAGAACAGCAGCGGCGCCGCCTCGCGATGCTCCGACAGCGCGGTGACGCGCGCGATGACGATGGTGTGGTCACCGCCGTCGACCTCCTGCTCGACCTCGCAGTCGAGCCAGGCCATGCTTCCGGCCAGCCGAGGCGAGCCGTTGGGCGACGGCTCCCAGTCCACCCCCGCGAACTTGTCCGCGTCGCTGCGCGCGAGACGACGGCAGAGGTCCTGCTGGTCGTGGGCCAGGATGTTGACACAGAGCCGGCCGACCGCGCGGATGCGCGGCCACGACGTGGACGTGCGCGCCGGGCAGAAGCAGACGGCGGGCGGCTCCAGTGACAGCGCCGAGAACGACTGGCAGGTGAAACCGACCGGCCCGTCCTCCCCCAGCGCGGTGATCACCGTGACCCCGGTGCAGAAGCGACCGAGCACCGCTTTGAAATCGCGCACGTCCAGGGGCGATCCGTCCGTCTCGAGCACCGGTTCCATCGAGCCTCCGATTTCCATCAGGCATATACCTGACAGCTATGACAGCAGCCATCGCCCGATGGGCGTCAAGATCGGAGTCCGGTCACCGAGATGCGGATCCGTAGAAGCTACGTAGTTCTCCCGATTCCTCCCGTCCGCCGACGCGTCAGTGTGATGGGAGACACAAGCGATCGAGCGCGTAATGCCTGGTCGACGTAGACCGACTGTGACCGACGGAGGTTCGCATGACCGTCACCCTGCTGCCCGATACCGAGCCGCGCGCCGACCGGGGCCCGCACCGCACCCGCGCCAAGGGGGCGGAAGCCGACGTGCCGGTATCGATGATCGAGCGGATGACCCTCATCCTGGACGCGTTCGATGCCGCCACCCCGACGCTGACACTGCTGGGCCTGGTAGAGCGCACCGGCCTGCCGCGCTCGACGGTGCACCGGATCCTCGATCAGATGATCCGGCTGCGCTGGCTGGCCCACACCTCGGGCGGATATCGGCTCGGCATGCGCACCTTGGAACTGGGCGGGCTCACCGCCGACCACAACGAGATCCGCGACGCGGTCAGCCCGCTGCTGCACGAGTTGTGCCAGCGCACCGGCATGGTCGGACACCTCGCGGTGCTCGACGGACGCGAGATCGTGTATCTGGACAAGGCGGGTGGCCGCCTGGCCGCGATGCTGCCGACCCGCCTCGGCGGCCGCATGCCCGCGCACTGCACCGCGCTCGGCAAGGCGATGCTCGCCACGCTCGAGCCGAGCATCGCCGAAGCCGCGTTCCATTCCCGGCTGCCGCGGCGGACCCCGCACACCATCACCGAACCCGACGCGCTGCACCGGGCCTTGGCCCAGATCCGGCTGCGCCAAGGGGTTGCGGTGGACCGTGAGGAGTCCATGGACGGAATCGCCTGCGTGGCAGCGCCTTTGCGGGGCCGAGGCACCGCACCCGCGGCACTGTCGCTGTCCGGGCGGGCTGAGGCGATGAGCTTCGACAAGCTGGCGCGGGTGCTGCTCGAGATCTCCCACGAGGCCGGGCGGTCGCTGTTCGGACGCCGGGCGCGCTGGCGCTAGTGCCGAATCCGACTATGCCTGGACGGTACAGTCCGGCCATGACCGATGGCGTCACACCCGCGGTGCCCGACCTGCCGACCACCGCGTGGGCCGTACTCGGCATGCTCTCGCACGCCGACGAACTCTCCGGCTACGACCTGAAGAAATGGGCCGACTGGAGTCTGCAGTTCTTCTACTGGAGTCCGTCGTTCAGCCAGATCTACGCCGAACTCAAACGCCTGGAGAAGCACGGCTACGCCAGCTCCCGCGCGGTCGTGCACGAGGACGGCGTGCGCGGCAAGCGGATGTACGCCATCACGCCGGAAGGTCGTGCGGCGGCGGCGAACTGGGTCAATCACGCGCCGGTGGAGGCGCCGGTGCTCAAGCACAGCGTGATGCTGCGGGCGTGGCTTGGCAACCTCGCCGAACCGGACCGGATGCGCGGCATACTCACCGAGCACATCGAGTACGCCGAGAAGATGCGCAGGCGCGCCGAGGCCGACGCGCAGGGCGCGGAGGCGAACCCGGACTGGGCCTATCCCGAGTTGGTGCTGCGCTGGTGCGTGCGGCACTACGAGGCGGAGCGCGATTTCGCCAGGGAGCTGCTGGCGGATATCGAACGCCTCACTGAGTGAGACGCCACCTGGTTCTTCCGGTCCCGCCATATTTCGATTAGGCATATGGAGGTGGCCGACGATGACCGGTGAACTGGATACGGTGCCCGCCGCGGTGGCGGCGATCGCGAACGGCGGCATGGCGCTCGTCGTGGACGACGAGGACCGGGAGAACGAAGGCGATCTGGTGCTGGCCGCGGAGAAGGCGACCGCGGCGAACATCGGGTTCCTGGTGCGGCACACCAGCGGCGTGCTGTGCGTGCCCATGACGGGCGATGACCTGGATCGGCTGGAGCTGCCGCCGATGACCGCGGTCAACCAGGACCCGAAAGCCACCGCCTACACCGTCTCGGTGGACGCGGCGGCGGGCATCGGCACCGGCATATCGGCCGCCGACCGCGCGCACACCATGCGCTTGCTCGCCGATCCCGGCGCCACGCCCCGGGATTTCACCCGCCCCGGGCACGTGTTCCCGCTGCGGGCGCACCCGCGTGGCGTGCTGGGGCGGCAAGGGCATACCGAGGCCGCGGTCGATCTGGTGCGGATGGCGGGCCTGCGCCCCGCCGGAGTCATCGCGGAGGTGGTGCGCGACGACGGGTCGATGGCCCGGCTTCCCGACCTGCTGACCATGGCCAGGGTGCACGGGATCCCGATCATCTCCATCGCCGAGCTGATCGCGCACCGACGCAGGCTGGAGCCGGGCGTCGTGCGCGTCGTCGAGACCCGGCTGCCCACCCGCTTCGGCGAGTTCCGGCTCATCGGCTATCGGGATCCGAACGACCGGGCCGAACATCTCGCGCTGGTGCTCGGTGCGCCGGGCGAACGGGACGTGCTCACCCGGGTGCACTCGGAATGTCTCACCGGCGACGCGTTCGGCTCGCTGCGCTGCGACTGCGGCGAGCAACTCGACGCCGCCCTGCGGGCCGTGGCCGCCGAGGGCCGCGGGGTCGTGGTCTACCTGCGCGGACAAGAGGGCCGCGGCATCGGACTGCTGAACAAACTGCGCGCCTACGAGCTCCAGGACGGGGGCGCCGACACCGTCGACGCGAATCTGCGACTCGGGCTGCCCGTCGACGCCCGGCACTACGGCGCCGCGGCGCGGATCCTGGACGATCTGGGCGTGCGGTCGGTCCGGTTGCTCAGCAACAATCCGGCCAAGCAGGCGGGCTTGACCGAACACGGCATCGCGGTCGAACGGCGGATTCCGCTGCAGACCAGTCCCACCGAGCACAACGTGCGCTATCTGCGCGCCAAGCGCGACCGGATGCGCCATCAGCTCAGCGAGGTCGACGCCGCCGCCCTCGCTCGATGAGCGGCGCCGGTTCGGTCCGCCCGCGGTCGGCGCGACGCCGCGGGCACGGTCATCGGAGTTGAATTTGTCCAGAACGCTCTTCCGCGCCCCGCGCGGTACCTAGGGTTGACACCCATGGCGCGGCGTCCCATCGGCAACCTCCCTGCCGAGGTCACCAGTTTCGTCGGGCGCCGGGAGGAACTCGCCGCGGCGAAGCGGCTGCTGCCCACCACGCGGGTGCTGACCATGCTCGGCCCCGGCGGCGTCGGCAAGACCCGGCTGTCCCGCCAGGTCGGCGTGGCGGTGGCGCGCGCGTTCCCGGACGGGGTGTGGCTGGTCGAACTGGCCGACGTCCGCGACCCCGATCTGGTCACGGTGACCGTCGCGGAGGCCATGGCGTTGCGCGACGACACCGCGACGCCCTTGCGGCGGCTCACCGAGTTCCTCGCGGACAAACGGTTGCTGTTGATCTTGGACAACTGCGAGCACCTGATCGACGCCTGCGCGCGGCTGGTGGGCCGCATCGTGGCCACCACCGCGCAGGTCCGGGTGCTGGCGACCAGCAGGGAGGTGCTGGGCGTGCCGGGGGAACAGGTCATGCCGGTCGCGCCCTTGCCGCTGCCGGACGCAGCGACCACCGACAGCGACGCGATGCGCCTGCTCGCCGAACGAGCGAGCGCCGCCAACCCCGGCTTCGCGGCCACCCCCGCGAATCGGGACGCGTTGGCCGCGATCTGCCGCAGGCTGGACGGTATTCCGCTCGCGCTGGAACTGGCCGCGTTGCGGTTCCGCGTGTTCACTCCCGAACAGATCCTCGCCCGGCTCGACGACACCATGGCCCTGCTGAGCGCGGGACCGCGCATCGCGCCGGAACGGCAGCAGACCATCGAGGGCGCGATCCGCTGGAGCTACGACCTGTGCACGCCGGCCGAACAGCGCCTGTGGGAACAACTGTCGGTGTTCTCCGGCGGCTTCGACATCGACGCCGCCGAAGCCGTGTGCCTGCCCGCTCCCAACGGGCGGATCGTGATGGACGAGCTGACCGGGCTGGTCGACAAGTCGGTGCTGAGCCTGCGCTACGACGGCGATGTCGGGCGGTACTCGATGCTGGAGCCGATCCGGCGGTTCGCCCACAACCGGCTGGCCGAGCGGGGCGACGAGCCCGAGGCGCGTGCGCGCCACCGCGAACACTACCGGCGGCTGGCGCTGCGCGGCCGCACCGCGTATTGGAGTTCCGACGACGTCGCCTGGTTCCGCGAACTCAACCGCGAGCACGCGAATCTGCGCGCGGCGCTGCAGTCCGGCCTCACCGACGCACCCGAGTCGGCGCTCGAGATGGCGGCGGTGCTGCGGCCGTTCTGGGAGCACAACCGGTTCCTCACCGAGGGCTATCGCTGGCTGACCGATGCGCTGGCGAAGGCGGGCCGACCGACCGAGCTGCGCGCACGCGGACTGTCCGCGGCCGCCTCGCTGGCGGCGTTGCTGTCCGATCGCGGGCCCGCGCACCAGTTGGTGGACGAATGCGTCGCCCTGGCACGCAAGGTCAATGCTCCCGACATCCTCGCGGAGGCCATGCTCGACTCGGCGCTGCTGGCCTTCAACGACGGCGACACCGCCCGAGCGCTCGAATTGGCGGAGACCGCAACGCATCTGGCGGCCGAATGCGGCCATCACGCCATGGAGATGGACAGTCTCGCCTTCGCGTTCGTGTGCGCCCTCGTGCTCGCCGACGAACGCTGCACCGCGTTCGCCGAGCGGCTGCTCGAGGTCACCACCGAACGCGGGCCCTCTCTGCTCGGCGGGCTGGCGCAGTGGTGCATGGGACTGGATCACTGGCGGCGCGGCGATCAGGACGGCGCGACCGCGTATCTCGCCAGCGCCGTCGAGATGTTCGCCCTGTTCGACCGCTGCGTCTGGCTCGCCTCCGCGTTCGAAGGGCTGGCGTGGACGGCGGTCGCGCGCGCCGATTTCGAGCGAGCCGCCCGCCTGCTCGGCGCCGCGGAGATCCTGGCGCGCAGCACGGTGCGCCTGGCCCACGCCATCACCGGCGTGCTCGGCGACCGGATGCGCGGCCGAGTGCGGGAGGCTTTGGGCGAGCGGAAGTTCCAGGAGGCCTTCGACAGCGGCGCGACGCTGTCGCTGAGCGAGGCGATCGATTACGCGCTGGGACGCGCGCCCGCCGCGCCGCGGCCACCGCAGCCCGCCGCGGATGCGTCTCGGGCCGCGGATGTCCTCACTCGCCGGGAGAAGGACGTCGCCCGGTTGGTGGCGGCGGGTCACAGCAACAAACGCATCGCCGCCGATCTGGTGATCTCGGTGCGTACCGCCGAGACCCACGTCGAGCACATCCTCACCAAGCTCGGTTTCACCTCCCGGACCCAGATCGCGGGGTGGGTGCGTGATCACGAGGTGTGATGGACGTGATCGGCGGCGTTCAGAGACGGTCGTCGCGCCCGCACAGGATCTGCGTCTCGGCGCGCAGGCCGCGCAGTCGTGCCCACAGCGGAACCACCGCTGGGCGGCCGCTGGCACCGAAGCCGGGCTGATCCACGATCAGGCAGCGCAAACGCTCGGCCGGCACCGGCGGGTTGGCGCCGAAGTCGGCCCGTCCGGAGACGCCGGGCCCGAAGCCGTGCAACAGCACCGGCGGCGCGCCCGAGCCCGCCTGGTGATATCGCAGCCGCAGCCCCCGGTCGTGCTCCAACGCGTGGTGTTCTCCGCGGTGAGCGTCATCAGATCATCCGATCGGTGACCGGAAGGCCGAACGCGTCGCGGCCGTACAGGACGAGCGCGCGCTCGACGTCGTTGATGACGTGCACGCTTCCGGCGTGCGCGTCGCGCCAGTGCCGTTCGATCGGATTGGGTTTGCGGATGGCGTGGCCGCCGGAGTTGTCGAACAGCAGGTCGATGGCCTCGATGGCGCGTTCGGTGCCGCGCACCTGGTCGCGGCGGCTGCGTACCCGCAGTTCCAGGGGGATCTCCTCGCCCGCCTCGGCGTAGCGCAGTTGCTCGCCGATGTTGCGCTCCATCTGGAGGATGGCGGCGTCGATCTCGGAGGCGGCGCGCGCGACCCGAACATGCGCGAACGGGTCCTCGGCGGCCTTCTGCCCGCCGTAGGAGATCCGCACTCGTTCGCGCATGCGCTCGATGTGCGCTTCGTAGGCGCCTTGGGCGGCGCCGATGATGGGTGCGGTGATGGTGTTGGAGAACACCGCGCCGAACGAGATCCGGTAGAGCGCGGCGGTATTGACCTCTTGGCCGGGTCCGCGCAGCTCGGCCTGTTCGCTCGCGCTGTAGGTCCGGTGGGCGGGGACGAACGCCTTTTCGATGACGATGTCGTTGCTGCCGGTGCCGGACAGCCCCGACACGTGCCAGACGTCCTCGATGCGGTAGTCGGCGCGCGGCACCAGGACGGTGAGGTAGTCCGCTCCCCCTTCGTCGTTCGGCACGACCGCGCCGAGGAAGGCCCAGCGGGCGTGATCACAACCGGAAGAAAAACTCCACCGGCCGCTGATCTCGAAACCGCCGTCGACGGGCGTCAGCTTGCCGGTCGGCGCGTACGACGACGAGACCAGCGTGTCCGGATCGGCGCCCCATACGTCCTCCTGCGCCCGCGGCGGGAACAACGCCAGCTGCCAGGGGTGCGCGCCGAGCACCGACGACACCCACGCCGTGGACGGGCATGCGGTCGCGATGGCGCGGATGACCTCGTAGAACGCGACCGGTGAGGATTCGTCGCCACCGAAGCGGGACGGCTGCAGCATGCGGAACACCCCGGCCTCGGTCAGCTCCCTGATGCTCTGATCGGGCACTCTGCGCTGCAGTTCGGCGTCGGCGGCTCGCGCCCGGATCGCGGGCAGCAGATCCCGTACCCGATCGAGCACCTTGTTGTTCATATGCGGTAATCCTCCTGGTAGTGCCGTCTTTCGACGCTAGGCCGGTGCGGCGCCGTCCGGTCCGATCCATCCCGATGACCGGAACCCGCCGCCCGGATCAGCTGGTGCGGGCCGCGGCGGCGCCGGCACGGCGGCCGAAGAAGGTGCCGTCGCCGAGCGAAGTGCCGCTGATATAGCCCTCGCCGTGCACGTTGCTCGCGGCACGGCCTGCGGCGAACAGTCCGGGGATCGGGGCGCCGTCGATGTCGAGCACGGCGCCGTCGAGCGAGGTGTGCAGACCGCCGAGGGTGAACACGGAGGCGCCGGTGCCGCGGCGGTCACCGGACTCCGACGGCGGCCGCACCCCCGCCCGCACGTCGATCGCGGCGAGCGGCGGCGTGAGCGGCCGCACCCAGCGCGGCGCCTTCTCGAACTCGGGATCGTCACCGGCGGATGCGAAGTGGTTGTAGCGGCGGACGGTGTCGGCCAGCGCGGCCGCGGGCACGCCCATGAGGTCGGCGAGTTCTTCGGCGGTCTCCGCCACGTGGGTCGGGCGCACACCCCACCGCTGTTGTTCCGGCACCTCGTCGAACGCTGGTTCGTCGAGCACGACCCAGGTCCGCATGTCCTGGCGGAACAGCGCCGCCTGGCCGATCCGGCCGGGATAGGTGTCCTCGTTGACGAATCGCTGCCCGTGGCCGTTCACCACGATGCCGCGCGCGGCCAGACCTGGAACGAGCGAGATGCCGACCTGGCCGGTGGACATGTGCCGCACCGCCGCGCCGAGCGCCTGCGCCATCCGGATCCCGCTTCCGTCGTCGGTGCCCGCGCTGACCTTGGTGTGCCCCAGCAGTCGCGGCGCGTGGGCGGCGAGCATGGCGTCGTTGTCGACGAAACCACCGGTGGTCAGCACGACGCCGCGGCGCGCCCGGATGGTCAGCTGCGTGCCGTATCGCCGAGCCACCGCGCCGACGACCGTGCCGTCGGCGGCGACGATCAGGCGAGCCGCCCTGGTGTCGAAAAGCGCTCTCGCCCCGGCGGACCGAGCGGCCCCGGCGAGGCGATCCATGAGCAGCTTGCCGCCGAAGTCGGGGGCGGCGGGGCGATGCCCGCGCGGCGCGGGCGTGGCGAGACCGGAGAACGGCATGCTGTTCTCCCCCAGCCACATCAACCCGTCGTCCGTCGGCGGCACCCAGGCCGGAGCGTCCCACAGCGTGGGTTGGAACGGCACGCCGCGGTCGGACAGCCAGTGGAAGTGCGCGACGCTGTCCTCGCTGTAGCGAGCGATCTTGTCCGGGTCGGCGCCCGGACCCAGCGCGGCGGACAGGAATGCGGCCATCGCCGCGGGGTCGTCGTCGAAGCCGCAGGCCCACTGGATCGGTGTGCCGCCGCCGAGATAGATCTCGCCACCCGACAGAGCGGACGCGCCGCCCGGGCCGCTCATCCGATCCAGCACGAGCACCCGCGCGCCGGTCACCGCGGCCTCGAAGGCCGCCGCCGCTCCGGCGCATCCGTAACCGACCACCAGCACATCGGTCTCGAGGTCGTAGGCGCCCACTTCGGCGGCCTCCCGAGGCGCGACCGAGTCCCGATCACTCATGGAGTCGACCTTCCCGCCCGGCTCCCGAGAAGCCGGCGCCGGTCTCGGTGAGCGACCCGCCGGTCCCGTTCATCGGGACTGCGGTCGGTCGCCGGGTCGCCGCGTGGCGATGGTGTGTGAACGGCGTCACGTCCGCTTGGGCGCCAGCGAGGAGGAAGATTTCATGCGGGTCCTGGTCACCGGGGTTTCCGATCCGACCGGTCGCGCGGTGGCGCGCATGCTGCTGGCCACCGGACACGACGTGGCCGGGTTGGACCGGGCACGGCACCGGTACGTCGACCCCCGGGTCGAGGTGATCACCGGCGACCCGGCGGAGCCCGCGTTGTGCGCACAGGCCGTCGCCGGGTGCGCGGCGGTGGTGTATCTGGGCGGCGCGCTCGCCCCGATCGCGTCGGCGGCCCGAACGGCCGGGGCGCGGATCGTGGTTCCGGTGGTCGCCGGTTCGGATGCCGTCGCCGAGGACGTCGTGCGCTCCAGCGGGGCGGCGGCCTTGATCGTGCGCACCGCGCCGGTCGCGGGCAGGCGCGTCGATGGCGAGAGTTGGCGCGTCCTGCGCCGGCTGCTGGGCTCTCGCCGGGCGGGCGGATTCCAGGTGTTGCACACCGACGACTTCGAACGCTTCCTGGTGCTGGCCGCGGGGTCCGCGCGCACCGGCGCGGTCGAACTCGCCGCGCCCGGCGTGATCTCCGGCGCGGACGCGGACCGCATCCGTGCGGCGGCGGGGACGCGGAAGTGGCGACGGACGTCCGGCACGCGACCGCGAATGGATACCACTGCGACGCAGAGCGAATGGGGGTTCCACTACGGGTGGACCGCGTCCGAGGTCGCGGCGGACATCGTGCGCGGACTGGCCGGTCGCAAGCTGGACGGCGACGAGTTCGTCGCCCGGCCGGGGGCGATCCCGCTGCCCGGCTACGTGATACCCGCCCGCGCGGCGACTTCGGACGGCCACGCCCTGGTGTCGGTCGCACCGGACGGTCTCGAGGGCGAGTTCGACGATCGCGTCGACCCGGCCTACCCGGTGCACACCGCGACCAATACGTCCGAGGCGCTACCCGGACCGCTCACCCCGCTGACCGTGGATCTGCAGGCGGGCGCTATCCGGCTGGCCAATGCCGCGATGGGCCGGATGATCGCGCTCGACGGCATCGCGCTGGAGCACTGGACCAGCCGGGTCACCACGGTGCTCGGGCACCACATCTACATCAACGCCTCCATCGGGGTGCTGGCCGCGGAGAACATGCCCGGCTGGGACGAGCAGAGCATCCGCCGTGACGTCTACGGCAACATCCCGGCCGAGATCTCCCTCACCCCGCACGGCAAGCCGCCGACGCCGACCGGATTCGCCAGCACCCGCGCCACGTGGCGCGCGGCGGGCCGCGTGCTGCGCACCGCGCTGCGCTATCGCGAGACCACCGACGGCATCAACGCCGCCGCCCATCAGGAAGCCCTCGGCGCCGCGGCGATTCGCGAGCTCACCGATGAACAACTGCACGCCCGCGTCCTGCTGTGGCGGGACCGGCTGAACCAGTCCTGGGCGGCGGCGTCCATCGGCGTGATGATGACCGGTGCGGCCACGGCCATCCACTCCCGCGGCAAGGAAGCGGCGACCGTGCCCATCGATCCGGAGCGGTTGGAGTCGGCCAGGACCATGCTCGCGGTGGAACGGCTCGCCGCACTGTGCCGGACCGACCCCGCGTTGCACGACGCGGCGCACGCGGGCGACGTCACCGCCGCGCGGGCGCTCTCCCCCGCCTTCTCCGCCGCCCTGGACGAGGAGCTGCGGCGGATCGGGCATCGCGGACCGGGTGAGTGCGAACTGCTCAATCCGACCTTCGGCGACCGCCCGGAGCTGCTGGTGACCGCCGCCGCGCGTGCCGCGCAGATGCCCGCGCCCAAACGGGAACCGGTCGGCCCCGCGCCGAGTCGCACCGCGCGGATGGCGGCGGGGGCGACGATGGCGCGCGAACGCGTCCGCGACGCCGTGGTCCGCTACACCCACTGCCTGCGCCTCGCCGTGCGGGAGCGGGCGGAGCGGCTGATCCGGCAAGGGCTGCTGCAGCAGGCCGAGGATGCCTGCTTCCTGACGCTCGACGAAATCCTCTGGGCGCCTGCCGATCTGGCCGAGCGGGTGGCACGACGGCGAGCCGAGCTGACCCGATTGCACGGCGTCCGCATGCCGGATGTGATCGCGGGTGACTGGGAGCCGCTGCCGAACGCGGACGCGTTGCTGCCCGGTGACAGCCTGACCGGCATCGGGGTGTGCCCCGGCGTGGTGGAGGGCACCGTGAAACGCGTGCTGTCGCTGGACGACGACATCGAGCCGGGCGACATCCTGGTGGCTTCGGTCACCGACACCGGGCACACCGCGATGTTCGCCTACGCCGCCGCGGTGGTCACCGACATCGGCGGCTCCGCGTCACACGCCGCCATCGTCGCCAGGGAATTCGGCATTCCCTGCGTCGTGGACACCAAGACCGCCAGCGCCCGGCTGGCCGATGGGCAGCGCGTGCGCGTCGACGGGGCGGCCGGCACGGTCACCCTGCTCGCCGACGCCTGAGTCGTGGCCGGGGTCGAGCACCCCGGCCCACATGCCGGTTCGGCGTCGGCCGGGCCGCGACCCTATGGAAGGAATGAGCCAGTGACGATTTCGCGTGCTGTTCGCGGGGCGGTGACCGGTGTCGCCGCCGCATTGATCGCCGTGTTCCCGTCCACCACCACCGCGGTGGCGAGCCCCGGGCTCGTGCACACCGTGCACGACCGCTCCATGCAGCTGTCGGCGGCGCCGAATGCCAGGGACATCGGCGACTACCCCACCCAGGGCAACGGCAAACTCCGCACCGGCGTCGTGTTCCGCACCGACGCCCTGGACAAGCTCACCGCCGCCGACCAGCAGAAACTGGTGACCTCCGGCATCACCGCGGTGATCGATTTCCGCAGCCCGAACGAGTCAGGGGCCAACCCGGACAAGCTGCCCGCGTCGATTCCCACGCTCGCGCGTCCGGTGTACGACCCGGGCAACGACTTCTACCTGCTGGTGGGCAAGGCGGTGCAGGGCGGCCCCGCCGTGCAGCAGCAGATGTTCGGCGACGGCAAGGCCGCGGGCATCATGCGCGACTACTACCGCTGGATGGTCACCGACGCCGGCGCTCGCGCGCAGTTCGGGACCGCCATCCGGGATGTCGCGAACGCGAACGGGCCGGTGCTGTTCCACTGCACCGCGGGCAAGGACCGCACCGGATGGATGACCGCCGTCCTGATGACGGCGCTCGGCGTCCCGAAGGGTCAGGTGTACAAGGACTATCTGGAATCGAACGACAACCTGGCCGCGAGCAACAAGGCGACGTTGGACGGGTTGGTGGCCAAGGGGCTGGTCACCGATCCCGCGCTGTTCGATCCGATTCTCGGCGTGCGCGCCGACTATCTCGACGCCGCTTTCGACCAGGCCGCCGCGTCCTTCGGATCGTTCGACCGGTTCGTCACCGACGGGCTCGGTGTCGACGGCGCCACGCTGGACGCGCTGAGAACCGAGCTGCTGCCGCGGTAGCCGATGACTGCAGCGGGCCGGGTGGAGCATGTCCACCCGGCCCGCTCGGTCGTTCCGGGACAGGGAAGACGGCGGCGCGGGCTGGTCACGAACTCGTGATCGCTGAGCGGCCCGCCGCTGGCATGCAGGGATGGCTGCTTCCGCTGGAGCGCGCGAGGTCGCGGACCACCACATCACCCGCCTGCTCCAGCCTGGCGCGATGACGGCCGCGCTGAACTGGTACCGCGCTATCGGCGACGACTGGCTGCACGCGCCGCGGGTGAGTGTTCCGACGACCGTGGTGTGGGGCGGCGGGGATATCGCGGTGGCACGGGCGGGCATCGACTTGTGCGGCGAGTTCGTCGACGCCGACTACAGCATGGCAGGAACCCGCCACGCCCGCTCGTTGTCTCGTCGCCGGGCTTTCGAGCCGGAGACGGCGTGGAAGCGACATCAACCCGCTGACTGATGTGGTGTCCGACTCCGGGCACAGCACGTCTACTTCTCAGTGGTGATGTGCCGAGCGCGGCGGGTCGTGACACTGGAAACACGCCGGTCGGGGCATCGCTACGGCGTCAGCGTCGAGTCGAGTGAGGGAGTAGGTCGATGGGACAGCAGCAGTGGCGCGGAACGGTCGTGAAGAAGTCGCGCGGGTTGCTGGACGGAGCGAATCTGTACCGGCGCTAGCACATTCGCTTGCCGGACGGCAGCACGAGAAAGATTCGCGTGGACCGAGCGTTGTGGGAGGCGCTGGAGGTCGGCGACTCGGTGACCAAGCGGGCCGGAGCCGATCCGGTCAAGGACTGACCTGCCGGCGTGGCCCGCCGGTGCACCGGGCAGGAGAGGATGCCACGACCGCGGCGTCCTATCCCGGGGCGATCAGCACCTCACGCAGTCGCGCCAGTTCTGCGGCGGTGAGCCCGCTGCTCAGCAACCATTCGGCTGCGCCGCCGTGGTCAGCGCACAGTTTCGCGAGGAAATGCCCCATCACCTCGGCCTCGACGCCGAGGATGCCGGTACTGACCGGGGGCAGCCCGGTGTAGGACGGGAGCGCGTCGAGCCGGTCGCGGACCCGGTGCATGCGTTCACCGGTCAGGGCGTAGTCGGCCGCGATCGCCTCCGGCGGCACGCCCACCGCGTCCAGCAGCACCGCCGCGAGCACGCCGGTGCGGTCCTTGCCCGCGGCGCAGTGGAACAGCACCGAGTGGCTGTCGGCGTCGATGACCAGGCGTACCGCCGCGACGATGGAGTCAGCGCTGCCTGCCAGCAGTTTCGCGTACAGGTCCACCAGATCCACCCGGCTGGAATCGGGAACCAGATCCCGTGCCGCCAGCGAGGATTGCGGCGATTTCCGCACCGGCAGACAGACCCGCCGCACGTCGGCGGTGGCCAGCAGTCCGTAGCCCTCGCGCTCCACCTCATCGGGCAGCCGCAGATCGATCAGGGTGCGCAGGCCGATCGGCCCGAGCAGTTCGGCCAGGTCGGACTCGGTGAGATTCTGCGGGGTGCTGGAACGGTAGACCACCCCGAAACGGGTGACGCCCCCGCCCCGCACGGGAAGCCCGCCCAGGTCGCGGACATTATCGATCTGGGCGAACTCGACCCAACGTTCCTGTGGCGCGGTGGATTCGCCCGTGATGTCAGTGGGCACGGCCGGCCGCCGCCTCGTTGGCGCGGTTGAGGCCGCACAGTCCGATCAGGTCCTCGTGCAGCTCGAACCACACGGTGTGGTAGCTGTCGAGCACGGGTCGCGCGACCCAGGCGTGATCGCCGGCGGCGACCCGCTCGATCGCCCGCGCGAAGCGGGCGGAGTACCGGGCCAGCCGCGGCGCGACGTCGCCGATTCGCCGCAGCAGCGGTTGCACGGCATGGTGCAGATCGGTCAGCCTGGTCAGCACCGCACCGTCGTACTCGGCGTCGGCGTGGTCGTTGACGGTGGCCGGGTCCTTCATCTGCCATGCGGTGACGATCTCTTTCAAAATCCCGTTGAAATCGCAGAATTCGGCATAGACGGAGGCGATCGCGGCCCGATCGACTGTCCGTCGCTCCAGCGCGAGCAGGCCGTCCAAGTGCTGTCGGCCTTCCGGTGTGAGTCGCACGCCGATCGGTGTCGCGGCGCACCAGCCCCCGGCCACCAGTTCTTCGCATCGAGCGGCGACGGTCTCGGTGGGCGCGCCGACGCCCGCGGCCAGCGCGTCGTGCGCGGCCCTGCCTTTGATTCCGATCAGCCGCAGCAGATCGAGGTCGGGAATCTCCGTTACCGTCGCCGGAGCCGCCGCGTGCGCCTGCGCCGAGGCGTCCGTCGCCCGCGCGTCGAGCCAGGTCGCCAACCCGTCGATGTCGGTGCCCGCCCACCCGGCCAATCGGCCGACGTCGGCGAGGGTGGCGGAGTCCACGGGTTTGCCTTCGACCCGTCCAGGCCAGACCGTGCCCGCGCCGCCGTCCACGGTCACCACCCGACCGGCCAGTGCCGCGACGACACCGGAGCCGCAACCGACCACGCACGGTCTGCCGATCTCGCGACCGACCAGCGCCGCATGCGAAGTGGCTCCGCCCAGTTCGGTGACGATCGCCTTGGCGGCGATCATGCCGTGCAGGTCGTCGGGGCTGGTGGTCGGGCGTACGAGGATCACGTCCTCGCCCGCCTCCGCGCGGCGCTCGGCCTCGTGCGGATCGGTGACGACGACACCCGAGGCCAGGCCGGGACACGCCGCTTCGCCACGAGCAAGCGGTGTCCCGGTGTACTCCCCGGTCGCCGGTCGCAGCACGGTGCGCACCTGGTCGGCGGTGACCCGCTTCAGTGCCTCGTCCGCGCCGATGAGCCCTTCCTCGGCCATCGCCACCGCGGCGCGCACGGCCGCGCGCGCGGAGCGCTTGGCCGGCCGCGACTGCAACAGCCACAGGGCGCCGGATTCGACGGTGAACTCGATGTCCTGGATATCGCGGCCATCGCGTTCCAGCAGGTCGGCCGCCGCGACGAGTTCCGCGTGCACCTGTGGCAGCAGCGTCGCGAGTTCGTCCAGCGGCCGCGGAGTGGTCCGGCCGGACACCACGTCCTCACCCTGCCCGCCGACCAGCCATTCGCCGAACAGCGCGCGGTCGCCGGTGTTCGGGTTGCGGCTGAACAGCACGCCGGTGCCGGACTTGGCATCGAGATTGCCGAAGACCATGGCTTGGACGGTGACGGCGGTGCCCAGGGTTCCCGCAACGCCGCGATTGCGCCGATACGTCTGCGCCCGAGGCGAATCCCAGGACCGGAACACCGTGCTGATGGCCGCCCGCAACTGCTCCCACGGATCCTCGGGCACCGCACCGTCGGGATCACCCAGCACGGTTTCGCGGTATTGGGCGCGGAACCGCTCCCGGGTGTCGGCCGCGTAGCCCGGATTCCCGGTCTCCACGGCCAGTGCTCGCGCCACCGCCTCGTTCATGCCGAGGTTCAGCACCGTGTCCATCATCCCGGGCATGCTCACCGCGGCGCCCGAGCGGACCGATACCAGCAGCGGACGGGCGCCGGAGCCGAAGACACGTCCGGTGCCGCGCTCGATGGCGGCGATGCCCTCCTGGACGCCGTGCCAGATGTCCTCGCCGATTGCCCCGCGTGCCGAGAAGTCGGCCCAGCCCTCGATGGTGATGACGAACGCGGGCGGCACCGACAGGCCGAGCGCGCGCATGCGGTTGACGCTCCACGCCTTCCCGCCGATGCGTTCCCGGGACAGCGAACAGGCGCCGTCGAGTTCGACGACCGGCCCCGCGCCCGCTGCCTCGTCGTTTCGCTCCACTAGCTCTGCTCCGGCCGTCATGTCACTCCTCAGCACTCACTGAACAATCCGCGCCCCAGCGCGATTCGGAACCTCGTACACCGGCCCGTGCCGGACCGGACGCGAACCGCGGCGCACACACCTGTCGCTCGCTTCGAGCCTGCCGTGCCATCGGTCACCTGCCGTACCCGTGGTCCCGCTGAGCAGGACGGTTCCGATGAGCCGCCGGATACGGCGTGTCGTCCGACTCTGCTGGTCGTCGCCACCGTCGCTCGATCGGCTTGCCACGCCGATACCGGTTCCCGCTCGCGGCGGGGCACGGGCTCCCGCGAACGCGTGATCGGGGAAGAATTCCCGGTCAACGGGATATTCGGCCGCGATCGCACCGCGTGGAACAGTCGATGCGGCACGATCGCGGCATGGATCGACGCGGTGCAGCGACCGGTGAGCTCGCGACGATTCCGGCGGTGCTGGCCGAGCGGGCACGGCGGGACGGCCCGCGCATCGCGGTGGCGTCACCGGAGGGGCAGCTCACCTACACCGAGCCCGCCGCGGAAGCGCGGCGTGTCACACAGGCGGTGATGGCGCGAGCGGTGCGGCCCGGCGAGCGGGTGGCGATCTGGGCGCCCAACACCACGCGTTGGGTGATCGCCGCGCTCGGCGTGCTCGGTGCGGGCGCGACGCTGGTTCCCCTCAGCACTCGACTGCGCGGTCCCGAGGCGGCGGGCATCCTCGCTCGTAGCCGGTGCCGCGTGCTGCTCACCGTGGGCGACTTCCTCGGCAACGACTACCCGGGAATGCTGCGGGCATCGGGACACGGGCTGCCGGAGTTGCGGACCGTCGTATTGCTCGACGAAGTTCGCGAGGACAGGCCCGAGTATTTCTCGTGGGCTCGCTTTCTCGCCCTCGGCGAGGTGATACCCGCCGCGGAAGCCGACGCGCGGAGCGCGTCCGTGGCCCCGGAGTCGATCTCCGACATCCTGTTCACGTCCGGCACCACGGGCGTACCGAAAGGCGTGCCGACCACCCACAGGCAGACGATCGAGGCTTTCACCCACTGGGCCGATGCGGTCACCCTATCCGGCGACGACAGGTATCTGCTGGTCAACCCGTTCTCCCACGCCTTCGGTTACCGGGCCGGGATCATCGCGAGCCTGCTGCGCGGCGCCACCATGGTGCCGGTGGACCGCTTCGATCCCGAGCGAGTGTTCAGCGTCATCGAGCGCGAGCGGATCACTGTACTGACCGGTCCTCCGACGCTCTTCCACGACCTACTCGCCCACGACCGGCGTGTGCCCCGTGACCTGACCTCGCTACGCCTGGCGGGCACCGGTGGTTCCAGCGTGCCGACCGAGTTGGTGGAGCGAATCCGCCGTGAATTGGGAGCCGAAAAGGTCTTCACCGGATACGGGTTGACCGAATCGACAGGTGTCGCCACGGTCTGCCCACCAGATGCCCCTGCGATCCTGATCGGGGACACCGTTGGAAAGGCATTGCCGGACGTACGGATTCGGATCGTGGACGACACCGGGCAGCCGGTGCCGGTCGGTCGGCCCGGCGAGATAGCGGTGCGCGGCCCGAATGTGATGCACGGTTACCTCGGCGACCCCGCAGCGACAGCGACCGCCATCGATGCGGGCGGCTGGTTGCGCACCGGCGACATCGGCACCCTGGACGCCGATGGCTATCTGCGCATCACCGACCGCCGCACGGACATGTTCGTCGTCGGCGGATTCAACGTCTACCCCGCCGAAATCGAGCGCATCCTTCGTACCCACCCCGACGTAGCGGAGGCCACAGTGGTCGGCGTCCCGGACGCTCGTCTCGGTGAAGTCGGCCACGCCTTCGTCGTCCTCGACGGCATCGCCGAGATCGAACCTGCGGAGATAATCGCCTGGGCGCGACCTCGTCTGGCCGGCTACAAGCTTCCGCGTCGCATCGAGGTCGTAGCGGCACTACCCCGAAATGCCAACGGCAAGGTCTTGAAACGCGCTCTGCGTTCGCGTGAGGCGCAGCCCTGAGCACTTCGAAGATGTATCCCGTTGGGTATGGCTGAGCGGCGGCCTGAAAGACGAATTGCCGCAGGGCGGCAAGTCGTCCGGGGATGGCGGGGACGCCGTTCTCGGCGAACTGCCGGCCGAGGTGTCGGGAGTCGATGCGAAACGATTGTGTGTCCGCAGGTGTCGACGGACAATATCGACATCCACTGATCCAGGCCCCGTCGGCGCGGCGCCTGCTGCTTGGAGGGCAGTCGGAATGTTCGTGGAACCGCTGTCGGGGCATCGCTATTTCCGGACCGCCGACCCCGACGTGGCCCGGGCGGAGATGAGCGGCATTCTGCGTGAGCACCGGCTCGACCCGGGTGCCTCCACCATGGAGGCCAGCTGCAATGTCGTCCGGTACGGCGATGTCGGCCTGGTCTACAAGCATTACGGGGTTCAGGTTCGGATCCGGACCGAACCCATCGAGACCTTCCGCCTGGTTCAAATACCGCTGGCCGGATGGGCCCGGGTGGTCAACGGGACCGCGGATATCGCTTCCGACCCGGCGGTGGCCTCGGTTCCGGATCCCGACGCGCCCCTGGACATGAATTGGCACGAGAGCAGCAGGCAACTGCTCGTCCGATTCGACCGGGCCGCGTTGGACGACCATTTGCGGCGGATGCTGGGTCGGCCGCCGGATCATCCGCTGCGGATGGCCGTCGCCATGCGATTGCGGTCACCGGCCGCCCGGATCTGGCTCGAATCGCTGCGCATGCTGCAGGCCGACGCCGAAGGCCCCGGCCTGTTCCTGGATCCACGGCTGCGGCCGCAGGTCGAGCAGCTGATGATGTCCCAACTCCTGCTGGCGCAGCCGAACAGTTACTCGGAGTTCCTGCTCACAGCGCCCCAGGGAACTCGACGCCGCGTCCCATCCGCCTGGCCGAACAACTCATTATCGACCATGCGCACGAAATGCTCACCGTCACCGATGTCGCGGAGGCAGTGGGACTTTCGGTGCGTAGCCTGCAGGAGGGCTTCCGGCGCTACCTCGACACCACACCAACGGCACGATTGCGTGAAGCCCGGCTGGTGGGCGTGCACAACGCGCTGGCCGCCGCGGACCCCACCAAGACTACGGTCGCCGCGGTGGCCGCAGATTGGGGATTCTGGCATCTGGGCCGTTTTTCGGCCCTGTACCGGCGGCGATGGGGTGTACCGCCGTCGGTGACGCTGCGCGCCTGACCCGCCGCGCAGCGCCGAACCTACCGCGCGGCCCGGACAGAACTCGCGCGAGATGGATAGTCGCGGGCGGTCCGATCCGCCCATCATGAGTGCGGCGGATTCTCCGCCGCACCGATACCCGATCCCATCGGCTTCGAAGGGTCAATCATGTTCTCGATCAAACTGTTCCGCCGTATCAGTGTTGCGGCGGCGGCCACCCTCGCGGTCGCCGGGTACGGCGCAGCCCTCGCGCCGGCGCCGGCGGCGGCGGCCTACGACTGCCCGGGCGGACTGTTCTGCGGCTACGACCAGCGCGGCGGCACCGGCATGTTCGTGCAGGTCGACAACAACTGTCTGTTGCACGACATCGGCAACGAAGGAATCGGAGATCGTCTGAGTTCGTATTGGAACCGCACGGGAAAGACGGTCGGCGTCTACAACTGGACCGGTCGGGAGTGGCAACTGCTCGTCTCGGTGCCCGACAACAGCAAGGGCAATGTGCCCGCCGACGGTGACAACAAGGCCGACGCCCTGTGGGTCTGCCACTGAGAGTGGCGATTCGCCGTACTCGGTGAACCCTCCCGGCGCGCAGCCAGGAGGGTTCATTTCATCGAAGTTCGCGGACTTCCCGAGTGCGGTAGGACCACCTCGTGGACTGCGTGATCAGCGGGAAGGACCCGGACCGTCAGGCGACCTCGTTCTTCATCTGGGCGGTGAGGATCTTCTGGTAACCCGCGCCGAAAAGTCGCGGCAACCAATCGATGACGTGGGCGTCCGTGCCGATCAGGATCTTCGCCTTGTTCTTGCGGATGCCGTTCACGATGACGCGGGCGGCGTGCTCGGGGGTGGTCTTGGCCAGGCGGTCGAAGTTGGCGGCCAGTGCGTCGCGATCGCGGTCGCCGCCCGCCCGTGCCTTCCAGGCGATGTCGGTCTTGATCATGCCCGGGTGCACGCTGCTGACGCCGACCGCGTGTCCGGCGATGGTCATCTCCTGCCGCAGTGCGTCGGTGAAGGCGCGGATGGCGAATTTCGTCGCGCTGTAGGCGCCCTGGCTGGGGCAGGCGGCCAGTCCGAACATGCTCGACACGTTCGCGATGTGGCCGTCACCGGAGGCGATGACGTGGGGCAGGAACGCCTTGGTGCCGTAGGCGACGCCCCAGAAGTTGATGCCTACGATCCATTCGAAGTCCGCCCAGCTGAGTTCCTCCACGTTCGCCGTCAGCGAGACTCCGGCGTTGTTGACCACCAGATTGATCCGGCCGAAGTCCTCGGCCACCTCGTCGGCGTGGCGGTACACCGCCTCCCGGTCGGTCACGTCCAGCTTGTACGCGCGGGTTTGCGCGCCTTCCTTGCCGCACAGCGCCGCGGTCTCCGCGACGTTGTCCACGTTGCGGCCCGACAGCGCCAGCCGGGCGCCGCGGCGGGCGAGTTCGATCGCCACCGCCCGGCCGATGCCCGCGCCCGCGCCGGTGATCACCGCGGTCCTGCCCTCGAAATTCTTCACAGTCGATTTCCTCGTCTCGCTCGGCGGTCGGTCCGCCGGTTGGCCCTGCCGGGTGTCCTCACAGGCACGTGTAGCCGCCGTCGGCGACGAATTCCGAGCCGGTGCTGAAGCTCGATTCGTCGCTGATCAGGAACAGCACCAGGTTCGCCAGTTCCTCCGGACGGCCGGCCCTGCGGATCGGCTGGTTGCCCGACATGCCTTGCGAGCGCGCGGAATCCGCGGTCATCTCGGTGACCACGACACCCGGGTGCACCGAGTTGACGCGGATGTTGTCGGCGGCGAACTCCTGCGCGGCGGTCTTGGTCATGCCGCGCACGGCCCATTTGGACGCGGTGTAGCCGAGGATGCCGGAGAAGGCGATGATGCCGCCGATCGAAGAGATGTTGACGATCGAGCCGCCTCCCGCCCGGCGCATCGAGCCGAGCACCGCCTTCATGCCGAGGAACACCCCGACCTGGTTGACGTCGATCACCTTGCGGAAATCGGCTTCCGACAGTCGTTCGATCGGATCGACGTGCACGATGCCCGCGTTGTTCACCAGGCCCGACACCGGCCCGAAGACCTTCTCGGCGAACGCGACCGCGTCGTTCCACGCCGACGCGTCGGTGACGTCGAGCGGGAGGAAGGTCGCCGCATCGCCCAGCTCGGCGGCCAGCGCCACGCCGTCGTCCACCAGGACATCGCTGATCACCACCGTGGCGCCGTCGGCGACCAGCCGCCGCGCGAAGGCCGCGCCCATCCCCCTGGCGCCCCCGGTCACGATCACGTTCTTGCCGTCGACGCGTCCCATCAACGCGCTCCTTCCGATGTCTGCGCCCGCTGGGCGGTCGGCTGGTTGTCCGCGAGGTGACCGGCCGCGATGTAGCCGAACACCATGGCGGGACCTATGGTCGCGCCCGCGCCCGCGTAGTCGTTGCCCATCACCGACGCCGAGTTGTTCCCGGCCGCGTACAGGCCGGGTATCGGCTGGTCGTCGCTGTCGAGGACGCGCGCGTGCTCGTCGGTGACCAGACCGCCCTTGGTGCCCAGATCGCCCGGCACCATCTCGACGGCGTAGAAGGGGCCCTGCTCGAGCGGCGCCAAGCACGGGTTCGGCCGCACGGTCGGGTCGCCGTAGTAGCGGTCGTACGCGGATTCACCGCGGCGGAAGTCTTCGTCGCGACCGGCGCGGGCGAAGCCGTTGAACCTTTCCACCGTCGCGGTGAGCGCCGCGGGCGCCACGCCGATCTTCGCCGCGAGTTCGGCCAAGGTGTCGGCCTGCCGGATGATTCCGGCATCCAGGTACTTCTGCGGAAGCGGACGTTTCGGGAAGTTGCCCAGGAACAGATACCGGTCCCGGAACCGCTGGTCCATGATGAAGTGCGCCGGGATGTGCCCGGCACCGGCCGCTTCCTGCTGGTACATCGTGTGCACCACGTTCACGTACGGGGCCGATTCGTTGACGAACCGCTCGCCCGCGTGGTTCACCATGATGCCGCCTGGCTGGGAGCGCTCGGCCAGGCAGAAGAACGGCGGGCCGTCGGGATTGCGCACGGACGGGCCCCACCAGGCGTCGTCCATCAGATCGACCGCGCCACCGGCCTTCTGGCCCGCGACGATGCCCTCACCGACATTCTCGGTGGCGCCCACCGTCCAGTCCGTGGACTGCGGGCCGCTCATGTACTGACGGCGCATGTCCAGGTTGTGCTCGAAGCCGCCCGCCGCCAGCACCACACCCCGGCGCGCCCTGATCAGCACCGGCGTCCCATCGTGCTCGGCGCGTACGCCGACCACCGCGTTGCCCTCCGTGACAAGTTCGGTCAGCGGCGTGTTCAGCCACACCGGCACCCCGGCGTCGCGCAACGACAGCCACAAGCGAGCCGCGAGTGCCTTGCCGAGGCTCAGCGGCAGCCGTCCCCGCAGCTTGTTCCCCACCGCCTGGATGCCGACCTTGATCGCGGTGCGTTTGCCCGCCCAGGTGCGGGCGATCATGTTCAGATCGTGGAAGTCGCTGACGGTGAAGGCGATGCCCTTGGGTCCCGACATGGTCGGCTGATTGATCTTGTGCAGGTCGCCGCCGAGCAGCCGCCCGTCCAGCGGGGCGGGCTCGATGCTTCGCCCTTGGGCGAGACCGCCGGGGAATTCCGGGTGGTAGTCGGAATAGCCACGGTCGTAGACGAATTCCCAGTATTTGCTGCGCGCGCCGAGATAGCGCATCATCTCCGGCCCGCGCTCCAGGAAGGCCCGCTGCTTGGCCTCCGGCACCCGGTCGCCGACCACCGCCGCGAGATAGGTGCGGGCCAGTTCCGGGCTGTCGGGCACGCCTTCGCGTTGCAGCACCGGGTTGTTGGGGATCCAGATGCCGCCGCCGGAGCGCGCGGTGGAGCCGCCGAACGCGCGGCTCTTCTCGATCAGCGTCACCGACAGGCCACGGTAGGCCGCGGTCAGCGCGGCGGTCATGCCCGCTGCGCCGGAACCGACCACCACCACGTCGAATTCGAATTCCCGAGTCATCGTGTCGCTTCCCGTCAGTAGCCGCAGCCGGTGAGCATGCCGCCGTCGACGACGAATTCGCCTCCGGTGCAGTAACTGGCCGCGTCCGAGGCCAGGAACACCGCCACGTGCGAGACCTCGACCGGCTGCCCCCAGCGCGGGATGGGCAGGCTCGCGAAGAAGCCGTCGCCGTCGGCGCCGGACGCGCCCGACACCGCCGCGGTCATCGGCGTGGCGATGCCGCCGGGGTGCAGCGAGTTGACCCGGATGCCCTGGCGGCCCAATTCGCGGGCGGCCGACTTGGTGATGCCGCGGATCGCGAACTTGCTGGCGCTGTAGGCGGACAGACCGGCCGCGCCGACGAACCCTTCCACCGAGGAGACGTTCACGATCGAGCCGCCTCCGGTCGCGGCGAGCGCCGGTGCGGCGGTCTTGATGCCCAGCCAGGTGCCGGTCACGTTGACCGACATGATCGTGGTGAACTCCGCCGCAGTCATCTCGGCGATCGGGACGAACCGCAGGATGCCCGCGTTGTTCACCAGGGCGTCCAGCCGCCCGAAGTGGGTGACCGCCTCCGACACCGCCGTGGACCACTCGGCTTCGCTGGTCACATCGTGGTGCACGTAGCGCACGGCGTCACCCAGCTCCGCGGCCAGCGCCTTTCCCTCCTGGTCGAGCACGTCGCCGAACACCACCCGCGCGCCTTCGGCCACGAACTGCCGCACGTGCTCGGCGCCCATCCCCCGCGCCCCACCGGTGACCAGCGCCACCTTGCCGTCGAGTTGTCCCACCGATTCCCGTCCTCTCTGACCGTCGCTTCGCACCGACGCTAAGACGCCGATCGGGGCGCGGCACCGGACCGTCCCGGCCACCGGGACTAGCTCCTGACCTGAGAAATTCCACCGGTCATATTTCGATTAGGCATACCGCTTGCGACCGTCTCGCAGCGGGACGAGTCACCCCCACGAAACCGGAAACGCCCGATCGGGCGATCGACAAGGAGACCGGATGAAGTTCTCGATGATCTTCGAGGCCCAGATGGCCGACCCCTCGCGCGAGCACGAGCACCAGGTGCTGCGCGACTGTGTCGAGCAGGCGGTGCTCGCCGATCAGATGGGATTCGACACCGTCTGGGCGGTCGAGCACCACGGCTTGAAGTGGTACGCGCACATGAGCGCCCCCGAGGTCTTCTTGACCTGGGTGGCCGCCAAGACCGAGCGGATCCGGATCGGGCACGGCGTGGTGTGCATGCCGTTCAACTTCAACCATCCCGTGCGGGCGGCCGAACGCGCCGCGATGCTCGACGTGCTGTCCGGCGGCAGGCTCGACCTCGGCGCGGGCCGCGGCGCGACGCCGGTGGAGACCTCCATGTGCGGCGTCGACCCCGAGCGCACCTATCAGGAGGTCGAGGAGTCGCTGCGCATGATCGGCAAGGCGTGGCAGGACCCGGAAGCCGAATTCGAGTACAACGGTGAGCTCTTGCAGGTCTCGCCGCATTCGCTGCTGCCGAGGCCGGAGCAGTTGCCGCACCCGCCGCTGTTCATGGCGTGCACCAAGAAGGACACGCTGAAGATGGCCGCCGACTACGGAATCGGCGCGCTCGTCCTGGGTTTCGCGGGCGTGGAGGAGATCGCGGAACTGCGGCGCACCTATGACGAGGCGATCGCCGCGCGCACCGGTCAGCGTTTCGTCTCCACCGTCGTGAACGATCATTTCGCCGCGCTGTGCCCCACCATCGTCCTCGACGACCGGGAGAAGGCCCAGCAGATCGGAGCCCGCGGACAGCGGTTCTTCGCGCAGTCGATCAAGCACTACTACGGCGCGGGCCCGGCCCCGGACGAGGCCGTGGACCCGAACGCGGACGAAGTCGCGGCGATCAAGCAGGCGGCCGACGACCACGTGGCCTACCTGCACGAGGCCAAGATTCCGGTGAAGACCGGAGCCACCTCGGTCTTCAACGTCGACCACGCCTACGGCGGCCCCGAGGACGCCATCGCCTACGTCGAGCGGCTGCAGGCCGCGGGCGCCGACGAGATCCTCTGCCTCATCCAGATGGGCACCGTGCCGCAAGAGGCTTGCCTGGAGACCATCCGGCATTGGGGCGAAAAGGTCATCCCCCACTTCCGCAACAGCTGACCCCGGCGCGACATCGAGGAGTTCGACATGGTTGACCTGAAGGGAAAGGTCGCCCTGATCACCGGCGCCGCCAGGGGACAGGGCGCCGCCGAGGCGCGGCTGTTCGTGGCACGCGGCGCCCGCGTGGTGATCACCGACGTGCTGGAAGACGAAGGCGCGCGACTGGCCGAATCGCTCGGCGCCGCCGCGCGTTTCGTCCGCCACGACGTCGGCCGCGGTGAGGACTGGGAAGCCGCCGTCGGCACGGCGGTCTCGGCGTTCGGCAAGCTGGACGTCCTGGTGAACAACGCCGCCATCTACACCGCGAAACCGCTGACCGACACCGCGCCGGAGGAATTGGAGCGCATCCTGCGCGTGAATCTGGTCGGTCCGTTCCGCGGCATCCAGGCGGCGATCGGACCGATGACGCAGGCGGGGGGCGGCTCGATCGTCAACATCTCTTCGCAGGCCGGCCTCGAAGGGTTGATGGGACACTCCGCCTACGGTTCCTCGAAGTGGGGGCTGCGCGGGCTGACCAAGACGGCCGCGCTCGAGCTGGGCCCGGCCGGAATCCGGGTCAACTCGGTGCATCCCGGCCCGATCGCGACGCCGATGGTCCCGTACCTGACCACCGGCCCCGGCAGTTTCCCGTCCCTGCCGCTGCAACGCACCGGCGCGCCGGAGGAGGTCGCCGAACTGGTCGCGTTCCTGGCCTCCGACGCCTCGGCCTACATCACCGGCGCCGAGGTGACGATCGACGGCGGCTTGGCGGCGGGCAAGTTCTTGCCGCCGGACCTCGAGCAGTAGCGGAAGGAGCAGGCCGCCATGCCGCTTTCCCCGCAAGCGCGCGTGATCGTCGAGGCCGCGAGCGCCGCGTTCCCGAAACTGGGCACCGAAGTGCTGGACGCCGCCGAAGCACGGCGCCTGCTCGCCGCCCGCCCGGCGCCGGTCGCCGATCGTGCTGTTCTGCCACGGCGGCGGATTCGTCATCTGCGGTCTCGACAGCCATGACCGGTTCTGCCGGGCCATGGCCGCCGGCGCGGAGGCGATCGTGGTGTCGGTGCCTTTCGTCACCGCCGAGTTCGATCCATTGCGCGACGAGGGCGAGGACTACGGGCAGCGGTTGCGGCAAACCGGGGTCGCGACCGACATCCAGCGCTACGACGGCATGTTCCACGGCTTCATGAGCATGGCCGACCATCTGCCCGAGGCGGTCCGGGCCGATGCCGCCGCCTACGCGGCCGTCCGCGCCGCCCATGCCGAACGGCGTCGCTGAGCGAGCCCGCACCACGCACTGTGAGGAACCACTGATGACGATCCAACGGATCGGCCCCGCCTACCCCACCGACGACCTGCCCGCCACCGTGGCGCTGCTGACGGCCGTCCTCGCCGTCGAACCCACCGTCGTCGACGGCGACCGCTGGGCCCAGTTCGACAGCAACGGTGTCCGCGTGATGCTGGCGGGCACCGACCGCGAGGACGACGACCCGTTCCTCGCGATCAAGGTGGACGACCTGGATGCCGCCCTGAACCGGCTGCGCGCCAGGGGTTTCGCAGCAGGGCAGCCGGTCGTCGGCCCGCACGAACGCCGCGCCGTGCTGCGGCCGACGCCCGGCTGCGCCTGGCACATCGCCCTCTACGAACCGACCAGCCCTGGTCCGATTCCGGTAGACCGAGCGGGAGCACCGGAATAGCGCGGAATTACGGCTCGGCGGAGCGAGCTCATTCGGAGTGCATGCCCGCGGCCGGCTCCGACGCGGTCGCATCCTGCGGGTCCGGCAGCACAGAATCGGGGACGACCGCACGGAACGATTCGGACGGCGGTCGCCGCAATGCGCGTTCGAAGGCACGCGCCGAGGCGGGCCACGGGTTGGTGACGCGCCCGCTGTCGTGCTTGTACCAGCAGCCGGGTTTCATGGCGGGCCATACCGTCCCGGCGATCGCTTGGTCGAGCCACTGCTGATGCGCGCGCATCGCCGCTTGCGTGACCTCGATCGCGGCCGCGCCGATCCGCTCGCGCCAGCGCAGGCAACGGATGATGTACTCGATCTGGCGCTCCTTCATCCCCGGGTTGCTGCCCGCCGGGTTGAAACTGTTCGGCCCGGCGATCAAGAAGGCATTCGGAAAACCCGGAACCGCCACCCCCAGTAGGGCGGTCGCGCCGGAGCGCCATCGGTCGTGCAGGAGCACTCCGCCGCGGCCGCGCACAGTGACGGGGACGAGAAACTCCGGGGCGCGGAAACCGGTGGCGTAGACGATCACATCCGCCCGATGGTGCGCGCCGTCGGCGGTGCGCAGTCCGTCGCGGGTGATCCGGGTGATCGGGTCGGTGATCAACTCCACGTTCGCGCGCGTCAAGGCCGAATAGTAGTGACTGTCGAAGATGATGCGCTTGCCGCCGATCGGGTAGTCGGGGGTGAGTTTCGCCCGCAGGCCAGGGTCGGCGACTCGGCTGTGGAGGTACCGCCGGGCAGCCCATTCGGCGGGCCGCGCCGACCAACCCCGGTGCATGATCGGCGCCAAGACGACATCGGCCCCGTAGTACAGCGCCCGGCGGTAGAGACGGTGAGCACCGGGCAGCCGCAGGACCGTTCGAGCGAGCGGCCCGAACCGGGCGGGCGGTTTCGGCAGTACCCAATGCGGCGTGCGCTGGAAGACGCGGACGTGGCGGGCGGTCGCGGCCAGCGTCGGCAGCATCTGCGCCGCGCTCGAACCGGTGCCGATCACGGCCACGTCCATCCCGTGCAGGTTCTGGTGGTGGTCCCATCGCGCGGAATGGAACGACGGACCGGCGAAATCCGTTTGGCCCTCCAGTTCGGGAATGTTCGGGCGGTGCAGCTGACCCACCGCGAAGATCACCACCTCGGCGCGGACGCGACCACCGTCGGACGTGGTCAGTTCCCACTTGTTCTCGGCTTCCAGATAGGTGGCTTCGCCGATGGCGGTACCCAGCCGCAGATGCTGGGTCAGTCCGTGCTCGGCGGCGACCCGGCGCAGGTACGCCAGGATCTCCGTCTGGCGCGGATATCGGATGCGCCTGTTCCGATAGGGCGCGAACGAGAACGAGTACAGGTGGGACGGCACATCACAGGAGCACCCCGGGTAGGTGTTGTCCCGCCAGACCCCGCCGACGTCGCCGCCACGATCGAAGATCACGAAATCGGTGATCCCCGCTCGTCGTAACCCGACTCCCATCCCGATGCCGCCGAAACCAGCGCCGACGACAGCCACCTCGCAGGTGAGCGCGATCGCCACCCCGCCTCCTTATCATCACACAGTCAATGTGCAGCTACCTCCTCTCTTCGTTGGCTGAAGCCTTCTGGATGGAAAGATCGGCGGATGCGTGCGAGTGGAACGGGAACGACCCAGAAGTGCGGGGGCACAGGGGATCAACGGTACGACGCGATCAGCGGGACGATACTCGACGATCCGTTGGCGGCCGATCGGGCACTACGGGGACCACAGCGAGGACCGCTCGCATACCAGTCCACCAGCACACTTTCCGCTATTCGCGGGTGGACGCCACATCGCTTCCGGCCGCATCGCAGGCCACCCCGCCGGCTTCGAGCCGAGAGCAGCGGGAAGCCGCAGGCGCGAGGACGGCCCGATGTGGCGCTGATCAACGGCACATCCGGGATCGCCATGTGGACGACGGCTTCTTCTGATCGAGCTGGAACCTATTGCGGCGCTGTGAAATCAGCGCCGGGGGCAACCCGCTGCCACCGACTCACGTTGCGCTGCGCCGCGACCCTGCCACCACCGGAACCAGGTACGTTCGCGCGAATGCGTCGAGTTGCTCGTCGGTCCGGAGTTCGGCGAGTCCGTGCGGGGCGAGGATCAGCGAGTGCACGATCCGGCACACGATCTCCGCGCGGATGGTCAGATCCGCCGCGGGCGGCAGGATTCCTCGCTCGACGGCGCGCTCCAGCGCGGTGGCGGTGGTGTGGACGGACATCGCGAACGGGCCCGCGCCGTCGACGGTCAGCTTCAGGACCACGCGCGCCGGTTCCAGCGCCAGCATGCGGTCGACGAGCTGATTCGTGCGCCAGCGGGTGATGACGGTGACGAAGATGTCGGCGACGAGATCGCCGACATCTTCGTGGCGCTCGACGATCTCGGTGATCTCGGCGAGCACCGCGGCAACCTCCCGGCTGATCACGGCCTGCACCAAGTCGTCGCGGCCACCGACATGGCGATAGACCGTCACCCGGTCCACGCCGGCCTTCCGGGCCACCTCCTCGATCGTCGTCTTCTTGACGCCGACCTGCTCGAAGAGGACCAGGGCCGCGTCCAAGATCCGGGTGACGAGGGTACCGGCGGCATTCTCGCTGCTCGCAGCGGCCTTCGAGGCGGTGGGCATGAGCCAACGCTAGCAAAATCGACCGCTCCTGCAACATTCGCACCGAGTTGTTGCTGCAACATTGCAATGCGATTTGTTGTTCTGTACGGTCGTGGCATGGCTGAGCAGGCGGGCGCGACGCAGCGCCGATACCACGACGAAGCGCATGCCATCCATGCGCGCGACGTCCACTTCGATTTCGACTCCGTGCCCATGCACTACGTGCCGGGCGAGGCCTTGGCCACCCACATCGTCAATGTGATGCACCTGGTGTTGCCCGAAGGGGAACGAGCCATGGCGCAGGCGCTGGCCGAAGCGCTGCCGTACATCGACGACGAGCGGTTGCGGGAGGAGGTGACGGGGTTCATCGGGCAGGAGACCATGCACGCGAACAGTCATGAAGCCGCGCGCAGGCACCTGCAATCGATCGGGCTGGACGTCGACTCCTACGTCGGCAAAGTCGCCTGGCTGGTCGATCGCATCCTCGGCGACCACGGCTTGACCGGCCGGGCCAAGGAGGAGTGGCTCAAGGAGCGGCTCGGCCTGTTCGCAGGCATGGAGCACTACACAGCGGTGCTGGGGGAATGGCTGCTCAACGCCGACATCCTCGAAGCGAAGGGCATGCACCCGGCGATGCTGGACCTGGTCCGGTGGCACGGCGCCGAAGAGGTGGAGCACCGCAGCGTCGTCTACGACGCCTTCATGCACCTCGACGGCAGCTACGCGCGCAAAGCCCGCACGGCGATCCTCGCCAGCGCGACGTTGCTGCCGCTGTTCATCGTCTCGACCGCCTACCTGTACCGGAAGGACCCGTCGCCGGAGAAGGGCCGGTTCTGGGGACTTCAGTTCTGGAGCGCGACCCGGCGTGGCGTCATTCCGAAATGGACGGTCTTCTTCACGGAGATGCCGCGGTACCTGCGGCCGGGCTTCCATCCGTCCCAGCTCGGGCCGATGGACAAGGCCCTGCGCTATCTCGCGCACTCGCCGGCCGCGCGGGCGGCGCACCGATGAGCGGCTCACCTGCCCTGGCCGCGCGCCCGGCGCCCGCAGGATTGCGCCTGATCGGCGATGTCATGGACGTCTATCGGAAGGTGTTCGTCACCGGACGCACCGCAGGCCTGCTGTCGCGCCCGAACACGGTGCGCCGTACCGGCTTCGACCTGGACACCACGATCACCGGGATCGAACGCGAAGCCGCCGACGTGGTGAGCTTGACGCTGCGCGCGGCCGGGGGCGGCCCGCTGCCCGCGTGGCGGCCGGGCGCGCATGTGGACGTCTTCTTACCCTCGGGCCGCCAGCGTCAGTACTCGTTGTGCGGTGACCCGAGCGACCGGTTCCGGTATCGCATCGCGGTGCGGCTCATTCCCGAAGGGGGCGGCGGATCGCGCGAGATCCATCAATCGCTGCGGGTCGGCGACCGGCTGCGGATTCGCGGGCCGCGCAACGCCTTCACCTTCGTCGACGCGCCGTCGTATCTGTTCCTCGCCGGTGGTATCGGCATCACCCCGATTCTCCCGATGGTCGCGGCCGCCGGCGCGCGTGGCCGCCTGGTGTACGCCGGACGGTCCCGCGAGACCATGCCGTTTCTCACCGAACTGCCGGACGCGGACATCAGGCCCGACGACGAATTCGGCCCGCCGGACGTCGCCGCGCTGCTGGCCCGCGCCCAACCCGGCGCGGCCGTGTACGTGTGCGGGCCGCCGCCGATGCTGGAGGCGGCGCAGCGGTGCCTCTTCGACCTCAACCCGACCGCCTCGCTGCACACCGAACGGTTCTCCGCCCTCCCGGTCGTCGACGGCGCGGAATTCGACCTCACACTGTCCCGCACCGGGACAACGGTCCGGGTCGCGGCCGACGAAACAGCGCTCAGCGCCATTCAGCGCGCCTTGCCGGATACCCCCTACTCCTGCCGCCAGGGATTCTGCGGCACCTGCAAAGTCGCGGTCGTCTCCGGCGCCGTCGATCACCGTGACCGCGCGCTGACCGCGGACGAACGCCAGAACCAGATGCTGGTCTGCGTCTCCCGCGCCGCGGGCGATCACCTCGTGGTCGATCTCTGAATCCGTCACACGAAAGGGACAACGTTGTCTATCCGTCGCCGACCGAGGGAGACGGCCCGATGAGCATCTCCACCGAGAACTCGGCACCGCCCGTCGTGTCGACCTTCGACGTGCACGATCCGGCCACCGGCGAGGTGGTCGGCACCTACCCGGTTTACGACCGCCACGCCGTGGACACCGCCGTCGCCGCCGCCCACGAGGCCGCGATCTGGTGGCGCGATCTGGGCTTCGCCGGACGCGCTCGGCATCTGGACGCCTGGCGCGCCGAGATCGCGCTCGGCCGGGACGAACTGGCCCGGATCATCCACCGGGAGATGGGCAAGCCGTTCTCCGACGCCAAACTCGAGATCGCCATGGCCCTCGAACACTTGCGGTGGGCCGCTCGCAACGCCGAGAAGGTGCTCGGCCGTCGCTCCGTGCCGTCGAGCCTGCTGACGCTCAACCACGCGGCCACGGTCGAATATCTTCCGCTCGGGGTGGTCGGCGTCATCGGACCGTGGAACTACCCGGTGTTCACTCCGCTCGGCTCCATCTCCTTCGCGCTGGCCGCCGGTAACGCGGTGGTGTTCAAACCCAGCGAGTACACCCCCGGCGTCGGACTGTGGCTCGCGGAAGCGTTCGCTCGCACCGCGCCCGCCGAGCCGGTGCTGCAGGTGGTCACCGGCCTCGGCGAGACCGGGAACGCGCTGTGCCGCAGTGGCGTCGGCAAGATCGGGTTCACCGGGTCCACCGCGACCGGAAAGCTCGTGCTGGCCGCGTGCGCGGAGCATCTCACGCCGGTGCTGATGGAGTGCGGCGGCAAGGACGCGCTCATCGTGGACGCCGACGCCGATCTCGACGCCGCCGCCGACGCGGCGGTGTGGGGCGGGTTGTCCAACGCGGGGCAGACCTGTCTGGCCGTGGAACGGGTCTACGTCCACGCCGAGGTCTACGACGAGTTCCTCGCCAAGCTGCTGGCGGCGGCGGGACAGATCGAAGCCGGTCGCGCGGACGCGAAGATCGGCCCGATCACCATGCCGAAGCAAGTGGCGATCATTCGCCGCCACATCGAGGACGCCGTCGCGCGCGGCGCCAGGGCCGTGCTCGGCGGTGCGGACGCGATCGACCGGCAGTTCGTCCAGCCGACCATCCTCGTGGACGTTCCGGAGGACGCCGCCGCGGTGACCGAGGAGACCTTCGGCCCCACGCTGACGGTGACCAAGGTCAGGGACATGGACGAGGCCGTCGAACTGGTCAACCGCTGCGCTTACGGGTTGGGCGGCACCGTGTTCGCCCGCCGCGACGGGCGACGCATCGCCGACCGCATCCGCGCGGGCGGCGTCTCCATCAACGCGTTCGTCGCGCACGCCACCATCCCCGAGCTGCCGCTCGGCGGTGTCGGCGCCTCCGGCTTCGGCCGCGTCCACGGCCCGGACGGGCTCAAAGAATTCACCTACGCCAAAGCCGTTACGCGCCAGCGCTTCCCGTCTCCGCTACCGCTGACCACGTTCCGGCGCGATCACCGCGTGGACACGATCGTCGACCTGCTCATCGGGGTCGTGCACGGAAGGAAACGCCAGTGACATCCGATTCGATCGAGCACACCCCCGTAGCCATCGTCGGCGCCGGGCTGGGCGGCATCGGCCTGGCGATCAAACTGCGCGAGGCGGGCTTCGACGATCTGGTGATCCTCGAACGCGCCGACGACCTCGGCGGCACCTGGCGGGCCAACACCTACCCCGGTTGCGCCTGCGATGTGCCATCGCATCTCTACAGCTACTCCTTCGCGCCCAATCCGGACTGGTCGCGCACCTACGGCAGGCAACCCGAGATCCTCGACTACATCCGCTCGGTGGCCATCGAGCACGATGTCGTCCGGCACATCCGGTTCGGCGCCGAACTGCTCGACGCCCGATGGGACGAGCAGCGTTCGCTGTGGCGGATCGAGACCTCGCGCGGCGCACTCACCGCGGACTTCCTGCTCTCGGCCACGGGCCTGTTCGCCGAGGCGAAATACCCCCAGCTACCCGGCATCGACTCCTTCGCGGGCACGTCGTTCCATTCGCTGCACTGGGACCACGACCACGATCTCACCGGCGAGCGGGTCGCGGTGATCGGCACGGGCGCGTCGGCGGTGCAGTTCGTGCCGGAGATCCAGCCCAAGGTGGACCGGCTGCTGCTG
This sequence comes from Nocardia sp. NPDC019323, assembly GCF_044389845.1. NCBI lineage: Bacteria > Bacillati > Actinomycetota > Actinomycetes > Mycobacteriales > Nocardiaceae > Nocardia > Nocardia sp. NPDC019323. Next base: position 92,216 of record NZ_JBIRYN010000004.1, read on the forward strand.
TTCCAGCGCTCGGCGCCGTGGATTGTCCCGCGCATGGATCGCCGCACTCTCGAACTCGAGCGACGGCTGCTGCGCCGTATCCCCCTGGCGCAACGCGCCATCCGCGGCGGTTTCTACGCGGCGATCGAGACCTTCGGGCTCATCTCGCTGGTCGATCAGCGCTTCCGCCACCCGTACGAAGCGCTGGGCCGGCTGCAATTGCTGCGTCAGGTCCGCGACCGCGAACTGCGCAAGAAGCTCACCCCCGATTACGTCATCGGCTGCAAGCGAGCCATCTTCTCCGACACCTACCTGCCCGCGCTCGACCAGCCGAACGTCGACGTGCTCACCCAGCCCATCGCCGAGGTCCGGCCGCATTCGATCGTGCTGCGCGACGGCAGCGAGCACCCGGTGGACACCATCATCTTCGGCACCGGGTTCACCTCGATCCCGACCGCCTACGAGCGCTACGCCGGGCGCGACGGACGCACCCTGGCGCAGCTCTACCGGGAGCGACCGCAGAGCTATCTCGGTGTCGCGGTGGCCGGGTTCCCCAACTTCTTCTGCACGCTCGGTCCCTTCGGCGCCGCCGGTAACCAGTCGGCGATCTACATGATCGAATCCCAGATCGCCTACATCGTCGACGCTCTGCGCAACGCACGCTCCCATGGCATCCGCCGGATCGAGGTGCGACCCGCGGCGCAGGCCGATTTCGTCGCGGAGATGGCTCGCCGGAGTTCCTCGACGGTATGGCTCACCGGCGGATGCCAGAGCTATTACCAGACGCCGGACGGGCTCAACGCCGGTCTCTACCCGAACTGGAGCTTCGAATACCGGCAGCGCACCAGCCGGTTCGACACCGGAGCCTACGAGGTGGCCGGATGATCGGCGATTTGCTCCGCATCGGCCGGGGGCGGCGCCAGTATTCGGTCGCGGGCAAGGTCGTGCTGATCACCGGCGCGGGCCGCGGCATCGGCCGGGAACTGGCGGCCCAGCTGCACCGCAAGCAGGCCTCGATCGTCTTGGTCGATCTCGATCAGGATGCCGCCGACGCGGCGGCCGCGGCGCTGGGCGACCGGACCCTCGCGATCGCCGCCGACGTCGCCGACCGCGCGGCGATGCGGGCGGTCGCCGACCGGGCCGCCGACCATTTCGGCCGCTTGGACGTGGTGGTGGCCAACGCGGGCGTGGTGCCGCGCCCGGCGACGGTGCGCACGCTGGACGGGCGCGACTTCGACCGGGTGATGGACATCAACCTCACCGGTGTGTTCAACACCCTGCGCCCCGCGCTGGATCACGTCGTCGCCGCCGAAGGACATGTCGTCGTGGTGTCGTCGTGCGCGGCGTTCGCGCCCGGCATGGCGGGCGCGCCGTACATGATCAGCAAAGCGGCGGTCGAACAGCTGGGACGGGCGCTGCGCGTGGAACTGGCGCCCTTCGGCGCCTCGGCGGGCATCGCCTATTTCGGCATCGTCGACACCCGCATGACCCACGACACCCTCGACAACGACGAACTCGGCCGTGAGCTGGACGATCTGCTGCCGTGGCCGTTGAACGTGCGCATCTCGGCGGCGGAAGCGGCCGAGACCATCGCCGAGGGGATCGAGCGGCGCGCGGCGCGCACCATCGCACCGGCCGGATGGGAGCCCTACGCGCTGCTGCGCGGGGCGGTCAATGTCGTGCTCGACAGCGCGCTGGCGCGCGACCGCCGCGTGCACGACCTGTTGCGCCGGGTCGAAGCGCGCACGAAGCCGTCGTGACATCCGATCCCGTGTCATCCCGCATGCGTACGCCGGTCACGACGGCTCGCGGTCGCGCCACCGCACTCGGCGCGGTCCGGCGGCGGCATGCGTCCTGCGACCCGAAGGAATTCCTCCCGTGAGCACTCCACGCTTCGACACCCTCCCCGCCGCCTTCCAGCACAACGCGACTGTCGCCCCGGACGCGGTCGCCCTGCGCACCCCCGGTGACGCCGCCACCCTGACCTGGCGCGAGTATGCCAAGCGGGTCCGGCTGATCGCCGCCGGCCTGGCGGGACTGGGCGTGCGGCGTGGCGACACGGTGGCTCTGATGATGTCCAACCGCATCGAGTTCTATCCACTCGAGATCGGGGCCCAGCACCTCGGCGCCACCAGCTTCTCGGTGTACAACACCGCGTCACCGGAGCAGATCGCGTACGTACTGCGCAACGCCGGGGTTCGCGTGCTGATCTGCGAGCCGCGATATGTCGAGCGGGTCCGCGCGAGCGGCGTCGAACTCGACCACATCGTCTGCGTCGACGACGCTCCGGAGGGCACCTTGTCGGTCGCCGACGTGCTCGCCGCGGGCGCGGCGGAGTTCGACTTCGACGCCGCCTGGCGGGCGGTCCGGCCCGACGACGTCGCCACGCTGATCTACACCTCGGGCACCACCGGCGATCCCAAAGGGGTGGAGACGACGCACGCGAACCTCATGTTCGAGTGCTATGCGGTCGAACAGGTGCTGGGCATCCGCTTCGGCGACACCATCACCTCCTACATGCCCACCGCGCACATCGCCGACCGACTGACCGCGCTGTACTTCCAGGAGGTCTTCGGCACGCAGGTGACCTGTGTCGCCGACCCGACCCGGATCGGCTCGGCCTTGGCCGACCTGCACCCCACGATCTGGGGCGCCGTGCCACGGGTGTGGGAGAAACTGAAAGCGGCAATCGAATTCGCGGTCGCCAACGAACCCGACGAGCAGCGCAAGGCAGCTCTGCGGTGGGCGTTGACGGTCGCCGCCCAGCGCAGCGCCCATCAATTGAACGGCGAGCCGGTCCCCGCCTCCGTCGCCGCCGAGTGGGCGCGCGCCGACCAGCTCGTCCTGTCGGGGCTGCGCGCGAAACTCGGTCTGGATCGCGTGCGCTGGGCGATGTCCGGCGCGGCGCCCATCCCGGCCGAAACGCTCGGCTTCTTCGCCGGGCTCGGCATCCCGATCGCCGAGATCTGGGGCATGTCCGAACTCACCTGCATCTGCAGCGTCAGCCACCCGGACGAGGCCAGGCTCGGCACCGTGGGCAAACTGCTGCCCGGCATGGGGGCCAGGATCGCCGACGACGGCGAGCTGCACGTTCGCGGTCCGCTGGTGATGAAAGGCTATCGCGGCGACCGCGGCAAGACCGCCGAGGCCGTCGACCCCGATGGCTGGCTGCGCACCGGAGACGTGATCACCATCGACGACGAGGGGTACCTCAGGGTCGTGGATCGCAAGAAGGAGCTGATCATCAACTCCGCCGGAAAGAACATGTCCCCCACCAACATCGAGAATGCGATCAAGGCGGCGACACCGCTGATCGGAGCCATCGCCGTGATCGGCGACGGCCGCCCTTACAACACCGCGCTGGTCGTCCTCGACGCCGAAACCGCCGGCCCGTACGCCGCGCGCCACAACCTGCCGGATTCCTCGGCGGCGGCGTTGTCGGCCGACGCCGGTGTCATCGAGCAGATCGCGGCGGGCATCGCCGCGGGCAACGCGAAATTGTCCCGCGTGGAGCAGGTCAAGCGATTCCGCCTCTTGCCGGCTTTCTGGGAGGCGGGCGGCGACGAAGTCACCCTCACGATGAAACTCAAGCGCCGGGTGATCGCCGAGAAATACGCCGCCGAGATCGCCGGACTCTACGACCCCGCCCCCGGCCCGGATGTCCACGAACCCGGCGCACAGGCCATCCCGGTGACCACCACCTGAGCGGACCGGTGGCCGATCAGCGCTCCTTGATCCAGTACATGCCGCGACCGGACTCCGCGGGCGCGCGCTTCTCGCGTGGCTCGATCCGGTCCAGGCGATAGCCGAGCCGCCGGGCCACCGCGGCGCTGCGGACATTCGCCTCGTCACAGTGGATCTCGACCCGATCGACGCCCGGCAGCGCCAAGGCGATACGGGTCAAGATCGCTGCGCTGCGAGTGATCACGCCGCGGCCGGTGTGGGCTGCGTGACACCAGTAGCCGATCTCCACCGCACCCGGACCGAGCCGATCGTGCAGGCCGATGGCGCCGAGCACGCTGCCCGCGGCATCGAAGATGCCGTAGTTGAACGCTCCGGCGGCGCTGGGCCAGCTCTCGTCGGTCTCCCGGCCGAAAGCGCGCTGACTGTCCAGCGTCGCGGGTTCGGGAAGCCAATCCATCCAGGGGTGGATGAGGTCGAACGACGCGTTGATCGCCTCGAGCCGCGGCCGCACATCCTCTTGAAGCCACCGCCGCAACAGCAGCTCGTCCACCTCGATTCGCTGGGGTGGCCCGACGCCCGGCGCGAGTGCGGAGCACGACTGCATGTCCATACCGCTATGGTGGTCGCCCTGCGTCCGGCCGGGCAACGGATATTCCGGCGCCTGTGTTGGTTCACCTCCGCATCGGCGCAGTTCGGCGCTGGTGATCAGGCGCCTCGGAGGCGGACCTCGGCGTCCAGCTCGGCGGCGGCTGCGGCCAGCGCAGCGGCGTCCGGATCGGCTCCGAGCCGGTCGGCGAGGTCGGCTCGGGACAGGATCAGCATCCCCCGCGGCTCGGATCGGGAGCCGGGTTCGACTTTGACGTGCCCCTCTTCCAGCACCAAGCGCGCGTCCGGTTCGTCGGTGGCCAGCAATCGACGCAAGTCGTCTTGCGTCACTCGACCGGAACCCTGCGCGCCGCTCGACGTCGTATCCGCCGCGTGTGCCGCTCCGCTCGTGTTTTCAGCATCCATGCTGACCGATTGCCCTGGCGAACCTACGGGAAACCGGTCGACCAGCACGCTTCCCCATCTCGTGTGCAACTCTCGGGCGGGCCTGAACCGGACGGCCGGTGCCCCGGCGAGCCGGCGTTCAGATGCCCGGGACGCGTTACCCGACTTTCCCGGCTATCCGACACCCGCCCGCCGTAGCGCCCGCTGCGCGGCGTTCGCCCCGCACATACCGTGCGCCCCAGGACCAGGGGGCGTCGCGGCGGAGCAGAGATAGTGGCCCGGTACGCCGACGTCGTAGGGCTGCAGGGTCACGCGGGGGCCGAACAGCAGCTGTGGGATGTCTTTCGCGCCGGTCATGATGTTGCCGCCGACGTAGTTGGGGTTGTATTCGGCGAATTCCGCCGCGCTGCGCACGCTTGTCCCGACTATCCGGTCACGGAATCCCGGAGCGAAGCGTTCGATCTGGGCGGTGATCGCCGCCGTCGCGTCGCCGCGATATCCGTGCGGGACGTGAGCGTATGCCCAGATCGGATGAATGTCGCCGACCGACCGTTGCGGATCGGCGAGATACTGCTGACCGACCAGCACGAAGGGGCGTTCGGGCATACGGCCGCGGTGGATGTCCCGTTCGGTCGCGGCGACCTCGGCGAACGTGCCGCCCAGATGCACCGTCCCCGCCCGGCGGGCCGCCCGCGCCGTCCACGGCACGCCGTCGTGCACGGCGAAGTCGACCTTGTACGCGCCGGGGCCGTAACGGAAACGGTCGTACGCCCTCCTGATTCGCGGAGGCAGGCGCTCACCCACGACTTCCGCGACCGCGGTGGGCGCCAAGTCCCACATCGTCACAGCCGCCGTCGGCAGATCGGACAGCGACCGCACGCGAACACCCGTTTCGATCTTGCCGCCCAGGTCACCGAGGGCCGCCGCCATGGCTTCGGTGATGCGCCGCGATCCACCGGCGGCGACCGCCCAACCGTAGGTGTGGCCGGCGGTGAGGATGCCCAGACCGATACTCGCGCTGAGCGGTCGATGCAGTGGATGAAAGGCATGAGCCGCGACGCCGCCGAAAAGCCCCCTGGCCTGCTCCGTCCGGAACAGTCCTGCCAGCAGAGCGGCCGGGACGAGGGCAGGAACCCCGAAGCGGGCGAGGGAAACCGGATGGCGTGGCACGCGCAGCAGCGGCCGCATGATGTCACCGCTCATCCGCTCGTAACCCGCGGCCGTCCGCTCGAACAGCAGCCGCCACACCCGGCCGTCGCCGCCGAGCCCGGCCGCCGTCTCCGCGACCGAGCGCAGCAGCACGCCCGCCGTGCCGTCGTCGAGCGGATGAGCGCAGTCGACCTCCGGCCATGCCCAGGACAATCCGTAGCGCTCCAGGTCGAGACCGCGCAGGAACGGAGAGCCGACCGCCATCGGGTGGATGGCCGAGCAGTGGTCGTGCAGCAGACCGGGCACGATGGCCTCGCCGCTGCGGGCGCCGCCTCCGATCTCGTCGGCGGCCTCCAGCACGGTGACGTCCAACCCGGCTCGGGCCAGGACGATGGCCGCCGCCAAGCCGTTGGGACCGCCGCCGACCACGACCGCTGTGCTCATATCGCTCTCCGTCCCTGATATCCCTAGCTCAGCCGACCGTCTGCGGCACGAGCACCCGGCTCGATTCGCGCGGCGGCATCGGCACGGTGTAGCCCGCGCGCCGCCAGGTCACCTCGTGCGGAATCGGCCCGTCGGGCAACCACGGCTGCGCCTCGACCGCGTCACGCACCCGCCAGGTGCCGCGCTCGACGACGCCGAGCGCCGCGTCGATGACCTGATACTCCTGGACCCCGCGATGGATCGGCTGCGATTCCACCCACACGACGATCCATTCTCCCGGAGCGAATCCCACGCGGGACTGCACGGCCTCGATCAGATCGAGATTGTGCAGGTGACCATCGCCGAAGTTGAAGCCGATCAGCGAATTGCAGCCGAATTCGCCCTCTCGCACGGTCCAGCGATCGATGTCCGGGATGTGGGTGTAGAGCAGGGAGAACAGGCCGCGCCCTTGGCTGTGCATCGAGCGCCACGCGATCGTCTGCTGCATGGTGATCTCCGCGACCGCGGGCGGATACCCCATGGCCTTCAACTGGTCGATCTGGTTCGTCGTCGGCCGGTGTTCGATGGTGTTGAGCTTCTCCTCCGCACCGGGCGCGAAGGCCCACAGGGCCGAGGCCCAGTTGCCGGCGTACTGGCGCATCGACGGCAGGAACGACACCAGATCCGGGCGCAGGTTTCCGAGGATCGGGAAGAACGCCAGCGCCGCGACAATTGCCACGGCCAGCCACGGTGAGGAGATATCACCCAGGCCATAGCCGCTCCCGTTCGGGAAGCCCAGGAACAGGAACACCGCCAGGTAGGCGAACAGGACGTTCCACTCCAACGGCACCGCCAGCGGGAAGGTCGAGGTGATGAACGCGTGGAAGACCACCATCAGCACCACTCCGGCCAGCGTCAGCCAGTGGTTGGTGGAGAACAACAGCACCAGTGGGGTGATGATCTCGACGGTCGTGCCTCCGACATGGGCCAGGAACGAGGCGACCTTCGACGGCCGGATGTCGCGGGGGAAGTCACGGTAGTGCAGTCGCTTGATCCACTTCGCGGGCACGCCAGGACTGTTGGACATCATCGGCGGAACCACGTTGCTGAAGTGCCGCCCGAACTTCGACACACCAGCTCCGATCCACACCGCGCAGATCAGCAACTTGGCGGCGACGATCATGTCCACGAACGGCAACGTCGCGAAGAACACCAATGCGGGCAGGTACTGCTCGCCGCGCGCGGTCAAGAAGATCGTCTTGTCCCGCAGACCGCACAGCACGTACAGCACGATCGGAGCGACGAGCAGCGCCGGATTCACCAAGCCGGAGGTATTGTCCGGCAGCGCCGCGCTGAGCGACGCACTGGGCACGCCGGGCAGCGCGATCGCCGCCAGCAACGTTCCCAAGAACGCCAGATACAGCAGCACGTCACCGACCGTGCGGGTGTCGCCGCCGGTGAACGGCACCCGCCGCCACGGCCGCAGGCGAATCGTGCCGGGCCGGGCATAGAACAGGATTCCGCCGGTCATCGGCCGGAACTTGCCCGCGAGCGGCCCCCACGACCCGGCGATGCCGAGCGCCTCGATCAAGACCGTCCACAGCACCAGCTTCTGGTAGACGATCGGCTCGTTCCACCACGCCGCGACATCCCAGAACGGGCCGACGCCGGAACTCCAGGTCGCCACGGCGACGCCGCCCAGCACCGAGACCAGCAGCACCTTGAGCAGATAAATCGTGTGGATCATCCTCGGCGAGCCGAAACCGTATTCGACCCAATGCAGGGCAAGCGTTCTCATCCGCTCCCGCAACGGTTGGTCGAGGAATGTCGTCACATCGACGGGCGGGAAATCCGCTGTTTTGAATCCCATTGTTCGGGACCTTTCTCATCCGATGAATAGAGCATGCGAGGACCCGGCCGAAATCGGTTCGGATCATGGAGTTCCGCTCACCGCCGAGCGGATTTCTGCTATGCCGTGGTGACCGCTTCCGCGACCGACGCGCGGAGCTTGCGTTTGTCGATTTTGCCGACCGGATTGCGCGGCAGCGCTTCGGCGAGTTCGATCGACACCGGAACCTTGGGGCGGGCGAGTGATTTCCGGCAGTGCTCGGCGAGATCCGCCGCGTCGACCCGCGCGCCGGGCATCGTCACCACATGGGCGACCGGGACCTCCCCGAGGACCGGATCGGGAGCGCCCACCACCGCGGCCTCCAAAACGGCAGGGTGGGCGTGCAAGACGTTCTCGATTTCTTTGGGGTAGATGTTCTCGCCCCCTCGGATGATCATGTCCTTGATCCGGTCGACCAGGACCAGATATCCGTCCGCGTCGAAATAGCCGACGTCACCGGTGTGCAACCAGCCGTCGACAACCGTGTTCGCGGTCGCCTCGGGCAGGCCGAGATAGCCGCGCATCACGTTCGCGCCCCGGACGACCACTTCCCCGCTCCTCCCCGCAGGCACGATTCGGCCGTCGGCGTCCATGATCGCGACGGTCTGCCCCGGCAGCGGGAGCCCGACCGTGCCCGGCTTCCGCGGTCCCTCCGGCGGATTCAGCGTCGACGCGCACGTTCCTTCGGACAGTCCGTAGCCTTCCACGATCGGAACGCCGAAACGCTTTTCGAACCGCGCGATCAGTTCCGCGGGCATGGGCGCGGCCCCGCAGATCGCGCGGCGTAACGACGAAGTGTCCGGCGTCGATCCGTCCGGCTGCGCGACGAGCATCGCGTAGATCGCGGGGACGCCCGAGAAGTACGTCGGGCGAACACGTTCCACGATGCCGAAGAAGGCCGAGGCGGAGAATCGGCCCGCGATGGTGGCCCGGCCGCCGGCGAGCAGCGGCGACAGGACGCTGACCACGATCCCGTTGACGTGGAACAGGGGCAGTATCAACAGGCTGTGGTCGGTGTCGCGCAATGCCAGTGCCTCGACAAGCATCTCGCACATCGCGGCGATGTTGGCGTGATCGAGCACCACACCCTTCGGCTGCCCGGTGGTGCCGCTGGTGTAGATGATCAGCGCCGCGGCGGCGGGATCCACCGACGCCGGCTCTGGTCCGGCGAGCTCGGGGCCGAGCCCGGCGACCTCGGCCACATCCAGCGTCGCCGCTGTGCGCCCGCCTTCGGTCACGACCACCTTCGCCCGGCAGTCCCCGACCTGATAGCGCACCTCCTCGATGGTCGAATCCGGTTTCACGGGAGTGACCGCGGCGCCGAGCCGCCACGCCGCGAAAAGGACGACGACGAATTCGAGCCGATTCGACAATACGAGGGCGACGACGTCGCCTTCGCGAACGCCATGCGCGGACAGGACGGCGGCGGCCGTTCGTACCCGTTTCGCGAAAGTCTGATTGTCGATGTGCTCGCGGTCGTCCGCGATACAGGGTCCGGACGGATTCCAGGTCGCCCTGACTTCGGGAATTTCTACGATGTGCTGCACTTATATCCTCACCTACTCCGTGGTGACGGGGATTACAGTCCAAGTTAGGTTCGGCGCGGCAACCGGGCTACGGGCCCGCATCCCAGAGTTTTCGCCGGGCTTTGTACCGGCGGCACAAGAGAACGCGGAATGCGCCGGAACCGCCGTACCGATTCCGGTACGGTCCCGGCATGAGCGCCGACGTGGACAGCACCATCCGCGATGTCGCCGGACGCGTCAAAGCCGATCTCGACCGGCTGACCTCCGGCATGACCGCGATGTTCGCCGAGGTGATTCCGGAATTCCGCCACGACGACGAAGTGCGGCGATTGATGATCGCCAGCACCGCGTCCAACCTCACCGCGATCCTGGACATGCTCATGCTGAGCATCTCGCGCGACGACATCACGGTGCCGCCCGCGGCCGCCGAGTACGCTCGCCGGTTCGCCCAGCACGGAATGTCCCTGGAGGCCCTGCTGCGCGCGTACCGCCTCGGCGAGCACATGTTCATGCAGCAGACCATCGCCGTGCTCCGGCAGGCCGGGACACCCGCCGATCTCGCCCTGGCGACCACCAGCAGGGTCGCCGTGCTGGTCAACAGCTACATCGACCAGGTCATCGAAGGCCTCATCGATATCTACGAAAGCGAACGCCGTCGCTGGGACGCGCGTTCGGACACCACGCGAGCGGCGCAGATCCGCGCGGTGCTCGACACCGACGACCTCGACGTGGCCTCGGCGGAGGAGATGCTGTCGGCCTCACTGCGTGGGTGGCATATGGCCGCCGTCGTCTGGGTGCGTGAACCGGGCGCGTCCTCGATCGAACTGCTGCGGGCAGGCACCTCGATGGTCGCCGCCGCGACCGGCAAGCATCCGCTGACGGTGCTGGTCGACGAGCAGAACTGCTGGGCGTGGATATCGTCGGCCGGCGAACCGGCATTGGATGCCGACCGGCTCGAGCGAGATCTGCGCCGCCGCCCCGGAATCAGCGTCGCCGTCGGCGATCCTGGCCCCGGGCTGGCCGGCTTCCGGCAGACCTTCCGCGATGCCCAGCGCGCTCGCAGCCTCGCGCTGCTCGCCGAACCCGCCCGCCCGCTCACCGTGCACGCCCGCGTCGCGCTGGCGAGTTTGCTCGTCGACCATCTGCCCGACACCGAAGCATGGGTGCGTCGGGTGCTCGGCGATCTCATGCGCGAGGACGAGACCACCGCTCGTCTGCGCGAGACGGTGCAGACCTATCTGGAGGCCCGCGGCAGCCTCACCGACGCCGCGGCGCGCATGCACGTCCACAAGAACACCGTGCACTACCGGATCCGCAGGGCGGAAGAGGTGTTGGGCCACCCGTTGACGGTGAACCGGCTGGAGACCGAAGTCGCGCTGATGGTCGCCGAGCAACTCGGTCTCGGCCGCGTGCAGTGACCGGACGGCGCGTCACGACCGCTCGCTGTGCGCCTCACGGCGATTCGTCATGGCGTGTACGGCTTCGCGGCCCGATACTGAGGGCAGGTTGGACCGATTCCAAGGTGGGAGATGAAGGTGATCGGGGTGGGCTCGGACGGGCTTGTCGCGGCCGGTGATACCTGGGGTGTCTCCGGGCCGCAGTTCCTCGCGGTCTATGTACCGCTCGTGCTGGTGGCCGTGATCGCGGGCATCTGGCTGCGCTCACGGGTGACGGGCGCGGATCCGGACATCGACGCGGCCGCCGCGCCGGGCGCGGAGCTGACCTCGCCCGAGCTGGGGATGCTGTACGGCGACCAGAACGCCGTGCTCGCGGCGATGGCGCGGTTGCGCGGCGTCGACGCGATCGACTCGGCCGCCGCGCCGGTTCGCCCCCTCACCGCGCAGGAGCGTGGGGCGCTGGATCCGTTCACCGTGTCGGTGTACGACCGGCTGGCGGCGGGGCAGGGCAAAACCGTCGGCACCATCGTCGGCGGATCGCTCGACACGTTGCGCACCAGAATGGTCGACCTCGGGTACTTCCCGGGGCCCGAGATGCGCCACGGTCTGCGTGACGCGGGCATGCCGCTCCTGGTCACCGGCGCGCTCGGCGTGGTGCGGATCATCGCGGGCGCCTCGCACGGCAACCCGGTCGGTGTGCTGGTGGTGCTGGTGATCGCGCAGGCGTTCGGCTACTGGTTGGTGGTGCGCAAACCCCGGCTCACCGCGCTCGGCGTTCGTGCCCGCGACGCCGTATCCGAGCGCAATCGGCATTTGCGGCCGAGCAATTCGCCTTCCTATGCGACCTACGGCGCCGAGAGCGCGGCGGTCGCGGCAGCCGTTTTCGGTATCGGTGCGCTCGTCGCGCTCGACCCTGGACTGGCCCAGGCGGTCGCGCCGCCGAGTACATCGGGCGGCGGCGACGGGGGCGGCGACAGCGGTGACGGAGGCGGATGCGGCAGCGGGTGCGGCGGGGGCTGCGGCGGTTGCGGTGGCTGAGCGATCCGGCCCGCTGCCGCCGGACGCGCTCGGCATCGGGTGGCGGCCCGAGATCTGCGGGGTGATCGCCGCCTTGGACGGACTGGAATTCTGCGAGGTCATCGCCGAATCGCTGATCCGCGATCCGCACCGTGGCGGGCGGGTCGCCGTCCCCGAGGAACTGGCCGCCCTGCGGGCGCGCGGCGTCGCCGTGGTGCCGCACGGCATCTCGCTGTCGCTGGGGGGCGCGGATCCGGTCGAGGGCCGGCGGATCGAGCACTTGGCAGCCTGCGCGGCGGCGGTGGCGGCGCCGCTGGTGAGCGAGCACATCGCTTTCGTGCGCGCGGGCGGTCTGGAGGCGGGCCACCTGCTGCCGGTACCGCGCACCCGGGAAGCGCTCGACGCGCTCACCCGCAATATCGCGCGGACCACGGCGGCGCTCGACGTCCCGCTCGCGGTGGAGAACATCGCCACGCTGTTCGACTGGCCTGAAGACGAATACTCCGAAGCGGAATTCCTGTCCGAACTCGTCGAGCGCACCGGTGTCCGGCTGCTGCTCGATGTCGCCAACGTCTACGCGAACGCCCGCAACCGCGGTCGCGACCCGCTCGCCGAGCTGCTGCGCCTGCCCACCGAACACGTGGCGTACTGCCACGTCGCGGGCGGTCACGAATCCGGCGGTCGTTACCACGACACGCACACCGATCCGGTTCCCGGCGAAGTTCTCGCGCTCGTCGCGGAATTCCGCGCGCATCGTCCGGCGCCGATGATGCTGGAGCGCGACGGCAACTATCCGCCCGCGGCCGAACTGCTCGACGAACTGGACGCCATCGCGGCGGCCGCCGCCCGCCCGCCGATCACCGCGGGCGCCAGGGCGGTGCCGACATGAGCGCTGTGCCAGGGCGGCCTGCCGACGGCGCGACGCTGGCCCAGCGGCAAGCAGCGCTGGTGCGCGCACTGGTCGCGGGAGCCGCCGTACCTCCCGGATTCGATGCCGAGGCCGTCGGCGCGGCGGCCGAGGCCCTGCTGCGCAAGCGGGCCGGCGAGGTGGCACGGCGTTTCCCGCTGCTGGTGCACGCCTGTCACGGTGACTTCACCGCCCGCTTCACGGCGTGGGCCCGGCATCACCCGAAGACCACCACGTCCGCCGACGCCGCCGCCTTCGCGTCCGCCACCGGTATCGAATGGCCGGCCACACCTCGCCGGGCGGGGAGGCGCTGGTTTCCCCGGCATCACGCATCGGGCGGCGCCCCCTGAGTCCGGGCCGGTCCTACGGGTGGCGGGCCTCGACCGGGACCGCGGAGTCGCCGGCGTCGCGACGCTCTTCGAGCCACACACTGACCGCCACCGTCACATACGCAGCGACGGTCGCCATCCCCGGCAGCATCAGCATGAGCATGAGAAACGAAAGCATCGAAGACACAAGCCCTCCCGGACAACACGATGGAAACTGTCGCACCGGTGCGCCCCACTGCGTCACCGTCACGGCCGGGCATACCCACGACCGGAGGTCCAATCTCCACGGGGTCGCCGAGATCCTGTGAGAGATATCACACGGCCGATTTACCACGCGGTCTGCGGTTCGACCGAGATAATCCCCCACCGCACCCGTGGTAGACCGGTCACCATGCGGTTGCTCATCATCTCCGACACGCACGTGCCCAAGCGTGCGCGGGATCTGCCGGAGGCACTGTGGCGCGAGGTCGACACCGCCGACGTGATCGTGCACGCGGGCGACTGGGTCGAGGTCGCCTTGCTGGACCGCCTGCAAGCGCGCAGCGCGCGTCTCATCGGCGTGTTCGGCAACAACGACGGTCCGGAACTGCGAGCGCGACTGCCCGAGGTCGCCCGCGCCGAACTCGACGGCCTCCGGCTGGCGGTGGTACACGAAACCGGACCCGCGAAGGGCCGCGAGGAACGCTGCGCCCGGGATTTCCCGGACACCGATGTCCTGATTTTCGGCCACAGCCACATTCCGTGGGACAGCGTCGCGGACAGCGGCTTGCGCCTGCTCAATCCCGGCTCGCCGACCGACCGCCGCAGGCAACCGGAGCACACCTATCTCACCGCGCGAATACAGGCCGGGCAGCTGAGCCAGGTCGTACTGCACACCGTTCCGAAACACTGATCTTTCGGTGCACGCGCGCCTTCAGCGTTCGCTCGCGGTGAGCCTCAGTCGCTCCGGTCGCCCACCAGCGCCAGGTGCCGGTCGCCGATGGGGGAATCGGTGATCGCGGTGGAGATCTTCGGCAGGGCGTAGGGGTGGTTGCGGCCCAGCCAGGCGAGCATTTCCTCGCGAACCGCGCACCGCAGGTTCCACGCGTCGTCGGCGTCGGCCGCCGACATCGTCGCGCGCACCACGATATTCGTCGGCGTGCTGTCGGTGACCTGCAGGCCCCAGGCGCGACCGTCCCAATCCGAGCGGGTGCGCAGATATTCCTCCAGGTGCTCACGCAGCAGCGGCACCGGCGTGCTGTGGTCCAGGTACAGGAAGACCGTCCCGGTGATCTGCGAACCGCCGCGCGACCAGTTCTCGTACGGCTTGTTGTTGAAGTAGGAGACCGGCATGGTCAGCCGTCGGTCGTCCCAGATCCGCACGGTGAGGAAGGCGAGAGTGATCTCCTCCACGATGCCCCACTCCCCCTCGACCACGACGGTGTCGCCGATCTTCACCGAGTCACCGAACGCGATCTGCAATCCGGCGATCAGGTTGCTCAGTGTCGACTGCGCGGCGACACCGGCGATGATGCCGATCACCCCCGCCGAGGCCAGCAGCGAGGTGCCCAGGGTCCGCAGACTCGGCACCAGCAGCAGGATCACGACGGCGGCGGTGGTCACCACCAGGACCGAGGTGACGATCCGGCGCACCAAGCCGAGCTGGGTGCGCAATTGCCGCACCCGCGTGACGTCCTGGGTGCGCCGCGCATACGAGCGCAGCGTGTTCTCCGCGACCGCGTCGGCGGCGCGGATGACACACCATGCCGCGGCCATGATCGCCGCGGTCGCCAGACCGGTCCGGATCATCGCGTCCTGACGCAGGTCGAGGTGCGCCAACGGGTAGGTGGCGTGCAACGCCAACGCGCCGAGCAACACCTGCACGGGCATTTGCACCCGCCGCAGCAAGGTGGGGAGCTGGTTGCCCGGACGTCTGCGGGCGGTGTAGCGCAGTAAGCGATCGATCAGCAGACCGGCCGTCACGGTGATGGCCACCGTGCCGAGAAGCACGATGAGCGGCCGTAGTATTTCCTCCAACGGGTCGAACTCCTTCTCCTCGTCCACCCACCGTGCCGCGAGACAACGGTTCTCGCCGCGCCTGCGACGCAGCGCCACGAATCCGGAGCATTCGACGCTGCCCGGGTCCCAGGCAGGTGAGTGCAATGCTTCACTCCCGCTCCGCCGAGCGGGCCTGCACACGGGCGAGTGCTGGTCTTACAGCAGCGCCAAGGCGATACTCAGCACTGCCAACACCAAAACCCATGCCGCGATGGTCCATTCGACAGGAAGTTCCGTGCCTGGACGGCCGCCGCGGCGGGCGGCGCGATACTGCGAGCGCGAGGCCGAAACGGACATACATCCTCCTTCGGTCGGTTGCGTCATCGAGGCGCATACCCGCTTTCACCGCCGATCGTCGCCACGCCGGTTGTGGCGAATCCCACCACGCACGGCAGAGCCCTTGTCCGTCACGGATTCTCGGCCGATCACGCGGTACCGGCCGTCAGCCGGAATGGCTGCGGTAATGCAGGTCGTCCAGCGAAAGCGGCGGAACGTAGCGCGTCACCAGCGTGCGGTCCCACCACGCCCGGGTGTGTGCCAATTCGCGGGGTGTGGTGAAGCGGTACAGATACAGTTGGGCTCGGACGTAGCGCGGTGCGGCGTCCGGGAACGGATTGTGCCGCAGCAGTCGTAACGTGGCCGCGTCGTTTTCCAGCAGTCGCGCCAAGAAGGGGCCCAGCCACGACTGCGCGTACCGCGGTGAGGCGGCGGCGAACCACATGAGCCAGTCCAGACGCAGGTGGTACGGGGCCCACTGGCGCGGGAGCCGGCGCGGATCACCGGGTTTGCCCTTGAATTCGTATTCCCGCCACCGCGTCCGCTCGGTGACGGCAGGCTCGTCGGTGCCTTCGACGACCACTTCGTAGCGGGTGCGTCCGATGCTGCCGAACGCTCCGTAGGTGTTGACCAAGTGATAGGGGTCGAACGACCGGTTCATGGCCTGGTGACTGGAGATCAGGTTGCGGGCGGGCCGGTAACTCAGGAAGACCACCACCGCGGTGAACGCGATGACCAGGCCCGTGAACCACGGCGGCGGTCCCGGCAGCGGCGGCGGTGCGGGCACCGGCAGCACCGCGGCGGCCGCCGGCCCGCTGACGGCGCCGCACGCGAGGACGATCGTCAGCCAGTTCAGCCAGGCGAAGTTGCCCGACAGCACCAGCCACAGCTGGGTGATCACGATGACGGCCGCGGCCGTGCTCGCCACCGGCTGCGGCGCGAACAGCCCGAAGGGCACGACCAGCTGGGCGACATGGTTGCCCAGCACCTCGACCCGGTGCAGCGGCTTGGGCAGATGGTGGAACAACCAGCTCAGCGGCCCCGGCATCGGCTGCGTCTCGTGGTGGTAGTACAGGCAGGTCAGATCGCGCCAGCACCGATCACCGCGTAATTTGATCAATCCGGCGCCGAACTCCACCCGGAACAGCAACCAGCGAGCCAGCCACAGCACCAGCACCGGGGGCGCGGTGCGGTCGTTGCCGAGGAAGATCACCAGGAACCCGCATTCCAGCAGCAGCGATTCCCAGCCGAACGCGTACCAGTCCTGTCCCACGTTGACGATCGACAGGTAGAGCACCCACAACAGCGTCCACATCAGCATCGCCGCCCACAGGGGCACCAGATCGGCGGCACCGGCCACCATGGCCGCGGCCAGCGCCGCGCCGAACCAGGACACCACGGCGAAGAACCGGTCGGAATAGTGGAGATGGAAGATGCTCGGCGTATGCCGGAAGGACCGCCGGGCCAGCCATCGCGGTACCGGCAGCATGCCGTGCTCCCCGATCAGCGCCCGGAATTGCCGGGCGGCGACCACGAAGCCGATCAGGTAGACGGCTGCGACACCGCGGGTCAGCAGCTGCCTGCTCAACCAATATTCGGATGCGGTGAACCAGTCCATGCCCGCAACTCCTCCGACCGCGGACCTTCGCCCCCACCGCATACCCCGCCCGGCGGCAGGGAAACCCGCGCTACATCGGGTACAGGCTGTGCTTGCGCGGGTTGGGTTCGGCAGCCGCCTCCTTGTCGCGCAGCAGCCGCAGCGCGTGCCGTATCTCCAGCCGGGTCCGGGAGGGTTCGATGACCGCGTCGATGTATCCGCGTTCGGCCGCGATCCACGGCGTGGCCACGGTGGTGTTGTACTGGTCGATCATGAATTCCCGCACGGCCGCGCGCTGCTCCTCCGGCACCTGCTCCAGCTGCCGCCTGCCCGCGATGCCGGACGCACCGGCGGGTTCCTCAGCGATCGCGAGGGTCTCCCGCAACTGATCCAACTTCTCGCGCGTGCCGGCCATCCGCAAACTGCCTCTCGACCTGACTGGCTCCTGCGCAGACGATAGGGGGCTCGACGGGCAGCGCCGTGTTCCCTAGGCGATTACTGGGTAGCTCACAACGTGCGGGCAGTTGCGTTGGCACCGCGCCCTATGGCTCGGTCCGGCACGAGACTTCCGGTGTGGCCTGGCAGGATTCGGTGCATGAGCTTCACCGGGGACGATGTCCGCACCTTCGCGCTGTCGCTACCGCAGACGTCCGAACAATTCGCCTGGGGGATGCCGACCTTCCGGGTCGCGGGCAAACTGTTCCTCACCCTTCCGGAAGCCGAGACCTCTATGGCGGTCCGCTGTCCCATCCACGACCGCGACGAACTCGTCGTCGCCGAACCGGACAAGTTCTGGATCGCCGCGCACGAAGCAGGCAATGCCTGGGTCCGCGCACGGCTGACCGCCCTCGACGACCGGGAGGAACTCGAAGCCATCGTGCGCGACTCGTGGCGGCAGGCCGCACCGCGGCAGCTCCTCGACAACGCCGAGTGACCGCTCGGCGCCCCGGCGTCAGCGGGCGCGGCGGCGGCGTGGCCGTGGCGCGAGTTTCAGCCCGAAGAGCAGATCGGTGTTGCGGACCGGCGTCGGTTGTTCGGACTTCCTGAGCAGTCCGGCTTCGCGGATCCAGCTGTGGTGCCAGTGGTACAGATCCGGCAGGGTCACCTCGCACACCGCGGCGAGCCTGCGGAGGCGGAAACCCGCTCCGCCGATGGCGCCGGCGAACAGCTTGGTGTTGGGTGTGGGGCGCGATTCCTGGTGCTCGCGGGCTTCGTAGAGCAGAGTTCGCGCCGACGGGGGTATCACCCACACATACAGGTCGGGAGCGTGGGTGTATCCGATGGGGCCGTTGAAGATCAACGCGTCGATGGTGAGCGCGACACACGGGATCGCGTTGAGCTCCATCGCGGTGGCGCCGGTGAACAGTGCGGTGACGATCGCCGCCGCGTCCACCGGATCGGACGTCCTGGCCCTGACCCGGGCGACGAGGTCGTCGTCGACGGGGACCGTGGTCAGTCCGGGACCGACCGAGTAGGCCAGGTCGGGCGGCAGATCCAAGCGCAGACCGTGCAGCAGGAAGGCGGCTTGGGCACCACGCAGGCGCGTGATGGTATGCCCACGGCTCGGGCTGTCGGCGACGAGGCTGCCGAGGAACCGGTACAGGCTCAGGATGTCGTTCCACTCGTCGACCAAACCGGCGCCCTGCTGGAAACGGTCCGGGACGCTGAGGCGCGGTTGCAGCACCGAGAGCATGTATTCGGCCAAGCCCGCCCCGCGTGGCCCCAGCCAGCTGCCGACACCGTTCTGATTCAAGTCGTGCCTGCACGGTCGTCCGGTGTGCTCGGCCAGCCACCGGCAGGCGGTGTGGATGCCGTCGGTGTAGACGGCGTCGATGCGCGCGAACTCCTCCGGCGGCAGGCTGCGGTAGGCATCGGCCCGGAAGGTGGTGACGTCCCCGTCGGAGATCTGCGGCAGCAGCCCGCCTCCGGCCGCTTCGGGGAGTGTGATGATGCGCGACGGCCGGTGATTGGTTTGCCCGTATCCCACGTGCCTCGTCGGTGGCTCGGGACCATCGATGCGGGTGGTCGGCGGGTCGGGGACGGCTATGCGTGTGGTCGGCGGCTCGGGAGCCCCGACACGTGTGGTCGGCGCGTCGGAGATCTCCACGCGCGTGGTCGGCGGGTCGGGCACATCGACGGCTGCGGTCGGCTGATCGGGAACGTCCACGCTCGTGGGCGGCTGATCGGGAACGCCGATGCGTCGGGTGGGCGCGGACGCACTCCGGCGGTCCCGCAACCACTGCCACAGGTCCTCTTCCGGCACGCCCAGCCGCTGCGAACTCGATCGCACCTGCTCGGCGGAAAGTTCGTCGTGTTCGTCGAGCTGGGCCAATCTCTCCAGCTCGGACGGACGCAGCGTGGGCACGCTTGCGTCGACCACAGCCACAACCTCCCGGATTACCGAACCCGTGACGCGTCACCGCGGGTTCGAGACGTCTGTTGCAGAGCATTCGATCACGTACCCGCCGGTAAGGCTGGGAATTCACCCGAGTTTCGGATGTTGTCTACGTCACCGACAACTGCATACTCTATCGAAATCGCCTTCTGCCGAATGCGTTTTGCCTAGTCATGATGTCTGTCGGCAGCCGCGACGGAAACAAGTGAGCGATACCGACATCCGAAAAATCTACGGCGCGTTGTCTACTGCGCTGGACACTCACCCCGACCCCCGCGATGGACAGCTGCGCCCTGCGCCGCATCGGCAGCGACGGCCCGCCACAGCAGGGCGAACGTACCGCCGGCAACGATCCGGCCGCAGGCCACCGGCACCGAAGAGGCGAACAAATCGGACAAACGTGATCGACGCCGGCGAGTGGTGCGCTGTGTGCGCCAGTTCTCCGACGGAGAACGCAAATGCGCCGAGCGATGATGAGTAAGCCGATTGATTGCCGGAATCCGGCCCTGACGCCCGCCGTGACCGGATCGAAAGCGAATTCTCAGCGTTCACACAACCGTCTCTCGCCAAGCCCAAATAGTGCTGCGGTGTCATTGAAGGGTGCTGGTCGGCAGCACTCCCCAGCCCAGCCCCGAGGAGACCAGTTCGTGTTTACCGGTACCACCGCGAGCATGCCGCGGATCCAGACATCGTGGCTGGGCGGGGCGACGGGCGCTTCGGCCAGCCGGCGCGCGTCCCGGTCGATCAACGCCGACGCGGTCGCGATCGATACCGACGCCACGACCGGAGCGACGGCGTACGTCGTCGCAGACGGGGTCGGAGATCATCTGCTGGGTGCCCGCGCGGCACGAACGGTCGCCGCCACCGCGGCACGCGTCGCCGCACGCGATGGGGCACGCGCGGGCATACTCGCGGCCCAGGAGGAATTGCTGCGCGAAGTCCCGGAACCCTCGGCCGACAGCGTGCTCGTGGTCGCGGTGCTTCCGGCCGCCGGTCGACCAGACGGCCCTTGCGAGGTGGCGTGGGTCGGCGACTGTCGCGCGTATCGCTGGAACGGGCGGGTGCTGCACCAGATCACCACCGACCACACCGTCGCGGAGTTGTACCGCACCCGCGGGCTCGTTCCCACCCCGCGAATGAGCCATCTGGTCACCACCTCGGCGCGCACCGTGCGGCCGGACGCGATCGGGTACGCCGCCACCGGGTCCAGCACCGGCAGGCTGCTGCTGAGCACCGACGGTGTACACAAGCCACTCGGCATCGCCGCGGTCAAAGCCATCCTCGCCGACGGCGACGCGGCTCCCACGATCGCGAGCACCTTGGTGGACGCCGCCCTCCTGGCCGGTGGAAAAGACAACGCCACCGCGCTGGTCGTGGACTTGCCCTCCCGGCCCGGCCACGACTGAGGCGTACCTCCGCCTTCGCTGCGGGCATGCGCGGGCTGACGACGGACAAAGGTCCGACCGCGCTGATCCAGGCGTACCTCCGCCTTCGCTACGGCCATGCGCGGGCTGACGACGGACAAAGGTCCGACCGCGCTGATCCAGGCGTACCTCCGCCTTCGCTACGGCCATGCGCGGGCTGACGACGGACCAAGGTCCGACTGCGCTTATCCAGGCGTACCTCCGGCCAGCGGGCGATCGGCGAAGGAGGTCCGGCGCGCCCATCGGGCCGGTGCGTCCGCCGAGTCGGGGCGATCACGGGACCGACCGCGACGCGTTCGGAAACAAATGCAGAAATGCTATGAATCGGCGACGCCGGGGCGCAGGATGTGCGCTGTGGAGTTGACAGCCGTGCGCATCGACAAACCGGACGATCTCAACGTCATCATCGGGCAGTCCCACTTCATCAAGACCGTGGAAGACCTGCACGAGGCGCTGGTCGGGGTCGGCCCCCACCTGCGCTTCGGGCTCGCGTTCTGCGAGGCCTCCGGACCGCGCCTGGTCCGCCATTCCGGCAACGACGACGCGCTCACCGAACTCGCCACCAAGAACGCGGTGGCCATCGGCGCCGGACATTGTTTCGTCGTCTTCCTTCGCGAGGGCTACCCCGTCAATGTGCTCAACGCCGTGCGGCAGGTCCCGGAAGTCTGCGGAATCTACTGCGCCACAGCCAATCCCGTGGAAGTACTGATCGCGGAAACGGAACTCGGCAGAGGAATCATCGGGGTGGTCGACGGTGCGGCGCCACTCGGCGTGGAGGATGCCGACGACCAGGCGGCCCGTAGGCAATTGCTCCGCCAGATCGGCTACAAACTGTAGGACCGTCCATACGGCGGTCACCTCGGCCGACGCACCGGCTGGGCCCGGAATGCCGCACAGCGATCCGGGCCCGTGCCGGGGACGTCTCAGCCGAGTTCCGCCAGCTGCGCGACGGCGGGCGCCATGCCATCTATCCATGCCGCTGGTGCGCCGGTAGTCGGCGTGACGATGGCGGCCTCGATGCCGAGCGCGGCGTAGTCGGCCATCTGGCGGACGAATTCGTCGCGGTTCTCCGGGCTCGGCCGCGGATTGTTGGCGAGGATCGTCTTGCGGATCTCGCCATAGTCGCGGCCGATGTCGTCGCAATGCCGACGCAGCACGTCGAGTTTGTGCGCGACGTCCGCCGGCGAGGAGCCGAACAGGTTGCAGGCGTCGCCGTATTGCGCGACCAACCGCAACGTCTTGCGTTCTCCCCCACCGCCGATGAGTACCTTCGGCCGGTTGATGGGCTGCGGCGAGCACAGCGTCTCGGCCAGCTGGTAGTACTTCCCGTCGAACGGCCCGTTGTCTTGCGGGTCCCACATCTGGCGGCAGATGCGCAGCGTCTCCTCCAGCCGTTCGAACCGTTCGGCGGTCGGCGGATACGGCACGCCGAGCCCGCGGTGTTCACGCTCGAACCACGCGGCGCCGATCCCGAGGACCGCCCGGCCGCCCGAGAGGACGTCGAGGGTGGTGACGATCTTGGCCAGCAGGCCGGGGTGCCGGTAGGTCACGCCGGTGACGAGCAACCCGAGATCGATGCGCGACGTGTGCGCGGCCAGATAGCCGAGGGTGGTGTACCCCTCGAGCATGTTCGCCTCCGCGGGCAACCCGGTCGGCTCGATCTGGAAGTAATGGTCCATGAACGACAGCCAGGTCGCGCCGGACTCCTCGGCGGCGGCGCCGACCCGCGCCAGCTCACCGGCGATGGCGGTGGTGCCACCGTCGATGTCGAAGATGGGAATGTGAAAACCGAGCTCCATCAAGCGGTTCCTTCTGCTGGACAACCCTGTATGACCGCACACTAAGTGCTGGAGTGCGCTCCAGGTCAAGTAGCCGATCGAACGCCCGTCAGCTCGTGCGCGCGAAATCGCCCGGCTTCCAGGTGCGGTCGAACGCCGCTTCCCCTGGTCCGTAGATGCGCAGATAGGCGAACCATCCGCGACCGGGGACGGTTTGCAGCCAGCGGTGCTCGGCGCCGCCGGGAGGGGTGGGTCCGAAGTGCAGGCGCACGGGGCCATCGCATGGGATGTCGCGCAGCTCGAACAGCGACCGGAGGGCGGCCTTGCCTTGGTCGGCACGGATCTGCGAGCGGGTCTCGGCGTCGTAGACCGTGACGGACCAGAACATCCCGGCCGGCACCGGTTGCGGTATGTCGAGGGTATAAGTGGCGCCACCGTCCAGATAGTCGCCCCTCCCGTCCCGCAGGCCGAGCCAATACAGCGATCCGCCGCCGACCTGCCGCCGGAACATGCCCGGCGCGGCGGTGATCGCTTGGGCGAACCACCTTTCGCGCGCTTCGAGGTCGAGACCCGAGGCGGTGCGGAAGTCGCCGTCGCCATCGATCGACCCCACCCATTCCCACCGGCGGTCCGGCCAGGCCATACGGTCCGGGCGCGCGCCGCCGAACGCCGAGACGAGCATCTGGTCGCGCCCGGCGCGCGCCGCGGCCGTCAACAGCGCCGCGGACCTGCGCCCGAGCGTGAACCGGGCGCCCCGCTCGAGGCCGATGGCGCCGAGCAGCCCGTACATCGACAAGAACTCCGGCACCACCGGTTCCGACTCGAGCACCCCGTGCAGCACCCGCCAATACGAGAGGTCGTCTTCCCAGCGCAAACAGGTGCAGTCCAGGTCGAACTCGGTGATGTCGACGACGTGGAGCACCGCGCCCGCCTCCCCCACCGGATGCACCCGGACCGCTCGCAACGCATCCATCGCCCCGGCCAGATCACCGCCGATCGGAAGCGCGCGCACCGCGAGCAGCACTTTGAAGGTGGCGGATCGCCCGACGTGACACCCGGCCGGCAGCGCGCCCCGGTAACCGGGAGGAACGATGACGTAGCTGCCGCCGCGCCCTCGGTCGGGACCGGGGATGCCGAGGTCGGTGATCCACCGTTGATGACGGTCGTCGACCAGCCCGATGTACGGTCCCGGCGGGAGCTCGACCACCATCGGCCCTGCCGACAGATCCAGCGCCGCAGCACCATATGGGGTGTCGGAGTTGAGGGTGAATCCGAGATGCCGCGGACGGGCCGAGAGGATTCCGATCGCGCGGTTGTCCTTCAGTCCGATCTCCCGGTTGCCGGTGCGGATACCCTCCATCGACACGGTCGGATACCAGAACCGGTACGCGACCACGGCGCGCTGGAACAGGCTGTCGTCCCAGGCCCGGGTCACGGATGTATCGACCGGGTACCCTTTCGCGAACTCGTATCGGCTGTCAACCATCGCCGCGGCCGTCATTTCCTGGACGGTGCCACCGCCGTACCGGGCAGACATCACCCGAATCGGATGAAAGGCGCTATC
The DNA here is from genome assembly GCF_044389845.1 of Nocardia sp. NPDC019323. Classification (NCBI taxonomy): domain Bacteria; kingdom Bacillati; phylum Actinomycetota; class Actinomycetes; order Mycobacteriales; family Nocardiaceae; genus Nocardia; species Nocardia sp. NPDC019323. The sequence continues at coordinate 116,576 of NZ_JBIRYN010000004.1, forward strand.
GCCGCCGCCGAACGGCCGGTCAGCCCGCGGTTTCGGGACGGTCGGACAATCCCAGGCGCAGATGTTCGCTGTGATAGATCGCCTCGTCCAGTAATTGGGCGACGTGGTTGTCGTAGAGGCTGTAGACGATGCTGCGCCCGGTCCGAGTGCCGGTGACCAGGCCGAGATGGCGCAGCAGCCGCAGCTGGTGGGACACCGCGGACTGTTCCATGCCGATGGCGTCGGCCAGCGCGCTCACCGGCAGCGGCCCCTGCCGCAGTTCGGTGAGGATCATCAATCGGCTCGGGGTGGCCAGCGCCTGCAACGTGGTCGCCACATGGGTGGCCGATTCGGGATCGAGACGCACGGCGGGACGGTCCCTGCCTTCGACGCCGTGTCCCATGACTGAACAGCATACTCCAAGAACAAATGAAGACGTGTTCATGTGTTCTGCTATGGTCGGTCCTGTCCGTTCGCTGCCGTTCTGGAGGTGACCCATGGCCGCGCCGACGCTCGCGCCGACTCGTACCACTCCGCCAACCGGTCGGGTACGCCCGCGCCGGACGCCGTTGCTGGCGCTACCCGAAATGCGTTGGGCCGCAATCGCTGTGACGTTCTTCTGTGCCGGGCTCGCGGTGCAGCTGACCGATGGCCCCCGCTGGCTGTTCTGGGGCTTGTACCTGGTCTGCTACGCCGCGGGCGGCTGGGAACCCGGGTGGGCCGGCTTGCGGGCGTTACGCGACAAGACGCTCGATGTCGACCTGCTCATGGTCGCCGCGGCGCTCGGAGCGGCGGCCATCGGCCAGATCACCGACGGCGCGCTGCTGATCGTCATCTTCGCGACCTCCGGCGCCCTGGAAGCGCTGGCCACCGCCCGGACCGAGGACTCGGTGCGCGGGCTGCTCGATCTCGCGCCGGACACCGCGACCCGGGTCACGCGCACCGGCGAGGAAGAGACGGTGCACGCCACCGCACTCTCCGTTGGCGATGTCCTGGTCGTGCGGCCCGGCGAGCGGATCGCGGCGGACGCGACGGTCGTCTCGGGCGGCAGCGAGGTCGATCAGGCCACCATCACCGGAGAACCGTTGCCGGTGAACAAGACCGAGGGCGACGAAGTGTTCGCGGGCACCCTCAACGGCACGGGCGCCCTGCGAGTCCGCGTCGAGCGCCGTGCGCAGGACTCCGTGGTCGCGCGAATCGCCGCCCTGGTCGAGGAGGCATCCCGAACCAAGGCGCGCACCCAGCTCTTCCTCGAGAAGGTCGAACAGCGCTACTCCGTCGGCATGGTCGCGGCCACGCTGGCCGTGTTCGCCGTCCCCCTGCTGCTCGGCGACACCGTGCGGCGAGCACTGTTGCGCGCGATGACGTTCATGATCGTCGCCTCCCCCTGCGCGGTGGTGCTGGCCACCATGCCGCCCCTGCTGGCGGCCATCGCCAACGCGGGCAGGCACGGTGTGCTGGTCAAATCCGCGGTGGTCATGGAAAAGCTCGGCGCAACGACGCAGGTCGCCTTCGACAAGACCGGCACCCTGACCCGCGGCATCCCCGAACTCGCCGAGATCCGCTGCTTGAACCCGCGATTCACCGACACCGAGGTGCTCCGGCTCGCCGCGGCAGCCGAGCACCCGAGCGAGCACCCGCTGGCGGCGGCGATCGTGCGCGCGGCCCGCGCCCGGGAGTTGCGCCTTCCCGAGGTCACCGAATTCACCGCTCACCCCGGCCGCGGCGTGACCGCCCGCGTCGGTGACCATCTCGTCGGCGTCGGATCCCCCACCGCGTCGGGACCCGAGCGCGAAAGCCAGGAGGCCGTCGACGCCCTGCACGCGAGCGGCTACACCGTCGTGGTCGTGACCTGCGACCGCAGGCCGATCGGCGTGCTCGCGCTGACCGACCAGGCCCGGCCGGAAGCGGTGGCGGCCGTGCGCGCGACCACCGAGGTGACCGGCAGCGCGCCGGTACTGCTGACCGGCGACAACAGCGCCACCGCCGAGCGGCTCGCCGCGCGGGTCGGGATCACCGACGTCAGGGCCGCTCTGCTGCCCGACGACAAGGTGACCGCGGTGCGCGAATTGCAGGCCGACGGACGGAAGGTCACCGTGGTCGGTGACGGCATCAACGACGCCCCCGCGCTCGCCGCGGCCGAGGTCGGCATCGCCATGGGCGGCGCCGGATCAGACCTGACCTTGCAGACCGCGGACGCCGTCGTGGTGCGCGACGACCTCACCGCGATCCCGGCGGTGATCGCGTTGTCCCGGCAGGCCCGACGGGTAGTGATCGCCAACCTGTCCATCGCCGCCACGTTCATCGGCGTGCTGGTCGTCTGGGACCTCGCCGCAACCCTGCCGCTGCCGCTCGGCGTCGCCGGGCACGAAGGATCCACCGTCCTGGTCGGGCTCAACGGGCTGCGGCTGCTGCGCACGAAAGCGTGGGAGCGAGCCGCGCGAGCACGGGACTGACTACGACCGCTGTGGCGGTGCGAAACGAACTCCGCACCGCCACAGCGCGTCCGGCTAGTCGGCGCGAACTTCGCTGCGGTCACCACTCCACAGCGTGTGGAACTTGCCTTCGGCGTCCACCCGCTCGTAGGTGTGCGCGCCGAAGAAGTCGCGCTGCCCCTGGGTGAGCGCGGCCGGGAGACGCTCGGCGCGCAGGGCGTCGTAGTAGGACAGCGACGACGCGAACGCGGGCACCGGAATGCCGAGCAGGGTCGCGGTGGACACCACGCGGCGCCAGCTGTCGATGGCCGTCTCGATCGCCTCCCGGAAGTACGGCGCGAGGATCAGGCTCGGCAGCGCCGGGTTCTCGTCGTATGCTTCCTTGATCCGGTTGAGGAAGCGGGCGCGGATGATGCAGCCGCCGCGCCAGATCGTCGCGAGGTCGCCCGGACGCAGGTTCCAGTCGTATTCGGCGCTGCCCGCCGCGATCTGATCGAAGCCCTGCGCGTAGGCGACCACCTTCGAGGCGTAGAGCGCCTGCCGGATGTCCTCGGTGAACTGCTCCACATCGGTGGGCTTGTCGGCCAGCCGGCCGGAGGCCAGGTCCCGCGCCGCCTTGCGCTGTGCGCGGGAACCCGACAGCGCCCGCGCGAACACCGCTTCGGCGATGCCGGTCACCGGCACGCCGAGATCGAGCGCGGACTTCACCGTCCAGCGCCCGGTGCCCTTCTGCTCCGCCGCGTCGACGATCACGTCCACCAGCGGCTTGCCCGTCTTCGCGTCGACCTGATTCAGCACCTCGGCGGTGATCTCGACCAGGTAGCTTTCCAGGTCGCCGGAGTTCCACTGGGTGAACACGTCGGCGATCTGCTTGGCGTCGAAGCCGAGCGCCTCGCGGAACAGGTGGTAGGCCTCACCGATCAGCTGCATGTCGGCGTACTCGATGCCGTTGTGCACCATCTTCACGAAATGCCCTGAGCCGTCCGGGCCGATGTGGGTGCAGCACGGCGTTCCGTCGACCTTCGCCGCGATGGATTCCAGCAGCGGCCCGAGCGAGTCGTAGGACTCCTTGGGGCCGCCCGGCATGATCGCGGGGCCGTTGAGAGCGCCCTCCTCGCCACCGGAGATGCCCGCTCCGACGAAGTTCAGCCCGCGCTCGCGCATCGCGGCTTCGCGGCGAATGGTGTCGGTGTACAGGGCGTTGCCGCCATCGATGATGATGTCGCCCGGCTCCATGGCGTCGGCGAGTTCCTCGATGACCGCGTCGGTCGCCGCGCCCGCCTTCACCATGATGAGCACCCGGCGCGGCTTCTCCAGCGCGGCGACGAACTCCTCGATCGTCTCGGTCCGCACGAAGTCGCCGTCGTCGCCGTGGGCCTCGAGCAGTGCGTCGGTCTTGGCGATGCTGCGGTTGTGCAGCGCGACGGTATAGCCGTTCCTGGCGAAGTTCCGTGCGATGTTGCTACCCATGACCGCCAGACCGGTGACCCCGATCTGTGCGCGCGCTGTAGAGGTCGGCATCAATCAGCTCTCTTCGTTCGACAGGGCGGCGCGTCCGCGCGAAGCTGTTCGGCGGCGGCATCGTGGAGTCCGTTCCACGACGCTTCAGAACCTTACCCACCCCGCCGACGCGGGCACGGAGCGCATCGCGCGCCGCCGGACGAGATCGCGGGGGCCCGGCGCGGCCCGACTTCACATCTCGGCCGAGACGGGACCGGAGGCCAATTGGTCGTGCATCTCGGCGAACGCGTTCGCCAATTGGTGGATGCCTGGCGTCTCCACGGGAAAGTGCCCAGCCTCGTCCAGGACGACCAGGCGCTTGGGGGCGGCGATCCGATCGAAGAACGCCCGGCTCAGCGACAGCGGCGTCCACCGATCGGCGCCGGGGTGCACCAGCCACACGGGGCAGGCGGTGAAATCCTCCGGTTCGAGACCGGGATCGGAACGCAGATAGGTCCGGAGGAATCCCAGCGGCATCCAGGTGCCTCCGCCGTGGGGATCGGTCGAGACCAGCCGGGCCAACCGGGGATCGTTCGATATCGCGGACATGTTCGCCAGCAACCGCATCGGGATGCGCAGACCGTCCAACGCGGGGACCAGCAACCGAGTTCCGCTCCGGCCCAGCCACGGGTGACGGGCGACGGCCGCGCGAACGCGCTCCACCCGCGGGTCGAGCAGGCATGTGGCCGCGAGCGCGTCCACCATGCCGGTGCGGGCCGCCGCCGTGTACGCCACCATCCCGCCCACGCTCGCCCCGACCAGCACCAGCGGGCGCGAATCCGCCGCTTTCGCCGCCCGGACCAGATCGGTGACGCAGTCCACCCAGTCCGTGTACCGGATCGCGCGGGACGACGGAACGCGGGTGTGGCCGTAGCCGGGCAGGTCGGGCACCTGCACGTCGAAACCCCGCGCCGCCGCCAGCGCCGCGAACGGCCACATGGCCGCGGCATGACCGCCCGCGCCGTGGATGACGATCATCCGCACCTGCGCGTCCCTCCGGTGGGCCCGCTCGATGCGCACGTCGTGGCCGCGCCACGACCATGTGCTGGATGAGGGCCGGCGATTCACGTCGGGGTGGAGGTCTTCGGGGAGAAAGGCGAGGTAGGAATCGTGCATGAGACAATAATTCGAGCAATCCTCGGTTTTGCCAACTCGACTTCAGGACGCCATGTCGACACCTAGGAAAACCCCGCGCCAGCAGCGGTCGGAGTTCACTTTCGACGCGATCCTCGACGCCGCTGCTCGGCTTTTCCAGCAACACGGATACGCCGCGACGACGACCAACAAGATCGCCGAACTCGCCGGCGTCTCCATCGGCACGCTCTATCACTACGTCCCGAACAAGGACGCACTGCTCTACGCGCTCGCCGAACGCCACCTGCGGCAGGCCGCCGTGACGCTGCTGGAAACGGCCGCGCGCCTGCGCGCCGAGCAACCGCCCCTCGTGGAAACCATCCGGCAGCTGGTCGCCGCCGTGACGCGGTTGCACACGGCGCAACCGGACCTGCATCGGCTGCTGTTCGATCGAGCCCCGCGCACCGCCGAGGGTGTCGAACGACTCCGGGAACTCGAACGGGTCCTGGCCGGCGAGGTGGAGTTCCAGCTACGCCGCCTCGAGGTCGGCGGCGGCGACCCGGCGTTGACGGCGTTGCTGCTCGTGCAGGCGGTGCAAGCGCAGATCCATGGCACGGTCCTCGATCCCCCGGACGGGCGCACCGCCGACGAGTGCGGCCGGGCGATCATCGATCTGTGGACCAGGGCGCTCACGCCGCCCGCCACCCCTTGCCGACCGGCGGCCGAGTCGGCGGGAGAAGGCCACCGGTGATCCGGCACGCCGGTGCGCTCCCGGTCACCCGTAGGCGATGCGTTCCAGCAGTTCCAGCGCCTCGCCGACCTTGTGCAATTCGCCCGTCCGCAAACTCTCCGACAACGCTTGCGCCAATGCGTCGTTCGCGGACGCCTGGTGCCCGCACACCCACGCCCGGCCTTCGTCGGTGAGGGTCAGGTTCACCCGGCGTCCGTCGTTGGGGTCGCGCACACCGACGATCAGGCCCTGATCGCGCAGGCCGTCGACCACGTTGCGCATCGTCTGCGGGCGCAACATCTCCAGCCGCGCCAGGTCGACGGCGGCCATGGGACCGTATCGATGCAGTCGTCCCAGCACCGCCCACTGCGTCGCGGACAACCGCCGCTCGTCGGGGTTCCTCCGGGCGCGCCGCAGGATCACGGTGGACGCGATGCGCAGGCGGGCCGCCATGGTGGACAGTGCTGTGGCGTGCGCGATGTCGGCGCTCACGGGCGGACTCCCTCTGCGTACCTGATCGACGAACGATCCCCGGGCTGGTGATGGCTGCGGGAAGCCTACTCGACAGTAGGACTTCGGCGCGGGCTGTGACGGAATCGTCATCCGGACGGCCGCTCGCGACGGATTCGCCCTGTCGGCGGGTCGTCCGGTGGCGCGGCCCGATACCGCCGCGGACCGTTCGATGCGCGACACTGACCGCGATGGGCACACAGGCGAACAGCGGACAGCCACGGCGCAGACCCCCGCATCGGCGCGAGATGATCCTGAACGCCGCGGTCGACGCCTTCACGCACGGAGGCTATTACGGCACCACGATGGCCGACATCGCGGCGGCGGTGGGCATCTCGGCCACGGCGTTGTACCGGCACTTCCGCAACAAGCAGCAACTTCTGGGCCAATGCCTGCTGGTAGGGCTCGACGGCACGCTGGACCGGCTCGACGCCGCGCATCGCGCCGACGCTTCCGGCGGCGCGGTGCTCGCGGAGTTGGTCCGGGTCGGGCTGGAGTTGCGCGGCTTACCGCGGCTGTGGCAACTGGAGTTCCGCAACCTGACCGCGGCGGACAAGACCGCGGTGCTCGTCCGCGCCACGCGCATCACCCGCTATCTGCGGCACACGATTCGCCTGCGCAGGCCGGAACTGAGCGCGGCCGATGTCGAACTGCTGAGCTGGTGCGTGCTGTCGATCGCGGTGAGCCCGTCCTATCACCGCGCCGAGTTGCCCGCGCAGGCGGCCGCGCAGGTGCTCGAGGCCGCGGTCGCCGCGGTCATCACCACCCGGATGCCCGAGCACCCGGACGGACACGCACCGCATCGGCCACCGCGCCTGGAAACCGGCAACACCGCGCTGGACCGGGCGCTGCGGTCGGAGCGAATGCTCGCCGAGGCGGCGCGGTTGTTCAGCACCCGCGGCTATGCCGCGGTGGGCATCGAGGACATCGGCGCGGCCGTCGGCGTCAGCGGACCGGCCCTGTATCACCATTTCGCGAGCAAGGCGGAGTTGCTGGATCAGATCGTCCGGCGCCAGGACGAATGGCTTCGGCTGCTGCTGGCCAGGGCGATCGCCGAGGGCCGCAGCGCCGAGGAATCCTTGCGCTCGCTCATGCGCAGCTTCGCGCAGTTCGGCGTCGACGAACCCGACCTTCTGGCGATCACGGTCAGCGAGACCCGTCACCTCCCCGGGGACGGGGTACGGCGCTACCGGCGGGTTCGCCTCGACGGCATCGCGCAATGGGCCCGCCTGCTGCAGGCCGTGCGGCCGGACGTGTCCGCTCCCGTCGCGCGGGTGCTCAGCCGCGCCGTCAGCACCGTCGTCATCGATGCCGTGCGCAATCCCCGCTTCCGGCGGCGCGCCGATCTCGTGGACGTTCTCGTGGCCATCGGCGAGCGGATCGAGACGGCCGGGATGCCCGGCCGCGTTTCGCCATAGTGATTTACAGCACTTAGTCGCTATTAACTTAGTTCGGCCAATCGCGCACTAGCAGCGCGTTGATCGCAATCAGACAATCGACCATTTACTTATCGGTCATTAACAAGAGATTGCCTTCGGGGTCGGCGGTGCCGCACAGTGTGCCGTGGGTGAGCACCGATCCGTGCGCCCGCCGAATCCCTCGCCGGTACACCGGCCGTTTCTCGAAAGGCCCTGGCTCGTGAGCCATTACAAGAGCAACGCGCGTGATCTCGAGTTCAATTTGTTCGAGGTGTACGGACTCGACGACATCCTCCGGACCGAAGCGTTCGGGGACCTGGACGGCGACACCGTGCGATCCATGCTGGCGGAGGCCGCGCGCCTGGCCGAAGGGCCGGTCGCCGAGCCGTATGCCGAAACCGACCGCAACCCACCGGTCTTCGATCCGGCCACCCACTCGGTCAGCTTGTCCGAGTCGTTCAAGAAGGCGGTGCGCGCCTGGCACGACGCGGAATGGTGGCGCGTCGGCAAGTCCGAGGCGGTCGGCGGGGTGCCCGCCCCCTCGATGGTCAGCTGGGCCATCAGCGAATTCGTGCTCGGGGCGCAACCAGCGGCCTACATGTACCTGACCGGCCCGATGATGGCCCACATCATCGATGGCATCGGCACCGAGCAGCAGCGGCGCTGGGCTCGATTCATCACCGAACACAACTGGGGCGCCACCATGGTGCTGACCGAGCCCGACGCCGGCTCCGACGTCGGCGCGGGCCGCACCAAGGCGATCGAGCAGGAGGACGGCTCCTGGCACATCGAGGGCGTCAAGCGGTTCATCACCTCGGCCGATTCCGACGATCTGTTCAGCAATATCGCGCACATGGTGCTGGCCCGCCCCGAGGGCGCCGGGCCTGGCACCAAGGGCCTGTCGCTGTTCTTCGTGCCGAAGTTCCACTTCGACCACGAGACCGGTGAGCTGGGCGAGCGCAACGGCGTCTTCGTCACCAACGTCGAGCACAAGATGGGCCTGAAAGCTTCCGCGACCTGTGAGCTCACCTTCGGCGGCCACGGCATCCCGGCCAAGGGCTGGCTGGTCGGCGAGGTGCACAACGGCATCGCGCAGATGTTCCACGTCATCGAGGAAGCCAGGATGATGGTCGGCACCAAGGCCATCGCCACCTTGTCGACCGGCTACCTCAACGCCCTCGACTACGCGAAGAACCGTGTGCAGGGCAGCGATCTGACGCAGATCGCGGACAAGTCCGCGCCGAAGGTGGCCATCACCCGGCATCCCGACGTGCGCCGGTCGCTGATGATGCAGAAGGCGTACGCCGAGGGCTTGCGGGCGGTCTACCTCTACACCGCGGGCCACCAGAACGACGTGGTGGCGCAGCACATCTCCGGGGCGGACGCCGAACTGGCCGCGCGGGTCAACGACCTGCTGCTGCCGATCGTCAAGGGCGTCGGCTCCGAGCGGGCCTACCAGTACCTGACCGAGTCGCTGCAGACCCTCGGCGGTTCGGGCTTCCTGCAGGACTACCCGATCGAGCAGTACATCCGCGACGCGAAGATCGACTCGCTGTACGAGGGCACCACCGCGATCCAGGCGCAGGACTTCTTCTTCCGCAAGATCGCCCGCGACCGCGGCGTCGCGCTGGCCCACCTCGCGGGCAAGATCCGGGACACCGCGCAATCCAGCGTGGGCAACGGCAGGCTCAAGACCGAGAAAGTGCTGCTGGCCACCGCGCTGGAGGACGTCCAGGACATGGCGGGCCGGTTCACCCAGCACCTGCTCGCCGCCCAGCAGCAACCCACCGAGTTGTACAAGATCGGATTGAATTCCGTCCGGTTCCTGCTCGCCGTGGGCGACCTGCTCGTCGCCTGGCGACTGATCGTCGCCGCCGAGATCGCCTCGGCCGCATTGGATGCCGAGCCCGACCACCAGGACCGCGCGTTCTATCAGGGCAAGATCGCCGTCGCGTCGTTCTTCGCCAAGACGGTGCTGCCGCATCTCAGCGCGGAATGGTCGGTCATCTCCGATGTCGACATCAGCGTCATGGATCTCGACGAAGCCGCGTTCTGACCCGGCGGGCCAGCAGGATCAGGCGAGCCGCCGCATCCGGACGATGCGGCGGCGGCCGGGTTCCTCCACTGACAGTCGCGCCCGCGTCGTCGGCCCGGCCCGTCCTTCGCCGAAGCGGACCGGCCGTTCGGCACGCCGATCACGGCCGACGACCTCGGCCGGCTCGACGCCGGCGCCTGGGAGCTCTACCACGTCGCCGAGGACTTCGCCGAGACCCGCGACCTCGCCGCCGAACACCGCGACAAGCTCATCGAGATGATCGCCCGGTGGTATGTGGAAGCGGGCCGTGCCCGTGTACGGCGACCGTCAGACGGTCTCCGGCCGGACGGCGTAGATCTCGTGCAGCTCGGTTCCGGCCAGGCTCGGGTCCTGGCGCGTTCGCGCGTGCAGACCGTGCCTGCCCAGCAACGCGCAGCATTGGGCCAAGCGATCGTCGCGATCGTGCACCTCGGCGACGACGGCGCGGATGCGCGGCCAGTCCGCGTCGGCGATGCCGCGCAGCACATCCAGCTCAGCGCGCTCCACGTCGATCTTGAGCAGGCCGACCTCGGCGTTGCCGCCGTGCTCGTCGAGGATTCGCGAGACGGTGGTGACCTCGACGTCCATCCGCTCCCCCTCGTGCAGCCCGGCGGTGATGAGCGCGATCGCCTCGTCGTTCAGGCCGCTGTTGCGCAGATAGATCTCGGTGGCCCGGTCGTCGGCTTCGCGGTCGGCGTAGAGACCTGAATTCGCCGACGCCCGTGGGTACCAGGTGAACGACGCGTTGCCGGGCGCCGCGCCGACCGCGACCGGCAACGGCACGCCGCCGGGCACGTGCGCGGCGATATTGCGCTGCAGACAGTCGAAGGTCGCCGGGGCGGGCTCGGCGGCGATCACCCGGACGCCGGGGCAGGTGTCGGCGAACATCATCGCGCTCAGCCCGATGTTCGCGCCGATGTCCAGTGCGATGTCCCCTGGCCGCAATAGCGCGGCCGCCAGCCGATAGAAGCCCTCGGTCGACATCTCGCCCCACAACATCCGCGCCTCGGCCGGACTGGTGCAGGCGACCGTCCTGCCGTCTTCGAGCCGGAGTTGCTGGAGTTGTTCGAGAGTCCTCAGCATGCGTTCAAGAACCTTTCGAGGATCGGGCCGATGACGGCCAGAGCGTGCGGGTGGGTCAACTCGAGATGTCGTGCGTCGATGACCGTGTTGTGCAGGTCGCCGGTGACGAACGGCCGCCACGTCCGCGCGGCGGCGTCGTGGTCGGCGCGATCCTTACCCGCGGTGAAGAAGACCAGATCGCCGTCGAAGACCTCCGGCCGGTATTCCTGGGCGATGTCGCTCGCGGTCCGGAAGCTCTCCATCACCCGGCCGACCTGGTCGGCGGTGAACATCCCGGTGGCGGTGACCTGGTCACGGATCACCGCCCAGGCCTGCTCGTGGGTCCGCGCGCTCACCTCGGCGCCGAGATCGAACAGCTCACGCCAGCCACCGAGCAGATCGGCCATCAGTTCGCCGGGCACGGGCTCGTCCGCGGCGCCGCTCATCGATGCGGCCAGCGACTCGGCGTCGCCGACGGCGCTGTCCATCATGGCCAGCATGCCGACCTGCTGTCCCTCCCGCTGGAGCCGGACCGCGACGGCATGCGCGATCGCACCGCCCAGCGACCACCCCAGCAGGTGATACGGGCCGCTCGGCTGCACCCGGCGGATCTCGGCGACATAGCGTTCGGCGAGTTCGTCGACCGAATGCGCACCGGGTTCGCCCGCCACGACATGGGGATCCTGCAAGCCGTAGACCGGTCGGTCCTTGTGCAGGTGCTCGACCACGCCGCCGTAGAACCACGCCAGCCCGCCCGCGGGGTGCACCGCGAACACCGCAGGCTTCGGGCCGTGGGCGCGCAGTGGCAGCAGCACCTGCAGCCCCGAGCCGCCCGCCGTGCCGTCGGCCCTGGCCGCCAGGGCTCGCGGCGTCGCGTCGTCGAACATCCACGGCAACTGGATGGTCACGCCGCGCCCGCGCAACTCGGTCACCACCATGGTGGCCAGCAGCGAGTTGCCGCCCAGATCGAAGAACCCGTCGGTCGCCCCGACCCGCTGGACGCCGAGGACCTGCGCGTAGACCTCGCCGATCACCTTCTCCGTGTGGGTCCGCGGCGCAACGAACGCGGTCGTCGGCTCCTGGAACTCGGGGTCGGGCAGTGCTTTGCGGTCGAGCTTGCCGTTGACCGTCAGCGGCAGCGCGGGCAGCACCATGATCGTCGCGGGCACCATGTAGCCGGTCAGCACCTGGGCGGCGGTCTCGCGGACCTCGGCCGGGTCGATCCGCTCGCCGTCGACGCCGACGACGTAGCCGATCAACTGATCCACACCCCGCTCGTGCCGGTGCACCGTGACCGCGGCCCGGGTGACGAGCGGGTGCCGCAGCAGCGCCGACTCCACCTCGCCGAGTTCGATGCGGAAGCCGCGCAGCTGCACCTGGGCGTCGGCCCGTCCCGCGTACGCCAACTCCAGTCCGCTCCCGGACTTCCGCCACCGGCCGACGTCCCCGGAGCGGTAGAGCCGGGCGCCGCCGGGCTCGAAGGGATTCGCGACGAATCGGCTCGCGGTCAGCGCCGATGCGCCCAGATACCCGCGCGAGAGCTGGCCACCGGCCACGTAGATCTCTCCGGCGACGCCGATCGGCGCCGGCCGCAGCCGGTCGTCGAGGACGTACACCCGCAACCCGGGCAGCGGCACACCGATCCCCGCCGAGCCCGGCCGAGTCACCTCGGAGAACGTGACGTGCACGGTCGTCTCGGTGATGCCGTACATGTTGATCAGCCGTGGCGTACCCGGCGCGTGCGCGGCGAACCAGTCGTCCAATCGCGACGCGTCCAGCGCTTCACCGCCGAAGACGACATAGCGCAACGCGAGATCGCCTGCGGGGCAGCCAGACTCGCGATAGCGGCGCTCCGCGTCCATGAATCCGTAGAACGCCGACGGCGTCTGGCTCAACACCGTCACTCCCTCGCGCGCCACGACGTCGACGAACGCCTCGGGCGACCGGGAGGTGTCGTAGTCGACCACGACGACCTTGCCGCCGGACAGCAGCGCGCCCCAGATCTCCCACACCGCGAAATCGAAAGCGTAGGAATGGAACATCGTCCACACGTCGTCGGGTCCGAGGTCGAATCGCTCGGCCGCGTTGGTGAACAGGGTGACCGCTTCCCGGTGGCCGACCGTCACACCCTTCGGGCGGCCCGTCGATCCCGACGTGTAGATCACGTAGGCGACATTGCCCGGCCGCGCGCCCGATACCACCGCGTCGGAAGCGTCCGCATCGTCGCTCGCGCAGTCCTCGACGAACAGCACCGGCGCGGCGCACTCCGGCACCCCCGCAGACAGTACCGCCGAGGTCAGCACCGCGGCCGGACGAGCGTCGTCGAGCATGAATCGCAATCGCTCCGGCGGATACGCCACATCCAGCGGCAGATATCCCGCACCCGCGCGTACGACGCCGAGCAGGCCAACGATCAGATCCGCCGAGCGCGGCAACGCGACGGCCACAAGGGTTTCCGGACCCACGCCCAGCTTCGCCAGCCGAGCCGCCACCGCGGCGGAGCGCCGATCCAGCTCCGCGTAGGTCAGCCGCGACGCGCCGTCGGTCACCGCGACCGCGTCCTGGCGCGCGGCGGCCTGGGCGGCGAACAGTTCCGCGAGGGTCGTCTCCGGCACCGCGACTCCGGCGCCACCGGCCGCGCCGAGCAGCTCGCGACGCTGCGCCGGACCCACGAGGTCGATGTCGCCGACCGCGACGTCCGGGTTCGCGGTGACCTGCTCCAGGATCCGCACGAAGGCCGCCGCGAACCGGATCATCGTCTCCTCGACGAACAGATCGGTGGCGTAGGTCAGGCGTCCCCGGATACCGTCCGCCTCACCCTCGGCGCCGGACCGTTCGACCAGATTGAGGTTCAGGTCGGCCTGCGCCGGTTCGAAGCCGTTCTCGACCGGTTCGACGGTCAGCCCCGGCAGCCGCAGCGCGGCCTTGCCGGGATTCTGCACATCGAGCGTCACCTGGTACAGCGGCAGGTGGGCCGTTGACCGCGGCGGATTGATCGCCTCCACCACCTGTTCGAACGGCACATCGGCATGCGCGAACGCGGCCAGATCCGTTTCCCGCGTCGCGGCGAGCAGTTCGGTGAACGACCGGCGCGACGACACCCGTGACCGCAGCACCAAGGTGTTGACGAACATGCCGACCAGATCATCGAGTTCGCGCTCCCCTCGGCCTGCCACCGGGGTGCCCACCGCGACATCGCCGACACCGGCCGAGCGCGACAGCAGGACGCTCAGCGCGGCGTGCACGACCATGAACACCGTCGCGTTGGCCGCGCGCGCGACCGCGCCGATGCGCTCCTGCAACGCCGCGGGGATCTCGAAATCCACGGTCCGGCCGCGCATGGACGCCACCGGGGGACGCGGCAGGTCGGTGGGCAGTTCGAGCAGTTCCGGCAGCCCGCTCAGGGTGTCGGTCCAGAAGCGCAGCTGCCGGGACATGACCGAACCTGGGTCGTGCTCGTCACCGAGCACCTCGCGCTGCCACAGCGCGTAGTCCGCGTACTGCACCGCGAGAGCGGGCCAGAACGGTTGCGTGCCTTGCCTGCTCGCCTGGTAGGCCATCGCCACATCCCGCGCCAGCGGCAGCATGGACTGTCCGTCGGCGCAGATGTGGTGCACGGCGATGACCAGAACGTGCTCGTCGTCGCCGAGCCGGAACAGCGCCGTGCGCAGCGGCGGCGCCTGCGTCACGTCGAAGCTCGCCGAGACGGTGGCGAGCACGCGCTCCATCAACCGCTCCGGCTCGACCGGCACGGCGGTCAGACCGGTCGCGACCTCTTCGACGGGGACCACGACCTGATGCGGCGTCCCGTCGGTCATCGGGAACTTGGTCCGCAGCGACTCGTGCCGGTCGATGACCAGCTCGCACGCGCGCCGCAGCGCGTCGATGTCGAGTTCGCCTTTCAGGCGGATCACCAGCGGGATGTTGTACGCGCCCACGGAGGTGTCGAGCTGGTTGAGGAACCACATCCGCTGTTGCGCCAGCGACAGCGGCACCAGCGCCGGACGGCTGCGCGGGACCAGCGGAACCCGGATCGTCCGCTCGGAAGCGTCGAGGCGGGCGGCGAGTTCCGCGACCGCCGGGGCTTCGAACAGGTCGCGAACGCCGACGGCGACGCCGAGCGCGGTGCCCAGCTGGGCGGTCACCCGCGTGGCCGACAACGAGTTGCCGCCGAGGTCGAAGAAGCTGTCGCCCGCCCCGACCCGGTCGAGGCCGAGCACGCTGCCGAAGACTTCCGCGACTTGCCGTTCGGTCTCGGTACGCGGAGCGGTCCAGGCCCGCGCCGCAGCGAACCGCGGTGCGGGAAGCGCCAAGCGGTCGAGCTTCCCGGTTCGGGTGAGCGGGAATTCGGCGAGCACCATGCACACGTCGGGCACCATGTGCGCGGGCAGCCGCAGCCGGACGGCTGCCCTGACCTCCTCCGGATCCACATGGTCGGCGCCGACCAGATAGCCGACGAGCCTGCCGACGCCGCGTTCGTCCTCGCGCAGCACGACGACCGCGTGTTCCACATCGGGGTGCGCGGCGAGCGCGGCCTCGATCTCACCGAGTTCGATCCGCTGCCCGCGGATCTTGACCTGGAAGTCGCTGCGACCGAGGTATTCCACGGTGTGCTCCGGCGTCCAGCGGGCCAGGTCGCCGGTGCGGTACATGCGCGACCCCGGCGCGCCGAACGGATCGGCGACGAACGAGCCCGACGTCGCCGCGGGCCGGTTCACGTATCCGCGGGCCAATTGCACACCCGCCAGGTACAACTCACCGACCACGCCCACCGGCACCGGACGCAGCCTGGCATCCAATACGACGGCCTCGACGCCGCTGATCGGACCACCGATCGTGACGGTCTCACCGGGATGCAGCGGGCCGCTGATTCCGGCCAGAATGGTCGTCTCGGTCGGACCGTATCCGTTCAGCAGTCGCCGTCCCGGCGACCACTGCGTGACGATCTCCGGCGTCACGGCCTCGCCACCGGCCATCAGCACCCGCAGGGACTCCAGCCCCTCCGGCGACATCGTCGACAGCACGCTCGGTGTCATGAACGAATGCGACACCCGCTGTTCGCGAATGAATTCCGCCAGTTCGGGGCCGCCGAACACCTCCGGCGGCGGTACCACGAGCACCGCGCCGTTGGCGTGGGCCAGCAGCAACTCGAGGACCACGACGTCGAAACCGGGAGCGGAGGCGTTCAGTACCCGCGAGCGGCTGTCCACGCCGAAACGGTCGCGTTCCACGGCCGCGAAATTGGCCAGCCCCTCATGGGTGACCGCCACGCCCTTCGGCGTCCCGGTCGAGCCCGAGGTGTACAGCACGTACGCGGTGTCGCGGATGTGTGGCGTCCGCGTCCGGTCCGTGTCGGTCACCGCGGCCGGCGACCGCGCCTCGATCGTCTTCCTGGTTTCCGGATCGTCGAGCACCAGTCGCCGGACCGGGCCGGACACCAGTTCTCGCGACGCCAGCACCGTGACCGCCACCCGCACCTGGGAATCGGCGACCATGTGCCCCACGCGTTCGGCGGGGTTGCGCGGGTCGACGGGCAGGAAGGCCGCGCCGGTCTTGGTGACCGCCCACATGCCGACCACCAATTCGACCGATCGGGCCATCGCCAGCGCCACCTGGTCGCCGGGACCGACGCCCCAGTCGATCAACTCGCGCGCGACCCGGTTCGACCAGGCGTCCAACTCGGCGTACGACATCGTCCGTCCGATCGAAACCACCACTGCCGCCTCCGGATCCACCGCGGCACCGGCGGACAACAGGTCCGCCAGCAGGCGGGGCGGCGCGGCGGGTCCGCCCGTCGCGGGTACGAGGGCACGGCGTTCGGCCGCGCTCAGCAGGTCGACCGCGTCCAGCCGCGCCTGCGGATCGCGCGTGACGGCGCGCAGCACGGTCGCCATGCGGGCGGCCAGACCGGCGGCCGTCCGGTCGTCGACGCGGGACTGCTGATAGCGGATCCTGACGTGCAGCTCATCGGTCTGGTGAGCCTGCACGGTGATCGGGTAGTGCGCGGCGTCGCTTCCGTCCGCCGCGACCACCCGCATGCCGTCGATGTCCGCGTCGCCGAGGCCGCTGCTGTCGACCGGGTAGGACTCGAAGACGACCAGCGTGTCGAACAGCTGGGCAGCGCAGGCGGCCGAGAGGATCCGGGACAGCTCGACGTCGTGATGATCGAGCACGCGGGTGTTGTCATCCTGCAACCGGCGCAGCGCGTCCTCGATGGTGCACGTCGGCGGGACGTGCACCGCGACCGGGATGGTGTTGATGAACAACCCGATCATCGACTCCACGCCCGGCAGGTCGGCGGGACGTCCCGACACCGTGCTGCCGAACACCACGCGCTCGGCGCCGAGCAGATTCCCCAGGACCACGGCCCAGGCGAACTGGACGATCGTCGCCATGGTCAGCGCCCGCGCCCGGGCGAAGTCCACCAGTTCCGCGGTGACGGCACGATCCAGCACCACCGCCAGGTCGACCGGGATGCCGACCGTCGTGTGCGTCCGCGCGTCGGCGACCACGGTGGGTTCGGTGAAATCGCGCAGGACCTCGCGCCACACCTCGAGCCCGGCCGTCGGCTCGCGCCGATCCAGCCATTCCAGGTAGCCGCGATACGACGCCGCGGCGGGCAACAGGTTCGTCCGCGCGCCGACGGCGTACAGGCCGATCAACTCCCGCCACAGCAATGGCAACGACCAGCCGTCCAGCAGCAGGTGGTGCGCCGTCAGCACCAGCCGGAAGTCCTGCGGCCCGACCGCGATGAGCAGGAATCGCAGCAACGGAGGATCGGCGGGATCGAACGGGACCGCTCGCTCCGCCGCGATCAGCTCCTCCGGTGTCGTCGCGTCGCGCAACTCGACGCGCCGCCAGCGCACGGCCGTGGACGCCGGAATCACCTGCGCCGGAACACCGTCGGCCGTGCGGACGAAGGCAGCTCGCAGGTTGGGATGGCGCTCGAGCAAGGCCGCGGCGGAGCGCTCGAGCCGATCCTCGTCGATCACACCGGCGAGGGTGAGCGTCGATTGCGCCGTGTAGACGTCCAGGTCACCCGCGGCGAGCTCGGCGTGGAACAGCAGGCCCGCCTGCAGCGGCGCCAGCGACCAGACCTCGCCGAGGGTTCCGTAGCGGCCGGCGAAGGTGTCCAGATCGGATTGGGCGACCGTGACGAGCGGAACGTCGGCGGGTGAGAGTCCCCAGTCCTCGTCGGCGCGGGCCGCCGTGGCGATGGCGGTCACCGCACCGGCCCATTCGGCGGCGAGTTCGGCGACGTCGTCGTGCTCGAGCAGCCGGGACGCGTAGCCGATGTGCGCCGACAGGCGCGGTCCCGCCGCGGTGTCCTCGATGTGCACGTCGATCGTGACGGCCGCTGCCGCGGGCATGTCCGGATCGAAGGCTCCGCGCCGGTCGAACGACTCGTCGGTCGGAATCCACGCCAGCTCCGACAGGGCCGTGAGATCGACGCCGACCCGGCCGAGATTGTTGAAGCTGATCTGCGGCTCCGGCAAGGCAGCGAGCCGGTCGCGGGTGTCCGCGTGGAGGTAGCGCAGCAGGCCGTAGCCGATCCCCTTGTCGGGGATCGCGCGCAGCTGGTCTTTCACGGATTTCACCGCGGCGCGCGGATCGTCCGCGTCGACACCGCTCAGATCCAGCGCCACCGGGTAGGTGTCGGTGAACCAGCCCACCGTGCGGGAGACGTCGGCTCCCTCGGCGATCTGTTCGGCGCGGCCGTGACCCTCCAACAGGACTTTCACACCCGCGTGCGCGACACCGCGCCGGTGACGCCAGCGCGTCGCCGCCACGGCCAGGCCGGCCAGCAACGCGTCGTCGACGGTGCCGTGCGCCGCCTCAGGCACCGCGTCGAGCAATGCCGAAGTGACCTCCACCGGAAGCGACAGCGTCAGATGCCGCACGGTCGAGTGCGTGTCGATGGCGGGATCCAGCGCCGCGCCGCCGAGCAGCGGGTCGGGGGCAGCGCCCATCCGCCGCCACAGTTCGAGCTCCCCGGCGCGGGCCGCGGCGGCGTCGGCCAGCGCGTGCGCCCACCGCCGCATGGACGTGCCCTGCGCGGGCAATTCCACCGCGCGTGCCTGTGTGACCTGCTGCCATGCGGTCGCGAAGTCGGGAATCAGGATGCGCCAGGACACGCCGTCGACCGCCAGGTGATGGATCACGATGAGCGCCCGCGCCTCCGCGTCGAGGCCCGGTTCGGGCAGCAGGCACACGACCTGCACCATCCGGCCCTCGGCCGGGTCGAGCCGGTCCGACGCCTCGGCCAGCGCCGCTTCCACCACCGCGGTGAAACCTTCGCTGCCCGGTGCATTGTGCGCGCCGAAGGTGCGGGTCAGCACCGCGCCCGCGGCATCAGCTGCGGTCGGGGGCGGTACCTGCATGCACTGTTCGCGCAGCCGCGCGCGCAGCATGTCGTGCTGTCGCAGCACGGCCAGCACGGTCGCGGTCACGTCGTCGACTCGCGCGTCGCTCGGCAAGCGCACCAGCATCGACTGCGCGAACCTGGGTGCGGCGCCGAGGCGTTCGGTGAACCAGCGGACGACCGGCGTGAACGGGATCTCGCCCACGCCGCCGCCCGGCAACTCGGCCAGGCCGATCCGTCCGGCGGCCGCGGCGACCCGCGCCAGACCGCGGACGGTCTTCTGCTCGAAGATGTCGCGTGCCGTCACGACGACGCCCGCGGACTTCAACCGGGACGCCAGCTGGATCGACAGGATGGAATCGCCGCCGAGGGAGAAGAACGAGGTGGTGACACCCACCGACGCGACGCCGAGCACATCGGCGAACGCCGCCGCGATCGTGCGTTCCAGATCGGTCGACGCCGCCTCGGCGTCGTCCGCGGCGGCGCGGAAGTCGGGCTCCGGCAACGCCTTCCGATCGACCTTGCCGGTCGAGGTGATCGGCATGCGGTCGAGCACGGTGAGCACCGACGGCACCATGTGCGCGGGCAGCACCGAGGCGACGTGTTCGAGCACGGCGTCCGGGTCGGCGGCCGTCGCGGCCTCGGTGACGATGTAGGCGGCCAGCACCGGCTGTCCGCCCGGTCCGGTGCGGCTGACGGTCACCGCGGCGGCCACCGCCGGATGGGTGAGCAACGCGGCGTCGATCTCGCCGAGTTCGATGCGCTGGCCACGGATCTTGATCTGGAAATCGCTGCGGCCGACGTATTCCAGCGTGCGCCGCGCCGTCCAGCGCACGATGTCACCGGTGCGGTACATCCGCGCGCCCGGCCCGCCGTAGGGATTCGCGACGAACGCGCCTGCCGTGACCGCGCGCCGGTTGAGGTATCCGCGCGCCAACTGCGCACCCGCAAGGTACAGCTCCCCGGCGACTCCGACCGGCACCGGACGCAAGCGCGCGTCCAGCACCAAGGCCTCGGCGCCGCGGATCGGGCCGCCGATCGCGATCGGATCACCCGGCCGCACCGGATCGCTCATCGTGATCACGATGGTCGTCTCGGTCGGGCCGTAGATGTTGTGCAGCCGCCGTCCGGGCGACCACGTGGCGATCAGCTCCGCAGGCACCATCTCGCCGCCGACCGCGAGCATCCGCACCGACTCGAGACCGGCGGGCGCCATGGTCGCCAGCACACTCGGCGTCAGGAACGCGTGCGTCACCTCGTGTGTCCGGATCAGTTCGGCCAGCTCCTGGCCGCCGAACACCTCCGGAGGCGAGATGACCAAGGCCGCGTGGGCGGCATGGGCCATCAGCGCTTCCAGCAGCACCGCGTCGAACGCCGGCGCCGCCACCTGCAGTACCCGCGACGCGCCGTCGACTTGATAGCGATCGGTTTGCTCGGCCGCGAAGTTCGCCAATCCGGCATGCGTGACCACGACGCCCTTGGGCGTTCCGGTCGAACCGGAGGTGTAGATCAGGTATGCCGCGTCCTCGATCCGCAGCGCACGTCCGCGCTCCGCGTCCGTCACCGCGTCACCGGAACTCGCCGCGATCCGCTCCGCCGTGCGCGGATCGTCGAGCACCAGCCAGCGCACGGCGTCGGGCAGCTCCGCGCCGGCGGTCGCGACCGTGATCCCGATGTCCACACCGGAATCAGCGATCATGTGCGCGATCCGCTCGGCGGGGTAGCGCAGATCGATCGGGACGAACGTGGCGCCGGTCTTCGCGATCGCCCACATGGCGACGTGATAGCCGACCGACCGGGGCACGGCCAGCGCGACGAATGCCCCGGGCCGGGCGCCCTGGGCGAGCAGATGACGAGCGAGCCGGTTGGCCCTGGCATCCAGCTGTGCGTAGGTGAGGGTTTCGGTGTCCCCGATCAGGGCGACCGCGTCCGGAGCGGCGGCCACGGCCGTGGCCAGCAGATCGGGAAGCAGGCACGGCCGCGTACCCTCGCTGCCTCGTGCGGGCACCAGACGTCCAGTATCGGCGGCGCTCAGCAGACCGATGCCCGCGATGGCTCGCGCCGGATCGGCGGTCACCGCTTCGAGGACGCGAACGAACCTCTCCGCCAGCGCATGCGCGGTCGACTCGACGAAAAGATCGGTGGCGTAGATGATCTCGCCGTCGATTCCGGCGGGCCGGTCACCTTCGCGGCGCTCGGTCACCAGCACGGTGAGGTCGGCCTTGGCCTGCGCGATGCCGGGGTCCATGACCTCGACGCCGATCCCGGGCAGCTCGAACCGGGCCGCCGCGGTGTTCTGCAATCCGAACATCACCTGGAACAGCGGCGAATACGCCGTGGAACGCGGACGCCCGATGACGTCGACGAGCCGTTCGTAGGGCAGGTCGGCGTTGGCGAGCGCTTCCAGGTCGACATCCCGCACCGCGGCGAGAAGTTCCCGGAACGAGCGGTTCTCGTCGACGCGGGTACGCAACACCACGGTGTTGACGAACATGCCGACCAGATCGTCGAGTTCGGGCCTGCCGCGTCCGGCCACCGGAGTGCCGACGGAGATGTCGTCGCTGTGCGCGGTGCGCGCCAGCAGGATCGCCAGCGCCGCGTGCAGCACGACGAACACGGTGACGCCCTCACGGTGGGCCAGCCGCACGATCTCGTCGTGCAGTCGCGCCGGCAGCTCGAAGCGGACGTTGCCGCCGTCGGTGGAGAGGGTGGCAGGCCGCGGCCGGTCCGTCGGCAGGGCGAGCAACTCGGGGGAACCGTCGAGAGCGTCGGTCCAGTAATCGATCTGCCGCGCGATGGGCGAGGCCGGATCGTCCTCGGAGCCGAGCAGTTCCTGCTGCCACAGGGCGTAGTCGGCGTACTGCACCGCAAGCGGTTCCCAGCGCGGCGCGTGGCCGCTCACCCGCGCCCGGTACGCGGCGAACACGTCGCGGGCCAGCGGAGCCATCGACGCGCCGTCGGCCGCGATGTGATGCACCACCACCACCAGCACATGCTCCCGCGGCGCGGTGCGATACAAGCGCGCCCGCACGGGCACGGCTTGCGCGATGTCGAATCCCGCCTCGACCGCGGCCCGGATGCGATCGGCCAGCTCCGTTTCACCGGCGACCGGCTCGGCGTCGAACGCCAGGTCCGCGGCGACGCTCGCGACGTCTCGCACGAGCTGGCAGGGTTCGCCGTCGACGAGCGGATACACCGTCCGCAGGGGTTCGTGCCTGGTCACCACGTCGAGGAACGCGGCGCGCAGCGCATCGGCGTCCAGCGGGCCGGTCAGGCGGGCCGCGAAGCAGATGTTGTAGGCCGCCGACTCGGTGTCGAACTGGTTGAGCAACCAGATCCTTCGCTGTGCCGCCGCCAGCGGGACCGCGGCGGGGCGCTGCCGCGCGGTCAGCGCGACCACGGTCGACCGGCTCCGCGCCGCGATCCGCTCGGCCAATGCGGCGATGGTCGGCGCGTCGAAGACGTCCTTGATGCCGACATCGACACCGATACCCGCCTGCGCCCGCGCCGCGAGCTGCGCGGCCGACAGCGAGTTGACGCCGATCTCGAAGAGGTTCGCGGTCACGCTCACCCGCCGCGCGCCGGTGAGCTCGGCGACCAGGCGCGCCAGCACCGCCTCGGCGTCGGTGCGCGGCGAGACGAACTCGCCCTCGTCGAACACCGGCCGCGGCAGCGCCGACCGGTCGAGCTTGCCGTTGGCGGTGAGCGGCATCGCGTCGAGCACCTGCACGACGTCGGGCACCAGATAGGACGGCAGGGTGCGCGTCAGCTGCTCGCGGACCGTGCGCCCGTCGGTCACCGCGCCCGGCGCCAGCGTCACGTAACCGACGATGCGATCGGTCGTCACGATGGCCACCGCACGCGCCACCTGCTCGACCGCGCGCAACGCGGCTTCGATGTCGCCGGGCTCCACCCGCTGACCGCGCACCTTCACCTGGAAGTCACTGCGCCCCAGGTACTCCAGCTCGCCCGTCTTGCGCCACCGCACCAGGTCACCGGTCCGGTAGAGCCGCTCCCCCGCCGCGCCGAACGGGTTCGCGACGAAGGCGCCGCAAGTGAGGCCGGCGCGCGCGTGGTATCCGCGCGCCAATTGCACACCCGCGACGTACAGCTCACCGACGACACCGACCGGCACCGGCCGCAGCCGCGAATCGAGCACGTACACCTTCATCCCGGCGGCGGGCGCTCCGATCGGCACCGCCGCCACGGCCGCCGCGCCCGGCGCGCACCGCTGCGCGGTGACCACCTCCGCCTCCGCGGGGCCGTACCAGTTCACCAGCTCCGCGTGCGGGAAGACGGGCGCGGCGGCGTCGACCGTGCGCTGCGCCAGCGCCTCACCCGCGACGAACACCCGCCGGATCGACGGCAGTTCCGCGACGCCTGCCGATTCCAGCAGGACGTCGAGCATCGAGGGGACGAAGTGCACGGTGGTGATCTCGTGCCGTGCGATGACCTCGGCCAGGTATGCCGGGTCGCGATGTCCGCCCGGTTCGGCGACGACGATGTGCGCGCCGGTCTGCAACGGCCAGAACAATTCCCACACGGCGATGTCGAAGGTGATCGGCGTCTTGTGCAGCACCGCGTCGGACGTTCCGTGCGGCCACTGCCGCTGCGCCCACGCCAGCTGGCTCACGGTGGCGGCATGGGTCAGCGCCACGCCTTTGGGGACGCCGGTGGACCCGGAGGTGAACAGCACGTAGGCCAGATGGTTCGGCCGCAGCGGTGTGCGCCGCTCGGTATCCGTGATCCGGGCGCCGGACAGGCCGCTCACGTCCATCCGGTCGATCCGCTCGTATGCGAATCCGTCTGGCAGGCCGCGCCCGTCGTTCTCGGTCGTGAGCACGAGCAGCGGATCGGCCGCGCCGAGCACGTGCGCGATCCGCGCGCTCGGGTGATCCGGGTCGATGGGCAGGAACGCGGCGCCCGCCTTGACCACCGCGTACAGAGCCGTGACCAGCTCGGCCGACCGGCGGACGGCCACCGCCACGACCGTCTCCGGCCCGGCGCCGCGACCGATCAGCCAGCGGGCCAGCCGGTTGACGCGTGCGTCGAAGTCCCGGTAGGTCGCCGTGCTTCCGTCCGGAAGCCGCAGCGCCGTCGCGTCCGGGGTGCGCGCGACCTGTTCGTCGAAGACGTCGACGAGTGTGCGGCCGGGTGCGGCGGAGCCACCGGTGTCGTTCCACCGCTCCAGCACTCGGGACCGCTCCGCCTCGTCGAGCAACGCGATCTCGCCGACCGTGGCCGCGGCATCGCAGGCCGCGGCATCGAGGATCCGGACGAGCCGGTCGGCGAAGTGGCGCACCGTGTCCTCGTCGAAAAGGTCCGTGGCGTAGGTCAGGCGCAGCGTCATTCCGGTCGGCTCGTTGTGCGTGCCGTGCCCTTCGCTGATCATCAGCAGCAGGTCGTAGATCGCCGCGCTGTCGCCGGGGTCCACGTTCTCCACGGTGAGCCCCGGCAGCTCGACACGAGCACGCGCCATGTTCTGGTAGGCGAGCAGCACCTGGAACAACGGTGTGTGCGCGGTCGATCGCACCGGGTTCAGCGCGTCCACCAATTGCTCGAACGGCACGGTGGCGTGGTCGAACGCCTCGATGTCGGTGCGTCGCACCTCATCCAGCAGGTCGGCGAAGGTCTGGTCGAGCGTGACCCGCGACCGCAGCACCAAGGTGTTGACGAACATCCCGACCAGGTGGTCCAGCGACCGGTCGCCCCGGCCCGCGTGCGGCACGCCGATGGTGACGTCGGCGCTGCCGGACA
The DNA here is from genome assembly GCF_044389845.1 of Nocardia sp. NPDC019323. Taxonomy (NCBI): domain Bacteria; kingdom Bacillati; phylum Actinomycetota; class Actinomycetes; order Mycobacteriales; family Nocardiaceae; genus Nocardia; species Nocardia sp. NPDC019323. Next base: position 141,477 of record NZ_JBIRYN010000004.1, read on the forward strand.
GCCTCGACAGCAGCACCGCCAATGCCGCGTGCACCACCATGAACGTGGTGACGCCGGACCGCCGTGCCAGCGATTCCACCCGGCCCTGCAGTTCACCGGGTATGGCGAGGTGCAGTACCGCGCCGCGCTGCGACTGCTCGACCGGCCGCGGCCGGTCGGTCGGCAACTCCAGCAGCTCGGGTGCGCCCGCGAGGCGGGTTCGCCAGTAGGCGATGTCGCGGGCCACCACCGAGTCCGGGTCGTCCGCGGAACCGAGGACCGCGCGCTGCCACAAGGCGTAATCGGCGAACTGCACCGGCAGCGGCGCCCAGTCCGGCGCGACGCCGCCGGAGCGGGCGCGATACGCCGTCACCAGGTCGGCGGCCAGCGGCGCCACCGAGAAGCCGTCGCAACCGATGTGGTGCGCGGCCAGCGCCAGCGTCCACGCCTCGTCCGACAACTGGTACAGCGCCACGCGCAGCGGCACACCCTTGGCCACGTCGAATCCGGTTCCGCAGAATTCGGCCAGCCGGTGCGGCAGTTCCCGCTCGCCGACCGCCTGCGGGGTGAGATCGACCGTCGCCAGCACGTCCTCGGCGTTCAGCACGACCTGCGTAGGCGTGCCGTCGACCGCCGGATACATGGTGCGCAGGCTCTCGTGCCGCTCGACGACATCGCCGACGGCAGCGGTCAGAGCGGCCGGTTCGAGCGCGCCTTCCAGCCGGATCGCCAGCGGCACGACGTATCCGGGCGCCGCGGGGTCGAACTGGTTGAGCAACCACATCCGGGTCTGCGCGTGCGACAGCGGGATGCGGTCCGGCCGCGTCATCCGCGTCGGCGCGGGCAGACTCGGCACCGCGCGCAACCGCGCGATGCGCTCGGCCAGAGCGGACACGGTCGGGGCCTCGAAGATGGCGCGCACCGGAATGGTCACGCCGAGGACGTCCCCGATCCGGCTCAGCGCGCGCGTCGCGACCAGCGAGTTGCCGCCCAACTCGAAGAAGTCGTCGTCCGCGCCGATCTCGGGCCGGTCGAACAGTTCCGCGAAAACCGCGGCGACGGTCTGTTCGACCAGGCCGCGCGGCGCACGGAACTCGGCATCCTGGATGCTCGCGTCCGGCTCGGGCAATGCCCGGTAGTCCACTTTGCCGTTGGCGTTGAGCGGAATCGAGTCGATCCGGGTCACCGACGACGGCACCATGTAAGCGGGCAGCCGGTCCAGCAGCGCACCGCGGACCTGCCGGACGTCCAGCGCGGCGTCCGCTACGACGTAGGCCACCAGACGCTGCTCGCCGCCGTCGGCGCGGACGTGCGCGACGGCCGCGCGCACGTGCTCGTGCGCGATCAGCGCGGCTTCGATGTCGCCGAGTTCGATCCGCAGGCCGCGCACCTTCACCTGCGTGTCGGCTCGGCCGACATAGCGCAGGTTCCCGTCCTCGCCCCAGCGCACGAGGTCACCGGTGCGGTAGAGGCGCGCGCCGTGCGTACTGCCGAACGGATCGGCCACGAACGTCGCCGCCGTCAGATCCCGGCGTTCGTGGTATCCGCGAGCCAACTGCGCCCCGCCCAGGTAGAGCTCGCCGGTGACGCCGACCGGCACGGGATGCAATCGGGAATCCAGCACGTGTACGGTCACATTCGCCTCGGGGACGCCGATCGGCACGGCCGCGCCTTCGACCGCGTCGATCCGGTGCGCGGTGACACTGACCGCCGCCTCCGTCGGGCCGTACAGGTTGTCGATCCTGGCCTCGCTGAAACCCTGGAAGCGCCGGGCGATCTCGGCGGACAACGCCTCACCGATGCACAGGACGCGCCGCAGAGCCGGGAATTGGTCCGGACTGGCCACATCGAGGAACGCCGCGAGCAGCGACGGCACGAAATCGACTGTGGTCACGCGGTACTCGGCCATCAGCCGGGCGATCTCGCGCGGATCGCCGTGCGCGTCGGGACCCGCGACGACCAAGGCGGCGCCACAGGTGAGAGCGGAGAACAGCTCCCAGACCGAGAGGTCGAAGGTCACCGGGGTGCGCAGCAGCATGACGTCGCCGCCGCCGAGCCGGTAGTGCTCGCGCATCCAGCGCAACTGGTTGACCACCGCGGCGTGCGGAACGGCGACGCCCTTGGGCACACCCGTCGAGCCGGAGGTGTAGATGACGTAGGCCAGATCCTCCGGCCGCAGCGGCCGGGTCCGGTCGGCATCGGTCAGCGGCGAGGCGTCCAAGCGCTCGTCCTCCAGATCGCCGAGCGTCCAGACCGGCACGTCGCCGGGCAGGTTCGCCTCGTCGTCCGAACGGGTGAGGATCGCGCGGGGACGCGCGGCGGAGAGCACGGAGCGCACCCGGTCGGCCGGATGGTCCGGATCCAGCGGCAAGTAGGCCGCGCCGGCGGCGTGGACGGCGTACAGCGTGACCAGCAGATCCACCGAGCGGCGCATCGCCACCGCCACGATGGCGTCCGGCCCGACGCCGCGCCCGATCAGCGCGCGGGCCAGCGAATTCACCCGCGCGCCGAATTCCAGGTAGTCCAGCCGGGCGCCGTCGGCGGCGTCGAGCACCGCAGGGTGTTCCGGCGTCGCCGCCACCTGCGCGGCGAACAGGTCCGCGATCGTCGCCGCTGGAGCCTGTGTCCGCACGCCGCTGGAGCGGGCCGCGATCCGCCGCGCCTCCCGCGCGGTCAGCAGATCGACGTCGCCGATGGCGCGGGTCGGGTCACCGACGACGGCGCGCAGCAACAGCAGGTAGCGATCGAACATGGACCGGATCGTCGCCTCGTCGAAAAGATCCGTGGCGTAACCGAATTCGACGGCCATGTCACCCGGCTCGCCATCCGCGGCCAAGGCGTCGACCAGATTCAGGTGCAGGTCGTATTTCGCCACGCTCGGGTCGGCCATCCGCGCCGACACGGTCAGTCCCTCGAACCGCACCGTCGGGATCTCGATGTTCTGGAACGAGAAGCCCACCTGCGTCAGCGGCGCGTGCGCGGTCGAGCGCGGCGGGTTCAGCACCTCCACCAGACGCTCGAACGGGATGTCGGCGTTCTCGAACGCGGCCAGGTCGGTGGCCCGCACCTGATCCAGGATCCGGACGAAGGACGCGCCTGGCTCGATGTGCGTCCGCAGCACCAGCGTGTTGACGAACATGCCGACCAAGCCGTCCAGCCCGGGCTCGCCGCGGCCGGCGATCGGTGTGCCGACCGCGATGTCCCCGGTGCCGGACAGCCGCGCCAGCAGTGCCGCGTAGGCCGCGTGCATCACCATGAACACCGTCGCGTCGTGGCGGCGGGCCAGCGCGACCACCGCGCGGTGCAGCTCCGCGGGGACGATGGCCGAGACGGTCGCGCCGCGGAAGGACTGCCGCGCAGGCCGCGGACGGTCGGTGGGCAGATCCAACACCTCGGGCAGGCCGGCGAGGGCCGCCAGCCAGTACCGGGTCTGGGCGACGGCCGGGCTGTGCGGATCGTCCTCGCTGCCGAGCGACTTCCGTTGCCACAGCGCGTAATCGGCGTACTGCACCGGCAACGGCGCCCACTGCGGCGCCTCGCCCCCGACCCTGGCGCGGTAGGCGGTCATCAGGTCCGCGGCCAGCGGCGCCAGCGAGGACCCGTCGAAGCTGATGTGATGGACGACGAGCACCAGGGCATGGTCGTCGGGCGCGCTGCGCAACAAGGCGACCCGGAACGGCACCTCGCTGGTGACGTCGAAGCCCACGGCGACCTCGGCGGCGACGCGAGCCTCGACCTCGTCGGCCGCGACCGGCACCGGCGTCAGCGCGGGCAGCGCCGTCGGCACCGAGACGATCACCTGATGCGGCCCGCTGTCGCTGTCCGGGTAGACCGTCCGCAGCGCCTCGTGCCGTTCCAGCACATCCGCGATCGCCGCGTGCATGGCGGCCACGTCGAGGTCGCCCGACATCCGCACGACCAGCGGGATGTTGTACACCGCCGAGCCGGTGTCGAATTGATTGAGAAACCACATCCGGGCCTGGGCGGGCGAGAGCGGGATCCGGGCCGGGCGCTCCTGCGGCGCCAGCGGCGTCCTGGTCGCCGCGTCGGCGCTGCGCAGCCGCTCCGCCAGCGCCCCGATGGTCGGCGCCTCGAAGATCGCGCGCAACGGCACCTCCACGCCGAACGCGCCGCTGAGCTGCGCGGCCGCGCGGGTGGCCGACAGCGAGTTGCCGCCGAGATCGAAGAAGCTGTCCAGCACGCCGACGCGTTCGATCCCGAGCACGCCCGCGCAGATGTCGGCCACGATCTGCTCGGTGGCGTTGCGCGGTGCGACGAACTCCACGGCGGGAGCGAATTCCGGTTCCGGCAGGGCGGCGCGGTCGACCTTGCCCACCGACGACAGCGGCAGCCGGTCGAGCACCACGACCGTGTCCGGCACCATGTGCGACGGCAGGCGCTGTGCCGCGTACCTGGTCAGTTCCGCGGTGTCGACGGCCCCGTCGGCAGGCACCACGTAGGCCGCCAACCGCGAGCCGGTCTCGGCCTGCACGCCCACCACGACCGCCGCCGCGACGGTGGGATGCCCGGCGAGCACGGCTTCGATCTCGCCCAGTTCGATGCGCTGGCCGCGAATCTTGACCTGGAAGTCGGTGCGCCCCAGGTACTCCAAGGTGTGATCGGCCGTCCAGCGCGCCAGGTCGCCGGTGCCGTACATGCGGGTGCCCGCCGGGCCGTACGGATTGGCGACGAACGTCGCGGCGGTAGAGGCGGGACGGTTGAGGTACCCGCGCGACAGCTGCACGCCCGAGACGTACAACTGTCCGGTCACCCCGACCGGGACGGGCCGCAACCGGTCGTCGAGTACCACCGCGTCGACGCCGCGGATCGGGCCGCCGATGGTCACCGGTTCGCCGACGCACAGCGGGTCGCTGATCGCCACCATGATCGTGGTCTCGGTGGGGCCGTAGCCGTTGTGCAGCCGTCGCCCCGGCGCCCAGACGGCGACCGTCTCGGCCGACACCGCTTCCCCGCCCGCCACCAGCACCCGCAGCGAATCGAGTCCGGCGGGCGACATCGTCGCCAGCACGCTGGGGGTCACGAACGCGTGCGACACCTCGTGCGCGCGAATCAATTGCGCCAGCTGCGTTCCCGCGAACACTTCCGGCGGCGACACGACCAGCACCGCGCCGTTCGCGTGCGCCATCAGCAGCTCGAGCATCACCGCGTCGAAGCCGGGCGCGGCCACCTGCAGCACGCGTGACCTGCGGTCCACCCGATAGCGCTCGCGCTGCTCGATCGCGAAGTTCGCCAAGCCCTCGTGGGTGACCGCAACGCCCTTCGGCTTGCCGGTCGAGCCCGAGGTGTACACCACGTAGGCCGCGTCGGCCACGCGGCAGGGGCGTACGCGATCCGCGTCGGTCACCGCGGCCGCAGACTGCGTGGCGAGGAACGCCTCGGTGCCCGGGTGGTCGAGGACCAATTGCCGCACATGGCCGGGAAGCAGGGCGCACGACGCCTCGACGGTGAGCGCGATCTCGATGTTCGAGTCCGCGACCATGTGCGCGACCCGCTCCCCGGGATGACGCGGGTCGATCGGCACGAACGCCGCGCCCGCCCGCGCCACCGCCCAGACGCCGACCACGAACTCCACCGACCGCCCCATGGCCAGCGCGACCTGATCACCCGGTCCGACACCCCAGTCGATCAGCACCCGCGCGAGACGATTCGACCAGTCGTCGAGCTCGCCGTAGGTCAGCACCCGGTCGCCCGCCACCACGGCGGGCGCGGTGCGCTCGCCGACCAGCAGCACGTCGGCCAGCACCCGGGGCGGCTCGGCGCGGCCGCCGGAGGCCGGGACCAGTCCCAGACGCTCGACCCCCGACAACAGGTCGACGTCGCCGACCCGCGCGCGTGGGTTCGTGACGAACGCGTCGAGCACCCGATTCAGCCGTTCGGCCAGTTCTTCGATGGTTTCCCGATCGAACAGGTCGGTCGCGTAGTTGACGCGCAGCGGGACATCGCCGCCCGCGGCGGTGTTCTCGGCCACGGTGACGATGAGGTCCACCTTCGCCGGTTCGGCGCCTGGATCGAGCAGCTCGACGGTCAGCTCGGACAGCTCCAAGCTCGCCCGGTCCATGTTCTCGAACGCCAGATACACCTGGCACAGCGGCGCGTACGCCAGCGACCGCTTCGGATGCAGTTCGTCCACGAGCCGCTCGTAGGGCAGGTCGCTGTTGGCGAAGGCGTCCACGTCGATGCCCTTGACGCGGGTCAGGAACTCGGTGAACGACTCATCGGCGGACACCTCGGTGCGCAGCGGCACGGTGTTGACGAACATGCCGATGAGCGGCTCGAGGGCGCGTTCACCGCGACCGGCGACCGGTGTGCCGACGGTGACGTCCGCCGAGCCCGACATCCGCGCCAGCAGCACGGCCAGGGCGGCGTGGACGACCATGAACGTCGTGACGTTGGCCGTGCGCGCCAGCCGCTCGACCCCGGCGAAGGTCTCCGCGGGGATCACGGTGTTCGCGACGTCGCCGCGCATGGAACGGCGGGCCGGACGCGGCCGGTCGGCGGGCAGCTCGAGCACCGGCGGCATTCCCGCCAAACGCTGTGCCCAGTACCGCAATTGGCGGGCAGCGCGGGAATCCGGATCGTCCGGGTCGCCGAGCAGGCTGCGATGCCAGACGCTGTAGTCGGCGTACTGGACGCTCAGCGGCTCCCAGTCCGGGATCTTCTTCTGCGCCCGAGCCTCGTAGGCGATCGCGACATCGGCCGCGAGGGGCCGCAGCGACGAGCCGTCGCAGCAGATGTGGTGCAGCACCACGGCCAGGACATGCCGCGTGCGGTCGGCGGTCGCCAGCAGCGCCACCCGGATCGGGGCGCGTTCGCGCAGATCGGTCCCCACCGACGCCAGGTCGCGAATCCGGTCCTCGATGTCGTCCTGGTCGGTCGGCCGCGGCGTCAGGTCTAGCCCGGCGACGACCTCGTCGGCCGGCAGGATCACCTGTGCCGGTTCGCCGTTCACGGCGGGGTAGACGGTGCGCAACGACTCGTGCCGATCGATCACGTCGGTCAGCGCCGCACGCAGCGCCGCCACGTCGAGACGTCCGGTGAGCTGCACGATCAGCGGGATGTTGTAGGCGGCCGAGGCCGGGTCGGTCTGGTTGACCAGCCACATCCGGTTCTGCGCCGGGGCGAGCGGAATGGGATCGGGCCGGGCCGCCGCCCGCAGCACCGGCCTGCCGGAGCGGTGTCCGTCCTCGATGTGTGCGGCCAGTTCCGCGACGGTCTGCTTGACGAACAGGTCGCGCACGGACACGTCGCACCGGGTCGCCTCCGCGATGCGCACCGCCGCGCTGGTCGCGGTGATCGAGTTGCCGCCGAGTTCGAAGAAGCTGTCGAACACGCCCACCCGGTCGGTGCCGAGCACCTCGGCGAACACGTCCGCGATCGACTCCTCGACGATCGTCCGTGGCGCGACGTACGCCGCGGCCGAATCGAACACCGGCTCGGGCAGCGCCCGGTAGTCCACTTTGCCGTTGACGGTCAGCGGCACCGCGTCGATCACGACGACGCTCGACGGCACCATGTATTCCGGCAGCATCTCGCCGACGTGGGCACGCAGGGCATCCGGCTCGCAAGTGGCGCCGACGGCGGGCACGACGTATCCCACCAGCCGGGCGGCCTCCGTGCCGGGCAGATGCACGACGACGACGGCCGCGGCGACGCTGCCGTGGGCCAGCAGCGCGTTGCGGATCTCGTCGAGCTCGATGCGGAACCCGCGCAACTGCACCTGCTGGTCGGCGCGGCCGCGATACTCCAGCTCGCCCTGATGGTTCCAGCGCGCCACGTCACCGCTGCGGTAGAGGCGCTGCCCCGGAGCGCCGAAGGGATCGGCGACGAAACGCGCCGCGCTCAGCGCGGGCCGGTTGAGGTAGCCGCGCGCCAGCTGCGTTCCCGCGACGTAGATCTCGCCCCACGCTCCGAGCGGGCACGGACGCAGCCGCTCGTCCAGGACATAGGTGCGCAAGCCCGGCAGCGCCGGACCGACCGTGCTCGGCGCGCCCGGAACGGCGATGTCCGGCGTGAGGGCGGTGTAGGTGACGAAGACGGTGGTCTCGGTGATCCCGTAGCTGTTGGCCAGCACCGGCAGGCCGGGGTTGTGCTCGTACCAGTCGGCCAGCCCGGCGGGATCGAGGGCTTCGCCCGAGAGGACGACCAGCCGCAGCGACAACTCACCCTCCGGTTCACCGGCGTGCGCGTACCGCTGCCGTGCCGCGGCGAATTGGTAGAAAGCCGAGGGCGTCTGGCTGAAGACGGTGACCTTCTCCCGCGCCGCGAGGCGCACCACGTCATCCGGAGAACGGGCCGTGAGGCCGTCCACGACGACGATCCGGCCGCCGGTGACCAGCGGGCCGAAGATCTCCCAGACCGAGTAGTCGAAGGCGAAGGAGTGGAACAGCGTCCAGACGTCGCCGAACCGGATCCCGATCTCCGCGCACGAGTTCACCAGGTAGGTGGACACGGCGCGGTGGGTGATCGAGACGCCTTTCGGGCGGCCGGTCGAGCCGGAGGTGTAGATGACATAGGCGAGGTGGTCGGGGCGCAGCAAGCCGGTCCGCTCGGCCTCGGTGATCGGATCGGCGGATTCCCGCGCGGCGAGAACGTCGTCGAACAGCACCACGCGGCCGGGATCGCCAGGCACGTGCTCGCGCATCTCCCGCGTGGTCACCACCGCGATGGGGTTCGCGTCGCTCAGTACGTATTCCAGCCGCTCGGCCGGATGGGCGATGTCCAGCGGAAGGTACCCGGCGCCGGATTTCAGCACGCCGAGCGCGGCGACGATCAGGTCGGCGTCGCGGGGCATCGCGATGGCCACCAGCGCTTCCGGCCCGGCGCCGAGCGCGATGAGCCTGCGGGCGAACCGGTTGGACCGTTCGTCGAGTTCGCGGTAGGTCAGGGTGGTGGACTCCGCGGTCACGGCCACCGCGGACGGCGTCGCCGCCGCTTGCCGGGTCAGCAGATCCACCAGTGTGGCCGAGGGGGATTCGCCGTCGCGGCCCGCGAGTTCGGTCACGATGCGCTGTTGTTCGGCGGGGCCGAGGAGCTGGATGTCACCGATGCGGGTGTCGAGGGGGACGTCCATCATCCGCTGCAGGAAATCGAGGAATCGGTCGGCGTGCGACTCGAGTTCGTCCTGCCCGTAGAGATTCGGATTGCCGTGCAGCTCGATCAGCAGCGGCGCGTCCGCACCGGAGCGATACAAATTCAGCTGCAGATCCTCGAGCGCGCCCGAGGTCAGCGCGCGGTAGCGCCCGACGGCCGAGCCGAGGCGGATCTCCGAGTCGAAGAACAGGATGTTCACGATCGGGCCGAACGAGTTCGCCGCCGAGTCGATCGCGGCGGAGTCGCGGCGCAGATCCTCGAACCGGTACAGCTGGTGGCGCATGGCCGAGACGATCTCGGACACCGAGGCCCGCACCAGCTCTCCGACGGTGGTCGAGTGGTGCACGGCGAAGCGGATCGGCACCATGTTCGCCAGCATCGCGGCGGCGTTGCGCAGGCGCTTGGTCACCCGCGCGGTCACCGGAAGCGACAGCGCGACGTCTTCCGTGCCGGTCATCCGGGCGAGGAACGCGGCGAACGCCGCGATCACCACCTGCGCGGCAGAGGCGTTCACTTCGTCGGCGAAGCGGTCGAGCCGGTCGGTGAGATGAGCGGGCAGCTGCAAACCGGCGACGCGATCGATCTTGCTGGAGCGGGCCGTGCGGCCGGACAGGCTGACCGGCTTCGGCAGATCGGAAACCTTGTCCAGCCAATACGCTCTGTCCGCCTCGTATCGCGAGCTGGCGCGATAGGCGTGCTCCGCGGCGACGATGTCGTGCAGGCTCGCCGCGTCCAGTCGCGTCGGCGGCCTGCCCTCCAGCAGGGCGTTGTAGTGCTCGGCCATCCGGGTCAAGCTGTTGAAGGCGCCGTACCCGTCGATCACCAGATGATGCGCGCGGCCGTACCAGAAGTAGTGGTCCTCGCCGACCCGGATGAGCCTGGTCTCGGTGAGCCGGTCGCGGCTGAGATCGACCGCCTTGGTGTTGTAGTCGCGGCGCATCCACTCCATCGCCGCCGCGACCGGATCCTCCGCGTCGCTGAAATCCAGCACCGGCTCGTCGTAGATGATGGTCCGGTCGACGAATTGGTAGGGCCTGCCGTCGGATTCGATCACGCGCACCACGAGCGACTCGGTTTCGTGACCGCCGTCGTTCACCGCCCGGGTGAACGCGTCGTAATCCACCGGCCCCTCGATCTCGACGCAGTGTGCGATGTTGACAGCCGGCGCACCGGGCATGTGGTCCGCGAGCCACATGCCGTATTGCGCACTCGAGAGCGGAATCAGACCCGGCTCGCCGTCGGCGCTTCCGTCTGACTTCAGATGCATCGCATGAACCCCTTATTCCTACCCGGACGCGCGAAGGTATGGCGGAAGCCCGCCGGGCTCTCCGCGTCCGAAATCCGGCTTTCTCTGCACTTCGTCTACTCAGAAGCGGCGCTACCCCTGCCGTACGCCGCGCCGTTCAGGTTTCGCGTGTAGCACGATCGGCCGGTTCCCGTATCCGAATCGGACACCCCGACCTCTGCGGCGGCTCCCACACCTCCCGTTTGTCGGCATTTCCAGTCGTCTCAAAATCTGAAAACAGAACTTTTGAATCTGCGGTGGAGCATCGACACTCTGGTGGGACAAGCTATCTGACAGCAGCCTGGCTCAGTCTAGTCGTATCAAACCTGTGGACCCCGCACGGAAGCCGGGTGTTTCGAATCCCGATTCGAGCAATGCAGACCCATGACACACCTCGCACGGCACCACGGACCTTACGCCCCATCCTCCGAGAAGAGCCTGGTTCCGAGGGACGAAGCCAACGAAGGACACCTGCGATCGGGCATCGTACATGCCGGGTCAGGGCGGCAAACAAGCTGGGACGGCCAAGACCGCCGAGGTGGCCGAGAGTGGACAGCAAATCCTCACCGCCCACGCCTCCACTCGGTTGCCCAATTACCGATCCGTACATCAGCAATAAACCGGCAATCTGCCATTTATGCCAAACGATGCCACTATTACCAATCATCACCGAGCGCCGCCACTTTTATCCGATCCCGGATTCCATCACGCCGGGAATCAGTCACACCGGATTACTCTCCTGCAATACATATTTCCGTTCGGCAGTGTACTCATATCGGCCCCGCCGATCGCCTTTCGCGGTATCGCCCGCCTCGAAGAGGGCTTCCGGAGCAGGACGGGTCGCAGCGGCAGTTCCGCGTCCGCGACGATTTCCACGCGTTTGCGAGCGGCCGCCGATCAGCGCCCGCGAGCAGATCTCGCCCCGGTCAGGCCGTGGATGCGACGCGGCGGGCGGTTGATCGAGCATTGCTCCGGCGACCATGCCGGAGCAATGCAGGACTTTCGCGCCGGGCTCGCACCGGCACGGCGTCCAAGGCATTTCGACCGGAACCGAACCGGTCGGCGGCGAAGCCGCGTACCGGTCCGCCGGATACGTCTTCGCAAAGAATTATCGGTAGGAGAGTGCGGCAAATTGGCGCGCGGTCTCCCACCGCAGGCGGGGCACGACGCCGACGGACAAATCACCGGCACCACGCGATCTCTTGAAACGCAGCTGTCACCCGCCCGGAGCGACCGAGCCCATCACGTGGATCTGTGACCGCCGCCCACCACCAGGCGTCTCGGCGGTCATGACGATCTTCCTCCGGCGAGGGCTACCCTTCCTCGCCGAGCAGCCGGACTCCCGTCACGATCGTGGGTTCGATCGCGACGACGGTGTCCATGACCCCGTCGGCCCACGGGCGAAGCAGGCGCGTATAGCGGGCGATTCGTTCCGGATCGGTGACCGTGCGGGCGAGACCGGTCACGACGACCGACCAGCCCGCATGGGTCACCGCGTCGATGTCGTCGGCCTCGTAGGCCACGACGACCGAGGGATCGGCACGGACGGTGTCGGTGAGCCGCGAGGTGACCCGGGTTCGCACGATGACCACACCGCCGTCGACGAAATGGTTGACCGGGCGGATCGCGGGCAGCGCGTCGCGGGTGTACACCACGCGGCCGTAGGCGACGCCCGCCAGCAACCGCAACGCCTCCTCACGGTCGATCTCGACCACCGTACGGGCCTGCGCGCCGTTGTCGGCGAGGCCGTTGGAGGCGATCATGAACTCGCCCCGGGGCGCGTCGCGTGTGCGATTCCGGTCTTCACTCGCCACCACGGCCTCCCGTACCATCACCGAGTCCCCCTGCCGGACAGGGCAGAAAGTCCCCGATCCGTCCTCTTCGCACGGCCGATCCCGGAGGCAGGCAGACCACGCCGGAAAGGCGCGTCACGGCAAGGTCACCTCCGGCCTGGACGGTCGCCGGATCCCGGCACGCTCCCGCAGCCGCCGGATCTCTCGCTCGATGCCTTCGGCGAGCACGGCGACGTCGGGCGCGGTGTCGTAATCCCCGGTGATGCCGAAGGTCAGGTGGCCCGCATAGCTGAGGACCGCGATCGCGGTGCGCAACCGCATCGCGATCGGCATGGCGGGCAGCAGCTGCGAGACCACCTGCCCGCGCACGGTCAGTTCTTCCCGCGGACCGGGCACATTCGTCACCAACGCGCCGACGGTTCGTTGCGGAAACCGCGCCAGCAGACGGAAAGTCCACGCCAGGGGCGCGAACGGCAGCAGGCCCGCCAACGCGAGCACCGAGTCCTCCGCTTGCGCTTGGCCGCCCGACTTGTGCCGGTTCATCCGCTCCCGGATCGTCTTCAGCCGCTCCACCGGGTCGGCGATTTCGATCGGCAGGAACGGCAGTACCGCCGAAACCCGGTTGTCCAGGGTGTATTTCGCCTGTTCGGACCGCATCGAGACCGGGACGAGGATACGCAGTTTGTCCGGCGACAGCCGTTCGCCGCGGCCGACCAGCAGTTCACGATAAGCGGCGGCGACCGCCGCCAGGACGACATCGTTGACCGTGACATCGAACGCCGCACCGATCTCATGGACATCCGCCAAGGCGGCGCGGGCCACGACATACCGGCGCTGCCGTCCGATGGGGCCGTTGAGCGAGGACTCCACGGCAGGCGACACGAGGGCGGACAGCAGCGGAGCCAGGCCCCGCGTCATGGCTGCCACCGACCGCGGCAACACGACGGGCAGCCGCGACACCTCACGAACCAGATCCGGCCAGCGCACCTCGGTACGCCCCTGCGGCTCGGCGGTGTCCCGCGGCTCCCCGGTCACGGCATCGCAGAAACTCTGGAACACCGAGATCCCGGAAACGCCGTCCACCAGGCTGTGATGCGCTTTGACCAGCAGTGCCCAGCGGTCTCCCGCGAGGTGTTCGACGACGACGCACTGCCACAGCGGATGATCGCGATCGAGTCGCTCCTCCAGCTCCGTGGCCACCAGTTCGCACAACGCGGTCTCGTCACCCGGCGTGGGCAGCGCGGTCCACCGGATGTGGTGCGCCAGATCGAAATCCGGGTCGTCCTCCCACACCGGCACGGTCAGGTCGAGCGGCGCGCGGCGCACCTTCTGGCGCAGGCGCGCGTTCCGCTCCACCCCCCTCGCGACAACGCCGCTCAGCTCGGAGCGGCTCGGCGGGGCTCCGGCGACGATCGCCACCGCGCCGATGCCGAGACTGATGTGCCGGTCGGCGTCCTCTAGTTCCATGAAGCCCGAATCGAGGGGGCGTAATTCTGTCATGCGGATGCTCGTTCAAGTCGCTTGGTCCTTCCAGCATCGCGCGGGGCGCGGGCGCAGATGATGGCCGAAGGTCACCGAATGCAGAGCACTCCGGCCACGGCGCGGGCCGCCGCGGGGACCTCGGTCGCCGGGGGGACCGCAAGCGCTCGACTCGGCGGCGCAGGCAGGAGAAGAATCGGCGTATGCGAACCGTACTCATTCTCGGTGCGGGGTTCGGAGGGCTGGAGCTGGCCACCCGTCTGTCGGATTCGCCGGCCGACGAGTTCCGTGTCGTCGTCATCGACCGGAGCGACTCGTTCACCTTCGGCTTCGCAAAACTGGACATCCTGTTCCGTGACCTGTCGCCGGAGACCGCGCGGGTGCCGTACTCCCGCTTCACCCATCCGCGCGTGGAATTCCGGCAGGAGGAGGTCACCGCGATCGACCCGGTGGCCCGCCGGGTACGCACCGATCAGGCGGTCTACGACCCCGACATCCTCGTCGTCGCGCTGGGCGCCGACTACGACCCCGGGGCGACCCCCGGCTTCGCCGAAGACGGCTACGAGTACTACTCGATCGAGGGCGCCCGCCGGTTGCGCGAACGCATCGCGCGCTTCGACGGCGGGGCCGTGGTCCTGGCGGTGCTCGGTGTTCCGTTCAAGTGCCCGCCCGCGCCGTACGAAGGCGCGATGCTCCTGCACGAGACGCTCGCCCGGCGCGGGGTCAGGAGCCGCACCGACATGCGATTCCTCACCCCGATGGACGCACCGATCCCGGTGTCGGCCGACACGTCCGCCGCGATCGTCGAAGCGCTGGCCGGGCGTGGCATCGCCTACGCGCCGGGGCGCGCGGTGCACGCGCTCGATCCGGCCCGGCGCATGGCGCTCACCGAGACCGGCGATGTGCCCTACGACCTGTTCATCGGAATCCCCAAGCACCGGGTGCCCGCGGTCGTCGCGGCGTCGGGGCTCACCGAGGGCGGGACGGACGGCTGGATCGCCGTCGACCCGCACACCCTCGAGACGCCGTATCCGGGCGTCTACGCGCTCGGTGACTGCGCCGACGCACCGGTCCCCCGGGCGGGTGTGTTCGCCGAGGACGCCGCGGGCACGGTCGCCGCGGCCATCGGGGCGCGGTTGCACGGCCTCGCTCCGCCGGAACGCTACCGTGGGCGTGGCACCTGCCACATCGAGTTCGGCGGCGGGCTGGTCGGCAAAGTGGAGGCCGATTTCCTCTCCGGCCCCGCGCCGGTCGCGCCGTTCACCGCGCCGTCGGCGGAACTCGCGCGGGAGAAGGCCGCCGCGGCCGAGGCCAGGCTGCGCCGCTGGTTCACCGGCTGACCGGCTCGTCCCCGTCCGGTTCTGCCGCCCGCCAGGCGCGGGTCAGCACCCTGGCGATCTCGGCCAGACCGGATGCCACGGTCATCCGCCAATGCGTCGTCGGCACCAGGTGGTTGTGCACGCGTCCGTCGACCACCTCGCTCCAGATCGACGCACCGAGACAGCCGGTCGGATCGTCGAGCGCGGCGGTGAAATAGATGACGTCGCCCCGGTAGACCGGCGGGTCGTAGGCGCCGCGCAGCGCGACCGAGTGCACGGCCGCGTCGAGGATCCGGGTGACGCGGTCGGAGCCGAACGACGCGAAGGGTTCCGGAAGTCCGGCCATTCTCTCCGGCAGCGCGGCCCAGTCCACATCCGCGACGCTGCCGAGATCGCCGGCCTGCTCGCCCAGCAGACCGCCGATCAATTCGGCCACCGGGACCTGGCCCGCGTCACCCGGCGGCGTGCCGGGCGGATCCGCCATGTAGCTGTCCATCACCGCGAGCAGCGCGACTCGCTCGCCTTCGCGTTGCAGCTGGACCGCCATCTCGTGCGCGATGACGCCGCCGAAGGACCAACCGAGCAGATGGTAAGGACCGGTCGGCTGTTTCGCGCGGATCAGCTCGACGTAGCGGCGGGCCCATTCCTCGATCGAACCCGGCATGACCGCGTCGCTCGCCAGCACGGGAGTCTGCAGGCCATAGAGCGGTCGTTGCGGGTCGAGGTAGGCGGCGAGCCCGGCATACGACCAGGAGATTCCCGACACCGGATGCACGCAGAACAGCGGCGCGGCCGAACCGCCCGGCCGCAGCGGCAGCAGCAGGTCGAAGGCCGCCTCGGTCTGGACTTCGCCGCTCGCCCGGCGAGCCAGGTCGGCGACCAGTTCCGCGGGGGTGGGCGCGGTGAACACCCGCATCACCGGAATCCGCGTGCCGAGCGCGGAGGACAGCCGAAGGGTCAGCTTCGCGGCGAGCAGGGAGTTGCCGCCCTGTTCGAAGAAGTTGTCGTCCATGCCGAAGCGCTCGGCGCCGAGCACCGCGGCGAAGGCGGCGGCGACGGTCGCTTCCACGGGAGTGACGGCCGCGCGGAACTCGCGGGCGCGGAAGACCGGCGCGGGCAGCGCTCGCTTGTCGAGCTTGCCGTTGGGGGTCAACGGGAGAGCATCGATCACGACGATCGCGGCGGGCACCATGTAGCCGGTCAGATACGCGGCCACCTGGTCGCGTACCTCGGCCGGATCCGGCCGCGCACCCGGCTCGGGCAGGACGTAGCCCACGAGCTGATCGCCGAGCGTGGGATCGGTCCGGACCAGCGCGACGGCCTGACGCACACCGGAGCACCGCACCAGCGCCGCTTCGATTTCCCCCAGTTCGATCCGGAATCCCCGCAACTGCACCTGCTGGTCGCCGCGGCCGGCGTAGGCCAGCCCGGCCTCGCCGCCGAAGCGGCCCCAGCGCGCGAGGTCACCCGAGCGGTACATCCGTGAGCCGGGCGGTCCGAACGGATTCGCGACGAAGCGCGTCGCGGTGAGTCCTGGCCGTCCCGCGTAGCCGCGGGCGAGCTGATCACCGGCGACATAGATCTCGCCGGGAGTGCCGGTCGGGGCCGGTCGCAAGCGGATGTCCAGCACATGGGTGTCCAGCCCTGGCAGCGCGCGGCCGATCAGGCTGGCCGGGCTGTCCGTCAGTTCCGCGCCGACGTCGAGGAACGAGACGTGCACGGTGGTCTCCGTGATGCCGTACATGTTGACCAGTCGCGGCGAGTCCCCCGGATGGCCCTCGCGCCAGCGTCGCAGCTGCCGCAGATCCAGCGCCTCACCGCCGAAGATCACATACCGCAGCGCGAATTCACCGGATCCGGCCGGGGCGTCGCGGTCGGCGTCGATCAGTTGGCAGAACGCCGACGGCGTCTGGTTCAGCACCGTCACCCGCTCGCGAATCAGCAACTCGCGCAACAGTTCCGGTGAGCGCGATGTCGCGTAGTCGACCACGACGACGGTGCCGCCGGTCACCAGCGCGCCCCACAGTTCCCACACCGAGAAGTCGAACGCGAAGGAATGGAACAACGTCCAGACGTCGCGCTCGCCGAATTCGAACAGCGGTTGCGCCTCGGCGAACAACCGCACCGCATTGCGATGCGTCACGCCCACGCCCTTCGGCACGCCCGTCGATCCCGAGGTGTAGATGACGTAGGCGAGGTTGTCCGGCAGCAACGGCGCAACCCGGTCGGCGTCGGTGATCGGATCGTCGGAGAACTCCGCCGCCTCCTCCAGCAGAACGGTGGGCAGTGCGGTGTCCGGAAGGGCCGACCGCTCGGCGGCGGTGGTCAGCACGCACACCGGCGCCGCGTCGGCGAGCACGAAGGCCTGCCGCTGCGCCGGATAGCTGAGGTCGACGGGCAGGTACGCGGCACCGGCGGCCAGCACACCGAGCAACGCGACCGGGAGCTGTTCGGTGCGCCCGACAGCCACGGCGACAACGGTTTCCGGCCCGGCTCCGGCCGCGATCAGCGCGCGGGCGACGCGATTCGCCTGCCGGTGCAACGCGCCGAAGCTCAGCGTGGCAGCGCCGCACCGCACGGCCTGCGCCTCCGGTGCGCGCCGAGCCCGCTCGGCGATCAGCTCGGGCAGGGTCGGCGCGGGGGCGATCCCGGCCGGCGGCTCGTGCGACCGCGAGACCGCCGGGCGGCGTTCGCTCTCGTCCAGGATGTCGATGTCCCACACCCGCACCGAGGGATCTTCGGCGACCGCGGACACGATGCGCTCGAACCGGCGAGCGAAGGCGCGCACGGTCGCTTCGTCGAACAGGTCGGTGGCGTAGGTGAAGGTCACCGCCGATTCCGTCCGGCCGTCGCCGCGCACGCGTGGCTCGACGACCACGTGCAGGTCGAATTTGGCCGTGATCGCGCCGTTGTCCACGGCGGTGACCGTCAGCTCCGGCAACTCCAGGTCGGGCTGCTCGATGTTCTGGAACGACAGCATCACCGGGAACAGCGACGCGCGCGCGCCCGTTCGCGCGGGGTCGGCCTCCTCGACCACGCGCTCGAAGGGCACATCCGCGTTGGCGAAGGCCGACAGAGCCGCCGCACGGGACCGTTCGACGAGATCGTGGAACGTCAGGGCGGGCTCGACGTCGACGCGCAGCGCCAACGTGTTGACGAACATCCCGACCAGCTCGTCGAGCGCACGTTCACCGCGCCCCGCCACCGGGGTGCCGATGACGACGTCCGTGCCCCCGCACAGACGCCCGATCAGCGTGGCGAGCGCCGCGTGCAACACCATGAACGGCGTCGCGTTGTGCTCACGCGCGATCTCGGCCAGCCGCTCGTCGACCCGCGCCGGGATCGTGCAGCCGGTCGACGCGCCGCGGGCCGAGACCGTCGACGGCCGCGGGCGGTCGGTGGGCAGTTCCAGCGGTCCGGCGAGCCCGGCCAGTTGCCCACGCCAATACGACAATTGGTGCGCCGCGACGGAATTCTCGTCGTCATCGGATCCGATCGCGGCATGCTGCCAGATCGCGTAATCGGCGTACTGCACCGGCAGCGGCGACCAGCCGGGCGTGCCGCCGCCGCGCCGGGCCGCGTAGGCGGTCACCAGGTCGCGGGCCAGCGGCGCGAGCGACGACCCGTCCGCGGCGATGTGGTGGGTCACGATGACGAGCAGGTGATCTTCGCCCGAGGTGAACAGCCTCAGCCGGACGGGCGCGGCCGCGGTCACGTCGAAGCCCGCGGACATCAGCGCCGCCACCACGGTCGCGACGTCGGTGATTCCGTGCTCGATCGCGATGCCGTCGGGAAGGGCCGCGCCGGTCGGCAGGACCTCTTGATACGGCTGCCCGTCGGCGTCGACCGGGTAGCGGGTGCGCAGCACCTCGTGCCGTTCGATCACGTCGGCGATCGCGTGGCGCAGCGCGGGCAGGTCGAGGGCGCCGGTCAGCCGGACGGCGAAGGGCATGTTGTAGGCGGGCGAGTCCGGCTCGAGCCGGTTGAGCAACCACATCCGCTGCTGCGCGAGCGACAGCGGTATCCGATCCGGCCGTGGCGAGCGCGTCAAAGGCGCGCGAGCGTTTCCTGCCCCACCGGCGGCCACCTTCGCGGCGAGTGCGCTCACCACGGGCGCCTCGAACAGTTCCCGCACGGTGACCCGCGATCCGAGCACCTCGTTCACCCGCGCGACGGCCCTGGTCGCGATCAACGAATTGCCGCCCAGCGCGAAGAAGTCGTCGTCGATGCCCACGCGTTCGACACCGAGCAGCTCGGCGAACACCTGCGCGACGGCTTGTTCGACGGGCGTGCGCGCCGCCAGGAACGCCTTGCTCTCGACCGCGGGCTCGGGCAGCGCCGAGCGATCGAGTTTCCCGCTCGCGTTCAGCGGCAGCGCGGTCAGCTCCACCAGTGCGGACGGGATCATGTAGGCGGGCAGGACCGCCGACATCCCGGCCACGAGTTCGCCGCGATCGACGACCTGCCCCGGTCGCGCGACCACATAGGCCGCCAGCCGCTCGCCCGACGGCGAGGGCACCACCGCCGCGACCGCTTGACTCACCGACGGCTGCGCGAGCAACGCGGTCTCGATCTCACCGAGTTCGATGCGCTGGCCGCGGAATTTGACCTGGAAGTCGGTGCGCCCGAGGTATTCCAGGCGCTGGGGCTCGTCGGCGCGCGGCGCGCGCCAGAGCGCCAGATCGCCGGTGCGGTACATCCGCCTCCCGCGCTCGAACGGGTTGGCGACGAAACGGCCGGCGGTCAGCGCCGCCTGCCGCACGTAACCGCGGGCGAGCTGATCCCCGGCCAGGTACAGCTCGCCCGGTACCCCGGCCGGAACCGGCCGCAGGCGCGAATCCAGCACGTATACCCGCGTGTTCCACTGCGGCCGGCCGATCGGCACCGTCGCGCCGTCGCCTGTTCCGGCGGGCCAGTACGTCACCGAGACCGCCGCCTCCGTGGGGCCGTACAGGTTGTGCACCCGCGCGCCGGTGACCGCGCGGACCGCCCGGACGGTCTCCGGCGCGAGCGCTTCCCCGATGACGAACAGATCTCGCAGTGTCGCAAGGCGTTCCGGCGTCGCGTGCGCGGCGAACTCGGTGAGCATCGAGGGCACGAAATCGGTGACCGTGACGCCGTGCGCGGCGACGGTGGCGGCGAGGTAGTCCGCGTCACGGTGCCCGTCGTGGTCGGCGAGCACGAGTTTCGCGCCCGCGCGCAGCGGCATCAGGTAGCCCCACAAGGCGACGTCGAAGGTGGCCGCGGTCTTCTGCAGGTACACCTCGCGCGGACCCAGGGGGTACCGGTGGAGCATCCACTCGATCTGGTTGTCGATCGCGGCGTGCGAGACCACCACGCCTTTCGGACGTCCGGTCGAACCGGATGTGAAGATCACATAGGCGGGGTGCTGCGGCCGCACCGCCCCCGAAAGTTCGCCAGGATCAAGGGCGGCGCCCGAGCGCTGATCCGCGCCGAGGTCGTCCAGAAGCAGGACGGCGACATGATCGGGCAGCGGAATCGCGTCGGCGGACCTGGTGAGCACGCAGACCGGTCGGGCGAGGTCGAGCACGTGCGCGATCCGCTCGGCGGGGTGATCCGGGTCGAGCGGCAGGTACGCGCCGCCTGCGGTGAGAATCGCGTACATGCCGGTCACGAGGTCCAGCGATCGCCGGACCGACAGCGCAACAACGGTTTCGGGGCCGACGCCGTGGTCGACGAGCACCCGGGCGAGCCGGTTGACCCGCTGGTCGAACTCGCGGTAGGTCAGCCGCGTGTCCGCGTGGACGACCGCGATCTCGTCCGGATACCGGGCCACCGCACGCCGGTACCCGTCGAGCACCAGGCCCGCGGCGACCGGGTGCCCGGTGTCGTTCCACCCAGTCAGGATCGTGGTGCGCTCCACGGGGTCGAGCAGTTCGATCTCCCCGATCGCCCGATCCGCCGAATCCGCGACGGCCGCGAGGATCGCGCACAGCCGCCGGGCGAATGCCGCCACCGTGGCCTCGTCGAACAGGTCGGCGGAATAGGTGAACGCCGCCGAGATGCCCAGCGGCGTCCGCTCGTCCTCGTGCGGAACCATGGTCAACTCGAGGTCGAATTTCGCCAGCGGCAGCGCGAAATCCACCGGGGATACTCGCAGGCCGGGCAGTTCCAGCGCCGTCGGGGTGAAGTTCTGGAAGGTCAGCATGGTCTGGAACAGCGGGTGGTGCGCGCTCGACCGCACCGGGTCCAGCACCTCCACCAGGCGTTCGAACGGCACGTCGGCATGGCCGAACGCCTCGATGTCGCGGCCGCGTACCTGCTCGAGCAACTCGGCGAAGGTGTGGCCGGGGTCGATTTCGGTGCGCAGCGCGAGCGTGTTGACGAACATGCCGATCAGGCCGTCCACCGCGGTCTCGCCGCGACCGGCCACCGGCGCGCCGACGGTGATGTCACGGGTGTTCGACAGCCGGGCCAGCAGCACCGCGTAGGCGGCGTGCGCGACCATGAACAGTGTCGCGTCGTGGCGGTGCGCCAGCCGCTGCAGCGCGGCGTGCACCGTCGCGTCGATCTTGAATTCGTGAGTGGCGCCGCGTCCGGAGAACACCGAGGGGCGCGGCCGGTCGGCGGGTAGGTCCAGTCGTTCCGGCAGGTCGGCCAGCCGCTCTCGCCAGAAGCCGATCTGACGGGCCAGTGTCGAGTCCGGATCGCTTTCCGCACCGAGCGTTTCGCGCTGCCACAGCGCGTAGTCCGCGTACTGCACGGGCAGCGGCTGCCAATCCGGAGCGCGGCCCGCGATCCGGGCCGAGTAGGCGCTCATCAGGTCGGCGGTCAACGGGCCCATCGAGGAACCGTCGGCGGCGATGTGATGGACCACGCCGACCAGCACGTGCTCGGTCTCGCTCGAGCGCAGCAGACGCAGCCGGATCGGCGGCGCGGCCGTGACGTCGAAGCCGTCGACCACCGCGGCCACCGTGCGTTCGAGGATCTCGGCCTCGCCGACGTCGAGCACCGTCAGCTCGGGCACCGCGCCCGGCTCCGAGATGGCGTGCACGCGCTGGGTGCCCGCCCCGTCGTACTCCGGATAGCTGGTGCGCAGCACCTCGTGCCGCTCGACCAGATCCCGGATCGCCGCCCGCAGCGCGTCCACGTCCAGCTGTCCGCTCAACCGCACCGCCAGGGGGATGTTGTTGCTCGCTCCGGCCGGGTCGAAGCGATTCAGGAACCACATCCGTCGCTGGGCATACGACAGCGGCACCCGCTCCGGTCGCGTCATCGGTCGCGGCGCCGGATGGGCGACTCGGCCCAGTTCGTTCAGTCGTTCGGCCAGTCTCGCCACCACCGAGGCCTCGAACAGCAGCGTGACCGGGACACGAACGCCGAGCGCGGCGCCGAGCCGCGCCGCCGCCCGCGTCGCGATCAGCGAATTGCCACCCAGTTCGAAGAAGTCGTCGTTCGCGCCGACCCGGGCGGGGCCGCACTCGCCCGGCGGGAGGAGCAGCGCGGCGAAGACGTCGGCGACCATCCGCTCGGTCGGCGTGGCGGGCGCACGGAACTGCCGGGTGGCGAGCACCGGCTCCGGAAGCGCGGCGCGATCCAGTTTGCCGACCGGCGTGAGCGGCAGTTCGTCGAGCACTGTGATCGCGGCCGGAATCATGTATGCCGGAAGGGTTTTCGCCAGGAGATCGGCCAGTTCGGCGGTGTCGAGCCGCACCCGCTCGCCGCCGTCGGGAGCCCCTTTCGCTCGCGGTAATACGTAGGAGACCAGCGCGGTGGCGCCGGACGGGAGTGTGGTGCCGATGGTCGCGGCATAGTCGATGTCGGGGTGGGCGGTCAGCGCGTTGTCGATCTCGCCGAGCTCGATCCTCAGTCCGCGGATCTTGACCTGGAAGTCCACCCGTCCGTGGTGTTCGAGGAGTCCCGCCGAATTCCGCCGCACCAGATCGCCGGTGCGATACATGCGGGAGCCGGGCGTCGCGGCGAACGGATTCGCGACGAACCTGTCGGCGGTCGTTCCGGGGCGTCCGAGGTAGCCCTGCGCCAGCGCCGGTCCGGACAGATACAGCTCCCCGATCACGCCGGTGGGCACCATTCGTAGCCGCCCGTCCAGCACATGCACACCCAGGCCCGGTACCGGAGTGCCGATATGGGTCGCGTCGCCCGGACCGAGCGCTTCGGTGCCGGTGGCGAAGATGGTGGTCTCGGTCGGGCCGTAGACGATGTAGAAGGACCGGCCGCCGGTCGCCCACCGGGCGGCCAGCTCGGGGCCGACGCGCTCGCCGCCGCACAGGATGGCCCTGAGGTCGTCCAACCCCGCCGGATCGATCGATTCCAGTGCCGCGGGGGTGATGCACAGATGCGTGACCCGCTCGCGCCGCAGCAGATCCGCCAGTTCGACACCGCCGAACACCGTGGGTGGCGCCACGACCAGCGTCGCGCCCGCCGAGAAGGCCAGCAACATCTCGATCACCGAGAAGTCGAAGCTCGGGCTGCACAGATGCGAGACTCGCGATGCCCGGGTCACCGCACGGACGGCGAGCTCGTGTTCGACCAGCCCGGCCAGCCCGGCGTGGGTCACCGCCACGCCTTTCGGCTTGCCCGTCGAGCCGGAGGTGTAGATCAGATAGGCGAGGTGCTGCTCGGTGAGGGGACGAATCCGATCCAGGTAGCAGATCGAGTGGCCGGGTTCGGCGGCGACTTCTGCCAGGTGGGTTTCGGAATCGAGTTCGATCCACGTCATGCCGGGCGCGGTGAGCGCCGCGCGATGCGCCGAGGTGGTGAGGCCGACGCCTGCGCCGCAGTCGGCGATCATGTGCCCGACCCGGTCCGCCGGATAGGAGGGATCGACGGGCACGTAGGCGGCGCCGGTCTTGGCGACCGCCCACACCGCGAGCACCGACTCGATCGAGCGGGTGACGGCCACCGCGACGAAGTCACCCGGTCCCACCCCGAGCCCGATCAGGTAGCGGGCCCATCGCGAGGACATCTCGTCCAGTTCCCGGTAGCTGAGCTCACGCTGATCGGCAGGATCGCCCGTCGGATTGTACCGGACAGCCGCCGCGTCGAAGGCCGTGTCGACTGCCGCGGTGAGCAGTTGCGGGAAAAGGAGATTGCGTGCTCGGGAGTGCTGAGCGCGACGTGCGGAACGGCGTGTCGGGGTCATGCGGCGGCGAGTTCACTCTCTGGTCGATCATCATCCGCTCTGGCTATGGAGCCAGAAGCGGCGCTTCAAATGCGTGAACCATGACCCGAGCGTGCAGAACGGACCTTAGCGAAGACCGATCGGATCGGCGCGCCCAGGTTGTGAAAGGTCTCAGGGTTACCCCGCGCGAGATTGGGCTATGACATGGTGTGATGTGAAAAACACTTGTTTGGGCAGCGCGAACAGGCAGTGTCTTTTGTGGCGAAGATAACTTTCCATCGTCATCTGCTATGACTCGGTCGGCTCGATACTCCAGGGCTGCCGCACGCCCAGAACGGCGCGATCGCGCGAAACCGATCCTTCGACCGCGAGCGAGGAGCAACCGTGCAGACACCATCCGTCCATGTCGCCTCCCTACGGAAGGGCGAGCAGATCCACCGCAGCGAACTCGGCTCGCTCACCCGGCTCACCGCCGACAACTTCCCGATCCTCAGCGGGCTGTCGATCAAACGCCTCACGCTCGCGCCGGGCGCGATCCGCGAACCGCACTGGCACGCCAACGCCACCGAACTGACCTATTGCACCGCGGGGCGGGCACTGGTCTCGGTGCTGGACGACGCGAGCAGATTCTCGTCGTTCCTGGTGAGTGCGGGCGAGATGTTCCACATCGACTCCGGCGCGCTGCATCACGTGGAGAACGTCGGCGAGACCGAGGCCGAGTTCATCCTCGCCTTCCGGCACGAACGACCGGAGGACTTCGGATTCAGCGCGAGCCTCGGCGCCATGACCGATTCGGTGCTCGGCAACACCTACGACCTGCCCGCCGCGGACTTCGCCAGGATCCGGCGCGACACCACCGCCAAGCTCGTCGTGCGACGCGAGGGCGAGCCCGACATCCCGCACGCCGCCCACTACGGCGACCCGCACCACTTCGCGATCGAGGCGATGCCCGCGCCGGTGGACTCGCCGGTCGGGTCGGCTCGCACCGCCCGCGCCCAGTTCTGGCCCGCACTGCACGACATCTCGATGTACTCGCTGCGGGTGCGCGAAGACGGCATGCGCGAACCGCATTGGCACCCCGTGACCGCCGAAATGGGTTACGTCCATCGCGGCTCGGCGCGAATGACGATCATGGACCCGGACGGCGCCTTGGACACCTACACCGTGCGCGAGGGCGAGGTGTACTTCGTCCCGCGCGCCTACCCGCACCACATCGAAGTCGTCGACTCCCCCGAGATCCACTTGCTGATCTTCTTCGACCAGCCCACGCCCGCCGACATCGGATACCGCGCCTCGATGAGCGCGTACTCCCGGAAAGTACTCGCGGCGACATTCGGCGTCGCCCTCGACGAACTTCCCGACCTGCCCTTCACACCGACCGATCCGTTGATCGTCACGCGCAACAACGCACTCGCCCCGTAATCACGCCTGAGCACCCGCCGCCCACAACCTTGCGCTCGACCATTCCCCGTCGATTGATCGTCAGGTAATTTACCATCCAGTCAATTCAGCGAGGAGCGATGCGGTGGCGACGAGATCGTGGTGGGGATGGGGCAACCGGGAAGACGCGGTGACCGGCGCCGAGCGGGAAACCCTCACCCGGCGCGTGGCGGCGCTGCTGCCGGAGGCCGAGTTGACGGTGCACGAGGCGCCGGATCTGATGTCGTTGCGCGTCCCCGCACCTCGCGTCCGGGTCCCGGACGCGCTTGCTCCCTTGGCTTCCGACGAGCTCGGCGATCGGGTCGCGCACGGCCACGGGCAGGCATTCCGCGATGTGGTGCGCAATCTGCTCGGCCGTCTCGCCCACGTGCCCGACCAGGTGTTGCGGCCACGAACCGAGCAAGACGTGCTCGACATCCTGGACTGGTGCGCGAGCGCCGACGTCGCCGTGGTGCCGTTCGGCGGCGGGACATCGGTGGTGGGTGGTGTCGAATTCCGCGAGGCCGACGCCTACGCCGGATCGGTGTCGCTGGACACCGGCCGACTGAATCGAATCGTGGAACTCGACCGCACCAGCCGGGCGGCGCGGATCCAAGCGGGCATCCTCGGCCCGGCGCTGGAGGCGGCATTGCGACCGGACGGGTTGACGCTGCGGCACTTCCCGCAGTCGTTCGAGTTCTCCACGCTCGGCGGCTGGCTGGCCACCAGGGCGGGCGGCCACTACGCCACCGTCTACACCCACATCGACGACATGGTCGAGTCGATGCGGGTGGTCACGCCCGCGGGGATCAGCGAATCCCGCAGACTGCCCGCGTCGGGGGCCGGTCCCTCACCCGATCGGTTGTTCCTCGGCTCGGAGGGCGCGCTCGGCGTCATCACCGAGGCGTGGATGCGTGTGCAGGACCGTCCGCGCTGGCGATCCGGAGCCTCGGTGGTGTTCGGCGACTTCGCAGCGGCCGTGGCCGCGACGCGCGCCATCGCCCAGTCCGCGTTGTATCCGGCGAACTGCCGATTGCTGGATCCGGTGGAGGCGTTCCTCAACGCGGGCGCCGGCGCGGCGGGCGGTGTGCTCGTCCTCGGCTTCGAGTCCGCCGACCATCCCGTCGACGAGCCGATGCGCCGTGCGGTGCAGATCTGCCGCGAGCACGGCGGCGAGATTCCGGACGGCGTCCGCACCACCGATTCGGCGGAGGACTCGGTTCGCACGGGCGCGGCCGACACCTGGCGCTCGGCGTTCCTGCGCATGCCCTACCAGCGCGACGCGCTCGCCGCGCAATCCATGATCGTGGAGACCTTCGAAACAGCGTGCACCTGGGACCGTTTCGACGCCCTGCGGGCGGCCGTGCAGGAAGCGACCACGTCCGCGTTCCGATCCGCCGGTGTGACGGGGGTGTCCACCTGCCGGTTCACCCATGTCTACCCGGACGGGCCCGCGCCGTACTTCGGCATCTACGCCGCGGGCCGATGGGGGCGGACCGTCGAACAATGGGACGAGATCAAGGCCGCCGTATCGGAGGCGCTGCACCGCAACGGCGCGACCATCACCCACCATCACGCCGTCGGCCGCGACCACCGCCCCTGGTACGACCGCCAGCGCCCCGACCCGTTCGCCGCGGCGCTGCGGGCGGCCAAATCGGCGCTCGACCCCGCGGGCATCCTCAATCCCGGCGTGCTGATCGACCCCATCGCGCACCGGCCCGTCGGGGAGGACCGGTGAGCAGGCCGGGCACCAAGGGCGTACCGCGCGAGCGGCGCGAGGAGCAGATTCTCGACATCGCCACCACCGAGTTCGGTGAACGCGGCTACGCCAAGGCTTCGGTCGCCGAAATCGCCTCGGCGGCGGGCGTTTCCAAGCCGCTCGTATACGCGTACTTCGGCTCCCGCGACGGACTGCACGCGGCTTGCGTACACCGCGCCGGGCAGGGACTGGTGGACGCGGTCGCGGCTGCGCAGTCCGCGCGCGGTGCGCACGACCGGGCGCTGGCGACCCTGACCGGGATCTTCCGCGCGCTCGATGGTCGAACGCAGAACTGGAAGATCGTCTACGACCCCACACTGCCGCGTGCGAGTGCGGCCCACACGGTGGCCCGGCACTATCAGGACGCCTTGAACGGCATGGGATCGGCCGGGGTTTCGGAAGTTCTGGCCGACGCCGGCATCACCGACCCCGACGATCACTCCCTGCTGCTGGCGCTCTGGTTCAGCGTCGTGTCCACCACCATCTCCTGGTGGAGCGACCACCCCGGCCACACACCGGAGGACATGACCCGGCGCTGCCTGCGCCTGTTCACCACGATCCGCGCGACGGCCGCCCCGCGGACCTGATCGTGCTCACCATTGGTTCCAGTGCAGGACCTCTTCGCGGGCAACACGTTTCGCGGGACGGAAATCGGTGCCGACGGTGAAGGCGAGTGGGAGGAACGCCGCCAGCATGATCTTCTCGTAGGGCACGCCGAGCGCGTCGGCGAGTTCTCGCTCCAGCGGCGCGTGCGCGGTGGTCCACACCGTGCCGAGCCCGCGGGCACGGGCGGCGAGCATGAAACTCCAGACCGCGGGGAGGATGGAGCCCCAGGTCATGGACTGTTCCAGCACTCCGGCGCGGTCGGTGCGGCCTTCCACGGCCGGAATCACGAAGGCCGGCACCCGATGGATGTTGTCGTACAGGTGCTGGAAGCCTTCACCGATGCGTCGCATCGACGCGGGATGAGCGGACATGCGCCGCACATCGGCGGGAGTGAGCGGCTGTCCCTCCGCGACATGCACGGCGCGGCGGAAGATGTCGGCGACCACCGCGCGCCGCGCGTCGTCGGTGACGACGAGGAAGTGCCATCGCTGACGGTTGCGTCCGGTCGGCGCCTGGGTCGCCAGGTCGACGCATTCCTCGATCAACCCGCGCGGCACCGGCCGCGTGAAGTCGAGACGTTTGCGCACAGCGCGCGTGGTGGACAGTACTTCGTCCGCGGAAAGGTGCAACGACATGACGCCAATCCATCTTCTCGAAAATAGTCTGCTGACAGATGATCTGTGACAGTACGATTCATTCGATCTGGCGTCAAACGATCTGCCGACAGACGATTTGCTAAGCTGCGTCCATGCCGAGCAGGACCGATCACGCACAGGGCGAGTACCTGCGCAGGCTCGCTACGGAGCGCCCGGACATCGCCCTGTGCCGCGTGTCCACCGCTGTCGCCCGCGCGGCCGAGACGCACGCGCAGCAGCAGGGTCTCGGCGTCGGCCAGCATCTGGTGCTGAAGATGCTGGCCGATGTCGGCCCGCGATCGCAGCGCGTGCTCAGCGAGACACTGCGCATCGACCGCAGCGTGATGGTCGGCATCGCCGACGACCTCGAGGCAGCAGGCTACGTTCGGCGGGAAAGAGATCCCGCCGACCGGCGGGCCTACGCGGTGACGATCACCGAGGCCGGACAGCAGGCGCTGGCGAGAGCCGAAAAGGCGGTTCCCGACTACCTGAGCCGAACCTTCGCGGTCCTCGAGCCGGAGGAGCGCCAACAGCTGGTCCGGCTGCTCGACAAGCTCCTGTCGGGCGCGAGCTGAAGGTCCATGGCGGCGCGGAGTTCAGGCGCTCGGCGTCAGGGCGCGCAGCGGCTTGTCGAGTTCCCGGCGATAGAAGTCGAGGAAGCCGTCGGGGTCGGGGCCCGCGTTCTGCATCACGAGATGGTCGAAGCCTGCATCGGTGTACTGCTTGGCGGCGTCGAGGTAGCGGGCGGGGTCCGGGCCACAGGCGAAGTTGTCGAGGATGTCATCGAGCCGGACGGTGGTGGTCGCCGCGGCGAAATTGACCGGATTCGGCAACTCGCTCATCACCTTCCATCCGGTCACCGCCCAGCGGCTGGTATCGAGCGCGGCCTTCGCGGCCGTCTCCTCGTCGGGCGCCCAAGCCATGCCGACTTCCGCGTACCGGGGGCCCGCGCCGCCCGCCGCGCGGTAGCACTCGACGATTTCCGACTTCGGCTCGGTGGCGAACAGGCCGTCGCCGAGTTCGGCGGCGACGCGGGCGGCATCCGGCCCGCCGCCGGCGACGGCGATCGGCGGAAGTGTCTCGGGCAGATCGAAGACGCGGGCCTCGGAGAGGGAAAGGAACTCCCCGTCATAGGACTGATAGCCGCCGCTCCACAGCAAGCGGATGATCTCGATGGCCTCGCGCAGCATGCGATGCCGGATGCGCACGGAGGGGAATTCCCGGCCGACGACATGCTCGTTGAGACGTTCACCCGAGCCGACGCCGAGGGTGAACCGGTTGTCCGACAGGATCGCCAGGGTGGCCGCCGCCTGCGCGATGATCGCGGGGTGGTATCGCAGAATGGGGCAGGTCACGCCGGTCGCGAGGCCGATCCGTTCGGTCTTCGCCGCGATGGTTCCGAGCACGGTCCAGGCGAACGGCGAATGCCCCTGATTGTCCAGCCAGGGATGGAAGTGATCGCTGATCTCGACGAAATCGAAGCCAGCCTCTTCCGCTCGAATCGCTTGCCGGACGAGCTCGTTCGGACCGAATGCCTCGGCCGCCAGTTTGTACCCGATGCGCATCGCCACCTCCTGGTTTCGACTGGGAGCGGCCGGTCACCGCACGAACCGGCTCTCGGCGCGCGTACCCGGCACGCGGCGGCGAAAACTTCCCCGCGCCCGGCTCCGGTCCGCCCCCGATCGGCGACACGGCGTCGCGCCGTCGGCTCAGTCCCGGGTCGGCCAGTAACTTGCCGCGTGCCTGCCCTGCGGCACATAGGTGTTCTCGTCGTCGACTTCCGTGACACCCAGATGCAGCAGTAGCAGCACCGTCACCAGGCTGATGCTCACGATCAGCGGGGTGAGCAACTGCGTCGCGCCCGCCCCCGAAGGTGCGTGCATGTGCTCGGCCTCGTGCACATGCATCGCGAACATGCCCGTGTAGTGCATGCCGGACACCGCGACACCCATGACCAGGGCCGCGCCGACGGTGACGAGCGTGCTGCGGGTGTGCAGCGTGAACCACAACGCGGCGGTGGCAGCGACTACGGCGATCACCATGGACAACGCGACGATCCGTCCGTCGTAGTCGATCGTCGCGTCGGATTTCATGGCGTACATGCCCGCGTAGTGCATCGCCCCGACGCCGAGACCGGTAATGCCGCCGCCGGCCAGCAGTCCCACCGCTCCCAGCGCTCGCTGGTGGGCGATGCGCAGTCCGATCCAGACGACCGTGATGGCGATCAGCGCGCTGATCAGGGTGAGCGGAACGTCGTACCGGATCGTCGCCCCCTCGATGGCGAAGCCGAGCATGGCGATGAAGTGCATCACCCAGATGCCGGTGCCGCCGATCGCGACCGCCGCGGCGATCAGCCAGCCGTCGCGCGCGGAGCCAGTGCGCGATCTGGCCACGCAGCGGAGTCCTAGCAATGATCCGGTGAACGACATGACATAGGCGATGATGGGCGTTAGCCATCCCTGGCTGAAGTGATCGATTTCCAGCACGCGACACTCCCTCGCTGGATAGATTCGGACATCACGGACACGAGGCCCGAATCCCACATAGTGGAACTGCAGGTAGATAGTTTAGAGTACTACTATCCTCTTTAAAAACATAGGACGAGTTTCGGATAGCGGGAAGTGCGCTGGTGGCTGACGAAGCGGCAGCCCTTCGATCCGCCATCCTTCTCTCCGAGTGCCTGCGCGACCGCCAGCTAGCCGCTGGCTTCCACAGGGCGACAGCGTGCGGTCCACACCTCTCGCGCGCGACCCGCGGAAGAGCTCCGCGACGCGGTCGAGCGCCGGATGCACGTGCGGATGCGATGGCCCGCACGGCAGCAGCGCCGTTTCGGCGAACAGCTTCCGGCACAATCGCAGTTAACGCCGGCGAAGGGACAACCGCGCCGAGCGGACCTTCTGCGGCACAGCCCCGCCGGGCCTCCGATTCACCAGTGATCACCCTTTCACGGGTGGCACGAACGGGATGATCGAGGCACCGGTCCCGGCCCTCCTACCGCAGCGCGACAAGGGAATCCCGGTAGCGGCCGACGTCGATCCCCACCGAAATCGCGACATCTGGCGAACTTTCAGCGTTTCTTGATATGTCTCACCCGGGTAACGGCGTATGGTCGCGCTATGCCGACAGTGACGTCGATCGATACCGGAGCCGAACACCTCGCCTGCTGGGTCACCGTCGTCGGGCAACGCCTCAACGGGTTGCCGACAGCAAACCCGCGTGTCCAGCTCGCCCACGCCATGAGCGGCTTCCTCGCGATCGGGCGGGCGAGCATGGCCCTGCTGACCACGTCCGCCAATCCCACCGATATCCGAGACCACGATCTCGTCTTCGAGATCACGGCCGACGCGGAACGCTGGCTCACCGACGCGGCGACCGAATCGGTCGTCAACCGGATCACCGACCGGGGTGAGCACATTCAGCGCTATCTCAGCCCGGCCGCACTCGACACCGTCGCGAAAGCTCGGCTGCGCCGCTGCGCGCAGGCAACGGCGATCCATACCCGCGATCTGCTGACCGGGATCGACGCCGATCCGGACGCGTCGGAGGAGATCCGTGATCTGGCCCGTGATCTCGCCGCCCGCGCGAACGTCATCGCCACGGTCTACGCCGACGACCCGCAACAGCTGCTCTCGATGTCCAGCAGGTGACTCTGGCCACCGCGCGGCATCCGCTCGCGCTCGGCGAGCCGGCCGTGCCGTTCCAGGACGTCGGCGAGTATCACCGGCGCCCACGGGACCCACGCACCGCGTTCCCATCGAGACCACGATGATCGACAATGGGATCATGACGACGGTGCTGCTCGGCGGCGACGTCATGCTGGGGCGGGGTGTGGACCAGATCTTGCCGCATCCCGGTGACCCGAGGCTGCGCGAACGGTACGTCGACGACGCGCGAACCTACGTCGAACTGGCCGAGCGCGCGCACGGCGCGTTCCCGCACCCGGTCGGATACCGGCAATTGTGGGGCGATGTACTGCCGCTGCTCGCCCGGCTCGACCCCGAGGTGCGGTTGCTCAACCTGGAGACGTCGATCACCGCCGACGGCGCGTTCGCCCCCGCGAAGGGCATTCATTACCGGATGCACCCGGACAACGTGCCCGCGTTGACCGCCATCGCCCCGGTGGTCTGCGCGCTGGCCAACAATCATGTGCTCGATTTCGGGATTCCCGGGTTGGCCGACACCCTCGAAGCGCTCGACGCCGCCCATATCGGCCGCGCCGGCGCGGGGGCCGACCTGGCGGGCGCGCGTGCCCCCGCCACGGTGGAACTCGCCGACGGCCGCCGCGTGGTGATCGTCTCGGTCGCCGCCGGATCCAGTGGTGTCCCGGAATCCTGGTCGGCTCGACGCGACCGGCCGGGAGTGTGGCGAGTGGGCTACTCCCCCGGCGCCGCGGCAGCCGACGACGTCGCCGCCGAGGTGGCGGCGCACAAGCGCGGCGACGACATCGGCATCGTTTCGGTGCATTGGGGCCCGAACTGGGGCTACGAGGTCACGGGAACCGAAAGACAGTTCGCACACCGGTTGATCGACGCCGGAGTCGACTTGGTGCACGGGCACTCCGCGCATCATGCGCGTCCGGTCGAGATCTACCGCGGCAAACCGGTCCTCTACGGGTGCGGCGACGTCATCGACGACTACGAAGGCATTCGCGGCCACGAGCGGTACCACACCGATCTGCATCCGCTGTATCTCGTATCGGTCGATCGTTGTCCGGCGGAGATCCGGCTGATTCCACTGCAGGTGCGGCACATGCGCCTGGAATGGGCCCCGCGCGCCGAATCCCGCTGGCTGTGCGCGAAACTCGAGGACATCAGCCGCGGTTTCGGCACTCGTGTAATGCCCGGAACCGACGATATGCCACGGATATTCAGTGCCGCACGACAGTGAGGTGGCGCTGGAACCACTGCACCGCCGAGTCGGCGACTTGCTCGAGCGCACCGGGTTCCTCGAACAGGTGCGTCGCGCCGGGAACGATGTCCAGTTCGCTCGGGCACGGCATCCGTAGCTGGGCCTCCCGATTCATCTCCAGCACCCGTCTGTCGTTGCCACCCACGATGAGCAGGGTAGGCGCGCGTACCGCGCCCAACCTCGCACCGGCCAGGTCCGGACGACCGCCGCGGGATACGACCGCCGCGATCTCGGCGCCGGGTTCGGTCGCCGCCCACAGCGCCGCGCCCGCGCCGGTGCTCGCACCGAAATATCCGGTCGGCAGGCCACCGAGTTCCAGGCGCGTCCGCAGCCAGCGGGTCACCTCGACCAGCCGATGAGCGAGCAACGGGATGTCGAACACGCGGGCGCGGTCGCCTTCCTCCTCGGCGGTCAGCAGGTCCACCAGCATCGTCGCGAATCCGGCGCGATTGAGGGCCTCGGCGACGAACCGGTTTCGCGGACTGCGCCTGCCGCTGCCGCTGCCATGCGCGAAGGCGATCAGCGCGGTGCGGTCCGGCGGGACAGCCAGGATCCCGGCCAGCCGGGTGTACTCCGACGGCACGATGACCTCTGTCCGCGTCGAGGACCGGTGTGCGAACGGCATCGAACACCTCCTGCACTCCGGCGTACCCGATCGGGCCGGTCGTGCGCAAGAGGGGAAGGGCCTTCGTCCGCGCATGGGCGCGGTGGCGGCAGAGCGGTTCGGGCGAAGCTAATCGGGCCCGCCGGGCGACGCCGGCGGCCGCTCCGTGTCCGCGGCTTCGGCCGGCCGCTCCGACCTCACGACCTGGACCCGCAACGGAAGCCGGAACAGGTTGCCCGATCGGTTGCGGACCCACTGGGTGACGGCCGCGACCGCGGAGCCGAGCGATGTCGCGCCCGCGAGCAGCGCCCACGGCGTGAGCGTCGCCGAGGTGTAGGCGACCTGCCCGATTCCGGGCACGACGAGCCTGCCGTTGCCGAACGCCCAGTTCATCAACGATCCGATCTGTCCACCGAGATCGTTCCTGCGTCCGACCATCGCCTTCAGCTCGGCGCCCTTGCTGTTGATGTAGAGCACGGTGCACACCACGAACAGCGCGGCGACCACCGTGGCCAGCGTCGCCAGCCGATTGAGCGCCTCCAGCCGGAGGCGCAGATTCACCACCACCGCGAAGATCGCGATGATGATCGCCGCACAGGCCAGCAGTGCCCAGAAGCCGGTGATCTTGGCGCCGGGCGGCGCCGAGCGCGACCAGACGTTGAGGAACCGCGTGGTGATCTCCATCCGGCCGAACGCGTTGGTACTGACCTTGCCATCGGCGCCCGCGGCGGTGAGCCACGGCTGGAACAGCAGCACGAGCGTCACCAGGCCGCCGACCGCGGCCCACACATAGCCCCAGTATCCGCGCAATGCGGCCAGAATCGCCTTCGCCGGCACCACGGCGCCACGGGCCGCCCGGTTCTGCTGGGCGGAGCGGTCGTCTCGCGTTTCGTCCGACTGCCAGGGCGTTGGCTGCACCATTGCCTCAGTTTAGGGTCGCGTCACTGTCCGAATTCGGCGCCGACTCACCGCCGGTGGGAAGGCTCCGAATACAGATCCGGCGCGGGCGCCACCAGAACAGACGACCTCCGGTAACGATCGCGTTACCGAGTGACGCCACGCCGCACCGAACCAATCGCACAGCGCCGCCGGGGCAACAGTATCGGAGGCTAGTAGATCGCCGCACGACAAGATCGACGACCGGCAGGTCTCCGATAGGCAAAGGTGACCGGGCCACATATCGAAGCACGCAATACGGGCAGTTATAGGGCAGAAAGAAATCTGCCGGTACGTTATCCGGCCGAATCGGCTGCCGCTGCCCCGAAAACAACACCACCGGTGATGTTCCTGTTACGTAAGGCGGGGGAACTTGACGTTTCCTTGCCTGGTGCTCACCGGACTATGGGTGAAGCATGAAATCCGTGAGTCAGAGTTAGGTTTCATTCGAGTCGAAGGATGCGCAATGTCCACCAGAATCAAGAAATTCGTCGCCGCGACCTCGATGGCCGCCTCCTTGGGCGTCCTCGCGGCACCCGCGGCAACCGCCGAAACGACGCCGACGAACACCGCGACACCGGTGTGGGGCTCGGTAGTGTTCTGCATTCCGCTCTTCAGCGCCGTCTGGTGCATCTGAGAACACCTGGTGTGCGGCCGAGCCGCGTTCCGGCGGGTCGCATTCCGGTGGGAAGTCTTTTCCAATTCCGCCGACCGGCGGCGGGCGAAGCATTCCGCCGGGTCTCGCGCAAACCGACGTAAGGGAGGCAGAGCACCGTAGTTGCCGCCGCACGTGGATCGACCGTTGCGGCGGCACTGTGCGATCCTCGCCGGGCCGGTGTCGGGAGTGCGTGTAGCAGCTCTTGACTTCAGGTCGACCTCAACTCGCAAGCTGAGCGCATCACGAGGAGAGGTGACCATGACAACGTTCGGAGCAAAGCAGAGCCGAGGCTACGATCAGCGGGCTTCCCGGCTGCTCAAAGGCCTGTACCGCCGGATCGCCGCGGACATCGACGCGGACGCGCCAACGGGGGCGTGGGTGCTCGATGTCGGCACCGGGCCAGGAGAATTGCTGGCGCGGTTGGTTTCTCGGCGACCGGATCTGCACCTGCACGGCATCGACCTCTCACCACACATGATCGACCTCGCCGAGGCGAAGCTGTCCGGTGGCACGGTCGAACTCTCGGTCGGGGACGTCGCC
Organism: Nocardia sp. NPDC019323; assembly: GCF_044389845.1. NCBI lineage: Bacteria > Bacillati > Actinomycetota > Actinomycetes > Mycobacteriales > Nocardiaceae > Nocardia > Nocardia sp. NPDC019323. The sequence goes on from NZ_JBIRYN010000004.1 coordinate 177,611, forward strand.
GCGCTCCCTTACCCCGACGACAGCTTCGACTTGGTCGTCTCCAGCCTGAGCATGCACGAATGGCCGGATGTCGGCCGCGCGACAGCCGAACTGGCACGAGTATTGCGCCCGGGCGGCGCCGTGGCGATCTACGACTTCCGGTTCCTTCGGTCGGCGGCCGCGCTCAGCGCGTTGCGCCGTTCGTTCGATGCGGCGACCGTACGTCGCGAACCGGTGCGTCCGCCGCGTCATCCGGTCGGGCTGTACACACGCCTCACCGCCCGTACCGCCTAGAGTGCGGAGCATGGCTGGCGACGACATGCCGATCGGCGAGTTCGCAGCGCGGTTCGGTCTGGCCACCCATGTGCTGCGGCACTGGGAGGACGCCGGATTGCTCGCGCCGCGGCGGGACGGGGCAGGCCGTCGCCGCTATGGGGACGACGATGCGGAAACCGTGGCGATGATTCTGATCGGCAAGCAGGTGGGTTTGTCACTGGAGGAACTCGCCGCGCTCTTCGCCGAGGCGTCCGACCGCTCCGCTCGCCGCGATCTGCTGCGCGCACACCGCGACCAGCTCGTCCGCCGGATCGCCCAGGCCACCGCGGCGCTGGAGACCATCTCCCACGCGCTCGACTGCGCCGCCGCGGACTTCAGGCAGTGCCCGCATTTCCAGGCCAAGGTCGCCGACGCGCTGACACTGGTCACGAACCGGTCAAGCCGACGAGGGTAAATCGTTATGGCGCATCGAATTCCGCCCTGACGGCGCAATTCGCCGCCACACGGTGGCCGCGCGGTGCATCGGCGGCGACAGGGGGTGCTGCACCGCATTTCCGGCATTAGGATCGAGTCCTGCGAACTCGGACACAGCAGCCATTGACACTTCGACTCGATAGAGGTGCCCCGTGAGCAGGACGATTCGGATACCCGCGGTGGAACTCGCCGATCATGTCGGCGAATCCGTCGTCGGGTACGGCACTCTCACCCAAGCAGGAGTGGTCCAGCCGGGCGGCGACCTCGTGGTCGCGGTCTTCGGTGTGGAAACCAACCGGCGCGAAAAATCCTTCACGCCGGGTCAATTGGTCGAATTGGAGGTCACCGACTGACCACGGCGGCCGGCTTCGGGCGCACCGGCGGGTGGGGTGCCGTTCCGCACTCCGCCGCGCCGTCCGCCCGATTCAGCCGATCAATGCGTTCATGATCGTCCCGGCGCTGGTGGCGATGACGCCGCCGAGCATGCCGCCCGCGACCATCTTCGCCGACGCCAGTGGACCGCCGTTCCATTTCTCCCAGGCGAATTTCCCACCGGCGTAGGCGATTCCGGTGACGCCGGAGAGAATTACGAACCACGTGAAATACCGGAACAGCTGGAGGATTTTTTCCGAGTTCGGGGGGGCCTCGGGGACCGGGTCGTCCACCTGAGCCAGGAGAAATGCTTCGACTGCCGTATGGATCGTCATTGATCTGTCTCCGTCGCGTATCCGCAGGACAAGTTATACGCAATCGCTATGACGTTCGAAGTATCGCGATCCCGATCGCTCGCGTCAACCCCTAGCCTGGGCGAAATCGCCGCGACGCCATCGTTCGTGTGCGCAACCGTGTCAGATGTCCACGGACGGGTAGTGCGTGCATGTGAGCTGCAACGGTGACTGGACGGCGGGCGGTGACCTCGACCCGGTGGCCGCGCGGGCGGTGATCGAACAAGCCAAAGGCGCGGTCATGCTGGTCTACGGTCTCGACGCCGACGAAGCGTTCGCCATTCTGCGCGTGCGATCTCAGGAGACCAACACCAAACTGCGTGTTCTGGCCGCCAACGTCGCCGCCGAGCTACCGTCGGTCGGCGTGCCCGCGGTGACCAGCGAACTGCGTAGCCGAGTCGACCGGCTGCTGTCGACGGCGCACGAACAAGATCGATGAGCGCTGCGGCTACCGCCGCTTGCGGGCCACGACGAAGACGCGCCGGAAGGGCAGCCAGGTGGTTCCGTCGGCGCGCCGCGGGTAGGCGCCGCGCAACAGGGGGGCGAGTTGTGCCGTGAATTCCCGCCACTGCGCGTCGTCGAGGGCACCGCGCACCGGCCGCAATGCCGTGCCGGTGACCCATTCGAGCACCGGATCGTCACCCGTCAAACGGTGCAGGTACGTCGTCTCCCATGCGTCGACCGCCCCGCCCGCCGCGGCGAGCAGATCGGCGTATCCGGCGGGATCGAGTACGGCCCTCGGCTCGAGGATGCCCGCTCGGGCGAGGCTGTCGCGCCACTCGTCGCGGGCGGCCACCTGACGGATCGCCCGGTGTGATGCCGCGTCGAAATTCCCGGGCACCTGAAGGGCCAGGAACGCTCCCGCCCGCAGCTGCCGCATCCACCGCGACAGCAGATCCGCATGCTCGGGCACCCAGTGGAGGACGGCATTGCAGATCACGACATCGGTCTGCGCGCTCGGCCGCCAGTCCTGCACCGACCCGAGCGTCGCATCGAGGCCGCGATCTCGCGCGGCCGCGACCATCTCCGGCGACGAGTCCAGCGCTTGCACGCGCGCGCCCGGCCAGCGCCGCGCCAGAACCTCGGTGAGATGCCCTGGACCGCAGCCCAGGTCCACCACCACCCCGGGTTCGGCCGCGGTGACCCGGCTCAACAGGTCGAAGAACGGGCGCGACCGGTGATCGTCGAAGGCGAGGTACTGCTGGGGATCCCACATAGGCCACTCCGAGACTCGCTACCCAAACCGTACGCACGTACTGTACGCCTGGCGTCCGCTCAGAAGAAGGTGCCCGAGAACGGCAACGACTCGGTGGCGAACAGCGCGTCCGCGTCCGCGACCGCCCCGGGGCGATGCTCGTCGACACGGCCGGCGAAAGCCAGCTCGCGCCACGTGGTTGCGCCCAGATAGACCGCCGCGAGATCCGCGATCCCCGCGGTGAGGTCCGCGCTTTCCCGGACTCGTCGCACGCCCTCGCCCGCGATGCGATATCGGCCCGAGTTCGACGGCAGAATCGGGTCCACGACTTCCACCACCACCGCGGCGGCGTCGCGAAACGCGCGGCCCGCCAGCGCTTGCCCGACATCTACCAGGCGCAACCAGGTCTCGTCCCTGGTCGAAACCACGCGCAGCGCGCGTTCGTCGGTGAGCAGATGCCGCAGCGGGCTGTCCAGGGCGACGAACGGGAACACGAAGGTATCGACCAGGTCGATCGACAACAGCCTGCGGATCAGGCCGCGATACGCCGTGGGTGTCGTCGCGACGAAATCGTTGACCACCACTTGTCTTTCCGGCCGGGACAGCCAGCTCTTCGGATCGACCGGCTGGTAACGGACGAACCCGTCTTCGGCGCCCGCTGGGCCGTGGACCAGGCAGTAGCTCGGTTCCGTGCTCAGCAATTCCTGCAATCGCCACCAGTATTCGGGGCGTTCGACCGCGCCGGTCCATGCGACGTCGGCCGTCGCGTAGATCTGTGGGAGCAGTTTCCACGCGGCGGCGCCGTCGACGAAACGCACCGGACCGCAGGGCGGCACCGTGTCACGCAGCCGGGCCCGGTGGCGCTGCAACTCCACCCGCGCGAACGAACTGGCGATGCCATAGCCGAACCGCTCGTAGATCCCGCCCTCCGAGGCACGCAACGTGGCGACCGCTTCGCCCCGCTCCGCGATGTCGGCGAGTTGACGGTGCAGCAACGCGGTGAGCGCTCCGCGGCGGGTGTGCGTCGGCAGGACTCCGACGTGGGTGACCGCCGCGTGCGGCAAGCGCGCGCCGCCGGGAACGACCAGCCAGCTGGTATACGACTCCGCGGTGCCGATCAGTTCGCCATCGATGAAAGCGCCCAGCGTGCGGCCGGGCTCCGACAGCTCCGCAGTGGGGGTCATCGGCGGCAAGCCAACCATGGCCGTGCGGAAAAGGGCATTGGCGGAACGGATATCGTCCTCGGTCCGGAGGGTGTGCACTGCGACGGTCACGACTCGATCTTGCCCGAGCCGTTGAAGGGCGCTGACCTGCGCGCACGCCTTGGGCGGAGATTCGATCCGTCAATCACGGTTTCGTAACGGAGCGCCGTGGGTATCTCATAGCTATGACGGATTACCGACCAACCCGCATCGCCGGTGTGGATCCGGGAACCGGCGCGCTCGCTTTGACCACGTGCCTGGCCTTTTCGATCGGCATCGCCACGCTCACCCAATCGGCGCTCGCCACCCTCCTGGCCTGCCTGAGCATCGTGGCGGGACTCACACTCGTGCTGAACATCCTGCCGCGCAAGGCCTGACGACACCGACCTTGCCTCGCACGCCGAATCCTGGTGGCATCTACCCGGGACATCGACGTCAAATCGGAGGCAGGCATGCTGTCGTTGCAGGAGATTTCGGATCGACTCGAGATCGAAGACCTGATGGTGCGATATTCGCACGCGGTCGACACTCGGCAGTGGGACCTGCTGGACGAGGTCTTCACCCCCGATGCGCACATCGACTACTCGGCCATGGGCGGCTCGGTGGGCGATCTGGCGGCGACGAAGCGATTCCTGGCCTCCGTCCTGCCGAACTTCCCGGCCTTCCAACATCTGATCAGCAACTCGTCCATCCGAGTCGACGGCGACACCGCGACCGGGCGGACGATGTGCCACAACCCGATGCTCGTTTCCGGCGGCGACGGACCGCCGACGATGATGCTGTGCGGCCTCTGGTACCTGGACACATTCGTCCGCGTGGACGGTCGGTGGCGGATCAAGGAGCGCGTCGAGGAGAAGAGCTTCCTCTTCGTCGCGCCGTCCGCGCCCGGCATGGGCTGACGCGACCGGAGCCGCTCGATGCGCCCGCGCCTCAGCGCGCCGACAGGGCCGAGGACGCCGCCTCGGATGCGCGGGCCTGATCGCCGGGCGAGAGGTCGTCGTCGCCCGCGACGTTGCGCCTGCTGGTGACCAGGAACAGCACGACAAGCACCACGCTGAACCAGACATAGGTGTTGCCGATGAAATGCTGCCACGGCGTCCACGCGGTCTCCCGGTGCTCGCCGTCGGGCAACCAATTGTGCGGGCCGATGACGAACACCGCCGCGGTCACCACGAAGGTCACCCACCACCCGATCGCCCGCCTGACGGTCAGGCGGGAGGCGTAACCGGCCACGGCGAACAACGCGGGCGCGATCCACACCCAGTGGTGCGACCAGGAGATCGGCGAGACCAGCAAGGTGAAGACGGCGTTGATGGCCAGCGCGAGCGCGGGCAGGTCGGCGGCGCGGCGCATGGCGGTGACGACCAGCGCGAGCAGCAACGCGCCGAGGACCAGCCAGATGATGGTGAACGCGGGCTCTGGCACTTGGAAGCGAGCGAACACCGCTTGAATCGACTGATTGGTATGGAATGCCGAACCGCTCAGACCGGACACATTGCCCAGCCCCCCGAACCAGTACTTGACCGATTCCTTCGGCAGGATCGCGAAGCCCAGCGCCGTCGCGGCCGCACCGGTGATCGCGGCGGTCGCGGCCGCGCGGTAGTCGCGCCGGACCAGGAAGTAGAGCACGAACGCCGCGGGCGTCAGCTTGATCGCGGCGGCGACGCCGATCAGCATGCCCCGGGGCCAGCGCGGCTTGTGGGTGAGGCAATCGGCGGCGACCAGGGCCATCAGCAGCAGGTTGACCTGTCCGAAGTCCAGGGTGGAGTGGATCGGCTCCAACAGCAGCCCCAGCGGAGTCGCGCACGCGGTGGCCCAGACCGCCAGCCCCCGCTGCGACTCCTGCGGCCACACCCGCCGCGCCACCAGATACAGCGTCAGGGCCAGCGCGGCCACCGACGAGACGAAGAAGCTGAACGCGGCCACGTCCCACGGCAGCATCGCGAACGGACCGAGCGCGAGCGCGGCGAAGGGCGGGTAGATGAACGGCAGGCCCGCCCCGATGGTGGTCTGCGGCAATTGCCCGTACATGTCGGCGCCGTGCCGCATGGCATCCACGCCGAGGCGATACACCTGCAGGTCGATGAACCCGCCGGTGATCTTGTGGAACGGCCAGACCGGTGTCAGCAGACAGAACGCGGAGAACGCGAGCGCCAGGACCGGCGCCGGGCGCAGTACGCGCGCGAGTCGACGGTTCTGGGACATCGGCGTTCCGGCGGTGGCGGTGACACTACTCATCCGCGGCGACTATACCGACCCCGGTCCGGTCGTTCACCACATGGGAGGCAGATTCGCGGCTGTCGCGTGAGGGTCGCGGAAACGGGTAAGCCGCCACCAGCACACGGCGGCAGAGGAGGTCGGTCATGGCGACGAAGGCGCCCGGCGCCGCGATGTACGTCCCCGAGGACGCGGACCTGACGCGGCTGCGGCAGGCGGCCTGCGGCTGCCGCGGGTGCGATCTCTACCGGCGCGCCACCCAGACGGTGTTCGGCGCGGGACCGCGGGACGCGGAGGTGGTGCTGATCGGCGAGCAGCCCGGCGATCAGGAGGACGTGGCAGGCCTGCCGTTCGTCGGTCCGGCGGGCCGGCTGCTCGATCGGGCGCTGGCGCAGGTCGGCATCGACCGCGACGCGGTCTACCTCACCAACGCGGTGAAACACTTCAAGTTCGTGGAGCGCGGCAAGCGGCGCATCCACAAGCAACCCGGCCGCACCGAAGTGGTCGCCTGCTCGGCGTGGCTCGACGCCGAACTCGCCCTGCTGCGTCCGCGGTTGGTGGTGTGTCTCGGCGCGATCGCCGCGCAGGCGGTGCTCGGCCCCACGTTCAAGGTCAGCACGCGTCGCGGCGAGGTGGTCGAGACGGCGGATTTCCGTGCGATCGCCACTGTGCACCCGTCCTCGGTGCTGCGCGCGCCCGACCGCACCGCCGCCTACGACGCGTTCGCCGCCGATCTGCGCATCGTGCGCGAACAACTGGGAAAGCCCGCGGCGGCGCGCTGACCGCGCGGCCGGGGAAGGAGTGAGCGGATGAGCACCGACGAGATCGACCCCGAACTGCTCGAACTGGCCGCCAAGGTGTTCGATTTCGCCCGGCGCGGCGACACCGCGCGGTTGGCCGCGTACGTGGACGCGGGCGTGCCGGTCGACCTCACCAACGACGCGGGCGACACCCTGCTCATGCTCGCCGCCTACCACGGACACGCCGATGCCGTGGCGGCGCTGCTGCAACGGTCGGCCGATCCGGACCGCCCCAACGACAAAGGCCAGACCCCGCTGGCCGGAGCGGTGTTCAAGGGCGAGACCGAGATCGTCCGGCAACTCGCCGCCGCGGGTGCCGACCCCGACGCGGGCACCCCGAGCGCCCGCGACGCCGCGGTCATGTTCGGCCGGACCGAGTTGCTGGAACTCTTCGACTGAGCGGGCTACCCGCGCTCGCGCACCGCGGTGACGGCCTTGCGCGCCGCCACCAGAACCGGGTCCCACACCGGGGAGAACGGCGGCGCGTATCCGAGGTCGAGCATCGTCATCTGCTCGACGGTCATCCGGGCGGTCAGCGCGACCGCGGCGATGTCGACGCGCTTGCCCGCGCCTTCGCGTCCCACGATCTGGGTGCCGAGCAAGCGTCCGGTGAACCGCTCGGCGAGCATCTTCACGGTCATCGGCGCCGCGTCCGGGTAGTAGCCGGCGCGGCTGGTGGATTCGACCGTGACGGTCACGTATTGCAGGCCCGCCGCGTGCGCGTCCTTCTCGCGCAGGCCGGTGCGGGCGACCTCGAGCGCGCAGACCTTGCTGACCGCGGTGCCGACGACGCCGGGAAACAGCGCGTATCCCCCGCCGATGTTCGCGCCGATGATCTGACCGTGCTTGTTGGCATGGGTGCCGAGCGGGATATGACGTTCCCGGCCGGACACCAGGTCCAGCACCTCGACGCAATCTCCGCCCGCCCAGATGTTCTCGTGCCCGCGCACCCGCATGGCGGGATCGGTCCGCAGCCCGCCGTACTCCCCCAGCGGCAGACCGGCGGCGCGGGCCAGTCCGGTCTCCGGGCGCACGCCGATGCCGAGCACCACCACATCCGCCGGGTATTCGGCGGTGTCGGTGACGACCGCGGCCACCCGGCCGTCGTCGGTCCGGAACTGCGACACCTCCGCACCGCCGACCACTTTGATGCCCATTCCGCACATCGCGTCGCGCACCAGGGCTCCCATGTCGGTATCGAGCGTCGACATGGGTTCGGTGCCGCGGTTGACCATCGTGACGTCGTAGCCGCGCCGGATGAGGGCCTCTGCCATCTCCACCCCGATGTAGCCGGCCCCGACCACGACAGCCCGCTTGCCGCGGGTCCGCTCCAACGTGTCCAGCAGCGCCTGCCCGTCGTCGAGGGTCTGCACGCCGTGCACACCGTTCGCGTCGATGCCGGGCAGCGCGGGCCGGATCGGGCGGGCTCCGGTGGCGATGACGAGCTGGTCGTAGGACATCCATGCCGAATCGCCGGTGTCGCGGTCGCGGTAGCGCACGCGCGCCTGTTCGACATCTATCTCGGTCACTTCGGTGCGCAGCCGCAGGTCGATCTCTCGGGACCGATGTTCTTCCGGTGTGCGGGCGATCAGTGCGTCCCGGTCGGCGACATGGCCGCCGACCCAGTACGGAATGCCGCAGGCCGAGTAGGAGGTGAACCCGCCGCGCTCGAAGACCACGATTTCCAGCGCGCTCGCGTCCTTCATCCGGCGCGCCTGCGAGGCCGCCGACATTCCGGTCGCGTCACCGCCGATGACCACCAGTCGCTCGCTCATGGCTAAACGCTACGTTCGGCAGGCCCGGGGCGGGCACGTGGGCCGGGCACCCGCGCGAATTTGCTGGTTGGGCTGCGGGTGACCGATCGGTACTTCACACTGATCTTCTGGCAAACGTGGTATGAGGGCCGCGTTTTCACCCGGGAGCGCGACATGACCGAGACCCGACCCCCTTCCGACGACGAACGCCGGCTCGCCGAACTGGGCTACAAACAAGAACTGGCCAGGTCCTGGTCGGGTTTCTCGAATTTCGCCATCAGCTTCACGATCGTGTCCATCCTGACCGGCGGATTGGCCAGTTACGGCATCGGTCTGGCCAACGGCGGCCCGATCACCATGGCCTGGGGCTGGCCGCTGGTCTCGGTCATGGTGCTGTTCGTCGGGCTGGCCATGGCGGAACTGGCCTCCGCCTATCCCACCTCGGGCGGGCTGTACTGGTGGGCCGCCGAACTGGGCGGGCCGGTATGGGGCTGGTTCACCGGATGGTTCAACCTGATCGGGCAGATCGCCGTCACCGCGGCGATCGATTACGGCGCAGCCATCTTCACCACCGTGGTGCTGAACGTCGTCGGAATCGACATCGGCACCGACCGCACCGCGATCTTCCTGGTGTTCGCCGCCATCCTCGTCTTGCACGCCGTTTTGAACGTCATCGGCCCGCACCTGTCGGCGGTGATCAACAACGTGTCCGCGTGGTGGCACGTGGGCGGCGTGGCGATCTTCGTGGTCGTCCTCGGTTTCGGAGCGGAGCACCATCAAAGCGCCCGATTCGTCTTCACCGAGACGGTCGACAACAGCGCCATCGGATTCGGCGGGGTGGCGTTCAGCTTCCTGCTCGGCCTGCTGCACGCGCAGTACACGTTCACCGGCTACGACGCCTCCGCGCACATGTCGGAGGAAACGCACGACGCGTCGCGGATGGCGGCCAAAGGCATCATCACCACGATCGTCGTGTCGGCGATCGCCGGATATCTGCTCATCATGGCGGTGACCTTCGCCATCCCGGATCTGGACGCCGCGCTGGATCCCGCGCACAACAGCGGCTATCCCGTCATCTACATCCTGGAGAACTCGCTGAACGGCTTCTGGTCGGGTCTGCTGCTGATCATCGCGGCGGTGGCGCAATTGTTCTGCGGATACGCCTCGGTCACCTCGGCGTCGCGGATGCTGTTCGCGTTCGCGCGTGACGGCGCGGTGCCGGGTTCCAGGTTCTTGGCGCGGCTTTCCGCGCGCAAAGTCCCGGTGCACGCGGTGCTGTTCATCTCGTTCTTCGCGTTCCTGCTGCTGATTCCGTCGATGCTGGTGCCCGCGGCGAACGCGCCGACCGCCTACGCCGCAGCGACCTCGATCGCGACCATCGGCCTCTACATCGCCTACGGCATTCCGATCCTGCTGCGGCAGTGGCACGGGAGCCGATTCCGCACCGGCCCATGGCGATTGGGCGCGTGGTATCGCCCGGTGGGTGTGGTCGCCTTGGGCTGGATCGCGCTGATCAGCTTTCTGTTCATCCTGCCCACCGATGCCCGCGGCTATCCGTGGCACAGCGAGTTCACTTGGAACACCGTGAATTACGCACCGATCGCACTGGTCGGCGTAGTGGGCGCGATCGGCATCTGGTGGCTGGCGTCGGCCCGGACCTGGTTCACCGGGCCGAAACGGACGGTGGACGAGCCGCCCGCAGACCGGCCGGAGGAACAGGCGCAGGCCAACGCCTGAGGCGCGATCCCGGCCGGTCGCGGCCTCCCTGTTCTGGCGTGTCGAGATTGTCGGTCGCGGTCGCTAGGGTGTGTCGGCATGGAAAGGACCGACCTGGTGCGTTTTTCGCCCGCCGGGAGAATTGTGTTCCCGGGAAATCCGTGGCCGGAAGGGCACGCGATCGAGGAGTTCGCGTGGACCGGCCGCATGGACCAGGCCGGCAGCCTGTGGTTCGATCTGCACCTGCGCTCCGCGGCGTACAACGCCGAACGCGACCCCGACCACGGCGAGGAGGACGGCGAGGACTGGTTGTCGCCGATCGTCTGGCAGAACTATCACAGCTGCACGCTTTCGTCCACGTACTGGGGCGAGGACGACGCCACCGGGTTGCGCGCCGCGGCGCCCGGCCGGCCCTTTCTCCTGAAATCCGCACAGCCGCAGTGCCTCACGGTCGACCCGCTCCCCCTCGCGCACGCCGACGACATCGAAGGCCTGGCGTTCAACATCTATCTGCTCGGGCACGACTCGGTCGCCGACCAGGAAGTGTCGTTCACCCGGCGCCCCGACGGCAGGCACGACATCGACTGGCGGGGTCGCATCGCGCTGACCTATGCGGGGCAGGTGGAATTCCGGTACGGATTCCGCGCCCGGATCTCCGGAGCCACCCTGGAGTACATCCGTTTTCCCGCGGAGATCTCCGCCGATCGAGCGCTTCGCCAGCTCGGCGCGGTGCTCGACGCTCCGGAGGAGTTCGAACTCGGCCTGGTCGACGGGCAGCCGGCGTGGGTGTCGAGGGATCCGGCTTAGCGCCTTCGGCGTCGGCTCACCGGTCGCCGGAATGACCCGGCAGCACGCAGACCGCGTCCAGGCCGAGCACATGGTTGAGCCGGCCGAACGCCAGCCACGATCCGATGCTCATGCTCAGTTCGACCACTTCGGCCTGGCTGTAGCGGGCCAGCATCCGGCCCCAGAACTCTTCGTCAAGGTGGTGGTGATCGGTGGCGTATCGCTCGGCGTATTCGGCGGCGAGCCTGGTGCGTTCGTCGAAGGCGTCGGTGGTGCGCCAGTTCGCGACGGCGTCGGCGAATTCGGGCTCGACCTTGCTCCCGTCGCGTTCGGTGCGCCAGTCCATGCAGAACAGGCAACCGTTGATCTGCGCGATCCGCAGCCGGGCCGCCTCGAACTCGCGCAGGCCCAGCGTGCTGTGCGAGTACACCGCCAGTGAGAAATTCGAGGCGGCGACGCCGATGCCGGGCACCATCTCGCCCCAGACGTAGCCGATCGGATCCTTGCCCTCGGGGACGTCGATGATCATGGATGTTTCCTTCCGAGTTTGCCGACCGCGGGACGCAGTGGGACATCCAGTGCGTCGTAGAGTCCCGGTTCCGCCGCCACCAGCCAGTCGATGGCGCCGACCAGGCGGCCGACGGCCGTGGCGTTTCCGCCCGCGGAGCGATTGCCGTCGTCGTCGGTCGCCTCGACGGTGACTTCGATGCGCGGGTGGCCCTCGATGATCACCCGGTGTGCCCCCGCGCCGCCGTCGGCGGGTGCGGGCCAGTCCGGCGCGCAGGACGGATGGATGCGGGTGACGTGCTCGACGATCAGCCTCGGCTGCCCCGCGACGATGCCCTGCACCTCGAACCGCACGGCGCCCTGGGTGCCGGCAGCGAACTGCCCCATGGAGGTCGTGGTCACGGTGGTGTCCAGGGCGCGCCGGTCCAGCGTCTCGCGGATCTCGTCGAGTTCGACGCCGAGCGCCCGTGCCATCAGCCGAATCTGCCCGCCCCACACCATGGTCGGCACCGACGGCGCGAGCATCGTAGGCTGGTAGTCCATCGGCTGGCCCATGCCGACCAGGTAGCGCACCGAATCGGGCTGGTCGTAGGTGGAGTAGTCGAAGATCTCCTGGCAGCGGATCGCCTCTACCGTGCTGCCGAGCCCGCTGATCAGCAGTGGCAGCACGTCGTTGCCCCAACCGGGATCGATGCCGGAGACGAACAGCGATCCGCCGCCCTCGGCGATCGCTGCCAGCACCGGGTCGCGCACCTGCGGCGGTGCGTTGCGCGGATCGTAGAGGGCGTAGAGAGCGGGCGTGACGACCACCGCGCCGGCGCGCAGCGCGCGCACGATATCGGCGAGCGCCTCGTCGGGCCGGATGTCGCCGGACGCCGCGTAGACCACCGCGCCGGGGCGCGCGCCGAGAACGCCGTCGATGTCGCTGTCGGCGGCGACGCCGAGTTCCCGCCCGAGTCCGGCGAGTTCGCCCGCGTCGCGCCCGATCTTCGCGGGATCGCGCACCAGCACCCCGGTCAATCGCAGCGCGGGGTGAGCGTCGACGGCCCGGATGGCCGCCCGGCCGACGTTGCCGGTTCCCCAGACAACCGTGGAGATCATCGATCGAGCGTAGCAAGCGCTTGGTCGGCTGATCGGCGTTCCGGAAAAGCGGTCCCGTGCCCCGCCGGCACGCGCCGCTCGATTCCGTGCGGACGGTCCACGCCCCACTGCGCACCATTGGGAAATAGCGCGAACTCCCCGGTAGCGTTGGGGCTCGGGGCATTACCTACCGCCTCGGGATTGCGGCGCGGTTCCGGTTGGCGGCGAGTACGGTATACCCCGCCGCCCGGCGCGGGGGCGGCGGTCGGGATCGGGTGGAAAGGCAGGCGCGCGACAGTGAACGAGCGGTATTCGTCGTGGGCTGCCCGGAATACGCCCGAAGAGCTGCCGCTGGCCGCGCGTTATCAGAGCGCGGATCCGATCCGCTGGCACGGCAGCATGGTCTACCCGATGTACACCGAGCAGGTCGGCCCCGCGCCCACCACCGTCACCTTGACGATGATCTCCGCCGCACCGCCCGCCGGACTGCGCGGGCTCGGCATGGGACTCTCGGTCGTCGACGGCTATCTGGACCTGCACGGACGCTCGCTCGCCGGAGTCGACGCGTGGAGCGACGCGCTCGCCGCGGGCGTCAGCTTCGACGTCACGCCCACCGCGCCGGTGACCCTGGTGACCCTGACACCGGTCTGGGTGGACGAATTCGGCACGCAGAAGTCGTGGGCAGGCAACTACGGGATCGTCGTCGAACACCGGCCCAACGGTCACGTCGTGTTGTGGTGCAGCATCGGCGAGGGGCCGCCCAACTTCGCGAACCTGGTCGTGGAATTGTCCACCGCTCCCACGCCCGTCGCACCGCAGCCGCCCGCGACCGCCGCGCCGATCGGCACGAACCCGCCCACTGCGCATCCGGTCTCGTCGGCGGGCCCGCCCACCCTGCCGACCATGCCGGTTCCGCGTATCGACGCCGCGAGCCTACCCAGGGCTCGTGCCAAACGGCCCGCCGCGGATCCGTCCGCGGCCGTCGGTGGCGGTCAGGGCAAAACGACGCAGCACGCCCCGCCGCGCCGCGCCGGTAGTCTCTTCGTGAATTTGCAGTCGTCCCGCGCCGCACGCTCCACTCCGGAAACTCCGCATCCTGCTCCCGGCACCCGAACCCGGGACGGCGCGCACCCGGCGCCGAGTTCGCCCGCCGAGGAATTCGTGGCCAGCGCCGCGCACAGCGGGCACGATTCCCGCGCCGGTGACATCGCACCCGAAGCGAATGGCGGGTTCCCGTCGCCCGGATCGCAGCCGCGGGCCGAGATCTCCGCCCAGCATCTCGATCCCCGCCCCAGGACGGCGCCCGAACGGCCCGCGGCGGACTCGTACGGAACCTTCGGACCGCCGGTCGCGCACACGTATCCACCCGAGGACCCGGCACGCTCCAGTACCGGCCGGCTGCTCGGCACTACGCACCCCGCATCGAGTGCTCCCCTCCCGGTGAACGGCCCGGGCACCGCATCCAGCCCGATCGTCGCGAACCCCTTGACCGCGGACCCGTACCGCGCGCTCGATGCCATCGGCACGCACACCCGGCCTCAGGCGGAACCTCCGCTTCCTCGATCCGGGTCCGTGCCGGTAGGCCCGCAAGCTACTCGAACTGTTCCGGGCCCCGCCGCGATTCCCCCGGCGGCGGACGGTCCGCGCTCCGCGTCGGGCGCGCAGGTCGCGAATTCGCGCGCCGCGCCGGAGCCGTATCGCGCCTTCGACCTCGCGGGCACGCACACCCCGCCCCCGGCGCAGACTCCGCCGTCGGATTCGGAGCCGAATCACACGGCGAGTGCATCGAACCTATCCGCCGGTGCACAAGTATCGCCGGCGCCACCCGCGGCTCGAGAACCCGTCCCTGAGGTGGACACGGCGGTCACCACCGGCAGCCCCGCGGCGAGTGCGCCGAGTACCGGAGCCCTCGATACCGCGTCGGCGCCGGAAGGAATTGCGCAATCCGCCGAACGCCCCGCCGCCCCGGCCGACGCGCCCACGCCTACCGGTGAGTCCGGGCAATCGGGCGACCCGGGCTATCGCGGGGCGCTCTACGACCTCGGTGTCGCGATGTACCGCCGCGGCGAGGAAGAGCAGGCGTGCGGGCTGTGGACGCAGGCCTCCGATGCCGGGCACGCCGGCGCCGCGTACGAACTCGGCATGGTACGGCTACGGCGCGGCGATCCCGTCGGGGCCGAATCCTGGTGGCGCACCGCCGCCGACCGCCGGGAGCCGCGCGCCATCGCCGAACTCGCCGATCTGCTCGACCAACTCGGCAAGCACGCGGAGGCCAAGTCGTGGCGGGTCTACGCCGCCGAGCAGCGAGACCAGGACGTGGTGGGTCAGTCGGCGGCGCGCTGACCCCGATCCGAAAACAAGTGGCGGGCAACCGCGCGGACGTCATACGGTGCCGGACATGTGCGGTAGTCCCGGGATGAACGGAGCGTACGCGGTCGGCGCGTATTACATCCGGCTGCGTACGGGGGCTCGGGCTCTGCCGGCGCACCGTAGCGCTCCGATCATCTCCTGATCCCTTCGAGCGCGATGCATGCCTGCGACCGATAGCGGTCGCGGGATTCTTCGTGCCCTGGCATGGGTCCGGGCGAATCGACCTTTCCGATTCGACCACTACTCCGTTCGGAGGACACCCATGTCCCGCCATCGCTCCCTTTCGCGCGCCCACGGCGGCGAGAGCCACCCGGCGACCACGCGAAAGCGGCTGTCGCAGAACTTCCTCACCGACGCGCGCGCCGCCCGGCTGATCGTGCGCGCCTCCGGCGTCGCCGCCGGTGACCTCGTCCTCGAAGCCGGACCCGGTGACGGCATGCTGACCAGGCAATTACTGGGCGCGGGCAGCCGGGTCCGCGCCTACGAGAAGGATCGCCGCTACGTGGCGCTACTGCGCCGCCGATACGCGGACGAGCCGCGAATCCGGTTGTACCACCGCGATTTCCGCACTGTGCGCCCGCCGCGGGAGCCGTTCGCGGTCGTGGCCAACGTGCCGTTCGCCGTCACGACCGACATCGTGCGCTGGTGCCTGGCCGCCGACGGGCTCACCTCCGCGACCCTGCTCACCCAGCTCGAATTCGCCCGCAAGCACTCCGGCCACTACGGCCGGTGGACCAAGCTCACCGTGACCTATTGGCCCACGACCGCGATCGAACTCGGGGCGCGCGTCGGCAGGCGCAGCTTCCACCCGGTTCCCGGCGTCGATGCCGCCATCCTGCGATTGCGCACCCGGCCTTCGCCGCTGCTGCCACGCGAGCAGCTCGGCGCTTACCGCAGGCTGGTCGAGCTGGGATTCTCGGGGGTCGGAGGCAGCGTGGCCGCGTCGTTGCGGCGGGAGTTTTCCGCGCGTGCGGTGCGCAGCGCCTGCGGGGCGGCCGGGATATCGCTCGACCAGCCGGTCGGGCTGGTCGCCCCGGATCGCTGGGTCGCCCTGTTCCGCGCGCTGCCCGCCTGAGGAGAACCAACCCGCTACACGAACGTATCGGATACATTCATGCATCGAGACGAGGGCAGGAGCAGCGTGACCAACTTCGGCGACTACCAGAACGAGATCTACTTCCAAGGGCTCGGGGGTGTGCTGCCCGATTTCCCCATGACATACGCC
Source organism: Nocardia sp. NPDC019323 (assembly GCF_044389845.1). NCBI lineage: Bacteria > Bacillati > Actinomycetota > Actinomycetes > Mycobacteriales > Nocardiaceae > Nocardia > Nocardia sp. NPDC019323. The sequence continues at coordinate 193,917 of NZ_JBIRYN010000004.1, forward strand.
GACCTGGAAGCCAAGGCACAGGCGGCGCTGCCACCGGGCATCTGGTCGTATGTCGCGGGCGGAGCGGGCGACGAACTCACCCAGCGTGCCAATGTGACGGCCTTCGAGAAACTGGGCCTGATCCCCCGCATGCTGCGCGCGAGCAAGACACGCGACCTTTCGATCGAGTTGTTCGGCATGACGCTGCCGACGCCGATCTTCCTGGCCCCGGTCGGTGTGATCGGACTGTGCGCCCAGGACGGGCACGGCGACATCGCCACCGCCAAGGCCGCGGCGCGCACGGGCGTGCCGATGATCGCCTCCACCCTCACCGTCGACCCGCTGGAGCAGGTGGCGGCGGAGTTCGGCGACACCCCTGGGATGTTCCAGCTCTACACCCCCACCGATCGGGATCTCGCGCAGAGCTTGGTGCAGCGGGCGGAGGCGGCGGGATTCAAGGCCATCGTGGTCACCTTGGACACCTGGGTGCCGGGCTGGCGTCCGCGCGATCTGTCCGTGTCCAACTTCCCCCAGCTGCGCGGCCACTGCCTGGCCAACTATTTCAGCGATCCGGTCTTCCGAGCCCTGCTGCCGAGCCCGCCCGAACAGGATCCCAAAACCGCCATCCTGACCTGGATCTCGCTCTTCGGCAATCCGTTGACCTGGGACGACCTGGCGTGGCTCCGGTCGCTGACCGATCTGCCGCTGGTCCTCAAGGGCATCTGCCATCCCGACGACGCGCGGCGCGCCAAGGACGCGGGCGTCGACGGCATCTACTGCTCCAATCACGGCGGCAGACAGGCCAACGGCGGCATCCCGGCGATCGAGCATCTGCCGGAGGTGGCGGCGGCCGCCGACGGCCTGCCGGTGCTGTTCGACTCCGGCGTCCGCACCGGCGCCGACATCGTCAAAGCGCTTGCGCTCGGCGCCACGGCCGTCGGCATCGGCCGCCCCTACCCCTACGGCCTGGCCCTCGGCGGTGTCGACGGCCTCGTGCACGTGGTGCGTTCGCTGCTCGCCGAAGCCGATCTGCTGATGGCGGTGGACGGCTACCCGACGATCGCCGACCTCGGCCCGGAAGCGATCCGGCGGCTGGCCTGAGCAACGGAGAACCCGCGAAAACGCCTCGTGCGGCCCGCCCCACGGAAGGGAGCGGGCCGCACGAGCGAGGCGGTCGGCGGATCAGGCCGACAGCGGCGTGAAGTCGCGGCTGCCGATGTACTCCGGTCGCGGCGCGGGCGCGGCGAACGGCTCGACCAGCGTGTTGTGCACGCTGTTGAACACTACGAAGATGTTCGAGCGCGGGAACGGCGTGATGTTGTTCGACGATCCGTGCATCAGGTTGGAGTCGAACAGCAGCGCCGAGCCGGCCCGGCCGGTGAACTGACTGATCCCGTACCGGTTCGCGAGGGCGGTGATGTCGTCGGTCGTCGGTACGCCGATCTCCTGTTCCTGCAACGACTCCCGGTAGTGCTCGGCCGGAGTGCTGCCCAGGCACGGCACGAAGGTGTGGTGCGAGCCCGGCATCACCATGAGACTGCCGTTGATCGGATAGTTGTCGGTCAGCGCGATCGACAGGCTCACCGCGCGCGGCGCCGGCATGCCGTCCTCGGCATGCCAGGTCTCGAAATCGGAGTGCCAGTAGAAACCGGCGCCGCGGAAGCCGGGCATGTAGTTCACCCGGCTCTGGTGCACGTACACCGGCGACCCCAGCACCTGCTCGGCCAGCCCGAGCACCCGCGGCTGACGCACCAGTTCGGCGACCGCCTCGCTCAGCTTGTGCACCTCGAAGACCGAACGCACCCGGTTCGACGACTTCTCCACGATGACACGGTCGTCGTCGCGCAGTGCCGGATCGTTCGCAAGCCTGCCGATCTCCTCGCTGTACTCGGCCACTTCCGCGGGAGTGAGCAGCTGATCCAGGATGGCGAACCCGTCGGCGTCGAACGACGCCAACTCGGGGCTCTCGATCTCCCCCCACACCGCGGGGTCGGCCCGTTCCAAGTGCGGAGCGGGCGCGCCGAGACGGGTCGGGTAGCGATCGTAGCGAGCCGTCTCGGGCGGTGTTTCGATGTGCTGCAGAACCATAGGTGTGCTCAACCTCCGATCGTCGCGGTGACCAGCGGGTAGACGCCGTTGCTGTCGTGAACCTCCTGCCCGGTGACCGGCGGGTTGAACACGCACATCATCCGCATCCTGGTGCGCGCCTCCAAGCGGTGCCGCTCGTGTCCGTCGAGCAGGTACATCGAGCCGGGCCCGAGTTCGTAGGTGACGTCGTTGTCCAGATCGGTGAGCGTGCCCTCGCCCTCGATGAGCCACACGGCCTCCACATGGTGCACGTAATGGAACACGTGCACCGTCCCGGCGTCGATGGTCGTCTCGTGGAAGGAGAAGCCGACGCCGTCGCCCCCGAGGACGATGCGCTTGCTGCGCCAGCCTTCGCCCGCCACGTCGCGCTCGGTATCGGTGATCTCCGCGGTGGTGCGCACGATCATGCCAGCGCCCCCATCCCGCCGCACACCGACTCGACCGCGCCGGTGAGGATCTGCAGGCCCTGGTCGAGTTCGTCGTCGGTGACCGTCAACGGCGGCAGCAGCTTCACCACCTCGTCGGTCGAGCCGGAGGTCTCCACCAGCAGCCCGCGCTCGAAGGCGATCTGGCAGACCTTGCCCGCCTGCGAGGGATCGTCGAACACCACGCCCTGCACCAAGCCGCGGCCACGGGTCGAGACGCCCGGGAAGTACTCGGCCAGTTCGCCCAGAGCGCGTGCGACCTTCTCACCCTTGGCCCGCGTCGCCGTCTGCAACGTGTCGTCGGACCAGTAGTGGCGCAGCGCGGTCGTCGCGGTGACGAACGCGGGGTTGTTGCCGCGGAAGGTTCCGTTGTGCTCGCCCGGCGACCATTCGTCCAGTTCCGGCTTGAACAGCACCAGCGCCATGGGCAGCCCGTAACCGCCGATCGACTTCGACAGCGTCACGATGTCGGGCGTGATGCCCGCGATCTCGAAGGAGAAGAACGGTCCGGTGCGGCCGCAGCCCATCTGCACGTCGTCGACGATCAGCAGAATCTCCCGCTCCGCGCACAGGCCGGCGAGGTGGCGCAGCCACTCGGCGCGGGCGACGTTGACGCCGCCTTCGCCCTGCACCGTCTCCACGATCACCGCGGCGGGACGGTCGAAGCCGGAGGAGGTGTCGTCGAGCACCTTCTCCATCCACTGGAAGTCGGCGGTGGTGCCGTCGAAGTAGCCGTCGTAGGGCATGTGCGCGGCGTGCACCAACGGCACACCGGCCCCCGCGCGCTTGGCGGCGTTGCCGGTGACCGACAGCGCGCCGAGGGTCATGCCGTGGAAAGCGTTGGTGAAGCTGACGATGGTCTCGCGACCGGTGACCTTACGGGCCAGCTTGAGCGCGGCCTCCACCGCGTTCGCACCGGTCGGTCCGGGGAATTGGACCTTGTAGTCCAGGCCGCGCGGGGTGAAGAGCGTGTCGCGCAGCGTCTCCAGCAGTTCCCGCTTGGCTCCGGTCGACATGTCCAGGCCGTGGGTGATGCCGTCGCTGGCGATGTACTCCAGCAGCGCGCTCTTGAGCACGTCGTTGTTGTGGCCGTAGTTCAGCGCGCCCGCGCCCGCGAAGAAGTCGAGGTAGTCCTTGCCTTCCTCGTCGCGCAGCCAGCTGCCCTTCGCGGTGGTGAACACGGTGGGCCAGGCGCGGCAGTAACCGCGCACGTTCGACTCCAGACTCTCGAAAACGGTGGTGTCCGCGTTGATCATCGGTGATCCTCCTCGGTGGTGCGGGCGGTCGGGGCGATGCGATACAGGTCTTCGGGTGCGTGGCTGTCGGGGAAGACGCCCGCGTCGAACAACGGGCGCTTGTGCACTTCGGCGCCGCGCGTCGCGGCCACCGACGTGAACAGCGCGACGGAACCGGCGTTGTCCGGCGAGATGGTCGTTTCGAGTACCGAAACCCCCTGAGCGGCAACACTGTTGAGCAACGTATTGAGCAGCTGGGCACCGATGCCGCGGCCGCGCAGCGCGCGGTCCACCGCGATCTGCCAGACGAAGACGGTGTCGGGCGCCTGCGGACGGACGAATCCGATCACGTATCCCACGACGCGCCCGTCCGACTCGGCGACCACCGAGGTGCCGGCGAAATCTCGGCACCACAGCAGGTACGCGTAGCTCGAATTGACGTCGAGCACCGCGGAATCCTTGGCGATCCGCCACATCTGAGCGCCGTCGGCCAAGCGAGGCGTGCGCAGGACCACGGCCGGTCCGGCCCCTTTCCGAGCCGGGGCGGCCCGGAGAGCGGCCGCGGCGTTGCCGACGCGCGATCGCTCGATCTCCGCTGGGGACAGGGTTGGCGATGACATACAACTCCCTCGTCTGATCAGCACTACTTATCCAGGCTCGCCAAGCCACTTTGAGGTGAACCTGTCGAGTTCTTTACGGTCGTATTACGGATGGATGTCGCCGAGCCGGGGCAGGCGCACGACGAATCGCGCGCCGCCGCCGGGACGGTCGGTGCAGCGCACCCGGCCACCGTGCGTGGCGACCGTCTCGGCGACCAGCGCCAAGCCGATCCCCGTCCCGTCCGGTGAACGGCGCCCGCTGCGGGCGGTGGCGAATCGTTCGAAGATGCGCTCGCGGTCCGCGGCGGGCACACCGGGGCCCGCGTCGTCGACGGTGAGCACCGCGTCGGTGCCGTCGCGATCGACGGTGACCGCGACCACGCCGCCGCCGTGCCGGTCGGCGTTGTGCAGCAGGTTGGCCACCGCGCGCTCCAACTCCACCTTGCGGCCGCGCACGGTGACGTCCTGACGCACCGTGAGCAGTTCGGCCGGATAGCGGCGGTCGGCGAGGGTGTGGACCAGCAGGTCACGCACCGACAGCGGCTCGGCGTCACCGTGGTGCATGCCCGCTTCCACCCGCGCCAGGGCGAGCAGATCGTCCAGCAGCTTGCGCAGGTGCTCGACCTCGGCGGTGACCAGTCCCAGCGCCCGCTGCGAGCGTTCCGGCAGATCGCCCCGGTGCCGGTTGAGCACGCCGACGCCGGCCATCAGGGTGGTCAGCGGCGTGCGCAGCTCGTGGCTGACGTCGCCGAAGAGCCGGTGTTCGCGCTCGATGCGTCGTTGCAGCGAGTCGACCATGGTGTTGAACGACTCGACGGTGATCGCCAGATCCTGGTCCCCTGTCGCGGGCAGCCGCTGGTCGAGGTCGCCGGAGGCGATTCGCGCCGCGGTGCCCGCGAGCTGGTGCAGCGGCGTCAGCACCCGCCTGCTCGCCCACCAGCCGACCGCGGCGCCGATCGAGGTGACCACGACGGCGCAGCAGATGAGCACGTTGCGCAGCAGATCCAGATCGGCGTTGAGATCTCCCGGCGACTCGCTACCCGCGTGCGTTCGCTGCCCTTCCAGGTAGCCGCGGCTGATCACGAAGACCGAAACGACCAGGACCAGCGACATCAGCGCGGCGATGGTCGCGAAGGCGGCGGTCACCCTGGCGCGGAGGCTCCAGGCGTTCGGATTCCAGCGTTCGGCGTCCGGACAGCGCTCAGCGGCGCACATCGAGGCGATAGCCGAGCCCACGCACCGTCACCACGACGCGCGGATCGGACGGATCCCGCTCGATCTTCGTGCGCAAGCGGCGCATGTGCACGTCCACGATGCGCTCGTCGCCGAAAAAGCCACGGTCCCATACCCGTTCGAGCAACACCGTCCGGCTGAGCACACGGCCTGGCGTCTCGGCCAGCTCACACAGCAGCCGGAACTCGGTGAGCGTGAGCCGGATCTCCTCGTCGCCGCGGCGCACCACCCCGCTGTCGCGGGCCAGGATCAGCGGCGCCGTGTCGTCGGCCTCGAGCACCATCTCTTGTGGCGTCTCCCGCTCGGCGGTCAGCCGGGCGCGGCGGCGCACGGCGCGCATGCGCGCGGTGATCTCCTTGATCTCGAACGGCTTGGTCACGAAATCGTCGGCGCCCGCTTCCAGCGCGGCCACCACGTCGTGGGTGTCGTCGCGAGCGCTGACCACGATGATCGGGACGTCATGGTCGCGGCGGATCTCCCGGATACATTCGAATCCGTCCATGCCGCCGAGCATCAGATCGACGATCATCACATCGGGAACACCATTGCTGCGCAGATGAGTGAGCGCGTCCTCGGCTTCCTCCGCCTCGTCGACGTCGTATCCCTCGTCTTCCATAGCGAGCCGTAACGCACCACGGACCCGGTCGTCGTCTTCCACGATCATCAGGTTTGCGCTCAAGACCTTATCCCTTGCAGACATGCGCAAGCGCGTCACGATGCGGACAACCGCATCCCCATACCGACGCGACTTTCCGCTTTTCGAGCAACCTTTGCTCGGCTACGAGTACCCCTGAGCCCGGCCGGTAAACATCCGGCAGACCGAGACGGGGCCTCATGGTCGTTCCATCGACGCTATACGGCGGCCCGATTCCGGCAGCATCGGGGCGGCAGCGCAGTTCGTCTTCCGCGCGCCATCGCATTACACGGAGAACGATTTCGATCGTGAAAGTCGCACGCCAACAGCCTATTTCGAAGGCCCGATCCTGACGGTCCGCACCGGAGCTAACCGCAGGCGCGGCAACGGGACTCGCAAGGCAATCATGTCGTGCGTCACATCGCTTCCGCTGCGCCGTTCACGAACGCGCGGCCGTGACCGGTCTCACGGCCGCGCCAGCGCCCGACCGGCTATCGCGGCGGCTCCAAACGGTTGAAGTTGCTCGGCGGATCGTCGGCATCGCGCTCCACATACCAGAAGCGCAGTTTTCTGGCATCGAACGTGGCGAACCACTCGTCCCACCCCACCCGGCGCAGCACGGCGCCCCCGTAGCCGGGAAAGTCGAATCGCAACACCCCCAGCCGCCCGTCCTGCTCGCTGCCCGGCACCGTCGCGGGCCGCGCTCCGCGCTGGGCGGCCCAGCGGCGGATGACGTCGTGGTTCCTGGTGACGGAGATCCCTCGGGACTGCGTCGACGCCCCCGGCCCACCCGGTCCGAACCGCGGATTCCGGGTGCCTGGGCGGCGCTGGTCGGTCATGACGAGCTCCTCGAGCCATCGGCATCTGTTGTCCGGCTCCTGTCTGACTACCCGTTGGCCAGGATCGGCAAACTGGTCGGCCGCACCGGCGCCGGGCGCGGACCGGTTGGCCCCGTGATCGGTGGGTAACCGGCCGATGATCGGCTGGTCGAGCGCGGTCGCCGACTTCGCGCGAGCCGGTCACCCGAACGAGGAGGAGTTCGCATGTCCACCGACAGCGCGGCACAACCGGTCCCGCCCACGCCCGAGCCGGATCCCGTCCCGCCGATCCCGGAACCCGATCCCGTGCCGCCGATTCCCGATCCCGACCCCATTCCGGAGCCGAGTCCCGTTCCGCCGGAACCCGATCCGTCTCCGCTGCCGCCGGTGCCCGGTCCCGCGCCGCGTCCGCCGGGCCCCGGCCCCACGCCGACCCCGCCGGTGCCGGATCCCGGCCGTCCCTCGCCGGACCCCGGTCTCCCGGGACCGTCACCGGACCCGGCTCCGCCGAATCCGGTGTAGCGGGTCTGCGCTCAGTCGCGCAGCGCCTGCTCGCGCAGCGAAGTCAGGGTCCGGGAAAGAATGCGCGAGACGTGCATCTGCGAGACCCCGAGCCGCTCGGCGATCTGGTTCTGGGTCAGCGACTCGAAGAATCGCATGGTCAGCACCTGACGCTCGCGTTCGGGAAGCTCGCCGAGCAGCGGCCCGACCGCCATCACGTCCTCGACCAGGTGATAGGAGGGCTCCTCGGCGCCGAGGCTGTCCAGGAGCGGCTGCGCGGCGCTCTCGGCGTCCTCGCCGGTGGCCGCGTCGATGGACGAGGACTGGTAGGCGTTGCCCGCGATCAGCGCTTGAGTCACCTCCACCAGGTCGACGTCCAGCTCCGCCGCGATCTCCCTGGCGCGCGGCATCCGGCCCAGTCGCTGCGACAGCGCCTCGACGGTCGGACCGATGCTCAGCTGGATCTCCTTCGTGCGGCGCGGCACCCGCACGGCCCAGGTATTGTCCCGGAAGTGCCGCCGGACCTCGCCCATGATCGTCGGCACGGCGAAGGACAGGAACGACGACCCGCGCGTGACGTCGAAACGGTCGGCTGCCTGCACCAGCCCGAGGCGGGCGACCTGCAGCAGGTCGTCGAAGTTCTCGCCGCGGCCGGCGAACTTGCGCGCGATGTGCTCGGCCAGCGGCAGGCATCGTTCGATCAGTTCCCGACGCAACGGCTCGCGGCGCGCATCGCCGGGGTCCAGCGCGGCGATCTTCTCGAACAGCGGCTCGATGTTGTCGTAGGTGTCCCCGCGCGACCTCGGTTCACCCGCCATTCGGGGCACCTCGCACCCAGCTGAAGTCGATCACCGTCGGATACCCGCCGAGCACGCTGTCGTAGGAGCCCTGCGCGGCCGCGATCGAGTCGGTCAGCGTGCGCACGATGTGCCAGCCGAGCCCGGCGTGCCCGAGCACCGACTCGGTGACCGCCACCGACGAGACGTGCACGAACATCTTGCCGTCGTCGTAGCTGAACTCGCAGTCGATCGTCGAGCCGGGGGCGGCGTCGATGATGAGCGAGGTCGCCACCTCGTCCAGCGCGAGCCGGATGTCGGTCACCTCGTCCAAGGCGAAGTCCGCGATGAGGGCGACCGTCTCGGCGAGCGCGCGCAGCATGGTCAGCTGTTCCAGCCGGGCGGGCACCCGCACACCGACTGTCGTCGTGTCCGTCGAGGATCGGGAAGTCGACTCCCCCATTGGCCCATCACCACCTTGTCCTCACAGCCACTCCACTGTGGCCTGCGTACCGCACACCCTGGCGCCACGGACTGTGGAGCGGAAATATCGCCACGTTCCTCGTTCGGGGGCGTACCCGCCGCGCTGGGATCGAAACGCCGGTCAGGCGTCGTCGATGCGCTCGTGAGCGGTGAGCAGCAGATGATCGAATTCGGTTCGCAGCCCTGCCGTCACGCCGGCCAGCCCGGGGAGATCGGCGACCAGCCGCGCGGCCAATTCACGCAGTTTGACGTTGGTTTCCTGCGATCGCCAGCTCAGTACCCGGAACGCCTGTTCGGGGCCGACGCCATAGATCAGCATGAGCGCGCCCTTCGCCTGCTCGATCACCGCGCGGGCCGCGTACAGCTCGGGCAGGGCGTCGTCCAGCGTTTCCTGCCGGTGCTCGGCGAGGGTGTCGGTGACGTCGATGTAGTAGCCGGAGGTGCCAACCACCAGCCCGGTGTCATCGATCATCCGGTCGGCGACCAGGATCACGTGGTGCACGGCGCCTGCGGTATCGATGATGCGGTGGCGACTGGAGAACGGTTCCGCGTCGGCGATCGACCGCGCCAAGGCGCTGGCCACCGCTTCGCGATCGTCGGGGTGTTTGTGCTCGAGCAACAACTCCGTCGTCGGGGTGACCGCCCCGGGCGCGTAACCGTGCATCGATGCGACTTCGTCCGACCATTCCCACCGCTGGCCGGCGAACCAGAAACGAAAAATGCCGACACTCTGCGGCGTCCCGGTACCGATCACCCGGTCCAGCGCGAAGGCGTTCTCGGGCTGGACCGACCTGCTCTCACTCACTGCTGAAGTATCCGATGCCGGTGCGCCCGGTGTGACCGGATCGGCACGGGTCAGTCACACCGGCGAGCACGGCTTCGTGTGGGCGGCCTTCGGCTCAGGCGTCCAACGCTGTGCGCATGGACGGGTAGCGGGGGAACTGCGACCGTACGCCGGTCACTTCCAGTGCCCGCTCCACTCCCGGCCCGCCCGCGACGATCCGCAGATCCGGACGACCCAACCCCTCGCCGCGCAGCGCGCCGAGGCGCACGGCCGCGCGCAGACTCAGGAATCTCGCCCCGCGCAGATCGATCACGACCGCATCGCACGGTGACTGCAACGCACGCTCGACCGTCTCGAAGAATTCGGCCGACACGGCGGCGTCCAACTCGCCTTCGACCCGGACCACCACACATTCGCGACGGCGGTCCACCCGCTGTGCCCACAACCGGTTGTCCCGACGACGTCCCGGTCCCGAACCATTGAGATGCACGCCGTCGGCGTGGTCCCGTAGCAGAGAAATGGCAGACAAGTCGAACCTCCCGTGTAGGGGGTATCCAGTCCTCCGCGACGGCCGGGGAAGGGCGGCGCGAGCGCGAACCGGTTGCCGTGCCGTCCCATCGACCGGCTGCGCCGAATGCGTCGAACCGGGGTCGGCTGTGATCTCAACCTCCCTACAGTGTGGCACGACCGACCCGTTCCCGACAGCGTTCGGTAGGAGAACGTGACCCGCCGCCGAAGGGCCCGCGACCGGGACGAACCGACCGTTCGGCCCGATATCTGACCGCTGACGTGGGGTTTCATCGGGCGGCCTGCGGGCATATCCCGAACATATTCCCGAACGTCACGCGATGCCGGTCGTAGGGCAACCGCGCGTACTCGCGCGTCCGGATGCTGCCCGCGACGAGAGAACGGAGCACCCGGTGAAGATTGCCATGGTTTCCGAAGACGCCAGCCCGCTCGCCGAGGGCAGCCCCGCGGACGGGGGCGGCCGCGGCGCCTATGTAGCGGAATTGTCGGCGGCGTACGTCCGCCGCGGCCACGACGTGACGGTCTACACCCGGCGCATCAGTCCGCGCGCCCCCGCCGAGCTGCTGGCCGACGGCGGCTATCGCGTCGTCCACGTCCCGGCCGGACCGCCGACTCCCCTGCCGAGCGACCGCACGCTGCCCTACCTCGGCGACTTCGGCACGGTGCTGCGGCGGCACTGGAGCACCGAACGTCCGGACATCGCGCACGCGCACTACTGGAAGTCCGGGCTCGCCGCCGAGCTCGCCTCCCGCGCGCACGGCATCCCGGTGGTGCTGACCTTCCACGGGCTCGGCACCGTGCAGCGGCGTTGCGAGGGTCTCGCCGACCCGAGTCCGCGCTCGCGGATCAGGTTCGAGCGGCTCATCGCGACGCGGGCGGCGCACGTGGTGGCGACCTGCTCCGACGAGGTCGCGGAGCTGGCCAGGATGGGCGTGCCGCGTTTCCGGACCTCGATCGTGCCGCACGGGGTCGATCTCACGACGTTCACCCCGGAGGGCACCGCCGCCGATCGGCACGCCACGCACCGGTTGCTGGCGGCCGGAGAGCTGGTGCGCCGCAGCGGATTCGACCCCGTGATCCGGGCGCTGCCGCAGCTGCCGGACACCGAGCTGGTGATCGTCGGCGGTCCGGCCGCCGACGACGAGGACGACGCCGAAGGCCGCAGGCTGCGCCGGATCGCGTCGGAACACGGTGTGCGGGAACGGCTCCGGTTGGCCGGCCCGGTGTCGCGGCCGATGCTGCCCCGGCTGTACCGCTCCGCCGACGTCGTGGTCTGCACGCCCTGGTACGAGCCGTTCGGCCGGGTGGCGCTGGAGGCGATGGCCTGCGGGAAGCCGGTGGTCGCCACGGCCGTCGGCGGTCTGCTGGACACCGTGGTCGACGGCGTCACGGGACGATTCGTCGCTCCGCCCGAACCCGACGCCATCGTGCGGGCGGTGCGCCCGCTGCTGGCGGACTCGACGTTGCGCGAAACCTGGGGCGCCGCAGGTTATCAGCGCGCCGCCAGCCGCAGTTCCTGGGATCGGGTCGCGGTCGAGACGCTCAGCGCCTATCACCGCGGCGCTCCCGCGCACGCGGGCGAGGTCGTCTCGTGGGCCCGGTGACCCGGTAGCGCCGGCTCAGTAGTGCTCGGCGCGGACGTCCTCGGACGCGCTGCGCCAGCGCCACGGCGCGATCAGCCAGGTGGACACGAACAGCGCGACGGCGGCGACACCGGTCACGATCGCCGCGGCCACGCCGGTCACGTAGTCGACCACGAGGATCACCGCACCGATCAGCGCGAGACCGAGCAGGGCGACGCCCGCCATCGCGCAGCGGTGGGCCGCCGCGACGACATTGCCGAGCCGGTGCCTGCGGAACAGGATCCGGTGCCAGGACACCGGCGCGATCAGGAACACGGTGGCGCCGAGCACAGCGGCCAACGTCGCCAGATACAGCGCTCGCATGCCCGGTGTCAGCGTGCCGAACGACGCCTGAAACGGCAGGACCAGCAGCGCGCCGAACAGGAATTGCACGCCCGTCTGCACCACGCGCAACTCCTGGACCAGGCTCCCCCAGTTCCGGTCCAGTCGTTCCAGCTCGGTCTCACCGCGCGCACGGCGGGCCCAGCCGTCGTCCTCACTTCCGGGCACGCGCGGCCTCCTGGCGATTGCGCTTCTTGATCGCCTCGACGAGTTCGCCCTTGGTCATCCGCGAGCGCCCGGTGACCTCCAATCGCCGGGCGATGTCCAGCAGGTGCTCCTTCGACGCGTTGGCGTCGACGCCTTCGGCGGTCTCGCCCCGCGCGCCCGGCCCGTGCTGGCTTGCGCGTTCATCCGACGGACCGCGGCGCGCTTTGGGCTCCCAGTGGTCGCCGACTTTCTCGTAGCTGTGTTTCAGCGCGGCGTAGGCGACACGGTGGGCGCGCTGTTCGTTGCCGTCGTATTGCTCCAGCGCCGCGTCGTGCGCCTCGGCGAAGGTGCGCTGCGCCTTCTCCTCCGACCGTTCCAGCGTGCTCGGCAACTCGGACTTCTTCACCTCGCCGCGCGCTGTCGTCTTGGGCATGTGTCGCTCCCTTCCCTGCTCGCGAGATCGGTCCGAAGTGGTCCGGAAACCCGGGGCGGGGCCACGCCGGGCCCTCCGGATATCCGGACGCATACCCGGTGAAACGTCGATTAACCCGGTGTCCGCCGGGTACCACCGCTGCATGGCCGTTACCACCGATCAGCTGCTGCATGCGCTCACCCGCACGGTGAACGCGCTGGCGGCGACAGATATCCGATTCGCGGTGGCGGGCGGCTGCGCGGTCTACGCCCGTGGCGGCCCGGCCTCCCAGCACGACGTCGACATCTTCGTCAAACCCGCCGACAGCGCCCGCGCGATCAACGCGCTGGCTCGTGCGGGCCTGCGGGTGTGCGACCCGCCGGAGAACTGGTTGCGCAAGGTCTACGCCGACGACGTGCTGGTCGATGTCATCCACCGCCCGAACGATCGCGAGGTGACCGACGAACTGCTGGAGCGGGCCACCGAGATGCGGATCGGACCGGCGAAGGCCCCGGTGATCAGCGGCACCGACCTGATGATCGACAAGATGCTCGTCTTCGACGCGCACCGCCTGGATCTCAGCCCGATCCTGCACATCGCGCGCGACCTGCGCGAACAGGTCGACTGGGAGGTGGTGCGCGAACAGACCAAGGCCTCGCCCTACGCGCGGGCGTTCATGGGCCTGCTCGACGATCTCGGCATCACCCGCACCGGAAAGGTGGAGTAGATGGAGCAGCCGCAATACCTGGTCGCACGCTTGCGCCGGGCGCTGGCCGAGGATCCCCGCACTGCCGAACTCGGTGTGCAGGTGACCATTCGCGGCGACGTCGTGGTGCTGTGCGGCGAGGTGAGCAGCGAGAACTGCAAGCAGCAGATGGAAACCGTCGTCCGCGAGCAGCTTCCGCACGCGCGCGTCCACAACGACGTCCATGTCACCCGACCCACGGCACCCGTCGAGACCGAGACGCTGGAGCCCGACGTATCCGAAAGGAGTTGAGCCGCATGCGGATAGCCGCCGTCGGTGACGTACATCTCGGCGCGGACTCGCGCGGCCAGTGGCGGCCCGCGCTGGAGGGACTGTCCGAGCGGGCGGATGTGCTGCTGCTGGCGGGCGACCTGACCCGCCACGGCGCCGTCGAGGAGGGCCGGGTCGTCGCGGAGGAGTTCGCCGAGCTGGGGGTGCCGGTCGTCGCCGTTCTCGGTAACCACGACTATCACGGCGACGCCGACCAGGAGATCAGCGCCGTGCTGGCCGACCACGGCATCACGGTGCTGGAGGGCACCTCCGTGACGCTGAACGTCGACGGGAGCACGCTCGGGGTGGCGGGCGCGAAAGGGTTCGGCGGCGGCTTCGCGGGCAAATGCGCGAGCGTCTTCGGTGAACCCCTGATGCGCGAATTCGCCGGACACACCGTGGACGTGGCCGCCGCGCTCGGCGACGCGCTGGCCGATCTGAAGACCGATGTCACCGTCGCGCTCACGCACTACTCCCCGATCAGCGACACCCTGCACGGCGAGCCGAGGGAGATCTATCCCTTCCTCGGCTCCTACCTGCTCGGCGAGGCGATCGATGCGCACGGCGCCGACCTGGCGTTGCACGGTCACGCGCACGCGGGCACCGAGCGCGGCACCACCCCGGGCGGCATCCGGGTGCGCAATGTCGCCCAGCCGGTGATCCGAGCGGCCTACGCGGTCTACGACATGCACCCGGCCGCGGTGTGAGTGCCGCCGGACTCAGAAGTCGGTCGAGATCGCTTCCACCGTGCTGCCCGACTGGGCGTTCTCGACGGTGGTGGCGACGTCGGCCTGCGCGATGATGCCGACCAGCCTGCCGTTCTCCAGCACCGGCACCCGGCGCACCTGATGCTGCGACATCACCGACATCACCTTGCGTACGTCGTCATCGGCTTCGACGGTGACCAATTCGCCCCCGAGTTCGCCCGCGTCGACGCCGAGCGGGTCCTTACGCTGGGCGATCACTTTCACGACGATGTCGCGATCGGTGAGCATTCCTTTCAGCTTGTCGTCCTCACCGCAGATGGGCAGAGCGCCGACGTTCAACTCCGCCATGCGCTGCGCGGCCGCGACCACCGTGTCGCTGGAGCGAACGCACTCCACGTTCGGGGTCATGATCTCCCGTGCTGTTGTCATCGGGATCCTCCTGGAACTTCTCGCGGGTACGAGCGGCCGGGAACGGGGCCGCTCGCTGAGGTGCTACCCCCGTTTCGGACGCCATAACGCGGGCATTCGACCGGTACGGCCGCCCAGGACGGCCCGCGTCGAACACCGCGGGCCACGGGCTGCCCGCGCACCGAAATCGTTGCCGCTCAGCAGAAAGGACATCCGATGCTGCCAGCACCGAACGAGCCGACCGCGGGATCCGGCCCCGGAGAGCAGCACACGCCCCGGACCCACGGGTTCCCGGACGACACCCGCACCATTCGGACACATGCCGGAGAATCCATCGAGGACGCCCGCAACTGGCCGGGCATCATCCTGGTCGCCGTCGGGCTCGTGGCCATGGCGCTGACGCTCACCGCAGCCGGGTACGGGTTCGAGGGGTGGGCGGTGGTGGCGGGGATCGTCTGCGGCGTCTGCATCATCGCGGGCGTCTCGGTGATCGTCGCCGAGCACCGCCGGGTCAAGGCACGGGAAGGCAAGCGGCTGCGAGACGCCGCCGGTCACTGATCGAGCGCTCACATCCGCCCGCCGGGAACGCGCCTTCGCACTCCAGGAGAAAGAAAAGATGAGAAACCAGCCCAACCGGCCCTTGGGTCGCTTCACCCTGCTCGCCTGCGCCTTGGCCGCGGGCGCGGCGCTCACCGCCTGTTCGGTCGACGACGGCGATTCGGCGGCGGACACGCCCGCACCCGCGACCGTTTCGATCACCATGCCCGCGCCGAGTAGCCGCCAGGTGCCGAACACCGACCAGATCACCGCGGAAGCGGCGAAGCAACTGTGCGACATGATGGGTGCCGACATCGACACCTGGCGCGGCCAAGGCGCCACGGTGGCCAAAGTGACGTTCAACGGCACGGTGCACAACTGGGCGGCCCGTAACGGCGGGCTCAACGACGTGGTCGTCACCGATCGAGGCACGATCGACACCATCACCACCCAGACCTGCCCCGAGGTGCGCGAACAGGCGCTGCAGGCGCTCGGCGTGCCGGACCTGTCGTCGGCACTGGCGGGGTTCGGCCGATGAGCGCCGCGCGCCGGGTGGGCGTCGCCGTGCTGGCCGCGCTGGCGGTGTGCGCGGCAGGCTGCGGCGACGAGCCGGAGAAGATCGTGAACAAGGGCGGCGACACGCCGTGCAACGAATACGTCGCCCAGGACTCCGACAAACAGCGCATCACCACCGAGAAGTTCCTGGAAGAGGAGCGCGAGGGCAACGAGACGCCCGACGCCAGGACCGTCGACGCCGCGATCGCGGCGATCAAGCTGATGTGCGCGGCGCAGGCCAACCCGGACACCCCGATCCGCAAGGCCGACCTCACCGGCATCTTCGTGCCGAAATGACGGTCTTGCTCGCGCTGCGGGCGCACGGGTTGCGGGAACTGCTGACCGCGGTCCCCGCACTGCGTGCGCTGCGCGACGCGCGTCCGCGGCACCGGCTGGTCCTGGCCGCGCCGGGATGGCTGCGCCCGGTCGTGGAACTGGCCGCGTGCGCCGACGAGTTGCACGCGACGCCGATGGCGGGCGGGTTGCGCTGGAACGCCCCCGCGCCTGCCTTCGCCGTCAATCTGCACGACGCCGGAGCCGAGAGCATGCGCGCGCTGCTCGCGACCGACCCGGAAAGCATCATCACGCACCGCCACAAGGACTTTCCCCGTGTACCCGGCCCGCTGTTGGAGCCCGGCCTGCCCGACACGGTGCGGTGGTGCAGGCTGCTGGAATGGGCGGGCATCCCGGCCGACCCGGCTCGACTGGACATCACACCGCCGCCGGAGTGCACCGGCGAGCGCCGCTCCATCGTCGTCTACCCGGGCGGGGCGCCGGCTCGGCGCTGGCCGGCCGACCGCTTCGCGGCGGTGGCCGCGGGCTTGCGCGAGTGGGGAGCGCCGGTGCGGATCGTGGGCAGCGCCGCGGACCGTCCGCTCGCGCGCAGCGTCGCCGAACAGGCCGGTCTCTCCGAGAACGATGTGCTGGCAGGCGAACTCACGCTGCGCCAACTCGCCGTGACGGTGGCCGACGCGTCCTTGGTGCTCAGCGGCGACACCGGCGTCGGGCATCTGGCCACGGCGTTCGGCACGCCGTCGGTGCTGATCTTCGGCCCCGATTCCCCCGCGGTCTGGGGACCGCCCGCGGAACGGGCGGCCCATGTCGCCCTGTGGGCCGGACACCCCGGCGACCCGCGGTCGGACACGCCCGCGCCCGGGCTGGCGATGATCAGCGCCGCCGAAGTGCTCGCCGCCGCCGATCGGCAACTCAGCAACCACGTGCGAGTGTGAGAAGGACGCCGCACGGGCGTTTCACCCCGTCGAGACCGGCTATCTCGGGCATATGACGTCCCTATGGTTGCACGGCGCGCAAGTTCCGGCGCGGTTGCGGTTGACGCCGGGATCGCGCTTCGACACGGTGGTGATCGGCGGCGGGCTCACCGGACTGGTGACCGCACTGCTGCTGGCCGAGAACGGCGTCGAGGTGGCCGTGGTCGAAGGAAGGCGCGTCGGTGCGGGCACCACCGGCGCGACCACCGGCAAAGTCAGCCTGCTGCAGGGGACGCGCGCTCAGCAGATCGCCCGGCACCACTCCGACGACGTCCTGCGCGACTACGTGGCGGCCAATCGCGAAGGGCAGGAATGGCTTCTGCGGTTCTGCGCGGCGCACGGCGTCACCGTCGAGCGGGCCGCGGCGTTGACCTACGCACAGGACGACGACGAATTGTCGGCCGTACGAGCCGAATACGCCGCGACACAGAAGGCGGGCCTGCCCACCGAACTGCTCCGCGAGGTGGACGCCCCTTTCCCGGTGCGCGGCGCGGTGCGCCTGGCCGATCAGGCCCAGCTCGATCCGATGGCGCTGCTGGCCGCGCTCGCGGCCGACGTGGAGTCGCACGGCGCTCCGATCTACGAATCCACCCTCGTGCGCGGCGTACATCACGGCGGCGGCGGTGAACTCGTCGTCGCGACCGAGCACGGCGATCTCGGTGCGCGCCGGGTGGTGTTGGCCACCGGGACACCGATCCTCGATCGCGGCGGATTCTTCGCCCGCCTCACGCCGCAACGCTCCTACCTGACGGCCTTCCGCTTGGACCGCCCGGCTCCGCGCGATATGTACATCAGCGCGGGCAGCCCGACTCGTTCCCTGCGTCGCGCCCAGGGACCGGACGGCGAGTTGCTGCTGGTGGGCGGCAACGGTCACGTCGTCGGCCGCGGCGGTTCGACCCGGGAGAAGGTGGAGGATCTGGTGAACTGGGCTCACACCTGGTTCCCCGGCGCCGAGCTGACGCACCGCTGGTCGGCTCAGGACTACTCCCCCGTCGGGGAGCTTCCCTATGTCGGTCCGCTGCTGCCGGGGCAGAACGACATCCAGCTGGCCACCGGCTACGCCAAGTGGGGCTTGACCAACGGGGTCGCCGCGGCGATCGCGCTGGCCGGACGCCTCACCGGAGCGACGCCCCGATGGGCGGGCGCGCTGGCGAGCTGGCGTCCGGACGAGTTCAAGGCGCTGCCCGCGGCGACGAAGATCAACGGCGCCGTGGCGCAGAAACTCTCCGCGGGCTGGCTGCGGGTCGCGACCCGCCACGACGGCGCCGCTCCGGCCGAAGGCTGCGGCACCGTACTGCGCGAGGGCTTGCACCCGACGGCGGTGTGCACGGTCGACGGCGTCACCAACCGGGTCTCGGCGGTGTGCCCGCACCTGTACGGCATCCTCGATTGGAACGACGCCGAGCGCACCTGGGACTGCCCACTGCACGGCTCACGCTTCGCCGCCGACGGCACCCTGCTCGAGGGCCCGGCCACCAGCTCGCTGACTCCCCTGCACGTGCCGCGCGACAGCAGGTGAGGGGCGGACGGGCTGCTCAGTCCGCCAGCGGCGTGGCATCGGCGAGGATGCGATCGACCGTCTGCTCGACCGTCAGATCCGACGTGTCCAGCCAGAGCCCGATCCGGGGGGTGTCCTCGCGCAGCACTCGGTCCAATCCCGCGACGGTGAATGCGTCGTAGGCGTCTTTCGCGCGTCCGGCCTCTCGCGCAAGGACCACGTCGGGGCGCGGCGCCAGCACTACGACGTACAGCGGTCGCGTGACGATCAGCTCCGCGGTCCAGGGCAGGAATTCGCCCAAGACGACATCTTGCAGCACCGCTGTGAACCCGGCATCGGCGTAGGCGTCGGCCGTCGCGGCGGCCAGGGTGTGCCGTAGCCGCAGCTGGGCCAGCGCCTCCGGCGAGGGGTCCGCGCTCATCTCCGCGCGCCCGTTCACGACGAACCGCCGGAAGACGTCCCCGCGCACGTGCGCCGAGCGCGGCAGCCGTTCGGCCAGCGCTTGCGCGACGGTGGATTTGCCCGCGGCCTGGATGCCGGTGATCAGATAGACAGCCGATGCCATGACAACGATCATCGCGGCCCGCCGCACGGCCGGTTGCCGCGGCCCCGCCGCGCTCAGTTCGCGGGAGCGTCGGCCCGCTGCGCGACGTAGCGGTTCATCGCCCAGTTCAGTCCGCGCATCGCGACGTTGTACGCGGGCGGGAAATACCGCTGCGCCCAGAAACCCACCCGGATGTCCGGCGAGGTGAACACGAGATAGCGGTTGCGCTGGACACCGCGCACGATGGACCGCGCCGCCGCCTCGGGAGTGACCGCGTGCCGCATGAACAGCGCCATGCCCCGCTGCACCGCCTCGGCCGTCCGATCGACCCCCGCGATGTCGACGCTGTCGACCATGGGGGTGGCCATGGCGCCGGGACACACCAGGCTCACACCGATGCGGTGGCGCGCCAGATCGAAACGCAGCACCTCCGACACCCCGCGCAGGCCGAACTTGCCCGCGCTGTACGGCGCATGCCACGGCAGGCCGAACAGCCCGGCCGCCGAGGACACGTTGACCACGTGACCGCCGCGTCCGGCCGCGATCATCGCGGGAACGAACGCTTCGATCACGTGGATCGGGCCCATGAGGTCGATGTCGATGGTGCGCCGCCACTGCTCGTGGGTCAGCCGGTCGACGGTCCCCCAGGTCGCGATTCCGGCCACGTTCATGACGATGTCGACGCTGCCGACCACCTCGTGCACCTTCGCCGCCAGCGCGACGACCTCCTCGTAGTCGCTGACATCGGCCGCCTCGGCGAGGTGGACGGTCGCGCCTGCGGCGCGTGCGTCGGCCGCGGTCCGCGCCAGGCCGTCGGCGGCGATGTCGGTCAGCACGAGCGAAGCGCCTTCGGCCGCCGCCGCGAGCGCCGTGCTGCGGCCGAGACCGCTGGCCGCGCCGGTGATCAGACAGGTTTTGCCGGCGAACTTCGTCATAGTCGACGACCATACGCAACCATGAACACCGCTGTCTATGGAACCGAAGGGCTCTCCCCGGGAACGGGCGCGAGCGCGACCGTGATGTTGTCGCCGCCGCCGCACCGCAGCGCGAACTCCGCGAGCGCGCGGGCCGCCTCCGCGGGCGGCTTCCCCGCCACCTGCCCGGCCAGCGCGGACGGCGATGGCGAGTAGTTCCACAGTCCGTCGGAGCACAGCAGCAGCACGCCGGGGCCCGAGACGCGCACCGTCCGTACGCAGTTGTCCGCCCACGGCTTCGGCGGGCTGTCGGCCCCGAGCCAGCGGATCAGCGTATGCGCCCGCGGATCGGCCATCGCGGCGCGCTCGTCCATCGCGCCCGCCTCGACCAGCGCCTGCGCCCACGAGTCGTCGACGGTCAAGCGCTCGGCTCGCTCGTCGCCCTGGGTCGATGGCAGCCAGTAGGCACGGCTGTCGCCGACATTGGCCACGGTGATCTCGGTTTCCGCGCCGCGGTGGGCGAGGACGGCGGAGACGTAGGTGCACGAGGGCGCCGGGCCGTCGGGCACGTCCACGTCGCGCACCGCCTGCGCCGCCGCCGCCAGCCCGGCCATGATCGCCTCGGCCGCAGGCTGTCCGGTGGCGAGCGCGGCGGCGGTGGCGCCGACACCGGCCCGCACCGCCGCCCCGGAAGCCACCTGCGGCCGCGACGAGGTCGACACGCCGTCGCTCACCGCGATCACGACGGCCGTATCAACCTCCGCCATCACGTTCGGGAGCACCCCGGCCGCGACGGCGTCCTCGTTGCGCGCGTGGACGATGCCACGATCGGTGAGCACAGCGACCGCGCCGAGATCGGTGTCGAAGCGATCCCGCACCGGCCCGGACCGGCCACACCGCGCGCAGCGTCCGTCGGCGTAGAAGTGGTCACCCCCGCAATCGGCGCACGAGGTCGCCTCGGGACCGGGCAGCGCTACGTATCGATAGCCGAGTTCCGAACCGCAGGACGCGCACCGCTCGCTGTCGAGTCCGACAGCCGAGCATCCGGCGCAGCGTAGGTCGGCGCCTTCGTCGTTCATCGGACGGCTCCCCCGGCCGACGCCGCGGCGGCATGCTCCGGAAGTCGTTGGCCCAACCGTAACCACAGTGGCTCGTTGCTGGTGCGAACTTCCACACCCTCCTCCTTCATCTCCCCGGCAGGCCGACTCCGCTCGCGATAGTACGGGAGCGTTCGGGCCCGGGATTCCCGCGCCGGATCGACCTGCCCGCTGCCCGGCAGCACGATAGCCCACGGTCTGCCCGCGTCCACCGGGCACGGCACGCGGCGCCGGGCGGTCGGCACGACAGCAGCGTGCGTCGCTCAGACCGGCTCGGGTGCCCGATACGAGCGCCGCCCCTGCGAGCGGAACGTCTGCGGCGGACAGCCCTGCCAGCGACGAAAGGCCCGGATGAAGGAGGCGGCCTCCGCGTACCCCAGCCGCGCGGCGACCTGTTCTGTGGTCATATCGGTATGCGCGAGCAGCAGCTCCGACATGGTCTGGCGCACCTCGTCCAGCAGCGCCCGGAACGAGGTGCCCTCCTCGTGCAACCGCCGCGACAGCGTGCGCGAACTCATGAACAGCCCGAGGGCGACCGTCGCCTGATCGGGGATCTCCCCCGGAGTGCGGACCAGCCGGTCGCGCACCGACGCCGCGACGCCGGTGCGCGAGCGGCGCCGGTCCAGCACGTCGCGGCACAGTTGCCCGCAGTTGTCCCGCGCGGCGGCGCTCGCCGGTGGCAGCGGCCGGTCCAGTAACCCGCGGTCGAAGACCACCGCGCTGGTCGGCGCGCCGAAAACCGGCACGACGCCGAAGACCTCGCGGTATCGCTTCATGTCGTGCGGGCACGCGTGCCGGAAACTGACGCGCCGCACCGGGACGCCGACGGCGAACAATTCGCGATCGAAGGCGGGCAACCCGGCCAAGGCCGCCTCGGCGAAGAACGCCTTCATCCCGGGCGGGATGCCGGTGTCCTCGAACACCAGCCGCGCTTCGCCGTCGGCTTCCTCGACGGCCAGTCGCCCGCACGGCACCGTGCGACCGACGTAGCGCGACCCCACCTCGATCAGCTCGCGCAGTGTCCGGCTGCCCAGCAGCGCGAGGCGCCACGGCCCGCGCGACCGCGGATCGTGGCGAACCGCCGCGAGACCGAGCCCCGGCTCGTCGCCGAACCGGCCGAGCACCGTGTGCGTGACCCGCAGTTCGTCCTGCACGGTGACCGTGGCGGACGGGTCGCCCAGCTCGGCGGGCGCCAGGGCCGTGCCTGCCAGGCACTCGGCGGCCGTCATGCCCCGCTCCGCGGCGATGCGGACGAGAGCGCGCACGCCGGCGGTACTGCGGAGGAGATCCGGATCGACCATGGCTCGTATCCTCGATGAAGCGGTACTGCGCGGTGTCGGCGCAATGTATCAATCGGGTGTCGCGCGTATCGGCGGTTCGCGCAAATGCCGTCACGACAACCCCTGGCAATCGGCTGTTTTCCCTCGCCGCACCGGTCGCGGTGTCCGGTATCGTGCGAGATCCGCGCACTCAATCCCGCACGGCGATACCGATGGAACGCGCGAAGGCGGGCGCGAGATCCATCAGCTGCGGAATGCTGATCGTGGCGCCGCGCAGACTGTCGAGCCCGTCGGTGATGTCGAGCGCCGTCGCGCCGCGCAGGTCCACCTTCGTCAGGCGGGCATTGCGCAACGAGAGCCGCGCCAGTGCCGAGCCGGGCATCGTGATCTCGGTCAGCGCCGCGTCGGCGAAGTCGCAATCGCGCAGCACGCAGTCGACGAAAGACACCTCGCGCAAGCGGGCGCGGCGGAAGTTGACCGCGTCGAACTTGCAGCCTTCGAACCGGACCCGCCGCAGGTTCGCCCCCGCGAAGTCGACGCCGGACAGCGCGCCGGCGACCATCTCCCCGTCGAGCCATGTCGTGTCGGCCAATTCGGTGCCGACCCAGCGGACGTGGCGCAGCCACACATCGGTGAACCGGCTGTAGCGCAGGGTTCCCCGGGTGAAGGTGTTCGAGACGAACGCCGACTCGTTGAAGCGCGCGTGCGGCACGTCGAGGTCCTCCAGTGCACCGCCGTCCAGCCGGACGCAGTCGTAGTCGCCCTCCGCCTCCAGGTCGCCGTCCAAGGCGGTGAGGTACCGCGCGTAGGGCAGGTCGTCGAGTTCGCGCGCCATGCACTCCTCCAGTTCGGCTCGAGGATCGGTCGGCCCCGAGTATTCCGGTGCGCTGTGACAAGTTCGGGCGCGCAGTGAGGATCACTCGGCGTCGGGCTCGAGCCGGGCGGCGCGGGACAGCAGGTAGCGCTGCTGCGGGATGCTCGTCGTCCGCCGCGCGGCGGTCAGATACGCCTCGCGGGCACGGGCGATGTCGCCGAGCAGCTCCAGCAGGTGCCCGCGCACGGCGTGCAGCCGGTGGTCGTCGGCGAGACGGTCGCCGAGGTCCTCCGCCAGCTTCAGCCCCGCCGCGGGTCCAACGGCCATCGCCACCGCGACCGCGTGGTTCAGCGCGATCATCGGATTGTCGGCCGCCGCCAGCAGGCGTTCGTAGAGCAGTGCGATCTGCGGCCAGTCCGTGGCGGCGTAGCTGGGCGCCTCGTCGTGCAGTGCCGCGATCGCGGCCTGCAACTGGTACGGCCCCGGAATCCCCCGTGGCAGTGCGGCGGTGATCAGCGCGATGCCCTCCGCGATCGCATCGGCGTCCCACAGGCCGCGGTCCTGATCCTGCATCGGGATCAACTCGCCGCCGGGGCCCGTGCGCGCGGCGCGGCGGGCGTCGGTGAGCAGCATCAGCGCCAGCAGCCCCGCCACTTCGTTGTGCTCGGGCAGCAGGCGATGCACCAGGCGGGTGAGCCGGATCGCCTCGGCCGACAACTCGACTCGATGCAGACGGGGGCCGGAGGTGGCGGCGTAGCCCTCGGTGAAGATCAGATACAGCACATGCAGCACGGCGGCCAGCCGGTCGGCGCGGTCGGCCGCGGACGGAGGGGCGAACGGCACGCCGCTGGCGGAGATGGCGCGCTTGGCCCGGCCGATGCGTTTGGCCATGGTCGCCTCCGGGACCAGGAAGCACCGGGCGATCTCCGCGGTGGTGAGGCCGCCGACCGCGCGCAGTGTGAGCGCGACCTGCGAAGTGGGAGACAGCGCGGGGTGGCAGCACAGGAACAGCAGGATCAGCGTGTCGTCGGCGTCGCTGGGCTGCCGGTCGGCGGGCGGCGTCAGCCAGTCCTGCGGCAGCATCCACCGGGCCACGGTCTCTTCGCGTCGCCTGCGGGCCTGCTCGGCGCGCAACAGATCGGTGAGCCTGCGCGACGCGACGGTGATCAGCCAGGCCAGCGGCTTGGCCGGGACACCGTCGGCCGGCCACTGCGTCGCCGCGGCGAGCAGCGCCTCCTGCACCGCGTCCTCCGCGGTGTCGAAATGACCGTACCTGCGCACGAGCGCGGCGAGGACCTGCGGCGCCAGCGCGCGCAGCAGGTCCGTCGCCGCGGAATCGGGCACGCGTCGCTCAGCCGAGTTCGGGGGCGGCCTCGGCGATCGGGCGCACATCGGCGTAGACCGATTGGAGCACGTGCGCGGGCGCCGGGCACTTGTTCAGCTCGGAGGCGATTTCGGTGGCGCGGTCGAAGCTCTCGCATTCGACGATCCAGAATCCCGCGAGCACTTCCTGGGTCTCGGCGTAGGGGCCGTCGGTGACGAACGGTTTTCCGTCCTTGACGCCCAGCCTCCTGGTATGCACCGGCTCCACCAGGCCGCGGGTCTCCACGAGTTCGCCCGATTCCTCGAGCCTCTTGTTGAATTCGGTCATGAACTGGGCCATTGCCGCGAATTCTTCGGCGGTCCACGCGGGCTTGCCGGTGTCCTTGCCCACCATGCCGTCGTAGTCCCGCTGAGAGGCGTAGCTCAGGATCATGTATTTCATGGCGGTTCCTCTGCGTCGTCGGCGCCCTGGTGGCGCCGCTCGTCTGGAACGTCGGAGCCGCCGACCATTCTCGGACATCGCGGTGGACGCGCAGACCATTTCCGGGACGTGAGCTCGAGAAGACCATGCGGACGAGCCGGGGCACCGCGACCCGGAGGGTCTGGAACCCGGTCGGATAGGTACTATTGTTCTCATATCTTCGGCAGTCGCTCGCGTGCCGATGCGGTGGAGAGGAGTGGGTCGTGGCCGATGCGGATGGGCATCCCGATATCGAGGAGTTCGACCTCTCCACGGTGCTGGCCGCGCTCGCCGACGACAATCGGCGCAGTGTGATCGCGCAACTCTATGCGGAGCCGGAGGGCACCGAGCAGTTCTGCAGCGTGTTCGGGATGCCATGGGCGCCGTCGACGCGCACGCATCATTTCCGGGTGCTGCGCAAGGCGGGGCTGATATGGCAGCGTGATGTCGGCAACGGCCGGATGACGAGGCTGCGACGCGAGGACATGGAAAAGGTGTTTCCCGGCCTGCTGGCGGCGATTCTCGCCGCCGACAGGGGTCGCCATCCGGCCGCGCCCGCTACCAGGTGACCGGCAGCGATGTCGGTCGGTGCACGAGAATGCCGGTCTCCCAGGGAATCCGGTCCTCGGGAACGGCCAGCCGCAGGGTCGGCAGCTCGGTGACGAGCCTGCGCAGCACCTCGGTGATCTCCATGCGCGCCATGGCCGCACCCATGCAGTGGTGCATGCCGTAACCGAATTGCAGGTGCCGCTTGCCGTTACGGGCCGGGTCGATCACCGCCGGGTCCGGGTACACCTCGGGATCACGGTTGGCCGAATGCGCGTCGGCGTAGACGATGTCGCCGGGATACAGCGTCCCCTGCGACAGCGCGAGTTCACGTGTGCTGACGCGCGGGAAGGTCGAGATCCGTCCCAGCGGAAGCAACCGCAGGAACTCCTCCACCGCGGTGGGAATGGCGTCCGGAGCGTCCACCAGGTACTGCCACAGCTCCGGCCTGGCGAGGGCCACGTAGGCGATCTTGGTGATCACCGACAGGATGTTCTGATCGCCGCCGACCAGCGAGCCGAGCAGGATCGCCGCGTACTCCCCGTCGGTGACCGGCGGCGACACGGAATCGCGTGCCGCGAGCAGGTCGAGGATCAGGCCGGGCCGCAGCTCACGCCGCCCGGCGACGAGATCCTCGATGTAGTGGTACAAGGTCCAGAAATCGGCCAGCAGTTTGTCCACATCGCTGTCGTCGCCGAGTTGCATCTCCCGCGACAGATGCCGGAAATAGGCGAGGTCGGCGGTCGGGATGCCGAGGTAGTCGATGTTGACGCCGATGGTGACCGGATCCAGCAGCGCGCGAACGAGATCGGCCGATCCGCGCTCGTGCTGTGCGCGCAGGTCGGCGAGCGCGTCGTCGAGCACCCGGTGCACCGCGGGCACCCGCCGGGCCATGGTGGCGGCACTGTAGGCGGAAGCCACGAAACCCTTGAGCCGCCCGTGATCGGGGTGGTCGAGGTTGAGCAGCATTTCCGTCGGCATGATGGTCGGCAGGAAGCTCGGGCCGTCCTCGACGTTGGTTTCGGCGCGCGCGAAGCTGAGGTCGGTCAGGACCGCGTGCACGTCGCGGTAGGCGGTGACGTGCACGGCGGTGTGACCGCTGGGGAGTTTCACCTGCGGAAATCCGCCGGCGGAACGCTGCGGTAGCGGTTCGATCATCAGGGGCGGCGCGATATTGGCGATGCCGTCGAGATCGACGCGGACCGCGTCGAGTGCGTGGGTCATGAGGTGACTCCTTCCGGGCTGGAACCGATGTCACGGTTCTCGGTGGCTCGTGTGGTGCCGCGCACCGCGACGATGAGGATGGTGAGCACCACGAGCAGGGCGATGAGGACGCCGACGGTGACGGTGAAGGCGCAGCGGTAGACGTCGGGGTGGCCGAACTGGCCCGCGGCGGTGTCGTCGGCGGCCTTCCCGCTGAGCCGGGTGCCGACGACCGTGGACAGCACGACGGCGTATCCGGCGACGAACAGCGCTTCGCTGCCGATGCGGAAGAAGTTCAGCAGACCCGCGGCGGTGCCGCCCCGTTCGGCGGGCACCACGGACAGCGCGTGGCCGTCGACGAGACCGATGGGCAGGCCGAAACCGAGGCCGAGCAACACCATCGGCACGATGATCCAGGCCACCGAACGGTCTTCGGAGAGCGCGAGCACACCGGCGTTGCCGAGGATCGCGGCGCCCAGCGCGAGGTAGACCACCCGGCCGACGGTCAGTGCGGGGAAGCGGGTGACGAGCTGTCCGACGGCCACCGGCGCGACGAAGACCGGAATGGTCATCGCGAGCATGAGCAGTCCGGAGGCGCCCGCCGAGAGGTCGGTGATGCCGCTCAGCGCCGAGGGCAGGTAGGTCAGCAGGGTGACGAAGCCGATCGATCCGGCGACCGGGACCAGGCACATGGCCAGGAATTCCCGGTTGCGCAGCAGGCCGAGATCGAGGATCGGACCATGTTCGGCCACAGCGGGTTTCACGGCGGGCAGCACCCGTGTGCCGACGCCTGCGGCCGCGAGGATCACCGCGTGCACCAGGAAGACGCCCCGCCAGTCCAGCAGTGCGATGAGGATGCCGGAGATGGTGGGACCGAGCGCGAGACCGAGGCCGTTCACGGTGCCGAAGACGGCGAACGCCTTGGTCCTGCGTGGTCCCTCGTAAGCCGCCGACAGCAGCGCGGTGGCGCCGGTCAGGATGGCCGCGGCGCCGATGCCCGCGACCACGCGCGCCAGGTCGAGGACGAACAGGTTCGGTGCGGCGACGCTGCCGACACTGCCCGCGACCACGAGCGCGGTGCCGATCCCGAAGGTGCGCCGATGTCCGATGCGGTCGCTGACCGCACCCCACAGCAGCGTGGTGAGGGCGAAGGCGACATTGAATCCGTTGACGACCCATTGCAGCGCGGCGGGATTCGATCCGAGGTCGCGCGAGATGAGCGGAAGCGCGATGGCGGTGCCCGCGATGGCCATCGGCGTGACGAACTGGGCGGCGAGCACCACGGGCAGTGTCGCACCGCTGGGCGGCGCGCCGCGGGTTTCGGTTTCGGTGGTGACGGTCGACATGGATACCCCCTGGGGCGGTG
Source organism: Nocardia sp. NPDC019323 (assembly GCF_044389845.1). Classification (NCBI taxonomy): domain Bacteria; kingdom Bacillati; phylum Actinomycetota; class Actinomycetes; order Mycobacteriales; family Nocardiaceae; genus Nocardia; species Nocardia sp. NPDC019323. The sequence goes on from NZ_JBIRYN010000004.1 coordinate 222,058, forward strand.
GTCGGGTGGACTCAGCACGGCGGGAGGACTTCGGAACGCGCGTGAGGTACCACCGGGCTGATAGGTACTATGATGTTAGTAGCTACGATTAACTTCGTACAACTGTGTTGCCCCGGACCAGATCCCGACCTCGCCCCAGGAGCATGTGATGAGCACGGCGCACCGGCCCGGACCGGATTTTCTCGACACCGATGTGCTGGTGGTCGGCGGTGGCCCGGTCGGCATGCTGGTCGCCGCCGAACTGGCGCTGCAGCGCGTCCGGGTCGTCGTGGCCGAGACCCGCACCGAACCGGACCCGCGCCCGCGGGCGGGCACGGTGCACGCCCGGTCGCTGTCGCTGCTGGCACGCCGCGGATACCTCCCATCCCTGGATCCCGAAGCGATACAGCGTGATCCGCACGGTGTGCGCCGGACCCCTTTCCAGTTCGCGGCGCAACCGGTGCTGACGATCAGCGCGCCCAGCGTCGAGCCCGGTCCGATCGCAGGCATCCCCCAGGCACGGCTGGAGGCGGCCTTCGAGGAGCGCGCGGGTGATCTCGGCGCACGAATCCTGCGCGGCCATACCGTCACCGGCCTCGAGGTCCGCGACGACGCGGTGGAGGCCCAGGTGGCCGTCGAGGACGAACATCGCTCGCTGCGCGTCCGCGCCCGCTACGCCGTCGGCGCCGACGGCGCCCGCAGCCTCGTCGCCCGAACCGGCGATTTCCCGGCGCAGGTGTACCCGGCGACCATGAACGCCATTGCCGGGCTGGCGATCACGGCCACCGACGGCGGGATTCCACCGGGCTGGCATTCGACGCCCACCGGATGGACCCTGCACAATCCGAATCCACACGGTCCCGCGCGGATCATCGCCATGGATTTCAGCGGCGCCATCGACCACCGACCCGAGCCCGGCGCGCGGGAGTACCGGCAACGGCTGGAATACGTGCTCGGCGCACCGCCCGCGCTGAGCGGGATCAGCCATCTCACCCGGTTCAGCGACCACGGCCGCTACCGCACCCGCCTGCGGGACGGGCGGCTGCTGCTGGCAGGCGATGCCGCGCACAGCCACTACCCCCTCGGCGGGCAGGGCCTCAACACCGGCATGCAGGACGCCTTCGCGCTGGGCTGGCGACTGGCTCGCGTCGTCGCCGGACACGACCGGCCCGCCGTCCTCGACGAGTACTCGCGCGAACGGGTCACCGTCGCGGCGGCGGTGGTCGCCAACACCGTGCTGCAATCGCGGATGATGAACCCCCGCGAGCCCGAGCTGCGCGCGGCGATGCTGGCCGTACTCGCGGTCCCGGCGGTCCACGACGCCGTCGCGCAGCTCATCAGCGGCCAGTTCCAGTCCGGATTCCAGCACGATCTGGTGGTCACCGAGGCAGGCGGCGGCGTGCGGACCCTCACCGAACTGCTGCGGGCGGGCCGGTTCGTGGCGATCCGGCCCGACGAGCACGTCCCGGTACCGCACGCCCCCGCCGACGCGATCACGGTGACCGGCAAGGTGTCTCCGGATCAGACGTGGACCTGCGCGCTGGTCCGTCCGGACGGCTACCTTGCCCGCGCCTGGTGAGCCGGCGCTCAGCCCGGCCATCGCTCCAGCACCTCGCGCACCTCGGCGATCGCCTGGCCGGCGGCACGGAACCGCACCGCCTGCCAGCCGGCTTCCCGTGCCGCGGCGCAGTTCTCCGCGAGGTCGTCGATGAGCAGGCACCGGCCTGCGTCGACGCCCGCCTGCTCGGCGGCGATGGCGAAGATCTCCGGATCGGGCTTGCGGAACCCGACCTTGCACGAATCGACCAGGGCGCTCAAAACCCCGTCCAGATCGATCATCTCGTGCCAGTAGGGCTCCCATTCGACGACATTGTTGCTGAGCACCCCGACCGGAATTCCGCTGTCGGCCAGCTCGATCGCGAAGTCGCGGACCACGCTGTTGGCTCGGTGGCCGGCGAACCACTGCCTGCCGAAATCGGGTTCGCTGCGGGAGAGGTCGAGCTCGGGTTGCTTGGCCCTGAGCACGGCGTGCAGCTTGCCGACCCACTCGCGTTCGTCTAGCAGCGCCAGTTCGATCGGGGCCAGCGGCGCGAGCCCGTATTCGGCGCCCACCTCGGCGATGGCGAATTTCAGCAGGTCGGGCGGAATGCCCGCGACCTCCTCGTAGCGCAGGAACAGGTCATCGAGCGGCGGGGAGAGCACCCCGCCGAAATCGAACCAGACGAACGGCCCCGCCGTCTTCGCGGCGGTCACTGGACCATCGTCCCGACGTCGGCCGGACGGAAGCGCAGCTCCACCTCACCGGCGGCGATCACGTCCGCGCCCTGGGTCAGGGCCACCTGCGCACGTACGCCGCCGCCGGCACCGGGAAGCGGGGCGACGGTGGCCCGTGCGATGGTCTCGCGCTCGAATTCACCGAACTTGGTGAACTCGATCCCGAGCCGCTGCATCACCATGCGGCTGGTGTCCAGGCCGAGGACGGCGTTCGCCGCGGCCATCGCGACCTGCCGGGCCGCTTCGAACTGCAACATGCCCGGGACGTGGTCGAGGGCGTGATCGAACAGGGAGGGATGGTTGGTGTCGATGATGGTCGACGCCGTCAGCTCGTGCTCGGCCGACAGCACCGGATTGGCCAGGATCGCGTTGCGCGGGTTGTGCCTGCCGACCGAACCAGGCCGCATCCGCGCGACCGGCACCTGCTGCGGGATCGCGTGCTGGGCGGGCAGGCCGAGCGCTTCGCGCCCGCGCACCCTGATCCGGTTCCACACCGCGGCGGGCATCCACTGGTAGACCATCACCTCCCGTGCGGCTTCCCTGCCCTCGATCTCGGCGACCATCTCGAGCGACAGGCCGATGACCTGATCGTCACGACGCTTCTCGCCGATCACCCGCGCCTCGATGACGCAGTGCCCAGGGCAGTTGCCGATCCGCAGGGTGTCGGGGTCGGCGATGGTGAAATCCGCCGATCCGAAGATGAACTTCTCCTCGCGGGCCACTCCGAGGAAGGTGTGCGCGTAGTAGATCGCGACCTGCCGGAACACCTCGATGAGCAGGAGGGGATCGTAGGTGGTCGATGTGCCACGGTGGTCGCTGAAATACGAGTGGTTGCGGGGCAATTGGGCGGCGAACACCGCGCCGTCGAGAATCGGTTGCGCGTCGGTGAGGAACACCTCGGCGATCGATTCCCGGTGCACGATGCCGCGCGGGATATTGCGATCGAAGGTCAGGGTTTGCGTTGCGGCGGTCATGATCGAGCCTTCCTGGAACTATGGGTTGGCGGCAGACTGGTCAGCGGACGGCGATGTCGTATGCCCAGGCGTTGACGGTGTTGCGGGGCGGGTCGAACAGCGAGGTCACGTTGTGGATCGCGGAACTCGCCGCGACACTGTTGCGGTCGGTGTAGAGCGGGATCGCGACGGCGTTGTCGAGCAGGTGCGCGGTGATGGTGTCGAACAGCCGCTTGCGCTGTTGCGGGTCGGTCGCCTTGGTCGCTTCGATGAGCCACCGGTCCACCTGGGGGTCGGCGAGTTTGGCGCCCGCGACGATGGAACCGAGGGTGATGCCGTCGATCTGGCCGTATTTCAGATCGGGGGTGGTGGAGCCGTAGGCGCGGTTGAACTGCAGCGACAGGTCCAGGCCGCCGACTTGGCGCGGGAACGCCTCGTACCGGTTGCGTGCCAACAGGTCGTAGACCTGGGCGTTCTCGACGAACTGCAACTCGACCCGGATACCGAGGTTCTGGCGCAGCTCGGCCTGCCATGCCTTCAGGAAATCGTCCTCCGGGTAGGTCGGCGTCGTGGCGAGCAGGCGGACGGTCAGGCGCTGTCCCGCCGTGTCGGTGCGGTAGCCGTCGGCGTCCTTGCCGGTCCAGCCCGCCTGATCGAGCAACGCGCGGGCGGCGGCGATATCGGGCTTGTTCGCGGTCTCGTACTTGGCGTCGTAGTAGGCACTGTCCGGAGAGATGAGGCTCCAGGCGCGCTTCTGGGAACCCTTGGTCAGACTGTCCACCACCGCGGCGATGTCGACGCCCCTGGCGATGGCGCGCCGCACCCGCACGTCCGTGGTCGGGCCGTTGGTGAGGTTGAGCATGATCACCGTGGGCGCGGCCGACGAGCCGATCTGTTCGTACTGGAATCGGTCGATTCCGTCGAACAGGGCGATGTCGGTGGCCTTCACCGTGCCGATCGCGTCGACCTCGCCGCTGCGCAGCAGGCCCGCGCGGGTGGAGGCCTCGGGGATGTACTTGACGACGAGATCGTCCACGTACGCGGCGCCCCGATGCGCGGCGGTGGCCGGACCCCACCGGTAGCCGGGATTGCGGTGGAACCTCAGTTCCTGCCCCTGCACCGCCTTGTCCAGGATGAACGGACCCGAGCCGACCAGCCCGGCCCCGCTGGTGAGGGCCTCCTTGTCGACGTTCAGCGTGCTGGGAGCCACGATGGCGCCGCTGAGTCCGGCGAGGGTGGACAGGAAGTCCGCGCGGGGTGTGCTCAGCGTGATCCGCACCTTGTAGGGGTCGACCACGTCCACCGCGCTGACGCTCGAGTACTGCAGCAGGCCGAGCACCGTCCAGGAGGGGGTGTCCGGATTCCTCAGCACATCGATGTTCGCCTTGACCGCGGCGGCGTCGAACTTCTCCCCGTTGTGGAACGTCACGTCCCGGCGCAGCGTGAATTCGTACACCGTGCCGTCGGGGGAAACGGTCCACTCGGAGGCGAGCCACGGGTGGAACTGTTCGTCGCGGTCCTCGGCGATGAGGCTGTCGTAGCTGTTGCGCAGCACCTGGGAGGCGTCGAAGGCCGCGCCGACATGGGGATTGAGCCCGCGTGTCGGATAGGACGGCAACGCGATGGTGAAGGTGCCGCCCGGTTGCGCGGGCGAGGTCGGTCCGCCCTTCACGCTGCCGGGTTCCGGGTCCGAGGCGCAGGCGCCCGCGGCGAGGGCGACGCCGACGGCCAGGGCGGTGAACAGTCGAGTGAGGCGATTACGCACGCGAAGGGCTTTCTGTGGTGTCCGCTACCGTGAGACGCGGCACGGAATCGAGCAGGGAACGGATGTACGGGGAAGTCGGCGCCGTGAAAACGTCGTCGCAGGAACCGGATTCGACGATCGCGCCGCCGTGCAGGACGAGGAGGCGGTGACAGATCTGCCGGACCACGGCGAGATCGTGGGAGATGAACAGGATGCCGACCCCGCGCTCGCGCGCGAGTTCGGCGATGAGCTCGAGGATCTGGGCCTGCACCGTGATGTCCAGGGCCGACACCGGCTCGTCGCAGACGACCAGCTCCGGCCTGCTGCCCAGCGCCCTGGCGATATTGACGCGCTGACGCTGTCCGCCCGACAGTTCGCGAGGGTGGCGATCGATGCTGGCTGCGGGCAGGTGCACCGCGTCGAGCAGATCCAGCACTTCGGCGCGCCGCTCGCGACGACCGACCCGCAGGGCGACGCTCTCGCCGATGATCTCCCCCACCCGGTAGCGGGGGTCGAAGGAGCCGGTCGAATCCTGCGCGACCAGCCCGATCCGGCCGGGACGGTGGGTGCGCGGCGTCAACGGCGCTCCGCCGAAACGCATCTCGCCGCCGTCCGGTTCGATCAGCCCGGTGACCATCTTCGCCACCGTCGACTTACCCGAACCAGATTCACCGACCACGCCGAGCACCTCACCGGCCCCGACCTCGAAGCCGATGCCGGCGACCGCCGGTACCGCACGGCCACGCACCCGATACGACTTGGTCAGCGCGCTCGCGGTGAAGATCGGTGCGCTCGCCCGGGACGGCGGTGCGCCCGCCCGGCCACGCGGTACCGCGGCGAGCAGTGCCTTGGTGTACTCGTGCCGCGGAGCACCGATGACCTGCGCCGCGAGCCCCTGCTCGACGACGCGCCCCGCTTGCATCACCAGGATGCGATCGGCCACCGAGGCCACCACCGCCAGATCGTGGCTGACCAGGATCATCGACCGTCCGCCCGCCACCTGCCGGACCAGCAGTTCGAGCACCTGCGCCTGGACCGTCACATCCAGCGCCGTGGTCGGTTCGTCGGCGATGAGGATGTCCGGGTCGCCCGCGAGGGCGGAGGCGATCAGCGCGCGCTGGCGCTGACCACCCGACAGCTGGAACGGCCGCTGCCGCTTGCGCACCTCGGGATCGGCGATCCCCACCGAGACCAGCAGCTCGTCGATGCGGGCCGCGCGCAGGGAACGCGGTGTGGCGCGTAATGCTTCGGCCATCTCGTCGGCGATGGTGCGCAGCGGATCGAGGGCGACGAGCGCGTCCTGGAACACCAATCCGATTCGCGCGCCACGGATCCGGCGCCACTGCCGTTCGCTCAGCCCGAGTGCCGGGGCGCCGAACAGGTCGAAACGGTCGGCGCGCACCCGGGCGCCCGCCCCCGCGAGGCCGACAAGGCTGCGTGTGGTCACCGATTTGCCCGACCCCGATTCGCCGACGATGGCGAGGATCTCGCCGCGCCGCAGGTCGAAGCCGACGCCCTCGACGACATCGCCCTCGGTCCCTGGGAAACCGACGCGCAGGTTCCGTACGCTCAGCACGGTCTCGGTCACGATGTCCGCGCTCGGCACGGCGGCGGCGGTGAGCGTCATGGCTGTGCCCTTCGTTCGAAACGGTGTCCCACGTGGCGGCCGAGCACCGTGGTGGCCAGGACCACGACCGTGACGGCGGCGCCGGGGAAGGCGACCGACCACCACGCGATACGCAGATCGCCGTGCGCCTCGGCGAGCATGGAACCCCACTCGGGGTCGGGGGGTTGCGGGCCGAAGCCGAGGAAACTGAGGGCGGCGGCGCCGAGAATGCTGGTCCCGAGGCCGAGGGTGACCACGACCGGCAGCGACCGCAACGCGTTGGGCAGGATGTGGCGAACGACGATCCGCGCGCGTGACCGGGTCAGCAGCCGCGCCTGCGCGACATGGTCGGCCGCGCGCACCGCTCGGGTTTCCGCCCGCATCACCCTGGCGAATCTCGGCGCCGCGGCGATGCCGAGGGCCGGAACGAGATTGGCGGTTCCGGTGCCGGTGAAGGTGATCAATACCAGGGCGAGCAGCACCTCGGGGAACGCGCCGAGCAGGTCGAAGGCCCGCGAGGCGACGGCGTCCACGACCCGGCCACCGATTCCGGCCACCAGTCCGGCGCTCACACCGAGCAGCACCGCGAGCGCCGTCGCCGACACCCCGATGAACAGCGACAACCGGGCGCCGTGCACGACACGGGTGAACACGTCACGGCCGAGTTGATCGGTGCCGAACGGATGCGACAGCGACGGCGGTCGATGCGCGGCCACCAGATCGGTCTGCAGTGGATCGCCGGAGGCCAGCAGGGTGGGTACGAGGGCCGCTGCCACCGCGAGAACGAGCACAGCGCCCGCGATCAGGACGGCGACGGGACGGTGCGGCACCGGGAAGGTGAAGCGTTGCCGCAGTAAGGCTGTCGTCATGCGGAGGCCTCCTGCAGGCGCGGATCGATCCAGAGATAGGCGATGTCGACGACGACCGTGACGATCAGATAGACCGCGGCCGACAGCACCGCGACACCCAGCACCACCGGAACGTCGGCATAGCCGACGGCCTCGACCGTCGCCCGTCCGACACCCGACCGGCCGAAGACCTCCTCGATGACGACGGTCCCGGTGAGCAATCCGCTCACGGCCCATCCGGCCAGGGTCGCGGCCGGGATCAGGGAGTGCCGCAGGCCGTGCCGCAGGCGCAGGCGGAGAGCGCCGATGCCGCGCGATCGGGCCGTCAGCGCGAACGGCTGCTCGAGCGCGCGCTCGATCCCCTCCCGCATGACCTGGGCCAGCACCGCCGCGATGGGCAGGGCCAGGGTGACGGCCGGCAGGATCAGGCGCTGGAACTCGTTGCCCGCGGTCACCGGCAGCACCTTCAGCGTGAAGGCGAAGATCCAGATCAACAGCAGCCCGGTCCAGAAGGGCGGCGCGGAGGCGACCACGATCTCGGCCGTGGTGATCGACCGGCTCAGCACATCGCGCCTGCCCGCGGTGAGCACGGCCAGCAGTGGCGCGAGGACGAGCGCGAGGAGCAAGGCGAATCCGGCGAGCTCGGCGCTGCTGCCCATTTGTTCGCCGAACACGATGTCGGTCACGGGTTCGCCACGCACGTACGAGTAGCCGAGGTCGCCGTGCAGCAGCCGTCCGAGATGTCGCCCGTACTGCACGAGCAGCGGGCGATCCAGACCCCAGTCCTGTTCGATCCGCGCGCGCAGGGCCGGATCGCTGGACTCCCCCATGATCGCGGTGACCGGATCGCCGGGGGCGATGTGCACGGCCAGGAACGCCAGGGTGACCGCGGCCCACATCATCGCCACCGCGGACAGGACCACGCCCGCGATGCGGCCGAACACTGCGCGCCGGTGTGGATTCATCGCGGCTCAGTCCTCGATGGGCGCGCCGACCAGGCTGCCCCATTCGGTCCAGGATCCGTCGTAGACGCGGACCCGGTGATCGTCGAGCAGGTCGGTGAACACCAGCCAGCCCAGCGCGGCGCGATGGGAGAGCCTGCAGTAGGCGATGATCTGATCGGCATCATCGATGCCGAGCGCCGCCACCCGCTCCCGGAGTTCGGACACCGGCCGTAGCAGTCCTTGCTCGTCGAGCAGATCCTGCGCGGGCAAGCTCAGCGCGCCCGGAATCCGGCCCGCGCGTTCGGCACCGTGATCGATCGGCTCGGTGAGCGGGGACACCCGCTGTCCCGAATACTCCTGTGGCGAGCGCAGATCCAGGATCACGACGGGCGATCCGATGGCCGCGCGTACCTCGTCGCGGCCGACGACGATGTCCTCGTGGCACGGCGCGATCCGAGGCAGCGGTTCCGGCGTCTCGGCGGCCCGCGCAGCGGCAGTCTCCCCGGCCGCATCGGCGGCGCGCTCGATCGGTCCGGCAGAGGCGCTCGCGGCGGCTTCGGCCGCGCGCCACGCGGGCAAGCCGCCGTCCAGATAGCGCAGGTCACCACCGACCCCGACGGCCGCGGCCACCCAGATGGCGTACGCGGCGAACTGCGTCGGCTCGCCCGCGAAGACCACCGTCGACTCGGCGCCCGCGCCCAGTGCGCGCAGACGATCGATCAGGACCTGCGCCGAGGGGAATTCCCGGCGCGAATGGTGCCAGAGCAGATCCTTCCAGTACACGGTGCGCGCACCGGCGATGGCGTTGCGGTCCGGCTCGGCGCCCGGCGTGTTGGTCACCTCGATGACGACGACGCCGGGGTCCGAGAGACGGGTCCGCAACCATTCCGCGTCGACGACTCGGCTCGTCAGGACGTCTCCCACAGCAGCCCCTCCCGCTGATCTGTGCCGGGTCGGTCGACCTCGGCGCTGAAAACATATGAGCAGCACCGCGATACTGTGAACACAAAAAGTCACGAAGACCCGAATTATGTTTTCACCGCGTGGGGATACATATCCTCGGCACCGCCCGTCGTCCGCGCGTCGAAAGGATCGCGATGTCCGGTGCCCGTGCCGCCCACCTCATCTCGGCGAGCGAGTTGCGTGACGACCCACCGGAACGACTGGTGCTGCTCGACGTCCGCGTCGGCGCGACCGGGCCCGACCCGGGCGCATTCCGGCGCGGGCACCTGCCCGGAGCGCGGTTCGTCGACGTCGACGCCGACCTGGCGGGCACCGCCACCGCGGGCTCCGGCGCCCGCCCGCTTCCGGAAGCCGCGGCGCTCACCACCGCGCTCCGGCGCTGGGGCATCCGCGCCGACAGCGCCGTGGTGGTCTACGACGACTCCCGCTCGGTGCCCGCCGCCCGTGCCTGGTGGGTCCTGCGCTGGGCGGGACTGACCGACGTCCGGCTCCTCGACGGCGGGCTGCTGGCCTGGCGCGCGGCAGGCGGCCCCGTCGTCTCCGGCGCCGAAACCGTCGCGGCGGGAACCGCATCCGCGCGTCCGGGCGGACTTCCCGTGATCGGCACCGCCGCCGTGGCGACCCTGCCCGCACGCGGCATACTCCTGGATGCCCGCCCGCACAGCCACTATCGCGGCGAGGGCCCATTCGCCGGCCACATCCCCGATGCCGTGAGCGCGCCGGTCTTCGACGACTTCGACGAACACGGACTGCTGCGCGACGAACGCACCCTGCGTGCGCGCTATCACGGCCTCGGCCTCGGCCCCGCGACGCCCGCGGCCACCCACTGCGGCAGCGCGATGGCCGCAGCCCTGCAGGTCTTCGTCCTCGCCACGCTCGGCATCGAGATCGCCCTGTATCCCGGCTCGCTCTCGCAGTGGGCCGCCGACCCGGCACGCCCCCTCGTCCGCGGCGACGCCCCCGTCCCGTCACTCTGACCCCGGAGACCCCCATGGCCGACCAACCCCGACATATCATCCTCAACGCCAACCTGATACCCGGCGGCACCCTCGGCAGCCCGTGGCGGCGCGCCGAACAACCCGCGGCGCATTTCGTCGGGATCGAGCACTACCTCGACGTGGCACGCATCGCCGAACGCGGACGGCTCGATGCGGTTTTCCTGGCCGACTCACCGGACCTCCAGGCCAAGGACTGGAATGCGCCGAGCCGGCTGCTCGATCCGTTCATCGCCCAGTCCGTGCTGGCCGCGCACACCAGCCACATCGGACTGATCATCACCGCCACGACGTCCTACAACGACCCCTACAATCTGGCGCGCTCGTTCGCCGCGCTGTCGGCGGTGTCCGGTGGCCGGGTGGGCTGGAACTACGTCGTCACCGGCGGCGACGCCGCGGCCCGCAACTACTCCCTCGGCCGGGCCCTGCCGAAGTCCGAACGGTACGCCCGCGCCGCCGAGTTCCTCGACGTGGTGACCGCGCTGTGGGATTCGGTGCCCGCGGGCGCGCTCGTCGGCGACAAGGCCACCGGCCGCTATCTGGACCCGGCGGCGGTGCGGCCGATCGACCACGACGGCAAGTTCTTCCAGGTGGCCGGGCCGTTGAAGGCGCCGCCGCTGACCCACGGCAGGCCGGTGCTGATCCAGGCGGGCGCCTCCACCCACGGCGTGGAACTGGGTGCAAGGACAGCCGACGCCGTCTACTCCGCGCACGTCGATCCCGGGTCGGCGGCACAGCGTCGCAGCGAACTACGGCGCAGGGCCGTCGACGCCGGGCGCGCCCCCGACAGTGTGAAGCTGTTGCCGGGGTTGATCGTCGTGCTCGCCGATTCCGAATCCGCGGCCCGGCGACGTGAGCGCGAGCTCATCGACCTCATTCCCGACGAGGTCCAACTGGTCAATCTCGCCGATCGGCTCGGCGTCGACCCCGCCGATCTCGACCTGGACGCACCGTTGCCATGGGAGCGGATCCCCGACGAGAACACCGACGCGGGGTCGCGCGGACAGCGTGCGGTGCTGCTCGAGTACGTGCGCTCCAGTGGCGCGGACACGCGCGGCGCGGCGCGACTGCTGGCCTCGGGCAGTGTGCACGCCAAGGTGGTCGGCGGCCCGGAACAGGTGGCCGGATTCATCGCCGACTGGTTCGAGGCGGGCGCCGTCGACGGATTCAATGTGATGATCGACGAATTGCCCGGGGGCCTGGCCGATTTCGTCGACCATGTCGTGCCGCTGCTGCGCGGGCGCGGCCTCTTCCGCACCGAATACGACACCACCACCCTGAGAGGGCACTACCGGCTGTGATCACTTCGTCGTCACCAGCGGTGCTCACGGCACCGTCGCTGTTCGTGCAGTTGCGCAGCGGCCCGCCCGTCGCCGAGGTCTACCGGCACACCATCGACATCGGTGTGCGCGCCGAACGGCTCGGTTTCGGCGCCGTCTGGTTCGCGACCCGGCATTTCGAGGCCCATCACGCCGCGCTGCCCTCCGTGTTCCCGTTCGTCGCCGCGGTCGCCCAGCACACCAGCACGATCCGGCTCGGCACCGGCGTGGTCGCGCTGCCGTTCGAACATCCGGTGCGGCTGGCCGAGGACGCGGTCGTCACCGACGCGCTCAGCGGCGGACGGCTCGAGCTCGGTGTCGGCAAGGGCCTCGGATTCGGCCACTCCGCCACCAGTTACAGCGGATTCGGTGTTCCCGACACCGACCGGGAGGCGCTGTACGCCGAGCGGCTGGCCGCGCTACAGCGTCTCCTGGCCGCCGGGCGCGTCACCGACGACATCGCCCTGTATCCGCCACCGGGCACCTTGCGTTCCCGGATCTGGCAGTCCACCGGCAACAGCGACACCGCTCGGCGGGCGGGCGCGGCCGGCGACGGGCTGCTTCCGCACGGCAATTCGCAGGCGCGCGCGGGCGGCGACGTCGCCGAACTCGTCGACGCCTACCTGTCTTCCTGCCGCGGCACACCGCGCATCGGGTCGAGCGTCACCGTGCTGCCCGGTGACAGCGAACGCGATGCGCTCGACCTGCTCGACACCGACATCCGGCTGAGTCCGGCCTACTACCCGCAGCTGCGGGGCACCGCCGACCGGCGACGGTTCCTGGCGGACAACCGCATCCGGGCCGGAAGCGCCGAGCAGATCGTCGAACAGCTGCGCGAGGACCAGGGCCTGGCCGCCGCCACCGAGGTGCTGTTCCAGATCCCACTCGCGGTCGGTCATCCCCGATACGCGGAATGCCTGCACCGGGTAGGCGCCGAGATAGCACCGCGGCTGCATCCGCGGCCCGTCCGCTAGTCGAGGAATTCCCGATGCGTGGCACCGGCGGCCTCGGCGAGCAGGCGCGCGAGTTCGGCCAGCCCGGCCTCCGCATCGGGTAGTTGCGGCACCGCGACGCGCACCACGCCCGGACGCGGCGGCGTCACATACGATTTCGCACCCGAGCCGACGACGATCCCGTGCCGGGCCAGCCCGAGCAGCGCCGCCTGTTCGTCGGCGACCTCCACCCACACGACCAGGCTGTTCACCCCGGAACAGGCGGTCACGCCGCGCTGGCGCAATGCCGCGAGCAGCCCGTCCCTGCGGGCGGTGTAGCGAGCGCGGGCGGTGTCGATCAGCGCGGCGGTCGCGGGGTCGAGGATGAGGTGCGCCAGTGCGTTCTGCAGGATCCGGCTGTTGGCGGCGATACCGTGGACCCGTGCCCGGATGGCCCGGTCGACCAATTCGGCGCTGCCGCCGATGACGCAGGTCCGGATGTCCATGCCGTAGGCCTTGCAATAGCTGCGCACCCGCACGCTGTGGCGCGGGAACCAGCGGCCGAGCGAGGGCGCCTGGGCCACGGCCAGCGGCCCCACCGCATCGTCCTCGACGATCCACGGCACCCGCTCCGCCGCGGCGAGCACCGCGGCCAGTTCGGTGGCCCGGTCCTCCGACAGCGCGCCACCCGTCGCGTACCCGCCCTCCGGCTGGAGCACCACCACCGACGGCTGCCGTCGCAGCACCGCCGCCAGCGCCCGGGGCAGCACGCCCTGTTCGTCGGATTCGATACCGAGCACCTCGTACCCGACCTCCGCCAGAGTGTCGAGGAAGCCCGGCATCACCGGCTCCTCCACGGCGACAAGAGAACCCGCGGGTGCGGCGGCGTCCACCGCGAGGAACAACCCCTCCGAACCGCCGCCCGCCGCGGCGAAGGCCTCGGCCGCGAACGGCCAGCTGTCGAGGACGGCGGCGCGGAGCCGATCGGTGATGTAGTCACGACCGGGCCGGTTGAGCTGATCGGTGTGCAACCCGGCCAGCATGGCGGGCGCCAGATCGGGTTGCAGCGCGTAGTCCGGACTTCCGGTGAGCAGGTCGCGGGCCGCGAGCGCACGGCCCACCGGGACCTCCGCGAGCGCGGCAACCACCGTGCCACCGCGTCGATTGGTCGCGATCAGGCCTTCCTCGCGCAGCGCGCTCCACGCGGCGACGACCGTGCGCGTACTCAGCCCGCAGCGCCGGGCGACCTCGCGAATGGTCGGCAAGCGCGCGCCCGCGGTGAGCGCGCCGTCCCGGATCAACCGGGCCGTCACCGCGCGGACCGACTCGGGGGTGTGCGAATCATCGGCCTGCAACGCCCGCACCAGCAGTGCAGAATCCAGCTCCGTCACTGACACTCCACTCGTCGTCGGCCATCCGTACGGAGGATATATGTATCCGGAGAACCAGTTTGTTCCCGGTTTCCGGATATATGTTTCCAGCCCGCCAGCGACCTCGGAGCGACCACCGGATCAGCCGACGGCGGGCCGCTGTGATCGTGGCATCGCTGTCGACCAGGACTACCAGGCGCTCAGCGGTTCCGTGATCGGGAATCCACGGTCGCCAGCGCATCTGTTCCGACCCGTCCGGCCGCACCGAATGCCCAACCGCGGAATGCGCGATCTCGCGGCGGAAGACTTCTCGATGGTGGTCACCGGACCGGATGCCCGCCCGGACGCGGCGTGACAAGCTGGCCGGCATGATCATCGAGGGAACGGCCGACGCGGGCTACCAGGCCGTGCGCGAGGCGTTCGCGGCGAATTTCACCGAGCACGGTGACATCGGCGCCGCGGTCTGCGTGTACCGGGACGGCCGGCCGGTGGTCGATCTGTGGGGCGGGACGGCCGATCCCGGCACCGGGCGAGGGTGGCAGCGCGACACGCTGCAGCTGGTCTACTCGGCGACGAAAGGCGTCGTCGCCACCATCGCGCACCTGCTGGCGCAACGGGGAGAACTCGACCTCGACGCTCCGGTGGCGCAGTACTGGCCGGAGTTCGCGGCGGCGGGCAAGGCCGACATCCCGGTGCGCTGGCTGCTGACCCACCGGGCGGGCGTGGCGGCGCTGGACGAACCGGTCGCGCTGAGCGAGGCATTGGCTTGGCAGCCGATGGTCGACGCGTTGGCCGCGCAGGCGCCGAATTGGCGCCCGGGCACCGCGTTCGGGTATCACGGCCGGACCTACGGCTGGCTGGTCGGCGAAGTGATCCGGCGTGTCTCCGGTCGCACGCCCGGCCGGTTTCTCGCCGAGGAGATCGCGGGTCCGCTCGGCATCGATTTCTTCATCGGCCTGCCTGCCTCCGAGCGGGCAAGAGTCAGCCGCTTGGTGTTCGCGCCCGCACCCGACTTGACCGCGGTGCCCGAGGAAGCCGTTCCCGAGCCGCTGCGTCCACTGCTCACGGCGATGCGTGATCCCTCGGCGCTGGTCAATCGGGCCTTCCAGATCACCGACCCGGCGGACATCGACTTCGATTCGCCTGCCGTCCAAGCCGCGGAGCTGCCCGCGAGCAACGGCATCGGCACCGCCCGCGGCCTGGCCCGGCTGTACGCGGCGCTCGTCGGTGAGGTCGACGGCACGCGCCTGCTCACCGCCGACACCCTCGCCGCGGCCACCCGGGAGCAGGTCGCGGGCACCGACCACGTGCTGATGCTGCCCGGCCGGTATGCCTCGGGGTACATGCTGCCCACCGCGCAAATGCCGCTCGGCGGGCGTTCCTCGTTCGGCCATCCCGGCCGCGGCGGCAGTCTCGCGTTCGCCGATCCCGAACGCCGTCTCGCCTTCGCCTACGTCACCAACCACATCGTCGAAGGCGCGCTCGACCTGCGCGCCCGAAGCCTGGTCGACGCGCTCGACGACGCGCGCTGACAGATCAGGGCGGCAGGCGCGCTCGCGCAGGGGCGAGCGCTCAACGCTCGATCACCCGCACGCCGACGAATCCGGCGACGCGGTCGGCGATCCGCGTGGTCGTCGCGTCGTCGCCGCCGAGCACCACGCGCATCCGCGCCGTGCCGGTCGCCGGGTCCGCGGTCACGGTCAATTCGCGTACGGCGCCGCCGAATCGGCGCGCCACCAGGGCCAGTCGAACCAAGGCGCCGGAGGCATCGTCGACGAGCAGGTCGAGCGTCCTCATCGGCCGTCCTGCGCAAGGCTGCCCGAGGCGGGCGGCTCGTCCGCGTCGTCGAACAACGGCCGCAGGTCCCTGGCCGCCATGATCAGGTCGTTGCCCGCCCCGGCCGCGATCATCGGCCACACCTGCGCGTCGGCGCCCACGACGAAGTCCACGACCACCGGACGGTCCCGCACCGCGCGAGCGGCCGCGATCACCCCCGCGACATCCTCCTTCCGCTCGCAGCGCAGGCCCACACAGCCCAGCGCCTCGGCCAGCGCCGCGAAATCCGGGACGCGCCGGGAGTGCGTGCGCAGATCGCTCTGCGAGTACCGCTGGTCGTAGAAAAGGTTCTGCCACTGCCGGATCATGCCCAGGTGCCCGTTGTCGATCACCGCGACCTTGATCGGGATGCCTTCCACCGCGGCGGTCGCCAACTCCCGGTTGGTCATCTGGAAACAACCGTCGCCATCTATCGCCCACACCTCCGCGTGCGGCGCGCCGAGCTTCGCGCCGATCGCCGCGGGCACGGCGTACCCCATCGTGCCTTGACCGCCGGAATTGAGCCAGCTGCGGGGCTTTTCGTAGTCGATGAACTGCGCCGCCCACATCTGATGCTGGCCGACGCCCGCGCAGAAGATCGCGTCGGGCCCCGCCGCACGACCGATCTCCCGGATCACGAATTGCGGTGCCAGCGAGCCGTCCGCGGGCCACTGGTAGCCGAGCGGGTAGTCGGTGCGCAGACGTTCCAGCCGCGCCCACCACGACGACAGATCCGGCAGCGGCTGCGCGGCGACCGCGGCGAGCAACTGTTCCAGCACCTCGCGGCAGTCGCCGACGATGGGCACATCCGCGCGCCGGTTCTTGCCGATCTCGGCCGGATCGATGTCGGCGTGGATCACCGCGGCGCCGGGCGCGAACGTGCGCGGATCGCCGGTGACGCGATCGTCGAAGCGCGCGCCGAGCGCGATCAGCAGGTCCGCCTTCTGCAGCGCGGCCACCGCCGTCACGGTGCCGTGCATGCCCGGCATGCCCAGATGCTGCGGGTGACTGTCGGGAAACGCGCCGCGCGCCATCAGCGTTGTCACCACCGGCATCCCGGTGAGTTCGGCGAACGCGCGCAGCGCCCCGGCCGCCCCGGATTTGATCACTCCGCCGCCGACGTAGAGCACCGGTGTCCGCGCCGCGGTGATCAGGCGCGCCGCGGCGGTGATCTGCCGTGGATTCGGCGTCGTCACCGGCCGGTAGCCGGGCAGGCGCAACCGGGGCGGCCACTGGAAGATCGTCTGCGCGCGCAGCACGTCTTTCGGGATGTCGACCAGCACCGCGCCGGGTCGTCCCGTCGCGGCCAGATGGAACGCCTCCGCCAGGACTCTCGGAATGTCGGCGCCGCGGGTGACGAGCGCGTTGTGCTTCGTGATCGGCATCGTGATGCCGGTGATGTCGGCCTCCTGGAAGGCGTCGGTGCCCATCACCGGCGTGCCCACCTGACCGGTGATGGCGACCACCGGCACCGAGTCGGCCTGGGCGTCGGCGAGCGGGGTGACCAGGTTGGTCGCGCCCGGTCCCGAGGTCGCCATGCACACGCCGACTCTGCCGGTGGCCTGGGCGTAGCCGGTGGCGGCGTGCCCGGCGCCTTGCTCGTGGCGGACCAGGACGTGCCGGATCCGGCGCGAATCCAGCAGCGGGTCGTAGACCGGGAGAATCGCTCCGCCCGGGATGCCGAACACCACTTCGACGCCGAGTTCCTCGAGCGCGCGGACCACGGCCTGCGCGCCGGTCATGCGCTCCGTGGTCGCGGGCGGGAACGCCGGTTCGGGATGCTGCGGGCGCGGCGCGGTCGGCCGCGCGAGGGATGAGCTCACGGGAAACTCCGTTCTGGTGCGTCGAGGCGCGCGGATACCGCTGCGGCAGTACGTATTTCGCGCAGGCTGACGCCGGTGATCGAGGAAGCGGCCGCGCCAGGAGCGACACACCGGCTGGTCGCGGCAGGTCTCTCTGCCGTGGGTGCGTCGCGGGCGTTGCCCGGCTCGCCGGTCCGCGATCCCGTGGTGAGGACGGACCGTCCTGGCACGGCGCCTGATGGGGCGCGCGTGCGGATGACGATCTTAACCCGGCGGGCGTAGCGGGTCGCGCCGGATCCCCGGTCCGTGCCGAACGGCGGGGTCAGCGCAGGGTGCGGATCCAGCGGCGGGTGTCGGCCGGGTCGATGACGTCGTCGACTTCCAGGACGGTGGCGGCGGTCAGCGCCTTGCCGTTGGCGTAGGCGAGCTGGACCAGGTTGTCGAACGCTTGTTGCCGCTCGTCCGGATTCTCGATGGCGGCCAGTTCTTTGGCGAACCCGAGGCGGACCGCGCCCTCCAAGCCCATGCCGCCGATCTCCCCGGTCGGCCAGGCGACGACGAACCGGGGCGCGCGGAACGAGCCCGCCGCCATGGCCTGAGCGCCCAGACCGTAGCCCTTGCGCACGATGACGGTGCCCAGCGGCACCGAGAGCGCGGCGGAGTCGATGAACAGGCGGCTGAACTTCGTCACCGTGGCGTCCTTCTCCACCTCCGGCCCCACCATGAAACCCGGTGTGTCGCAGAAGGACACGATCGGCAAGCCGTGCGCGTCGCACAGTCGCAGGAACATGCTGAGCTTGTCCGCGGCCGGAGCATCGATCGCGCCGCCGTGGTGGTGGCAGTCGTTGGCGATCAGGCCGAACGGCCTCCCCTCCACGCGGATCAGCGCGGTGACGATCCCGCCCGCCCAGTCGCGGCGCAACTCCAGCACCGAGCCGACATCGGCGACGGCTTCGATGGCGGCGCGAATGTCGAACGCGCGCAGTCGGTTCTCGGGGACCACATGCCGGGCCAGGCGCGGGTCCGGCGCGGTCCACTCCGCGATGTCGCCCCGGAAGTAGGCGAGATAGCGCCGCGCGGTGGCGACCGCCTCCGCCTCGTCCGCGGCGACGATGTGCACGACGCCGTTGCGGCGCTGCACGTCGATCGGACCGATGTCCTCGGGGGCGTAGACGCCCAGGCCGCCGCCCTCGATCATGGCGGGACCGCCCATGCCGATATTCGCGTCGGGCGTGGCGATCACGACATCGCACATCCCGAGCAGCGCCGCGTTGCCCGCGAAGCAGCGCCCGGACACGATGCCGATCAGCGGCACCCGGCCCGACAGCGCGCCCATCGCGCGGAAGGTGGTCACGTCGAGGCCGGAGATGCCGGGATAGTCGGTGTCACCGGGTCGGCCGCCGCCGCCCTCGGTGAAGAAGACCACCGGAAGTCCTTGCTCGCGCGCCAGTTCCAGCATGCGGTCGGTCTTGACGTGGTTGCGCATCCCTTGGGTGCCCGCGAGCACCGTGTAGTCGTAGGACAGCACCACCGCGCGGGACCGGTCCGGACCGAACCGCTCGGCGTCGATGGTGGCGACGCCCGCGATCAGCCCGTCCGCGGGCGTGTTCGCGATCAGATCCTCCGGACTGCGGCGCAGACGCTGGGCCGCGACCGCGAGCGCGCCGTACTCCACGAAGCTGTCCGCGTCGACCAGGTCGGTGATGTTCTCCCTTGCGGTGCGGCGACCGAGGCGATGACGTTTGGCGACCGCCTCCGGCCGGGCTCCGTCGAGCACGACGCCGTGGCGAGCGTGGACTTCGGCGAGGTCGGCGCGCACCGAGTCCAGGTCTACCGCGGTGTGATCCGGTACCGCGCCGTCGTGCTCGGCGGGGACGAAGGTCAGCAGCGGCGCGTGCGGATCGACGACCGCGCCGACCGCCGCGACGTGACGGCGCACCCGCAAGTCCCGCTCGGCGCGCACCACGTGCTGCATCTTCATCGCTTCCAGCACCGCGACCTCGCCGCCCGCCGCGACCACCGCGCCGGGTTCGGTGAGAGCGACCACCGTGCCGCCCATGGGCGAGCGCACCACTTCTTCGTCGTCGGCCAGCGTCACTTCGGCCGGGGCGGTCTGTTCCCAGCCGGACACGGCGGACAGGGTGACGGCGAAATCGCCTGCGCGCTCGACCAATTGGTCGACATTCTGCTCGAACCACGTGGTCGGCACCACGCGGCCTTCCGAGAGGTCCGCCAGCACCGCGCGCAGCACGGCGACATTGGTGTCCACCCCGGTCACGACCGTCTCGGCCAGGGCGTCGGCGCACCGGCGCAGCGCAGCCGGATAGGACGGGCCGGAGGCGATGATCTTCGCCAGCAGGGAGTCGAAGCGCGCGTCCTGCCGCATCCCGGTGAACGCGGCGGTGTCGACCCGCACGCCGGCGCCGGTCGGCGGCGCGAACCGGGTCAGCGTGCCGGTGCCGGGCAGCACGTCGCCGCCCGCGGTGACGGTTTCGGCGTTCAGCCGCGCCTGCACCGCGTAGCCGCGCGCGGCACCGGGATCGGGCAGGGCGAGATCGGCCAGCGTTGCGCCGTGGGCGAGGTCGCATTGCACCGCGACCAGATCGATGCCGAGGACGGCTTCGGTGACGGTGTGCTCGACCTGCAGCCGCGGGTTGACCTCGAGGAACCAGGCCTCGTCGCCGCGGGCCAGGAACTCGACGGTGAGCACGCCCCGGCAGCCGACGGATTCGGCCAGCCGGGTCGCCCAGCGATGCAACCGCTCGCGCAACCCCGCGGGCAAGTCCGGTGCAGGCGCGACCTCGAGCAGCTTCTGCCGCCTGCGCTGCACGCTGCAATCGCGATCGCCGACGGCCGCCGCCACCGCGCCGTCGGTGACGATCTGGACCTCGATGTGGCGTGCTCCGGTGATCAGCGCCTCCGCGTAAACCGCGTCGTCGCCGAATCCGGCCAGCGCCTCGGCGCGGCAGCGTTCGAACACCTCCGGCAGACGGCTCGCCTCGCGCACCGCCCGCATGCCCCGCCCGCCACCGCCCGCGGCGGCCTTCACCATCACACCGTCGGGATGCGCGGCGAGCAGGGCCTCCGCTTCGGCGATGTCCGCGCCGCGGCGGGTCGCCGGGATCACCGGGACACCCGCGCGCTCGGCCGCCGCACGCGCCGCGGTCTTGTCGCCGAAGATCTCCAGCGCCGCCGGCGACGGACCGACGAACACGAGTTCGGCCGCTGCGCACGCCCGCGCGAATTCCGCGCTCTCGCTGAGGAATCCGTAGCCGGGATGCACCAGCGCGCCGGGGCCCGCCTTTCGCGCCGCCGCGACGACGGCCGCGACGTCGAGGTAGGCGGCGGCTCCGACGCCCGGCAGCGTCACCGCGTCGTCGGCCAGGCGGACGTGCAGCGCGTCCCGTTCCTCCGCGGTGTGCACCGCGAGGGTCCGCCAACCCAGTTCCCGGGCGGTGCGCAATACCCGCACCGCCACTTCTCCCCTGTTCGCCACGACGACCTGCATGCCGCACAGTCTCGTTGACATTGACGTCAACGTCAATATAGGCGACCATATCCGGCGTGACCCAGTCCACCTGGTCGGTGCGCGCCGCGCGCGAGCGTTCGCACACCTCCCGGCACCGCGCGCTGCTCGACGCCGCCGCCCGCGTGTTCGCCGAGCGCGGCTACGACAACACCACGGTCGCCGCCATCACCGCCGAGGCGGGCGTCTCCCGCGCGACGATGTACGTCTACTTCGCCTCCAAGGAGGAGATCTTCCTCGCCCTGGCCGAGCGGGTGCGCGACGACTTCCTCGCCGCGCAGGAGCCGGGCATAGAGGACGGCGATCCGCGAACGATGCTGCGCGCCACCATCGAGTCGTTCGCCGCCGCGGTCGCCGCGGCTGGACCTCTGCTGCGCCTGATCGACGAGCGCGGGGCAGTCGACCCGAAGGTGGCGGCCCTGGCCGAGGAGATCACCGAACGGCCGATCCGCCGCTTCACCCGCTACCTCCAGCGTCAACTCGACGCCGGCCGCGTCACCCCGGTGACGACGCCCCGGGTGATCGCGGAAACGATCGGCTACACCCTCACCGCGGGCATCCTCGCGCGCCGGACCGCCGACGAATCCGGCCTCGCGGAGTATCGCGACGCCATGGGGAAGGTCGCGGAGACCCTACTGGGTCTGTAGCAGCCCCCGCCTCGGCCCGACGTGCGTCATGTCCGCGACGGGCCGCGGTCCGGCAGGTTCTCGGCGACGCCGGTAGCTCGTCCGATGCCCCTCGGCGCGTGTCACGGCGGGGTCGTCGGCGTAGTGCCCCATGCGGGGAGCTCACGGATCACCTCGAGGCTGGGCAGGAGACCACAGCGCTCCGCCCAGCCGGACGCCCCGGCGAGCCACGGCGCGACGCAGGCAGGGGGGCGACGTGTCCGGCCAACCGGTGACTTGTTCCAGCGGGCCGGCGCGGCCACCGACTCCAGGACGTCCTACCCGGCCTGCGGCACCAGCGCGGGGTCACCCAGCGCGCCGATCAGCGGAGTCAGGCGCCGCAGTTCTTCCAGATGCGCGGCACCGAGCAGGGCGAGGGTTTGCCTGCCCGCCTCGGTCAGCGCCAGCCGGACCACGCGGCGATCCTTGCCCCCTCCTCGCCTCCGGATGACCAGGCCCAGCTGCTCGGTGCGGTCGATCAGTTGCACCACGCTGTGATGGCGCGCGGACAGGTATCCGGCGATCTCCCCGATGCTGGGCCCGTCCGGGTCGGCATGTCCCCGGATCGCCAGCAGCAGTTGGTGCTGCAAGTCGGTGAGGCCCACTTCCGCCGCCCGGCGCTCACTCCACCGCAGCAGTTGGCGCAGCCCGGTCCGGAACGCCAGCAGCTTGGAGTACTCCTGGTCGCTGAGGTGGGCAGTCGAGGACGTCGCCCCTTCAATCATGGAGTGATATTATCACGGCATGATATATGAGTGAGCGGCGATGCGACGGCCGCGCTGCGGACCGATAGCCGGCCGCCCGAGCTCGAGAGAGCTTCGATTCGCCACTATGTCCGAGGAGTGGTGGAGAACATGAGTAGTGAAACCATGATGAGCCGGCATCCCGACATCGTGGAGTTGCGGGAGAAGTACGAGCGCGCCTCCGAAGCGCCGGACGCCCAGGCGGTCACCGGACTGCTGTTTCTGACCGGGTTGTATCTCGCGATCTCCCCGTGGGTCGTCGGGTTCAACGGGTTTTCGACCTTGACCGTCAACAATCTCGTCTGCGGTATCGCTCTGGCGATGCTGGCGCTCGGGTTCGCCTCGGTCTACGGACGGACGCACGGCATCGTCTGGGCCGCACCGCTGATCGGCCTGTGGACGATCCTCGCCCCGTGGATCGTCAGCGGGAACGTCGACACCAGGTCGACGATCTGGAACAACGTCGTCACAGGCGCACTCGCCGTGCTGCTCGGCCTGGGGTCGATGTTGCTCGGGATGAGCCGGACCGCACGCCACGCCGGCCAGGCATCCCATGCGGGCGCGCCGCGAACCCAGCGACCGTCCGGGCTCCCGCCGGAAACAACTACGCGCTGAACCGAATACGGCACCGACAACCCCTGCTCGCGGCGGGCGCATACCGACGCCCGCCCCTCAGCCGACGTTCGAGCCGCCCCGCAGGACTACCGCATCGACCGAGACACCGTCGATGCGGTGAGCGCCTACCTGACGCGAGGAGACGCACACATGAACCAGCCTCACGACACCGCCGACGACGACTCGCACGAAACTCCCGGCGCGACAGAGAAGGACACCGCGGAAGGCCGATCCCAGAATTCCGGGAAGCTGGCGGGCCCAGGCCCCGGAAGCGGTCAAGACGAAGACCCCGATACGTAGGGCGCCTCCACCGGCCAGTTCAGCTCGGTGCGCAGTTCCGCGGGGTCCAGGTCCGGAGCGGGCCTGGTCAGGTAGACCTCCCACCGCAGCGGCCCCACGGCGAGGCCCTGCTGATCGATCCAGGATCGTAAGTTCTCCCAGGCGGCGGCCAAGCCGTCGAATCCACCGGCGTGCACGACCCTGGCCACCCGGCCCGCGGGCAGACGACCGGCGCGGACGTCACGCTCCGCGCGCAGGCCCCGATCGACCGCGAACCCCACTTCCAGATCCAGCGCGGCTTCGGACTCTTCCCGATACACGCAGAACGCCGGCCCTTCGATCTTCGCGCCCTGACCGGCGACGATCTCCGGCAGGATCCGGAACGACCGATCGAAGAAGTCACGCAATCGCGCGGGCGCGACACGATCGCGGACCACCGCCGTGGTCACCTCGGGCACATCGACGAACTCGGGATCGGCCGCGGCGTCGGTCATGACTCTCCTTCATCAGGTCGGGATACTCCATCACCAACGACGCCGTCGCCGCCCCGAATTCATCGGTCCGCCGCCTATTGTACTGACCAGTTCAAATCAGTATCCGGACCGGTACGACTAAGACAGGTTCATAAATCTGAACCAGTCAGTAAAGTTGGCACCGTCTGTGCGTTACACTGCGAGCGTGCCAGCGGTGACATCGAATGCGGGCCGGCCGGCTTCGCGCGGGCGGATCGACAAACGACAGGCCATCCTCGACGCGGCATTCGCCGTCTTCGCACGCCGCGGCTACGCGCAGGCGTGCGTGCAGGAGATCGCCGAGGAGGCGTGCGTCGCCAAGCCGACCATCTACAACCACCTCAACGACAAGGAAACGTTGTTTCGGCACGCGCTGGCGGCCGCGAGCGACGCGGTGCTGGCCGAGAACCTCGCGGTGGTGCAACGATTGCGCGATCCAGGGCCCGACTTGCGCGCCGCGCTGAAAGACCTGGCCTACCGGCTGATCCGGGTCTGCTGCGCCGAACGATCCCGGTCGCTGCGCCGGCTGACCTACGGCCAGGTCGCCCAATTCCCCGATCTGATCGACATCGTCGTCAGCCGCACGTCCGACCGGTTGGCCGAGGCGTTGGCCGATCGGCTCGCGCGCCTGTCGCTGTCGGGCCGCTTGCGCGCGGACGATCCGGCCACCGCCGCGGAACAGTTCCTGGTGCTGATCACCGGCCCGATGGAGGGCCGTTCGCGATTGGGCACCCGCAAGGTCGCCCCCGCCGAGATGCGCGCGGTCGCCACGGCCGCGGTGGACACCTTCCTGCGCGCCTATGGCGTGCCGGAGGACGAATAAGCACCCTTTCCGCTTCGGCGCGACATCCGTCACCGCTGCCGATCCGACAGAACCGACCGCGCCCAGCGGGCGCCAGAACGATGTGCCGCGCGATATCTCGTCGCCGGTGGAAAGGACCGACGTGACCGGCTCACCCGAGGATCTGCTCGCGACCATCGAAGCCGAGCGGGCGATCTACCGGACGTTCTACCACTTCTTCCGCCTCGCGGACACCGGGGAGAGCGAACGTTTCGTCGAATGCTTCACCCCCGACGCGCTGATCGAGTACCGGATCATGCCGGGCCCGGTGCAGCGCTTCCACGGACGCGACGAGTTCACGGCGTACATGAGCCGCGTGCCGAAATCCCAGCGCGCCATGGTCGCCCACGTCGCAGGGCAGGCCACTATCGAGTGGACCGAGGAGGGCCCGCTGCTCACCGCCTACGCCACGGTGTGGCATTGGTCCACCACCAGGGAATCCGCCGACCCGAACCGGCCCGCGGACTGGACCACCATCGGCCTGGTGCAGGACAGATATCAGAAGTACGACGGCGAGTGGCTGATCTCCCACCGCGATGTGCGGCCGGTCGCGGGCCGCGTCGCCGCCGGGCGCGGACCGGTCTGACCCGCCCGCCTCTCTCGGGCGGGCCGGACGCACCCGGCTCCTACCCGTCCGCTCTCCGGTATCGCGGCGGTCACCGCCGGTCTCGGCGCCCCACGCACCGGCCGTACCGGAACCCACCCGCTCACGGCGCGCACCCGCGGATGAACTGGGATCACGCGCCACTCTGTCGCTGTTTGCGACCTCCCGATGACGCCTCCGCGTACACCGCCGAACTCGGCGGCCATCCGACGAAAACGCCTCTCGGACCGAGGAATTCATTCGTCCACCACCGCGCATGCCGCGAGATCGTCCACCGTGGTGTCAGGTCCGCCGACACCGTGAAATTCTTCGATGCGCAGGTCAGGAGGGTGGGCAAATAAGGCCGCGCCACAACGCCCTTCGCTCACGCACGCCGTCGCCGGGAGTTGGCGGAAGCGGCGAACGGGCCGCGGGGAGGATAACTCTGGGTGAACGGCTCGTACGACGCCAGCGTCCGCCGTATCCTGAATCGGTTGGGAAAGAGGGGTGATGACCGAACGGCAATGCCATCACGCCTACCTCCAGACCTCCGCATTCCCCCGCCGCGCCCTTGAGGCGCTGGCGAAATATTCTCTCCCGCAGCGGTTTTCATGAACGCCGTGCTGTCGTCCGCCTTCGGTGTCGCAGTTGACGCCCGGTGACGGCCCTCCGGCGGCAAGGTCACGTGCGGGCATTTTGGCAATCCTTCAGTAATCCGCGGTCGAGTAGTTCGTTGGTTGCTAAATAGCTTGTCACTATTGAGGATTCGCTATCAATTGCTACAATCGAATGGCGCACCGTTAGCATGGCTAATCAGTGGCAACCTTACTTCGTACGCGTCGAAGACCGCGGCCCGCACGGAGTTCTTCCGCACTGAGGCGGGCGCACGTTCCGTTGTCGGCAGTTCCAGGGAGTTCGCTATGGACAATCCGCATGTTCTGGTCATCGGTGGCGGCCCAGCCGGGTCGACCACCGCTGCGCTGCTCGCGAAATCGGGGGTCAGGGTGACCCTCCTGGAACGAGATAAGTTCCCGCGCTACCACATCGGCGAAAGTCTGCTGGCATCGGTGCTGTCGACCCTGCGCGTCTCCGGCGCCTACGACGCGGTGGCCGCGCACGGGTTCCAGATCAAACGAGGCGGCCACTTCCAGTGGCAGGACGACAACTGGTTGCTGGACTGGTCCAAGCTCGTGGACGCCGAAGCCTGGTCCTGGCAGGTCCAGCGCGACGTGTTCGACGACCTGCTGCTGCGCAACGCCGCCGAGCAGGGTGCGCAGGTGATCGAGCGGGCCACGGTCACCAACGTCCTGTTCGATGGCGACCGGCCGACGGCCGTGGAATGGACCGTCGCCGGTGACGACCGGGTCGACACCACCGAGTTCGACTTCCTCGTCGACGCATCCGGCCGCGCGGGCGTGCTGGCCAAACACCAGGTCATCGAACGTCAGCAGCATCCGGCCTTCCGCAATGTCGCGGTGTGGTCGTATTGGGAGGGCGCACACCTACATCCGGACAGCCCGGAGGGCGCGATCAATGTGGTGTCCACGCCCGAGGGCGGCTGGTTCTGGAACATTCCGCTGTCGAACGGCCGCCACAGCGTCGGCTATGTCGTCTCGGCGCGCAAGGCCGCCGGGAAACTTCGCGAACTGGGCCGCGAGGCGTACTACGCGCAGACCATCGCCGACAGCGCCGCGATGAGCGAGCTGCTCGTCGGTGCGCGGCAGGTCGCGGAGGTCAAGGCGGAGCAGGACTACTCCTACACTTCCGACCGGTTCAGCGGTCCGGGCTGGGTCGTCGTCGGCGACGCGGCCTGCTTCCTCGACCCGCTGCTGTCCAGCGGCGTGCATCTCGCGACGTACTCCGCCCTGGTCGCCGCGGCGGCGATCGCGACGATCCTGCGCGGCGAACTGAGCGAGTCCGACGCGCTCGGCTTCTACGAGCACGCCTATCGCCGGGCCTACACCCGATTCCTGGTGCTGGTGTCGCGGATGTACGAACAGTACGTGGGCTCGGAGGAGTACTTCGCGCACGCGGGCACTCTGACGACCGGGCACAGCGGCGACACCAAGCAGGCGCAGTTCACCGAGATCATGGCGGGCTTGACCGACATGGACGAATCCTCTGGCGCGCAACAGCGCACCGCGACCGCGACCATCATCTCCGCCGCCGAACACCT
This sequence comes from Nocardia sp. NPDC019323, assembly GCF_044389845.1. NCBI lineage: Bacteria > Bacillati > Actinomycetota > Actinomycetes > Mycobacteriales > Nocardiaceae > Nocardia > Nocardia sp. NPDC019323. The sequence continues at coordinate 249,542 of NZ_JBIRYN010000004.1, forward strand.
GCACGCGGAGTCGGCGAATCTCGAATACATGGGCCATCTGGACATGTCGGTCGTCTGGGATCACTGGCGTGATCCGCTGGCGGATACGACCACCGGCGAGCTGCGCATCACGACCGATCCGGTGCTCGGCCTGACCGATCGGCCGCGCACCGAAGCGGAGATCGCCGCCGTGGCTCGGCCCGTTCTCCCACCGACGGCGGCCACCACCCCGTAGCGGCCGGCACGGAATTCTCATGACAGGCACCACACGGAGCCGGTCGTGACGATCACGCACACCGGCACCGAACCACCGGGTGATTGCCCGCCCGGTGGTTCGGGCTTCCGCAAGCACGACGAGATCGGGCGGTTCGGCCACCCGCTGACCAGGATGCTGCTGGCGAGTGACGGATTCACCACGCCCGCGCTGGCGGCGATCCTGCGCACCGATCTGCACGTGCGCGTATTGCGCCAGGACGACATCTCGGCCGGTCGGCTGCCGAACACCGTCACCGACGCTCTCGGCGTCGCCGATTCCGATCGGGTCCTCGTCCGCAGATCCTGCCTGGTCAGCGCCGATCTGGTCACCGTGTCCGTCAACTACGTCGTCGCGGTGCGCGCGGGCGCGGCCGCTTCCGGCATGGACGACGTGCGGGTGCCGATCGGGACCGGCCTCATCGCCCGTGGCGTTTCCCAGCGGCGGCATCTGCTGCGGACGGGCGTGACGAGATGGCCGGACGGTCGCCTCTGCGCGGCACGGGCGTACGTCATGACGCTCGGCGATCGGCCACTGTGCTACATCCGGGAATCGTTCAACCCCGACGTCATCCCGCCCGACTACGACGCCACGGCCGGTGCCGATCCGCCGTGGGCCGACGAACCCCTCTCCGCGCGGCCGGGGTCGTTCGCGGTGGCGAGCCGACTGTTCGCTGCGCGGGAATCCTTCGACAGCGAACAGCCGGGCGCGAAATCCACGGCACTCCCCATCCGCACGCGACGGCCACGGCACGGGACCGAACTCCCCCACCCGAGCGAATGCGACGCGCTGACGGCAGATCTCGCGAGGGCAGCACGAGGAGAAGGATTCGTGCTGCACCTCGATGGCCGGGACGACCTGTCCGGTGGCAGGGAGATCACGAAGCTCGCCGCGCGCAGGGCGCTGATGTATGCCTCCGCCGCGGTCATGACGCATGGGCTGGGCGCTACGACGATCACCATCGAGCGAGCGGCCAAGCAGCACGGCGACCCACGCGCCGCCGCGGCGCTCGACGGATGGCCCGCCGACCGGCTGCCGCTCACGCTGTGCGTGCACCTCCTGCGCCGTGCCGCCGACCGGTCTCCCGCCCCGGTGCGGCGTGACCTGCTGCGCGCGGTGAGCGGACTGTTGCCCGTCGCGGCGATCGCACCGCCGGGCGCAGGCGAACTGCACACTTGGCTGCCCCGGCCGCGCGTCTCGCGCGAGCCGTCCGTCTCGCCCGGAGCGCAGCAGGACGGCCGAGAACCCGACGGACGTTGGTGGGATCGTTCGGCGCACCTCTTGTGGCTCGGCGATCGCGCTGGACCTTCCGCGCGCGGCCGGATGCGTGTCGCAGGCCGTGCAGGCAACCCCGTCGCGGTAACCCTCGGCCCCACCACCACCCCCGCGGATATCGAGTATCTGTGTCGCACGTTGAATCCGCGGAGACAGCCGGGCCGGCTCACGCTCGTACCGCAACTGGGCCTCGCCCGCACCCGTGACGCGCTTGCGGCCTTGTTCGCCGCCGCGGCGGCGTGTGAAACGCCGATCTGCTGGGTGTGCGATCCGATGCCGTACCCTCGAATTACGCGCGAACGCAGCACATTTCGTTCCGAGGATGTCGTCGGCGCGATCGGCGCGTTCTTCCACGCCTGCCGGGCGAGCGGCACCGTTCCCGGCGGTCTGCATCTTCGATGCGGTCCCGATGCCGTCCTCGACGCGCCGGACGCGCACGGGGCGGAGCAGCCTGCCGCGCAACGCCGACGGCGTGGCGAGCCGGGTCTCGATCCCGTGGAAACGCTTCTCTGCGTCGTCGCCGCGCTCGAACTGCGGGCCGAATGGTCGCCGCGCTGACGGTTTCCCGTTCCCACGCTCCGGTAGAAGCCACTACCAGGGGAATCACCCATCATCGGTGCGGCCACATGGTGAATTCCCCGGCAGCGTTCGCACCGGCGTGATTGCCAGCAGCGGGAAACCGGAAAGCGAATCGGCGCTATATCATCGCCCGGTTCCGAGCGGCGTTCGCAGCCCTTCTCGGTGTCGGTTCGGATGACAGGAGCCGTCCGGCCACAGGGCACACGGGCGGCAGTCGCTGTATCGAGGGCATTGTTTTAATGACCAGAACTGTCGGTAAGTTAGCGATAGAGGTTCGCTCTGATTCCCGTAACAGCAGTTCGCGCAGTGATACCGCCGAGTAGCATCAGACCCGCGCGAACTCGGCGGTTGTCGACCGCGCTCGGTCGCGATGGCGCTCCGGCCCGCACGATACTGCCACGTAATAATTTCGGTTCACTTAACACAAGTCGCGAATCCGTGCGATTCGCGATCGAACCGCTACACTTTCGTTATTCTTCGGAACGGGTACAGGTGAGGTGCCGCCTGGGTTCGGGCGGGGCCGTGTCAGAGGTAGGCATTTTCAGCCGTGAGCAAGTGGTCTCAGCTTCGCGAATCCGCTATGGGAGTGGTTCGGTCGAGCCGGCGCGATGTCCGTGGTCGAGTCGGTGTCCGAGTACGACTGCTGGCGATCGTGCTCATATCGAGCGTCACGCTACTCGTCATCGGCGTCGGCGCCGCGGGTTATCTGGTGCAATCCGCCCGAGCGGCCAAAGAATGGGCGGAGTTGGCCAGCAGCACGACGGCGCCCGCCATCCAAATGGTCCAGGCGTTCCAGGAGGAACGCCGCCTGTCGTTGTTGTCCCTGGCCGGTGACACCGACGCCACCCGAGCGCTGGCCACCGCGCGCCAGCATTCGGACGCGGGGCTCGCGGCGGTGATGGCGAAAGGCGATGCCGCCCGCAAACTGAATCCCGACGGGTCGGCATCCGATATCGAGGCCTACAACAAGCTGTTCGCGATGGTTCCGACGGTGCGCGCCGGGGTCGACACCCGGCAGGCCGCGCCGAACGAGGTGGTCGAAATCTTCAGCGGGGTCATCGGCACGATCGTCGCCGCCTCGACGCTCGCCGCCCGGGTGGCGCCGGAAGCCGACATCGCCATGGAGCTGAACTACGGCGTCGAGGCTCTGCGCGCCGCCGAAGCCTTGTCGATGGCCGACACCTTGGGCACGGTGGCGCTCACCGTCGGCGAGAACACGCCCGCGCAACTGACCGAGTTCGCCCGGCTGGTGGGTGAATTCCGCAGCGAGGTCGCCTACGCCGGCCGGGTGTTGAAGGACAAGCGTCTCGCCCAGCTCCAGGAGATCACCGCCGGACCGGCCTACCAGAAGCTGATCGCGATGCAAGACGCGGTGCTGGTGCACGGACCGGTGGAAGCGGGCTCCGACTCCGACGAGTCCACCGGCACCGGTCGGACCCAGAGCGGCCGGTCGACCTCCAGGACCACCCCGTTGCCCCTCAGCGTCGCGGCGTGGCAGGAGGCTTCCGGGCAGGTCTCCTCCGCCCTGCTGAAGGTCTGGGACGATCAGAGCCGCGCCGCCCACCAGATCGCTCGCGAGCGAGGTGACCAGACCGCGCGGCAGTCCATGCTCGGCGGCGCGGGCGTGCTGCTGGTCTCGACCATCGCCTTCCTCGCGGCATTGATCATGGCCAATCGCTTCATCGGACGAATGCGGCGGTTGCGGCGCGACACCCTGGAACTGGCGGACCAGCAGCTGCCCGATCTCATGAGCAGGCTGGGCCGAGGTGAGAGCGTCGGCTCCGGAGCCGAGTTGGCCCGGCTCGATTACGGCACCGACGAACTGGGCCAGGTGGCCGACGCCTTCAACCGTGCCCACGTCGCGGCCGTGTCCGCCGCGGTCGCGGAAGCGAAGACCCGAGCCGGCGTCAACGCGGTGTTCCTCAACATCGCCCATCGCAGCCAGGTCGTGGTGCACCGCCAGCTGGCGCTGCTCGATCAAGCCGAACGCAAAGAGGAGGACGCCGACCAGCTCGAGCTGTTGTTCCAGCTCGACCACCTGGCGACGCGGGCGAGGCGCAACGCCGAGAACCTCATCATTCTCGGCGGCGAGAAGCCGGGTAGACGCTGGCGCAAGCCCGTTCCGCTGGTCGATCTGGTCCGCGCCGCCGTCGCCGAAAGTCTCGACTACGCCAGGATCCAGACCGGCCGGCTTCCGGAACTCCAGGTGTCGAGCAACGCCGTCGCCGACTTGATCCACCTGATGGCCGAGCTGATGGACAACGCGACCTCCTTCTCTCCGCCGCAGGCGCGGGTCGAGGTGTCCGGCGTCGTGGTCGGGCGCGGTGTGGCGGTCGAGATCATCGACCAGGGTCTCGGCATGTCGGAGGCCGATTTCGCCGCGCGTAACGAGCTGTTGTCCAATCCACCGGATTTCAGTGTGGTGACCTTGTCCAGCGACACCAGGCTCGGGCTGTTCGTCGTCGCGAAACTGGCGCACCGACATGGCATTTCGGTGCGCTTGGGCGAATCGGTCTACGGCGGCGTCCGTGCGGTGGTGCTCATTCCGAGCGCACTTCTGCAATCGGATACGTCACCGCGCCAGCAGAACGACGCCGAGCCCGTCGAGCCCGTGCGCACACCGGCGCCGGGCGCCGCGCCTCGGCCTGCGGCGGTGCCGGGCCGATCGGCATGGTTCACCTCGGCCTCCGATCAGCAGGTACCAGCCCCGGCACCGCACGGCGACGACGGCAGCTTCGACACCGACGGCGGCAATTTCGACACCGGCAGTGGACGCGTCGAAACCGGCCACGGCCGCTTCGACGCCAACGGCGGTAGCTTCGACACCAACGGTGGGCGCTTCGAGGCCGGCAACAGCAGCTTCGACACCGGCAACGGCCGCTTCGACGCCGGCGCCACCGCGCAACCCGGTCCGGCCGACGCCCGGCCGCCGCTGCCACGCCGCCGCCGCCAATCTCCGCAGGAGCCGGAGCAACAGCCGCAGACGGCGACGCCAGCCCCGATCCGACAGCGGACCGCCGATGAAGCACGCAATCTGATGAGTGCCATCGAGAACGGCACCCGCCAGGGACGCCGGAAGCGTCCCGACTTCGACTAGTCCGCAACTCCCCATCTGCAGAAGGCGACCATGACTACTTCCCAGGGAACCGGTATCGGTTGGCTACTCGACGAGCTGGTCACCGGGCTGGCCGGAGCGCAGTCCGCGGTACTGCTGTCCTCCGACGGCCTGCTGATCGGCCACTCGGCCCAGCTGGACAAGGCCGACGCCGAGCGATTCTCCGCGATGGCATCGGCACTGCACAGTCTTTCCCGCAGTGTGGGCCACCATTTCGACGCCGGTGGCGTCTGCCAGACCGTGGTGGAACTCGACCGCGCGGTACTGTTCGTCACCACGGCGGGCGCCAACGCCTGCTTGGCGCTGCTGGCGTCCGAGACCGCCGATATGGGTATGGTGGCTTACGAAATGAACCAGACGGTGCAGCGAGTCGGGACACACCTGTCGGTCGACACGCGTCCGCATCCCCCCGCTTCGACACGGCCATGAGTTATCAGCACGATCCCTGGTATGAGGAAGACGCCGGTCCGATGGTCCGGCTCTTCGCCATCACCCGCGGCCGGGGTCGTGCCGTGCGCCGGGAACTGAATCTGGTCACCCTGGTGGTCGACGGCGCGCCTGGCACCGCACTGCGGCGTACCGAACCGGAATACGCCGCGATCGTGCAGTTGTGTCGCACCCCGCAGTCGGTGGCGGAGGTCTCCGCGCGCCTGAACCTGCCGCTGACCATGACGAAGGTCCTCATCGGCGACCTGCTCGACGACGGCAGGCTGATCTACCGGTCGGCGCAGCCAACGGCCGGGTCGGAGTCCGACCTCGGCCTCCTGCGCGCGGTGCTCGACGGCATCCGCGCGCTCTGACCGCGCCGACCGATCCTCAGCCCAACTGGGCGGCAAGCCTTTTGGCGTTCATGTAGGCGATCGCCTCGATCGAGACCATCGGGTTCACGCCCGACGCGGTGGGGAAGCTGGAGGCGTCGGCGACGACGATGTTCGCCACCTCCCAGGTGGCGCCGTCCGGGTTGGTGGCCGAGGTTTCCGGTGAGCCGCCCATCCGCGCCGAGCCCATGATGTGCAGTGCGCCCAGGGAGCAATGCCCCGGCCCGTACCCCGCGGCCCGGCACGCGACGGCGAAATCGGCGTGTGAACCCCGGCGGCCCGGTTCGTAGGAGACGCCCGCTTGGTGCCCGGAGAAGATGCGCCGCGCGCCCGCTGCTTCCAGAATGCTCGCCGCCCCCTCGAACCCGGTGTGCAAATGGGCGGCGTCGTAGTCCGACAACCGGTAATTCACGATCGGCTCACCATCGCGGTCGACGGCCACCGTGCCCGAATCGCGGTCGCGGGTGATGATGCCGATCGCGTTCGAATGCGCGAAATCGAGCATGGTGGTCCGATGCTTCTCGGCGCCGCGCCAGCTCATGAACCCGGTGGCGAGGCCGGGATGGATCGGACCGGTTTCGTAGATCACGCCGTAACCGTTGCCGTCCAAGTCGCTGTGCTCGCGGCAGATCCGGGTCTGCAAGCCGCCTTCCCACGGCCGGATCTCTTCCTCGAACACCCCGAAGACCGCCGCCGCCGGGTGCAGGCGCAGGTGGCGGCCGATGTTCTGGTTGCGCAATCCGGAGCGCCGCAGCAACGCCGGAGTCTGGATCGCTCCGGCCGCCGCCACCACCGCACGGGCGCGCACCTCGATCGCCACCCCGTCGGAGGTGACCGCCGAAACCCCCTGCGCTCGACCGTTGCGCACCGCGATCCGCCGCACATCGGCGTCCACGACCAGCCGTGCGCCCCGATCGGCCGCATCGGCGAGCCAGGTCTTGGTCACCGACTGTTTGGCGCCGAGCCGGCAGCCGTAGCCACACCGGCCGCACTCCACACCGGCGTCACAGGCATCGGTCACGTTGCGCGGCAACGTGTCCACCTCCCAGCCGAGCGCGCGGGCGCCGCGTTCCAGAACGCCGTCGCGAGCCGACAGCACCGACCGCCGATCGGTGACGCCGAGCCGCCGCTGCACCACGTCGAGCGCGTCGTCGAATTCGGCTTCGGCGAACTGGGCGGCGCCCAGCGCGGCCCACTCCGCCCGGACGTCCTGCGGGGTCGGCAAAGACGTGCTCCAGTTGACGACCGTTCCGCCGCCGAGGCAGGTGCCCGCGACGAGGGTGATCTGGCCTTCGCTCGATCCCGGCGGCCCCGGCGCGTACAGGTGCTGCAACCCGCCGAGTTCGCCGGTGCCGAAATCGCGGTCGTCGTAATAGTTCCCGCGTTCCAGCACCACCACATCGAGGCCCGCTTCGGCCAGCACCGCGGCTGCCACACCGCCTCCGGCGCCGGAACCGACGATCACCACATCACAGTCGAATTCGGTCGGCTCGGTGCAGCGCAGCGGTGTCAACGCGGGCGCGGGCGCCGTGGTCAGCGGGCCGGCCGGAGCCGGGTAACCGATCTCCTTCCACAGCGGATTGACACCCGCCGGGCCCGGAGTGATGTTGTAGGACAGCAGCGACGCTTGCTTGAGCGCCTGGAAGATCACCCGCACCGATTCGAAGCGCGAATCGGCGAGCCGCAGCAACGCCCGTTCCCGCTGCTCCTGCGACAGGCGGGAGAAGCGCCGCGGACCGCTGCCGGTGAGCAGCCCGGTCAGCCGGGAATCCCATAGGTTGAGCAACGTGGCCAGCTGCTTCTTCTCCGCCTCGCGCGGATTCCGCCCCAGTAGCTGGAAGACGGTGTCCACGGCGCCGAGCGCGCTTGCCGACGGCAGCGTCAACCCGTCGCCGGGGTTGAACGTGTCGCAGATGAGGTTCATCGCCGCGCGTTGCTTGGCTGTTGGTTCCATGTCGAACAGTCCCCTTCGTTTACGCCAGTGAGTTCTATCACACGACATGAACAACCACTAACTAAAGGCCGATCTGTCCTGGTGATTCCGGTTCAACCCAGGAGAATCCCTGCACACATAACGGGCACGGTTCGCGCTCACGCCCTGATGACGCTCGCGGCGGCGTATCCGACCGCGAGGAAGGCGTGCACGACCGACACGAGCGCCTTGCCGAGTTCCGCCACCGGATCCGCGCCCGCCCTCGGCCGCGCCAGCGACCACCGGGTGAAGGTTCGCTCCGCGTGCACCGCGAGACGCAGCAACTCGGCGCGATACGACCCCAGCAGCGGCTGGTCACAGGCGCCCAGCGCCGCCGCGGTGAGATGCGCGCAGCGACCTATCGTCACCACGACTTCGAGCACCTCGTCCGGCACCGCGGTGAGCAGATAGGCGTCCGCGAGCGCGGCGGCCGCCCGCGTTCGCTCGACGACGCTTCCGAGCGCACGACCCAGTTCGGACAACTGCGCGCGGTCGGCGCTCGCGGGCCCGGACTCCAGCGCGGTGGTCAAGTTGCCGATGACCACGCCGAGCGCGTGCTCCACTCGGCGCAAGCGCTCCAGAATTCCCGACACATCGACCGGCGAGCATCCGAAGTCCGCCAGCACCGTCGCGGCCTCGACCAGTGTCGCGGCCGCCGCGCGGAAGTAGATCTCGGTAGTCGCGCTCGCCGTCGGCGTGCTCATGCCCACTCCTCGGGTTGTGCCTCGATCGGCAGCCGTGGGGATGTCGACGCCGCCGGACAGCGTCGGCCGGTTGGCGTCGACAACCCAGTGCCGTCCGGGTAGCAATCGCCTCGAACCACCACGGTCGACAGTAATGATTCATAACATATCGCTACTTTGAACTGGTAGATAGCTCTTCATATTGAAAACAGTCGTTCACTTAATGCCTGATCCAACTGTTCGCCGACAGATCAGCTACAACCAGGCACAGGACAGGAGAAGCGGGGTTCCGCGGCCCGCGAAGTCCGAGCCCTCCGCGGCCCCGAGGCGACCGTCGGGGCCCGGCGCGCACCGCTCCGGTCCGCGCACGCGCGATGATGGAGCGGAGCCGATGATCGTCGAGAGGACCACGGATGGACCGTATGAGGCGATTGCTGGTCGCTGTGGTGGTCGTGTTCGCAGCCGCCGGATGCGGGAACACCGAGCACGAACCGCCACCCGCTCGCGGCGAGATCGTTTCGGCCACGCCCCTGCTGAGTCTGACGCCCGAGCAGACCGCGGCGCTGTTGACGAACGGCGGAATCTCCACTCCGGTCCGCAACGGCGTCGACGCCTTTCGTCTGGAGTACCGGACGATCACCCCGCACGGCGAGCCGACCACCGCCAGCGGGCTGGTGGCGCTGCCGCGTACCGACTCCCGGCGACTGCGGGTGGTCAGCTATGAGCACGGGACCATGACGCTCAAGAGCGACGCGCCATCGGTCGATACCCGCGATCTTCCCGATCGGCTGCGCACGGTCGCCTTCGCCGCCGCGGGTTACGCGGCGACCGCACCCGACTATCTGGGCCTGGGGACCGGTCCGGGCACGCATCCCTACACCCATGCCCCCTCGGAGGTCAGCGCATCGGCCGACCTGTTGCGGGCGGCCGGCTCCCTCGCGGCCCAGCAGCGGCGAGAACTCGACCCGGAGGTGCTCGTGACCGGGTTCTCCCAGGGCGGCCACGCGGCGATGGCGCTCGGCAAGGCACTGGCCGCCGGGACCATCCCCGGCTTCGGGGTCGCCGCCCTGGCCCCGATCAGCGGACCCTACGACCTCCAGCACGTCCAGGCGCCCGCCGCGCTCGACGGGCGGGTCCTACCGGGCGCGGCGGTGTTGTTCCTCTCCTACTGGATCACCGCGATGAACCGGATCCACCACCTCTACGACGATCCGGCCGAGGCCTTCCAACAGGCCTACGCCGACAAGGTGGACGACCTGTTCGACGGCTTCCACAGCGAGATCACCATCGTGACCTCGCTGGCCCCCACTCCAGGGCAACTGCTGACCCCCCGGTTCCTCCGATCGGCCGCCGAGCCGACCGGCGCCGCCGCGGCGGCGATCGCCGAGAGCGACGGCACCTGCGACTGGACACCGCGCATACCCGTCCATCTCTACGCTTCCCGCAGCGACCGCGCCGTGCCGTATCCGAATGCCGAGCACTGCCTGCGAGCTCTCGGTGGCAACGCGACACTGCGCGACTTGGGCGATCTGGACCACGCCGGAACGGCCCGGGTGGCCGTCCCCGAGATCCTCGGCTGGTTCCAGCACCAGTTCCCGCCCAGCTGACCAGCGCCGCCGCGCGTGGGTGCGGCGGTCGAGCGGATCACGCCGACTGCGTCTCGGAGGCGAGATGTGCGCCGACCCGGTCCACGACGATCCGGATATCGAGATTCGCGATCCGGCCCTCAGCGTCGAACTCGACCTCCCCCGCGAGCCCCTCGCCGCCGAACTCCAGCACCCGATAGTCGTCGAGGAATTCCGTGTCCAGCCCCCGCCGGGTCAGATAGCTGTACACGGCACGCCGGTGATCCGTCAGCGGCAGCGCGCCGAAGCCGTGGGCCAGCACGCGAGCGAGGCCGGAGGGAGTGGGCGCCGGCAACTCGAAGGCGGGGTGGTCGATGAGGAACGCGACGCACGCGCCATCGATGACACCGCAGTAGGAGTTCCACCGCCCACAGACGATCTTCGCGGCGTCCGCCATCAACGAGGCCACCTGATAGGGCTCCGGCGCCGCCGCGCCGAGCACCACGGGCAGCTCGGCCGAACACAATTCGGCGACACGGTAGCGGGAGCCGAACTCGCGCACCGTCTCCGCGGCACGCAGCAGCGACCGCGGGTAGCCCCAAGGATTGACCCACCCCCACAGCCACGCGTCGTCGTCCGCCGTGCCGAGCAGGTGGACGTCGGTACACACGAAGGAGCGCTCCTCGCCGAGGAATTCGAGCCGACGTCCTTCCAGGTCGGCCTCCAACACGTGGGCGCCGAGCACCTGCTCGACGTGGAGCCGGTGTTCGAGCGACAGCAAGCCCGCGTCATCGAGAAGTCTCGTCAGTGGCACGGTTTGGGACACCGCGACAGCGTAGTCAACGCGCGGTCACTTCTCCGCTTCCGCTCGGGTTTCCGAACATCCGGAGCGCGGCGACGCCGCCGCCCGCCGCGCAGCCGTGCGGCCCTCGGCCCACTCGGTTCATCCCACCGAACGAAGGCATGCGATCCACGCGAATGTCGCGGGAGCGGTGGGGGTACGGCCTGCCGGTCAGTTCCTTCTCAGGGTGCCGACACCCAGCGATCCGTTCGCAGCGGGCCGCGCTTTCTTCTCTGCTCCCTCCTCTGCCGCGTGGACATAGCTGACCGGATCCTTGTCGACGGGCTGGACGCCGGCGAAGTTGCGCGCCTCGTAAGCGGCGAAAGCGACGGCCAGCTGATGGCGACGCGGCAGCCCGGCAAGGCGGCGGAAGTCGGTGAGGCCCTCGCGTTCTTCCTCGGCCATGTGATCGCTGTTGGCCGCGTTCGCCGCCGCGACGGCCGCGTACCAGGCGTCGGCGCCGACCTGATGACGGGCTACCTCGGCGATCGCGTCCCTGATCTCGTTGTGGTCGTGGATGGCGTCGAGTGTCTCGTTCTCCACCCCGCCCGCGCGCCGGGCCGCGATACCCACTTGCAGCAGGGCGGGGTAGAAGATCTCCTCCTCCGCCTGCGCGTGCAGCTCGAGGAAGGCCGCGAGCCGGTGCCAGATCGCGGAAAGCGCGCCGGTGTCCGCGCGATCGATCTGCTCCAGGATCGCGAACAGCCGCCGTTGTTCCTGGTGGTCGTCCAGAATCAGCTGGGTAATGTCCACGATTCCTCCCTGAGATCGCACTTCAGGTCAGCACTGAACGCCGAGGCGGACCGCCCCTCCGGGGGCAGCTGGCATCTCCTCAGGGATCCTGAAGTTAATTCACCGCCGAGCCATTCCGCTGCCGACGCACCGCCGCGTGTCCGCTTCTCTGTGCGGCGGTGGAGCGCGCGGCGGTGACGTCTAGACGAGTAAGTCCGAAGTTCGGTCAGTGGTCGTAGGAGATGCGTGACCGGGTGCGGGGTTTGCCGGTGGTGCGGTTGTGGCAGATGGCGCTATGAATTGCTACGACGTGATCAGTCGCGGCCGGGTATCTGGGCGTCCGTAGGCCAGAATGCGCGGCAGCACTTCGCGCATGCGTGCCACGTCCGCTGCTGGCGCATGCAGCAACGCCTCGACAACGGGATCGGTCAGGCCGAGATCATCCAGCGACTCGGGATCCAAGGTCACCCGAAGCACGTCGCCGGTCAGCTCCACCTCGCGTACGCAGCCATAGGCAGTGCCCTGATCGGGCGTGACAAGGCAATGTGTGTCCATGCCCAGCGACACATCCTGTTCGTCGGGATCGTCGAAGTCGCACATGAACAACAAGGAGAACCCCTCTTCGTCATTCGACTCCGCCACGCCCGCCATCATGCAGTCGTCTACATCTGGATCATCGAGTTCGCACGCAACCAGCGCCGTGAACCTGTACGCCATCCACGTGTTCTAGCATGCTCATCTGATCCGAGTGTTGGTCAGTGGTCGTAGGCAATCAGTGACCGGGTGACCGGTGCGCCGATCGTATGGTTGTGCCAGATCGCGGCGGCCATCGCCAGTATGCGCTGGGCGACGCGGATCGCGACGCCCTCGACGCTGCGGCCGCCGTGGTCTTCAAGGTCGAGTTGCCTTTGAGCGTGTCGTTGACCGACTCGATAAACTGGCGCACCTTCTTCAGCAGCGGCTCACCGTAACGGGCGGTCTCGTCCTTGCGCGAGGGCCGCAGCATGGTGATTCCGTACCACCCCCAGTGCGCCTCGGAGGTGAACCCCAGCAACGACTGCGCCACCGCCAGACACACCGATTCCGAGTCGGTCGACACCGGCGGACGGCCGGTCCACCTCGGTCCGGGCCAACTCATCATCAATCTTCACGTACAGTGCGGTCAGGAGGGCGTTCAGATCGTTCGTCACTCAATGATCTTCGACGCCCTCCGCCCATGTCCGGGCATCACCGGGCCTTCGGACTTACTCGTCTAGTTCGCGGCGCGGCGGTAGGGCGGAACGACCCGTTCCCGGTCGGTGGCGATCCGCCGGCGCCGGGCCGTCATCGCGTCCGCGGGCGAGGCCCCGGTGGACAGTGCGTGAAAGATGGCTGCCGCGTCCTCGATGGCGTCGCGCGCGCCGACTCCTTCGGCCGGTGTGATGGCGTGATCGGCGTCCCCGCAGAGGATGACCGGCAGCTGTGCGGGAGCGGCTGCGGTGAAAGGGACGTTGCGCGCATTGGAGATGTGCACGGTCTCCGTCTCGGCCAACAGGAGATCGACCACGTCACGGATGCCAGGGGCCACCGTTCGGATCAGTTCGGCCCACTTCACTACCGGATGGAATCCGAGGTCCGGAGCGGGAAGAGCTGGGCGGGTGACTCTGGCGAACCAGACGGACAGTCCTTCGTCCCAGTAGTGACCGAACGCGCCCGCTGGGCGGCCATCCGCACCGATGCGGCCGTCGAAGTGCAGCACCGCGCTCTTGGTGCGCAACGCCTGAGCACGCTCGGTGCGGCCGTAGAACACGATCTGTCCGGCGTACTCGGGCGTTCGTCCCGGCTCGATCCGGCGGCGGGCGAGGGAGTCGATGCCATCGGCCGCGATGACGACATCGTCGGCGGGCAGCCGGGTAGCGCCGCTGAACAGCATGCCATGGTCGATATCGGTCACCGCGGTGCCGTAGTGGAATTCCGCCGCTGTGGCAGTGGCGAATTCGGTCAGCACCGACATGAGTTCGGCACGCAGGTACAGCCGATGACCACGGCTCGGCCCGAAACGGGCTTCGCCCGGCTGGTACTCCACCCGCAGGGCGTCCACCGGATGGGCGACCTCGTCCAGCCGATCGGCGGGCACGCCGAGAGTCGTCAGCGCGGCATGGGCACGGTCGTCCAGTACCAGGAACGCCCCGACGCCGACCGAAGGCTGACTTTCGTACACACGGACCGGAATACCTTCGCGGCCAAGCGCTCCCGCCAGCACGGTCCCGGCGATTCCTCCACCGACGATGGTCACCATGTCACTCAGCGTAGAGCGGCATGCGACGGTCGCGCCGCCGATCGCTGCCGACGCCAGGGCGGCAGAAGCACAGCGCCCGGTCTATCCCGGGATGACGTACTGCACCTGGACCGAATCGGGCGAGTGGAAGATCTCCTTCGTGGTGACGGACAATTCGACGTGACCGGGGCCGGAGGGGATGGTGGCCGAGTTGTACCACGAGCCGACCAGCTTGATCGTGGTGTTTCCGCGCGCCCCGGTATCGATGTTGTGCCAGGAGACGTATGCGGTGGTCGCGCAGGTACCGATGCCCTGGAAGGCGCTGGTGAGGTGGAGCCCCTGGGACGAGTCCTGGTCCACGTTCCCGCGAATCGTGCCGTAGCACAGACCCGCTTCCGTCGCGGTGGTGTAGAGGACCGGCAGGTTGACCGCCTCGGCCGAGGCAGTACCGGCGAAGACGAACGCCGGAGCACAGGCCACGACGGCGGCAGCGGCGGTCGCGGCGAATTTGGTGACTGAGCGCATGAACTTTCCCCTCTGAGTCTGCACACTGATCGGCATGCCCGGTGGCCGGGCCCCTGGAAGCTCGAGAACACCGGACTGCACGTCTTATCCGTCATCAGCCCATGGGCGTTACGCCGAGGCCATGTCCACGACCGCCGTGATCCGCTGTTTCGCCTGATCGACGTAGTGTTGGATTCCGCAGGAGACGAGTAGGGATCAGGTGGCTTCAGACATCGTTGTGCAGGACATCAACCATGCCGAGATTCACCGCTTCGGTGACGATGCGGACGAAACGCTGTTCAAGCTGTGCACTGCGCAGCCCGAAACCAGCTTGGTACGGGGCATCTCCCGTTACGGCGACACCATGTTCAATCGGTACCAGCTCGGCTTGATCCTGGATCAGATCGAGGGGATCGAGGTACGGACCGATGCCGAGCGGCAGGCCATCGACCTGCTGAGGCGAGCATCGTCCATCGCGCTCCGCGCCAACGGATATCTCCTGTTCGTCGGCGACTGACGAGACGACCGCTCGATTCGGGTGGGCTGCCAGGTGCTGTCCTTCGGGACACAGGCACGAGATCATGCGATGGCTTGCCAGACTGCGGCTTTGTCACCGGTTCGCAAGGATCGGCTGCGATGGCGCAGTTGTTCGGCCGCCGCAGGCTTGGTCGGTGCAAGCCGGATGTAGGCGCCGAGCGAGTGCAATTCGGTGATGTCGCGCAGCAAGGTCCATCCGGGCCAGTCGA
Organism: Nocardia sp. NPDC019323; assembly: GCF_044389845.1. Taxonomy (NCBI): domain Bacteria; kingdom Bacillati; phylum Actinomycetota; class Actinomycetes; order Mycobacteriales; family Nocardiaceae; genus Nocardia; species Nocardia sp. NPDC019323. The sequence goes on from NZ_JBIRYN010000004.1 coordinate 264,861, forward strand.
GAAGGTCGTAGCCGTAGGCGGCCGCGAAGCGTGCCCGCTCCTGTTGTGGTGGAAGCGTGATCGGGCAACCCGTTCACCAGGTCGAGTTCGCGTGGCCCGACGCGAACTCGGCTGGACACCACAGAAACCAGACATCACCGACATCGTGCGTGATGCATGGCAGTTCCACAGTCAGCATTCGACGCATTAGCTCCTGCGGCGGCGCACAGCGGAACCCGCCGTGCTGGCATCGCACGGCACGATACACCCGCCAGTCATCGATCTCATCGGCGAAGGTGCACTGGCCCAGTGAAGTCCTGCCGGGAGTAACCATCGAACAGGTCATTGCCGTGACCTGGACTCCCTCGATCTCATGCAGCTGTGCTCGCCTGAGCGGACACCTGTCTGACTCGACGGATCAGCGATGCCGAAGGCGGGTCAACCGGCTCAGGTAATGATCTCACTAAGCAACACTGCAGTGGCCAGTGACGACGGTTCGTCCAGTTCGGCGAGGAGATCGTCCCAGGACGGACCGCCGGTGTCATGCCTGACACGAACGTCGTGGATGACTGCGGCTGCTTTACTGGCGACTGCCAGTAGTAGCGGCGCGTTGATGTGCCGCATTGCGGTGTACCTGTTGTCGCCGTCCAGGCGGTAAGCCCGTGCGATCGCCTTACTGATCGATGACGCAGCGACGATCGAGTGCGCGGCGAGGAGTAACTCGGTACACATGGCTTCCTGGGCCGAATCGAGTTCCGTACTACCGGTACCGCGGTATGCAGTCGCGTGGACGTGGAGTCGGATAAGCACTTCGGTGCTGAGCGCGGGCAGTCCCGCGGAGACGATTCCGGAGCGCAGGTTCAAGCCGTTGCCGTCCGAGCTACCGAGGTACGCCCGGTGGATGAGTTTGCGCAGTTCACGGTTGTCGAGTTCGTGCAGCAGGGACGCGCCCGGCATCGGCAGACCCATGGGGGTCACGAAATCGGCCGCGAGGTGCTTCAGCAGCGCCACAAATGCATCGGCGACGGTGTCGATGTCGCCACGGAATCCGTTCGATACCACGACGGACTCCTTGACGCCATCCACCCATCGCACGCCTCGGAACTCAGCGCATCATCACCTGAAGCGAGGCAAGGACGAACAGCTCGCCCTCGTCGAGGTGGATATCGTCCATACCGTTCCTTTCCGTGTCGTCACTGCTGGAACAGTGTGCAACACGCCCACGGCAGATCGGGTCGAATCGCTCCGCTCCTACGTCAGTAGCGTCTGCAGCGCGCCTCCAAGCCGGAATGCTGCATCCGCAAGCTTTGCCAGGATCGACTCCTACTTGCCATAGCAACGACAGGATGTAGGTGTAGTCATACAGCACCCCGAGCGCGGCAGCTGTCCGGGCCGGTTGAAGCAACGCGCGTGGACTCACGTACCCTCGCCATGTCGAGCCGATCAATCGCTTCATCCGCTCCATCATTCCGATTTTTCGCGCCGAAATCTCGACGGGCGGCGTATCGTTCCTAGAGGCTGTGGCGGTCAAGCCTAGGGATGGGGGAGTCATGGATAACCAAGTCACGTTGGCCATCCCTGCCGGTGAGCACTCAGAGCATATGGAAGCGCTCCTACGATGGCTCAGCCGAGAGCCGGAGCTACGGGGTCGTTGCAAAGCTGTAGTCCATGCTCCGTCGCACGGAGAGATGGGGTCTTGGGTCGATTTCGCTACGGTCGCTGTCGGAGGGGGCGGTGCGTTGTCGGTGTTGGCGATGTCGTTGAAGACATGGTTCACGCAGCCGCGCCGCTCGGACGTCGAAATCGAAATCCGTAGTTCCGATGGACGATCTGTAACTGTCAACGCCAAGCGAGTAAACGATGTACCCGCCCTTTTGCAGAGCGTCTTGGACTTCGATAGTTGCTAAATGTGACAGGAGGTTCGGTGATCCGTTTGCCGGATCGCGAGATGTCGCGGGCCGTTCTGATCGGGATCGACACCTACGATCATCTGCCGGACCTGTCGGGTGTTCACGCTGGGGCCAAGGAACTGAGGGATGTTCTCACCGATCCGGTGCACGGTTCTCTTTTGTTGGATGGCTGTATTCTACTACCTGAGCGGGCATCACCAGCCGATATCGGTGACGCGATTGCCGAAGCGTCGGACCAAGCACAAGATCTGTTGTTGATCTATTTCGCAGGGCACGGTGTGCTGGGCCCCCGGCGGAGCGAGCTGCATCTTGCCGTTACAGACACCCATCCTCTTCGTCCAGGCATCGGAGGTGTCCCTTTCGATGCTGTACGCGATCTCTATCTGGAGAGCGCCACTGCGGCGCGCGTCGTGATCTTGGACTGTTGCTACTCCGGACGCGCGCTCGGCTTGAACCAGTCCCCGGGCGCCCATGATCTGCTCGTCGAGATCGCCGCCGAGGGAACCGCGGTCTTGACTTCGGCACCGCCGAACGGGATTTCGAAGAAGCTCGATGCGGAAACCTACCCCGCCTATACCGACCGCCTTATCCGCTTACTCCGCGAGGGCATGCCGCTAGGTGATGAGTTCCTTACTTTGCCAGCTCTACATCGGCAACTGTGCTACGAACTCACCGCCGTAGGCCTTCGGCAGCCACAGGCGGACCTCAATCCACTGCTCGACCATCTCGGCTTGATTCGAAACAGAGCACACCTGGCTGGACCACCGTTCGACACCCAACTGCGTGATGCCATCCGGACTGGACAGCTGACACTGCACTACCAACCCGAAATCGACCTGCGGACAGGTGAGGTCCTCGGGATCGAGGCGCTGGTTCGGTGGAATCATCCGACACGGGGATTCTTGTCGGCCCATACTTTTGTTTCGGCAGCGGAAAAAGCAGGCCTGGCAGAAGAATTGGGATGGTGGGTGATCCGAACGGCATGTGCCGAGTTTGCTGGCTGGCAGGCCGATGGACTCGGCCGCAATCTTACGTTGCGAATCAATGTGTCTCCGACCCTTCTAGACGAACCGGCGTTCGTAGAGAAGGTGGGACACATACTGCGTCGAACAGGCGTGGACTGCCCATCTGTCTGTATCGAGATCACAGAGCGGGAAGACACAGATTTTGACGCCACTGTCACCACAGTACGTGGGTTGAAGCGTCTGGGTGTGCAGGTCGGCATCGACAGCTTCGGGACCTACAACAGCTCGATAAAGATGGTGCAGCGGCTCCCGGTCGATTCACTCGAGGTCGACCGCGCCTTCGTTCAGCGACTCAACAGCAACACTGAAGACGTCGCCATCGTACGAGCTATCATCGCGCTAGCCACCAGCTTCGGACTGAGTGTTTCCGCCGCCGGCGTCGAAACCCCCGAGGCCGCCCGAACTCTGATTGATCTCGGCTGCTATCGGGCTCAAGGATTCCTGTTCGCACCACCGGTGACCCGCGAGGAAGCTCGAGCGCTGATAGCTGGAAAATTCATTGTGTGGCGCATGTAACGGAGCTGGTTCTGTCACGACAGTAACTGCGGGCCGCGGTTCTCCGGCCAGATCACGTCGAAGTTGGAAGAGGGGTGTAGCTGGGTGGCGCGACGCAGGGGGTTCTTCGCTGAACTACAGCACCAGCATAGGCTGGCGCAGCGAAGGCAGGCGCAGCAGCAACGGGCAGCGATGCGTGCCCACAATGTGGCCGTAAGGGAGGCGCAACGCTTCGCCCGGGAGCAGCAACGAGCCGCTGCCGCGGCTATGCGTGCCTCGGCCGCCGAACGCGCGGCAGCGGAGATGGCTGCGAGACTCGCCCACATCGCTGCGCGTGAGGCAGAGGTCGAAGAGAAGAACGCGCAGCTCGCCGCCACCTACGACGCGATCGACCACCTGCTGGACGCCACGCTGGAAGTCGATGACTGGGTCGACCTCGAATCCCTGCGCGAAACGGCTACCAACCTCCCGTTCGATCGTCCCGAGTTGCTCACACCATCACCGGCTCCTCGCTACCACACAATGCCGGATCACCCGATCTTCGTGCCACCTGCTCAGCCAACAGGTCTCGGCGGTGCTCTGGGCGGCAACCGCAGGTACGCGGCCCAACTGGAGGCGGCGCAACGGGAATACCTCAACGCTGTACAGCAGTGGCAGCTGACGCTCGCCCGAACCTGCGCCGCCAACGCGGAACTACGTGCCCAGTGGCGACAGCACGAAGCCTCGCGGGTCGCGGAGCTGGGCGATGCCCGGCGACGGCTCGAGCAAGCAAGCAGTGTACGTCGCCGACAGGTCGAAGAATCGAACGCGCGCTTGGATGGGCTCATCGCTGGATTACGTGAGCGTCGGCCCGACGCAATGGAAGAATACGTCGGCATTGTGCTGGCCAACTCGGTGTATCCCGAGCAATTCGAAGTGTCCTACGAGCACTCCTTCGACGCGAGCGACCGCGAACTACGCGTCACGGTGTTGGCCCCGCATCCCGACACCTTCCCGACATCGAAAGCGTTCCGCTACAACAAAACCACCGACGAAATCACGACAACCACGCTGCCGGCCGCTGAGGTCAAACGTCGCTACGCATCGGCGATCGCGCAGACCGCGCTGCGGACAGTACACGAAGTGTTCGAAGCCGATCGGGAAGAGATCATCGACAGCATCGCACTAACCGTGGCTGTCGACACCGTCGATGCCGCTACCGGCCACGACACCCGCATCGACCTCGTGCGGCTCGCCACTGACCGCGCCGATTTTCTGTCGATCGACCTTGCACGGGTGGAGCCGGCAGCCACATTGACTCACCTTGCGGCCGCAGTCTCGAAGAACCCCTACGGGCTTGCGCCCTTGGCAAACCACGGAGTACGCGGATGAACGACCCCCAAGCTGCGATCGTCGCACTGCGCAAGATGCTGATCGTCAAAGAACGCGAATCCGCCGACCTCCAAGACCGCATTCAAGAGCTCACCGCGCAACTGCACGCGCGCCCGATCTCAGCCGCCGCACCGCCACCGAAGGATTCCCGGCTCATCACCGTGGACGACGCGCTGGTGCTTCAAGAGGTGGGGATCTACGAGTATCACCATCCCTTGGAGAACGCCGACAGCTACAAGCAGGCCCTCGCCGAGCTGCGGGCCGACGTGCGTGAAGCCGTAAAGACCAGCGAGGCCATCGTGGTAGCCAGAAAGTTCAGCTTCAACAACTCCCTCGCCGAAGGCCGTCGGTTGACCGCAGACCTGTCCAAGCTCATGCTGCGGGCATACAACGCCGAGGCGGAGAACTGCGTCCGGACCATACGCGCCGGCAACCTGGACACCGCCAAACGACGACTCGACAAGGCTGCCAAAGACATCGAAAAGCTCGGCGCGGCAATGCAGATGCACGTGTCCCCCACGTATCACGCGCTGCGGATCAAGGAACTCGAACTCACAGCCGACTACATGATGAAGGTGCAGGAGGAACGTGAAGCCGCCCGCGAGGAACGCGAGCGCTTGCGTGAGGAACGCAAAGTGGAACAAGAACTCGCCGCCGAACGTGAGCGACTCGAGAAAGAACAAGCACACTACCGAGCCGTGCTGCAACGACTCACCGCCACCGGACAAGACACCCGCGACATCGAAGACCAACTCACCCGCATCGCCGACGCGATCGCGCAGAACGACTACCGCGCTGCGAACATCCGCGCAGGCTATGTCTACGTCATCTCCAACATCGGCGCCTTCGGCCCCAACGTCGTCAAGATCGGGCTGACCCGCAGACTCGAACCCCTCGACCGGGTCCGCGAACTCGGCGGCGCGTCCGTCCCCTTCCCCTTCGACGTCCACGCCGTCTACTTCTCCGACGATGCCGTCACACTCGAAAACGAACTCCACAAAGAGTTCGCTGCGGTGCGACTGAACCACGCGAATACTCGACGGGAGTTCTTCTTCGCCAGCCCCGAAGAGGTACGTCGAGTACTTGCGAAGAAGGTGGGAAACCTCCTCGACTACAACGACGCGCCGGCGGCTACACAATACTTCCAATCCAAGCGGTACTGGCCCGACCATCGAGTGTGACCCCATCCGAGAAAGTCCGCGCCCACGTATTCGATCCGGACCGGCTGCCCGGCGACCGGCGAATCCAGCCGGCATTCCTTGCCGGTCTCGATGGCTGAGTACAGGGGTTGTGTGGTTCGAGGCCTTCTCGTTTGCGCGAAAATGTGGTGGCCCTTCGGCCGAGGGCCGATCAAGGGCGTGGTCCGAGCTCGTCGAGCAGCTCCTTTTAAATGTGCCCCAAAACTCAGGCAATCCTGTACCCGCAAACTGTCGATCATTGAGAAGCCTGGGCAGCAACTCGGCCACCACTTCCGACTATGTGTATCCAGTTCGCCGCTTTCCGTCGGTGCTTCGCCCAATCATCGCTCGCTATAGAAGTACGATCTGATCGGGTTCGGGCAGCGTGTGTGGGCGTTCGTTCGTATACCAGGCGTACTCGATTCCACTGAGCCAACCATTCTCGACCCACAAAATGACCTCGCCGATCGGTGATTCGTTGCGGTCGGTGACCGCTCCGCTGGCGAAGATCCCGTCGGTCGAACCGGATGCTTGCACCGCGCCGGGCCGGACCGCAAGATCGACACTCGGTGAACCGACACCCCACGTTGCGACGACCTGCGAGTACGGTACCTGCGCCAGATACTCAGTGGCGCCGGGGGCATTCGACGACAGCAGCCTGGTGACGACGTTGGTTTCGAGTTCGGTCAACGCTCGCGGCGGAATCGGTGTGCTACTCACAATCTCCTCGGTTCTCGCGCTACATCTGCCACCGCCCCATCGATGCCTACCAACCCGCGATGACTCCGGTAGTGGCGGACAGGGCTATTCGCGCACAACGCCGCATCGACTAGATCGGACACCGCATCGACCCGCGGGGCCTCGCACCGCTAGAACTGCTGCCGGAACGTCGGCAGGTCGCCCGACCCGCCGACGCAGCCGGTGGTGCGCACGATATTTATCGGAACCCCGATCTCAGGACCTTCGCTGCCGCCGCACGCCTACTGTCGTCTCCGGTGGACACCGGCCATCGAGCAGGTGCAACTCAGAGCCGGTCGAACTGCCCGCTCCGCGCGCCCGACACAAACGCGTCCCACTCCGAGGGCGTGAACACCAGCACCCCGCCGTGGAGGTTCTTCGAGTCACGAACCCCCACGCGTCCGCCGTCCAGATGCGCGATCTCGACGCACTCACTCCCAGCTGAGCTGTATGTGCTCTTGAACCACCGCGCTCCGGATAGATCAACGGACACAGTCGAACTCCTTCGCCACCTGTCGTAGCAGACGCTTGCTGTTGAGCGTGTCCAACGCTACCCGGCGCATGACATCGATTCCAGCTTTGTACCTGCGTACAGTGTCGGCACCTTCCAGGTAGATGTCGCCGGTGTAGCTCTGGACATGAACTACTGGCGGCTCCAACGGCCGACCGTCGCCATCAGCGGCGAAGTCCAAGATTGTGAATGGACCAGTCGATGTTCCCAGCGGGAATCCGGCACCGAACGGTACAACGTACACCCGAACGTTCGGTGGCAGGTCCGCCATGTGTCGCAGCTGCGTCGACATGATGCGTGGACTGCCGACGACCCGTCTGATCGCCGCCTCGTCCAGCACTAGCATCGCAGCCAGCGGTGCGAAATCCCGGGTTATCAACGCCTGCCGGTTGCGCCGAACACGCACCCGCCGTTCGATCTCCTCGGCGGTGTCCATCGGAAAGTAGGCACGATCCAGCGCCCGTGCGTAGTCCGGGATCTGAAATAGTCCGGGCACCATGTCGGGCCGATAGAACGTGAGATGCGAGGCCGCCGCCTCCATCTGGATGTACGCGTTGAACGTCGGATTCACCTGATCGGGAAACTCGTCCAGCCATGACGGCGTTCTCCCCTGCGCCGCGAGCGATTTCAACACCGGCAGCATGTCCACCCGCTGATACAGCTTGCACAGCCGCCGCAGGTCTTCATCGCGCACGATCACGTTCGGGGCACCGGTCTCCAAACGGTGCAGCGTCCCCGCCCCGCGCCCGATGGCCCGCGCCGCCACTTCGATGGACAGTCCCGCCTCCTGCCTCATCCCGCGCAGGCAGCGGCCGAGGCTGCGGTGTGGAACGCCCCCGGTCCCGCGAATGTCGGCCTTGAGCTGCCGAATACCGGCGCTCGCATCGCTCTCCCCCATGCTGTTTGCTCCCTTCTGTGGAATATCCGCACCCGCTGACTGGAATATTTCGAAAGATATTGTGGAAGGCGGTTTTTCGGCCTTCTGGACGCCATTGTGCAGGATCGCTGGAAGGTGTCCAGGGCTTTTGCCACTTCGCATCGCGAATTTCCGCGGGAATATCCACACGGCCCGCGCCGGGTGCTCCACTGACCGCGTGATCGGCGCGGCGAGACTCCCCGTTCGCCGCCATTGGACCAGCGGAGGACACATGACCAACCGACTGCCGCAACGCGTTCCTTTCCCCCGGCCGCGCGCCCCCTACAGGGGCGTGCCGCTGCCCGTGCTCGAGCGCTACGCGGCCGCGCTGCGGCAGTGGTCCGCCGCACCCGAACGTCCCGGAGGCGGGGTGTCGACCCCTCCCCCGCCTCCGGTGACCCTCACCGAAGCCCTGTCATGGACCGAGTGACGGTCAGGGCGCGGAGGCCGTGACCGTGCGCCGGTACTACGTCGAGGTGCACTGCTGCGGCCCACGCTGGCTCATCCACGTGCCGGATGCGTACTGCTGGACGATGACCGGCGACAAGTCGGCAATACGCACCACCGCCCGCGAGATGATCGCGGCGACGACCGGCCACAGCGACCACTCGTTCGAGTTGGATCTCGCCGCAGGCCGGGCGCTGCGCGACCCCGAGGAGTTCGCGGCGTGCCGCCGGGAGCTGACCCGGTGGCATCCACCCGGAGAACAGGGGAAACACCCACACCTCGAGTGACTTCGATCGAGGACGGAGGTCGCGGCGATCTGAGACGCATCCGACAACTCGCGTCGCGGGTGCGGGCAGTCGCCTGCTCAGTGCATGGTCGGCGACGGTGTAACCAGGGCTTCGCGGTGGCCGGATCGGGTTCCGGCGGCGGCGGATAGGATGAAAACCTCAGTCATATCGGGAGTTCCGGACTGTTCTCGCAAGAGATGCGGGGAGGGGTGACATGCGGCCCATGGCTGAGTCGAACCCGAGCGGAGGAACATGGTGGGGTTGATGGTTCGTATTGGGTCCAGTCTGCTGGCCGCCGTCGCCGGTGTCGCAGTGCTGGGCGGTTGCGGTTCGGGCAGCTCGGTGGATTCGGCGGTGGAGCCGAGCGATGCGACGCCCTCGACGACAACCAAACCAGCAAGCTGCCCCGCCCTGTCTGCCGACCCCCTGGTTACCGAGGAATTGAAGACCGCCCTGGCAGCGACGCACCTACCGGTGGGAGCGTGTCTCAATTCTGTGAATGTGGTGGGCGATCCCCGCCGACTGGACGAAATGAGATTCCTCATCACCCTCGATGTACCCACGGCGGCAACACCGGATGACCTACGCCCGATCGCCACCGACATCGCACATGTCTGGAAAGAAAGCGAACTCGGACAGAAGACGGCCGAGCTGGATATCACCAATTGGGGATATGCCGGAGCGAAATACATGGAGTACCTCGCGGACAATCAATTCCGGACCCATCCGTGGAACGGAACGCCGACTCGCGAAGCCGAGCTGGCGATATGGACCGTCACAGCCAAGGGATGAACGTCCGGCGTGGCAGCCGGTATCGGCGGCGAATTTTCGGGTCTCAAGGCAGCCGGTCGAGGAACCTGCGCACCCGAGCGACCTCGCCGCTCCCGGTTGTCGGCAGGCGCAGCAGTCCGAAGTTGTAGCGCCGGCAGATCTCGTCCTTCACCGCGTCGCGGGCGAGCTGCGTCGGGTTCGCTTCATGGGTGCTGAAGCCGTCCACTTCGATGGCGCCGACGCTCTCGTTGGTGATCCGGTTGTAGATGACGAAATCGAACGACGATCGGCGCCGAACGAATTCACGCTGCCGAGCATCGAGCCGGTCGAGACCGCGCGGGAACACATTCTGCAGGTAGACCTGCCGGTGTGCTGCGAGGTGACCGTAGCGGGGCTCGGCGAGCACCCCCTCCAGCATGGTGAGGGCGATGTCCTCCGAAGGCCATCCGGTGCGCTCCCACCCGATATGCGGGTGCGCGCGCCGCCGCCGCGTGTAGTCCGTGTACAGCAGGTCGAAGATCGACACCACATCGCTGTCTACGACCGCGTTGTCCGGGTCCCGGTACCGGATGTAGCCGATCAGATCGCGCAGGTGTCGGCTCTCCGGCAGCCCGGAATGATGGGTGACCAGGACGAACAAGCGCATCGCCCGGGATACGGCCACATTGATCAATTGAGGATCGTCGGCGAACCGCAAAGCTGCCCGGCTGCCGGGGGTGTCGTCCAACACCGTGGTCATGACGACCGCGTCCTTCTCTCGACCTTGGAAGCGATGCACTGTGTCGGACTCGATGGCCTCGATCAGAGCATCGGTCGCCTTGTTCGCCTGACGGCGATACGGAGTGGTGACCCCGACCTCGTGCGGTGGAATATCGGCGGATATCCAGGGCAGCACCTCGTGCAGGATTACATCGATCTCGCGTTGGTTGCTCCGTCCCTTCGACTTCGGGTCGTCGTCGCCGTAGGCGCGGCGCATGTGGTTGCCGGGGGCCGTACGCACCACCGTCATCGGGGCCACACCGGGCGTGCTGCGCGTATACGGAATCAGCAGACCGTCGTAGAACTTCCGATTGCAGAACTCGATGATGTCCGGATCACACCGATAGTGTTCACGCAGCATCGTCCGGGGCAACTGATCGCTGTACCGTTCGATGACCGAGGACAGAACGCTGCGCCGGTAGTCGAAGACCGGATCGGGTGCCGGCGGAGGGTCGGTGAGGTCTTTCGTGACCGGCGGTAGCTGTGCCAGGTCGCCGACCACGATGAGGTTCCGCGCACATGCCAGTGCCGGGCTCACGGTCACCAGGTCCACCTGTGATGCTTCATCGATGATCAGGTAGTCCAGGAGGGTGGAGCGCCCGATGCTGTTGTGGAGCGAATGGCAAGTACTCAGGATCAGCGGGTAGTCGTGGGTGAACTGCCCGAACTGCTGTCGATACTGTGGGGTGTAGACCGTGCGGGGTATCGAGCCGTATCGGGAGCGCAGCGCGTCATGGAGCAACTGCTGGGACAGCCGCGCCTGGTCCGCCAAGAGTGCTTCGAAGTCCTTGCGCTCCAGTGTTCTGGTCAGCTGTTCGGCCCGCCGCTCGAGTTCGGCGATCTTCTTCTCGTAATACAAGCGTTGAATCCGCAGCACGACGTCGATGTCCCCGGCGTCGACGTGGCGCAGCGCCCGGTACCTGAAGTAGCGATTCATCAACTCCACCATCCGCCCCAAGCCACGGTCGCGGATCCAGCGCGGATCGGTGTCGGCGATGAAATCGAGCAGTTTGTCCGCGCTGTAGCGGCGCAGCAGTGGCAGGTCGCCGGCGTCCGGTATCTCGTGGCGGTCGAAAAACGACTGGAAATGCTGTTGTTCCAGCCGGTATGCGTGCAGTTGATGGCGTAGCCGGGCGCGCAGACGGTCCTGTTCCAGCAGCGCGGCCAGTCGCCGGTTCACCTTGGCGAGTTCATCTGCAGCGTCCGCGGCGGGTGCGGTACCGACGCGCAGCATCGCATCGACTGCCACGTTGCGTGCCGCCTGGCGGTCGAAGAACTCCTGCCGCTTTTCGACGCGTCCCAGATTGGCCGCCACCATCCCGAAGCCTTCTTTGGTCAGCTTCTCGAAAACGTTGTCGACAGCGGAGTTGCTGAAAGACACCACCCCCACGGTCGCACCAGGTCGGCAGATGACGGAGGCGATGATGTTGAGGATCGTCTGCGTCTTCCCGGTGCCAGGTGGACCATCCATCACCGAGACGGGATACCGCAATGCGTTGCGCACCGCCGTACTTTGACTGATGTTCGTGCGGAACGGGTACACCGCCAGCGGCACCTCGCTGTCCGGGCGGGGCTCTACCGGCGCCTGCTCGAGAATCCGGGTCAACGCGCTTTCTGGATGAATGAAGCTCAGGTTCTGGTGGTTTCGGAGCAGTAGGCCGGAATCGTCGGTCAGCCGCTCAGCCACCGTCCGCCAGTAGGTCAGCACATCCTTGGAGCGGGGGGCAGTGGCGGCGTTCGGCAGTACCTGCACCCGATCCATGCTGTAGACATTCCATCCGCCCGTACCGCGGACGTGCCACCACGATCCCGCCTCCGGCGGTCCGGTGAAAACGTGCGCCTCGATCGCGTCCATCGGGACTCCGTCGACGAACAATTGCGCATACGGGCCCAGCGATACCGGCGCAGGCCGGTCGAGAATCGTCACTCGCTCCCGCCCGAATGGATAGCTCCTGGACCTGCCGAACCGCACCCATACCCGGTCCGATCGCGGATCGAACTCGGTGATCTCCAGAGTCTTGTCCTCTGGGACCCAGTCCTCCTTGCGACGGATGACGACCGCGACAACTCGCGGATCGAGCATCGAACCCCCCTTGTGCCGGCACCACAGTGCGCGGTGCTCGATTTCCACGCCGCTGCGGCCACCGCTGCTTGCTTGACGTCCCCGCAGCGCACAGACTACACGTTTCGATTGAAACATACTGTCGCTGAGCAGCATTCGGTATGACAGACGCGGATAGACGTGTGGGTACCGACCGGTCGAGGCTCGACAGCACACGGCGTCCCGCACTGGGACGTCCAAGAGAAGGAAGGTGGTTATACGAACGTGTATCCAGCCGGAAAGTCGCGATGAACGGCACAGGCACCGTGGTCATCGAAGCCACCGGCGTCACGCACTACTCGCCGCACGACGAGGCGGTGTTCTTCGGGTGGCTCGACGCGATCCCCTGCATCGAGTCGTACCGAGGACAATCGCGCACGTTGTATCTCACCGTCGATCTCGACGCCGTCGATGAAGGCGGGTTGTACGAGATCGTCGCGCTCTACCGGAGATACCACATCGACCTGAAGGAACTACGAGTCCTCAGCGCGGACCGGGTCGGCCCCTGGTTCAGCCACCCCGATCGCTGGTGGCACGAAGAAGTCTTCGGGTAGCAGCCCCATCCGGTCTTCAGACACAGGCCACGCACACGGGTAGTTGTGGATCAATTTTCGCCACGACAACCCGCTCGTGGTCGTATGTGAGCTTCAGACCGAATTGCCGGCAAACCGGACGCGGTCGGCATCACCGGCAACGCGTGCCTTACAAAGCGTTCAGTGGTGGCGACGGTGGAAAGACGACCGGCAGGGCCGCCAGTGCCCGGTGGAACGGTCCCGGCCGCCAGACGAGTTCTTCGGCCGGTATCGCCAGTTCCAGTTCCGGGAGTGCGTCGAGCAGCAGGTCGATCGCGGCCTCGACGACCACGTACGCGGGTGAGCGGGCCGGGCAGGCGTGCGGGCCGATGCTCCAGGCCAGGTGGGATCGGTTGCCGGTGAAGTCGCCGCTTCGGATGGCCGGGTCGTTGTTGCACGCGGCCAGGCTGATCAGCACCGGCTGATTGGCCGGCAGCCATGTGTCCTCCACGAGGACCGCTTGACGCGGATAGGTGGTGCAGAAGTTCGCCAGGGGCGGATCGTTGAACAGCACTTCGTCCAAGGCGTCTCGGGTGGCCAGGCTGCCGCCGAGCATGCTGCCGCCGAATCGTTCATCGGTCATCATCAGCAGCAGGGTGTTGACGATGAGGTTCTGTTGCGGTTCCACCCCGGCGCCGTAGATGGTGCTCAGGTTGTAGAGCGCTTCCTCGTCGTCGAGATTCGACGGATGGTGCACCAGCCTTGAAGAGACATCGTCGCCCGGGTGGGCTCGTTTCTGGATGATGAGTTCCAGCAGCGCCTCGGCGAGATGCTTCATCCCCCATTCGGCGTCGATCCCTTCGAACAGCGCCGCCACCCCGGCCGCCACCCGCTGACCCAACTCCGGTGTGCAGCCGACCATTCGGTTGAGCACCTGGAAAACCAGCGGGAACGCGTACTGGGTGACGAGATCGGCCTTCCCCGACTCGCAGAACGAGTTGATGAGCGGGACGGCGATACGTTCCACATCCTGGCGCAACTCGTACAGGTCTATCCCGTCGAGGGCGTACACGTGAGCGCGCCGAAAGCGTTGATGCAGTTCACCGCTGCTGCGCAGCACCGTCGGGTTCCACTCCATCATCGGCCGCACCGGTGAGTCGGCCGGGATACTGTTCTGCCAGTTGCGTGGATCGGCCGGAAACCGTTCGGGGTCGTTGAGGATGCGCAGAGCGGCGGCGTAGCCGATCACCAGGGTGGCCGGTACGCCCGGCGACAGTTCGATGGGGACCAGCGCACCGTGGCGATCCCGCATCTCGGCATAGGCACGGTGCGGGTCGTTGGCGAATTCCTCCCCGTAGATGGCGTAGCGCGGTCCCACCCCTCCGGTGGGCTCACCCTGGATCATCGGGCACCCGCGGACGAACGCTGTCGCGGCGGCACCGGGATGTAGTGCACGGTCAAAGACGAGACTCCAATCGATGGAACAGATCCTCGCCGAGCGTTCTCACTCCTGCGGGCAGGTACGCCGATCCCGCTCGGAGAGCAGTGCTGTTCACGAACCAACTCCGCCGATGCCCACACCGCGCGCGGCGATGACGCGTCGAGTCATCAGCAACGATGCAGATATCAGCGCTGTGCACGGTACCGGTCTCAGGAAAGATGCACAGGCAATTTCCAGTAAACCGTTGAAAATCAAAGCAGTTTCAGGACAGGCCCAGGTCCCTGGCGACGATCATCTTCATGACCTCGCTGGTTCCCGCGTAGATGCGGGCCACGCGCGCATCGGTGTACAAGCGCGCGATCGGGTACTCCATCATGTACCCGTATCCGCCGAACAGTTGCAGGCAACGGTCAACGACGCGCGCCTGCACCTCCGTGCAGAAGAGTTTCACGCGGGCGGCGTCCGCGCCGGACAGCGTGCCCTCCACCAGTTCGAGCACCGCGCGATCGATCATGGTCTGCGCGGCTTCGACTTCCGCCGACAGGGCGGCGAGTTCGAACTTGGTGTTCTGGAACGAGGCGACCGGCGTGCCGAAGGCCTTGCGCTGCTTGGTGTATTCGACGGTCGCGTTGATCGCGGCACCCGCCTGGGCGACCGAGCCGACCGCGACGGTGAGCCGCTCCTGCGGCAGATTGTGGCCGAGGTAGCCGAACGCCGCGCCCTCGGCGCCGAGCCGATTGGCCACGGGCACCCGGACGTCGTGGAACGCCAGCTCCATCGTGTCCTGAACCTTGCAGCCCATCTTCTCCAACATGCGGCCGCGGGTGAAGCCGGGCATCCCGTCCTCCACCACCAGCAGAGTCAGCCCGGCGCGCCGGTCGTCCGGGTCGGTGGCGGTGCGCGCCACCACGATCACCAGGTCCGCGAGCAGGCCGCCGGTGATGAAGGTCTTGGCGCCGTTGAGCACATAGTCCTCGCCGTCGCGCACCGCGCTGGTCCGCATGCCCGCCAGGTCCGAACCGGTGCCGGGCTCGGTCATGGCGATCGCGGTGAGCAGTTGCCCCGACGCGAGTCCGGGAAACCACCGATCCCGTTGCGCGGCATCGGCGTACTCCAGGAAGTACGGCAGGATGACGTCGAGCTGGGTGCGCACGGTGCCGAGCGTGACCAGGGCTCGCGCCGCCTCCTCTTGCAGGATCACGTTGTACCGGTAGTCACGGATCCCGGCTCCGCCGTGGTCCTCGGGCAACGCGAAGCCGAGCAGCCCGAGTCGGCCCATCTCGGCGAAGATCTCGCGGGGCATCCTGCCGTTCTTCTCCCACTCGGCATAGTTCGGCGCGATCCGCTTGTCGACGAATTCCCGGACCAGCTCCCGGAACGCCTCGTGGTCGGTGGTGAACAGCTCTCGTCGCACGGCGCTCCTCCGTTCAGGACATCAGTTCGACGACGGTGGCGTTGGCGGTTCCGCCGCCCTCGCACATGGTCTGCAAGCCGTAGCGGATTCCACTGTCCCGCATGTGGTGCAGCATGCGGGTCATCAGCACCGCTCCCGACGCGCCCAGCGGATGCCCGAGCGCGATCGCTCCGCCCAGCGGATTCATCAGCGCCTCCTCGGCGCCGGTCTCGGCGAGCCAGGCGAGCGGAACGGGTGCGAACGCCTCGTTCACCTCGAAGACGCCGATGTCTGCGAGCGCCAGACCCGCTTTGCGCAGCACCTTCTCGGTCGCGGGGATCGGGCCGGTGAGCATCAGCACCGGATCGGAACCGGCCACGGCGCCGGCGTGGTAGCGGGCCAACGGCGTCAGGCCCAGCTCCCGCGCCTTCCGCGGCGTGGTCACCAGCAGTGCGGCCGCACCGTCGGAGATCTGGGAAGCGTTGCCAGCGTGGATCACACCGTCGTCCTGGAAGGCGGGCTTCAGCCCGGCGAGCTTCGCCGCGGTGGTGCCCCGCCGTATCCCCTCGTCGGCGCGCACCACGCCCGACTCGGTGGTGACGGAGACGATCTGGTCGGCGAACGCGCCCGCGTCCTGGGCGGCGGCGGCGAGTTCGTGCGAGCGCGCGGCGTACTCGTCGAGCCGCGTGCGACCGAAACCCCACTTCCGCGCGATCAACTCGGCGGAGATGCCCTGGTTGAAGGCGAAATCCTGGTAGCGGGCCAATGCCTTCGGCCCATAGGGGGCTCCGGATGCCTTGGCCGCGTTCAACGGCACCCGGCTCATCACTTCCACGCCCCCGGCGACTACGATGTCCTGCTGTCCGGAGAGCACGGCTTGCGCGGCGAAATCCAGCGCTTGCTGGCTGGACCCGCAGGCCCGGTTGACCGTCGTGCCCGGGATGCTCTCCGGCCAGCCCGCCGCCAGCACGGCGTAGCGGCCGATGTTGCTGGACTGGTCGCCGACCTGGGAGACACAGCCCCAGATCACGTCGTCGATCAATGCCGGGTCGATGCCGCAGCGCTCGGCCAGCGCGGTGAGCACCAGCGCGGACAGATCGGCCGGATGCGCCCCGGACAGTCCCCCGTTGCGTTTGCCGACGGCGGTGCGGACCGCCGCGGCTATGACTACCTCACGCATCTCGTCTCCCCTTCTCGGAATTCTCGGCGGCGCGGATCGGTGGCCGCCGAACCGTCCAGTGGCCGGTGAACCGCGGCTCACGCCGTTCGGCGAAGGCCGCGAACGCCTCGGGGACGTCCGCGGTGGCGAAGTTCAAGCCCTGCGCCCTCGCCTCGGCAGCGAGCGCTTCGCGGAGTGCCGAAACCGCGCCTTCGTGCAACAGCGCCTTGGTCTGAGCCAGCGCCACCGGCGGTCCGGCCGCCAGCCGCGCACCCAGATCCGCGACGAATCCGTCGATCTCGTTCCCCGTTACGACCCAGGTCACCAGCCCGAGTTCCCGTGCCTGCGCCGCGTCGATCGTCTCGGCCAGCAGCGCCAGCCGTTTGGCCCGCTGCATGCCGATCAGCCGGGGCAGCAGCCAGGAGCCGCCGAGATCCGGCGACAGGCCGCGGCGGGCGAAGATCTGCGCGAACGTCGATTCCGGGGTGGCCACCACCAGGTCGCAGCCCAGCGCCAGATTCCAGCCCGCGCCGACCGCGACCCCGGCGACCTTCGCGACGGTGGGCAGCGGAAGCTCGTGCAGCAGCATCGCGACGTCGGTGAGGGCGCGCATCCGGTAGACCGGGTGCGCGTTGTCCGGAGTGGAGATGTCCGCGCCGGAACAGAACGCGCCGCCCGCGCCCGTGAGCACCAAGGCGCGAACGGTGCGGTCGGCCGCGGCGGTGCGCAGCGCGTCGGCCAGCGCGGCCCAGAGTTCGGCGTCGATCGCGTTCTTGCGATGCGGCCGGTTCAGCGTCAGCGTGCGCACGCCGTCGAGATCCTCCCGCAGCAGCACCGGCCCGGTCATCGGCGCGGCCCGATCGTTCCCGAGTCGCGCAGCGCCTCGATATCCGCTGCGGTGCAGCCGAGTTCGCGAAGCACCGCGTCGGTGTGCGCGCCGAGACCCGGCACCGGTCCCATCGGTGGCTCGAAACCCGCGAGGATCGCGGGTGGCAGCAGGGACGGGATCGGGCCTGCGGGGGTCTCGATGTCGCGCCAACGGCCGCGCTCGGTGAGCTGCGGATGGCCGAGCACTTCGCTCGGGCGGTGAAAGCAAGAGTTGCCGATCCCGGCGTCGTCGGCGATCTTCTGGATCCGCGCCAAGTCGTGACGCAGACACCACGCGGCAATCGCCGCGTCGATCTCGGCGCGGTGGCGCACGCGCCCGGGATTGGTGCGGAATCGTTCGTCGGCGGCGAGATCCGGGCGGTTCAGGATCTCGGTCGCCAAACGCTGCCACTCCCGGTCGTTGGTGGTGCCAAGCACCACTGTTCGCCCGTCGGCGGTGGCGTAGGCGCCGTAGGGCGCCACGGCCGGTGAACTCATACCGAGCGGCTGCTGATCCACCCCGGCGTGCCGCGCGTAGGTCAGGTGATAGCCCATCAGCTCGGCCATGGTGTCGAACAGGCTCACCGCGATCGCGTTGCCGTTGGCCGCGCCCCTGGCCCGCCCGCACAGCGCGGCCAGGACCGACAGCGCCGCGTACAGACCGGTGGTGACGTCGGCGACCGGCGGCCCGGGTTTGGCCGGGGCGTCCGCGGTTCCGGTCACCGCGCAGACGCCCGATTCGGCTTGCACGAGCAGGTCGTAGGCGCGTTTGTGCGACAGCGGCCCGCCCGCGCCGAAACCGTCGATCTCCACCGCGATCAGATCCGGATGACGTGCGGCCAGATCCGCGGGCGCGAGGCCGAGGCGCGCGGTGGCGCCGGGCGCGAGGTTGGACACCAGCACGTCGGCCCGGCCCAGCAGGCGGTGCAGCAACTTTACGCCCGCGGGCGTTTTCAGGTCGAGGGTGACCGATTCCTTGCCGCGGTTGACCCAGACGAAGTGGGCGGCCTGCCCGTGCACCACGTCGTCGTAGTACCGGGCGAAATCGCCGCCGTCGGGGTGCTCCACCTTGATCACCCGTGCGCCGAAATCGGCGAGGGTGCGGGTGCACATCGGTGCGGACACCGCCTGTTCCAGGGCGATCACCGTGATACCGGCCAGTGGCCCACCGGACGACTCGACGCCCTGCGCGAGGTCCGCCATCAGATCACCGTGCCGCCGTCCACCGGCAGCACCTGGCCGGTGACGAAGGAGGCGGCGTCGGAGGCGAGGAAGACGAACGCGCCCGCGACTTCCTCCGGTTCGGCCCAGCGCCGCAACAGGATTCGGTTGAGCATCTGTTCGGAGAACCGCTCGTCGGTGCGGATGGTGTGGGTCATCGGCGTCGCCGCCAGCGGGGCCAACGCGTTGACCAGGATGTTTTTGCGCGCCAACTCTTTCGCCAGTGATTTGGTGATGCCGATGATCGCGGCTTTGGCGGCCGAGTAGTTCACCTGGCCGAGCGTGCCGACGATGCCGGCGGCGGAGGTGACGTTGATGATGCGCCCCGTGCCGTCGGTGGGCAGGAACGGCAACGCGGCCTGCGAGCAGTTGATCGTGCCGAGCGCGTGGATGTCGAACAGCCGCCGCACCGATTCCGCTGTGGTGTCGGCGAACATCGCGGGCGCGGTGACCCCGGCGTTGTTCACGACGATGTGCAGCACGCCGCCGGCGAGCCCGGCGGCCTGCTCGGCGGCCGCCGCGGCGGAATCCCGGTCGGAGACGTCCAGGGCGCACGCGGCAGCGACGCCGCCGTCCGCGACGATCTTCTCCGCGACCGCGGCGGCCGCCTCGCCGTTGAGATCGGTGACCAGCACGGCCGCCCCCGCGGTGGCCAGCGCTTGCGCCACCGCCGACCCGATACCGCCCGCCGCGCCGGTGACCAGCGCAGAACGCCCGGTCAAGTCGAACAATGTCTGCTGCGGCATCAGTAGCTCCTCGGCAATCCCAGGGCATGCGAACCCAGGTAGTTCAAGATCATTTCTTGGCTCACGGGGGCGATGCGCATCACGCGCGCCTCCCGGAAGTAGCGGGCCACGTGATATTCCTCGGCGTAACCCATGCCGCCGTGCGTCTGCAGCGCCCGGTCGGCGGCGGTGAATCCGGCGTCGGCGCACAGGTATTTCGCCGTGTTCGCCTCGCGTCCACAGGATTTGCCGTTGTCGTAGCGCCAGGTGGCCTTGCGCAGCATCAGCTCGGCGGCGTCCAGCCGGGCCAGCGAATCGGCCAGCGGGAACTGGATGCCCTGGTTCATGCCGATCGGCCGGTCGAAGACCACGCGTTCCCGCGCGTATCGCACCGCCCGGTCCAGCGCCACCCGGCCGAGGCCGAGGGCTTCGGCGGCGATGAGCATGCGCTCGGGATTCAGTCCGTCCAGCAGGTACCGGAACCCCTCGCCCTCTTCCCCGACCCGGTCCTCCACCGGGATACGCAGGTCGTCGATGAACAGCTCGTTGGAGGTGACGGCGTTGCGGCCCATCTTGGCGATCGGACGGATGTCGACGTGCGCGCGATCGAGATCGGTGAGGAACAAGGTCATGCCGTCGGTCTTCTTGGCGACGTCCTGGTAGGAACTGGTCCGGGTGAGAAGCAGGATCTTTCGCGACTCCTGCGCTTTGGAGATCCACACCTTGCGACCGTTCACCACGTAGTGGTCGCCGTCGCGGCGGGCGAAGGTCGTGATGCGCGGGGTGTCCAGTCCCGCACCGGGTTCGGTGACGCCGAAGCACACGTGCAGCTCGCCGTTCGCGACGCGCGGCAGGGTGCGGCGTTTCAATTCCTCGGAGCCGTGCACCACCACGGGATGCATGCCGAAGATCGACATGTGGATGGAACTGGCCGCGTTCATCCCGCCGCCGGAGCGCGACACCTCCTCGGCCAGCAGGGCGGCCTCGGTGATGCCGAGGCCGTGGCCGCCGTACTCCTCGGGGATGGTGATGCCGAGCCACCCGCCGCCCGCGATGGCGTCGTAGAACTCGGTGGGGAATTCGTGCGCCTGGTCCTTCGCCATCCAGTACTGGTCGTCGAACTTGCGGCACAACTCGGCCACCGATGTGCGGATCAGCTCCTGATCCTCGGTGAGCTCGAAATTCATGCCCTCGTCGTTGGCGTCACCAGACACTTCCGCACCTCCACTTCTCGTATCGCGGCTCGCTCACCGCACGCCGGTGCGGAAGGTCGATCCAGCCCTCCCGCACCGGCGGCGTCCGACGGGCGACCGCTCGGTACCGCGCGTAAGGCCCTCCGTCTCCCCAGTCGAGGCGGACGACGCGCGAGCCGATCCCCGTCCCTCGGCGCGGCGGGCGCACCGAGGCTCATCGGGGCGCCGAGGCCGCCCCGTCGTAGCGCAACTCGGGGCCGAGCACCCGATTGCCGAGTTCATCCAGGTCGTAGGACTGGCGCGCCAGCCAGAAGCGCAGGAAGTTGGTCAGCGAATAGCGCAGGAACAGCGCCGAACCCACCACGCTGGCCGCCACACCACCGAGGGCCAGTGTGATGGCGTCGCGCTGGGTGAGCGCGTCGGTCGTGCCGTGCGAGAGGAAATACGCCAGCACCGCCACCAGCGGCCCGGCCACCATGAGGGTGACGCCGGTGCGCAGCCACAATCCGGAGCGGCCCACCGCCGGATCGGGGATCTTCAGTTGCTGCAGTTCGCGGACGAAACGCTCCGCGCGGGATTCGGTCATGGGGGACTTCCTAGGTAGAGGGCTGCCAATTCGTTGCGGATTGCGCTGTCGGGGTGTCCTCGCCGCACCACCCGGCCGCGCACCAGGACCGCCGCGTGATCGGCGATATCCAGCACGGCGGCGGCGAATTGCTCGACCACCAGCACCGCGACTCCCTGACGGGCGATCTCGGCGACCTCGTCGTAGAGCCTGCCGACGACCAGCGGGGCCAGACCCATGGACAGTTCGTCGAGCAGCAGCACGGCCGGATCGGTCGCAAGGCCGCGAGCCAGCGCCAGCATCTGCTGTTCGCCGCCGGACATGGTGCCCGCGATCTGGCCCGCGCGTTTGCCGAGGATCGGGAAGCGGCTGAAGGCGATCTCCTCGATCTCCTCCCGCGACCGCCCGGTGAAGGTCATCATCAGCAGGTTGTCGCGCACGGTGAGATTCGGGAACACGCCACGACCCTCGGGGACCAGGCAGACGCCCGCGCGGGCCAGGTCGCGCGGGGCGGCTCCGGTCACGTCGCGCCCGCCGAGCAGCAGCCGCCCCGCCGCGACCGGGTGGATGCCCGCGATCACCTTCAGCGCGGTGGTCTTGCCCGCGCCGTTGGGTCCGAGCAGTGCCACCACCTGTCCGGCCGCGACCTCCAGATCGACGCCGTGCAGCACGGTGATGGCGGCGTAGGCGGCGCGCACCTCGCGCATGGCGAGCAGCTGGGCGGGAGCGGACGACGTTGTCTGCGTTGTTGTCTCGAGTGCACTCCGCACGCTCATACGTCCCCCAGATAGGCCGCGAGGACGGTCTCGTCGGCGCGGATCACCGCGGGCGGACCCGAGGCGATCACCTTGCCGAGATCCAGCACGAACACCTCGTCGCAGACGTTCATCACCAAGCCCATGTCGTGTTCGACGAGCAGCACCGCGGCGCCGTCGTCGGCCAGCGAGCGCAACAGTTCACCGAACCGCTCGGTCTCGGTGGGGTCCTGCCCCGCGGCCGGCTCGTCGAGCAGGATCAGGCTGGGCCGCGCCGCGATGGCGCGCCCCACTTCCACCAGACGGCCGGTGCCGGTGGGCAGTTCGTCGGCGCAGGCGTCGGCGATCTCGTGCAGACCGAGCCGGTCGATGATCTCGGCGACGATCCTGGCGGCGTGCCTGCGCTGCGGGCCGAGTTCCGCGGCGACCAGCAGGTTGTCGCGCACGCTCAGCCTGCCGAACAGCTCGAGCCGCTGGAAGGTGCGGGCCAGGCCGTGCCGGGCCCGGCGAGCCGGGCCGAGCCGGGTGACGTCGGCGCCGTCGATCGCCACGCGTCCCTTCGTCGGCTTGCGCAGGCCGCAGATCACGTCGAACAACGTGCTCTTGCCCGCGCCGTTGGGGCCGATCAACCCGGTCACCGCGCCGCGTTCGGCGCGCAATCCCGCGCCGTCGAGCGCGCGGTTGCCGCCGAAGACGACGGTGACATCGTCAACTTCCAGTAGCGACGGCACGGTCGAGCACCTCCTCGTCTCCGGAACTCCACGGTCGTCGCAGGCCCCACCACTCCACCGGAGTCCGGGCCGGATCCGGTGCGGGCCGCGTCCGCACGCCGTGCCCGACGCGCGCCGCGACGGCGGCCACCACCACGCCGAGGGTGAAGCCCCAGCCGTCGACGACGTCGATCAGCCGCAGGCCCCACAGCCCCAGGATCACCAGCACCAGCAGCGGTGCGACGATCCGGTCGCGCAGCAGCGGCAGCCAGTCCGCGCGCATCGTCGCGATCGCCCCGTCCTTCAGCACGCCACCGCCGAAGGCGATACCGCCGAGCGCGGGCAGCACCTGCGCCAGATTCTGCAGGCCCGGCCACAGCACGGGGATCACGTTCAACGGTCCGGCGAAGACCGCGCCGGTGAACAGGCCCGCACCGACCGCGCCGAGACCGGCGATGGTCACGATCAAGAAGATCGGCAATCCGGCCACCAGATTGAACTGTTCCGGCGCGACGGCCTGCACCTGCATGCCGTACAGCGCGCCGCCGAGCCCGGCGATGGCCGCGGCCAGCGCGAAGACCAGCACCCGCGCCGCGAGCAGGCTGCCGCCGAGCGTGGCGTAGGCGGCCTCGCTGTCCCGCAAGGCGATCAACCGACGTCCGAAACGGCTGCGCCGCAACAACACCACCGTCAAGCCCGCCACGGCAAGGCACACGGCGGCGAAGACGGTCACCTCCGCGGTGGTATCCAATTCCAACCCGAACAGATTCGGCCCGACCAGCGATACCGAGCCCTGGTCGAACAGCGCGATCCGCACGCCGAGGATCTCGAAGGAGGGCAGGGTGAAGATCCAGCGATCCAGGATGACCGCGAACGCCGCCGTCGCCAGCGCCAGGTACACCCCCGACAGCCGCAGCGCCGGCACCGCGACCACCGCCCCCACCACTGCGGCGATGCCCATCGCGGCGAGCAGTGCCCACCACTGACCGTCCGGTCCCAGATGCGCGTAGGCCACCGCGCCCACGCCGGCCAGGCTGAGCTGGCACAGCGAGATCTGACCGGCGAAACCGAGCAGCGGCACGTAGGACAGTGCGATCACGCCCCATGCGAACATCGCGCCGTAGGTGATCAGATCGGATTCGGTGAGCATGGTCGCGAGCATCAGGCCGAGCACGATCACCGCGACGGCGAACGCCACCGAACCGCGGAGCGACGGCAGCGGCACCGGGCTGAGCTTGCGGTCCCGGCCACGCAACCGGCCGTGCGGAAAGACCAGCAGCGCCACGAACAACAACAGCGCGGGCGCCGCCAGCCGCAGGCCGGGCAGATAGTCGTTCTGCGGGAGATACCCGGTGAGGTAGCTCTCCAGCAGACCGACCACCACCGCGCCCGCGAACGTCATGGGCAGGTTGCGCAGCCGCCCGAAGATGGCCGCGGTGTAGGCGCTGACGATCAGCAGCGACAGCTGCCCGGCATCCAGCGCCACGGTCGGCGCGATGAGGATGCCGCCGATCGCGGCCAGCTCGATGCCGAGCATCCAGGCGATCCGGTTCGCCCGCCGTGGATCGGCGCCGGTCAGACCGACCAGTGCGCGATCGTCCACGGTGGCCCGCATCTCGGCGCCGATCCTGGTGCGATACAGCAGGATGCGCAGCCCGGCGGCGACCGCCACCGCCACCGCCATGGTGAGGGCTTGATGCCAGGTGAGGATGACCGCGCCGAGGTCGATGGGTGGCTTGTCGGCGAAAAACCTGGTCAGCGAACGTGATTCGTTCGGATTCCAGATCCAGCGCGCCAGCACGATGAGGCCGCTGAGCAGGGCGATGGTCATCACCAGCCTCTCGGCGTCGCCGAGCCCCTGGGTCGGCGCCAGCGCCTTGCCGAACAGCAAGCCGAACAGCGGCGCGAAGACCAGCAGCACCGCGACGATCGCCACCGTCGCGGGCCAGCCCCAGCCGATGGTGAGCTGCCAGTAGACGAACGCCGAGATCATTCCCGCCGCGCCGTGCGCGAAATTGAACACGCCGGTGGTGGTGTAGGTGAGCACCAGGCCGCTGCCGATCACGGCATAGATCGCCGCGGTGCTGAGGCCGACGATCCCGAAGGCGATGAACTGCTCCATCAGCGCGAATGCTCCGTCACTTCAGGTCGCTCATGCTCTTGCCGACGTCGGCGAGGGTCAGCGGCTTGCCGAAATCCCGGGTGTACTCGTACGGGGTGAAGCCGCAGCGGAATACGCCGTTGTTCGGCTTGAAATCCGCCGTCTTCCACCCGTCCGGCGTGGCCTGCTGGACGTTGAAGCATCGAGTCTGCTCCGACAGCGGCCGGGACAGATCGACCGGAGCCTGCAGGCCGCCGCCGGTCCACGCCGTCTCCTGATGCGCGGCGTTGTACACACACGCGCGGGTGAGATCGTCACCGCAACCGGTCGCCGACTTGGCGAACAGCAACCACGACTGGAAGGCGCGCAGCACCTGGAAGGTGATGGGACTGCTCGGCGCGTACTGCTCGAACAGATCCTTCAGCTGCTGCACCGCGGGCACCTGCGCGGCCGCGTCCAGCGGGGCGGTGCCGCTCAGGTCGGCGTAGTTGTTCTGCGCGGCCAGCGAGTTCTTCGTGACGTCGAGGAACGACTGGTTGTAGGAGTTGGCGTTGGCGTCGATCCAGTCCAGCTCGTAGTTCATGCTGGTGAGCACGTCCTGCAGTTTGGCGAGGTAGCGGTACTCGCCGAAGAAGATCAGGCCTTTGACGCCGGCGGCCTTGATCGCCTGCGCGTACGGCGTCCAGTCCGAGACGCCCGCGAGCGGATACAGGTCGTTGTAGACGATCTTCGCGCCCGCCGCCGTCAGCGATTCGGTCATCTTCTCGCCCATGACCTTGGTGATCGGTGAATCGCCGTTGATCATCCCGATCGCGCCGGCCGAATCGGGGTAGGCCTCCTTGATCAGCCAGTCCTGGAAACCGGTGTACGGGTTGACCGATTCCGAGGCCGACGAACCGCCGCCCAACTGCAGGTCGGAGCCGGTGTTCGCGGTTTGGGTGACCTGGGCGGGGAACTCGGGCAGCAGGCAGGACAGCCGGTCCTTCACGCCGAGCCCGTCCAGCGCCGCGCTGCCGCCGACGAGCGCGAAGTCCTCCCGGCAGGACTCCAGCATGCGCTGGCGCACCTCCATGAGCTTGGTGTCGCGCAAGTTGGTCACGAGCTTGCGGCCGTTGATGCCGCCTGCCGCGTTGCACCAGGAGGTGAACACCTTCGCGGCGTCGACCAGATCGGGATTCTTCGTGAAGCCGATGTCGGAGAAGACCCCGACTTCGATCTCGGTCGCCGTGACCCCCTGAGCGGAGGCGGTTTTGGCGCTCCCGGGCCGGCAGACGCCGGTCAGGTTGCCGAAGTTGCCGGAGGCGGCCGAGCCGGAACCCTCGTCGGCGCCGCGCCCACCGCCGTCACGCCCACACCCGGCCACCAAGAGCGCGATCGCCATCGCGGCAACGATCATTCGCTGCGGTTTCACCGTAGTTCCTCCTCTGTGGGCCGCCCGGCACGCGATCGGTTGTCCTCGCCGACGTCTCGCCCGTTGCTCTCCGATGAGCAGCACGTGCTCCGAGGGCACGCTCGCTGCCAGGGAAACTATCTTCTCAGATTCGGATAATCAATATCTACTCCTTGGAGAGCGAGATCCGGCAGCGGGCGGGGCCGCCGGTGGCGCCACGGCGCCCGATCAGCGTTGACAGTGCCGCAGCCGCATGGAAATCTACTAGTTGATTTTGAGAATGATATTCTCATTCGGAGGTAAGGAGGCGCATGTCACACTTCACCAAACCTGCCGCGGGAAGCTGGACGCAGAACTATCCCGAGCTGGGCACCGAGCCGGTCGACTACACCGACTCCATCGACCCCGCCTTCTACGAGGACGAGCGTCAGGCGATCTTCCGCAAGAACTGGCTCAACGTCGGCCGGGTGAACCGGCTGCCCCGGGTGGGCAACTACTTCACCAAGGAACTCGCCTGCGTCGGCACCTCGCTGATCGTCGTCAAGGACAACGACGGCGTGGTGCGCGCGTTCCACAACATCTGCCGTCATCGTGGCAACAAGCTGGTCTGGGACGACTACCCGGGCGAGGAGACCGCGGGTACCTGCCGCCAGTTCACTTGCAAGTACCACGCCTGGCGCTACAGCCTGAATGGCGAGCTGACCTTCGTCCAGCAGGAGAAAGAGTTCTTCGACCTCGACAAGGACGAATTCGGGTTGAAGCCGGTGCGCTGCGAGGTGTGGGAGGGCTTCATCTTCGTCAATCTCGACGACAACGCCAAGCCGCTCACCGAATACCTGGGTCCGCTGGCCAAGGGTCTCGAGGGGTACCCGTTCGACCGGATGACCGAGGTCTTCAGCTACCGGGCCGAGATCGGCAGCAACTGGAAACTGTTCATCGACGCGTTCGCCGAGTTCTACCACGCGCCCGTGCTGCACCAGAAGCAAGCGGTCAAGGACGAGGCCGACAAGCTCTACGGCGTCGGTTACGAAGCCCTGCACTACGAAATAGCCGCCCCGCACTCGATGATCTCGTCCTGGGGCGGGATGGCCCCGCCGAAGGACCCGACGATGGTCAAGCCGATCGAGCGCGAACTGCGCAGCGGCCTGTTCGGTCCATGGGACCGGCCCGACATCGAGGGTCTGGAGCCGCTGCCGGAAGGCATCAACCCGGCCCGCCACCGGGCTTGGGGCGTAGACGAATTCGAGTTCTTCCCGAACTTCTCGCTGCTGTTCTGGGCGCCGGGCTGGTACCTGACCTATCACTACTGGCCGACCGCAGTGGACCGGCACATCTTCGAGGCGAGCCTGTATTTCGTGCCCGCCGCCGACGCCAGGCAGCGGCTGGCCCAGGAACTGGCCGCGGTGACCTTCAAGGAGTACGCGCTGCAGGACGCGAACACCCTGGAGGCGACCCAGACCATGATCGCCACCCGCGAGGTCACCGAGTTCCCGCTCAACGACCAGGAGATCCTGCTCCGTCACCTGCACAAGACCGCTCAGAAGATCGTCGAGGAGTACCGCGATGGCCGCGCCCACTGACCAGCCGACCGACCGTGCCCGCACCGCCCCGCTGCCCGCCGAGTTCGCCGACCTGGCGCAATTCTCGGACTGGATACTGGCCACCGAGCCGGAACGCTACGCCAAGCGCCTCGCCTCCTCCATGGACGAGATGCAGCGGCTGTACGACACGGTGTTCCCGCGCCTGCGATCCGCCCTTGACCACATCGACAAGTACGACTGGAACGACCTGCCCGACGAGGCGCGCAACCTGTTCCACCTGTTGCAGTCGCTGGTGATGGTGTCGTTCCCGGTGGAGGTGTGGAAGCAGCCGCGGGTGCCGGATTCCGGCGCGGCGTATCTGGATATCGTCCGAGAGCCGGTGGTCTGACCCGTGGCGACGCTGACACTGAAGGCCGCCGGTCTGCTCGACCTCGATACCGGCGCGATCGTCCGGCCCGGCGTCCTGCGCATCGAGGACGACCGGATCGCCGGTGTCGGCGGCGCCGTCACGGGCGAGGTCGTCGATCTCGGTGATCTCGTCCTGCTGCCCGGCCTGATGGACATGGAAGTGAACCTGCTCATGGGCGGGCGCGGGGAGACCGGCCTGGCTTCGAGCGTCAAGGATGATCCGGCGCTGCGGGTGCTGCGCGCGGTGGGCAATGCCCGCCGGACCCTGCGCGCCGGTTTCACCACCGTCCGCAATCTCGGCCTGTTCGTGAAGACCGGCGGCTATCTGCTGGACGTGGCGCTGGGCAAGGCGATCGACGCGGGCTGGATCGAGGGCCCGCGCATCGTGCCCGCCGGGCACGCGATCACGCCGACCGGCGGGCATCTGGACCCGACCATGTTCTCCGCCTTCGCCCCCGACGTGCTGGAACTGACCCTCGAGGAGGGCATCGCCAACGGCGTGGACGAGGTGCGCAAGGCGGTGCGGTACCAGATCAAGCACGGCGCGCAGCTGATCAAGATCTGCGTCTCCGGCGGCGTCATGTCGCTGACCGGAGCGCCCGGCGCGCAACATTATTCGGACGAGGAGCTGCACGCGATCGTCGACGAGGCGCACCGGCGCGGCCTCAAGGTGGCCGCGCACACGCACGGAGCCGACGCGGTCAAGCACGCGGTGCTGGCCGGCATCGACTGCATCGAGCACGGCTTCCTCATCGACGACGAGGCGATCGATCTGATGGTGGAGCACGGCACCTGGCTGGTGCCGACCACCCGGCTGGCCGACGCGATGGACGTGTCGAAGGCCGATCCCGCCCTCCAGGCCAAGGCGGCCGAGATGTTCCCCAAAGCCCGCACCTCGGTGCTGGCCGCCTACAAGGCGGGCGTGAAGATCGCCGTGGGCACCGACGCGCCCGCGATTCCGCACGGGCGCAACGCCGACGAACTCGCGGCGCTGGTGGAGCGGGGGCTGCCGCCGCTGGAAGTGCTGCGCGCCGCGACGGTGGCCTCGGCCGAACTGGTCGGTGTCGACGACCGCGGACGGCTGGCGGAGGGGTTGCTGGCCGACGTCATCGGCGTTCCCGGCGACCCGGTGCGGGACATCGCCGTCACCCGCGACGTGCGATTCGTGATGAAAGGCGGAAAGATCCATGTCCAGAAGTGACGACCTGCTAGAGATCCAGCAGGTGCTGGCGCGATACGCGGTGACCATCACCAAGGGCGACATCGAAGGCCTGCTGGCGGTCTTCACGCCGGACGGCACCTACAGCGCCTTCGGCGACACCTACACCCTCGACCTGTTCCCGGAGTTGGTCGCGGCCGCGCCGAAGGGCCTGTTCCTCACCGCCACACCGGTGCTCGACATCGACGGCGACACCGCTACCGGCACCCAACCGCTGTGCTTCGTCGAGCACAGCACGCACGACATGCGCATCGGGTACTACACCGACACGCTCGTGCGCACCGCGCAGGGGTGGCGGTTGCGCACGCGCAGGATGACGTTCATCCGCCGCAACGGCGATCACGACTCCGGGATTCCGCACGCGTTCGAGCGTTCCAAGGCATGAGCGGCCACCCGAATCACGAGGTCGCCACGTTCCGGTCGAATCTGCGCGCCTGGCTGGAGGTCAACGACCTGACTCCCGGCCGGGATCACTCGCTGGACGGGCAGGTGGAACAACTGCTGCGGGTGCGGCGCGCTCTGTACGACGCGGACTGGATGCGCTACGGCTGGCCCGCCGCGGTGCGCGGCCTGGGCGGTCCCGCCGCGCTGCGCGCGGTGCTCGGCGAGGAGATCGCCTCCCGCGACCTGGCCGAACCCGGCATCTATTCGATGATCGAAGTGCTCGCGCCGACCGTGATCTCCTACGCCCGGCCGGAATTGGCCGCGGCGACGGTGCCGCTGCTGCTGTCCGGCCGCGAGCAGTGGTGCCAGGGGTTCTCCGAACCCGGGTCGGGCAGCGACCTGGCCTCGCTCGCCACCAAGGCGACGCGGCGGGGTGACGACTGGGTCGTCAGCGGACAGAAGGTCTGGACCAGTCTGGCGCAGTATGCCGCGCGCTGCGTGCTGCTCACCCGCACCGGGCCCGGTCACGACGGCATCACCGCTTTCTTCGTGGACATGGACTCCCCCGGCGTCAGCGTCCGTCCGTTGCGGACCATGCACGGCGTGGACGAGTTCGCCGAGGTCTTCTTCGACGAAGTGGTGGTGCCGGGGAATCGCATGCTGGGCGAGCCCGGCGACGGGTGGCGGGTGGCGATGGATCTGCTGCCCCACGAACGCTCCACCTGCTTCTGGCATCGCATCGCCTACCTGTTCACGCGGCTGGACCACGTGCTCGCGCAGACCTCGATCGCCGAGGACGCCGAACTGGGCGCCGCGTATCTGGCGTTGCACACGGCGCGGTGCCGCTCCCACGCGACGCAGCGGCGCCTGGCCGGCGGCGCCCGGCTCGGCGCGGAGACCTCGATCGACAAGGTGCTGCTGGCCACCGCCGAGCAACGGTTGTTCGACACCGCGCGCGAGGTGCTGCCCGGTGCCGTGGAACTCGCCGATTCGCCGTGGCGCACCGAGTTCCTCTACTCCCGCGCGGCCACGATCTACGGCGGCACCGCCGAGATCCAGCGCAATATCATCGCCCGCCGCCTGCTGGACCTGGGAAAGGAGTGAGCATGGCCGAAACACGGCCAGACCAGGCCGAACTGGGCCTGCTCACCGACACGCTGCGCAAGACCATGTCGAGCGCCACCGGCCGGGAACTCGACGCGGCGCTGGCCGGCATCGGCTGGCCGGAGCTGCTCGCGGAACTGCCCGAAGTGGCCGTGCCGCTGGTGTTCCGGCTGCTCGGCGAGACCGGCGCGCACGCAGCGGTCCTCGACGACGTCGTCCGCCACCGCAGCGGGCGGCCTGGCCCCGGCCCGGTCCCGCTGCCGTTCGCGGGCGCCTGGGTGGTGTGGGACCGCGACGGCGCGCCTGGCGCGACGGTCGACGCGGAACTGCCGCTGCGCACCGTCGCGACCGGCGTGCGGCTGCCGGAACAGGCCTGTGCGGCCGGGCGGCGCGCCCTCGGCTGGTGGCTGCTCGGCACCGGACACGCGATGCTTTCGCTGGCGCGGCGGCATGCGCTGGCACGCACCCAGTTCGGTCGCCCGCTCGCCTCCTTCCAAGCGGTGCGGCACCGCCTCGCGGAGACCTTGGTCGCCCTCGAGGGCGCGGAGGCCGCGCTGCACAACGCCGAGAACGAATTCGGCGCACTGCTGGGCAAGGCCGCCGCCGGACAGGCGGCGCTCACCGCGGCCAGGCACTGCCAGCAGGTGCTCGGCGGCATCGGCTTCACCGCCGAGCACGACTTGCACCGGCACGTCCGGCGCACGTTGGTCCTGGACGGATTGCTCGGCAGTTCGCGCGAACTCGTGCGCGAGGCGGGCGCGCACATCCGCGCCGCGGGCTCGGCGCCGCGCCTCGCGCAGTTGTAACGCGCGGCCGAAAAGGCCGGCGGCGATCAGCAAGCCGGCGAGGTGCCGCCCTGCAGGGTCATCAACGCGCAGAACGTCGTCGCGGCGACCTTCCACCGGCCGCCGTCCTTGACCGCTTGCCCGGTCTGATCCGGCAGCACCGGGTTGCCGCCCAGCAACAGCGTGTAGGTGACATCGGCGTTGTTCGCGTCCACGAGCTTCACCGCCGAAACCGTCACCGACGTGCCCTGGGACTGCGGATTGCCCGCCTGCGCCTGCAGGATCGGCAGGAAGACATCGCCCTTCTGCACCTGCGCGGCCTTCTGATCCGGCGGCTTCGCGGCGCTGAAGAAGCTGGTGTACACGTCGGTGATCGCCTTGGTGGTCGCCGCGTCGGCCTGGGCGGGCGCCGCGCTGGTCGCCGGGGCCGCCGACGTGCCCGACGTGGAACTGGCCGACTCGTCGTCACCGCAGCCGGTCAGCGCCGCGGCCGCCACGACAGCGAGGCCGCAACAGGCCACGGCCTTGCGAAGGATGGAATCGCGCATGAAGGTCCTCGTTTTCGGGAAGGGAACAGCGAAGGCGACGGGCGCGTGACCGCCCGATCGCCGGTGGATCGCACGGACACGTGTCCCTTTCGAGGCGGCAAGGGCCGTGCGACTACTGCCGGAGCGCTCCGGCAGACGATGACGCCGGTGGCACACCGGAACTACTGCATGGTGGCTTTCATGTCCTCGAGCCGGACCAGGATCGGGAAGCCGTTGACGCTCAGCGCGTTGCCGTGGCCGGTCTGGTGCACGTCGAACACGGATTGGATCGCGGCGTAGAAGCCCTGCACGTCCAGCGTCTGGTTGACCGCGCGCTTGGCTTGGCGCAGCCCGAACGGGGGCATGGCGGCGATCTGCGCGGCCAGTTCCCTGGTCCGGGCGTCCAATTCGGCGCGCGGCACCACCTTGTTCACCATGCCGGCCTGCCGCGCCTCCTGCGCGGTCACCGGCCTGCCGGTGAACAGGATCTCCTTCGCCTTGCGCGCGCCGAGTTCCCAGGTGTGGCCGTGGTATTCGACGCCGCCGATGCCCATGAGCACCACCGGGTCGGAGAACAGCGCGTCGTCGGCGGCCACGATGAGGTCGCACGGCCAGCACAGCAGCAGGCCGCCCGCGATGCACCGGCCCTGCACGGCGGCGATGGACGGTTTGGGGACGTTGCGCCACCGCAGCGAGTACTCCAGGTAGCGGCGCGACTCCAGCCCGTAGATGCGGTCGAGGGTGATCTTGCTGGGGTCCGGCCACGATTTGTCCTTCAGATCGTGGCCCGCGGAGAAGTGCTTGCCCTCCCCGCGCAGCACGATCACCGCGACCTCGTCGTCCTCGGCCGCGCGCACCCACGCGGCGTCGAGCTGGTCGAGCAGTTCGCCGTTCTGCGCGTTGGCCGCCTCCGGCCGGTCGAGAGTGATGGTGGCGATCCGGTCGGCGACCTCATAACGGATGTACAAATCGAGTTCCTCCAGTCCGGGACGGCGAGCGCGTGCGTGCGCCGCTGCTCGACTGGTGTGAGAATAGCATTCTCGCAACTGGAAAGGATAGTCTCTTTGCTGGCCCGGACACGGCGACCCGAGAACCCGATGACACACCGTTCTCCGGTACAGTGCATCCATGTTCTCTCCATATGACCGAGGACCGAGGCGCCCGTGACCAGCCCGAGCGAGAAACCGGCCTGGAAGCAGCGCGCCGTCGAGCGCTCCCTGCGCACGGCGAAGTTGCGCGCCGAGGAGCGCGTGCAGCGGTTCCTGGACGCCGCCCAGGCGATCATCACCGAGAAGGGCAGCACGGACTTCACGGTGCAGGAGGTCGTCGACCGCTCCCGGCAGTCTCTGCGCAGCTTCTACCTGCAGTTCGACGGCAAACACGAGCTGCTGCTCGCCCTCTTCGAGGACGCGCTCAGCCGCACCTCCGACCAGCTGCGCGCCGCCGCCGACGGCCAGACCGACCCGTTGGACAAACTCCAGGTGGCGGTCGAGCTGCTGTTCGAACTGTGCAGGCCGGACCCGTCGGCGCAACGCCCGCTGTTCACCGATTTCGCGCCGCAGCTGCTGATCTCGCATCCCGATCACGTGAAGGTCGCGCACGCGCCGATGCTCGCGCTGTTCACCGAGCTGATGGACGCGGCGAAGGACGCGGGGCAATTGCGCCCGGAGGTCAACTCGCGCCGGACGGCGGCGATGGTCATGCAGACCGTCATGTTCACCGCGCAGTCCGCGGGAGCGTCCGACGACGAGACGCAGCATCCGATCACCGCGTCCGAAGTATGGAACTTCTGCGCGCACGGTTTCGCTCGGGGCTGAGAATAGCACTCTCCCATAAGAGAATTTGACTTACACTCGGGCTCATGACCGAGCTGTGGAGTGATCTCGTCTCTTGCCTCGACTTGTCCGCGACGCCGTCCGGTGACGACGCCTGCTTCGAGGGCCGCAATCTGCGGTTGCCCTACCGCCGGGTGTTCGGCGGCCAACTGCTCGGTCAATTCGTCCGGGCGGCCGCCGCGGGCGTCCCGGACAAGTCGATCAAGTCGCTGCACACGGTGTTCGCGCGTGAGGGCCGCATCGACGAGCCGATCCGCTACCGGGTACACCGCCATCACGTGGGACGCTCCTTCGCGACACTGTCGCTGATCGCCGAACAGTCCGGTGGCGTCGTCGCGACCGCGTCGGTCTCCCTGCACGCCGAGGAACCGGGCCCGCACCGGCAGTCCGTCGCGGCACCGCCGGCCCTGCTGTCGGCGGAGCACAAGGTGCACTGGGACCTGCTGCCCTGGGAGACGCGCGCGAGCGTGGATCTCGACGATCTCGGCACCGCCGCACCGGAATTCGAGTTCTGGATGCGCACTCCGGAGGTGGATCCCGCCCTGGCGCCCGCGCTCGCGGCCTACGCGACCGACCTCACGCTCATCGGCACCGCGCTGCTGCCGCTGGACGGGTACGCGCAGAGCGGCAACGGCACCGCGTTCGTCTCGGCCGTCACCTCGCACACCCTCTGGTTCCACCGGCGTTTCCGGACCGACGAATGGTTGCTGCTGCGCCAGCACAGCCCGCTGCTGGCGCAGGCCCGCGCCTACGGCCGCGGCGACATCCTCACCGAGGACGGCACGCTGGTGGCTTCCTACGCCCAGGAAGCCATGGTGCGCATTCCGCAGGACTGACACGACGTCACCCGGGCGGCGACAGCAATCGCTCGGCCGCGCTGTAGGCGTCGCGATCACCCGCGGCGACTTCCGCAGCCAGCCGGTCGAGCCAGGGGTGCGCGCGCAACCGCGTCTGCGCCAGGGAGAGGATCTGCGCGCGGGCCCGCGCGGCGCGCCGAGCCGGGCTGTCGGCGCGATGATGCGCCTCGATCGCGTCGGCCAGTTCGGTGATCCGTTCCCCGCGCGCGGCGACCAGCGTGAGGATCGGCGCGTCGGACTCGGCACGCAGATCACGCACGGTCCGCGACGCGCCTTCGCGGTCGGCCTTGTTCACCACCAGCAGATCGGCCACCTCCAGCAGGCCCGCCTTCGCGGCTTGGATCGCGTCGCCGGCGCCGGGATTCAGGATCACCAGTGTGGGATCCGCGACGGCGGCGATCTCGATCTCCGACTGCCCCACACCGACGGTCTCCAGCAGCACGACGTCGTAGCGCAGCGCGGCCAGCAGCCGGATCGCGGCGGGCACCGCGGCGGCCAGGCCCCCCAGATGTCCGCGCGTCGCCAGCGACCGGATCAGCACACCGGGGTCGTCGATGTGCTCGGCCATGCGAATCCGGTCGCCCAGCAGCGCTCCGCCGCTGTAGGGCGAGGACGGGTCGACGGCGAGGATCGCGACGCGCAGCCCGCGCGCCCGGTAGACACCGGCCAGCGCCGCGATCGTCGTCGACTTGCCCGCGCCGGGCGGGCCGGTCACGCCGATCACTCGCACGGGTCGGCGCTCCAGGGCGGCTTGGACCTCGTCGCGGCGGTCCCCTTCGACCAGACTGAGCAACCGGCCCGTCGCCCGTGCCGACCCGGCGCGCGCCTGGATCAGCAATTCGGCGACGGTCGCCGACGCCAGGGTCACGCCCGCCCCGATGCGCCGTCGCACGATCCGGTCACGGGGCGGGCACCTCGACCACCGTCGCCGCACCCATGCCACCGCCCGCGCACATCGCCGCGATCCCCAGACCGCCGCCGCGGCGGCGTAATTCGTGCACCAGCGTGACGATCATCCTGGCTCCCGTCGCGGCCACCGGGTGCCCGAGCGAGCAGCCGCTTCCGCTGACGTTCACCTTGTCCGGATCCAGGTCCAGCGCGCGGATCGCCGCGATCGGCACCGACGCGAAGGCCTCGTTGATCTCGATCAGCCCGACCGCCGACAGCGAAATACCGGCCCGGTGAACGGCTTTGGTGATCGCCTCGATCGGGGCGAGGCCGGTGTCGGCGGGATCGACGCCCACCGACGACCAGGCCAGGATGTAGGCCAGCGCGGGCAGACCGAGGCGGTCGCTGGCGATGGCGAGCGCGGCGGCGCCGTCGTTGGCGCCGGAGGCGTTGCCCGCGGTGATCGAGAAGCCTTCGATCTCCGGGTGCAGCACTCGAAGCGAGGCCAGCTTCTCCTGGCTGGTGTCGCGGCGCGGATGCTCGTCGGTGTCGAACAGGCCGTGCGGGGTCTCGATGGGCACGATCTCTTCCTTGAACCGGCCTTCGTCGATGGCGGCGATCGCGTTGCGGTGCGACCGCAGCGCCCAGGCGTCCATATCCGCACGGGAGATGCCCGACTTGACCGCGGCGTTCCAGCCGACGGTGATGGACATGTCCAGCGCGGGGGCGTCGGGGCGGTCCGGGTGACTCGGCGACACCCACGGATCGATCCACTCGTCCGGACCGACCCGGAATCGCGCCTTGGGAGCGGTGGATTCGGAATTCACGCCACCCGCGATCACGACTTCGTCCATCCCGGAGCGGATCCCGGCCGCCGCGGTCTGCACCGCGGACATGCCCGCCGCGCAATGCCGGTTCTGGGCCAGGCCCGGCACCATGGTCAGCCCCGTCGTCACGGCCGCGTGCCGGGCCAGCACGCCACCGCCGTAGCGCCCCTCGCCCAGGACGACGTCATCGATCCGGGCCGGGTCGAGGCCATCGGCGACCGCGCCGACGACGTGGTGGGCCAGGTCGAAGGCGGTGGTGTCGCGCAACGTCCCCTTGCGTGCGGTACCGATGGGCGTCCGCAGCGCGGACACGATGACGGCTTCGGGCATTGGTGGCCTCCGTTCCGGGCGACGCGATCGCGGCGCTACGACTTTTCGGTGCTCATGCCGGGGGAGTCATGAGAATATTATTCTCTCAAGTCGAGAGCACGAGTTGCAAGATTGGATTACGTTATGCAGATCAGTGGAAGTTCCGCGCTTGTCGTCGGCGGGACCGGGGGCCTGGGCGAGGCGACCGTGCGGCGCCTGCACGCGGCGGGGGCGAAGGTCGTGGTCGCCGACGTCGCCGACGAGAAGGGCGAACAGCTCGAATCCGAACTGGGCATTCGCTACGTACACACCGACGCCACCGACGAGGACTCCGTGCTCGCCGCCATCGCCGAGGCGCAATCGCTGGGCCCGCTGCGCATCTCGGTCGACACCCACGGCGGCCCTGCCACCGGAGGCCGCCTGATCGGCAAGGACGGCACGCCGCTGTCGCTGGACGGTTTCCGCACCACCGTCGAGTTCTATCTGACCGCCGTGTTCAACGTGCTCCGCCTGTCGGCGGCCGCGATCGCGAAGACCGATCCCCGGGAGGACGGCGGGCGCGGCGTCATCGTGAACACCGCCTCGATCGCCGCGTTCGAAGGCCAGATCGGTCAACTGCCCTACTCCGCCGCCAAGGGCGGGGTGGTCGGGATGACCCTGGTTGCCGCGCGCGACCTGTCGCCGGTGGGTATCCGCGTGATGACCATCGCCCCCGGCACCGTGAACACCCCCGCGTACGGCAAGGCCGCCGACCAACTGGAGGCCTACTGGGGCCCGCAGGTGCCGTTTCCCAAGCGCATGGGCCGTTCCGAGGAGTACGCCGAGCTGGCCGCCGCCATCATCGAGAACGACTATCTCAACGGCGAAGTCATCCGCCTCGACGGCGCCTTGCGCTTCCCGCCGAAATAGCCCGCGAGGTCCGGCCGCGACACGTGACGGCCCGCCGCGCCCGCGAAGGATTCCGCTGGTTCTACACTGACCCCGCTCGGTGATCGACGTTCTAAGCTGGAATCCGGACGGCCTATGCCCTGGCAGTAGGGAGCGGATGAACATCGCCAAAGCGCCTCAGCCGACATACCGGCAGGCTTGCTTCGCCGATCTCGAAGACATCGCGGCCATCGAGGCCGAGGTGTTCGCCGAGCCGTATCTGTATCTGATGCTGCGCCAGCTGTTCGATCTGCACGGATCCGAATGGCTGGTGGCGGAGATCGACGGGGCGGTGATCGGGTACGCGCTGACGCTGGAGAAATCCGGCCGGGCGCTGCTGTTCACCTTCGCGGTGGCCAAGCGCTACCAGGGCGGCGGCTACGGCCGCACGCTGCTCGACCGCACGCTGCAGACCTGCCGGGCCGTGGGAGCGGAAGTCGTGTATCTGACCGTCCGGCCGGACAATCAGCTGGCGAGCCACCTGTTCAAGCAAGCGGGGTTCGCGTTCGTCGAGCGCGACGAGCGGTATTTCGGCCCCGGCGAACCGCGCGACGTTTTCGAATACCGGTTGAGAGGCCGACCGCTAGACTCGTGACATGGGGGAGATTTCGCCCTTCGTCGCATCCATATCCACCCGGATCACCAGGCGCGCGGACGAATACACCGCCGAGCTCGATCGCGGTGACCGTACCGAGCAGGTGGATTTGGGCCGGTTCGCGGCGCACGCCGACGCGATCCTCGCCGACTACGACCCGCCCAGCACGCGGCGGCACTCCGACTCGTTGGTGTTCGGGCACCTCTACGCCGCCGCACGGCAACCCCAACCGGACGAGGCGGGCTGGCGGGTGCCGAGCGCGATCCCCGCGGCACTACTGGCGGCGGAGATCGAGTTCCGCGGCCCGCTGCGGCTGAGCAGCAGGCAGAACACCATGCTGGCCGAGGAATACGAGCAGTTGGGCGCTCAACTCTCGGCGGCGCGGCTGCCCGCGCACGCGGCCCTCGCCTACCGCAGAGGGGCCGCGCTGTACCGGATGAACGAAGACGACGAAGCACAGGACCGCTGCGGGCTGCGCTTGGCGCGGGCGCGCACTCTCGCGTTGCCGCCGGGCTGGCGGCGCTGGGCGGGGCGATTGTCGTATGTGCTGTGCGGCTACGGGTACCGGCCGTTCTGGCTGCTGGGCTGGGTTGCCGTGCAGGTGGTGCTGTTCACCGTCGCCGCTTTGTTCTTCAGCGGCATTCCCTCGCCCGCCGCCACCGTCTACACCTGCGTGACCGGCTTCATCAATCCCCTCGGCCCCGGCGACACCGAGAACCTGCGCCCGGTCGCCCGGCCGTTGTTCGCCGTGGAAGCGTGGACGGGGACGGTATCGATGTCGGTGTTCTTCGCGCTGCTGGTGCGCAAGTGGTTCCGGATGTAGCCCGTCACCATTCGGTGTCGAAAGCCTTGTGCCGCAATGCCTCCAGCGTCGCGACGGCGATGCTGTTCTGCAGCCGCGCGACGAGGGCGTTCCACTGGCGGGACAACCCGGGATCGGTCTGCAACTTCTGCCACAGCGTCCGCATCGACGCCGGAGTGTGCGCTCCCGGCATCCACAGTCCGGTGAGATCCTCCAGCACGGGGGCGAGGATGTCGGTACGTTCGCGGCTGTGCGAGGGGAAGCGATCGGCCTCGGCCAGCGCGTCGGTGACGACGGTGAGCAACCAGTCGTGCGCGGCCAGATCCTCGCAGAAGCGCTGCGCCGCTAGCAGATCCGCTTCGTCGCGCACGATCATCCGGACCGTGCGCAGCGTGGGGTCGTCCAAGTGCAGCTTGGCCGTCGGCCCCGCGCCGCCGCCTATCCAGGCGACCCAGCGCAGACGGGTGGCGCCCGCCCGCACCGGCGGCTTCTGGTCCAGCCTGGTGTCGGCGCGCAGGCGGGCGAGCAGCCGTTCACTGATCGAGGCCAGGTCCAGCGTCTCGGCGCCGACCGTGCCGGTGAGGTAGCCTTCGGCCAACGCCTCCGCGCTGCCGGTCCGCTCGGGCAGGCGACTGATGACCTCGGTGACGCCCTTGCGGCTGAGGTAGTGCGACCAGGTCTGTCTGCGCCGGTTGGCGGCGCGAACCACTTGGGTGCGCGCGCTGGACTGCAGCACGCGGCCGCCGGACAGCACCGCGCTGGTAGCCACGGTCCCGACGATGTGGGCGGTCTGCTCGCCGAGGGCCAGATCGCAGTCGACGCCGACCGCGGTGGTCGGTGACACCGCGAGCGTGCCAGGCCGTTCCCGCCACCGCACCGTGCAGCCAGGCATGAGCGCCAGCAAATCACAGGCTTCCGGTCCGGTCAGCGCGGTCGCCGACGGCAGCAGGCAGGTGCGTACTTCACCGAGCACGACCAGAGGCGTGGTCGAGGCCATGTCAGGCTCCGTCGAGCAGCAGGTGCGAGAGCCGTTCGCTGACCGCGCGCGGCACCGGCACCGGCGGCAGCTCGCCGCCGCCGCGGGCGATGGTCTGCTCCACCACGTCGTCGTCGAGATCGAGATGGTCGAGCACCAGCCGCACGGCGTGCTCGATCGCGATGTACCGCTTGGGCAGCATCGACAGCGTCTTGTAGGCGGCGAACGGCGCGGCGGACGGATTGAGCTGCACCACCGGCGGAAGGTCCGGCCAGCGGCGCGGCGGGAGATCCACGCGGCGCCACGGTTGCGGATCCACCACGGCCGCACCGTGATAGCGCAGCATGCCCAGCCGCAGCAGATGCCAGACCGCCGCCAGGAACGGGCACGACCAGCGCGTCACCGCCACCCCGTCGACGACGTGCTTGCTCCACAGTTCCACGTCGAGGAAGATCGAATGCTCCCGCCGGCCGAACTCCTCCGGCGGCTGGTAGACCCGTTGCCGCATGGCCTGACCGCGTTCGTCCTCCGACGACCGCCGCCCGTTGCACAGCCAGCCCGACTCCGCGGTCGGCGGCCTGCGGCCGGTGCTCGGCGGCGCCGGCTCGGCCACGATGCGGGCGGCCACCATCTCCGCCACGGGAATCGGCTCACCGAATGCCACACCGTCGACGAATCTCGAAGCGCGCCAGCAGGCCGACTCCCTGGCCAGATAGTCGATGACCAATCCGGCCTCGTCCGCGGCGCCCAGCAGCTTGGTGAGAACCGCGGAGGGATCGGTGTCGGGCTGGAAGTAGTCGTCGATCAGATAGCAGGTGCTGACCCGGGCGTTCGGACCGAACTGCACCTTGGCCGCCTCGGTGAAGGCCGACACCAGCGGGACGATGCGGCGGAACTCCGCGCCGACCCGTTCGATGTCGGAGACGATGTCGTTGAGATAGAAATGCCCGACCTCGATCGACAAGTGCGACAACGGGACCTGCGCAATGCGCGGTTGTTCGGTGGCCTCGCTGTAGCCCTGTGTATCCCGCATCTACAGCCTCTCCCAGGTCGCGTTGTCGACCAGTCGCCGAGCGAGTTCGGCATAAGCCTGCGCGGTCTGCTCGTTGGCGATCTGGGCGTTGACGTCGGCGTCGAGAATGAGCTGTTCGCGCCGCTGCAGCACCGGCTCGATCGGGGTCGAGCCGAGCACCGCCGTCGTGCCCAGCCGCTTGGCGGTCGCCAGCCGGCGCAGCGCGGCGTCCTGCTCCTGCAGCCACGCCGCCTGCGCCGGGCGCTGGGCGACACCGTCCCAGTTGGCGTCGGGCACCGCGGTGCGCACGTAACGCACCGACCCGAGCAACTCCTCCGGGTCGTGGCCGCACTCGGCTCCGGCCTTCAGCAGTCCGTGCGAGCCGTAGACCAGTCCGGCGGCAGCGAGGATGTGCTGGCGCGTCCAGCGGTGGAAGATCAGCCATCGGGTGGTCAGGCCGCGCAGTTGCGGCAGGGCCGTCGCCTGCAACACGATTTGCAGCGCCGCGGAACGGCCCGCGCTCAGATCCACGACGACCACGCGGAATTCGTGATCCAGCGCCACCAGCAGTTCCGCGCACCGCTGGACCACCGCGTCGTCGTCGGTGAGGAATTCGGCGCCGCCCTCGTCCCCCGGCAGCAGCACCAGCCGTCCCGCATTGGGGCCGATGCGGCGCAGTTCCGGCCGATCCGTGGCCGCGCCGACGTCGAGTCTGGCGACGGTCCCGCTCTCGCCGAGCAGGTAGGAGTGCACGCCGCCGCGCGGCACGCCGCGTTCGGCCGCGCCGATCTCGAACAGCGCGCCCGCCGTCGGTGAGCCGAGGTCGAAGTCGGCGTAGGCGACGTTGCGGCCGGAACGGCACAGCCGGTAGGCGATGTTGCAACTGGTCACCGACCGTCCGGTGCCGCCCTTGTCGGAGGTGGAGAACACCAGCACGATGCCGCCCCTACCGCGTCGCGTCCCTGCGGGCGTACGCCAGCTCGTCGAGCTGGACCAACGCCTGCGTGGCCAGGCTGTAGGCGGTGCCGGGACGTTCGCGCAGCACGCGGCGGGCCCGGTCGAGCGACTGCCTGATCCGGTTGATCGCCGCCTGTTTCGGCGAGAGATCCTGGCCCTCGACCTCCAGTTCCTCTTGGTTGAGCAGATGCTCGGCCTCGCTGAGCAGGTCCACCGCCCGCGCGACCATCGCCTGCGGCGCCAGCGGCGGTTGCTCGAAAGTGCTGTAGGCGATGACCAGGCACTCCATCATGCGCTCTGTGACGAACCAGGAGGGGCCTTCCGGCCCTGTCCCGCCCGCGCCGACCAACCTGCCGATGTCGTCCCACAGGCCGACCGCGGGGCCGTCCCGCAGCACCCGCTGGTCGAGGTGATCCATCGCCGCCTCGGCGAGCGCCATCAGCCGGTCGCGGGTGTCGACGTCGGTGCGCAGGCGAGCGGCCTCCAGGCAGCGTTTCAGCAGCATGGTCGCGAAATCCGGGACATACCAGATCAGCGGGGCCCCGCCGGCGACGTCCTCGCTGCCCGCCAGGTTCAATCGCACACCCGGATAGTGCAGCGGCGCGGCCGGATCACCGACGGTGAACCGGCTGGTGATGCGCCCGCGGCGGGCCAGCTGGTCGAGCACCGACACCGTGCGCGCCAGATCCTCGGTGCTCTCCCGGTAGACCAGGTCCTGGATGAGCACGGCGGCGACCACGAGACTGAAGTACTCCGACTCCTCGCCGTCGGAGGTGCGCCAGGGGATGTCCTCCAGCGGCCAGCGGCCACTGTCGAAACGGGCCACCCTCGACCAGTAGTTGCGGGTCAGCTCGAAGCGCAGCTGCAGCGCGTCGGCGAGGGTGCGCTGCTCGTCGGTCAGCAGATCGAGTTCCCGGATACGCTGCGAGGACAGGTCGATGATGCCGTCCAGGGCGACGGCCGTGAAGTACAGGTAGGGACGGGATTCGGCGTACCCGCGCGTGCTGCTGACCCGGCCCGGCACGAGAGCGATGGGTTCGGCGCTGCGCACGATGCCCCAACTCCATCCGCATTCGAACAGCCGCCCATCGTCGGCGACATCGATCTCGGAGGTCTGACTGAGCCTGACCTCGTTGGCCGCCTGCACCCGCAGGCGTTCCAGCTGCGTCGACAACCGGCCGATGATCTCGTCGGACGGCGTGCGGGACTGATTG
This sequence comes from Nocardia sp. NPDC019323, assembly GCF_044389845.1. Classification (NCBI taxonomy): domain Bacteria; kingdom Bacillati; phylum Actinomycetota; class Actinomycetes; order Mycobacteriales; family Nocardiaceae; genus Nocardia; species Nocardia sp. NPDC019323. The sequence continues at coordinate 308,548 of NZ_JBIRYN010000004.1, forward strand.
AGCATGTAGACGATGGATTGCCCGTACTCGGTCTTCGGCTCCGGCGTGTGGATGACGAAACTGCGGATCAGCCCCGCCATGGCCGCGGTGAGCCGCGCGCTGACCTGTTCGATCACCGTGGGAATCCGCTCGCGCAGCTGCCTGGCCTCCAACCGGACCTCGCCGCTGACGAATCGCAGGAACCCGCGCAGGAACCGCAGCGCCGCGATGCACAGGCTCAACGACATCGAGTACGAGTCGACGACCTCCACCGCCTGTTGCTGCGCGGTGAGCGAACTGTCGTCGCCGCAACGCAAGTAGGTACCGCTGGCGAAGACCGGTTCGCCGTCGGGTCCGGTGTAGCGGCGCAGATAGTCCTCCACCAAGGCGACCAGGACGCCGCCGATGCGGGTCTCCTCACCGAAAGGGCCCAGCGCGGACCGCACGTCGGGACTCATGTCGTTCGGCTGGTCCAGCGCGAACGCTTCGATCTCGGTGGCCGGATACAGCAGGCAGAGCAGCTGTTCGGCGTCGCTGATGGAGTTCGCGCCGTCGCGCCCGCCCCACTTCCACGTTCCGTTGCGATAGGAGTAGGCCAGTATCGCTCGCCACAGCTCGAGCAACTGCTGCCTCGGCCGAATCCTCATGTGTTCTCGGACCTCGCCCCCGCGTTCGACCGGCGGCGCCGGACGTCGTTACTTAGAGTGTGCCCCGCGAATGTTCACTTGGCCAAGCACCCTTTGCGGGGTCACCGGTTGCTGCGAGATGTCCTGAGACGCAGAGCCTTCCGGTCGGTCGAGGCGACCCGCCCGGTCGCGGGGTGGCTGCGGGGCCTCGATCGGCGCTCCGCATCGTCCGGGTATCGGGGCAGATGGGAAATTCGCGCAACCTTCCCGCGTCCGATGAGGCTATCCCGCGGCTACTGCGCGGGGGTGAACCCCCGAGTCCGGTCGCGGGCGGATCGCCGCCCACAACCGGCGCGGCGGCGTCAGCTCCCATCCGGGTCAGCTCCGGCCCGCGGTGAGGCGGCTGATCACCGCACGGAAGTCCGCGGTCTGGAACGAGAGATCCTCCGCGGTCGTGGCGTAATCCAGAGTGGCCAGCACCGCGCGTTCCAAGTGCAGGTTCAGCAGCCGCTTGGTGCTCTCGACCGCTTGGCGCGGCAGTTGGAGAACGCGTTTCGCGCAGGCCAGCGCCTCGGTGCGGGGGTCGGCCACCACATGGTTGACCAAGCCCATCTCGCGGGCGCGCTCGGCGGGGATCTTCGCGCCGGTGAGGGCATACTCCTTGGCCAGCAGCAAGCTGGTGTGCAGCGGCCAGGTCAGCGGGCCGCCGTCCGCCGCGACCAGGCCGACCTGGACGTGCGGGTCCTCGAGATAGGCGGTCTCGGCGATGTAGGCGATGTCGCTCAGCGCGACGAGACTGCACCCCAGGCCGACCGCGGGTCCGTTCACCGCCGCCACCACCGGCACCCGGCAGCGGGCCATGCCGAGCACGATGTCCCGGCCGTGCGCGATCGTCTTCGCCCGCAGCTCGGCGTCGCTGCCCAGCTCCGCGAGATAGGCGAAATCGCCGCCCGCGGAGAACGCCTTGCCCGCGCCGGTGAGCACCGCGACGCGCGCGTCTCGGTCGTCGGACAGGCGCGGCCACAGGCGCGCCAGCCCGGTGTGCAGGTCGTCGTTGACGGCGTTGAGCGCGTCGGGCCGGTTGAGCGTGATGATCCGGAGCGGTCCGTCGGCTTCGACGTGGATCTCTTCGGGCAGGTCGTACATGGTCAGACTCCTAATCCGAGGATGCGCGAGGCGATGATGTTCTTCTGGATCTGCGAGGTGCCGCCCATGACGCTCTGGGCGCGGCTGTAGAAGTAGCCGGCCAGCAGTTCGGGATCGTCCGTGCCGCCGACGGCCAGCGCCGCGTGCCCGACGGCTTGGTCCACCCAGGTCATGAGCAGTTTGTCCAGCGAGCCGTCCGGGCCGTGCATCACGCCGTCGAGCTGTTCGGACAGCCGCCGCCGCACGTGCAGGCGCAGCATCTCCGTCTGCACCGCCGCCCAGGCCAGTTCCGCCGGCGGCGGGCCGTCCAGGCGAGCGGCCAACTGGCGCACCGTTTTCCCGTAACGGGCCGCGTAGCCGAGAGTCGACGGTTCGCGTTCGTGCCCGACGACGGTCATCGCCAGCTTCCAGCCGTCGCCCGGCTCGCCCACCATCTGATCGGCGGCAACCGTGGCGCCGTCGAAGAGCACCTGCCCGAACTCCCTGGTCACGCCGCTGATCATCGCCAAAGGGCGTTGCCGCACACCGGGCTGGTCCATCGCGATCACGAACGCCGAGATGCCCTTGTGCCGCGGCGCTTGCGGATCGGTCCTGGCCAGCAGCAGGCACCAGTCCGCGACGTCGGAGTAGCTGGTCCAGATCTTGTGACCGTGGACGACGTAGTGGTCGCCGTCGCGCGTCGCGGTGGTGCGCAGCGCGGCGAGGTCCGAGCCCGCCTCCGGCTCGCTGAAGCCCTGGCACCAGCGCTGGGTGCCGTCGATCATGCCGGGCAGGAAACGCCGCTGCAGTTGCTTGCCGCCGTGCCTGCCGAGTCCCTGCACGAGATACCCGAGGCTGGGTCGCGGCGGCGCGCCCGCGAGCGCGAGTTCTTCGTCCAGGATCACGTCGTAGACCGGCGGCAGCTCGTGGCCGCCGAATTCCTTCGGCCAGGACAACCCGAAGAATCCCGCCGCGTACAGCGCGCGATGCCATTCCCCCTGACGCGCCCAGTAGTCTTCGCCCGAAGTCGGGAACTTCCCGGCCGTCTCGGCGAGCCAAGTGCGCAGCCGAGCGCGGAATTCGGCCTCCTGGGGTGAATCACGAAAATCCAAGGTCGATCTCCTCCAGTCGAACAGGGAACAGCTCGGTCGAGACCAGCGCGCGCCGCAAGTAAACGTGGGCCAGGCATTCCCAGGTGTTGCCGATGCCGCCGTGCACCTGGATCGAGGCTTCGCACACCGTGCGGGCGGCCCGCGCGGTGTAGACCTTGGCGACGCGTGCGGCCCGCACGGCCGCCGCGGGTTCCAGCTCGTCCACCGCCCAGGCCGCGTGCCGCAGCACACTGACCGCCCCTTCGATGAGTGCTCGATTCTCCGCCAGCAGATGCGCCACCGCCTGGTAGGACCCGATCGGCTGGCCGTACTGCTGGCGGACTTTCGCGTATCCGACCGCGAGATCCTGCGCGCCGCGGGCGACGCCGAGCAGGTCGGCGGTGGTCGTGGTGAGGGCGAGCGCGTGCCATCGGGTGGTGTCCACGGCCGTCAGCTCCCCGACGTGGCGCCGTTCGTCCGTCAACGCCGCGGTGCGCCGGGTCAGGTCCGCGCCGGGCAGCGTCGCGCCCAGCGATGCGGCCAGGACCCGCTCGCCCGCGACCAGCAGCGCCCCTTCGCTGCCGCGCGCGTCGACGGCCCTGCCGCCGACCGCGACCGTCCAGCCGCGTCCGTCGGCGCCGGATCGCCCGCGCAGGTCGTCGGCCAGCACCGGGCCGAGGAAGGCGACGTCGACCAATCCGCGGGCGAACTCCTCGGCCACGATCGCGACCTCGACGCCCGACGCGCCGTCGGTGCGCAGGGCACGCCAGCCGGTGGCCGCCACCGCTCGCTCCAACCGCGCCAGGCGGCTCTCGTCGTCGAGTCCGGCGACGGACCCCGGACCGAGATCGTCGGCCAATTTCGCGGCGGCGTCGCGCAATTGGCGTTGTTCAGTGGTCAGCCGGACGTCCATGGCGCTCCCTCAGCACTCGGCGCAGCACCTTGCCCGAGGGCAGGCGCGGGATCTCGGGCACGAACACGACCCGGCGCGGTCGCTTGTAGGCGGCAAGGCGCGCGCCGACCAGCGCGATCAGTTCGTCCGCGGTGAGCGTCGCCGCGCCGGACACCGCCGCGACGACCGCCTCGCCGTCCGCGGCGTCGGGCACGCCGAACACGGCGCAGTCGGTCACCTCCGGATGACCGTGCAGGACGGCTTCGATCTCCGCCGGCGCCACCTGGAAGCCGCGTACCTTGATCATTTCCTTGGCGCGGTCGGTCAGCCGGATCCAGCCCTGCTCGTCGACGTAGCCCACGTCGCCGGTGCGGTACCAGCCGTCGGCGAAGGCGTGTGCGGTCTCCGCGGCGGGCAGATACCCGGCCATCACCGATTCCGCGGAGCATTGGATCTCACCGATCTCGCCGGGCGGCAGCGTTTCTCCGGTGTCCAGTGCGACGACGCGCACCCTGACCCCCGGCGCGGCTCTACCGACCGTGTCCAGCCGCGGGTCATCGAGCGGGTTGCACGCGATCACCGGCAGCTCGCTGGCGCCGTAGGCGGGCAGCCAGCGCACTCCGGTACGCCGGGTGACGGTTTCGGCCACGCCCACCGTCACCGGCGTCGCGCCCCACATGATGTAGCGCAGCGAACTCAGGTCGTAGGACTCGAGATCCGGGTGCCTCGCCATGGCCAGAGCGATGGGCGCGACCGCCATCTCGACGGTGATCCGGTCGTCCTGCACGCACCGCAGCATGGTCTGCAGATCGAAGCGCCGGTGCAGCCGCATCCACGCGCCCGCCCGCAACGCGGTCACGATGTTGAGCAGGCCCAAGATGTGCGAAGGCGGCGTGGCGATCTGGATGCGGTCGGATGCCGTGAGGCCGAGTACCTCCGTCCACTGGCGCACCGCGACCGACAGCGACGCGTGGGTGTGCCGCACCGCCTTCGGCATGCCGGTGGTACCGGAACTGAAGACCAGCACGGCGTCCGAGGCCTGATCCGGCGGCGCGGCAGTGTGATTCGCGGCGGCGATCGGTGCGTCCAGGTGCCGCATCGGCAGCAACTCGGCCAGTACCGGGTGGTCGCCGACGCCGCGGCTCGGGCCGGTGACCGCCAGCGCGTGCGCGACCTCGTCGTGCTTCCAGGCCGGGCTGATCAGCACCGCCGCCGCGCCCAGCCGCCAGAGCGCCAGCACGGCGACGACGAACTCCGGCCGATTCGACGACATCACCGCCACCCGGTCGCCGGGACGCACGCCGTCATCGGCCAGTTCGGCGGCGAGACCCGCCGCCAGACCGTCGAGTTCGCTCCGGGTGTAGGCCCGCCCTTCGAAGACGAGTGCGCTCGAAGTGGTGGTCGAGGACATTTGAGAGATCCCGTCTCGTGAGCGAGAATATAATTCTCATACTGCTAGAATCTTCATACCAGGAGGAGGCGGTTCATGGCGAGAGTTTCTTTGTTCCAGCGCGCGACCGTGACCAGGATCGTGAAGGAGAGCGCCGGCGCGCGCACGTTCGTGCTCGCGCCGCAGGACGAGCCGATCGCCTACCGCGCCGGGCAGTTCTGCACGTTCAAGATCGCCGTGCACGGAACGGAGCTGTTCCGGTCCTACTCCATGTCCAGCGCGCCGGAGACCGACGGCGAGTTGATGACGACGGTCAAGCGGGTGCCCGGCGGCGCCGTGTCGAACTGGATGCATGACAACCTCTCCGAGGGCGACGTGGTGGAGCTGACCAAGGCGGCGGGACGGTTCTGCCTGCGCGAGACCGACGTGCCGCTGCTCGGCTTCAGTGGGGGCAGCGGGATCACACCGGTCCTGTCGCTCACCAAGAGCGCGCTGGCCACCACGCGCCGGCGGGTCCGGTTGCTGTGCGCCGACCGCGACGCCGATTCGGTGATCTTCGAGGCGACCTTGACCGAACTGGCGCGGCGCCACCCGGGCCGCCTCGAGGTGGTCAGGCACCTCGACAGCTCGGGCGGCTTCCTCGACGCCGCCGCGGTGCGGGCCTTCGTCGGAGCCGACGGCCACGCCGATCACTACGTCTGCGGACCGGAAGCGTTCATGGAGATGGTCGAACTGGCGCTGCCCGGACCGGGACTGGTGTTCAGCGAGCGGTTCGGCGCGCCCGCGCCCATTCCCGACGTACCGGCTCCGGCCGACAGCGTGACCCCTACGGTGTCGACCCCTTCCGCGACCACCGCGGCGAGGGCCACCGTGACGATCATCCTCAACGGCAAGAAGAGGTCGGTGCCGGGCAAGAAGGGCGAAACCCTGTTGGAGAGCGCCCGCCGCGGCGGCCTCGCTCCGCCGTTCTCCTGCGAGGCGGGCAATTGCGCCACCTGCATCGCCAAGGTGACCTCGGGAAGCGCCACACTGCGCCAGAACAACGCGCTGACCGACGACGAACTCGCGGACGGCTATGTGCTGACCTGCCAGGCCGTTCCGGACACCGAGTCGATCACCGTCGACTACGAGTGAGAGCATGCGGCACGCCGACCCCGAGCGCGACTTCGCGGTCGAGGGGCGAGAGCGGCGGGTCGCGCCTCAGCCCCCGTGCTCGCCCAATCGCGGCGGCGGGGCGTACCGGGGCTCGTAACCGGCGATCCGGATCGGGCTGCCGACCAAGCGGAACTCCCCGGCCGTCACCACGGTGTCCGGGCTGGTGTCCAGCGCTTCCGGCAAGTCGCGGACAGCGGCCGCGGGAATGCCGAGTGGACGCAGGCGTGCTTCCCAGCCGGTCGCGGTGTCGGCCGCGAGCGCCGCGGTGACCACCGCCAGCACCTCGGCACGACGGGAAACCCGGTCGGCCATCGTCTCGAACCCGTCGACGCCCGCTTCCGCGGCGAAGGTCTTCCAGAATCCGTCGTGGGTGATGAACAGCGCCAGATGGCCGCCGGCGGTCGGGAAGATCTGCGCCGGAACGTAATACGAATGCGCGCCGTGGGGGCGGCGCTGTGGCCGCTTGCCGTCGTTCAGGTAGGCGGCGGCGTGGTAGTTCAGTTGGGAAAGCATGACTTCGAACAGCGACACGTCGACCTGACCGCCGCGCCCGGAGACGATCTGGGCCAGCAGTCCCAGCGCGGCCGTGAGACCGGTCGAGTTGTCCGCCGACGAATACCCCGGCAGTGTGGGCGGCCCCGCCGGATCACCGGTGAGGGCGGCGACCCCGGCCGACGCCTGGATCACGTAGTCGAATGCCGGATCGTCCCCGCCGGTCAGGCCGTAGCCGGTGATCGCGACACACACGATCTGCTCGTTCCACCGGCGCAGCCCGTCGTAGGTGAGACCGAGCCGCCGGATCGCCGAAGGTTTGAGATTCACCAGCAGCGCGTGCGACCGCGCGACGAGTTCGCCGAGCCGCGCACGCCCCTGCTCGCTGCCCAATTCGATGCGGATACTTCGTTTGCCGCGATTCAGGCTCGCGAAGTAGCTCTCGCTCACCTGGCGGGAGATATCGCCGCCCGCCGGTTCCAGTTTGGTGACCTCCGCGCCGAGATCGGCGAGCATCATCGTGGCGTACGGTCCCGCCAGCATGGTGCCGACCTCCAGAATCCGAATCCCGGCCAGCGGCCCGGCCGAACTCACCGCAGTTCCTCGGCGAGTTCGGCGATCATCTCCCGGGTGCGTCGCTTGGAAGCCACCAGTTCGTCGCGGGTCTCGCCGATCGGCAAGAGGCGCACCGAGATGTCGGTGGCTCCCGCCGCCGCGTAGCGGCGCAACCCGGCAGCGATCCGCGCTTCGTCGCCCGCAAGGCACAGATCGCCGATGTCACGGGCGTCGCCCTGATCCAGCAGTCGCTGATAGTTGGGGGAAACCTCGGCCTCCCCCAGGATGCGGTTGGCTCGCTCGCGCGCCTCGTGCACCCGGCCGGGTTCGCACAGGCACACCGGCAGCCCGGCGACCACCCGCGGGGCCGGGCGGCCCGCATCCGCCGCCGCTTTGCTGATCTTCGGGACGACGTGCGTGGCGATCGCCCGCTCGTCGGCCATCCACAGCACGGTGCCGTCGGCGTGCTCGCCCGCGATGCGCAGCATCACCGGCCCCAGCGCGGCGACCAGCACCGGCACCGGAGCCACCGGCCCGAGATCGAGCGGGTTGTGCACGGTGAACGTCGCGTTCTCCACGTCCACCGAGCCCGGCCCGCGCAATCCGGCGTGCAGCACCTCGAGGTAGTCCCGGGTATAGGCGGCCGGTCTGTCGTAGGGCAGACCGAGCATGTCCCGCACGATCCAGTGATGCGAGGGGCCGACGCCGAGCGCCAGTCTGCCGCCGGCCGCCGCATGCGCCGAAAGCGCCTGCCGCGCCAGGGCGATCGGATGCTGGGCTTGCAACGGCACCACGGCGGTGCCCAGCTCGATGCGCGAGGTGCGCAGTCCCATCGCGGCGATCGTGATCAGCGCGTCGAAATCGGTGGGAATCTGCGGGATCCACGCCGTGTGCAGCCCCGCCGACTCCGCCCATTCGATGTCGCGCAGCATCCGTTCGAGCTTGCGCCCGGAATCCCCCTTCTCCGGCCCGATCATCACTCCGATGCGCACGATTCCTCCAAGCTGTGTGAATTCGGCACCCGGCCGGTCATGGGGCCGGGTTCCCGGTCAACGCGCGGATCTCGGTGACGAGCGTCTCCAGCGGAGTGCTCGTCGGGAACACCGCGGCCGCACCGGCTTCCAGCAGCCGCGGCACATCCGCCTGCGGGATGGTGCCGCCGACCACGACCGCGATGTCGCCCGCGTCGGCGGCGCGCAGCGCGTCCACCACGCGGGTGGTGAGCGCGACGTGCGCGCCGGAGAGGATGCTCAGGCCGACCACGGCCACGTCCTCTTGCAGCGCGATGGCGACGATGTCCTCGACCCGCTGGCGGATCCCGGTGTAGACGACCTCGAATCCCGCGTCGCGCAGGGTGCGGGCGACGATCTTGGCGCCGCGATCGTGCCCGTCCAACCCCGGTTTGGCGACCAGCACGCGAGCGGGCATCAGAACACCACCGGCTGCTGGAACTCGCCCCACACCGACTTCAGCGCGGCGGTCATCTCGCCGACCGTGCAATAGGCGTTGGCGCAACCGATGAGGCGGTGCATGAGGTTCTCGTCTCCTTCCGCGGCGCGCGAGAGGGCGGCAAGGGCGTCGCGAACGGCTCCGGCGTCGCGCTCGGACCGCACGCGAGCCAGCCGCTTCAATTGCCGCTCGCGCCCGTCGGCGTCGAGTTCGTAGGTGCCGATGTCCGGCGCGGGCTCCTCGGAGACGAACTTGTTCACCCCGACCACCGGGCGCTCGCCCGACTCCACCGCCTGATGCAGCAGGTAGGCCTCGTCGGCGATGAGGCCCTGGAGGTAACCGTCCTCGATGCAGCGCACCATGCCGCCGTGCCGCTCCAGATCAGCCATGATCTCGACGATCTTCGCCTCGGTCGCGTCGGTGAGCGCCTCGACGAAGTAGGAGCCGCCGAGCGGGTCGGCCACCCGGGTCACCCCGGTCTCGTAGGCGAGCACCTGCTGGGTGCGCAGCGCCAGCGTCGCGGATTCCTCGCTGGGCAGCGCGAACGGCTCGTCCCACGCGGCGGTGAACATCGATTGGACACCGCCGAGCACCGACGCCAGCGCTTCGTAGGCGACGCGCACCTGGTTGTTGCGCGCCTGCGGCGCGTAGAGCGAGGCGCCGCCCGCCACGCAGCCGAAACGGAACATCGAGGCCTTGTCGGTGGTCGCGCCGTACCGCTCGCGCACGATGGTGGCCCAGCGGCGGCGTCCCGCGCGGTATTTCGCGATCTCCTCGAAGAAGTCGCCGTGCGTGTAGAAGAAGAACGAGATCTGCGGTGCGAACTGATCGATGGTCATCCGGCCCCGCTCGATCACCGTGTCGCAGTAGGTGACGCCGTCGGCCAGCGTGAAGGCCATCTCCTGCACCGCGTTCGCGCCCGCGTCGCGGAAGTGCGCGCCGGCCACCGAGATCGCGTTGAACCGCGGCACCTCCGCCGCGCAGAACTCGACGGTGTCGGCGATCAAGCGCAGCGACGGCTCCGGCGGCCAGATCCAGGTGCCGCGCGAGGCGTACTCCTTGAGGATGTCGTTCTGGATCGTGCCGGTGAGCTTCGCGCGCGGCACGCCCTGCTTCTCCGCGGCGGCCACATAGAAGGCCAGCAGGATGGCGGCGGTGCCGTTGATGGTGAAGCTGGTGCTGATCCGCTCCAGCGGGATGCCGTCGAAGAGCACCTCCGCATCGGCGAGGGTGTCCACCGCGACACCGACCCGGCCGACCTCTTCGCTCACCTCGGGGTCGTCGGAGTCGTACCCGCACTGGGTGGGCAGATCGAGCGCGACCGAAAGCCCGGTGCCGCCCTGCTGGAGCAGATAGCGGTAGCGGCGATTGGACTCTTCGGCGGTGCCGAAGCCGGAGTACTGCCGGAAGGTCCACAACCGCCCGCGGTAGCCCGTGGCGAAATTGCCGCGCGTGAAGGGATAGACGCCCGGCGCGGGCGGGTCACCCCGCCGGTCTTCCGGGCCGTAGCTCGGCTCCAGCGGGATGCCGGAGGAGGTCTGCACTTGGTTGTTCATCATTGAATACGGTACTTGCAGAAAATGAGAATGCCAATACCGTAGGAGCCGGGTGGTCCGCGACAAGCGCGCGTCCGAATGTCGTCAGCGTCATCCCGGCTACGAGGTGCCGACCGTTACGCGCTGCGCTCCGCCCAGATCCCCAGGAACCACCGTGACTCCTCGCCGCCCGCGAGGCGGTCCCGGCGTACTGCACCGCTTGCCTCGTTCCCGCAGGGCTGCCGCCGTTGCGCTCGGTAAGCAGCGAGCTGGCGTTACCCAACGCATGCGCGACCGCGATTCCATCACTGACCGCGGTGGCGGCTTGGGCGGCGTCGGCGTAGTAGCGACGCGCGTCATCCAGGCGTCCCGCGTCGTAGTGCACCCAACCCGCCGCGACCATCATTTCGGCTGCAGCGCTGGTCAATGTCCGGCCGACGTCATCGGTGGACGCGCCCTTGTCCAGCAGCTGGACGACATAGCCCACCTCATCGGCCGCGATACGGCACAGCCGGTCGCGTCCTGCCAGTAGGACCAGCTCGTGAATCTGGTGCACCGCCGCATTGATCTCGGCGACCTCACCAGCGCCTATCCGGACGCGGCCCGCTGTTGACAGGGTGGCCTGCGCGGAACGAATCGGCCCCGGAGACATGGCCACGCCTGCACCGATCGCACCAGTTCGTATTCGGGCCACTGTACGGCGCAAACACACCCTTATCGTGGGGTCGGCACCCCGCCGCAGTGGGCCGGTGCCGCACGCCCTCGTGCCGGACGCGCGCCGTGCGCCGTCCAGCACCGGCAGCGGTCCTGGTTACCGCGTCAGAGTGAAACCGTCGTAGTCGTCGGCGGCTACCTGGTCGCACTTTTCGCGATATGCTCCGACGCCGCCGATATACGCGTACATCACTCTCGGTTTGCCCGGGACATTCGATCCCACGTACCAGGAGTCCGCCTTCGGATAGAGCGTCATATCGCCGACTTCGTCGACGTGCCGCGTCCATTCCTGCTCCGCGTCGGCCTCGGCCTCCATGGTCGTGACGCCCTCGGACCGCATCCTGTCCATCGCGTCCGCCACCCAGTCGACGTGCTGCTCGATGGACACCAGCATGTTCGACAGGACCGCCGGGCTGCCCGGGCCCGTGATCGTGAAGAGGTTCGGGAAGCCCGCCACGGCGAGACCGAGGTAGGTCACGGGCCTGCCGGCCCACTTCTCCCGCAGCGACACACCACCCCGGCCGCGGATGTCGATCGCGTCCAGCGCACCGGTCATCGCGTCGTATCCGGTGGCGTAGATGATGTCGTCGAACTCGAAATTCTCCTCTGTCGTCGCCAGTCCGGACTCGGTGACCTCGGTGAGCGGGGTCGCGCGTAGGTCCACGAGCCGGACATTGGGACGGTTGAAGGTCTCGTAGTAGTTGGTCCCCAGGCACGGGCGCTTGACCCCGAAGGGGTAGCCGGAAGGCTGCAGTATCCGGGCGACAGCCGGGTCCGTGACGATCTCGGCGATTCGATCGCGGACGAACTGGGCGGCGGTCTCGTTGGCGGCTTCGTCGGCGAGGATGTCCGTGAAGCCGACCAGCATGCTGACCAGTTCGCTGTCCTTGTCCTCCCATACCCTGCGGTAGAACGCGTTTCGCTCCTCCTCGCTCACCTCGAGCGCCCCCTTGGTGGCTTCGGGTTGCGCGATGCCGAACGACGATTCCCGGTTGGCCTTGCGCACATCGCGGTAGCGAGACTTGATCGCGCGCTGGAATTCGGGATCGATCGTGTGATTGTGCGCGGGAAGAACGTAGTTCGCGGTCCGCTGGAACACGGTGAGCGTCTCGGCCACTTCGGCGACCAGCGGAATGACCTGCACCCCGGAGGCGCCGGTGCCGATCACCGCGACCCGTCGGCCGGTGAAGTCCACGTCTCCCTCGGGCCAGTTGCCGGTGTGGAAGCTGCGACCCCGGAACGCCTCGATGCCAGGAACTTCCACCATCTTCGCCACCGACAGACAGCCGGTCGCCATGATCGCGAACCGCGCCGAGACGACCTCGCCCTGATCGGTCGATATCCGCCACCGCGCGGCGGACTCGTCGTAGACCGCGGCGGTGACCCGGGTCCGCAACCGAACGTCCTTACGCAGATCGAAACGATCCGCGACGTGGTTGATGTAGCGGAGCAACTCCGGCTGCGGCGGATACTTCTCCGTCCACTCCCACTCCTGTTCGAGCTCCGGGTCGAAGGAGTAGTTGTAGTACATGCTCTTCACGTCGACGCGTGCACCCGGATAGCGGTTCCAGTACCACGTGCCGCCGAGTCCGCCACCCGCTTCGTACACCTGCACCGAGAAGCCGAGCTCGCGCAACTTGTACAGCATGTGGAGGCCGGCGAATCCGGCTCCGACGACGACCGCGTCGATCTCGCGAGCTTCTTGCCTGGTCGAGGATGCGGAATGTTCCGACGTCATTGTCATCGTGGGGACCTGCCTTTCGAATGAGTCGCCATGGGACGCCCGGACAGCGGTTCGGTTCGACTGCGTGCCGAGCAATAAGCAGCCTTGGCCTCGCCTCTCAGGCGAAACGCACCGGCGGGCACGCCGGAAATCGAACCGGTAGCGTGGCCAATGCGCGGTGGAACTGCCCGGGCCGCCACTCCAGTCGCTGCGCGGGGCCTTGCGGACGGATGTCCGGCAGGGCATCGAGCAGCAGGTCGATGCCCTGCGAGGCGATCGTCAGGGCGAGGGACTGAGCCGGACAGGCGTGCGGACCGGCCCCCCACGCCAGGTGCGACCGGTTGCCCCTGCGGTCACCGCCCACGACGGGATCGTTGTTGCACGCGGCCAGGCTGATGACCACCGGCTGATCGGCAGGCAGCCACATATCGCCGACGAGTTGCGGCTGTATGGGGTAACTCACGCACCAGTTCGCCAGCGGCGGGTCCTCGAACAGCACGGCATCGATGGCGTCCCGGGTGGCCATGGCGCCGCTGAGGACCTCACCGCCGTATTCCTCGTCGGTCATCAACAGCAGCAACGCGTTGAGGATCAGATTGCAGGTCGGCTCCGTGCCCATGGAGAACAGCAGCGCGGCCTGATTCACCATCTCCATGAGATCGAGCCCGTCCGGATGCCTCAGCAGCTGCGAGGTCAGGTCGTCGCCCGGCTCGGCCTGCTTCTGCTGGACAACTCCGGCCAGAGCCTGCACGAAACGCTGCTGCCCCTCCTCGGCGCCCACTCCCTCCAGCATCGCGGCCATCCCCTGGTAAGCCTCGGCCGCGGCGTCTTCGGGAAAGCCCAACAGTTCACTCAGAACCCGGAAGGTCAGCGGATACGCGTAGTCCATCCGCAGGTCGGCGCTACCGCGGTCGCAGAAGCTGTTGATCAGGGCTTCGGCGGCCCGCGTGACCGCGTCGTGCACCTTGTGCAGGTCGACGGTTTCCAACGCGGCGATGATGGTGCGCCGGTAGCGCTCGTGTTCCGCACCCGCGGTTCGCAGCGCATTCTGGCGATAGCCCAGCATCGGCAGCAGCGGACAGCCCGGTGCGGCGTTCTTCTCCCAGCGGCGGGAATCGGCGGGGAAGTGGGTCTCGTCGTTGAGGATGCGCACGGCCACCTGGTAGCCGATCACGAGCGTCGCCGGCACACCGGCGGAAAGCTCGATCGGCACCAGCGGTCCGTGACGTCGCAGGTCTTCGTAGACGCGGTGCGGATCGGCCGCGAACGCGGGGTCATCCAGCCGAACATGCGATTCGGCGGAGACCGGAGACCCGTACGCGATCAGGGATTCGCCATGCGAACCCGGCCCTGTGTTGCTCAACGCGCGACCCTCGCGTGCGATGCCGCGTCGTGTCCCTTCCCGCCTGCTGCGGGACTGCCTGGCGTTCGTTGTGTACGCACGTGCGGGGACCTTACCGGAAAGTGTTGCAGTCCAACATTTTTAGGTGGACATCCGCTCAGCGCGATCGGATCCCGATGACTTCTCCCGCGGCGTCCCCCGTCTCGACCGGGTGAATGGGCCGTTCGGTGTCGGACAGCGAGCGCGCGGAGCCTCCGTGCCGGACGGCGACGATCTCGGCCCCGATGGCCACGGCCGTCTCCTCCGGGGTCCGGCCGCCCAATTCCAGGCCGATCGGCGAATGCAGCCGCCGCAGTTCGTGTTCGGTGAGCCCGGCCGCGCGCAACCGACGCCTGCGGTCCCGGTCGGCCCGGCGTGATCCCATCGCGCCCACGTAGGCCACTGGCAGGCGCAGCGCTTCCGTGAGCACCGGGATGTCGAATTTGGGGTCGTGGGTGAGGACGCAGATCACTGTGCGGGCGTCGACGCGCGTGCGCCGTAGATAGCGGTCCGGCCAGTCCCGGACCACCTCGTCGGCGTCCGGCATCCGGGCATGGTCGGCGAAGGCCGGGCGCGCCTCGCACACGGTGACGCGGTAACCCAGCAACCGGCCGACGCCGCACAGCGCGGTGGTGAAATCCGTTGCGCCGAAGACGAGCATGCGCGGCGCGGAGGCGAAGGACTCGATGAACACCGTGCGCTCGCGGTCCGCGCAACCGACGACGCGCACGCCGGTCGCACCGGCGCACAGCATCGCGCGCGCCTGCCGCACCACCGCGTCGTCGAAGTGCGCGCCGACGGCGCTCGCGGGTCCGAGCGCGGCCACCGCGCCGGTCGCCAAGTCGCGCACGAACGTCATCGGCCCGGCCGGATCCAGTGCCGCTTCCACGGCCGGGTACTCGGCGGGCGTGATCCGGTGCACGACGATTTCCAGTTCTCCGCCGCAGGTCAGGCCGACGGCGAAGGCGTCGGCGTCGCTGTAGCCGAACGTCCTGCGAACGGGCACGCCGGATTCGAGCACCTCCCGGCACAACTCGTAGACCTCGCCCTCCACGCAGCCACCCGACAGACTGCCGCGCACGTTCCCCGCTTCGTCCACCGCCATGGTGGCCCCGGCGGGCCGGGGCGCGCTGCCGGTCACGCGCACCACGGTGGCGAGCACGTAGACGGTATTCGCGGCATGCCAGCGCGATAGACGCGCAGCGAGTTCGCGCATGATGAACCCTCTCGGCAATCGTCGTCCCACCGCCGGCCCCGCAGTGCCGCCCATCTGGTGGCGAGAATGCAATTCTCGTACAATACTAGCGTCATACTCATTTTCGACATAGGTGGATTGACGCCGTGCGACTCCCGATGCTAAACAGGTGCTCAGCATTCGCGAGCGGCAATCGATCGGCGCGCGGGCATGCCGGAAGCCGCGGCAGCGGCGCCGCCCACGATGTCCGAGCTCGCCGAGGGCGACGTTCACCGGGCAGCCGGCGCCGAGGTCAACGGAGGACGAAACGGATGACGACCGAGCCCCGCATCGAATCCGGCTCACACCACCTGCGAGCCGAACGATGACCCGGACCGGAACGACCACCACGCCCGGCGTCGTCGGCACCCGGGTGCCGCGCCTCGAGGACGCACGCCTGGTGACCGGCAAGGGAACCTTCGTCGACGACGTGACCCGCCCCGGCATGGCGCACGCGTGCTTCGTCCGCAGCCCGCTCCCCCGCGCCGCGATCGGCGACATCGACGTCTCCGCCGCGCTCGAACTCGACGGCGTGCTGGCGGTCTACACCGCCGCCGACCTGAATTCCGGCGTCCACGAGATCTCCTACGCGCTGGACATCGTCGGCTTCCCTCCCCTGCCGCGGCCGCCGCTGGCCGAGCAGGAGGTGCGCTTCGTCGGCGACCCGGTGGCCCTGGTCGTCGCCGTCGACCGGTACGTGGCCGAGGACGCCGCCGAACTGGTGATCATCGATTACGAGCCGCTGGAACCGGTGGTGGACTACGTCACGGCGGCGGATTCGCCGAACCTCGTGCACGCCGGATTCGCCGGGAACTCCGCGGGCGAGATGGCCGGTCGTCCGGCCGCCGATCTGGCGCCACTGTTCGACTCCGCCGCACATGTGGTGCGGCAGCGGATCTTTCAGCAGGCTTACCTGCCGGTCCCGCTGGAGACCCGCGGGATCGTCGCGGACTGGTCGGCGCCGACCGCGGAGATGACGATCTGGAGCTCCACCCAGTCACCGCACGAGATGCGCGGGTTCTGCGCCCGGCTGCTCGGCATCGATGAACACCGGGTGCGCGTCATCGCCCGCGACACCGGCGGCGGGTTCGGCCTCAAGCAGGTGCCGCTGCGCGAGGACGCCTGCGTCCTGCTGGCCGCGCGCAAGCTCGGCACGGCGGTGAAGTGGATCGAGGACCGCCAGGAGAACCTGATGGCGGCCGGCATGTCGCGCCACGAGCACGCCGACGTCCGGATGGCGTTCGACGCCGAGGGCAAGATTCTCGCCGCCGCGATCGACCACGTGCAGAACGTGGGGGCCTATCCGACGCCGTCGCCGCTCACCGGAGGCGTCGTCGTCGGGCTGCTGTTCCCCGGGCCGTACCGGATCAGCGATGCCTCGTTCACCGCGAAGTTCCTGTACTCCAACACCGTCGGCAGGCTCGCCTACCGGGGGCCGTGGCAGTTCGAATCGGTGACCAGGGAAATCCTGCTCGACCACGCCGCACGGCGGATCGGCATCGACCCGATCGAACTGCGCAGGCGGAACATGTTGCGCCGCGACGAGTTGCCGTGGGCGAATCCGAACGGGATGACCTACGACAACATCTCGCCGCTGGAAACGCTGGAGCAGGCCGTCGAGATGCTGGACTACGAGGCCTTCCGCGAGCGGCAACGCGAAGCTCGCGCCGAAGGCCGCTACCTCGGCGTCGGCACCTGCACCTACGTCGAGCCGACCACCGGCGGCAGCCCGTTCCTGAGCACCGAGGGCGCCACCATCCGCATCGAACCGAGCGGCAAGGTGAACGTCTACGTCGCGGGCGGCTCCGCGGGCAACAGCTTGGAGACGACCGTCGTCCAGCTCACCGCCGACGCGCTCGGAACGGACCTGGCCGACGTGCGCACCATTCAGGGCGACACCGCGATCACGCCGTTCGGCGGCGGCACCGGCGGCAGCAGATCCGGCTCGATGACGGCGGGCGCGATCGCCGAGACGGCGTCTGTCCTGCGCGAACGCATCCTGGCGATCGCCGCCCACCGGTTGGGCGTCAGCCCCGCCGACATCGAGTTCGTCCGCAGCCGGGCCACCGTCCGCGCGGCGCCGGACGAAGGGCTGACGCTGGCCGAGATCGCCGAAATCGCCTACTACCAGACGGATTCGCTGCCCCCCGGGGTGCCGCCCGGCCTCGAGGCGAGCGGACGCTACAAGACCCCGCAGCTGGCGATCTGGGCCAACGCCACCCACGTGTGCACCTGCGAGGTCGACATCGACACCGGGGCGGTGCGGCTGCTGCGCTACATCGTCAGCGAGGACTGCGGCCCGATGATCAACCCCAACGTCGTCGAAGGCCAGATCTACGGCGGCACGGTGCAGGGCATCGGCGGCGCACTCTACGAACATCTCGCCTACGACGAGAGCGGCAATCCCGTCGCCACCACCTTCCTGGACTATCTGCTGCCCACCGCGGCCGAAACGCCGACGATCGAAGTGGGGCACATCGAGACACCGAGCCCAGGGCCCGGCGATTTCAAAGGTGTCGGCGAGGGCGGGGCGATCGGCGCCACCCCGGCCGTCCTCAACGCCGTCGCCGACGCACTCGCGCCGTTCGGCGTGGAGATCTCGAAGCTGCCTCTGTCCCCGGCCACGATCGTGGCGATGCTGGACGAGGCGCGCGCCGCCGGAAAGGGCTCGGCATGAAACCGGCGGCCTTCGAGTACCACGCACCCGCGACCGCCGACGAGGCCGTCGCGCTCCTGGCCGACCTCGGTGACGAGGCCAAGATCATCGCGGGCGGGCAGAGCTTGGTGCCGATGCTGGCGTTGCGGCTGGCCGTCTTCGAGCATCTGGTCGACCTGCGCCGCGTGGAAGAACTGCGTGGTATCGAGACGCGCGGCGGTACCGTCCGGATCGGCGCGGCGACCACGCACGCCGAGGTCGGCCGGTCCGAAGACGTCCGCCGCGGCGTGCCGTTGCTGGCCAGGGCCACGCCCCTCATCGGGCATTTCCAGATCCGCAACCGGGGCACGATCGGCGGTGCGATAGCGCACGCCGACGCCGCGGCGGAGTATCCCGCGGTGGCGCTCACCCTCGATGCCGAGATCGAGACGCTCTCCCCGCGCGGACGGCGCACGATCCCGGCAGCGGAGTTCTTCACCGGCATGTGGACCACCGATCTGGCTCCCGACGAGCTGGTGACCGGGGTCGCCTTCCCGATCCGGCGCGGCCGATGCGGCTTCGCGATCGAGGAGTTCGCCCGCCGCAGTGGAGATTTCGCGATGGCGGGCGCGGCGGTGGCGGTCCGGCTGGACGCGGACTCCCGCGTCGAGCGGTGCGCGATCG
Organism: Nocardia sp. NPDC019323; assembly: GCF_044389845.1. Classification (NCBI taxonomy): domain Bacteria; kingdom Bacillati; phylum Actinomycetota; class Actinomycetes; order Mycobacteriales; family Nocardiaceae; genus Nocardia; species Nocardia sp. NPDC019323. The sequence continues at coordinate 327,208 of NZ_JBIRYN010000004.1, forward strand.
GCTTGTTCGGCCTCGCACCGACCCCGGTGCGGGCGGCCGAGACCGAAGCGGGACTGATCGGCACCGCCGTCGCCGCCACGTCGGCGGAGGAGATCGGCCGGAACGCGACCGCCGGACTGGACGCGATCTCGTCGGATGTGCACGGCAGCGCCGACTACCGGCGGCGGGTCGGCGCGGCAATGGTGGCGCGCGCTTGGCGACGCGCCGTAGAGGAGGCCGGGAATGACTGACGTCGACATCGAGGTGCGCATCAACGGCGCCCTGCGCCGGGACCGGGTGCCGCCCCGGCTCACCTTGGCCGACTATCTGCGCGACACCTGCGGTCTGACCGGGACCCACCTCGGATGCGAGCACGGTGTGTGCGGCGCGTGCACGATCCTGCTCGACGGCCAGGCCGTGCGCGCCTGCCTGCTGTTCGCCGTGCAGGCCGACGGCGCCGAACTCACCACCGTCGAGGGCATCGCGGGACCGGACGGCGAGCTCTCGCCGGTGCAGGCGGCGTTCCGGGAACACCACGGCCTGCAGTGCGGATTCTGTACCCCCGGCTTCATCGTGTCGGTCACCGCCTTCCTGCGCGACAACCCCGACCCCACCGAGACCGAGATCCGCGAGGCCATCTCCGGCAACCTGTGCCGATGCACCGGCTATCAGGGCATCGTCCGGGCGGTCCGCGCCGCCGCCGACTCGAGCAGCGCCGAGACGCCCACCGCGCGGCAGGCGTGAGGACCGAAGGAATTCCATGAAACTCGACAACACCTTCACCATTCCCGTTCCGGCTGCGCAGGCCTGGCAGGTGCTGCTGGACCTGGAACGCATCGCCCCCTGCGTTCCTGGCGCCGTCATCACTTCCCGGGACGGCGACGACTTCCACGGCAAGATCAAGGTCAAACTCGGGCCCGTCGGGCTGAGCTACAGCGGCGTGATCAAGGTTCTCTCCCAGGACGAGGCCGCCGGGATCGCGGTGCTCGAGGGGCGTGGCCGCGAAACTCGCGGCAACGGAACGGCCAAGGCGACCATCACCTGCCGGCTTGTCGACTCCGGCGGCGCGACAGAGGTTTTCGTGGACACCGATCTGGCGATCACCGGCAAGCCCGCGCAGTTCGGCCGTGGTGCGCTCGCCGACGTGGCGGGCACGCTCATCGGCCAGTTCGCCACCAACCTCGCCGCGGAGATCACGGCATCCGCACCGACCGAGCCGGAGCCGGGCGCGCTGTCAGCGGTCCCAGCGGACGGTGACGACTCGGCCACGGCCACCGCAACCGCACCGCGCAAACCGGCCGAGCCGATCGATCTGCTCCAAGCCGCCGGTGCGAGCAGTGGCGCCCGGCTGGGCGTCCTGGCCTTGGTGAGTCTCCTCGTCCTACTCTTCGCCCTGCTGCGTAGGCGCTCTGCGCGATCGGCGCCCTGATGTCCCGGCCCGCCCGCGCGACGCCCGCCGGAGATCGATTCGCGCCCATCCGCGACCTGCGGCATATCCGCGTCGACACGGGCGCTTTCGCTGTGGAGTACCAGGCAGGCGCGGCGCAGATCGCGGACGTCGTCGCCGAACCGGGCGCCCACGCCGGATTCGTGGTCACCGTCGATGACGACATCCGCCCCGGCCTGCCGCCGCTGCCCTGCGGCGAACTCTGGAACTGACGCGAGAGGTGGAGTGCCCCTGACCCGCCCTCGCCGCCGCGGATCTGCACATGGTGATGTGCTGTGTGCTGTGCACTGTCTCGTGTGCGCGGTGCTGGGCTGCGGTGTGAGACGGGGAATCGAACCCCTCGCACTGCCCATCGTGCGCCGAGAAAGTGGCCGAATATCCCGTCGGCCAGTCGGGTTCGTGCACGCCTCCGCGACGGCTACCTGCTCCACCTCTCCCGGTCAATCCAGCAGGTCGACCTCCCAGTTCGAGCGCTGGATGCGCACGTCGAGCTCCCGCAGTTCCTTGGCGAGGTCATCGGCCTGCCCGCGCAGTTCGGCGACCGGCAACGCCGCGAACATCTTCAGCTCGGATCGCAGCTGGCGTGCGTATCCGGGCTGCCCCTTGCCCGCCGCGGCGTCGGCGGCGGCCGTGACCAGGGAGTGCCGCAGCCGCAACGCGTCCCGGCGGGCCAGCGCGTCGGTCAAGGTGCCGTCGTCTCCGATCCGCGCGGCGGCGTTGGTCCGATTGATGCGCCGGATCAGCGTCTCGTACTCACCGAGCGCCTGCCCCGCCTCGGCCAGCAGCTCCGCCGCGTTCTCGGCGGGCTCCTCCCCCTCCTGAAAGCGAGCGTTGCTCACGATGCGAGCCCGCAACTGCTCGATCCGGCGCGCCGTATCCGCGCGCAACGCCAACGCCTCCGCCAACTTCATTCCCCACCTCCGGCCATCGACTCGTGAAGGATCGATTATCGACCGATCAGCCGCACGAGTCACGCGAATTACCTTGTCGCGCTGCGCTGAAGGTGTGCGTAGTCCCGGCTTCGATGGTGTCCCTGCCCGCCTTCCACGGGCGTCGATGGAACCGGCCAGGCCGCAGGCACTCGGCGTCACCGGGTTCGAAACCGGACCAGCACAACGGTCCTCGCGGCATTCCCCGGGCCGATCGGGCGCGGCGGCGGTCAGTGCGGCAGCATGTCGGTCCAGGTCCGGTCGGTCGAGGATGCCAGGTTGCTCTGCTGGTAGAGGCGGCCGTCCGGGCCGAGGTAGTTACCGGTCCGGGGGTCGTAGCGCGCGATGCCGATAGAGGGCGCCGCGGGGGCCGAGGCGGGTGCGGCCGCCGGTCCCGCGCCCTGATTCCAGCGTGAATCGGGCGGCACACCTTGCCCTTCCAGGCTCGGGTCGTGCGGGTAGGGACCCAGCAGGGGCTGTTCGGTGGCAAGAGGCTGGAATTCCTGGTCGCTGTTGCACAGGGCGGCGGTCGGCGCCCGCTTGGCGGGGTTGTTCGCGCACGGAATGTTGCGCACGCCGCGCACCGCGATGTCGGAATCCTGGGGCAGTTTGCAGTACAACCCGTCGGGGGTGTCGATGGTGTCGGTGTCCTCCGGCGATCGCCACGCCGACGGCGGCAGGAAACCGACGGTGCACGCGGGCGGGTCGGAGATGCCGCCGAGCCGGAAGTCGCCGAGGCCGAGCCCGGCGGCGTTGCGATTGGGTTGCACCGCTTCGATCATCGAGATCGCCGGTGGCAGCAGCACCAGGATCTGTTCCAGCCCGGGGTTGTAGGTGACGGCGAGCTGCCCGATCGAGGTCAGGCCGGACAGCAGGATCGGCAACGTGAGATGCACCGAGTCCAGCAGGTGCGCGACCTCGGCGGCGAATCCGGGGCCGGTCCGCAGCAGGCCGCGGATCTGCGGGTCGTTCGCGACGATCTGATCGGTGACGCCGGCGAGGCTGCGTGTCCAGATCCGGATGGCGTCGGCGGACCGGACTTGGGAATGCAGCAGTGGCCCTGAGTCCTCGATCAGGGCGCGGGCCCGGCCACCGGCACCGTTGAGATCGGCGGCGAGGGTCTGTGCCGAGTTCAGCAAGGAGTCCAGGTCGTATCGGGCGCCGTGCATGCCTTGGAACAGTTCTTCGAGCAGTGCGTGCAGTTCGTCGGCGGGAATGCTGCCGACCAGATCGCCGAGCTTGTCGAGCATCGGGCCGACCGGCTGCGGAACCGTCGCGTGCCGCAGATCGATCACCGATCCGTCACGCAGGTAGGGCGGCGCGTCCGTGCGGGGGCGCAGTTCGACGTACTGCTCGCCGACCGCGGACACGCTGCGCACTTGCGCGGTGAGGTCGGCGGGAATGCGGTAGGAGCTGTCGATCTTCAGCGTGGCGCGCACGCCGCTGCCGGTCAGCTCGACCGAGCTCACCTTGCCGACCTCGACGCCACGGAAGGTGACATTGCCGAAGCGATAGAGCCCGCCGGTGGTCGGCAGCTCGAGCGACACGTTGATGGTGCCGACGCCGGCCAGGTCGGGCAGGCGCATGTAGACGGTCGCCATCGTGCTCAGTCCGACCAGCGACAAGATCGCGAAGATCACCAATTGCGCTCGGACGAAACGGGATAGCAGCATCAGCGGCCTCCGTCGGTCGGCGGTGCGATCGCGGCGCCGAGCGGGTTCGAGGTCTGCCGGGCATACCCCGGGTCACCGACCGCGGCTTGCACGACGGCAGTCGGGTCGCCCCATGGGGTGCCAAGCAGCATTTCCCGCTTCAGGCGGGGAACGGTGAGATCGACCGTCGCGAACAGGTTCAAGTAGTCGCCCCGCACCGCGCGGTCGATGACGCTCTGGCCGTAGGGGAACACGGTCGCGTACGCCAGCGCGGCGTCGATCTGGGGGCCGACGTCGGCCAGCGCCCGCAGCGTCGGCTCGAGGTTGCGCAGATTCGTCACCAGATCGGTTCGGACGTCGGTGATCACGGCGGTGGCGGTGTCGCTGAACGCGCGCAGCCGATCCAGCGCCGCGGTGATGTTCGGCCGCTGGGCCAGCAGCACGTCGAGTGCGGGCGGAAGCCTTCGCAAGGTTTCGGTCACGACGTCGCGCTGCTCGGCGAACTGCCCCGCCAATCGCTCGAGCGCATCGATCGAACCGATGATGTCGTCGCGCTGGCCGTCGAGCACGCCCATCATCGTGTCGAGGCGGACCAGCAGCGAGCCGACCTGTTCCTGGCGCCCGCCGAAGGCGTCGTTCAGATTACGGATGATCTCGCCGAGCCGGCCGAGCCCTCCGCCGTTGACGACCACCGACAGCGACGCCAGCGTCTGCTCGGTGGAGGGATAGGTCGAGGATCCGTTCAGCGGGATCCGGGTTCCCGACGCCAGCCGCCCGGACGGCGCGACGCCCGCTGGGGTGTTCAGCGCGAGGTGGCTCGACCCCAGCAGGCTGGTCTGCCCGATCGTCGCGACGACGTTCGCCGGCACCGCGGCGTCCGGGCGGATCGACGCCTCGACCACCGCGTGCCAACCGTCGAGCCGGATCCCGCGCACGCTGCCGACCACGACATCGTCCACGAGCACGGGCGAGTTCGACACCAGCGTGCCGACGTTCGCCATCTCCACCTGGATGACGGTCGCCGCAGGCCCCTGCCCGGGCGCGCCCGGCAACGGCAGCGAGTTCACCCCGTGCCAGCCGCATCCGGTGAGCGCCAGCATCGAACAGGCGCCGACGGCGAGCAATCGGTGGCCGCGTCGGGGAGAAGCTCTCACGGTCAACGCCTTCCGCCGGGCAACAGGATGTCCGCGATGCCGGGCATGGGTGGTGGCGGCGGCCCTTCGGTCGCCACCACTCGGGGGATCAGGTGATCTTCGGTGTAGATCAGGCTTTCCGGGCGCGCGCTCGGCCCGTGCAGCGGGTTGACCGGGAACGGCAGGTAGTTGAAGTTCAGCAGACCGATGACCGGCCCGAGATAATCCCGGCACTTGCGCGCGGCCTCGGCGGTCGTCGTTTTCTCCAGGCTGGCGATGGACGAGCACACGAATTGCACGGGGTTGGAGAAATTGTTCAGCACGAATACACCCGCTTCGGTCGCGGTGTCCGGGTTGTAGATGTTGTAGAAGTTGGCGAGGCTCGTCGGGAAGATGTGCAGCAACTCCTCGAGGTCGTCTCGATGATCGACGAGATTCCGGGTCACGTTCGCCAGCCGCCGCACCTGCTCGGCGGCGCCGTCGCGGTTGGCGGCGACGAAGCGCTGGACGTCCGCGACGGCGACGGACAGTTCCGACAGCGCGGCATCGAGGTCGGATCTGCTGTCGTCGAGCACGCTGGACAGGCTGGCCAGCCGGTTCTGGAATTCGACGATCTGCACATCGCTGTCGCGCAGCACAGTCACGAAGTGCTGCAGTTCGGCGATGATGCCGACGATGTCGCCGCTGCCGTCGGCCAGGACCCGGCCGATCCCGGACAACTGCGCCAGCGTCTGCCGCAGCTTCTCGCCGTTTCCTGCCATCGCGTCCGCGGCTCGATCGATGAAACGGCCGGTCGAGCTGCTCGCGGAGCCCAGCCCGGGGCCGAGATCGGTGGCCAGGCGGGTGAGCTGGGTCTTGACCTCGTCCCACTCCACCGGGACGGCGGTGCGTTCCACGGGAATGACCGCCCCGTCGGGCAGCGTCGGCCCCTGCCCACGGTAGGCGGGGGTCAGCTGCACGTAGCGGGCGCCGACGAGGCTCTGGGCGACGATCACCGCCTTGGCGCCGGCGGGAATCGGGACGTCGCGGTCGACCTCCAGCTCCATTTCGGTGGTGGTGCCGCGCGGTCGGATGGAGCCGATCCGGCCGACCCGTACTCCGGCCACGCGCACGTCGTCGCCTTTGTATATAGCGGTGGCGGAGGTGAAGACAGCACGAATCGTCCTGGAACCGAATAATGTTCGGTATCCGAGGTAGGCGCCGGTGACGACCAGCGACACCACCAGCACCGCACCGACCGCGCCGAGGATTCTGGTCTTCATCGCGGCGGCTCCGGGGCCGGGACGGGGAACGCGCTGGGCGGCTGGATGCCGAAGGCTTGATCGATGAACGGCTGGATGAGCTGGGCGGGGATCAGATTGGCGACGTAGGCGTTGTAGAACGGCCCACCCGACACGGCTTCGCCCTGGGTGAGCGCGGCTTTCGCCAGCCCGGGGATCGCCGCGGCGATGTTGTCGCGATTCTTCTCCAGCATCGCCGCCACCGAGTTGAGCCGGGCCAGGGTCGGCGCGAGCTCGGCCTCGTTGTCGGCGACCAAGCCCGACAGCTGGCCGGCCACCGCGGCGGTGCCCGCCAGTAGGTCGACGATCGCCTGCCTGCGCGCGGCCAGCACGCCGAGCAGCGCGTTCGCGTTCAGGATCAGCGTGTTCACCTGCTCGCCGCGTTGGGAGAGGATCGCGGTGACGTCGGCGGTCGTGCGCAGCAGGTCGCGCAGCGAGCCGTCGCGGCTGTTGATCGATCGCGACAGCCGGGTCACTCCGTCGAACGCCGGGCCCAGCTGCGGCGCGATGCGGTCCAGTGTCGAGGACAGCATGTCCAGCGACCGGTTGAGCGCGTCGGTGTCGATCTGCGCGACGTTGGTGGCCAGATCGCCGACCGCGTCGGTCAGCGAATAGGGCGACGACGTCCGCTCCAATGGGATCACGCCGGACGGCCGCAGGGTGTGCGCGCCGGCAGGAACGAGGGTCAGCACCCGCTTTCCCAGCAGCGATCCGGTTTTGATCTGCGCCGCGGTGTCGTCGCCGAGCCGGATCGTCTCGTCGATCGCGAACGTCACCCAGGCGTCGCCTCCGCGCAGCGCGACCTTCGACACCCGGCCCACCCGCAGGCCGGACACGAGCACGTCGTCGCCCGCGGCGAGGCCGCCCGCCTCGCTGAAGACGGCCTGGTATCGCACGGTGGTGGCCCACTCGATGAACTTCTGGGACTGCAATCCGATCAGAATGACGCAGACCGCGAGCACGACCCCGATCACGCCGGGACGGGCCAGATGGGTTCCGCGGTACTCCAGCATGGCTACCCGCTGCACCTTCCGGTTTTCTGCTCGATCCAGGGCAGCACCGCCACCTGCCCCGTCTCGTCGGTCACCCGGACGGTGACCGCGCAGATGTAGTACTGGACGAAATTGCCGTAGGCGCCGGTGCGCACCAGCTTGCGGAAATTCCCCGGCGCCCGCTGCAAGGCGTCGTCGAGCAGTTGTTTGTCCTGGTCGACCAAGGGGGCCAAGCGCGCGAGCTCGTCGACGGTGCCCGCCAAGGGCGGCCGGGCCCTGGTGAGCAGATCGGCGACGGTGGCGGTGCCGTCGTCGAGGGCGTCGATCGCCGCGGCGATCGGATCTCGCTCCCGCGACAACTGCGTGACCAGCTGTTCGAGCCGGTCGACGGTGCCCGCGAACTGCTCGCCCTCCTTCGACAGCGTCGCCATGACCGCGCCGAGGTGATCGATCAGCCGCCCGATCACCTCGGAGCGCCCGGCGAGCGCGGTGGTGAACGACGACGTCCGCGACAGCAGCGAATCCAGCGTGCCGTCCTTGCCCTGGAAGATCTCCAGCAACGACCAGGTCAGCGCGTTCACCTCGCGCGCGTCCAAGCCTTGGATCACCGGCTTCAGACCACCGAGCAGCAGGTCGAGGTCGAGCGCGGGCGAGGTCCGCTCGACGGGAATCTCACTGCCTGCGGCCAGCATTCCGGTCGATCCCGGTGTGTCCGTCAGCTCCAGATAGCGGTCGCCGACGAGGTTGAGATAGCGCACGGCCACCGCGGTGCCGCTGGTCAGCGCGACTCCGCGGTCCGCGTCGAACGCCACCCTGACCTTGTGGTCGTCGCGCAGCGTGACCCGGCGAACCGTGCCCACCTCCACCCCGGCGATGCGGACGGTGTTGCCCGGCCGCAGTCCGGAGGAGTCGGTGAACACGGCGGCGTACTCCGCGCGCGTCCCGGTCCGGTACTCACCGAACACGAGCACCAGAAAGCCGGACAGCACGAGCATCACCACGGCGAACACACCGAACTTCAGCAACGGCGAGTTGCGCGGGTTCATCGGGGACCACCGTCCCCCGGTTGCCCGGCGAGCGGACCGAACAGGGCCTGCGGGAGGTTGCCCACGTTCAGCTCCACGGTCTGATTTCCCTTCTCGAACGGGTTCGCGCCGACGTCGGCGACGACGAACGGCGGCCGTCCCTCGTAGGGAACCGGCAGCACCGAACACTGCGGGCCACCCGTGGCGGCGACCTTGGGCAGATTCCGCGGATACCGGTACGGTTCGGTGCCGAACAGGAAGTTCGCCGACAGCCCGAGCCCGGGCACGTCGACCGGCTTGGATCGCGACAGCCACCCGAAACCGTCGAGCGCGCAGGTCAGCGCCTCGTGATAGCTGTTGGTGAGGGTGGTGGTCGGCACCAGCGCCGCCAGGGTAGTGTCCAACGCGGCATGGTTGTCGGCCAGCACCCGGGTTCCGGTGTCCGACAAGCCGATCAGCCCGATCAGCATGGCGTCGAGATCGCGCTGTTCGGCCACGATCGTCTCGCTGATCGCGGCGGCGTTGCGAGCGGTGTTTAGCAGGGGCGCGGTCGCGTCGGCGTAGTCGTTCAGCACCGCAGGCGCCATGGCGAGATCGGCGCGCAGCGCGGGCAGGCCCGGCTCGAGCTGGGCGAGGAAGTGCTCCGAGTCGCCGAGCATCACGCCCAGTTCGTGGCCGCGTCCGCCGGTAGCGTCGGCGATCGCGCCGAGCGTCTCGTTGAGTTTGTCCGGTTCGATGCGCCCGAGCACCGCGGTCAGCTGCTGGAACACGGTGTTGATCTCCACGGTGACGTGCTCGGCGCCGAGGACCTGTCCGGGCCGAAGCGCCTGCGGCGCAGGGTGTTCCGGTGGGAGGAACTGCACGAACTTCGCGCCGAACACCGTGGTCGAGGCGATGTCGACGCGCACGTCGGCGGGAATGAGGTGCAGCTGCCCGGCATCGATCGCCAACCGGATGGACGCGAGCCCGTCGGCGCGTTCCTCGATCGAGGCGACCTTGCCCACCGTGACCCCGCGCATCTTGACGTCGGCGTCCGGATACATCACCAGTCCGGCGCGCGGCGACAGCACGGTCACCGGCACGGTGTCGGCGAATCCGCCGTTGAACATGGTCACACCGAGGCCGACGACCGCGATCCCCACGGCGATCGAGGCCAGCCCCGCCGCGGGACGCAACAGTCCGCGCGACGCCACGGCCAGCGACTTCATCGTCGACAACATCGGCACCTCTCAACCGGACAGATCGAAGTTCCCGTTGGCGCCGTAGACCGCCAGCGAGACCAGCAACGTCACCGAGACGACCCCGATCAGCGAGGTCCGGACCGCGTTGCCGACGGCGATGCCGACACCCGAGGGTCCCCCGCTGGCGAAGTAGCCGAAGTAGGTGTGGATCAGCAGGATCGTCAGCGCCATCAGGATCGCTTGCACGAACGACCACACCAGGTCGACCGGGTTCAGGAAGGTCCCGAAGTAGTGGTCGTACAGCCCGGCGGACTGACCGAGCAGCACGACGGTGGTCAGCCTGCTGGCGAGGAACGAGGCGATGACCGCCAAGGCGTACAGCGGGACGATCGCGATCATGCCCGCGACTATCCTGGTGCCGACCAGGTACGGAATAGGTTGGATGGCAAGCGATTCCAGCGCGTCGATCTCCTCGTTGATCCGCATCGCGCCGAGCTGGGCTGTGGCGCCGGCGCCGAAGGTCGCGGCCAGCCCGATGCCGGCCACCACCGGTGCGGAGATGCGCACGTTGATGAACGCCGACAGGAAACCGGTCAGCGCTTCGATGCCGATGTTGCCCAGCGAGCTGTAGCCCTGGACGGCGAGGGTGCCGCCGGTGGCCAAGGTCAGGAATCCCACGATCACCACCGTCCCGCCGAACACCGCCAGCGCCCCGGAACCCATGCTGATCTCGGCGATCAACCGGACCGTCTCCCTGCGGTAGCGCCAGGCGGCGAACGGCGCGTACACCAGCGCCTTTCCATAGAAGATGGCGTGGTCACCGATCCGGCCCAGCGCCTGGTACGGCCGCCGGATCCGCCGGATCGTCTTCGGATAGCGCGCGATCAGGGTCACGGGCGCCGCTCCTTCACCGCACGGTCATCTGGATGCCGATCGCCGTGACGACCACATTGATGACGAACAACGACATGAAGGCGTAGACCACGGTCTCGTTGACCGCGTTGCCGACGGCCTTGGCCCCGCCGGAAACGATCAATCCCCGGTAGCAGGCGACGAGCCCGGCCACGAGCCCGAACAGCAGGGCTTTGACCGAGGAGATGATCACCTCATCGATCCCGGTCAGCAGCGTGATACCGGCGGCGAAGGCGCCGGGATTGACGTCCTGGACGTAGACGGAGAACACGTAGCCGCCGATCACGCCGATGATGCACACCAGATTGTTCAGCAGGAACGCCACCGAGCCGGAGGCGAGCATCCGCGGCGTCACGAGTCGTTGCACCGGGTCGATGCCCAGCACCTGCATCGCCGCGATCTCCTCGCGGATGGTTCGTGAGCCGAGGTCGGCGCACATCGCCGTCGCGCCGGACCCGGCGACGATCAGCACGGTGACCATCGGACCCACCTGCGTCACCGCGCCGAACGCGGCGCCCGCGCCGCTGAGATCCGCCGCGCCGAGTTCGCGCAAGAGAATGTTGAGCGTGAAGCTCACCAGCACCGTGAACGGGATCGCCACCAGCAGTGTCGGCACCAGCGAAACCCGCACGAGGAACCAGGACTGCTCGAGGAATTCCCGAGTCTGGAACGGCCTGTGGAACAACAACCGCACCGCGTCCGCCGACATGGCGAACAACCCGCCGACCGCCTGCATGGGGCCCGCCGCCGCTCGCGTGATGGTCGTGAACAGTGCCCGTCCCGCCGGGCGGGCGGTCCCCCGCACCTCGGCCTCGGCTCGCATTAATCCCCCTCTCGTTCGTTGAAAATGCCATTCTCATATATGAATATGATTACACGCTCTTCAAGAGAACTCAATGAGGGAGGCAAGGGCAGCCGCTACGGACGGCCGGTGTCGGTTCGGCGGCACGGCGCGTCGATGACCGTGTCGACGAACAGCCAGGCCGATGCGCGAAACCCATAGCCGCCCTGATCGCGGCGACGGGGTGTCGCACGGTCGACGGAGACGCGGAGGACGGCAGGTAGCGGCCGAAACAGGCAGCAGGCGAGAAAGATTCGGGACGGATGCGAGTCAGCCGACGGGGCTGAGATCCGCGCCGATCGGAGGGAAGGACGACAGCCCGATGCGGAAGACCTCGGTCGTTGCGACCGAGGTGGCCGGAACCGCCGCCGCGGTCAGGGCTTGGGCCTTGAAGGCTTGCGCGGCGACGCTGAGCCGGTGCAGCACCGGATCGACCCGGTGTTCCGGGGGCGCGGGCCAGCCCTCACCCCAGACCACCACTTGCACGCCGCCGTCGTCCAACGCCTTCAGCAGACCCCGGCGCGCCCGGCGATCGCATTCGCAGACGTCGGCGGCCACCGCGAGCGCGTGCGGCTGCCGCCCCTGCCCGCGCGAGGCGAGCACCTGCTCCAGGTCCAGCACCTCGGCGCCGAGGATGCGCAGCGGCCGCGTATCCGAGGGATCGGCCACCAGCACCGTGACGTCCCACCCCGCGACCGAGCGGTCGAACAGCCATCCGCCCGCGTGCTGGACTACGTCGACGATGCTGGTCGCGACGACGTCGAGGCGGTATCTCTTCGTTCCCCATCCGGCGCGAAGTCGCGCGCCAGTGACCTGGTGTACTCGTGGAACACCTCGGTCAGCGGGATCGAGTGGTCGAGCATCCATGAGATCTCCATTCCATTGATGAAAGCGACGATTTCCACAGCCCGGACGTCTGGGTCGAAATCGGGCCGGTACCGTCCGATCTCCTGGTTGCGGCGGATGACGTCGGCGACGATGCCGACGGCCACCTTCCAACGGTCGAGCAGGCGCTCGTGCAGTGGAGCCTCGGGCAGCAGGTTCTCCACCAGCAGGACTACGAAGGTGCCCACCAGTTCCGGTGAGCGCTGGATGCGATCGGCGACTTTGCGGATCTCCAGGAACAGATCTCCCGTCACATCGGCTTCCATGGCGTCGTCCGCGTCGCGGGCGTCGAGCACGGCGTGCAGCAGTTGCTCCTTGGACTGGAAATGGTGCAGCAGTCCGGCCGGGCTCACGCCGGCTTCGCGCGCGATCTGCGCCAATGTCGTACTGCGCCAGCCATTCCGGGTGAGCAGGCGCTGGGCGACCGCCAGGATGCGCTGTCGGCGGTCTTCACCTTTGGCCAGCAGGGAGGCGTAAGGACGAGGAGTGGTCACGAGAATCCCTGTTCGATCAAACCTAGTGAACACACAGTAGGTTGGTTTAGGCAGTGTGACAAGGGCCTCCCACCGCGAGCAGACGATAATTTCATTCTCGCAGTCACGAGCCGAAAATCGGGTGCCCGGTCAATGACATATGTAGGTGTGGCTCTCACATTGTGATAACGTCATTTCCACAACGGAACCGCGGTGATCCGCGGGCCCCACGCGCCGCCGACGCAGTCCGCATCCGCACCCCGCCGACGCGACAGCGGTTCCGTGCCGCGAACAGATCCATGGGAGGGTCAAGATGTCGGTTCCGACCAGCAGTGCCTCGTTGTACCCGCCCGGCGGCTTCGGCCCGCCGAAGGACCGCCGCGGCCACGCCGAGGGTTCGGCCGGCCTGCCACCGGGCACCGAGGTCTTCTCGGCCGACAACCACATCTCGCTGGCGCACGACATCTTCTACGAGCGGTTCCCGGAATCGCTCAAGGACCGCGCCCCGCGGGTGTGGTACGAGGACGGCGCATACCAGCTGGGCCGGAAGGGGAAGTCGTTCCTGCCCGGCGATTTCAGTCATGTGCTGATGCAGTACGACCCGCTGGACGGCTCCGGAAGCGGCAACCTGGAGGCGCGGATCGCGGATCTGCGCGCCGACGGCATCGCCAAGGAGCTCGCGTTCCCGAACGCGCTGCTGGCGCTGCTGTTCTACCCCGACAAGGAGATTCGCGAACTCTCCTTCCGGGTGTACAACGCCTACATCGCGGAGTTGCAGGAGCGCTCCGGCGGCAGCTTCTACGGCGTCGGACTGATCAACTGGTGGGACGCCGAAGGCACGCGCCGCACCCTCGCGGAGCTGAAGTCACTGGGGCTCAAGACGTTCCTGCTGCCGCTGTCGGCGGGCAAGGACGACGAAGGAAAGGTCATCGACTACGCGAGCACCGCGATGATCCCGGTGTGGGACGCGATCGAGGAGTCCGGCGTGCCGGTCTCCCACCACATCGGCGAGTCGCCGCTGTCGAGCCCCTGCGAGGTCAACAGCGTCGCCGTCGGCATGATGCACAACGTCGCCCCGTTCCGGGAACTGTTCTCCAAGTACATCTTCAGCGGCATCATCGACCGGCATCCCGGCCTGAGCATCGGCTGGTTCGAGGGCGGGGTGAACTGGGTGGCTTCCGCGATCCAGGACGCCGAGCACATGCTTGCCTCCTTCCAGCACATGCTCGATCGCCCGGTGGAGCACGAGGTGCGCTACTACTGGGACAACCACATGCGCGCCTCGTTCATGGTGGACCCGCTGGGCCTGTCGCTGATCGACCACATCGGCCGCGACCGGGTCATGTGGTCGTCGGACTACCCGCACAACGAGAGCACGTTCGGCTACTCGGAGAAATCCCTGCGAGCCGTGGTGCAGGCCGTGGGGCCGGAGGACGCCGCCCGGATCGTCAGGGGCAACGTGACCGCATTCCTGGGTCTGTCATGACGTCGTTCCCCGTCGCGGCCACCTCGTCCCTCGCGATCCCCGAGGTGCCGGATCGCGCGCGCATGCGGCGCGAGACCGGGGCGCGGCTGCGCTCGGCCATGGCCGAACAGGGCGTCGACGCGCTGATTCTGCTGAACAACAGCAACGTCGTATATGCGACCGGGGCGAACTGGCCGCTCGGCGACGCGGGGCTCGCCCACGTCGAACGGCCGGTCGCCGTGGTCGTGGCGGGCGATCCGTGGCCGCACCTGCTCCTGCCGTTCCGGGAGGGAGCCTCGGCGGAATCGGATCTCCCGGGCGACCACCTGCACGGTCCGGTGTATCTCGAATTCGACGAGGGCGTAGCGGCTTTCGCGCGCATCGTGGCCGATCTCGTCCCGGCGGGGTCGGTCATCGCGGTGGACGAGTGCACCGGAGCCATGCTGCGGGCGCGATCCACGCTGTTCCCCGGCGGCGCTCCCGCGGATGCCGCCGCCGTGATCGGCGCCGCGAAACTGATCAAGACACCCGACGAGATCGCCTGCATCCGCACCGCGTGCCGGATCACCGAGCAGGCCATGGTCGACGTGCAGGCGGCGCTCGCGCCGGGGCGCAGGCAGATCGATCTGTCGGCGAGCTTCGTGCGCAGGGCGTTCGAACTCGGCGCCACCGCCACCATGCTCGACGCCATCTGGCAGGTGATGCCGGAGACCAAGGCCGACGGCGTCTGGACCACACACGGCGATCTGGCTCTGCCACTGCTGACCACGGAGCGGGAACTGCGCGCCGGTGACGTGCTCTGGACCGACGTCAGCATCACCTACGGGGGCTACTGCTCGGACTTCGGCCGCACCTGGACGGTGGGCGCCGAGCCCGACGCCCGCCAGCAGCGGCAGTTCGAGCGCTGGCGCGAGATCCTCACCGCGGTGCTCGACGTGACCCGCGCCGGCGCCACGGCCGCCGATCTCGCGCGGGCGGCGATCGCCGCCGCCGGCGGCGCCGAGCCCTGGCTGCCGCATTTCTATCTGGGACACGGAATCGGCGTGAGCGCCGCCGAGATGCCGATGATCGGCACCGATCTCGGCGCCGAGTTCGACGAGAACTTCGTGTTCGAACCCGGCATGGTGCTGGTTCTGGAGCCGGTCGTCTGGGAGGACGGCACCGGCGGCTACCGAAGCGAGGAAATCATCGTGATCACCGAGGAGGGCTGGACCGCCCTCACCGACTACCCCTACGCGCCGTATGGCCACTGAGATTCTGCCCGACGCTCGCGCCCTGCGACATGGGCGGCGCGAACGTGCCATGGCACAGATGCAAGCCCATGATCTGGACGTCCTGGTGCTCGGACGCCAGGCCAACGCCCGCTACGTCTCCGGCACACCGCAATTGTGGGTCGCGGGCACCCGCCCGTTCGGGCCGGTGGCGACGGTGGTGCGGCGCACGCGCGCGGTGCATCTGCTGAGCACGTGGGACGAAGGCGTGCCCGAGGACATCCCGCACGAGAACCTGTACGGCATCGCGTGGAATCCGATGAACACCATCGCCGTGCTGCGCGGCATCGAGGGCGCCGCCACCGCGCGGCGGGTCGGCACCGACGCGCTGTCACCCGGCTTCGCGAAGCTGCTTCCGCTCGCCTTTCCCTCGGCCGAACTGGTCGACGGCGAACTGGCGATGCGCGCCGCACGCCGGATCAAGACTCCCGAGGAAGTGGAGGTGTTGCGCGCGACCCTCGCCATCGCGGAGGAAGGCTTGGCCGCGGCCGTGCGCCTGCTCGCGCCGGGCGTCACCGAGCAGGCGTTGATCGGCGTGCTGCTCGAGGCGATGGCCGCCGGCGGCGTCAGCACCCCGGCCTCGCAGGACTCGGCATGGGTGACCTCACGGGAACACCCCTGGCGGCGGGCGGGCGCGGACCGCCGCGCGCGGGCGGGCGACCTGGTGGCCTTCTCCTCGGGTGTGCTGGGCGAGGGCTATATCGGCGAGGTGGGCCGCACCTGGCCGGTCGGCGGCGAAGGCGACGACCGGGTCCGCAAGCTGTACCGGCGGTGGGACGGCCTGTGGGGCAGGCTGCTGGAGGCGTGCCGCCCGGGAGCGGCGGGCACGGACCTGCTCGCCGCCTACGAGATCGCGGGGGAACCGCTGCCGCCGATGCCTGTCGCGCGGGGGCTCGGCATGGGGTTCGATCCGCCGGTACTGACCGATCACCTGCGTGCGAGCGCCGCGGCCGAACGCCTCGAGCCGGGCATGGTCCTCGCCGTCACCGCGTACACGTGGGAATCCGGTGTCGGGGCGGTGTTCGGGCGCGACGCGGTCCTGATCACCGAGGACGGCGCCGAGGTGCTCACCACCGCTCCGCACTGGGAGCACTAGGAAGGAGCCCGTCCATGTCCGGTCCCGAGCAGCCGTCGGCGGAGGAGATCATCCGCTACGACAAGGACCCCAAGACCCGGATCGCGACCATCACCTTCGACCGTCCCGATCATCTCAACGCGCCCACCATCGCGGCCCGACTGCGCTACGCCGACCTGCTGCACCGCGCGAACGTCGACGACGAGGTGAAAGTGCTCGTCGTCCGCGGGGCGGGCGACGACCTCGGCACCGGAGCCGACCTGCCCGAGTTCATGGCGGTGCAGAGCGCGCCCACGCAGGGTCCGCGGTTGAGCGAGTACAAGATCGGCGAGGACGAGGTGCGGTATCCGCCCCGCGCGTCCTTCCGGCACGGCGCCACGATCAGCCAGTGGTACGCCAACGCCCAAGCCGGTTGCCGCAGCCTGCAGGAGTTCAAGAAGATCAGCATCCTGGAGGTGAAAGGCTACTGCTATGGCTGGCATTTCTATCAGGCGGCCGACGCCGACCTGGTGATCTCCTCCGACGACGCCCTTTTCGGTCATCCGTCCTTCCGGTACTACGGCTGGGGGCCGCGGATGTGGACGTGGGCCCAGACCATGGGGTTGCGCCGGTTCCAGGAGATGGTCTTCACCGGCCGGGCGTTCACCGCGCGGGAGATGTACGAGTGCAACTTCCTGAACAAGGTCGTCGCGCGAGCCGACCTCGAAGCCGAGACCGAGAAGTACGCCCGCGCCTGTGCCCGCAACCGGCCCACCGACACCGTGTTCATGCAGAAGGTGTTCTTCGAAGTGATGAAGCAGCACCAGGGCGAGTACATGGGCAGTCTGCTGAGCGGGTTCTTCGAATCGATGGGCGGCCACATCCACGCCGACGACGACGAACTCATGCTGGACAACGCGTTCGAAAGCGGGCTGAACAACTCGGTCAAGGACAACGACGCGCGGTTTCCGCCGGAATTCCGGCTGAGCAAGTCCGGTCGCAAGAAGAAGGTCTAGCCCGGCCCGGCCGAGGCCGGAGCACTCGGTCGCGGGAATCGGAACGGTGAGAGGTCATGGGATCGAAAGAATCCGCGAACAGCTCCGAGCGTCCCGTCGAACCGCCGTTGCGCGGTTGCGTCGTGGTCGACGTCTCCTCGGGGATCGCAGGCGCCTATTGCACCAAACTGCTGGCCGACGGCGGCGCGGAGATCATCAACGTCGAAGCGCCGGAGGGGGATTCGCTTCGCCGGTGGTCGGCATCGTTGGCCCGCATCGCCCCGGGGTCCGACGGTGCGCTGTTCTCCTTCCTGGCCGGTTCGAAGAAGAGTGTCGTCGCCGCGCCGGGGGTGGCCGCGGACCTGGAACTCGTCGACGACCTACTCGCGGCGGCCGACGTGGTGGTGTGGTCGCCGGGGTCGCGGCTCGCCGAGCACCCCCGGCTCGCCCCGGCCGCGTTGCGCCGCGCGCACCGTCATCTGGTGGTCACCGCGATCACCCCGTTCGGTCTCGACGGGCCGTGGCACGACCGCCCGGCCACCGAGTTCACCTTGCAAGCGTGGTCCGGCGGCATCGTCGGCCTCGGCCGAGGCGCGCCGGACCGAGCGCCGGTGCACGTGGGCGGCCGGATCGGGGAATGGTTCGCCGGCGCCTACGCGAGCGCGGCCACCATGACCTCGCGGCTGCGCACGCTCGGATCCGGCGCGGGCGAGCTGGTCGATCTGTCCGTGCTGGAGACCCAGATCCTCGGGCTCACCTATTTCCCCGTCTCATTCTTCGACGCGCTCGGCCGCCCGTTCCGCACGGAACGACGGCTCAGCGTGCCCGGGGTCGCCACCGCCGCCGACGGCTTGGTGGCGGTGGGCTGCGGCACCGCGCAGCAGTGGTTCGACCTGTGCGCGATGGTGGGGCATCCGGAGTGGATCGAGGAGGACCCCGCCCCGGCGATCACCCAGCGGGCCAACGAGAAGGCGCCGGAGATCTTCGCCTGGTTTGCCGAGCAGCCCGCCGAGGTGATCCGCGATCTGGCGACCGCCTTCCGCATTCCCAACGGCCCGGTGGTGAACGGAGCAAACGCCACGACCACTGATCATCACGTGGCGCGAAGATTCTTCACGGTGAACCCCCGCGACGGCTTCGTCCAGCCCGGCCCCCCGTATCGCACGACGCCCACGCTGCTGTGCGATCCGCGACCCGCTCCCCGGCTCGGCGAGCACACCGAGGAATATCGTGCCCGTCGCCGGAAACGCCCGCGCACGGCAGGACGCACCGCACCGGAACCCCTGCCGTTCGAAAATCTTCGCGTCCTCGACCTCACGACGTTCTGGGCCGGGCCGTCGTGCACGCACTACCTCGGCATGCTCGGCGCCGAAGTCATCCACGTGGAATCGGCCGGACACCCCGACGGCACCCGCCTCATCGCGGGCGTGCCGCCGAGCGAAGAGCAATGGTGGGAGAAGTCCCCCGTCTTCTCCGGGCTGAACACCAACAAGAAGGGCCTCACGCTGGACTTCCGCTCCGATCGCGGGCGAGACCTGTTGCGGCGGCTGGCCGCCACCTGCGAGGTGATCGTGGAGAACTACACACCCCGCGTGCTCGAGCAGATCGGCCTGGACTATCCGGCCGTGCGGCGACTGCGCCCGGACGCGATCATGGTCCGGATGCCCGGTTTCGGCCTCGACGGTCCCTGGCGCGACAATCCGGCCTTCGCCTACGTCATCGAGGACACCTCGGGGCTGACCTGGCTGACCGGCCACCCGGACGGCAATCCGGTCGAGCCCTATTCGATCGGTGATCCCAACGCGGGCGTGCACGCCCTCAACGCCCTGCTCTTGGCCTTGGAACACCGGCGCCGCACCGGACACGGCGTGCTGGTGGAGGCCGCGATGGTCGAGGCCGCGCTCAATGTGGCCGCCGAGCAGGTGATCGAGTACTCGGCCTACGGTGCGCTGCTCCAACGCGACGGCAACCGCGGTCCCTGCGCCGCGCCGCAGAATCTCTATCGCGCCTCGGGTGTGGACGAATTCGGCAGGGAGGACTGCTGGGTGGCGATCGCGGTCGCCACCGACGCGCAGTGGCGGCGGCTGCGCGAAGCGCTCGGGACCCCGTTCTGGGCCTTGGATCCCGAACTCTCGTCCGCGCCGGGGCGCCGCCGCAGGCATGACCTGATCGACGAGCGGCTCGCGGAATGGTGTGCGCAGCGCGACAGCGACGAGATCGTCCGCATTCTCTGGGACGCCGGTGTACCGGTCGCGAAGGTCATGCAACCGCACCGGCAGTTCGAGCTGCCACAGCTACAGTTCCGGGAGTTCTTCGAGCCGGTCGCCCACCCGGTCGCCGAGACGGCCAGGCACAGCACCGTGCCGGTGCGGTTCTCCGCCGGTCCGCGGCGTTTCCACCGCGGGCCCGCTCCCCTGCTCGGCCAGCACAATACGGAGCTGCTCACCGCTGTCGGCCTCAGCGAGACGGAGATTCGCGCCCTGGAGGCCGACGGTGTCATCGGTGGGCTGCCCGCGGTGGTGCGGTCGTCGGCGAAATCCGCATAGCCATCGGGTGATCGAGGTTCAGCCGACGTGCCCGCACCCGACTGCCGTCACCGCCGCCACGCCATGCCGCAAGCCAGCGCGAGGACCGACCCGCAGCTCGATGACCGCGTGGCCCTGTCACGACGCTCGACGGCTGCCTCCGTCCGGCGGCGACACATCGCGCGGCGACCGGCCACCGGCGCCATGAGTCGAGAGCGGCAACGCCGAGCCGGGTGCGCGAAGGCTGGTCACGTGCTCGGCCGGATCGTGCCCGGCACTGGTCAATCGGCACTGCCCGTCGGCGCACGTACGCCGCAACCGTCCCCGCGACACGGTCTGGATCAAGCCGATCACCCAGCAGGTCGGGCATCCGCGCAAGGCGAGCAGACCGACCGGTGCGAGCAGCAAGCTGAACGCCCCGAATACCGGCAACAAGGCGACCGCGCCGATGAGTGCGCCGAAGCCCGCGACACCGCGCGCCAGATGCCGGGGCACGGAGGCGCTGGCGAAACTCCGCTCGTCAGGCATTTCGTTCGCTCCTCTCCTGAGCCGACCACGGTGTGGCCCGCAGCTCCTGCTGGACCGTCGCCCGGGCGCGGTGCAGCCGTGACTTCATCGCCGCGACGCTGAGCCCGAGCATGCCCGCGACCATGCGGCCGCTGTAGCCCTGCACGTCGCGCATGATCAGCACCCGCCGCTGGTCGGCGGGCAACGCGGCGATCACCGCAGCCACCCGGCCTGCTTCCAGCCGCCGCACCGCCTCTTCCTCCGCGGAAGCCACGGCGCCCTCCGGTATCGGTTCGTGCTGCCGGGTCATCATGCGCCACTGCCGCAGGCACTCGTTGCGGACGATGCGGAACATCCAGGACGCCAGCGCGCCGGAGGCCCGCAAGGTCCCGATCTTGCGGTAGAGGATGATCAGCGCCTCCTGCGCGGCGTCCTCCGCGTCCTCGGCGGAGGCGCACAGGGTATGGGCGAAGCGGCGCACATGCGGGTAGGAGCCCGATACCAGTGTGGTGATCGCCGCGGCGTCGCCTTCCCGCGCCGCGCTCACCAATTGCTCGTCGGGCCAGGTCAGGTCAGTCACGGGAGCGGCTCCGGCGGCGCAGCAGGGTCACGCTGCACCAGCCGACCAGTACGGCGGCGACAGCGATGGCGGCAATGATCACAACGACCTCCTCGATTGCGTGCCGACCCGGTTGTCGGCACAGCTATGAGAGGACCGGCCGTCGACAAAGGATTCACACCGAATCTCAGCACGACACCGTGCCGTATCCGAAGCGGTGACTCGGTCCTGGCCCGGCGGAGATATTCGCGTGCTTCCCGGATTCGCCGGTTGTAGCGTCGGCCGATGCCCGATACTTCGCTGCCGCAGCGCATCCTGGGAGCGGTGTCCCACGCGGCCCGGGCGCGGCCACGGTCGGCGATGGCCGTGGGCGCGCTCGGCGTCGCCACCTCGGGGATCTTCATCGGGCTGTCGGGCGCCGCACCGGCTACCGCCACGTTCTTCCGTTGTGCGCTCGCCTTGCCGTTGCTGTGGCCGTCGGCCCGTGGTGAACGCCGACGAGAGGGTGCGCTGTCGCGGCGGCAGGCCGCGGTCGCGGTGACGGCCGGTGCGCTGTTCGCCGCGGACGCGCTGTTGTGGACGCAAGCGATCTACGAGGTCGGCGCCGGGTTGACGGCGGTGCTGGTGAACGCGCAGGTCGTCATCGTTCCGCTGCTGGCGCTGCTCATCGATCGCGAGCCGATTCGCGGCGCGTTCCTCGTCGTGTCGCCGATCCTGGTGGCGGGCATCCTGCTCACTGGTGGCGTCTTCGAGACCGGGGCCTCCGGCAGCGCGCCGGTACAGGGAACGATCCACGCCGTCCTCGCCGCGTTGTGCTACTCGGGGTTCCTCTACCTCCTGCGCCACGGCGGGCACAGCGGGCAAGTGGTCCAGTCCTACCGGCTGGCGCTGCTGTCGGCGGCCGCCGTGGGTGCGCTGTGGCCGGGCGTCACGTTCACGCCCGGTTGGGCGGCGCTGGGCTGGCTGACCCTGACCGCGGTGTGCGGTCAGATCGGCGGCTGGCTGCTGATCGCGCTGGCCACCGCCCAGCTGAGCAGCACGGTGAGCGCGGCCATGCTCATGCTGACGCCGATCGGCGCGCTCGTCCTGGCCGCTGTCGTGCTCGACGAGCGGCCCACGGCGCTGCAGTTGTTCGGCTGCGCCCTGATACTGCTCGGCACCTACGGCGCAGCCACATCCGGCTCCGGACAACGCCGGATCACCGCCGTCGTGCGGAAACGGTGGAGCGCCGCACGCAGCGCCGATTCGTGAGAACCGTTGCCTGCCGCCACTTCTGCCGAGTGATGATCACAGGTGGCGGCGGTCGGGCCGGTACGGGAGCGGTCGCTCGACATCCGTCGGTTGGCCTCGGCGGTGTGCGGCGCGGCCGGGACGCCGGCGGCCTGGCGGCGAGGCATCCTGTCTACGAGGTGAACGCGGGCATCGTTTCCCAGCCGCGCACGGTGGAGGTGGGCGAGAGTCTCGCCGCGGCCGAATCCACCTCCCATTCGGGGAATCGGGCGAGAATCTCCTCCAGCGCGATCCGCCCCTCGAGGCGAGCCAGCGCCGATCCGAGGCAGTAGTGCGTGCCCACGCTGAACGACAGGTGCTGGCGGGTGTCGCGGTGGATGTCGAAGACGTCGCCGTCCGGCGGGAACTGGCGATGGTCCCGGTTGGCCGCCCCGATGAGCATCATCATCGCACTGCCCTCCGGCACGGTCCGGCCGTGCACCTCGACATCGCGGGTCACGTACCGCGCCACGTGCGGGGCGGGCGGTTCGAATCGCAGCAGTTCCTCCACCGCGTTGGGAATCAACCGCGGATTCTCCACCAGCTCGCGCCGCTGGTCGGGATGCTCGGCCAGAACCTTGCCCGCCCAGCCGATCAGGCGGGTCGTGGTCTCGTTGCCCGCGCCGGACACCACGTTCACGTAGGTGAGCAATTCCTCCCGGCGCAGTCGGCGCACCGTGCCGGTCTCGTCCTCGAACTCCACGATGAGCAGCTCGGTCATGATGTCGTCGGAGGGATGCTCGGCCCGCCAGTCGATGTAGGCGGCGAAGATGTCGCCTCCGACCATGCCTTCGGAGGCCGCCTTCATCGGCTTGCCCTCCTCGGTGCGCATCTGCGCGTTCGCGAAGTCGCGGATGGTCTCCTGGTCCTCTTCCGGAATGCCCAGCAGCATGCCGATGGTGCGCATCGGCATCTGCGCGCCGATGTCGGCGATGAAGTCCAGCCGCCCGGTGCCGACATGCGGATCGAGGCTGCGCGCGCAGAACTCGCGGATCTTGTCCTCCAGCGCGCGGATCTTGCGCGGGGTGAACATGCGCGACAGCAGTCCGCGATGGATCTCGTGGATCGGCGGATCCTCGAAGATCAATACGCCCGGCGGGATCTCGATGCCCGCCTTGATCAACTCGATGATCGCGCCGCGCGCCGAACTGTAGGTACCCGGGTCCAGCAACGCCGCGTTGACATCCGCGTGGCGGCTGATCGCGTAGAAGTCGTGCTTCTCGTTGTAGTACAGCGGCATCTCTTCGCGGAGCCGCTTGAACATCGGATAGGGATCGGCGTTGAGTTCGACGTCGTACGGGTCGTAATAGACGTCGCTGGCCGCGCTGGTCGTCACAGGGTTTCGCCTCTCGCGGGAACTTCATCGTCCTCGGTGGTGCGTACGAGATCAGCCGAAGACCGAGTTGTGGGAGTTCTGCCAGTGTAAATCTGCCAATCTGCTGATGCAACTCATCTTCTCCGATTGCAAGATTGACATTCTCATATAGATCACGAAAACGGGCCCCGTATCCGATGGCGGTCGGATGCGGGGCCCGCGCGGTTCCCGATGGAGACAGGTTCAGTCGATGGCGCAGCCGGAAACGGGTTTGTCGGCCAGGCGGTCGAGCAGGTAGGTGACCGCGTTGTCGGGGCCGAATCCGTCGATCATCTCGGGCCCGAAGTGGTTCGGGATGGTCGCGCCGGGCAGGATCGGCGGCAGGTCGTTTGTACGGAAGGTGACCGTTGCGCCTTTCGCGCACCAATCTTCGGCGAGCCGGCGAGCCTGGCCGTAGGGGACGGTGTCGTCGTTCAAGCCGCTGGTGATCAGCACCGGCGTTTTCGGGGTCAGATTGCCGACGCGCATTTCGGCCAGCACGGGGGCGGCCTCGGGGATCTCGGCCAAGTGCTCGGTCAGCGAGCGGCCGTCGTTGGTCATCGAACCGGTCCGCAAAAACGCGTGGCGAGTGATGATGTCACCGATGCACTCATCGCTCAGCGCCGCGAGCATCGCGCGCCCGGCGGGACTGGTCACCCGGTCGACGGCCTTCTGCAGTTCGGGGTACCGCGCGAGCAGACCGTTGATGGCGAATCCGATGGCGCCGCTGATGAGCGAGCCGTCGATCCGTTCCAGGATCGCGGCCAGGTCCGCGACCGGCCCGCCCGCCCAGGTGCCCTTGAGATTCAATTCCGGCGCGTAGTCCGGTTGCATCTCCGCCGCGGCCGCGGTCGCACCGCCGCCTTGCGAGTAGCCCCACAACACCACCGGGGTCTCCGGCCCGACGCCCGCCAGATTGTGGGCCGCGCGCACACCGTCGAGCACGGCATGGGCTTGCTCGATCCGGTTGGCGTAGGTGTGGATACCCGGCGTGCCCAGTCCGATGTAGTCGGTCACCAACACCCGCGCGCCCAGCCCGCTCCACAGCGCCGAGGCAGGCAGTTCCTGGTTCGCCGACAACCCCGGCGACGGGTCGTCGAACAGCGCCAATCCGGTCGAGAAGGCCACCGACATCGCACAGCGGTCGCCCTGCCCCGAGGTTCCCGGACCGATGACAACGGTCGGACGCGGGCCGGGCCCCTGCCACGGCCCGGTGGCATCGATGAACGTCCCCGACACCGCGACCGGCGACCCGTCCTGCAACCGCGAGGTGTACATGACGTGCTGCGCCTTACCCGGCCACCCTTCGGCCGTGGGCGGAGCCGCGAACAAAGCCATCGGCCCGGTCTTGATGATCGCCCCACGCTCGGCGGGAACCTGAGCGGGCGCAAGGTAGAAGTCACCGACCGGAGAGGCGGCCGCCTCCTGCGTGTCCACCATCGCCACCGTCGTGACGCAAGCTACGGCCAGCGCCGCCGCCACCGGGACGGCCCACCGCCCCCACCTCGATCGAGACTGCCCCTGCTGTCGTTGCATCGATAACTCTCCATAGGTTCCACCCGGCACCGTCGCCGGAGTGTTCCAGGCCGCAATAGCCGTTCGGCATGAGACATGTCACAGCCGCGGACCTACCGTAGAGTAACACGATTACTGAAGGTATGAATCCAGCTGGTACCAGATCCGCCGCAGCAGACCAGCGCGCAGCCGGGCATCACCGGTCCGGGAGATGAACTCGCAGACAAGCGTTCCGGCAGAGAGATTCGGTATGCGCGCTACCAGCTCACCGGCAGCTCGTACACCCCGTAAGCGAGCCGGTCGTGCTTGAACTGGACCTCATCGAACGGAATCGCCAAGCGCAGCGTCGGAACTCGCCGCACCAGCGTGCGGAAGACGATCTGCAGTTCGGCCCTGGCCAATTGCTGCCCGACGCACTGGTGCGGACCGAAACCGAACCCGAGGTGCGCGGCGGCGGGTCTGCGCAGGTCCAGCCGGTCCGGCTGCTGCCAGACCTTCTCGTCCCAATTCGCCGGCGCGAGGTCGAAGATCAGGCCGTCCCCGGCCCGGATGGTCTCCCCCGCGATCTCGATGTCCCCGACCGCGACACGGCGCTGGCCGTTCTGAATGATGCTGAGGTACCGCAGCAATTCCTCGACCGCGTTGACGACGATCTTCGGATCGTCGGTATCGCGCAGCAACGCGAACTGATCGGGGTTGCGCATGAGGGCGAGGGCCCCGAGCGAGATCATGTTCGCGCTCGTCTCGTGCCCCGCGATCAGCAGGCCGGTGCCCAGCTGGGCGGCCTCCTTCATATCGATCTCACCGGCGCGGACCCGCTCGGCGATGTCGGAGACCACGTCCTCGGCGGGATCGTCCAGCTTCTTCTTCACCAAGTCGACCAGATACCGCGCCAGGCCCGCGCGGCCCTCGGCGGCCTGCTCCTTGGTCGCGTACCGGTCGACGTTGACGGTCGCGTGCCGCTGGAAGAACTCGTGGTCCTCGTACGGCACGCCGAGCATCGCGCTGATCATCAACGTCGGCACCGGCAGCGCCAGCGCCTCGACCAGGTCGGCCGGTCGCGGTCCGGCCAGCATCCGGTCGATGTGCTCCTCGGTGATCCGCTGGATGACCGGCCGCAGCGCTTCCACCCGCTTGAAGGTGAACGGCTTGGTCAGCATCCGCCGGAACCGGCTGTGTTCCTCGCCATCGGTGGTGAACAGCGACTTCGGCCTGCTGTCCACGATCGCGGCCATGCCCTCGTTCCAGTGCGGGAAGCCGGGACGATGGTCGTCCACGCTGACCCTCGGGTCCGACATCAGTGCCTTGAACTCGGCGTAGCCGGTGACCAGCCAGGGCGTGCTGCCGTCCCAGATCCGGACCCGGTTGAGCGGTTTGGCGCGCCCGAGCCGCAACGCCTCGGGCGGCGGCGCGAACGGGCATCCGGTCGACCTGGGCATGGGATAGTCGGGAACCTCCGTGGCGGAGGCTGTCGTATCGGTCGATGCTTCGGACACTGTTCACTCCTGGGGTGATCGGGACGGAAGAACCGCGAACCGCCGGTTCATTCCTCGATGTGGATGGCCATGGCCGGGCAGACCGCCGCGGCCTGGCGCACGTCATCGGCGAGTTCGTCCGGCGGGTCGGCGTCGAGCAGGACGACGATGCCGTCCTCGTCGCGCTGGTCGAACACGTCGGCCGCGTGCATGACGCAGTGCCCGGCCGCGACGCACTTGACTTGGTCGACAGTCACTTTCATCGGGGACCTTCTTTCTACGGGGAGTGAGCGGGGGTGGGTGGCGAAGCGAGCAGGGCGTGCGCTCGCGCCAACTCCTGCCGCCGCATCCTGGCCTGCTTGGGCATGTTCCAGCCCAGCACCGCGGTGACGTCCCCGCCCTGCTCGAAGCGCGCGACGAACCGTCCTTCGTCCGGGTCGCCGTCGACGACCGTGGCCACAGCCCCGGCCGTGATGACGCCGTGCACCTGGATCTTCGTGGTGAATTGATCGGTCCAGAAGTACGGGATCGGCTGATACGCCCGCCGCGCGCCGAGAATGTCGGCAGCCACCGCCGCTGCTTGCTCGGTCGCGTTCGTACGGTTCTCCAGGCGCAGGGTCCTTCCGAGGACCGGATGTTCCCACCGGGCGACGTCACCGACCGCGTAGACGCCCTCGGCGGCACGGCATCGCGCGTCGCAGACCACGCCGTCGGCGAGCGAGAGCCCGCTGCCTGCGAGCCAGTCGGTGGCGGGCACCGCGCCGATCGCGACCACGACCAGATCCGCGGGCAGCGTCTCGGCGTTCGCCAGGACGACGCCGGTGACCTCGCCGCCGCGGTCGGTGAGGCGGGAGACGCCGACGCCGAGCCGCAGGCGGACGCCGTTGCCGGTGTGCAGGCCGGCGAGCAGGCCCGCGGCGAGATCGCCGAGCTGAGCCGCCATCGGGGCGCGCTGGGGGCCGGTCATCGTGACCTCGTGGCCGGATTGCCCTGCGGTGGCCGCGATTTCCGCGCCCAGGACGCCGTCGCCCACCACGACGACGCGCGAACGGACAGCCAGATCCGCGCGCAGCGCGAGCGCGTCGTCGAGCGTGCGCAGCACATGGACGCCGCGTAATCCGGGCGGCGCGGGCAGCATTCGCGGCACTGCCCCGGTGGCGATCACGATGTGCTCGGCAGCCACGGAACCGGTCGCGGTGTGCACGGTGCGGGCGGCGACGTCGAGGGCGACGGCGCGGGTGCCGAGGACGATGCCGGCATCGAGTTCGGCCAGTCGGCGCGGCTCGCGCAGCAAGGTGCGCTCGGGCCGCCAAGCGCCGGAGAGGATCTGCTTGGACAGCGGGGGACGATCGTAGGGCAGATGCGGCTCGGCGCCGAGCAGTGCGATCGGGTCCCGGTACCCGCCCCGGCGCAGCGCTTCCACGGTGGCCAGGCCCGCTGCCGAGGCGCCGACGACGAGAACTCCGGTGCGGCGGATCATCGTGGGCCCGCCGCGACGGACGGCTCGGCCGGCTTCCTGCGCGGTCGCAGCGGTTTGCCCGCGACCGTGCCGCCGTCCACCGGCAGCACGGTTCCGGTGACGTACCGCGACCGGTCGCCGCCGAAGTACACCGCGACCTCCGCCACGTCCTCGGGTGTGCCGTCGAGCGGCAACGGGCGATCGGCCTCCATCGACTCGCGCACCGCCTTGGTGAACCGCTCGCTGAGCTCGGCGGACATCTTCCTCGCCGACGAGGCGAGCAGCGGTGTCGGGATGTTGCCCGGCGCGATGCAGTTGACCCGGATGCCGAACTGCGCCAGTTCGATCGCCGCCGACTTGGTGAAGTGCGCCACCGCCGCCTTGGACGCCCGGTAGCTCTGCACTCCCCCACCCGCTTGGATGCCGCCGACCGAGGACACGTTGACGATCGAGCCGCCGCCGTGCTCGGCCATATGCCTGGCCGCGAAGCGGGTGCCCGCCATGACCCCCAGCAGGTTCACCCCGAGCACCCGGTGGAAGTCGGCGAGGTCGTCGTGCAGCAGGCTCTTGTGCATGGTGCCGGAGATACCGGCGTTGTTGCACATCACGTCCAACCCGCCGAAGGTCCGCACCGCCCGGTCCACGAGCCGCTCGACCTGGGCCGGGTCGGCGACGTCGACCTGTTCGAACACCGCCGCCGCGCCGTAGCAGGCCACCGAGGCCGCACCGCGCTCACGATCCACGTCGGCGACCACCACGCGGGCGCCTTCGGCGACGAACCGCGCCACCGTCGCGCTGCCGATCCCCGACGCTCCGCCGGTGACGATGGCGACCTTGCCCGCCAATTCGTCGGTCATGCCTTCATTTCCTTTCGTTTCGGTCCGGCCGAGTCCGGCAGGTCCGGTGCGTCTTCGGACTCGCGGGCCCGGCCCGCCTGCCCGCCGAGGAACGCCAGCAGCAGGTCGTTGACGACGTCCGGTTGCTCGATCTGTGGACAGTGCCCGGCGTCCGGTACGACGGCGGATCGTCCGTGCGGGACGCGAGCCGCGATCGCCGCGGCCCACCCCGCGGGCAGCAGCTTGTCGCGTGCGCCTTCGACGACGAGGCAGGGCACGCGAATGCGCTCGTAAGCCCGCTCGTTCGACGGGGCGGGCGGCGCCTCGGCGCCGGGACGGCGAAAACGCGCCGCCGCCAATGCCTCCCACGCTCCGGGGGCGATGCTCGATTCGTAGCGCCGCCGCACGTAGCCGTCGTCGGCGGGGTAGGACTCCGCGTGGAAGAGCGCCCGGACGACGGCGCGCATTCCGGAGAACGTGGCGTCGTAGTCGTAGAGCGCTCGCATGTGCTCGTTGCGCTGGATCGCACCGCCGCCGCAGATCGCGACCAGGCTGCGCATCGGCAGCTTCGGCGCGGTGGACGTCGCGTCGACGAGCAGGTTGATCGCCCCCATGGAATTGCCGACGAAATGCGCCGACTCGATGCCGAGCGTCGCGAGGAAGCGTGCGATGTGCCGGATACGCAGGCCGCGTCCGTCGTTGAAGTCGATCACCTTCGCCGACTCGCCGAAGCCGAGCATGTCCGGCGCCAGCACCCGATAGCGGCGGGCGAGCGCGTCGATGGTGTACTCCCAGCCCAGTTCCGCGCTGGCGCCGAATTCGCCGCCGTGCAGCAGCACGACCGGTTCGCCGGTTCCCGCCTCGAGATACGCGGTGCTGGAGCCGTCCACCACGACGGTTCTGCGCTGCGCGATCACGGGAGGCTCCCGATCCGGTCACCCGCGCGCGGCGTCACGAGCGTTTCCGCGTCTGGGTGACGAGCGCTGTGGGTCAACGGGATTCGCGCGACGATGCGCGCGCTCCGGCTCGACAGCGGCCTCCCCCGCGTCGCACAGCAATCGGATCTCACGCACGGCGAGCGCGTCGAGGATGTCGAATGCCGATTGCAGGTCGCTGTGACGCTGCGCTTCGGCGCTACCGCTTTCCCCGTCGGCCCGGCAGGCGCGCAGTGTGTCGCGTACGGCGGTGGTGCGCGCGCGGATGTAGACCAGCACGCCGCTGCCGTCGCGCGCGATCCGATCCAGCGCACGATCCAGCGCGCCCCGGCACCGGCAGCGCCGGGAACCGAAGACGTCACCGGCCAGGCATTCGAAATGCAGGCGCACCAGCGGCGCGACGTCCGCGGCCGGATCACCGTGGACGAACGCGACGTGCGCGCGGTCCAGCCCGTCGGTGAAGCCGACCGCACGGAACTCCCCCATCGGCAGCGGAATGCGCGCGACGCCTCGCCGACGCACCCGGCACAGCTCACGCTTGCGATAGGCGACCAGATCGTCGATGGACACCACGGGCAGCCCGTGGTCGCGACCGAGCGCGAGCAGCTGCGAGCGCCCGGCCTGTTCGCCGTCGGCCCCGCAGACTTCGCACAGCACCCCGACAGGCGCCATTCCGGCCAGCTCGGCCAAGTCCACCGCGGCCTCCGGGCAGGCGGGTACCGACAGCACGCCACCGGCGGCGCAGCCGAGCGGGAAGACGTGTCCGGGCCGGGCGAACGTGCTCGGTGTGCTGGCCGGGTCGGCCAGTGCGCGAACCGTCTGCGCGCGGCGGGAGGCCCGCACACCGTCGGCCTCGGCGCCCGCCAGTCGCACCGACACGCGGAACAGATCGCGATCCGGGCCGGTGGCGGCGGGGTCGGCCGGGGGTATCCCGAGGGCATCGAGGGCCGCCGCGCGCATCGAGACGTGGATGAGCCCGCATCCGAGGCTCGCCATGGCATTGACCGCTTCGGCCGTCACGCGCTGCGCGGCCATCACCAGATCGCCCCGGCACCCGTCGCTCGTCTCCCCGAGCACCAGGATCATCCGCCCGGCCCGCAGGGCGGCCGTCGCCTCGGCCACCCTCGTCCGGCCGGTCGTCCTGGGCGCGGCGGTCATGCGCGCGCCCCGCCGGCCGGAGCGAAGGTGAGCACCTGCGTGGCGAGCAGCTCGAGCTGGGCGCTGACGGCCTCGTCGGTCAGCGTGCCGTCGGCATCCCAGATCGGCTCGGCGGAATTGATCGCGACGCCGAGCGGGGTGGGCCACGCGCGCAACGCGTGGCCGATCACCCGCAGCTGGCCGAGCGTTCCCACGGCAGCCTGCCAGCCGTAGGCGCAGGTGATGCAGCCCCACGGTTTGTTGTCCAGGTACACCGTCGCGTCCCCGCGCAGGTCCTCGATGTAGTCGAGGGCGTTCTTCACCAGGCCGGAGACGCCGCCGTGGTATCCGGGCGAGCCGATGATCACCGCGTCCGCGCGGCGCAGCGCCTCGACCAGCGCGACCGCCTTCTCGGTGCGGGCCGGGTCGTGCGGGTTGTACATCGGCAGGTTGATCTCCTCGCCGCAGAACAGCGCGGTGCGTCCGCCGTGACGCCGCACCGCCGCAAGGCAGTGCCGCAGCGCTTGCTCCGTCGACGAGCCCGCCCGCAACGTGCCGCCGATGCCGACGACGAACGGCCGCCCGTCGCCGGCCACCTCGGTGGCGGTCGCACTTCTCGTGCCTGCGGTCATGACCGGAACCTCGTGCTTTCCTGTGTGTCCCTACTTGATGGCGATCGGGTTGACGGGCGATCCGACGGCGCCGACCACGCGCAAAGGCGGTGCGACCAACTGGAATTCGTAGACGCCGTCCGCGGCGCAGTCGGCCGCGAGCGCGGTGAGATCCCAGTACTCGCCGAGCATCAGGCCCATGTCCCGCAGGCACAGCATGTGCAGCGGCAGGAAGGTGCCGTCCACCCCGGACACCGGGTCCTCGACCATGAGGTTGTCCGCCGCGACGGCGGCGACCTCACGTTCGTGCAGCCAGGTGGCGCAGCGCCAGTCCAGGCCCGAGTACGGTTCCGTGCCGTCGCCCGCCTCCAGGAAGCGGGCCCACCACCCGGTGCGGATCAGCACGATGTCGCCGCGGCCGACGTCGACTCCCTGCGCCGCGGCGACCTCGTCCAGCTCGCCGGGAGTGATCGGGTCACCCGCCGCGAGGAAGGTGTCGGCGCGTCGGTGACGCACCAGATCCAGCAGCACGGCGCGGGTCGTGATGCCTTTGCCGTCGACCTTGTCGATCCCGCAGTGGTACGCGCCGAGGCTGGTGACCGAACTCGCCGGAAAGCCGTTGTACAGGTGGTCGTCGTAGTAGACGTGCGACAGCGCGTCCCACTGGGTCGCCGCCTGCAACGGCATGATGATCAGGTCGTCGTTGAAGCGGAACGGGTTGTCCTCGAAGAACGCGCTGAGTTCGCGTCCGACACTGTTGCGCAGCCACTTCGGGCCGTACTCGGTCAAAGTGCGCGCGTCACCGCCGTCCACGGTCATCACGTGGACCGGGTTGTGCCGGAACTTGAACGCCCCTTGCGGTCCGGACGAGCCGAAGTCGACGCCGAGCGGGAACACCCGTCCGTGCCGCACGAGACTCGCCGCGTGGGCGACCTTGTCCGGGGTGATGAAGTTGAGCGTGCCGAGTTCGTCGGCCGCGCCCCAGCGGCCCCAATTCCGCACACCGTCGGCGACGCGCCGGAATTCCGTCAGAGTGGCCACGATGCCTGTCCTTTCACGCTGATCGCCGGTCTTCCACCGGTCATGACCGGGCCACGCCGGCGATGCGGGCGCCCACGTTCCCGCCGTCGACCCACAGCACCTGGCCGGTCACGTAACTCGCCGCCCGACTGTTGAGGAACAGCAAGGCGGCCGCCTGTTCGGCCGGTTCGGCGACCCGGCCCAGCGGCTTGGGGATGGTGTCGAGATAGTCCGGGCCGTACGCCGAGCGCAGTTGCTCCAGGATGGGTGTCCGCGTGACGCCGGGACCGGTGCAGTTGATCCGGATGCCGCGCGCACCGAGTGCGACGGCGTTGCGCATCGTGTAGTAGATGATCGCTTCCTTCGACAGCCGGTATCCGCCGTCGGCCAGAGCGTCGGGATGCGCCTCGCACCAGGCGATTCCGGCCGCCATGTCCGCGGTGTCCAGCAGGCCGCCGACTTGTTCGCGGTGCTCGAGATATCCGGCCGCCGCCAGCGAGGACACGCTGGCGATCGTGGCGCCGGGCCGCATCGTGCGCGCGAGCGCCGCGGTGAACTGCCGCAGGCCGAGGAAATTGATCGTGACCACGCGGATCGGGTCGCCGATGCCCGAGGAGACGCCCGCGACGTTGAACAGCGCGTCGACGGGTCCGCCGAGGGCGGCGACGGCCCGGTCGATCGACGCGGCGTCGGCCATGTCCACCCGGTGGAACTCCGCGACATCGGCGGCGGGCTCCACCAGATCGAGCCCGGCCACCCGCCCGCCGAGTTCGGTGACCTGGCGGGCCACGCAGGCGCCGATCCCGGAGGAGCAACCGGTCACCACGACCCGTTTGCCGTCGTAACGCCACAGCTCATCGGCTCGTCCGACTTCGGGCATCTGGTCCGTCTCCCATCTCGTCCGACTCCGCCCGTGCGGTCGCGGCGCGCGGCGCGACCGCACGGGCCGGGGATCACTGCGCTTCTTCCTTGGCGCGCTGCGCGGCCTGCACCCGGCCCTCGTTGATCTCGGCCATCGCTTCGGGAATCTCGCTCGCGGTGAAGCTGCCGCCCCGGCCCGTTGGCAGGCCGCCGAACGCGTAGTTCTCGTCGAACGCGAGCGAGGGCAACGGCTTGCGCCGTGCCTGGACCTTCTCGATGACCGGCTCGAGCCGCCGAGCCTTCGCGGCGACCGCCTTCTCGTCGCGCTCGATGAACTCCGGCAGCACCTGCTCGCCCATCAGTTCGATCGACTCCATGGTCGCCTCGTGGCTGCGCGGATTCAGCAGCAGAATGATCTCGTCGACGCCGCTTTCCTCGTAGCCGCGCAGGAATTCGCGCACGGTGCCCGGCGATCCGATGGCGCCGCGACCCGGACCGTAGGCCAGCGTCTCGTCCTCCTTGACGGCCTCGAGGTAGCGCTCCCACACGCCGGTGCGGCCCGGGGTGTGCTGGCCGGTCATGTAGTAGTGCATGATCCCGAAGGAGAAGAATCCGCCGCCGAGCCCGAGGCGCTGCAAAGCCTGTTCGTCGGTGGGCGCGACCATCATCGACAGGTCGCCGCCGATGGCCAGGATGTTCGGATTGAGCACCGGCAGCCAGGGCTCGGCCTTGTCCGCGAATTCCTGGTAGTACCCGCGCACCCGATCCGCCAGCGGACCCGGGCCCGTGTAGGCGAAGCTCAACGCGCCCGCGCCCAGCCGCGCCGCCATCTGAACCGACGAAGGCCGGGTACACGCCACCCACACCGGGGGATGCGCGCGCTGGTGCGGCTTGGGTATCACGTTGCGCGCGGGCATCTGGATGTGTTGGCCTTGGAAACCGGTGAACGGCTCCTCGATCATGCAGCGGATGGACACCTCCAGCGCCTCTTCCCACTGCGCGCGCTTGTCGGCCGGATCGATGCCGAACCCGCCGAGTTCGCCCACCGACGACGACTCACCGGTGCCGAATTCCACG
This sequence comes from Nocardia sp. NPDC019323, assembly GCF_044389845.1. Lineage (NCBI taxonomy): Bacteria > Bacillati > Actinomycetota > Actinomycetes > Mycobacteriales > Nocardiaceae > Nocardia > Nocardia sp. NPDC019323. Next base: position 361,862 of record NZ_JBIRYN010000004.1, read on the forward strand.
CGCCCGTCGGAGATGAGGTCGAGGGTGGCGACACGTTCGGCGACGCGCGCGGGATGATTGATCGCCGGAGGCAGGTGCATGACGCCGAAACCGAGCCGGATGTTCTCGGTCCGCTGGCTGGCGGCGGCGAGGAAGATCTCCGGCGCCGTCGAATGGCAGTACTCCTCGAGGAAATGGTGCTCGGTCAGCCAGACGGTGGAGAACCCGGCCTTGTCGGCGGCCTCCACCTCCGCCAGACCCTCCTGGAACAGCAGTCGCTCGTCGTCGGGGACCCACGGCCGCGGCAGCGCGAATTCGTAGAACAGGGATATCTTCATTTACTTCCTCCGATGGAATCGAACGTCGAGCCGTTGCGGGCCGATTCGGTGTGCTGCGCCGCCGCGGCACTCGCGGCCAGGTGCTCGACCGCGATGTAGCCGAACGTCATCGCGGGCCCGATCGTCGCGCCCGCTCCGGCGTAGCTGCGGCCCATGAGCGCCGCGGAGGTGTTGCCCACGGCGTACAGACCACCGATGACGGTGCCGTCGGACCGGAGCACCCTGGCGTGCTCGTCGGTGCGCAGGCCGCCGGAGGTGCCCAGATCGCCGAGGATGATCCGGAACGCGTAGTACGGCGGCTTGCCCAGCGGACGCAGGTTGGGGTTGGGCAGCGTGGGATCGCCGTAGTAGTTGTCGTACACGCTGTCGCCGCGCTGGAAGTCGTCGTCGTGGCCGGTGCGCGCGAGTTCGTCGAAGCGCTTCGCGGTGGCGCGCAGCCGGTCCTCGGGCACGCCGATCTTCGCGGCCAGTTCCGTCCACGAGTTCGCGGCCACGACGACACCCGAGTCCAGCCAGGCCCGCGGGATCTTCCGCCCGGTCGGCACCGGGGCGAACGGGATCTTCGGCAGCGGTAGATGTCCGGCGACGACGTACCGCCGCCAGGAGCGCTCGTCGGTGATCAGCCAGCTCGGGATGTGCGTGATCCCCGATTTCTGTCCCTCGATCATCGCGTGACCGAAATCCATGTACGGCGCGGCCTCGTTGATGTACCGCTCGCCCGCGCCGTTGACGATGAACTGGGCCGGCATCATGCGCTCGTTGAGCATGAATTGCAGGCGTCCGTCGGGCCAGTGGATGGCGGGGAACCACCACGCCTCGTCCAGCAGGTCGGTGGCCGCGCCGACCTGCTGTCCGGCGCGGATGCCGTCGCCCATGGAGGCCGGGTTGCCGAAACTCCAGTCCTGCTCGACGACCGGCTGATGTTCCTTGCGCCAGGCCATGTCGTGGTCGAAGCCGCCGGTCGCCAGGATCACGCCGCGCTCGGCCCTGATGCGCAGCGGCTGTCCGTCGCGCTCCACCACCGCGCCGACCACGGCGCCGTCGGCTCCGGTGAGCAAGGAGGTCATCGGCGCGTTCAGCCACAGCGGAATGTCGCGCTCGCGCAGGGCGAGGCGCAGCCGGGCCACCAGCGACTGACCGATGGCGGCGATCCGGTCGCCGAACACCCTGGCGCGGAACATCCGCCACACCAGCTTCACCAGCACGGCTTTGCCGCGCCAGGATTGACGTACCTGGTAGAACAGCCGTAAATCCTTGGGTCCCAGCCAGATCCCCTTCGGGGCCAGGGCCAGCGGACGCAGCAGGTTCTGCTCTTCGTCGCCGAGTCTGCGCAGGTCGATCGGCGGCACGTTGATGGTGCTGCCCTGCGCCGAACCACCGGGCAGTTCCGGGTAGTAGTCGGCGTAACCCGGCTTCCACACGAAGCGCAGCCAGGCGCTGCGTTGCTCGAGGAATTCCATCATCCGCGGCGCCGTCGCGACGTAGGCCCGCAGGCGCGCGTCGCCGACCAAGCCCTCGGTGATCGCGCGCAGGTACTCGACCACGCCCTCCGGATCCGGCGCGTAGCCGTCGCGCTTCTGCGCCGGAGCGCCGGGCACCCAGATGCCGCCGCCCGACAGCGCGGTGGAGCCGCCGTAGTGGGCCGCTTTCTCGACCACGAGGACCGACAGTCCTGCGGCCTCGGCGGCGAGGGCGGCGGTCAGCCCGCCGCCGCCGGAGCCGACGACCAGAACGTCGACGGTATGGTCGACATCGCCTGCTCCGGAGGGCACGCCGATCGGTTCGGATGTCACGCTCGCCTCCTGGCGGTCGAATCGTTGTCCTGGTCCGCGACGGCGGCGCGCACGGCGAATCCGGCGATCAGAGCGGGCGCGGACCGGTAGTAGCGCACCGTGGTCCGGTACGGGCCCTGCCCCGCGAGCGCCGCGAACGCGGCGACCCAGGTGCGCACCTCGTGCGCGGAGTTGCCCGCCGCGGCGGTGATCCGCGCGTTGGTCCAGTCGTCGAACTCCTCGAGCCGTCCGTCGTCGAGGATTCGCAGGAACCGCCGATCCCATTCGGGATTGAGCGGCTGGAGCCCGCCGCGCCCGGCGGCGAACTCGCGCGCCGCTTCGATCACCCTCTGCTGCCGCGCGTTTCGCTGCTCGGCGGTCATGCGCCCGCCGTGCACGATCCGCTCCCGCACGGGCCCGGTGGCCGTGGCCAAGGCCGGCACCGGCGGGTCGTGGGACAACCCGCCGGAACCGATCATCAGCACCCGCTTGCCCAGGGTCGACAAGTGACCGCCGACGGCCGCGCCCAGCGCCCTGGCGCGGCGCAGCGGGCCGAGCGGAACGGCTACCGAATTGACGAAGATCGGAACCACCGGGCGCGCCGTCGCTGACCCGAGCAACCGCTGCAAGGGCTGCACCGTCCCGTGATCGACGTCCATCGCGAGCGAGACGGCGACATCGACACCGGCCGCGAGAACCGCCTCGGCGAGTTCGGTCGCCAGTCCGGCCGGCACGTCGAGCGGCCCGGCGTGCGTGCCGTAGTCACCGACCCCGGCAGCCGCCGCTGCGATGCAGAACGGCGGCATGAGCTTGTAGAAGAACCCGTTGTAGTGGTCGGGCGCGAACACCACGACCACTTCGGGATCGAAGGCCCGCACGAACCGCGCCGCCTCGTCGAGCGCCGACTCGATGTCCGCGAGCACCTCCGGATCGGGTCCGGGAAGATCAAGAAGGGGGCTGTGCGAGACGCAGCACACGGCCAGCGGCATCGTTTCCTCCCTGCGGCGAATAGAGGGTGTCGAGCAGGTCCGCGCTCAGTTCCGGCGCCGATTGCGCGATGGACGCGCCCGCGACGCAGCGATCGGGCCGCAGGAACAGCACCGAGTCGCGCTGGGCGTCGAACCAGCGTTTCAGCGCGCCGGTGCGGTCGCCGATCACGACGACGTCGGGGTCGTCGTGGCCGGTCCAGTGCATCTGTGCGGAGGGACGGAGTTCGAAGAACTTGGCGCCCAGAGATTTCCACCGATCGAACGCCGTCGCACCGAGGACGGCGCGAGGGCGGTTGTTCCAGCACAGCACGGCGAACCACGGCCCGAGCACCTCGTCGAGCAGGACGTCGGCGCGTTCCCTGGTATCCACCCGCGGCTGCACGAACAGCGTGCCGACCGCCGACTTCGGCGACCGGGACCAGTCGTGCACCACCGCCCCGCGCTCGTAGCGCGGCATCGGCTTGAACCGCATGCCCAGCACGTACTTTCGAACCGGCGCAATCGCGGCCGCCGCGCGCACCAGCGCGTCACGCGCCGCCGCGACCTTGCGATCGGTCGGCGAGATCACCCGGCCGACCAGCGTCGACAGATCGATCATGGCCCTGGCGTGCTTGCGCCGTTCGGAGTCGTAGCTGTCGAGCAGGGCTTCGCCCGCCTGCCCCCGGACGACCGCGGCGAGTTTCCAGCCGAGGTTCGCCGCGTCCCTGATGCCGCTGTTGTAGCCCTGCCCCTGCCACACCGGCATCAAATGCGCGGCGTCGCCAGCCAGTAGCAGCCGCCCGCGCCGGAAAGCGCCCGCGATGCGGGAATGATGGGTGTAGACCCGGCGTCGGATGACCTCCAGCCGCTCGGGATACGGCACGAACGGCGCCACCATCTTCGCCACGAAGGCCGGGTCCTCGGCCAGTTCGTCGGGCTCGTCGTCGTGGATCATGAACTCGAAGCGCCGGATTCCGTGCGCGATCGATACCGACACGTTCGGCCGGGCCGGATCGGCGGCGACCTCGATATTGGGGTGTCCCAGCGGATCCGAGGCGAGGTCGACCACCAGCCAGCGGGTCGGCGAGGTGGTGCCGTCGAAGGAGACGCCCATCTCCCGGCGCGTCGCGCTGCGCCCGCCGTCGCAACCCACCAGGTACCGGGCGGTCACGGTGGACGGCCCGGCGCCGCCGTCGAGTGCCGCCGTCACCCGATCGCCGGAGTCGGCGCAGGAGGTCATAGCTGTCCCCCAGGCCACCTCCACCTGCGGATACCGGTCCAGTCCCGCGAGCAGTTCGGCGTCGACCAGCGGCTGGACGAATCCATTGCGTTTCGGCCAGCCGAATTGCTCGTCGGTGGGCGCGATCTCGGCCAGCAGCCTGCGCCGCGCGTCGACGAAACGCATGATCTGGTTCGGGGTGGTGTGCGGCAGGATGCGATCGACCAGCCCGATCGCCTGGAACGTCCGCAGTGATTCGTCGTCCAGGCCCACGCCGCGCGGGTAGTCGATGAGGGTCGGACGTTCCTCGACCACCAGGGTGCGCACCCCGTACATGCCGAGCATGTTCGCCAGCGTGAGACCCACCGGGCCCGCGCCGACGACGAGCACGTCGACGTCGGTGGCGCCCGGCGCGGCGGAGTCACGGTGTTCGGACACGGTCAGCCGCCCAGCAGGAAGTCGAGGTGCAGGGCGTCGAAGGCTTTGGCGTCCTCGTACTGCGGCCAGTGCCCGCAGTCCGGCAGAACCTCGAAGCGCGCGCCGGGGATCATCGACGCGATCCGCCTGCCCTCGCCGACGTCGGCGGTGGGGTCGTCACTGGTCCACAGCACGAGGGTCGGCGCGGTGATCCTGCCGTAGTCCTGCGGCCCCAACAGGTTTCGCCGCCGGATCTGCGGATCCTGCAACGCCATGATGTCGCGCATGGCGGCGACGAAGCCGGGTTGCCGGTAGATGCGCTGCCTGCTGGCCACCACATCGTCGTAGTCCTTCGACTTGTCGGCCATCAGCCACTTGATCCTGGCCCGCACCGTCTCCCAGGTGGGATCGGCGGCGGCCGCCATCGACAGCGTGACGATGCGCCGCATCACCTCCGGATCCGCCTGCGATCCGCCGGCGGTGTTGAGCACCAAGCGGTCGACGCGATCCGGATGATCGATCGCGAGGCGGGCGGCCACCCAGCCGCCCAGCGATTCCCCGCTGAGGCGGGCGCGGCGCACGCCCACGGCGTCGAGGAAACCGATGACGTGCTCGACGTAGTGCGCGATCTCCAGCGGATGCCCCGGCTTGTCGGTGTAGCCGTGTCCCAGCATGTCGATCGCCCAGGTGGAGAAGTGCGCGGCGTGCGACTCCAGATTGCGCACATAGGCTTCGGCATGCCCACCGGACCCGTGCAGCAGAACCAGAGCCGGGTCGGCCGGATCCCCCGCGTGCAGGTAGCGGGTTCGGACGCCGCCGGCGTCCAGGTATCCCTGGGTGAAGGGGACGCCTTGCAGATCGCTCCAGATGCTCTCGAATTCCGGCAACTCGTTACCTCCGTGCTCAGATCTCGGCCGATTTGCCGGTGGCAGCGGCGTATCCGGCCCGGAAGCCCCACACCATCGCGGGGCCGATGGTTCCGCCCGCGCCGCCGTAGGCTCGGCCGGTCACGCCGGCCATCGCGTTGCCCGCGGCGAACAGCCCGGGAACGACCGCCCCGCCGACGTGCCGCACGCGCCCGTCCCGGTCGGTGCGCGGGCCGCCTTTCGTGCCCATCGCCCCGACGGTGACCGGCACCGCGTAGTACGGAGCGGTGTCGATCGGGCCGAGCGTGCGACCGGCGACGGTGGCGGCGCGCTCGTCACCCCACCACCCGTCGTAGGCGCTCGAGCCACGCCCGAACTCGGGATCGATCTCGTCGGCGACCGCGCGGTTCCATGCGGCGACGGTCGCGGCGAGACCGGCCGGATCGATGCCGGTCTTCGCGCCGAGCGCGGCCAGATCCGGTGATTCGCAGAACCATTCGGGCACCGGATCGCCGGGTGCGACACCGAGGAAGCCGTACCGCCGCAAATGGACGGCATCGAAGACGATCCAGCCCGGATCGTTGACGTAGCCGCCCCTTGGATCGAGATAGTGGAAGGCGCCCGCCATGGAGTTGTACTCCGAGGCCTCGTTGACGAACCGCTTGCCGGCCCGGTTGACCATGATGCTGCGCGGGCGCGTCCGCTCCAGGCGCACGCTGCGGCTGCGCGGCTTGCCGTCGATGGTGTCGCCCGGAATCCGCACGATCGGCACCCACCAGGCCTCGCTCATCGTGCCGAGTTCCGCGCCGTGCGCCATGGCCATGCGCAGCCCGTCTCCGGTGTTGTTCGGCGGGGACACCGCGCCGCGCATCGGGCCGCGCAGATAGGACCGCACCAGCTGCGGATCCCACTCGAACCCGCCGGTCGCCAGGATGACACCGTTGCGCGCCCGCACTGTGGATTCACCGGCGGCCGTGGCGATCCTGACTCCGGTGACGGCGCCGTTCGCGGCGATCAGCTCGGTGGCCCTCGTCCCGGTGCGCGGCACCACTCCGGCGTCGAGCACGCCCGCGAGCAAGCCGGCGACGAGGGCGGTTCCGGCCACGCAGAGATCGGCCGATTCGGCACCGGCGGCCGCGTGCAGCCTGGCCCTGGTCTCGGCGTCGAATCCGACGTTGCTCCAGTCCGCGGGGAAGGAGGTGATGCGGTCGCGCCACACTCCGAGGCGGGCCGGATCGAAGGCGGCCGGGCTCAGCGACCGGCCGCCGCCCGGCCTGCCGCCGGGCAGTTCCGGCTTGTAGTCGGGAAATCCTTCGGCGATCTCGAAGCGCACACCGCTGTGCGCCTCGACGAAGTCGACCATCGCGGCGCCGGTGCGCACGAAGACCTCGACCAGTTCGTCGTCCATCGAGTCCAGCGACTGGGCGTGCAGGTAGCTCAGCGCGTCGGCCACGCTCAGCGGCCCGTCGGCGCAGCGGTCGTGGGCGGGAATCCACGCGATGCCGCCCGACACCGCGCTGGTCCCTCCGACGGTCGCCGCCTTCTCCAAGACCGCCACCGACGCACCGTGCACCGCCGCGGTGAGCGCCGCGGTCAGGCCGGCGGCGCCGCTGCCGAGGACCACGACGTCGACCTCGGCGTCCGGCGCAGGCTCGGATCGTTGCTGCTGCGAAGCCACTGCGCGGATTCCTCTCGCGTGAACGGAAGTTGGCCTGCGCCGTGCCGGTTCCACTCGGCCGAGCCGAACGCGACGGGCGCGTGGAAGCAGGGAGACTTCCATTTACATATGAGAAGAATGTTATTCTCAAAACGAAGATGTGGCAATCCCGCCCGCACGAGATGTTTTGCACTTCCGCCAAGAGAGTAGTGCCGCTTCAATCGCCCGGAAGCTTCCACAGGGGATCCGATCCGCCCGGGAAGCAGCCGTTATCCGCGGCCACAGGGAGCGAGTCACGCCGGTCAGAGCCCACCTTGCGGTCCAACTTTGCGTAGAGTACCGTTCTCATTAAAAGTAAGTATCATTCTTGTAGGTGAGACGACGGGCGAGCCCACTTGGCCGAGTGTGCGCCCGGCATCAGCCCGGCCGCGCCGACCTCGGCAAGTTCCCGGCAGACGGACCGCATGCCGTTTCCGGCGCACCGCGCCACCTGCGGTCCGGCAGACGCGCGATCCGTCGTCACCGGGCGGCCGCCGAAGAGAACGGAAGGTTCAGCTGTGGGACGTGCCGAGGGGACGGGGTCGCGTTCATCGCCGCACGCGGACCGGGACGCAGCCGCAGGCCCGATACGTCACCGGCCTGCGGCTGCACACCGGCTACCTGAGGTGGCGCGACCACCGCATCCGATCGACGCGCCGGACCCGCGGCGGCCGCGAAGGAACGAAGCGTGCTCCAGTCGCCGTGCGGGCACACCGGATCCCGTGAGCAGCAGAGGAACACCATTGTGAGCATTGACGACGTGGTCGCCGACGAGGACCGCAAGAAGAACCGGTATCACTTCGACCGGCACACGCCGGAATACCGCCACCGGTTCCAGGAGATCACCGACGAACTGCACGCGAAGTGCCCGATCGCCTGGAGCGACACCTACGACGGTCACTGGGTGGCCAGCGGCGGCAACGCGGTGTTCGAACTCGCCCGCTGCCCGCACGTCTCCAACGACCACGATCTGCACGGAGAACGCAAGGGCTATCAGGGAATATCGATTCCGCCCGCCCGGCGCGCGCAGGTGGTGCGCGGGGGGATGCTCGAGATGGACGATCCCGAGCACCGCCTCTACCGTCAGGTGCTCAACCCCTACCTCTCCCCCGCGGCGGTCCGGCGCTGGGAGCCGGTCATCGCCGAGATCGTGCGCGCCGCGCTGGACGAGAAGATCGAGAGCGGCCGCATAGATTTCGTCGACGACCTCGCCAACGTCGTCCCGGCCGTGCTGACCCTGGCCATGCTCGGCATCCCGTTGCGGCAGTGGTCGGTCTACAGCGAGCCGGTGCACGCCTCGGTGTACACGCCGGAGGACTCCCCCGACGCGGCGCGCGTGGCCGAGATGCACCGGGCGATGGGCATCGATCTCCTGACCAACCTGGCCGAGATCAAGCAGAACCCACGGCCCGGACTGGTGCACGCGCTGACCGAGTTGCGCATCGACGGCGCACCCGCGCCGGATCTCGAACTGCTCGGCATGCTCGGCCTGATCATCGGCGGCGGATTCGACACCACCACCGCGCTCACCGCGCACGCCCTGGAGTGGCTCTCGGAGCACCCCGACCAGCGTGATCTGCTCAGCCGGGAGCGCGACACCCTGCTCGACTCGGCCACCGAGGAGTTCCTGCGCTACTTCACGCCCGCCCCGGGCGACGGGCGCACCATCGCCGCCGATTTCGTCGTCGAGGACACCCGATTCCGCGAGGGTGAGCGCCTGTGGCTGTCCTGGGCGATGGCCAACCGGGATCCGGCGATCTTTCCCGATCCGAACGAGGTCGTCCTGGACCGCAGGGGCAATCGCCACTTCAGCTTCGGGCTCGGCGTGCATCGCTGCATCGGGTCGAACGTCGCGCGCACGGTGTTCAAGTCCATGCTCACGGCCGTACTCGACCGGATGCCCGACTACCGCTGCGATCCCGAGGGGACCGTGCACTACGAGACCATCGGCGTCATCCAGGGCATGCGGCAGCTGCCCGCCACCTTCACTCCGGGACCGCGCCGCGGCCCCGGGCTGGAGCAGACCTTGGCGAAATTGCAGCGGATCTGCGACGAACAGCGATTGGCGGCGCCGGTGACCGAGCGCCCCGACATCGCGCGGATCGATTGATCCTTTCCGGGAGACATTGCATGAGAACGCTTTCCGACGGCACGAGCACACCCGTCATCGACGCCGGCGTGCACATCTTCTTCGCCTCGAACGACGACATGCGCGGCTTCCTGCGCGAGCCGTTCAAGAGCCGTGGCATTCCGGACGCCGAGATGGATTGGTACGGCGCCCCCGGCGGGGAGTACGCCAAGGGGACGCGCGGGCCCGACCGCGGGTATCCGGCGTCGGACCCGGATGTCGTCGGCGAGCAGCTGTTCGGAATGCGTGGCGTCGACGTCGCGATTCTGCATCCCATGACCAGGGGCATCCTGCCGGACCGGCATCTGACCACGGCGGTGCTGGCCGCGCACAACGAGATGATGGTGTCGCGCTGGCTGGATTCCGGCGCGTACGCGTCCAGGTACCGCGGCACCATTCGGGTGAATCCGGAGGACATCCAGGGCGCGCTGCGCGAGATCCGCAAGTGGGCGCAACATCCCCGGGTCGTCCAGGTCGGTGTCCCGTTGCAGTCGCGAGAGCTCTACGGCAAGCCGCAGTTCTGGCCGCTGTGGGAGGCGGCGGCCGAGGCCGGGCTGCCGGTGGCCGCGCACATCGAGACCGGCGAGAGCATCGGCTTCCCGCCCACGCCGTCCGGGCACACCAGGACCTATGAGCAGTACCTCGGGTTCATGGCGCTGAACTACGTCTACCACCTGATGAACATGATCGCCGAGGGCGTGTTCGAGCGGCTGCCGCGCCTGCGGTTCGTCTGGGCCGACGGCGCCGCCGACCTGCTCACCCCGTTCTCCTGGCGGATGGACACCTTCGGCAGACCGCACCTGGAGCAGACGCCGTGGGCGCCACGGATGCCGAGCGAGTACCTGCCCGGTCACGTGTTCTTCGTCCACGGCAGCCTCGACGGGCCCGGCGACACCGCATTCGCCTCCGAGTGGCTCGGTTTCACCGGCAAGGAGGACATGGTGCTGTTCGGCTCCAGTTATCCGCACTGGCATTGCGGCGACATCGACGGGCTGCCGTCCACGCTCACCGCCCAGCAGCGCGAGAAGCTGCTGTGGCGCAACGCATCCCAGCTCTACGGCATCGACATGCCCGCCGAGCTGGTCACCGAGTAGTCGCGAACGAGGGAGACGACCATGAGGCTGGCCCACCAGCAGCACCGCGCCCCGGCGCCCGAGCAGGTCGCCGTCCGGGTCGTCGACTCGGACGTGCACCCCGTGCCACGCCGCGGCGAACTCGTCGAGCACATCCCCGAGCCGTACCGCAGCTCCTATTTCCTCAGTCACCGGGTCGGCGAGACGATCGTCTACGACGCCCCCGATTACGCGCATTCCTACGCGATGCGGGTGGACACCTTCCCCGCCGACGGCGAATTCGCCGGCAGCGACCCGGAGCTGGCCTTCCGGCAGTTGATCGTCGAAGCCGGTTCGGACATCGCGATCCTGGAGCCGACGGTCAAGGCCGCGCGCCTGCCCGAGGCCACGCAGGCGCTGGCCACGGGCGTCAACCACTGGCTGGCCGAGCACTGGCTGGACTCGAAGAACAACTGGCACCAGCGCTGGCGCGGTTCGATCTGCGCGGCGATCGACGACCCGCCGGGCGCGGTCCGCGAGATCGAGCACTGGGCCGGGCACCCGTATATGGCGCAGATCCTCATCAAGGCCGAACCTCGACCGGCCTGGGGCGACCCGAAATACGACCCGATCTGGGCGGCCGCGACAAAGCACGACCTGGTGGTCAGTTGCCATCTCGGCCGTGGCGCGTACGAGACGATGCCCATGCCGCCGGTCGGTTTCCCCAGCTACAACCACGATTTCATGGTCACGTACTCGCTGTTGGCGGCCAACCAGATCATGAGCCTGATCTTCGACGGGGTGTTCGACCGCTTCCCGGCATTGCGGATCGTGTTCGTCGAGCACGCCTTCACCTGGATCCTGCCCTTGATGTGGCGGATGGACGCGATCTACGCAGCGCGCAAGTCGTGGACAGGGATCCGGCGCAAGCCGTCGGACTACGTCAAGGAGCACATCAAGTTCACCACCCAGCCGCTGGACTATCCGGAGGACAAGACCGAACTCACCAGGGCGTTCGAATGGATGGAGGCCGACAGGATCCTGCTGTACTCTTCGGACTACCCGCACTGGACCTTCGACGATCCCCGCTGGCTGGTCAAGCATCTTCCCGGGTACGCACGCGACCGCGTGATGTACCGCAACGGCATCGAGACCTATCACCTCCCCGAGACGGTGCCCGCCATCGACGGCCAGAGGCGGGTGTTCTGAATGCCGGAGGAATCCCAGCCGCCACGGCTGGCCCAAGGGCGCGAGCACGTCGTCGCCACCGTGGACGAGATCCCGCCGGGATCGTCCAAGGTGGTGCCGATCGGCCGGCACGGTGTCGGCGTCTACAACGTCGGCGGAACCTTCTACGCCATCGCCAACTACTGCCCGCACGAGGGCGGCCCGCTCTGCGCCGGCCGCGCCCGCGGGCGCACCGTCGTCGACGAGTCCGTCCCCGGGGACGCGGTGATGGTGCGGGACAAGGAATTCATCTACTGCCCGTGGCACCAATGGGGTTTCGAACTCGCGACCGGCACCACAGCGGTGAAACCCGAATGGAGCATCCGTACCTACCCCGTCCGTGTCGTCGGCGACGACGTCGTGGTCATGGCTTGAGGCGGGCCGCGTGAGCAGCGGGACCGGCGCGGGCCGGGTGTCCTCGGTGGAGATCAACGGCGGCAAGGTGGTGTACGAGATCCTCGGCGACGGCGGCGAACTCGTCGTCCTGACCCCGGGTGGCCGGTTCGGCATGGACGTGCCCGGCTTGCGTCCGCTGGCCGAAGCGCTCGTCGCGGGCGGCCGGTCGGTGCTGCTGTGGGACCGCCCCAACTGCGGCGCCTCCGACGTGCAGTTCTACGGGCAGACGGAATCGCACATGCGAGCGGCGACGCTCGGCGGCTTGCTCGCCGCGCTGGGCGCGGGTCCCTGCGTGCTCGCGGGTGGCTCCGGCGGCGCGCGCGACTCGATGCTCACCGCGATGCTCTACCCCGAGCGGGTCGCCAAACTGGCGCTGTGGAACATCGTGGGCGGCGTCTACGGAATGTTCAATCTGGGAGCCTATTACGTGCTGCCCAGCTTGCAGGTGGTGCGCAGCAGCGGGGTCGCGGGCCTGCCGCTGCTGCGGGAGTGGCGCGAACGCATCGCCAAGAACCCCGCCAACGAACGGCGCCTGCTGGGCCTGGATCGCGACGAGTTCGTCAAGTTGTCGTTGCGCTGGCTCGGCGCCTACGTCCCGAAACCGGGACAGACGATCCCCGGGGTGGACGACGAGATGTTCGATCGCATCCGGGTCCCCACGTTGATCATCCGTGGCGGCGCAGGCGATCTGGACCATCCCAAGCGCACCTCGCTCGAGGTGAGCTGCCTGATCGAGGGCTCGACGCTGATCGATCCGCCCTGGCCGGAGGACGCCTGGGAACGCGCGATGGAGGACCGCGCGAGCGGAAGAGCGACGCACTACAACATGTTCGACACCTGGGTGCTTGCGGCCCCTGCGATCCTGAAGTTCCTGGACGGCTGATGCCCGCGCGATCGATGCCAGGGCTGCGCCCGCGTCGCTCAGCGGGTGTGAATCCGGACCTCGCAGTTCAGCGACGCCTCCAGCGCGGTGTGGATCCGGCTCTCTGGCACCCGCTCCAGATCGGACGCGCGCAGCGTCACCGACACCACGTCGAAACCGTCGGCGTCCAGCGAGCGGGTGATCTCGCCGGTCACGCCGAAACCGGCGAGCACGCCGCGTGCGTCGTCATCGGTCCCGCGGCTGACGAAGGTCACCACACCGGGCGCAGGCGCGGTGCCGAACGCCGCGGCACACACCCGGATCGCCGCGTCCATCACGGCGGCGGAATCGTCGGTCTCGACCAGCAACTGGACTTCCCGCCGTCGCGCGGGTTTCGCCGCCAGATCGTCGTCCGGAAGCTGCGCCGCGATCGAGGCGGCCTGTGCGCGCAACCGGGTCGTCCCGTCCGCCAGCTGTGCCGCGGTGAGCTGCCCGTCCGGGTCGACATTGATACGCAGCACCGCGGTCCTCATGGCGGAAAGCCTAACCGCCGCCATGCGACGACGTCGCGTCCCTCGCTCGAGATTCAGCCGGAAGAGGTTGCCATGCAAGAAATTGTCGAGCCGGTCCCGGGGCTCACCGTGGCCGCGGCGCCCGGCTGCGTGCCGCGCCTGCTGCGGATGAGCGACGGCGGCGAGGATCTGGCCGCCTATCGGGAAGCCGGGGGCTATCGGCGGCTGCATTCCGCGGACGCGGTGCTGGCGGAAGTGCGCCGCAGCGGGCTGCTCGGCCGCGGCGGCGCGGCGTTCCCCATCGCCGTCAAGCTCGCCGGGGTGCGCGACGCCGGTCTACGCGGGCGCGAAACCGTCGTCGTGGCCAACGGCGAGGAAGGCGAGCCCGCCTCGATCAAGGACAAATGGCTGATGCGCCACCGCCCACACCTGGTGCTGGACGGGTTGCGCCTCGCGGCCGGGATCGTCGGCGCGCGGCGCGCCTATGTCTACGTCTCGGATCCGGCATCCGCGCGCCGCGTCGACGCCGCTCTGGCCGAACTCGACCGGGCCGGGATCGCAGAGATCGCCGTCGAATTGGTCACCGTGGACCCGGCATATGTCGCCGGAGAGGAGACGGCGGCGATCCGGGCGATCAACGGCGGCCCGGCGAAGCCGTCCGACAAGCCGCCGCGCCCGTTCCAGCAGGGTGTGGACGGGCTGCCGACGATGGTCGGCAACGTGGAGACCTTGGCGCATCTGCCGTTCGTCCAACGGCACGGCGGTGCGGCGTTCCGCAGTGTGGGCACGGCGCATTCCCCAGGGACCTTCCTGGCCACCGTCACCGGCGCCGGGCGGCCGCCCGCGCTCTACGAGCTGCCGCACGGCACGAGATTCGCCGACCTGCTCGCCCTGCACGGCGTCGCGCCGGACCAGGTGCGCGGTGCCATGACGGGCGGCTATTTCGCGGGCATGGTGGACCGCTCGGTGCTGACGGCCACCCTGGACCACGAATCGCTGCGCGCGCTCGGCAGCGGGCTCGGCTGCGGCGCGATATCGCTGATCACCGCCGAATGCCCCGTCGCGGTCGCCGCGGCGGTACTGAGCTACTTCGACCGTGAGAACGCCGGCCAGTGCGGATCCTGCTTCAACGGCACCGCCGCGATGGCGGCCGCGGCCACCGCGCTGCGCGACGGGACGGCCACCGCCGCCGACGTCGACCGGTTGCGGCGATGGTCGGTGGTGCTGCGCGGCCGCGGCGCCTGCGCAACGCTGGACGGCGCGGCCAACGCCACCGCCACTCTGCTGGCGCGGTTCACCGCGGAGGTGACCGCGCATCTGGAAGGCCGGTGCCCCACCTGCGCCCGCGGCGTCCACCCGGCCGAGCGGCCCTTCGGCGTGGAAGCGGCGTCCGCCTCATGAGGATTCGGCTCGACCGGACGCTGTGCGACGGATTCGGCCTGTGCGCCGCACACGCGCCCGCGCATTTCTCGCTCGACGACTGGGGTTACGCGTCGCTGGAGGGTACCGGCGTCGTGGCGGCCGCCGATCAGGACGCGGTGTCGCGCGCCCTGCTGGATTGCCCCGCGCACGCCATCATCGCCATGCCGGAGCCCGAATCCGGCACTGCGTCGGCGTCTTCGGCGGACACCTCGGCGCAGCAGGAGCCGCCTCGATGAACGTGTACCGCGCTGCCGATCCGCGGCGGCGCCACGTCGCCCACCACATCCGTAGCTCCCACGGCGGGCCGGGCACACCGACAGACGAAGGCGGCGCGATGAGAATCGAAATCGACTATCAGGCCTGCGAGAGCAACGGCATCTGCACGGGCATCGTTCCCGAGGTGTTCGACCTCGACGACCAGGACGAACTGCACGTCCTGCGGCCGGAAGCGACCCCGGAGGTCGAAGCGCGCGTGCGGGACGCGGTGGCGCAATGCCCGCGCGCGGCCATCTCGCTCAGCGAGTGATCCGGGCGGGCGGCCTGCGTCCACCGGCCGTGCCGGGACGAACAGACCAGGCGCGCAACGCGATCGCCGGTCGATCCCCGGAACATCGGCGGCGCCGTCACCGCCGGGGCAGTCCCAAATTGCGCTCGGCGATGATGTTGCGCTGGATCTCCGACGTGCCGCCCGCGATGGTGCCCGCGAAACTGCGCACGAAGCGCTCGAACCAGCCCGGCGCGGTCTGCTCCAGGGTGAACGCGCTGTGGCGTGCGGTGACGTCCGGGTGCGTCAGTCCCCTCGACCCCGCCGCCGCCAACGCGTGTTCGGCTCCGCGTTGCACCGCTTCGGAGCCGAGCAGTTTCAGCACCGAGAGTCCGGGACCGGCGTCCTCGCCGCGCGCGGCCTTGGCCAGCGCGCTCGATCCGAGCAGGCGCAGCGCGTGCGCGTCGAGGACGAGACTGGCGTAGCGATCGGCGGCCACAGCAGTTTCCGGCCGGAAGTCGGCCAGCAGGCCGTCCAGCCGGTCGGCGAAGCCGAGCCACAGCAGTGTGCGCTCGTGCCCGAGCGATCCGTTGGCCACCTGCCAGCCCTTGTTCAGCTCGCCGACCAGGTTTTCGGCCGGTACTTCCACCTCGGTGAGGAACACTTCGTTGAAGTCGAGGTCGTCCGGAGCGCAGACCGAGGCGAACGGCCTGCGACGCACTCCGGGCAGATCGGTCGGGATGAGCAGGGCCGAGATGCCGCGGTGCTTCGGCGCGTCCGGATCGGTCCGCACGAACGCGAGCAGGACGTCGGCATCGTGCGCGCCCGAGGTCCAGATCTTGTGCCCGTCCACCACGAAACGGTCGTCGCGCAGGACCGCCCTGGTGCGCAGACCGGCCAGATCCGAACCGGCTTCCGGCTCGCTCATCCCGAGTGATGCGGTGCGGTCTCCACGCAGGATGGGCACCGCCCAGCGCCGCTGCTGCTCGGGCGTCCCGAACGTGATCAGCGACGCGGCGACGATGCCGACGCCCTGCGGATTGAAGTTCTCGTAGATTCCGCGCCCGGCCAGTTCCTCGCGGTGCACATACTGCTGCAGGATCCCGGCGTTGCGGCCGCCGAACTCCGGCGGATGGCCTGGCACCAGCCAGCCGTTGTCGAACAGCAGCCGCTGCCACCGGCGCGCCCATTCGGGAATGTGCGAGGTCGACCGAGGGCGTTCGCCCGCAGCGGATTCCGGCGGCAGGTGCCGGTCGAGGAACTCGGCGAACTCGGCGCGGAACGCTTCCACGTCGTCGTCGAAACTCAGTTGCACGGTACTCCTTCGCGATCGTCGCGCGATGCTCCAGCAACATCCGGCCGCCCGCATCGACTACCGCCGGAAATACTTCCATCTCACCACTTTGAGAATATGATTCTTCTTCAACGATAATATTAGTTTCACCGCGACGATGCCACACGGGTAGAGGAAAAACGATGGTTCCGAGCGAGTACCGGGCATGGACGGACCGGGCGCGGCCGAGGGCGTGCGCGTCGGCACGCGGGACGCGGCGGCCATGACCGATGTCGATGGGCGGGGCGAGCCCGCCTGGAAGCAGCGCGCCGTGGAGCGGTCGCTACGCACAGCGAAGCTGCGCGCGGGCCAGCGCGTGCAACGGTTCCTGGACGCGGCGCAGGCGATCATCACCGAGAAGGGCAGTACGGACTTCACGGTGCAGGAGGTCGTCGACCGGTCACGGCAATCGCTGCGCAGCTTCTACCTGCAGTTCGACGGCAAACACGAACTCCTGCTCGCCTTGTACGAGGACGCGCTCGGCCGCACCGTCGAGCAGATCCGCGCGGCCACGGTCAACAGCGGCGAACCGCTGGACCGGCTGCGGACCGCGGTCGAGCTGCTGTTCCATCTGTGCCGGCCGGATCCGGACGCGCGCCGACCGCTGTTCACCGAGTTCTCCCGCCGGCTGCTCGGTTCGCATCCCGCGCAGGTCCGCATGGCGCACGCGTCGCTGTTCGGGCTGTTCACCGAGTTGATGACGGAGGCGCAGACGGCGGGCAGGCTGACCGCCACCGCCAACCCCCGCCGCCTCGCCGCGATGATCATGCACACCGTGATGTTCACCTCGCAGCCCGCCAACGCGGACCCCGGCGCGAAACCGCTCACGCCAGAAGAGGTTTGGAGCTTCTGCGCCCACGGGATCACTGCCGGCCATGCCCCCACCTGAGGGAGATCGCCGCCGGGGTATCGACGCCACCGTCCGTCGGAGTGTCCGGAGAAGCTCGTAGACCTGCTCGATCACCGGGCGCGGCGCGACCCACATGCACACTCTGCCGCAGCGTGCCCTTTGCCGCGAGCGCGCCACACCGACACGGCGAGCGTCGAGACGTCCAGCGCCTTGTCGAGTTGGATCTGTCCGTTGCCCGCCCGCTCCAGAAACGCTCGCACGACCGTGTCCGGGTCGTCGCTCAGTTCGTACACCGCCAGATACCGGTGCGCGGGCGCTTCGGCATTGCCGCCGGGCAGTGCGGCGGGAACGAGCTCGAACCGCTGCCCGCTCGTCACGCCGGGCACCTGGACCACTTCGGCCAGATGCCGGGTGTCGTACCACTCGTTGAAGGCGTCGTCCTGTCCCGCCACGGCGTTGGAGAACACCAGCATCTTCGATTCCGTCACGTTTCGCGTCCTTCCGCTCCATACCCGGCCCCTGCGCCAGGGCTTGTGTTCGTGCGAGTTCTGATTTCGTCCGGCATCAGGGTCAGTCGCTGGCCGGGAGCGGCTGGGCTTCCTTCAGCGCCAACGGTGTGCTGCCGACGCTGAGCGTGCCGGCACCGGCCTTGGTGACGAGGATTTCGGCGCCGGAGTCGTCCACATAGCGCTTACCCATCAGATTGCCGCCGGCGTAGTCCGCGACCGGCTCGGCGCCCGGAGTCCGCTCCGCTCCGATGGGGATCATCGGAAGACCCCCTGCGCGCAGGTCGTCGAGACTGTCGGCGGCCTTCACCACGATCACCTCGGTGTCGCATACCTGGCTGCGCAGGCGAGTGCCGTTCTTGACCATTGTCGTCCTTTCCTGACGGTGACTACGTTTCGGCGACCGGCTGCGGGCCGTACTCGTCGGCGAGTTCGCGGCGCAGCACCTTGCCGGTCGGGGTCGTCGGCAGCGAGTCACGGAAGACGATCCGATCGGGCGTCCGCGAGCCGCGCAGGCGGGCGCGGACGTAGTCGCGCAGCGCGGCGGGGTCCGGTGTCGCGCCGTTCGCGGGCACCACCACCGCCACGATGATCTGGCCCCACTGCGCGTCCTCCACGCCGACGACCGCCACCTCGCGCACCGTGGGGTGCTCGACCAGCACATCCTCGATCTCGGCCGGCGCGATGTTCTCCCCGCCGCGAATGATCGTGTCGTCGGCGCGGCCACCGATGAACAGGTAGCCGTCGGCGTCGAGCATCGCCACGTCTTTGGTGGGAAACCACCCTTCCTCGTCCAGCACCGACCCGATCCCGGTGTACCGCCCGGAGACCTGCGGCCCGCGGACGAACAACTCGCCCGTCGCACCGGCGGGCAGCACCCGCCCGTCGTCGTCGCGGATCTGCACCTCGATGCCAGGCACCGGACGCCCGACCGAACCGAGCCGCCGCGCCACCGCAGGGTCGCCGGACCGGTGCGCCGTCCGGTGATCGGCCGGTCCCAGAACCGCGATGGTGGAACTGGTCTCGGTCAGGCCGTAGGCGTTCACGAAACCGACCTCGGGCAGCAGGTCGAGCGCCTTGCGGACCAGCGGGAGCGCGACCTTGGCTCCGCCGTAGGCGAGATTGCGCAGAGCGGGCAGTTTCGCCCCGCAGCGCTGCAGTTCGGTCAGGATGCGATCCAGCATGGTCGGCACCACGGTCGCGGTGGTGACCGACGCGCTGCCCGCCAGCTCCACCCACCGCGCGGCGTCGAAGTTGCGCAGATACACCATGGTTCGCCCGGCGTACAGGTTGGACAGGGCCGCGCTGATCCCGGCGATGTGGTAGGGCGGCACGCAGATCAGCGCGGCGTCGGCGGGCTCGGCCGAATCGAAGTCGACGGTCCCGGTGATGTAGCCGACCAGATTGTTGTGCGAGAGCTCGACCGCTTTCGGCTTGGCTGTCGTTCCGGAAGTGAACAGCACCACCGCCACCTCGTCCGGATCGGGCGACTCGATGCCGGCGCGGGGATCGGTGGTGGCCGCCGCCTCCGCGAATGCCGTCGCGCGCATGATCCTGCCGCCGAACGCGGCCACGATGTCGTGGTACTCGTCGTCGCAGACCACCAGCGGATCATCCAGCCGAGCGATCAGTTCACCCAGGGAATCGGCGGCCAGACGATAGTTCAACGGCGTGAACGGGATCGCCGCGCCCGCCGAAGCGAAGATCAGCAGCGGAAGCAGATGGCCGCCGGTGCCCACGTAAGCCACGCTCCTAGCGCCGGAGTTCGCGATCACCGCGGCGCCGCCCCTGGCGCGCGCGCTCAGTTCGGACGCGGTCCAGCGCACCTCGTCGCATACCACCGCGAGCCGGTCCGGGTTGACCGCGGCGGCCATGTCCAGCAAGAGCGAAACGCTCATTCCGCACCCTTTCCGCCATCGTCCTCGAACGCACGATATTGTCATTCTCTCGATCGGAGAATAACATATTCAGCCGCAGGGAAAGCGATGCGCAGGAAGGTCGGAAACCGATGTTCCGGGTGATCGAGGTGACCGCGGCGCCGGATGCGGCAACCGACGCGGCGCCGCACGGCGTCGTCGTGGCGGTCGCCACCGGTCCCATCGGCCCCGCGGCCGAACACTGGCTCGAACACGCCAGCTTCACCCTGACCGAAGCGCACAGCGATGATCCGCGGGTCGTCACCGTCGCCGCCGTCGACGGGTCCGTCGCGGCGCTGCGCGAGCGCTTCGAGCGCCACCCAACGGCCGCCACCATCTGCGACGACGTCTTGCGCGCCGCGCAGGCCTCGGACGTGCGGACCGGTCTGCTCACGGAGTCTTTCGCGTACTCCACGCTGCAAGGCGGGCCCGAGTTCGGCGCCTGGCTGCGGGAGCGCGGACCGGCGGCGATCCCGCCGGAGGAAGCCGAGCCGCTGGAAGTCGTGCGCACCGGCCACACCCTGACCATCCGCTTCGATCGGCCGCATCGGCACAACGCGTTCGACAACCGCACCCGCGCCGCCCTGCTCGACGCACTCGCGATCGCCCGGCTCGATCCGTCGGTGCTGGCCGTGGAACTCTGCGGCAACGGCCCCTCGTTCTGCAGCGGCGGCGATCTCGCCGAGTTCGGCGCCTTCACCGACGTGGCCGCCGCGCATCTGGCGCGCACCCGCCACAGCCCGGCGCTCGCGCTGCACGAAGTGACCGCACGTCTCGGCCGCGCCTGTCGCGCCGTGGTCCACGGGCGAGTACTGGGCAGCGGAGTGGAGATGGCCGCGGCCTGCGGCGCCGTCGTGGCCGACCCCGGTGCGGAATTCGGCCTGCCCGAACTGGACCTCGGGCTCATCCCCGGCGCAGGCGGCACCGTCAGCGTCACCCGCAGGATCGGCCGCTGGCGAACGGGGTATCTGGTGCTCAGCGGCCGCACCATCCCGGCGTCGACCGCGCTCGTCTGGGGCCTCGTCGATGCCATCGCACCCCGTGGGCGGACTCGGTGATCGTGCCGACGAGGACGTCCCCCGAGGCCGCCTGGGCCGCAGGCGGATTGGCCTGGCTGACCGGAATGCCGGACGGCGAGCCCGATTTCACCCGCGCCGCAATCCTGTCCAGGGCGCAGGCCGTCGCCGCGGACTTCACCGCGCACACCGGGATCCGGATCGACGTTCCTCTCGAACTGAGCGGGCGCGCCGCGTTGTCGGGCGCGACCCGGCGCGGCCGCGTTTCCGTAGGTGGGGCGAGCCGCCTGCTCGCCACCCGGGACGGCTGGTGCGCGCTCACTTTGTCTCGCCCCGCCGATCTCGAAGCCGTCCCGGCGCTGCTGGAGACGGCGGCGCCACCGGAGGACCCATGGGACGCGGTGACGCGATGGGCCGCACGTCACCCCGCGACCACGGTGACCGAGCGCGCGAGGCTGCTGGACATCCCGGCCGCCATACTCGGCGAAGCCCATGCCGCGCCACCGCGGGTCCGCCCGCTCGGCCCCAGGGGACGTCCGCGCCCGATGGCCGGATGCCTCGTGGCCGACCTCACCTCGATGTGGGCGGGTCCGCTGTGCGGCCGGTTGCTCGCCGCGGCCGGCGCCACGGTGGTCAAGGTCGAGCACCCGCGGCGACCCGACGGCCCGCGAGCGGGCTCCCCCGCGTTCTTCGACTGGATGAACGCGGGAAAGCTCTCTTACGCCGCGGATTTCGACGCCGCGGCATTGCGAGAGCTGCTGACGGCCGCGGACGTGGTGCTGGAAGGTTCGCGCCCGGCCGCGCTGACCCGCCGGGGGCTCGGCCCGGATCGGATCGCGAGCCGCCCCGGCCGCGTCTGGTTGCGGGTGACCGCGCACGGCGCCGACGCCGCGAACGCCCATCGCCCCGGGTTCGGCGACGACGCCGCGGTGGCGGGCGGACTGGTCGGCGGCAGCGGAACGGAACCCGTCTTCTGCGCCGACGCGCTCGCCGATCCGCTCACCGGACTGGAAGCCGCGCGCATGGTCGCCGAGTCGATGGCACGCGGCGGTGGGGAGCTGATCGAGTTGTCGCTGGCCGCCGTCGCCGCGACGTACGCGGCGACGCCACCGGGCCCGGCGGACGCCCGCCACGCCGCTGTCCCGCCGACGCCACCACCCGGCCCACGCCCCCGCGCCTCCACGCTGGGCGCGGACGCTTCCGCCGTCCACGCGATACTCGCCGCGCGACGAGCACTGGGCGACTGATTCGGTTCGTGCCGCGCCGCCGCGTCCGGTCGGCGGACACCGATCGACTGCGGAAACCCCGCAACCGCCGCACCCCTACAACACCCTTCATCCAGGCGGAGAACAATATTTATGCTGTTAGATAGCGTTTCCAGACCGTGAAGAAGATGCATTTTCCGAGTGGACCCTTCCTTCTGTGATAACGTCATTCTCGTCACAGTCGACGCAACAGACCCGGCGACGCCCCAGCTCTGCCGACTCGTTCCGTTGCGCTACCGCGGAGGTGGTGATGAGCCCGAGCGCCGGACACACCCTGAAATCGCCACCCGTCCAGGACGGCGACGACCAAGCCGAGGGAAGCGACCCGCACGGCCGAGCCGAGGAACTCGCGCTGGCCGCCGAGGCAGCCGAGGCGGAGGCGCTGGCAGCCGAGGCACGCGCCGAAGCGGCTCGCGCCCGCGTGCGCGCGGCCGAGTCGCGCCGTCGAGCACGCACTTCGGCGGGGACCGGAACCGCCGAAAAGGTCGCGGTTACCGGTTTCCCGCCCCAGAAGGTCACACTCACCCGGCGTCTTCGCGGGCGCACCACACCGGCCGTCGGCGCCATGGCCGTGATCGCCGTCGCGCTGGCGAGCAGTGGATACATGGTCGAGCACCATCGCGACGTCACCCAGAACGACCGCCGCGCAGCCGAATTCACCGCCGCCGCGCGACAAGGGGTGGTCGCCTTGACGACGCTCGACTTCAACCGGGCGAACGAGGACGTGCAGCGCGTCCTGGACAACTCCACCGGATCCTTTCGCGGCGACTTCCAAACTCGTGCCGCGGATTTCACGACCGTGATCCAGCAGTCGCGGGTCGCCACCGAGGGCAAGGTGAACGCCACCGCGCTCGAGTCGATGACCGAGAACTCCGCGGTCGTTCTCGTCGCCGCCACTTCACAGGTCACCAATTCGGCCGGGGCGCGGCAAGAGCCGCGCGCCTGGCGGCTGAGCGTGACCGTGACGCGGGACGGAGATCAACTCAAGATGTCGAAAGTCGAGTTCGTACCGTGAGCGCCGACAGCGCGGCGGTCGCCGAATCGAAGCAGGACGTTCCCGAGCCGCCGGATACGCCGCCCTCCGAAACGACGGAAGCCGGCGGCCGGAAGCCGAAGGCGCGGCGCCTCTCCCGGGTGTTGCGGACCGAATACGCCTTGCCCGCGCTCGCCGTCCTCGTCGTCGCGTCGGTTGTCGCCGCCGCCTGCTTGTTCTTCGTGCAGTACCGGCCGGACAACCGTACCGATGGCGACGCCGCGGCGGCGCTCGATGCCGCATCGCGCGGCACGGTGGCGCTGTTGTCCTACGCACCGGAGACCATCGACCACGATCTCGATGCCGCGAAGTCCTTTCTGACCGGCGACTTCCTGGCGTACTACAGCCAGTTCACCCAGCAGGTGGTGGTGCCTGCGGCGAAACAGAAGTCGGTCCGCACGAGCGCGACCGTCGTCCGGGCGGCCGTGTCGGACCTACGGACGGACGAGGCCGTGGTCCTGGTGTTCATCAACCAGACCACCACGAGCGCGGAGAAACCCGACCCCGCCCTCGCCGCCAGCAGCGTCCTGGTGACCCTGCGCAAAGCCGACGGCACGTGGCGCATCTCAGCGTTCGACCCGGTCTAGGCGGCGCTCGACCCACTTGCTGTTGGGCCACCACAGCCCGCTCGTCGCACACGGCCGCTCCTTCGGCAGGAGCGACATTCACACGCCCGACGGCGCGCTCGTCGCCTCGTTCGCCCACGACGGTCTGCTCCGGTTCCGGCCGTGACCAGCCTTCTGCCCCCTCCCCGACCCACGGAATGGACGCCAGCGATGGACCAGAACCCACAGTCACACGGTGACAACGGGACAGACGGCCGCTACCGGGTCGTCCAGTGGGGGACGGGCGGCGTCGGGGTGCACGCGTTGCGGGCCGTACTCGATCATCCCGACCTCGTGCTCGCCGGTGTGCGGGTGCACGATCCGGCCAAGGCGGGCGTCGACGCGGGCGCGTTGTGCGGGTGGGGCGGCGTCACCGGAGTCGCCGCGACCACGGAGGTCGACGAGATCCTGGCGCTCGGCGCCGACTGCGTGCTGTACCTGCCCCGCCTGTTCGACGTCGAGGACGTATGCCGCCTGCTGGTGGCCGGCGTCAACGTGGTCACCACCCACGGCGATCTGCGGCACCCCGGCACCGTGGACCCCGCGGTGTGCGCGCGCGTCGAGGCCGCGTGCTGGTTCGGCGGGGCGTCGATTCTGAGCACCGGCTTCGCGCCCGGCTTCGTCACCGAGACCCTTCCCGTCGCGCTCAGCTCGATCCAGCGCAGGATCGACCGCATGTCGATCGAGGAGAGCGTCGACCTCACCCACCCGGGAACGTCGCGATTGCTCCTGGAGACAATGGGTTTCGGCGCAGCCGCGGCGCCGTTCGACCGGCAGCGGCTCGCCCACGCCGCCCAGACCTTCGGTCCGTCGTTGCGACTGGTGGCCGATGCCGTCCGGTTGCCCTTGGACGCGTTCGACGTGGCGGGCGAGGTGGCTGTCGCGGAACACGACGTACCGCTGGGGTGCACCACGCTGGCGGCCGGAACCGTTGCCGCGCAACGCATCACCATCTCGGGACGGGGCGGCGGCCGCGTCCCGCTGCGCTTGCGGTCCACCTGGTACTGCACGACCGCACTCCGGCCGGCCTGGCCGGTCCGCGAGACCGGATGGCATGTGGCGATCGGCGGCGAGACCCCGATCGAGATGGATCTGCGTCATCCCGGCGACCCGGGCGGGCTCAGCGTCACGTCGCCGCGGTACGCGGCCAACCGGGCCGTCAACGCGGTCACATACCTGTGTGCCGCGCCGCCCGGCATCCGCACCACCCTCGACCTGCCCCCGCTGACGGCCAATTTGGGTTGATCGGCGGCCGCGTCACCACAGGTGGTGAGACCGGTTCCGCGCCGGTGCGGCCCGTAGCCCGTCCGAATCGGTCGCGATGAGCGGACTTCTCGACCGCCCCGCGGTGTTCGCGTTCAGCCCACCGCGACGAGGTCGGTGCCGCCCCACAATCCGGTCAGCAGCAGTTCACCGCTGCGGAACGCCTCCGCGGCGCCGACGTTCGAGGCCGGCGCACCCGCCGCCGTCAGCGCACAGCCCTTGAACGCCCGCGCGGCCACACTGAGCCGGTGATGTACCGGATCGAGCCTGCGGTCGAGCTCCTCCGGCAGTTCTTCGCCCCACAGCGCGACTTCGATCAGGCCGTGATCCAGGCAGTCCAGCACGCCCTGCCGGACCCTGGCGTCGGCCGCGAACAACTCCGGGGCCACCGCGACGGCATGCGGCCAGGTGTCGTGCACCGGCGTGGCCAGCGACCGCTCGAGATCGAGCACGGTGGCGCCCAGGATCTGCAGCGACCGCGCGCCGGAGCAGTCGGCGAGCAGCACGGTCACCTCCCAGCCCGCCATCGTCCGGTCGCACAGCCAGCCGCCCGCGTACCGCACCACGTCGACGGCGGTGGCGGCGACCACCGCGAGCCGGTACCGCAGCAGATGCTTGCGCGCGTGGGCGCGCCACCCGGCGACCGAGTGCGCCGGATCGCATGCTCACCCTCCTGCGCTGGGCCCGTCGGCCGATCTCGAGCGGCGGGGCAATGACCGCGTGGGAGTGACCGACCCCTTTGGTAACACACTCTCGCAAAAATGAAACGTATCTTCTCCAACAGTGAGAATCAATACTTGCCACAGATCGGACCCTGTCTCCACGGGAGGTGATGCCCGATGTGAACATCGCCGACCGCTACCGCCGCTTTCGGGGCGGCGCCACCGCTTACCTGGCGCATTGACTACCACCGACCGGTTTGGAAATGTAGTGATCAAAATAGAGAAGGACGTTTTCAACTAACAGGAGAAGGCCGATGACTGTGACCCCACTTCCGGAGGACCAGTGGGACGACGCGGTGGACGCCGCGCTGTCGCGGATGCTGCCCGCGCACCGCCGAAATCCGCAGGCCGCCGGCAACGCGCTCGCGACGATGGTGCGCCATCCGCCCCTGACCAAGGCCTTCCTCGGCTTCAACGTCCATCTGCTCTTCGGCTCCACGCTGGCGCCACGACTGCGCGAACTCGCGATTCTCCGGGTGGCCCACCAGCGGGGCTGCGCGTACGAATGGCATCACCATGTCCGCATGGGCGCCGAGGCCGGGCTCACCGACGACGACATCGCCGCGGCGAGGGGCGAGCGGAGCGCCGACGACGATTTCGACCGCCTGCTGCTACGGGCCGTGGACGAACTCGGGGAGAAGTCGGCGCTGTCCGAAGCGACCTGGACCGCCCTGGGTGAACGTCTCGACGAACGGCAACGCATGGACCTGGTGTTCACGGTCGGCGGTTACACGACGCTGGCGATGGCCTTCAACACTTTCGGCGTGCAGGTCGAACACTGACTCGCCGCCGCCCCGGCGCCTCCGCGGCCGGAAGCCTCGGGGCGGCGGTGTCTTCGCGCTTCAGCCGCGCGGCAGGCCGAGCACCCGCTCGGCGATGATCGTGCGCTGGATCTCCGAGGTGCCACCGGCGATGGTGCCCGCGAAGCTGCGGATGTAGCGCTCGAACCAGCCCGAGGAGAAGTGGTCGAGATTCAAGGGATTCGGGCGCGAACTCATCGCGGGGTGGGCGAGCCCGTCCACTCCGGCGGCATCGAGCGCATGCTCCGACGCCGATTGCACCGCTTCCGAACCGAGCACCTTGAGAATCGAGAGGGCGGGCACGTCCTGCTCGCCGCGCGCCTCCCGCGCCAGGGCGGCCGATCCGAGCAATCGCAGCGCGTGCGTGTCCATCACGAGTCTCGCGTAGGCGTCGCGGTCGAGCACCGTCCTGGGGCGGAAGTCGCCGAGCAGGTCCTCCAGCCGATCGGCGTAGCCCAGCCACAACAGCGTGCGCTCGTGGCCGAGCGAGCCGGTGGCCACCGACCAGCCCTGGTTCAGCGCGCCGACCAGATTCCGCGCGGGCACGCGGACGCCTTCGAAGTAGACCTCGTTGAAATCCAGATCCTCCGGCGAGCACACCGACGGGAACGGTCGCCGCGTCACTCCCGGTGCGTCGGTCGGGATCAGCAGCACACTGATTCCCCGATGTTTAGGGGCCGCCGGATCGGTGCGGACGAAGGTGAGCAGGACGTCGGCGTCGTGCGCGCCGGAGGTCCACACCTTCTGGCCGTCGACGACGAATTCGTCCCCCTCGCGTACCGCCTTGGTACGCAGCGAGGCGAGGTCGGATCCCGCGTTCGGCTCGCTCATGCCGAGCGCGGCGGTGATCTCGGCCCGCAGGATCGGCACCGCCCAGCGGCGCTTCTGTTCCTCGGTGCCGAACGACAGCAGCGAGGCCGCGACGATCCCGACCCCCTGCGGATTGAAACTGTGGTAGATCCGCCGCTTGGACAACTCCTCCAGATGCACGTACTGCTGCAGCACGGTGGCATTGCGCCCACCGAACTCCGGCGGATTCGCCGGGAGCAGCCAGCCGTTGTCGAACAGCAGACGTTGCCAGCGGCGCGCCCAGTGCGGCACGTGCGCGCTGGAGCGGGAGCGCTCCGCGGCCTCGGCTTCGCTCGGGAGGTGTTCGGTGAGAAAGGCGACGAACTCGGCGCGGAACGCCTCGACGTCGGGATCAAAGGTGAGCCGCACGGTACTCCTCGGCGATCAGCGCCCGGTGCTCGGCCGCGCCGCCGAGCATCAGCTCGCCCGCCTTGGCCCGCTTGAGCGCGAACTGTAGGTCGTTCTCCCAGGTGAAGCCCATGGCGCCGAACAGTTGGAGACCGTGACGGAAGACCAGCGCCTGACACTCCCCCGCGGCGGCCTTGGCCATGGACGCCGCCATCCGCCGCCGCGGGTCGTCGGCGGCCAGGCACAGCGCGGCGAAGAATCCCAGTGCGCGGGCGCGCTCGATCGCGATGTGCATATCGGCCGCCTTGTGCTGCACCGCTTGGAACGATCCGATGGTCGTGCCGAATTGGCGGCGGCCGCGCACATGGTCGAGGGCCAGATCGAGGATGCGCTGGCAGGCGCCGACGGTGGTGAGCGCGAGCCCGGTGAGCGCGTGCTGACGCGCGCGCGCCGGATCGATCTCGCTGCGGTCGGCGTCGGTGACTCGCACATCGGCGAAGCCGACCTCCGCGACGTGCAGCACCGGATCGAAGACCGGCGTGCGGCGCGCGGTCACCGCCGCGGCCGCGACGACGAACACACCGGCATCGGTCACCACGGCCAGCCGCTCCGCACGGTCGCCGTCGAGCACGTCGCGCGCGGTGCCGTCCAACCGCCAACCCGTGCCGTCACGTCTGGCCATGACGCCGGAATACACTGCCGCACAGGGTTGTTCGATCCGAGCCGTCCCCGGAACGAGGGGCGCGAATTGGGACATCGACGCCAGGAAAGGAGTCGGGTCGGCGGCGCGTCCCAGTTCTTCGAGCACGATGGCCAATTCGACGCTCAGGGCCGGGTCCGTCAGTTCCGTCCAGCCGATGTCCACGTACGTCTGCCACAGCGGGCCGGGTTCGAGGTCCTTGTCCACGAGGTCACGGATCAGAGCGGGTGGGCACTGCTTCGCGGTGACCTCACGCGCCGTCTCGCGCAATAGTCGCTGGTCGGCGTCGAACTCGAACAGCATGTCGGCCCTCTTCTCCTGTCATGGCAGCACCAACATGAGAATATCATTCTCATTTCCGGAAGTGTCAATTCGACGGCGGTTCAGACAGCGTGCGCGTCGGCGACCCGGCTCGTCGCGCGAACCAGCGCGGCATTGACGCCGCGCACGAAAGTCAGCAGTGTCAGCAGTGCCGCGTCGTCCTGCGGCAGATCCGCGCCGAGCGCGGCGAGTTCCCCGGACAGCGGAGCCACCGCCACCTCCGCCCGTACCGCGACGAGTTCCACCCGCACCCGCCGCCGGTCTTCCACATCGCGACGCCGCCGCACGTACCCCGCCTGCTCCAGTCGGTCGACCACCGTGGTGACAGCGCCGCCGCGACCGACCCCGAGCCGGTCCGCCAACTGCCCCGGGGTGAGCGGTCCCGACATCCCGATCAGGTTCAGCGCGCTGAGATCGATATCTCGACAGGACAGCTGCCGATCCGTGTGATGAGCACGCGAGGGCGCTGCGGAGGACGCAGGTGAGGTGATCGATGCGCGTCAGCTGTTCGGCGGCGTCTCGGCCGCGCGGCGGGCGCGGGCGCGCCGCTTGCCCTCGTGCATCGCTTGCACCCGGGCTACCGGGATGGTGTGCCCTTCGGCGATCAGGTCGTCCGGAAGCCGTTGCGGTGCGGGCATTTCGGTCCGCCAAGGATCCCGGTCCGCCAGCCGGTCGAGCGCCGTGCGCAGGGTGAAATCGGTCGGCGTCACGTCGTGGAGCTCCGACCACGCGAGGGGGAAGGAGACCGGGGTGCCGGGACGGATCCGCGGACTGTAAGCCGCGACCACGGTCGCGCCACCCGCGCGCGTCGAGTCGAGGAAGACTTTGCCCTCGCGGTCTTCCTTGATGAACGCCGTGGTCCCGAGGCCAGGATCGAGGCGTTCGGCCCTGGCCGCGATCGCGCGGGTGGCGGCGGCCGCGTCGTCCACGGGTGTGCCCGGCTCCACCGGCACGAAAACGTGCACGCCCTTGGCCCCACTGGTCTTCACCGCGCCCGCCAATCCGTCGTTCGCCAGTGCCGCGCGGATCAGTTCCGCGGCCTGCGCGGCGTGCCCGAACGTCTGCCCCGGTGACGGATCGAGGTCGAGCACCAGATGCGTCGGACCGAGCGTGTGGTCGGCGAGCAGAAGCGTGGGGTGGTACTCCACGGCACGCTGATTACCGAACCACAGAAGGGTGCGCACGTCGTCGCACAAGGCGTAGGAGATCTCCCGCCGCGAGCTCTCGGCCCACACCGTCACCCGCCGAACCCACTCCGGCGTGTATTTCGGCAAGTTCTTCTGCATGAAGGCGTCTTGCCCCGGCCGGATCCGCACGACCGACATCGGCCGGCCCCGCACTGCCGGCACCAGCCGCTCCCCGACCGCCTCGAGATAGTCCACCAGGTCGCGCTTGGTCGCCTCTGCCCCGTCGAACAGCGGCTGCTCGAGGTTGGACATCGCCACCCCGTGGCGAACCTCTTCCTGACCCACCGGGCCACCATGCCCGCCCGCGCGGGCCGGGTCAACCCGCCACTCCACCAGAAGCCACGAAACCGCCCGGTACACCGAACCGTTCGGGCGTGTCCGCGCCGATTCGGGCTCGGTTTCGGATCACGACGCCGCGGGCGGCGTGCCGCCTTCGGGCAACTATGTGACTGAATATTCTTAGGCCCTGCAATACGATGAAGTGGTGAAATAGTTACTGAAGTTGCTGAAAGATCTCGTATCCTCAGTGGGGCGAATGCCCGCGATTCGAGGAGCCCCCGTGGAAACAACATCGGTAACGCCCTGCGACGGCACCCTGTACGAGCGAGTCGGAGGCCACGCCGCGCTCGAGGTCGTCGTAGCGGACCTCTATGCCCGCATCATGGCCGACGATGAACTGGCGCCGTTCTTCACCGGCGTCAACCTGCCGCGAGTGCAGGGTCGCCAAGTCGAGTTCTTCGCCGCCGCGTTGGGCGGACCCGCGCCGTACCGGGGGCCGGGAATGAAGCAGATCCACCAAGGTCGTGGGATAACCCGCCACCACTTCGATCGCGTCGCCGAACACTTGACCGAGGCTCTCCGTGCCGCCGGTGCCCACCCCGCGGTAACGGCCGAGATCATCGCAGCGGTCGCTCCCCTCGCCGACGACATCGTCACCAAGGCGATCGAATAGCGGGGCGCCCTCTCGCGATGGCCGGGTGACGCTGCGAGCGCCGTGCACCCACCCACGGCGGGACACCTCCAGCACGTCGGTGCCGACCGAGCGGTCACCCGGTGCGCCCTTGCGACGCGGAAGGGATCCCGAGGAGGCGATCAGGACGAGACGGCGACGACGGACCGGTAGGTGTGCGGGTCGTCGACGGCGTCGAGGAGATAGTCGGCGAGGTCGGCACGTGACGTGCGCGGGCCGACCTTGCTGTTCGCCCCCGGCGAGATACGGGGACTGCCGCAGGCAGGCGCATCGGTCAGTCCCGAGGGCCGGACCGCGGTCCAGCGCAGACCACTGTGTGCGAGCAGATCTTCCATGCGCGCCATGTCCGAGTAGACGTGCCGCATGGCCCCGCGCAGGACGGCGGCGAGCATCCTGGCGCCCGTTCCCGCGTCGGCCGGGACATCCAGCGCCGCGGAGGAGATCACGAGAACTCGTCCGCCCGGACGCATGGCGGCGACGATCTGGGCGGTGGCGGCGGAATACACCGTGGTGGGACCGCGCCCGGTCGCACCGAGCGCGGAGATCACCGCGTCGTGGTCATCGAACAGTCCGGTCAACGCTCCTGGTACGCATGGATCGGCCGTGACCACGGTGGGGCCGTGCGCGAGCGCCGCGGTGGTGGCCGGGCGGACGATCGCGGTGACGTGATGTCCTCGGGCCAGCGCCCGGTCGACGACCATGCGCCCGGTGCGTCCGGTCGCGCCTAGGACCGCGATGGCGGCCATCAGTGCGCGGCCGGCCGGGTGGCGGGCTGGGACAGGAAGGACACCGCCTCCATCAGCGGCTTGCGCCGGGTTTTCTGCACGGCCGCGATGCGCCACTGTCCGTCGGTGGCGCGGACGACGGTGTAGGTGGCGAGCTTTCCGAGCTTGCGCGGCTGCCGCTTCGAGGATTCGCCGCGCGTCACGACGACGGCGGTATCCGTGCCGTAGCGGCGGATGTCGAGGATCTCGACGGTCAGGCGCGTGCCCTTCAGGAAGCTGTCGAACAGCGCCTGGTGCGCGCGGCCGATCTCCTCGCCGCCGTGGTAGACCGTGCCGACATAGGTGATGTCGGTGGCGTCGGCGGTGAAGCAGGCGCCGTAGGCGGCGCCGTCGCCGCTGTCCCATGCCTGCGTGCTGCGCTCGATGAGGGCGCGGATGGCGTCGATGTCGGTGGTGGTGGTCATTTCGGTCTCCTTCTATTCGGCCAGCAGGGCCAAGGTGGCCCGGCGGGGAAGCAACCGCGATGCGGCGACGAGCGCCCGATTGTGCGGGCTGGTGAACACGACGGCGCCAGTTCTGCCCGACAGCGCTTTGCGCGCACGGTCCACCACCTGCTCGGGGGTTTGGACCAGCCAGGGCGGCACGTCGGTGGCGGTCTGCGAGGCGGTGGCGGTGACGCCGGGGCACAGGGCAAGCACCCGCACGCCCCGCGTCCGCTGCTCGTGCCACAGCGTTTCGGACAAGGACGTGACGAACGATTTGGTAGCGCTGTAGACGGCAAGGCCGGGTTTCGGTGTGTGCCCGAGGGTGGAGGACACGTTCACCAGGACGCTGCCTGCGGTGGCCGCGCCGAGGAAAGCGTGGGCCAGCACGACCACCGCCCGGCAATTCACGTCCAAGGTGGCGATCGACGCTTCGAGCCCGACCGCGGTGAAATCACCGTGCGCGGCGATCCCGGCATTGTTGACCAGCAGCGTGTAGCCGCCGCCGCGCAGCCGTTCCGCGACTGCCGACAGGCCGTCTTCGGTGCCGAGATCGGCGGCGATGCGGTCGTGTCCGTCACCGAGTTCGGCGATCAGCGCGTCCAGACCGTCGGCGCCACGCGCTACGGCCGTCACCGAATAGCCCTGTGCCGCGAGAGATGTCGCGAAGGCACGTCCGATCCCCGCGCCGGCGCCGGTCACCAGCGCTCTCACCGTTCGGCCTCCGGCTCGGTGGCCGGGTCGAACAGGAACGAGATGCGCTCCATGACCGGCTGCCGCTTGGTGTTGTGGAAACTGGCGATCCGCCAGCGACCGTCGGTCTCCCGCACCACCGTGTAGGTCTGCGTCTTGGCCAACTTCGCCGGGCGATCGCCTTCGTAGCGATCACCCCGGCTGGTGACGATCGCGACGTCGGCGCCGAAGAAGCGCACCCCGAGGAAGGAGTCGGCGAGTTCGGTGCCCTTCAGGAATCCCGAGAACAGGGCGCGGTGCGCCTCGGTCAGATCCCGGCGGCCCGCGTAGTGGGTGCCGAGAAACGTGGTGTAGGTGGCGTTTTCGGTGAAGCTCGCGCCGAACGCGTCGGCGTCGTTGCGGTCCCAGGCCGCGGTCATGGTGGCGATGGTCGCGCAGACGGCCCGCAGGTCATCGGCGCTGCCGCCGTCGGCGACGACGTCCACGCACGCCGCGACTCCGGCATCGCGGACATCCGAGGTCCGATCCAGCCACAAGTAACCACCGCCGACGCCGACCGCGGCCGCCAGCGCGGCGACCCCCACGACTCGGGCGACGGTGCGCCGCCGCGTTCCGGGGGACACGGTCGGTTCGGTCCCGGTACTGGCCGATGTCATCACGAAAGCCTCTCCCTCAGCATCATCTACATCGAAGATGTTTCTTCTTAGAAGATGTTTCTTCGTTGAGGAAGATACTAGGAAGCGTGGCTTCGCGTGTCAACACGGTGGAGTGCCGCCGACCCGAGGACGACGGCGCGGATCTGTTCCACCCTCGCCCGAGCCGCCGACGAACGCGGCGAGGCGATCAGCGCTTCACCGGCAGCGATCGGGCGGACGGGTGCCCGTGGTCAACCCAGCGTTTTCAGCAGTTCGTCGGCCACACCCGCGGAAGAGGCCGGGTTCTGGCCGGTGATCAGCGTGCGGTCCACCACTACGTTGGGGGTCCACGGATCGGCCTCCCGGAAGTCGGCGCCGATCTCGACCAGCCGATCCTGCAACAACCACGGGGCCTTGTCCGCGAGACCCGCCTGGGTCTCTTCGGCATTGGTGAAGCCGGTCAGGGTATAGCTCCCGAACGGGTTCGCGCCGCCCTCCCCCTCGACGGCGAGCAGCGCCGCGGGCCCGTGGCACACCACCGCCAGCGGCTTGCCGGATGCCAGGATGGCGGCGAGCAGCCGACCGGAGTCGGCGTCGACCGCGAGATCTTCCATCGGTCCGTGCCCGCCGGGGTAGAACACCGCCGCGTAGTCGGCGAGATCCACCTTCGCCAGTTCGACGGGGTTGTTCAATTCGGTGCTCGTGGCGATCACCCGCGCTCGATGGTCGGCGGTCTCCTGGCCGTCGTTCACCTCGGGCGCGAGGCTGCCCTTGTCCACGCTCGGCACGACGCCGCCGGGCGTGGCCACCACGATCTGGTGTCCCGCCCCCTTCAGTTTCTCGAACGGCACCACGAATTCCTCGGCCCAGAAGCCGGTCGGGTGCTCGGTTCCGTCGGCCAGCGTCCAGTGGTCGGCTCCGGTCATCACGAAAAGGATCTTCGACATGGTTCTGTTCTCCGTCGTCGGGAACCCGCACGGCCACGTGCGGGCTTTCGAGTCGTGTCGCCCTGCTCCGAGGCGCGGGAGGAAGTCGACCGCGAGCGCCCGGATCGTCAGCTGCGACACTGTCGACGCTAGCCCTCCGCGACCACGGGGCTCCACTGCGAACGACCGGTTCCCGGCATCAGATCGTCGATGAATTCGCCTTCGGCCGACGCGGCTGCCGCACCACCTACATGGCTCGCTCGCCACCGAAGACATGGAGTTCGCGACGATTCCCGTTTCACTTTTGTCCCGGATCAGGGCGATGTGGCGTCGCCGGTCGGGCGCTCAGCGCCATCCTCCCGCCTGACCTGGGCTTGTTTCCGCGCCATACTGGACCGGTGACAGAGATGGGACAGTGCGCGCAGGACACTGCGCGCAAGATGCTCGGTGGTTGCCCGGATATCGGCAGCTTCCGATTCTGGTTCGCCGACCAACGCTGGGAATGGTCCGACGACGCCGCCGCGATCTACGGGTACGCACCAGGAGAGGCCGAGCCGTCCGCCGAACTGCTGCAGCGCCACCTGCACCCCGACGACCGCGAGCGGGTAGCCCAGGCGCTCGCCGACGCCGTCGAGACCGCATCGCCGTTCTGCACCCGCCACCGGATCATCGACACCGAGAACGAGACGCACGACGTCATCGTCATCGGCGACCAGCTGTTCGACGAGGATGGCGCCGTAGCGGGTTCCGCCGGTTACCTCATCGATGTCACCGAGACGCTCGAAGACAACCGGCAGGAAGCCCTGGACGATCTGCTACCGGACGTGATCGACGCCCGCGCGGTGATCGAACAGGCCAAGGGCGTGGTGATGTTCGTCTACGGCGTCAACGCCGATCAGGCGTTCCGGGTGCTGCGCTGGCGCTCGCAGGAAACCAACATCAAGATCCGCACGCTGTCCGAGCAGCTCGTCGCCGATGTCGTCGCGATGGGTGGCGCGCTCGTTCAGCAACGCACCCGCTTCGACCATCTCCTGCTGACCCTCCATCGCCGGGTGAAACGCGGGCAACCCGTCGTCGACTAGCTCCCGTCTGTCGCTTCCGAGTCCCGCCGCACCGGAATGTGGATCGGTCGCGGGAGAGGCCGGTTACCGGCTGAACCCCGCGTCGGCCGCGCCCGCGGTGAGCGCGTCGAGGCCGAACGCGTCGACCGGGCCGAGCGCACCGGTGGCCAGCAGGCCGCCGTCCAGCGCGGTCTGCGCGCCCCAGGTGAGGATCGCGGCGGTGAAGTCGTAGGGGTCGCCTCCGGTCAGCGTCACCGACGCCAGGACGCGCCCGGTGTCGTCGAATGCCTCGGCGACCGCCCACGAGCGGGTGCGCGCCCGCGACCGCGGCGTCGGGCCGCCGGTCGAGCCCTGCACGACGCGTTCGAGCAGGCCCTCGGCCAGCCGTTTCACCGGCTCGACTCGTGCTACGGCGCCGGTGAGCACCGAACCGGCCTGCAGGCCGCGAGCCGCCGCCGAGGGCAGGCCGAGGAAGACGTCGGCCTCCCGCAGCCGCGGGTGGGAACGGTTGAGGGCTAGGTGTTCCGAGGCCGGAATCGACACTCCGGTCCGCGGGCGGCCCGCGACGCGGAAGGTGCGAATCCGCGCGCCGGCCCGCTCGGGCACGACACGGCCACCGCGGAGGGCGAAACCAGGTTCGAACAGCATTCCGGCCATGGAGGCGCGGGTGCCGCCGCTGGTGCCCGGGCTGGCCATGAAGTAGCCGATGTCCGCACGAACGGCCTCCGGCGCTTCACGCAAGGCGAGCGCGGCGGCGAGATTGCCCGGCACGTAATCGAACCCGAACGCGGACAGCAGGCCCACTCCGGCTTCGCGCGCCTGCTCGTCGCGGTCGAACACACCGCGAATGAACGGGCCCTCGCCCGTGGAATCGAAGTAGTGCGCGCCCGCCGCCAAGGCCGCCGCCAGTGCGGGCCCGCCGTAACGCAGGAACGGGCCGACCGTCGTCACCAGCACGTCGCCCCTCCCCAGCAGTGCCCGTACCGATCCGGGGTCGGTCACGTCCGCCACCGCGGTCTGCGCGCCACCGAGGTCGGCGGCCAACTTCTCGACGGCGGTCGCGTCGCGGGCGGCCAGCACGGGCGCCGCGCCACGGGCGATGAGGGCTTCCGCGGTCAGGCGGCCGGTGTACCCGGTGGCGCCGAACAACACGATCTTCGGCATTGGCAGTCACCTACGTTTCTGTGCGACAGCTCCCGTCGCAGCGACGGATTTCCGGGTCCATCGTCGCAGAGTCACGAGTGACGCTGCGCTACCGTCCCGGTTCGATGCGCCGCCGCCGGCGGCCGAGCCGAAGCGGTGACGTCGATCGCTCGACGCGCCGGGTGGGCACGGTCGGTGAGCCGGACCTTCGGCCAGAACGGCCAGCACCGCCGCAGTGTCGTGGTAGTAGGGCCGGAACTCGGTGATCAGGCCGTCCCGGAAGCTGATCCATTGCAGGAGCGAGGTTTCCAGTATCCGACCGGTGCGGCGCGCACGCAGACGACCCTTGCTGTAGACCACGACCCCGGACTCGTCGCTGAGATACGCCGCCTCCGCCGCGTAGAAGGCCCTCAGGGTGCTCATCACATCAGCTGTCATGCGCACGATCATCGCCACCGCCGCCCTGCCTCGCTGGCAGGAATCAGCCCTTGTGATCGACCGGGTGATTCGCTGCCGCGGCCTTCGGACGCTCGGCCGCGACGGGCCGATCCGCGCTCGAACGCCGCGCTGGGCGCGGGCAGGACGTGGCGGCGTGTCCGCGCCCGGAGTGGGGGTGACGCGCGCCGGACGGCGCTACGGTACGAGCACCGAAGATTCTCCGCGTTCCATTCGACCGACAGCACTCATTCGTGGAGGAACATTGCCGAGCTCGTTCACTCGCAGGGGATTTCTGACCAGTGCCGCCACTTCGGCCACGGCCGCGGCTGCCGTCTCGACCGTCGCCGCGCCGGGCAAGGCCCGAGCGGACACCGACCCGGACAAGCCGAACATCCTGGTCATCATCGTGGACGAGATGCGCACACCCGTGTGGTTTCCCGATCAGCAGACGCTGGACACCGTCCTGCCGAATATCGCACGGATCCGCCGGGGCAGTGTGTCGTTCGAGAATCACCACACCGCGGCCAACGATTGCACGCCTGCTCGCGGTTGCCTGCTGACCGGCCTCTACGCCCAGCAGACCGGGGTCATGGTCGTGTCGGAGTCGACGCTGTCGCCCCTGTTCCCGACCTGGGGCTCCATACTGCGCGACCACGGTTACGACACCACGTACTGGGGCAAATGGCATCTCGGCAGCTACCCGGACCGCACCCCGGGGGCGCTGGAGGCCTACGGTTTCCACGGCGGCACCTATCCCTCGCCGAACGGCGCGCCGGGTCAAGGGCTGCAGGCGGATCCGAAGATCGTCGACCAATTCGCCGACTGGTTCCACAACGATTCCGGCAGCGCGCCATGGTGCACGACGGTGTCGCTGGTCAACCCGCACGACATCCAGTGGTGGCCGCGCTGGACCCGGCGCGACCAGTTCAACGCCGACATCCCGCGCTGGATGAACGATCTGCCGCCCAACTTCGAGTCGCTCGAACAACTGTCGCGCAAACCCCGCCTGCAGATGGCGCTGGTCGAGGTCTCGGCGGTGGCGTTCGGGGCGGCGCCCTACGGAACGCCGGAGGCCGTGCAGTCCTGGATCGAGATGCGCAACCTGTATCTGTGGGCGCAGCAGCAGGTCGACATCCAGATCGGCCGCGTGCTCGACACCTTGCAGTCGCGTCCCGACGTGGCCGCCAACACCGTCGTCGTCTTCACCTCAGACCACGGCGATTACGCGGGCTCCCACGGTCTGCACGGCAAAGGCGGCGCCGCCTACGACGAGGCGCTGCGCGTCCCGCTCTACGTCCACGACCCGCGCGGCTACCTGAGCCCGGTGAACGGGACGAGCACCAGAGACCAGTTGACCTCCAGTGTCGATTTCACTCCCCTGCTGCTCACCATCGGCACCGGTGGCGACCAGTGGCGCGGCGACGGGCGCTACGAACATCTCAGCGGGCGTCTGGATATCGCCGCACTCTGCCGTAACCCGGCGGCCGCGGGCAGGCCGTGGGTCGCCCACACCACCGACGAGGCTTCGATCGAGGAAGCGGCGATGCTGTTCAACCAGGACGCCCCGGGCCACGTCGCGATGGTGCGCACCCCGGAGGCGAAGTTCGCCTCCTATTCCCATTGGGTGCACGGCCGCATCCAGATCGACCCCGCGGCCGGACAGGAATTCGAACTCTACGACTACAGCACCGACGGCGGCAGGCTCGAACTCGACAACCAGGCCGCGACCGGGAATCCGCTGCGCGGCGAGATGGAATCGCTGCTGGACAACGTCATCCGCACCGAGATCCAGCAGCCGTTGCCGCCGTATCTGCGGGCCGCCCAGGACGAAGGCATCGGCGACTACATCTCGGCGCAGACGAACGTGCTGGTCCAAGCCGAACGGATCGGCAACGCCCTGCTGGATGCCGTGCCGAGGCCGTCCTAGCTCCTACAGCAAGCCCCGCACCCGCAGGTCGGCGACGTATTTCTCGATGAGCTCCCGCGAGATCTGCGGAATATCATGATCGGCGCCGATTTTCGCGGCTCGGACGGCGGCCCGGAATTTCTCCGCGGGCAGAGCCGAGCCGCGAACGGCCGGGGCCGGTCGCCGATAGGCGTGCAGCAACGGCAGCACCGACGCCTGACGCTGTCCGTCCGGTAGCGCCCGCAGCGCCGTCTCGAATCGGGTGACCCACTCGTCGTAGTCGGCGATCCGCTCGATGCGATGGCCCGCGTCGATCAGCCAGTCGACGAACTCGTCGAGCGAGCGGCCGTCGTCGTGCGGGTTGAGCACGTCGTAACTGTGGAAACCCGTCCCGGTCGCCGCGCCGAGCGTGGTGATCGCCTCGGCGGTGAAATCGGCGGGCAGTCCGTCGTAGTGGGCGCGCCCGCGGTTGCCGTCGGCGTCGGTGCGGTAGAAGGAGAACGGGGCGATCCCGGTCAGCAGCAGGCTCAGCAGCAACCGGGTGAAGATGTCCGGCACGTTGAGCTGACCGGCGTAGCGCCGGTCGGCGAGGATCATGTCCGAGCGGAACACCGCGACCGGCAGGCCGCACAGGTCGTTGGCCTCGCGCAGCAGCACCTCGCCCGCCCACTTGCTGTTGCCGTAGCCGTTGGCGTAGCTGTCGTCCACCGCGCGCACCGCGCTGATCTCGCGGATGTCGCCGTCCTCGGCGAAGACGGCCGGGTCGATCTGCGTGGCCACGGCGACGGTGGACAGATAGGTGAAGGGCTTGAGCCGCGTGGTCAGGGCCAGACGGATCAGCTCGGCGGTGCCGACCACGTTGGGGCCCCACAGCTGCCGGTACGGCAGCACGTGGTTGACCAGCGCGGCGGGATGCACGATCACGTCGACCCGGTCGGCCAGACGCTGCCACGTCCGGTCGTCGAGGCCGAGGTTCGGCTCACCGATATCGCCGGGGATCACCTCCAGATGCGCGGCGGCCAGCTCCTGGAACTCCTGGAGCAGAGCGGGATCCCCGGAGTCGAAGGCGCCCTCGAGTCGCTTGCGCGCTGCGGCCGCGTCCGAACCCCGGACCAGGCAGATCAGGGTGCCCGCGCTGTCATGCATCCGCCGCAGCCACTCCAGGCACAGGAAACGGCCGAGGTAGCCGTTCGCGCCGGTCAGCAGCACCGTGCGCGCGGTCGCGGCGGGACGCGGCAGGGTCGGCGCCTCGGCGATCGTGCGGGCGTCGAGGAACTTGTCCAACGTCAGATCGGCGGCGCGGACCTGGGTTCCGGCGCCGTGCACCGCGGCGTATGTGGCGCCCCGCGTGCCGGAAGCGCGCTCGGCCTCGATGTATCCGGCCACCTCGCGCAGGCCGTTGGCCGGGCTGATCACCACCGACACCGGCACCTCGATCTCGAAGATCTCGTGCAGCAGGTTCGACAGCGACAGCGCCGAGAGCGAGTCACCGCCGAGATCGCCGAAGTGGGCGTCGGGACGCAGATCGGTGTCCGCGCAGCCGAGTACGGCCTTCGCCGCGCGGCTCACCGTCTCCAGCACGGGCAGATCGTCCGCGGTGCGGCGCAGGTCGAGCAGTTCGTTCGCCTGCCCGGCCGCCAGCTCGGCGTACAGTTCCTGCAAACGCGGCTCGTAGCGTTCTTTCAGCTTGGGGCGCAGCAGCTTTCCGATGCCGCTGAGCAACCCGTTGCCGGTGGTGAACGGCTCCGGCTCGATGAGGAATTCGCGCGGGATCTCGTAGGACTGCAGTTCGGCGTCCTTGGCGAGCTGTCGCAGCGACTCGCTCAGCGCGGTCTTCATCTTCTCGGGGTCACCCCAGGCCAGCACGTCCTCGGTGGGCACGATCACGGCGAGCAGGTAGGCGCGTTCGCTGCTGCCGTAGACGAAGATCTGCCGGATCAGCGGACTGGTCGCGTAGACCGACTCCAGGCGCGAAACCGCGACGAATTCGCCCTGGGACAGTTTCAGCACGTTGTTGCGCCGATCGACGTAGACCAGGCGATCCGGGGCGAGTTCGGCGACGATGTCACCGGTCTTGTAGAAGCCGTCGGAGTCGAAGACCTCGGCCGTGATCTCGGGCCGCTTGTAGTAGCCGGAGATCAAGGTGGTGCTCTTCAACAGCAGCTCGCCGCGCGGATGCGGTTTGTCGGTCCGGAAGTAGCCGAGCTCGGGGACGTCGACGAGCTTGTAGTCGAGCACCGGCGGCCGCTGCACCCGTTCGTCGATGACGACCACACCGCCCGCTTCGGTGGACCCGTAGCCGTCGTGCAGCTCCAGATCCAGCACCGACTCGATGAACGATTTCATCTCCGCCGACACCGGAGCGCTCCCGCAGATCGCGGTGACCAGGCGACCGCCCAGGAAATGTTCGCGCAGTTCGGTTTTCACCTGCGTTTCCAGCGCGGCCCGGTCCACGCCGGGCCCGTCGCGCCGGTCGACTTCGCTGCGGAAGCGCTGGAAGATCATGTCGCACACCCGCGGAACGAAGAACAGCTCGGTCGGGCGGGCCAGCGCGATGTCCTCGAACAGCGTCGACATGTCGCTCTCGGCCGCGAAGTAGGCGGTGCCGCCGCGCGCCAGCACGCCGGTCAGCGATCCGCGCCCGGCCACATGGCTCATCGGCATGTAGTTGAAGTTGATCGCGGCGACCTCGGGCCGGTTCGCCCATCCCCTGGCGACCAGCCGCTGGCCGTACATCGCGCCTTTCGGCGTGCCGGTGCTTCCCGAGGTGTAGATCAGCAAAGCCAGCGGGTCCGTACCCGGCTCCGCGACGAACAGCGGCGCAGGGGGCAGCGACCGGCCGCGCGCCAGCACCTCGTCGAGCGATTCGACGCGCACCGGGCTGCCCGCCGCGGCCAGCCGCGCGCGAGCCGCGTCGAAGGCCGCGCGCTGGTCGTCGTCTCCGGGGTGGTAGTCGAAGACGACCAGCCGTTGCGGCCCGGAGTCCGACAGCGCGCACGTCACCGCGGCGTCGAGCAGCTCCGGCGTCGCCGCGAGCACCCGCGGCTCGGTCTCCGCCGCGATCGCGGCGAGCTGGGCGACCGGGGCGCTGGATTGCATGGGGACCGCGACCAGGCCGAGGTGGATGCAGGCCAGGTCGAGGGTGGTGTAGTCACTGCTGGTGAAGCCCAGGATGCCCACGAAGTCGCCGGCCCGCAGCGGTGTGCCGGCGTCACCGTGCCACGCGGCGGCCACCGCGCGCACGCGCTCCCACAGCTCGCCGTAGGTGATGGTGTCGAACCGCGGCAGCAGGGTCGCGGTGGTGCGGCCGGTCTCGTCGGTGCGCAGTTCGGTCGCGCGCCGGCCGAGGGCGGGCCGGTCGGCGTAGCCGACCATGACCGTCTCGACGATCTGGGCGAGTCCGGCTCCGGGCTCGCGAATCCTCGCGGCGACCTCCGCCCGCGGTATGGCGTTGCGGATGTCGTCGTTTTCGGCATACAGCCGGGAGATACGGCGCTTGAGCCGCTCCCCGCGTGTTTCGGGCGCCACGACGACCTCCTTTGGTCCTTGAACGCGCTTTCATGAACACGTTAGCTCGACTAAGTACTTCGGGCAGGTGATAGCCGTCGCGCAGGTCTGTGATATTGGACACGATGCCAGGAATGTCCGAAAAGTACCCGGTACTCCGTTGTGCCGCACGCTCAGACTGGTGCTGCCGGTACCAGTGTCAACGGGCTCCTGTTACCGGTGCCCGGCGCACCCCATGCTCAGTGCATGACACAGACCATATCGCCGGGTGCGGCGGCGGCAACGACGCCCGCCGCGGCTGCGTCCGCACCGGCCGCGCTGGGAGCGCGCCGTTCGTTCGCCGTCCTCGCCGTCATCCTCACCGGCCAGTTCATGGCGGTGCTCGATTCCTCCATCGTCAACGTCGCCATTCCCTCCATCCGCGCTTCGCTGCACACCAGCGGCGCGGCACTGCAGCTCATCGTCGCCGGATACGTCATCGCCTACGCCGTCCTGCTGGTCACCGGCGCCCGGCTGGGTGACCGGTTCACCCAGCGCCGCGCGTTCATCGCCGGACTGGCGCTGTTCACCCTCGCCTCGCTGGCCTGCGGTCTGGCCTGGAACGAGACCTCGCTGATCGCCTTCCGGTTCGCCCAGGGCGTCGGCGCGGCGGCCATGGTGCCGCAGATCATGACGCTCATCCAGCGCACCTTCACCGGCGCCGCCCGCGCGCGGGCGCTGAGCGTGTACTCGGCCATCATCTCCGGCGGCATGGTCGCAGGCCAGGTCCTAGGCGGGCTGATCGTCAACGCCGACCTGTTCGGCAGCAGCTGGCGCGGCGTGTTCCTGGTGAACGTGCCGATCGGTGTCGCGCTGCTCGCGGCGGCGCCGCGCATCCTGCCTTCGGCGGCCCAGCGGCTCGAGCGCAAGCTCGACCTTCCGGGGCTGGCCGCGCTCACCGCGTCGGTGCTGCTGCTGGTGCTGCCGC
This sequence comes from Nocardia sp. NPDC019323, assembly GCF_044389845.1. Taxonomy (NCBI): domain Bacteria; kingdom Bacillati; phylum Actinomycetota; class Actinomycetes; order Mycobacteriales; family Nocardiaceae; genus Nocardia; species Nocardia sp. NPDC019323. Next base: position 405,367 of record NZ_JBIRYN010000004.1, read on the forward strand.
TGGTGCTGGGGCGCGAGCTGGACTGGCCGTTGTGGTCCTGGATCGCCCTGGCCGCCAGTGTGCTGGGCTTCGCCTTGTTCGTCGCGATCGAACGAGTCGTCGCCAACCGCGGCGGTGAACCCCTGTTCGCACGGCCGGTGCTGACCGCGCCCGGCTTGGTGCTCGCCGCGGTCGCGCTGTTCGTGATCATGGCGACCTTCGGCGGCTGGATGTTCGTCATGGCGATCCACCTGCAGAGCACGCTCGGCTACAGCGCCTTGCACGCGGGCCTGCTGTTCGTCCCGCTCGGCGTCACCTTCGCCGTCGCCAGCCTGAACTGGGAACGCGTCCCGGCCCGGTTCCACCCGGCCATGATCCCGCTCGGCCTGGTACTCGGGGCGGTGAGCATGGTCGCCCTCGGCGCGCTGCTGCGCGACGGCGCCGAGGTGGGACCGCTCGCCCTGATCCTGCTCGGCCTGTGCGGCGCGGGCAACGGCATCGCCTTCAGTCCGCTCATGACCCGCACGCTGGCCAAGGTGCCGGTGAGCCTGGCGGCCGACGCGAGCGGCATTCTGGTGACCAACGTGCAACTCGGCATCGTGATCGGAATCGCCGGTTTCGGATCGCTGTTCCTGGGTCTGGCGGGCAGCACGGTGAGCAGTGCGGCACACGCGCTCGGCGGCACGGCGGTCGCCGAAGGGGTCACGGTCCTGCTCGCGGCGGCTTTCGCGGCCCGCGCGGCGCGGTAGGCCCTGCCCTCGGTTCGACAACCTTCGAATCATCGCGACGCAAACCATCGCCATCGACCGCCCGCCGCGCGCATGCTCGCAACGGGTGCGCCGCGGGTGGCCCGAGCCGGATCGTGCCCGGCTCGGGCCACCGATCGTCGCGTCCTGGTTCGCGGGATGAAAGAAGGTGCGGGATGGGCGTTTTCGCGCTCGGTGTAGAACTGGACGGGGAGGGGTTCCGCCCCGAAGCGTGGCGGCGGGCGGCACACGCGCCGGACCGCCTGCTCAGCCCGCAGACCGTGCGCAGGCGGGTGGCCGCCGCGGAGAACGCCGGGTTCACCCTGGCCACGTTCGCCGACTCGATCCTGCCGGAGCGCGAGATTCCCGGCCGCATCGACGCGGTGACGCGAGCGGCCTTCGTCGCGGCGACGACCAGCACGATCGGCCTGGTTCCCACCGTGGCCACCACCTACGCCGAACCGTTCCACACGGCATCGCAGGTGGCGTCGCTGGACTACGCCTCGCGAGGGCGGGCCGGCTGGATCGCCGAACGCGCCGCCGATCCACGCGCCGCCGCCGCCTGGGGACGCCGGCCGGTGTCGGAAGACGCGGATCTGGCTCGCGAGCAACGCGATTCGATCGAGGTGGCCCGTCGCCTGTGGGACTCGTGGGAAGACGACGCGGTGATCCGCGACTACGCCGGCGGCCGCTTCCTGGACCGGAACAAGCTGCACTACATCGACTTCCAGGGCGAGACCTTCTCGGTGAAGGGACCCGCGATCGTGCCGCGGCCGCCCCAGGGTCAGCCCGTGGTGTTCGGCGCCGAAGGCGAGGTCGACGTCCGGCTCGTCGCCGCCGATTCCGTCGCGGCGGCCGTGGCGGGTGGCTCCGGCGGGGACGCCCTGGCCTTCGCCGAAGTCGAAGTGACCTTGGATATTCCGGGCACGCGCGCCGCGCAGCGATTCGGCGAATCCTCCGGTTCGCCGGGCCGCCTGGCGTTCTCCGGCTCGGCCGGGGAATTGACCGATCTGCTGACCGAACTCAGCGCGCACCTGGACGGAGTGCGGCTGCACCTCGCCGTGATCGACGAGGATCTGCCCGTGCTCGCGCGCGAGGTCGTCCCCGCGCTGTTGCGCACCGGCGTCGCGCACCGCCCGATTCCCGGTTCGACCCTGCGCGCCAACCTCGGCCTGCACCGACCCGCCAACCGCTACGCGACTACCCGCTGATCGTCAGGAGATCGTTTCCGTGACCGACTTCCCGCGTCCCGACGCCCAGGTCCACTTCGGCGTCTTCTTCCAGGGCGTGAACCACACCACGATCTGGTCCGACCCCTCCAGCGGCTCGCAGATCGACTTCGAGACCTTCCGCCGAGTCGCGCAGACCGCCGAGCGCGGCCTGTTCGACGCGTTCTTCCTCGGCGAGGGCCTGCGCCTGCGCGAGCAGGACGGCGCCATCCTGGAACTGGACATCGCGGGCCGCCCCGACGCGATCACCCAGCTGGCCGCGCTGGCGGGCATCACCGAGCGCATCGGCCTGGTGGCCACCCAGAACACCACCTACAACGAGCCAGCCGATCTGGCGCGCAAACTCGGCGGACTTGATCTGCTGTCCGGCGGCCGGGCCGGCTGGAACGCGGTCACCACGGACAACGCGTGGACCGGCGCGAACTTCCGGCGCGGCGGATTCCTCGACCACGCGTTGCGCTACGAGCGCGCCGCGGAGTTCGTCGCCGCGGTGCGCGCAATCTGGGACGCCTGGGACGACGGCGCGATCGCGACCTCGCAGCAGAGCCCGTCGTGGGCGCGCGCCGAGGCGATCCATCCGGTCGTGCGCACCGGCCCGCACTTCGACGTGACGATCACGCCCACGCTGCCCCGCAGCGCCCAAGGCCATCCGGTGATCTTCCAGGCGGGCGATTCACCGGCGGGCCGCGATTTCGCGGCGGCGCACGCCGATGTCATCTTCTCCAGGCACGGAACGCATTTCGACGACGCGCTGGCCTTCGCGAACGACATCCGCGCGCGCCTGCGTGCGGCGGGCCGCCCCGAGGACGACATCCGGATCCTGCCCGGCACGCAGATCATCCTCGCCGAGAAGGAATCCGAGGTCGAGGAAAAGGTGCGCTGGGTGAAGAACGGCCAATACACCGGCGCGACCGCGCTGTCGCTGGCCGGCCAGATCTGGGGCCGCGACCTGTCCGATCTCGACCCCGACGGCCCGCTGCCCGCCGACGACCCCGAGCCACGCCCGATCTCGGAGACCCGGGGCGCGCCGCGTTCCGGCCAGGACCCGGTCGCCATCGCCCGCGAATGGCGTGCCAGGGCCGAAGCGCAGAACCTCTCCCTGCGCGAAGTCGTCATCGCCTCCACCGAACGCTCCGGTTTCGCGGGCACCCCCGCCCAGGTCGCCGACGAATTGGCCCGCTGGGTCCGCCACGGCGCGACCGACGGCTTCAACATCTCCCCCTACCTGGTGCCGACCGGCCTCGACGAAATCGTGGACTGGCTCGTCCCCGAACTCCAAGAGCGCGGCGTCTACCGCACCGAATACACCGGAACCACCCTCCGCTCCCACCTCGGCCTCCGCGAGCCCCTCACCCGCCGCTCCTGACCGCGTCGCGAGTGGCACACCAGCGAGCGCTCTGCTCGCGTTTCGCCGCGGTGGTGTGCCACTCGTGGGGTCAGAGGACGGATTCGATGGCGGCGATCAGTTCCGGCGCGTCGGGGGTGGTGCGAGGGCGGAAGCGGCCCGCCACCTTGCCGTCGCGGTCGATGAGGAACTTCTCGAAGTTCCATTGGATGTCGCCCGCGCTGCCCTCGGCGTCGGGGGTGTCGGCCAGGCGCTGGTAGAGCGCGTGGCGCTGCTCGCCGTTGACGTCGGTCTTCTCCAGCAAGGGGAAGTCGACGCCGTAGGTGGTGGAACAGAACTGCTGGATCTCCTCCGCGGTGCCCGGCTCCTGGCCCATGAACTGGTTGCACGGCACGCCGACCACGCTGAAACCGCGCGGACCGAAGGACTCGTGCAGTTCGACCAAGCCGGAGTACTGCGGCGTCAGACCGCATTTCGACGCCACGTTGACCAGCAGGACGGCGCGGTCGCCGACCAACTCGGCCAAGGTCGTCGGTTCCCCGGACAAGGTGCGAAGCGGAACTTCTCGAAGGCTCATAGGTACCGCACGCTACCGGATCAGCGACATTTCGGACCGCCGCGGGCGCATCGGCTCACGCTCAGCGCAACCTGGTCCGGCGCATCAGCCGCAGCGACATCAAGGTCATCTTCAGCTGCTTGTCATAGGGCTGACCGGCGCGGGCGGCGAGCACCTGCTTCTTCAACACGCCGACGTTCACCGTGTCGGTGTACTTCAACAGGCCCTGGTCGCCGTGCCGGGTGCCGACGCCGGACTGCTTCACGCCACCCGACGGCGTGCCCTTGGCGGCGTAGGTCGCCACGAAACCGTCGTTGATGTTGATATTGCCCGCTTGCAGCTGCGCGGCGATCCGCTCGCCGTGCGCCAGGTCCTTCGTCCACACGCTGGCGTTCAATCCGTAGTCGGTGGCGTTGGCCAGGCGCACCGCTTCCCGCTCGTCGTCGAAGGGGTACACGGTGACCACCGGGCCGAAGGTCTCCAGCGTCGCGTGGGTCATCTCGGGAGTCACCCCGGTCAGCACGGTGGCCTCGTAGAACGCAGGACCGACATCGGGGCGCGCCTGCCCGCCGACGTGCACGGTGGCGCCTTTGGCCCGCGCGTCCTCGACATGGGCGGCGACCCGCTCCAGGTGCTGCGGGGAGACCAGCGAACCGAATTCCGGCGTGTAGTCGTAGGTTCCGCCGATCTTTCCGTTCAATTCCGCCGCCGCGGCGACCAACCGGCGCAGGAACTCGTCGTGGACGGCGCGGTGCACGTAGATCCGCTCGATGTGCATGCACGCCTGCCCGGAGTTGGCGAACGCGGCGAACACCGCGCCGGGAATCACCTCGTCGAGGTTCGCGTCGGCGAGCACGATCATCGGGTTCTTGCCGCCCAGTTCCAAACTGCATCCGATGAGGTTGCGGCCGGCCTGCTCGCCGACGATACGGCCGGTGGCGGTGGACCCGGTGAACATGACGAAGTCGACGTTGTCGATCAGGGTCGGACCGATGTCGGGTCCTTCACCGCATACCACCTGGACCAAGCCGCGGGGCAGCCCGGCGCGGTGCAGCAGCTCGACGCCGAACAGCACGCACAGCGCGGTCTTGTTGTCCGGCTTGAGCACGACGCCGTTGCCCGCCATCAGCGCGGGCATGGCGTCGGACAGTGCGATGGCGAACGGGAAGTTCCACGGCGCGATCACCGCGACGAGCCCTTTGGGCCGGTGCTGCTCGATCGATGAGGTGATCAGCGGCATCGCGCCGCCGCGCCGCTTCGGGCGCAGCACCCGCCGCGCGGTCTTGAGGTAATGGCTGATCACCATGGGCACGTCGCACGATTCCTCGACGGCCATGCGCCGGGTCTTGCCGCACCCGATCTGGATGAGATCGGCGATGGTCTCCACTTCGCCGAGGATCAGCTCGTGCAGCCGTTCGAACACCCGCAGCCGTTGCCGCAGCGGCAGCGCGGCCCACTCCGCTTGGGCCGCGCGGGCGGCGGCGCACGCGGTGAGCACGTCTTGCGGGGAGGACTGCGGAAGCGCGCCGACGGGCGCGCCGGTGTAGACCTCGGTCATCTCGTACACGGCCGCGTCACCGTCGGCGGCGACCAGGCCGGTCAGCCGGGCGAGCAGTTCACCGGTGATCCTGGCGGGCAGGGCGCTCTCCGCCTTGCCTGTGTGTGTTGTGCTCATCGGATCTTCTCCATGACGTCGGGCATCGCCGCAGGTGCCGGGCCGGGCCGCGGGACTGAATTAGAACACGTTCCGGTTTTGCCTTCATCGTATTCGCCCCGGCTCGCCGTGCCTACGGACCGCCGGGACGAATTCCGCTCACTCGTCGGCGACGATCGACAACGCTCGGGTCGGGCAGTAGCGCACCGCGCGCTCCACCTCATCCCGCGCCTGCGGCTGCGCGGCGGCGTCCAGGATCTCGACCTTGCCGCGTTTGGGGACGTGGAACGCCTCCGGCGCCTCGTCCTGGCACACCGCATGGCCCTGACACAGATCCAGATCGGCCAGAACTCGCATGACGGCTCCTTATCGCTCGTTCGGTCCAACGCCGTCCGGCAGGGGCCGGATCGGCGCCTCGGGCTGCACCTCGACCAGCACCAAGTGCGAGCCGCGCGGCGTGGACACCACCGCGACCACCGCCGCGGCCAAGTCGCTCGCGCGCAACATGTACGGATGCCGGGCGAACCCCCACGCCTTCCAGTCCTCCAGCACCGGGCCGACGACTTCGGGCGTGGAGTCCATGCCCATGCCGGTCAAGGTGGGGCCGGGCCGGACCTGCGACAGGCGCACGCCGCTGCCCTCGAGTTCCATGCGCATCTGCGCGGCCATCGCTTCCAGCCCCGCCTTGGCGGCGCTGTAGGCGCCCGTGCGCGGACGCGGTTCGGAGGCACAGTCCGAACTGATCAGCACGACGTCGCCGCGCTGCCTGCGCAGCATGCCGGGCAGCACCCGGTGCACGAGACGCTGCGCGCCGACGAGATGAACCTGCACCTGGCGGGCGAATCGCTCCGGATCCATCGCGTGTGCCTGCCCGAACTCGATATCGCCCGCACTGGAGACCAGGATCTCGGTGGGACCGAGCGCGTCCTCTGCGGCGCGCACGAATTCCTCGACCGAGTCCGGCTCGGTGACATCGAGGCGGTGGGCGAACGCTTCGCCGCCGTCGGCCCGGATCTTGTCCGCCAGTTCGGCGCACTGCTCGACGCGGCGCGCGCCGAGCGCCACCGGATGGCCGAGTTCGGCCAGGGCGACGGCGGTGGCCGCGCCGATCCCGGAGGAGGCGCCGGAGACGAGCGCGGGCCTGCGCTCGGGATGGGGGGCGAATCTCGGCATTATCGGGTCTCCACGGTGATGGGTAGGTGTGCGAAGCCACGCACGTTGGACGAGTGCACGCGCGCGATCCCGGATTCCAGGACGTCGTAGGACCGCACTCGCGAGCTGAATTCGGTGAGTGCGACGGTCGCCTCCAGACGGGCCAGGTGCGCACCCAGGCAGAAATGCACGCCCGCACCGAAACTGGCCAACCCGGACTTGTCGGCACGATCGATGCGGAAGCTGTCGCCGTCGTCGAACACCGCCGGATCGCGGTTGGCCGAACCGATCAGCAACAGCACCTTCGCCCCCGCCGGAATCACGCCGCCGTGATACGCCAGGTCTTCGGTCGCGGTGCGGGCGATCATCTGGCTGGAGGTGTCGTAGCGCAAGGTCTCTTCCACCCAGTCGGTGACCAGGTCCCCGTCCGCGACGACCTTCGCGTACTCCGCCGGGTTGCGCGCACCCCAATACAGGGCATTGCCGAGCAATTTGGTGGTGGTCTCGTTGCCGGCCACGACCATCAGGAACAGGAAACCGATGATCTCCTCGTCGCTGAGCGTGTCACCGCCGATCTCGGCGTCGAGCAAGGCGGAGGTCAGATCCTGTTTCGGGGCGCGCCTGCGCTCGGCCACCATCTCGGTGTAGTAGCCGAGCAGTTCGATCGACGCCTCGACGGCGGCCATCGGGATGTCGAGCACTCCGTCCTCACGATGGACCACCAGATCGGCCAATCGGCGGATCTCCACCCGGTCCTCGGCCGGGACCCCCATCAACTCGGAGATCACGTCCATCGGCAACTTGCCCGCGACCTCGTCGATCCAGTCGAAGTCGGCGCCGGCCAACGCGGGTTCCAGATACGACAGCGTCAGCTCCCGGATCCGGTCTTCCATCTCCGCGACGCGTTTGGGCGTGAATCCCTTGAACACCAATCGCCGCATCCGCATGTGGCGCGGGTCGTCCATCGCCAGAAACGACATGGTTCTGTGCGCGTGCGGCCCCCACGCGGCCGGATCCAGTGACACTCCGTTGGCGCTCGACAGCCGCACGCTGTCGCGGAACGCCCCCACCACATCCGGATGCCGCGACAACGCCCAGAACCCCAGATCCGGGTTGTGATACAGCGGCGCTTCTTCCCGCAGCCGCCGATAGGTCGGATACGGATCCTCGTGGAAGGAGTAGTCGTAGGGATCGAACACCAGCGGCTCCACCGCGGCCGTCATCGCCCGCACTCCCGAACCGATAACACGTTCCGCCACGCGGCGCCGCCTGGCGACCCGAGCAAAGACAGATAGCTGGACATGTGTCTGGACACTACCACCGAATGCCGGATCGCCACAATCGCCCGACGGCAGTTCTACCTCTCCGACTCGGACCATCCTGACGGAGAGCGCCGACGCGAGCCGAGCCATCGCGCTCCGCATTCACGGCAAGGGTGGCAGAGTTAGAACCTGTTATTGCCACCGATCACTTCGCGAGACTATATTCCGTACACGTGTCCAGACAGTATCGGAGTCAGCCATGAGCAGCCTTCTGCCGCCCGACGGATCCCGCCTGCTGATCGGCGGCAAGCTGGTCGAGGGCGCCGACGGCGTCTTCGCGACGGTGAACCCGGCGACCGAGGAGGTCCTCGGCCTCGCCGCCGACGCGAACGCGGCCGATCTCGACGCGGCCGTCGACGCCGCGCGCACCGCGTTCGACGAGACGGACTGGTCGCGCGATCACGCCTTCCGCGCCCACTGCCTCGCGCAGTTGCGCACCGCGTTGGAAAACCACGTCGACGAACTGCGCGAGATCACGATCGCCGAGGTCGGCGCGCCGCGGATGCTCACGAGCGGCCCACAGCTGGAAGGCCCGGTCGCCGACCTCGGCTACGCGGCAGGGCTGCCCGAAACCTACGCCTGGGAAACCGATCTCGGCCTGGCCGAGCCGATGGGCATCAAAACCCGCCGGATACTGCGCAGGGAGCCGATCGGCGTGGTCGGGGCGATCACGCCCTGGAACTTCCCGCACCAGATCAACTTCGCCAAACTCGGCCCCGCCCTTGCCGCGGGGAACACCGTCGTGCTCAAACCCGCTCCCGACACCCCGTGGTGCGCGGCGGCGGTCGGTGCGATCATCGCCGAGGAGACCGACATCCCCGCCGGCGTGGTGAACATCGTGACCTCCGCCGACCATACGCTCGGCGCCCGGCTCACCGCCGACCCGCGCGTCGACATGATCAGCTTCACCGGGTCCACCGCCACCGGCCGCGCCGTCATGACCGGCGCCGCGGCGACGCTGAAGAAGGCGTTCCTCGAACTGGGTGGCAAATCGGCGTTCATCGTGCTCGACGACGCCGACATCGCGGCGGCCTGCTCGGTGGCGGCGTTCTCGGTGTGCGTGCACGCCGGACAGGGATGCGCGCTGTCCACCCGGCTGCTGGTGCCACGCGCCGCCTACGAGCAGGCGGTGCAGGCGGCGGCCGCCACGCTCGGCGGGATGAAGCCGGGCGACCCGGCCGACCCCCGCACGGTCTGCGGGCCACTGATCTCCGAACGTCAGCGCGCCAGAGTGGAACGCTATATCGACATCGCGCGCGCCGAAGGCGGGCGGATCGTGGTCGGCGGCGGCCGGCCGGCCCGCGAGCGCGGATTCTTCGTCCAGCCGACGTTGATCGCGGACGTGCCCAACAGCTCGACCGTCGCCCGCGAGGAGATCTTCGGTCCGGTGCTGGTGATCATCCCGCACGACGGCGACGAGGACGCCGTCCGCATCGCCAACGACTCCCCCTACGGCCTGTCCGGCTCGGTGTGGGGTAGCGACCCCGAGCGCATCCGGCGCGTCACCGAAGGCGTGCGCACCGGAACGCTGAGCGTCAACGGCGGCATCTGGTACTCCGCCGACGTCCCGTTCGGCGGTTACAAGCAATCCGGCCTCGGCCGTGAAATGGGCATCGCCGGTTTCGAGGAGTACCTCGAGACGAAAGTCATCGCCACCGCGGCCTGACCGCCGCGGGACAACACAGAGGAGCTGAACTCCATGGCCCGTTTCACGGGAAGATCCGCCATCGTCACCGGCGCCGCGCAGGGCATCGGCGCCGCCTACGCGCAGGCGCTGGCCGCCGAGGGCGCGAACGTCGTCGTCGCCGACAAGAACGCCGAAGGCGGCGCGGCGGTGGTCGAGAAGATCGTCGCCGACGGCGGCACCGCGGTGTTCGGGCAGGTCGACGTGTCCGATCCCGAATCCGCCTCCGCGCTGGCCGATTTCACCGTCGCCGAGTTCGGCGGCATCGACCACCTGGTCAACAATGCCGCCATCTACGGCGAGATGAAGATGAACCTGCTGCTGACCGTGCCGTGGGATTACTACAAGAAGTTCATGAGCGTGAACATGGACGGCGCGCTCGTCATGACCCGCGCGGTGTGGCCGCACATGTCCGAGCGCCGCAGCGGATCCATCGTCAACCAGTCCTCCACCGCCGCGTGGCTGTACTCCAGCTTCTACGGGCTGGCCAAAACCGGGATCAACGGCCTGACCCAGCAACTGGCCTTCGAACTCGGCGGGTCGAACATCCGGGTCAACGCCATCGCGCCGGGCCCGATCGACACCGACGCCACCAAGTCGGTCACCCCGGAGGTGATCGTCGACGACATCGTCAAACGCCTGCCGCTCAAGCGGATGGGCACCCCGCAGGACCTCGTCGGCGCCTGCCTGTATCTGCTGTCGGACGAGGCGAGCTGGGTCACCGGGCAGATCTTCAACGTCGACGGCGGACAGATCGTGCGATCATGAGCGCCCGCATCGGATTCCTCGGCCTCGGCAACATGGGCGCGCCGATGGCCGAGCGGCTGCTGGAATGGCCGGGCGGGCTGACGGTGTGCGATATGCGGCCCGAAGCGGTCGAGCCGTTCCTCGCCGCCGGAGCCGACGCCGTCTCCTCCGCCGCCGAACTGGCCAGGAAAGCCACCGTCATCTCGATCACCGTGGTGAACGACGCCCAGGTGCGCGAGGTGATCACCGGACCGGAGGGCCTGCTGCGGACCGCCGCGCCGGGCACCGTGGTCGCCGTGCACTCCACGATCAGCGACCGCACCGCCGAAGAACTGGGCGCGGTCTGCGGCGAGCGCGGCATCGAACTGGTGGACGCGCCGATCAGCGGCGGCGCCCCCGGCGCGACCCGCGGCGCGCTCGCGGTCATGGTCGGCGGAAGCGCGGCGGCGTTCGAGCAGGTGCGCGAACCGTTCGGCTGCTTCGCCGACCTGATCGTGCACGCGGGGCCGGTCGGCGCGGGCACCCGGATGAAGCTGGCGCGCAACCTGTTGCACTTCGTCTCCTTCACCGCGGCCACCGAGGCGCAGCGGCTGGCCGAGGCGGCCGGTCTCGACCTCACCGCGCTCGGCAAAGTGGTGCGGCACTCCGACGCGGTCACCGGAGGGCCCGGCGCCATCATGCTGCGCGACACCACCGCCCCGATCCAGGACGGCGACTTCTGGTTGCCGATCCTGCGGCACGTGCGCGACCTCGGGGAAAAGGATCTGGGTCTCGCCCTGGAGCTGGGCGAACGGCTCGGCGCCGCGCTGCCGCTGGCCGCACTCGCACTCGACCGGCTCGGCCCCGGACTCGGCGTCGGGCCGGGCACCCTCGCATCGGAAAGGCAATCCTCATGAGCGACAACGGTTCCGGCGACTCCGTGCGGCAGCGCGGACTGGCCAAGATGGCCGAGGTCTACGGCACGGAGTTCCAGGAGTATCCCGGCGCGCACTTCGCCGTCACCGCCGACCACCTCTTCGCCGACATCTGGTCGCGGCCGGGCCTCACCATCCGCGACCGCAGGCTGCTGCTGCTCGGCGCGCTGGCCGCGCAGGGCGCGATCGACACCGCGGGCATCCAGATCGGGGCCGCGCTGCGCAACGGCGAACTCACCGAAGACCAGCTGCACGAGATCGCGGTGTTCCTGTGTCACTACGTGGGATGGCCGAACGGCACCAAACTCGACATCCTGGTGGGCACGATCGTGGCGCAGCAGAAGAAGGCCGCCCGCGCGCAGTCCGCGCCCGCCGAACAGTGAAGGATCCGTTGATCATGTCCGACGCCACCACCATCCGCCCCCTGCGCGCGAGCCGAGTCGAGCACTGGGACCTGCGCGCCGACGTCGTCATCGCCGGATACGGCATCGCGGGCGTCAGCGCCGCCATCGAGGCCGCCCGCGCCGGCGCGGACGTGCTGGTCCTCGAGCGCACCGGCGGCTGGGGAGGCGCCGCCGCCCTGGCCGGCGGATTCATCTACCTAGGCGGCGGCACACCGCTGCAACAAGCGCTCGGTTTCGAGGACACCCCGGAGAACATGGAGACCTTCCTGCTCGCGGCGCTGGGTCCTGGCGTGGACAAGGCGAAGATCGCCGACTACTGCCGCGGCAGCGTCGAGCACTTCACCTGGCTGGTGTCCTGCGGCGTGCCGTTCCGCGAGGCGTTCTGGGGCGAACCGGGATGGGAGCCGCCGCACGACGAGGGGCTGATGTACTCCGGCGGCGAGAACGCCGCTCCCTTCAATACGATCGCGAGACCCGCTCCGCGCGGCCATGTTCCGCAGATGGCCGACAAGCGCACCGGGGAGAAGGGCGGCGGCTACATGCTCATGAAGCCGCTCGCCGACACCGCCGAAGCGCTCGGCGTCCGCGCGGAGTACGACATGCGGATCGCGCGGCTGATCGTCGACGACGACGATCGCGTGGTCGGCGTGCTCGCCCGTCGCTACGGCAAGCAGGTCGCCGTGCGCGCCGAACGCGGCGTCGTGCTGGCCACCGGCAGCTTCGCCTACCAGAAGGAGATGATCGAAGGCTACGCTCCGCGCCTGATCGGCAGGCCCGCCGCGGCGATCGAGGAGCACGACGGCATCGGCATCCGGCTGGCGCAGGCGCTCGGCGCGGAACTGGCGCACATGGACGCGACCGAGGTGGCCTTCTTCGGGGATCCGCAGGTGCTGGCGCGCGGCATCCTGGTCAACGGGCGCGGCCAGCGCTACATCCCGGAGGACACCTATCCCGGCCGGATCGGCCAGGCGACGCTGATCCAGCAGGACAACCAGGCCTACCTGGTGATCGACGAGGCGTCCTACGAGGAAGCGCTGACCACCGAGACCTCCACCCCGTTCTTCCGCCAGCCCCCGACCTGGGTGGCGGAGACGATCGCCGAGCTGGAAGCCGAGATGGGTCTGCCCGGCCAGGCGTTGCAGGCCACCGTGGACTGCTACAACCTGCACGCCGCCGACGGCGCGGATCCGCTGCTGGGCAAGAAGCCGGAGTGGGTGCGCCCGCTGCGCGGACCGGTGGCCGCGTTCGACATGCGCGGCTTCACGGCCGGTTTCACCCTCGGCGGCCTGCGCACCGACCTCGATTCCCGGGTGCTGCACGTCTCCGGGGAGCCGATCCAGGGGCTTTTCGCGGCGGGCCGCTGCACCTCGGGTCTGTGCGCGGGCGGTTACGTCAGCGGCGCGTCGCTGGGCGACGGCAGCTTCTACGGGCGCAGGGCCGGCATCGCGGCGGCCAAGAACTGAACCGTTCCAATCCGCCTAGTAGGATCCAGACACATGTCCGAACCCGATTCCGTCATCCTCGAGGCGACCCGCCGCAGGCTCTCCGGCAAACAGGCCGACACCGTCGACAAGCTGACCCGCGCGGCGGTGGAAGTGCTCGCGCGGGAAGGGTTCGCCGGCATGACCATCCGGATGGTCGCCGCGGCTGCCGGGGTCGGGACGGCCACGGCGTACACCTACTTCTCCTCCAAGGAGCATCTGGTCGCGGAGATCTTCTGGCGGCGGCTGGTCGCCTCGCCGTCGCCGGTCAGCGAGGATCCCGACCCGACCGTGCGGGTGGTCGCCGAACTGCGCAACATCGCGATGCTGGTGGCCGACGAACAGGAGCTGTCGGGCGCGGTCACCAGCGCGCTGCTCGGCCGCGACCCCGACGTGGAGCATCTGCGCGGGCGCATCGGCGCCGAGATCCGCAAGCGCATAATCCGCGCTCTGGGTCCGGACCCGGATCCGGACGTGGTCGAGTCGCTGGAACTGCTCTACGCGGGCGCGCTGGTGCGCGCGGGCATGGGCTATGGGTCCTACTCCCAGATCGCCGACCGGATCGAGGCTTCCGCGCTGTTGATCCTGCGGTAGCGGGGACAATGCCGGACGAGTTCGAGCCGGTTACCCGAAACCGGGCCGCGAGGCGCGTCCTTGCTCGTATCTTTTCCGTAGTCGGTGCAGATCGGAGTGGGAAAAGTGCAACCTGGTGAGCTTTCCGCGGACTACGTCGTCGTCGGCTCGGGATCGGCGGGCGCGGTGGTGGCCAATCGGCTCAGCGCCGATCCGGGCACCACGGTGGCGCTGCTGGAAGCGGGCCCGCCGGACAAGAACAAGTTCGCGCACATACCCGCCGGGTTCGCGAAGCTGTTCCGCTCCGAGGTGGACTGGGACTACCTCACCCAGCCCCAGCCGGAGTTGAAGAACCGCGAGATCTACTGGCCGCGTGGCAAGATGTTCGGCGGTTCGTCGTCGATGAACGCCATGATGTGGGTGCGCGGCTTCCGCGCCGACTACGACGAATGGGCGCTGCTGGCGGGTGCGGAATGGGGCTTCGCCGCGGCGGTCGAGCAGTTCCGGCGCATCGAACGCGTGGAGAACGCCCAGTATCCCGACGAAGGCACCGAAGGTCCGCTGCACATCTCCCGTCAGCGCAGCCCGCGCGGCCTCACCGCCGCCTATCTGGCCGCGGTGCAGGAGGCGGGTTACCAGGTCGAGCCGCCCAACCGGCCGCAGCCGGACGGGTTCACCGAGACCATGGTCACCCAGCGCGCGGGTCGCCGCTGGAGCACCGCCGACGCCTATCTGCGGCCCGCGCTGCGTCGTCCGAATCTCACGGTGCGCAGCGAAGCGCTGGCCACCCGGGTGCTGTTCGACGGCACCCGCGCCATCGGAGTGGAATACCGTCACGGCGGCGCCACCCACACGGTGACCGCGCGGCGCGAGGTCGTGCTGTGCGGCGGCGCGATCAACAGCCCGCAACTGCTCATGCTCTCCGGCATCGGCGACCGGGACGAACTGGCCCGCCACGGCATCGAGGTGCGCCACCACGCACCGGAGGTGGGCGCGAACCTGCAGGACCATCTCGTCGCGGGCATCGGCTACGGCGTCGCGGGGGATTCGCTGTTCGGCGCGGAGAAGCCACGCCAACTGCTGGACTACCTGATCCGGCATCGCGGCATGCTCACCTCCAACGTCGGCGAGGCGTACGGATTCATCCGCAGCAGGGCGGATCTGGAGTTCCCCGACTTGGAGCTGATCTTCGCGCCCGCGCCGTTCTATTACGAAGGACTCCAGGACCCGACCGAACACGGCGTCATCCTGGCGACGGTGCTGCTGCGCCCACAGAGCCGCGGACGGATCGCTCTGTCCGGCGCGGACCCGTCCGCCAAGCCTCTGATCGATCCGCGCTATCTGTCCGACGCCGCGGGCGCGGACCGCGCCGCCATCATGGCCGGGCTGCGCGTGTGCGCCGCCATCGCCACCGAACCGTCGATGAAAGCGGTCCTCGGCCCGCTGATCTATCCGCCGCAGGCGCCTGCGGAACCGGAAGCCGTGCTCGAGCTGACGCTCAACTCCTACGCGCACACGCTCTACCACCCGGTCGGCACCTGCCGGATGGGCACCGACGCCGCCAGCGTCGTGACACCTCGACTGGAAGTGCGTGGCGTACAAGGACTCCGGGTGGCCGACGCCTCGGTGATGCCGCTCATCATCCGCGGGCACACGCACGCGCCTGCGGTGTTCATCGGCGAACAGGCGGCCAAGTTCATCCTCGCCGGGTAGGACGAATCCCGTCCCTTGCGCGGCGCGCCGGAATGCTCGCCCCGCTGCGCCGACTCGCGTGCCGATACCGCCGGGCGAACCGTTCGAGCGTTCGCGCGACGTCAGAGGCCGGTGTAGCGGCGGGTTCCGCGCCGCTCGACGCGGTCGACCCTGTCGCGGTCCACGCCGAGCACCGGCCGGGCAACCAAGGATGAACCGGTGCCGTCGCGTGCCGCGCCCGCCGCCGCGGCGAATCACCGTGCGGCGCCGGCAGGCGAGGCAAGGGGCGAGTCCGGCCGGGGCGACCAGGCGTGAACCGGGTCGGCGGCGCCGCCCACCGCGCCCGCTGCGGCGCCTCGTGCGGCCCGGGAGCGCGCCTACGACGCGACGAACAGTCCCAGCGAGGCGGCGGCCAGCAGGAGATACGGCAGCGGATACCCGATATGCGTGTAGCGCCGCGCCCGCAGCACGGTCAGCACCGCGCCGACGAAGTAGAGAACCAGCCCGGCCGCCGCGGCCACGCCGATCGGTGGAATCGCCAGACCGGTCAGCAGGCCGGCCCCACCGATCGCCTTGACCACAGCCAACGGTGTCAGCCACGATTCCGGCACTCCGTAGGCGCGCATATTCGCCCGCACCCACTCGGCGCGAAGCACATCGATCCCCGCCGCGAGCAAGGCGGCCGCGGCGGCGAGCACCGTGGCGACGACATAGGCGATGTCCATGGCAATACCCTTTCCTCAGGTGCCGCGCCCGGTCCGGACGCCGGTCACCGATGAGCTGTCCGATCCGTCATCTCGATGACGGACCGCGGAGCGGAAAGGTGACCGATGCCCACCGAAGACGGCTTGGCAGGGGATTTCGAAGCCCAGCGCGGCCACCTGCACGCGGTCGCCTACCGCATGCTCGGTTCACCGAGCGAGGCCGACGACGCGGTGCAGGAGACCTGGCTGCGGCTGGCCCGTCACGACGTCGATGACGTGCGCAACCTCCCGGGCTGGCTCACCACCGTCGTGTCCCGGATCTGCCTGGACATGCTGCGCGCCAGGGCGGCGCGGCGCGAGGAACCGCTGGACCACCCGTCGCTCGACAGGGGCGCCGAGGAGAACGAACCGGAGGGTGAAGCGGTCCTGATCGAGTCCGTAGGCCGGGCGCTGCTGGTGGTGCTGGACCGGCTCGGACCCGACGAGCGGGTCGCGTTCGTCCTGCACGACCTGTTCGCGGTGCCGTTCGACGAGATCGCGCCGATCGTCGGCCGCACCACGCCGACCACCAAGAAGCTGGCCAGTCGCGCCCGGCAGCGCGTGCGGGGCGTGGACGTCACGGCCGACCCGGAACGCACCGCACAGCGACATGTCGTCGAGGCGTTTCTGCGCGCGGCGCGCGGCGGGGACCTCGACGGGCTGCTGACAGTCCTCGCGCCCGACGTGGTCCGCACGGCCGACGCCGCCGCGCTCCCGGCCGGAGTGGCCACGACCGTGCGCGGTGCGGCCTCGGTGGCCGCGGAGACCGTGTTGCTGCGGCGGCGCTCGCAGGTGGCGGCGCTCGCGCTGGTGGACGGTCACGCAGGTATCGTCGTCGCTCCGCACGGCAGGCTGCTGCTGGCGCTCACCGTCACGGTGCGCGGCGACCGGGTGGCCGGATACCGGGTGATCGCCGATCCGTCCCGGCTACGCGAGCTCCCGATCAGCCTGCTGCACCGGTGATTTCGACCCCGATCGTTTCACGGCACCGGCTGCTCGGCGCGCTCCGCCGCTCTGCGCCGCCGGAATTCGCGCGGCGTCTCGCCGAAACGGGCCTTGAACGCCGCGGAGAACCACGCCGGGGTGAATCCGGCGCGGATCGCCAGCTCGCGGATGGGATCGGACTGCGCGGGATCCTCCAGCAGATCGCGCGCGGCGCGCAGGGCCTCCTCCCGCCGCACGTCGCGGTAGGTGGTGCCGGCCTGATGCAACACCGAGCGCAACTGTCGCGGTGACCAGCCCAGCGCGTGCGCCACCGCGGGCAGGCGCACGTCGCTGCGGCCGACGTTCGCTCGCACGTACTGCCGGATCTGCGCGACGACCTGAGCGTGATGACTACGCTGCGGATGGGTTTCGCCGAGCGAGATCAGGCTCAGCAATTCGGCGATCCGGTCACAAACGGCGTTGAACTCGTGATCGGACAGGTTCGCCTGCTCGGTGTGGGTGCTGCGGATCATCGCCTGGGTGATGCGGCCGAGTCCGGAGTTCAAGTCGATCGTCATGCCGCGCTCGGCGAGCGGTCCCGCCCGATGGTCGAGTTCGGCTCTCGGCAGCTGGATCGCGTAGGCGGACAACAGCGGGATGTGGATCTGGCACAGGTCGTCGAGGGCGGTCACCGCGGCCTGGTGCGGACTCGCCTTCGTCTCCTCGCCGCGATAGCGCACCGAGTACACGCCCTGTTCGGGGATGACCACCCAGTAGAAGTCGTCGCACGGACCGTGCCGGATGTTCGTCCGGGTGCGGTAGGAGGTACTGGTCCCGCGCTGCTCCCAGCGCAGCAATCGGTAGGCGGCCGACTCCTGAACCGTCAGGCCCGAATACCACCGTTCCGGATCGCCGTACCGGTAGTCCATCGGAACGAAGCTGTTGGCGATCGCGGTCCACGATGGGGCATCGTTGGCGGTCACGCCGTAGCACTTCATGGTGACAACCTATCGCCGCCGAATCCACCCGATACCGTACTGCCCATCACCACGATACGGCTCGTCGACGGTCCTCGCGTCACTGGGAAGTTCTCGCCGCGACACGTGGCCCACAAGCCGGAACATCTTGCCCCCGTGTACATTACGCGGTCGCTCAGCGCGCGGGCACCCGGGCGAATCCGAGCGGCGGCGTGGGAGCGGGCCCGGTGCGCAGCACGGGGCGGAATTCGGGCAGCACCGGCAGGACGTCGGCGTTTCTGGCGGCATAACATCGCACGACGGGCAGCGCACGGGCCACCTCGGCGCGCTCCACCGGCTCGTGATCGATGAAACCGACGGCGTCCAAGCCGAGACCGAGCGTGCGCGCGATCCGCAGGATCGCGGAGGATTTGGGTCCCCATCCGATCTCGACGGCCGAGAACATCTCGTAGACGCCGTAGCGGTACAGCTTGTCCAGGGTCCACTCGCGTTCGCCGCGGCTGGCCACGGCATGCCAGATGCCCCGTTCACTGAGCACGCGCAGGGTGCGCAGCGCGGCGGGCCGCAACGCACCGACGGTCGCGTCGCACACGACTCCGTCCCACAAGGTGTTGTCCAGTTCCCAGACAAGACATCTCAGAGCCGGTGTCATCGCCCTGCCCCTATCGTTGCGTCATCACTGCCTTTCCGCCGTGGCGTGCGCGGCGGATGGGCACTGCACACCATCCAGGACACGACACGTGCCGGACAAGACCCTGGTTGCATGGCCATGACCGGCGCGGGTGATCCTACCGGCATGTCGGCCGCGACTCGCGGCAACGACCGAACCCGCCGCCCCCCGGCATACGGCGCCGAGCCCGGGGTCCCGTGCTCGAAGCCGGCCGTCCGCCATGGAAAATCGGTCGCCTGTCCAGCTGCTGTGACCGATAACAACTCCCCGTCGAACCGTCTCACCTGCTCTCACAGAACCCGTCGATCGGGTCCGCAGAGCAGATCGACCGATTAGTGTGAATGCGCTGCACAGCAATCGTGGGCGGAAGGGAGTCGCCAATGTCCGTCGACAGTTCGGCCCGGCCGAGTCTGACCCTGTCGGGAAAGCCGATGTCGTCGCCGCTGAAGGACGTGCGCGGGCTATCGCGTCAGATGGTCGGCCACTTCGTCGAGAATGTCATCCCGTGCGGAACGCTACCGGGTGACGCGATCGCGGGCGACGTCACCACCATCACCCGGGTCTGCCTGGAGCTGGCAGTGAGCATGCTCGACGGCAAGGACCTCCCGGAGAAACTCCAGCGCCTCGGCGACGCCGCCGCGGGATGGGCGCGCGAGGGGGTGCCCATCGACACCATCCACCACTCGATCCACGAAGGCTTCAAGATGGGCCTGGAACTGGTGGTGTCCGACGCGACCATGAAGGACTACGACGACCTCGTCGACGGCGCCAAGATGGTCGTGGAGATGCTCGACATGATCAACTCGGCCGTCTCCATGGCCTACGTCCGCGAACTGCGCGCGGTGGTCAGCGAGCACCACACCGCCGTGCACACGCTGACCTCCGCGCTGCTCGGCGGGCACAGCACCTCGACCATGGCGCGCGAATGCGGCATCGCCATCGCGCCGTCGTATGCCGTTCTGGCCGTGGCGATCCCGCCGCACCGCGAAGAACGCAACCCGATGGTGGACGGCAAGGTCGTCGCCCGCAGGAAACTGCGCAGGGTGCAGGCCGAGCTGGCCACGCGCTGCGGCGAGGCCGCGCTGTCGCTGCTGAGCGTGGACGGCGGCACGGTGCTCATCCCGTCCGGGCATCTGGACAACGAGCAGCTCGACGCCCTGGTCACCCAGCTGTCGCACGCCGCGCAGGTGGGCGTCACCGCGACCATGGTGGAGGCCACTCCCGAGAAGATTCCCACCGCCGCCGATCAGGCGCACGAACTGCTGGACATGGTGCAGCGATTGGAGGCGGTGGCCGGGCTCTACCGGTTCGACGAGCTGGCACTGGAATACCAGCTGACCAGACCGGGGCCCGGCCGCGAGTACCTCGGCTCGCTGCTGGATCCGCTGGACGCGCACCCGGAACTGCTGGAGACGCTGCAACGGCACATCGCCAACAATCTCAACCGGCAGCGCACGGCACGCGTGCTGCACGTGCACACCAACACCGTCGACTACCGGCTCAAGCGGATCGGTCAGCTCACCGGATTCGACCCGTCCCAGCCGTCGGGCCTGTGGTACCTGCGCTCGGCACTGGTCGCCCGCACGTATCGCACCACCTGATCCCCCGCCGCAGCGCTCCCCTCGAGCGGCAACACGCTGATCGTTGTGGCGTCACGCCTCGGCGATTACCGTGAGCCACCAGTTCCGAAGGCCGGTGTCGGCACAGCCCCGATCGTCGCGACCGGAGGTACCGAGGAGGTTGCGATGACATGGGCAGGCGCGTCGGCCGGGGAGATCGCGGCGGGGGTGCGCAGCCGGACGGTGTCCCCGCTCGAGGTGGCCGAGGAGCACTTGGCGCGCATCGCGGCGCTGGACGCGCGGATCAACGCCTTCCGGATCGTGCGCCACGAGCAGGTCCGCCGCGAAGCCCGCGCGCTGGCCACCCGGGGCGATCTCGCCGACCTCCCGCTGGCCGGAGTTCCGGTGGCGGTGAAGGACAATCTCGACCTCGCCGGGTGCGTGACCGGCCACGGGTCACGCGCGGCGCGGCAGACCGCGGCCGAGTCCGACACCGAGCTGGTCCGCAGGTTGCGCGCCGCGGGCGCGCTGCTGATCGGCAAGACCAATGTGCCCGAGCTGTGCCAGTGGCCGGTCACCGAGAGCGCCGCGCACGGCATCACCCGCAACCCGTGGCGCCTCACGCACACGCCGGGCGGTTCCACCGGTGGCGGCGCCGCGGCGGTCGCCGCCGGGATGGCCGCGCTGGCAATCGGTTCCGATGGCGGCGGCTCGATCCGCATCCCGTCGTCGTGCTGCGGGCTCGTCGGCCTCAAGCCCGGGGACGGCGTGATCGCGCGCCCGCCCGAACTCGGCTCCAACTGGCTCGGCATATCGACGTTCGGACCACTGGCCACCACGGTGTCCGACGCGGCCTTGCTCCTCGGTGTGCTCACCGGCGAGCGGTATCCGGCACCCGCCGCACCCGAGCGGCCCCTGCGGATCGGCATGACCACCGAGCCACCGGTGCTCGGCGCGTCCGTCGACCCGCAGGTGCGCGCGACCGTGCTGGCGACGGCCGAAGCGCTGCGCGCTGCGGGGCACACCGTCACCGAGGTGGCGCCGCCGTGGCGGCCGCAGGACGCGCTCGGCTTCCTCGCCCGCTACTTCGCCGGCGTCGCCGAGGACACCACCGACCTCAGCGCCGACCTGCTGGAACCACTGACCCGCAAGGTAGCCCGGGCAGGACGGGTGATCGGCCGGGTGCGCCGCGTGCCCGACGCTCCCCCGGCACGGCAGTCCGAACGATTCGCCGCGTGGTTCACCGAACACGACCTGCTGCTCACCCCCACCCTGGCTACCCCGCCGGTGCCGGTCGGGGCCTTCGCCGGAAAAGGCTTTCTGCGCACCCTGCTCGACGTGCCGCGCTTCATCCCGTTCACGCCGCCGTTCAACACGGTTCGCTACCCGGCGATATCCGTTCCCGCCGGGCTGTCGGACATCGGACTGCCCATCGGTGTGCAGTTCGCCGCGGCGCCCGGCGGCGAAACGACGTTGCTTGCGGTCGCCGCGCAACTGGAGCGGATTCGTCCGTGGCCGCGCCACGCCCCGCTGGGTGACGCGACGACACCGTAGCTGGTCGCTACCCAACGGCTGCGGTCGGCGTTGCCGCGTGGACGACGGACTCGACATCCACGCCAACCGGATCGAACGAGTCGGCATCGCGCGGCCCGCAGGGGATCTCCCCGTCCATATGCCGTTAATGTCGCGTTTACGATGTCCCGGTGCTTGTGAACGACGTGCAGGGGAGCTTGACCCCACCGGGCGAGCGAGTGGGTATCGAAGAGCTCCGCGAGCGTCGGTTCCGGCCGGTGGTCGTGTGGTGCGGTGTCGCGGTCATCGCGCTCGCACTCGTCGGCGGTGAAGTCATGGCCGCGCACATCGGTGCGCTGGGACCGCTGACCAGCCTGGCGCGTGACTATGCCGGAACGCCGAAGTCGGCGACCACACCGTGGGCGGGGTTCCTGCTGGCCCTGGTCGGGATCACGGCGCGCGCTCGCGTCGGCGCCGTCGCCGCGGCCGTCGCCGTGGACCTGCTGTTCGTCGTGATCAGGGCGGTCGAAGGACGTCCGTTCACCGTCGGCAACGGTCCGACCATCGTGCTCACCGCACTGGCGGTGGTCGCGTTCGTGCGGTGGGACGGGCAGCGCCGCCACACGGCGTTGCGCACCATCGCCTTCGGCGCGCTGCTGGTAGCGGCGACGAAGATCAGCGAGATCTGGCTGGACATCACCGCGTGGGCCTGCCCGCTGGTCCTCGATCCATACGTGCAGGCCGCCGACCGCGCCCTCGCCAGCCCGTCGTGGCTGGTCGGCCACGCGCTCGAGGTGGCAGGACCGGTGGCGACGGGCGTGGTGCGCTGGGTGTATTTCGAGCTTCCGCTGGCGGCCGTGCTGGTCGCGGCCTGGCAGTTGCGCGACGTGACGACCGGCGGCTGGCCACGGCACTACCTGGTGCGCACCTTCCTGACCCTCGGCGTGGTCGGACCCATCTGGTACGTGGCCTTCCCTGTGGTGGGTCCGGTGCTCGCCTACGGACCGCAGGGGCTCGGCTTCCAGATCGCCGACGTCTGGCCGGATGTCGTACCCGCGGTGCCGTCCTCGATCGATGCGCTGCGCTTCGACGGCATCACCCCGCGCAACTGCATGCCGTCGCTGCACACCGCCTGGGCGCTGTCGCTGTTCATCCACTCCAGGCGCGGCCCGCTGTGGTTGCGCTGGGGCGGGGCGTTCTGGCTGGTGTGCACACTCGTCGCGACGCTCGGGCTCGGCGCGCATTATGGCGTCGATCTGGTCGTCGGCGCGGCATTGTGCCTGACGGTGGAATCCGCGCTGCGCGATCCGGATCGGGGCTGGGACCGTGGGCGCGCGCGACTCGTGGCCATGGGTGTCGCCGTCTGCGCCGGGGTGCTGCTGTGCATCCGCTTCCTCGCCGTGCCGATGGCGACGCACCCGATCCCGTTCGGGATCGTGATCCTCGGCGCGCTCGGTGCGTTGTCGATCCTGTTCTACGCCACGTGGTTCGGTGCGTCCTCGGCGGCGGAATCGAGCGAGTCGGCCCGGGGGTGAATCAACCGCCGCGCCGATCATCGGCCCGCCCTGGTCAGCGATCGGCCTCGGGATGATCGCCACCGTGGTGCGCGGCCAGCGTCGAGGCCAGCGCCGCGCGATCGAGTTTGCCCCGCGGCGTGCGCGGCAGCCGGTCCACGACCAGCACCCGCACCGGCATACTCGGACTCGGCAAGGTCGCGCGCAGCCGCCGCCAGATCTCGTCGGCGGCCGGTGCGCCGGCGCCGACCACGATCGCCGCCGCTGGCGCCTCCCCCATGCGCGGGTCGGGCACGCCGACGCAGGCGGCTTCGGCGACACCCGGTATCGCCGTGAGCGCCGCTTCGACGGCGGCCGGTTCGACGTTGAGACCCGCCCGGATCAGCATCTCGCTGTCCCGGCCGAAAAGTCGCAGGCGGTCGCCGATGACCTCGCCCCGGTCGCCGACCGTCATCCAGCCGTCGATGGGACCGCCCGCCACGCCGTCCGCGGTGAGGTAGCCGTCGAACAGCATGTCGCTGCGCACGTACACCAGGCCGTCGCGGATGCTGGCCTCGACACCGCGGAACAGTTCGCCCGCCGATTTCTCGTCGGCGCTGCCGAGCCCGCGATCGAAGGACACGAAGCTCAGTTCGGAGGCACCGTAGAAGTGCACGAGCGAGGCGTTCGGCAGGACTTCACGCAACGCCTGCCGCCCCGCGCGTGGCCACCGGGCCGCCGAGGACAGCACTTCCCGCACGCCGCCGACCGGGCCGATTCCCGCCCGTACCACGTCCCACGCGATCGTCGGCACCGAATACAACTGCGTCGCACCGGCGGTCAGCGCGTCGGTAACAGGTCGCAGATCGACCGTCGCGCCGCGGGTCAAGGCGTGCAGCGCGCCGTAGAGGAAATGCGTGTGGTCCAGCACGCCGGGCACCGAAACCCGGTCACCCGCACCGATGTCGAACGTGTGGTCGGAACGATCCAGCGTGGCGGCCCACGACAGCTGATCGCGCACGAACAGCTTCGGCTCGCCGGTGGTGCCGGAGGTGATCCCCACCAACAGTTCCGCGCCCGGGTGCGCCCCGGCCACCGCGCCCTCGGATTCCAGTGCGGCGGCGGTCCGCACCACGCCGTCGAAACCCAGCCGCCGCAACCGGCGGTGCTGGTGCGGCGCGGCCACGACGGCGCCCGGCCCGGCCAGCGCGAGCACCCGGCTCAGCTGATCGGGCAGCAGATGCCGATGCAGCAGGACCACACTCACCCCGGCGTGCATCGCCGCGGTCACCGCCACCAGGGATTCGACATCGGACGTGGGAAGCACCGCTACCCGATGCATGCCCTCCAGTCCCGCGGCGGTGCGCAGGACCTTCGACCAGAACCGCTCGTAATCGACCCGCTCGCGTTTCGAGATGACCGCGACAGCCGTGGGATTCGCCGCGGCCCGCCGCGCGATCCGCGCGGCGAGCAGTTCAGTCATCGTCCACTCCTCGCGCGGCGAGGGCGTCGCCCATCGCGTCGGCCGTGCGCAGCGCGCGCACCAGCACCGGCGTGACCAGCGCCGTCATCGACCATTGCAGCCCGCGGGCGCGCCTGGCCTCGGCGACGTCGCGCACGATCCCCGCCAGCAACGGGACACACCGGATGGCCAGCGCCAGCAGCAGGCCGATCCGCTCGGGATCGACACCCACCCGGCGCAGCGGACCGAGCCACCGGGTGACCGCGTCGAGCATGTCGGTCACCCGGGTGGTGAGGGTGAACAGCGCCGCCAGCGCCACCGACACCACCAGCACGCCGCACACCACCGCGGCACGCGCGGGCGAGGTGATCAGCACCTGGAACACGGCGATGAACACCAGCATCCACACCAGCGGACGCAGCTGGGCCACCGCGACCCGCCACGGGATCCCGGCCACCGCGAACAGTCCAGCCACCACCACCCCGACGGCCAGCACCTGTGCCGGCGTGCGCACGAACACCGCGGTCGCCACGATCGACACCAGCAGCAGCGCCAGTTTCACCCCGGCGGGTATCCGGTGCAGCGGGGAATCGCCCGCGAGGTAGAGGCCGATCATTCGACCGACGCCCGGTATGCCGTGACGGCGTCGCCGGGCGTTCCGTCGAACACCACCGCCCCGTCGTCGATCACGATGACCCGTTCGAAGCTCTCCAGCAGCGACAGCTGATGCGTCACGACGATCACCTGCTGATCCACCGCGTCCAGCGCCTCGGCGACGACCCTCGCGTTCCGCAGATCCAGCAGGGTGGTCGGCTCGTCGGCGACGATCACCTCCGGCCGCCGGATCAGGACCGCGCCGATGGCGAGCAACTGTTTCTGGCCGCCGGACAACAGATGTGCCGGGTGCTCGGCGTGGCCCGCCAGCCCGAAACGCTCCAGGACCTCCTGGACCCGCGCCGCGATCTCCTGCTTGCGCAGCCCCGACCGCCGCAGCGAGAACGCGAGATCCTCGGCCACCGTCGGCATCACGATCTGGGTGTCGGGGTCGGTGAAGACGAACCCCACCTTCCTGCGCACCTGCGCGCCCTTGCGGGCGGCGTCGACGCCGTCCACCGTGACCGTGCCGGAACTCGGCGCCAGCAAGCCGTTGATCATGCGCGCCAGCGTCGATTTGCCGGAGCCGTTGGATCCGATGACGCCCACGCGGCGCTCGGTGATCCGCAGATCTATCTCGCGCAACACCTTCCGCTCACCGAAGCGGTGACTCACCGAGTCGAAGACGATCTCGCTCACGACACTCGCTCCACCAGCACGGCGATCCCCTGCCCGCCGCCGATGGCGCAGGCCGCCAGTCCGAGCGCCGGGCCGTCCGCGCACAGCATCCGACTCGCCAGGCGCACCAGCAGGATGGCCCCGGACGCACCCCACGGATGTCCCATCGCGATGGCGCCGCCCTGCGGGCAGATCGTGGACTCGTCGAGGCCGAGCTCGTCGGCCACCGCGAGAACCACCGACGCGAACGCTTCGGTGATCTCGACGACACCGAGGTCCGCCACGCCGAAGCCGGTGCGCCGCAACAGTTTCCGGATCGCGGGTACCGGACCGAGACCCGGTAGCGCCGGGTCGGATCCGGCCACCGCGCAGCCGAGGATCCGCAAGGCGGGCAGCCCGGCCGCCATCGCCTCGGTGGTCACCGCCATGGCCGCAGCCCCGTCGGAGATGCCGCAGGAATTGCCCGCGGTGGCGGTGCCGTCGGCACCGAAGCTGGGGCGCAGGCGCGCGAGCCGGGCGGTGGTCATGCCCGCTCGAATGCGTTCGTCGCGGTGCACGCCGCCGACCGGCACGATCTCCGCGGAGAAATCGGCCGCCGCGGCGAGTGCGTGGGAGCGGGCCGCGTAGGCGTCCTGCCGTTCCCGGCTGATGCCGCGCGCTCGGGCGAGATCGTCGGCGGCCACGCCCATGTCGGGATCGGGGAATCCCGGTGGCGCGAAGGGGGCGCGGGTGTAGCGCACCGGCTCGGCGTCCGCCACGGGCGGCCAGAAACGCCACGGGGCGGTGCTGGCCGATTCGACCCCGCCGGCCAGGATGAGTTCCTCCGCGCCGCTGCGCACCCGCAAGGCCGCCTGCATCACCGCGTCGAGGCCGGAACCGCACTGCCGGTCGACGGTGACGCCGGGAACCTGCGCACCCAACCCCGCGCGCAGGGCGGCGACCCGGGCGGGATTACCGCCGGGGCCGAGGCAGTTGCCGAGCACCACGTCGTCGACTTCGGCGTCGATGCCGGCCGCGCGCACGGACGCCAGCACGTCGCGCAGCACGGGAGCGGCCAGGTCGGTGATGGTCAGGTCGGACAATCCGTGGCCTGCGTTGCCGATCGGCGTGCGGCGCGGCGCTACCAGAACGGGGACCGGGCTCATGCCAGCAAGTCTTTCAGCTCGCCCCTGGCCACCTTCCCCGCGGCGGTGCGCGGCAGTGCGGGCAGCGGCACCCACCGGCGGGGCATCGCCTCTTTCGCCAGAACGCGACGCGCTCGCGACCGCACCTCGTCGAGCCCGGCTCGGCCGTCCAATTGCACCGCGGCCGTGACGGTTTCACCGAACACCGCATGCGGCGAGCCGATCACCGCCACCGCGGCGATGCCGTCGAGCGATTCCAGGACCCGCTCCACCTCCTCGGCGACCACCACGGTGCCGCCGACGTTGATCGCGCAGTCACCCCTGCCCAGCACGGTCAGCTCACGGTCGTCACCCAGCTCGGCGAGGTCGCCGACGCCGAACCAGTCCGGCGCGCCGAGGACCCGGTAGGGCGTGCGGACGTAGAGCAGTCCGTCGCGCACCTCGGCCTCGACCCCGTCGAGCAGCCGCATCGGCTCGGGAACACGCCGCGCCGCCACCAGCGAGACCTCCGAGGAGCCGTAGTACTCGACGACCTGCAGGTGACCGGCCGTCGCCAGCGCACCGTCGTCGAGCGCGATGCCCGCGACGATCGCGGTGCGCAGGCGCGGGCAGCCGGCCACCACGTCACGCAGTACCGCGGGAACCGCGTGCACCACCGTGGCCCGCGCCCGGTCATCGGTGACGCACGCGCCGCGCCACAGCGCGTGCAGCGCACCGAACAGATGCATGGTGGCGTGCAGCGGTCCGGTGAGCAAGACGCGGTCGTCCGGTCGGACGCCGGTGATCCGGGTGAACGCGGGGAAACTGTCGTACCAGGAGGCGGCCGTCCGCGCCAGCGGCCGCGGGTGTCCGGTCGAGCCCGACGTCGCCACCAGCAGGAACGCCGCCGGCGGAAGATCGGCACGGTGCGGTCGCGCGGCGGGATTCTCGACGAAGACCGGGATGCCGCGGCGGGCAGCTGCGCAGACACAGATCAGCGCGTCCGCAACGGGGAGGTCCGACGCGTCGTAGACCGCCGCGTCCGGGTCGCGGGCGATCCAGCGCTCGATCGCACGGTCGAGTTCCCGGTAGGTGAAGCGGCGGCCGCCGAAGTCGACGGCAGGCGCGTCGCCCGCTCCGCCGAGTTCGGGACTACGCACGGATCACACCGGGATACGCGCGATGCACCCCTTTGGCCACCACGGTCGCGACGACGACTTTGAGCAGGTCGCCGGGGATGAACGCGAAATTGGCGGTGACAGCGGCCCGCACGCCGAGATCGGTGCGCAGCAGCAGGCCCGCGGTGCCGAAGAGATAGATGACCAGCAGGCCGCCGACGGCGTTGATCAGCAGACCGAGCACGACCGGGTATTTCGGCAGGATGCGGGCCGTGCCCAGTCCGATGAACAACGCCGCGGGAATCCAGCCGATCAGATAGCCGGCACTGGGGCCTGCCAGCGCGGTCAGACCGGTACGCCCGCCGGACAGCAACGGCAGGCCGAGCATCGTGAGCGCCAGGAACACCAGCACCGCGGCCGTGCCCTTACGCGCTCCGAGCACCGCACCGGCCAGGATCACGCCGAGGGTCTGCACCGTGATCGGCACGCCGCTGAACCCGACCGTGATGGCGCCGGGCAGGCCGAGCGCCGCGATCAGCGCCGCGAAGACGGCGATCTGCGCCATGTCCCGCGCGGAAACACCGACTCTCGGCTCCCGAGAGTTCTCGACACCCTCCACGACAACCCTCCGCCTAGAACTTGAACGACGTTCAAGGTAGCAAACCGGCCAGAGCGGCGCGCACCGAGCGTCGCAGTGCTACCGGTGGGTCCACTGCGGCTGCGCGAAGTGGGCGACTCTGGCCGCCGACGGGTCCGTGCCGAGCAGGACGACTTCGCGGAATTGCCACAGCAGCGCGCCGGTCGGTGCGTGAATGGTCATCTTCGGGCCGAGCCGCATCTGCAGCAGACCCGCTTCGCCCGCGGGCGCGGTGTCGTCGCGCAATTCCGCTTGCCGCACCGCGTCCTCGGCGCGGACCCAGCGCGGGGTGTCCTCTGCGGCGACCCGGGCCAGATCGACCAGGTGCGCCGAGTAGACCTCGTCCGGATCCGGCTGTAGCCGCGTCGCGCCGGTCAGCGCCAGAACAAGGGGCGTGATCGTGAAACCGGATGCCGCCGGGAAGTCGTCGAGCGCGCCGAGCAGGTCATCGGGAGTCGCGTCCAGGCCCAGTTCCTCGCGCAGTTCCCGTAAGGCGGCTTGTTCGGCGCTCTCGCCCTCCTCCAAACGGCCACCGGGCAGACCCCACTGTCCGGCGTTGCGTCCACGGTAGGCCCGCTTGATGACGATCACCGACAGCGGTCCGTCGGACTCCTCCACCACGCAGAGCACCACCGCCGCGCGGCGCACACCGGGCAGATCGGCGACCTCGACGCGCGGGAACGCGGCCAAGCGAGCCTGCGCGAGCACGCGGAATTCGTCGATGCTCCTGGGTAGCGGCGTTTTCGAGGTCGACTCCATGACTTCGATCCTGCCCGACCCCGCGGACGAGCGCGACAAAGGAAGTCGTTGACAGCAACTGTCTCACCTGTCACCGTATCGGGAACCTCCGGGGCCCGGATGCGCCCCGGGCGTTCGCGATCGGAGCGTGCTTGATGGGATTTCTCGAGCCCGACCTGCCGGTGGTCGACATGGCGGAGTGGAGCAAGGGCACGCGGGCCGAGCGCATCCGTCCCATGGCCCGGCACTGGGCCGAGGTCGGCTTCGGCACACCGGCGGCGCTGCACCTGTTCTACGTCGCCAAGATCTGCCTCTACGCCCTCGGTGGCTGGCTCATCGTGCTGACCACCGACGGCATCGACGGATTCACCGACATCGGCGCCTGGTGGTCGGAGCCGATCGTCTTCCAGAAGATCGTGCTCTACACGCTGCTGTTCGAGGTGGTGGGGCTCGGCTGCGGATTCGGACCGCTCAACAACCGGTACTTCCCGCCGTTCGGCTCGATCCTGTACTGGTTGCGCCCCAACACCATTCGCCTGCCACCGTGGCCCGGACGGATACCGCTCACCAAGGGCGACAACCGCACGCCGGTGGACGTCGCGCTGTACGCGGCACTGCTGGCGATGACAGCGGTCGCGTTGCTGTCCGATGGAACCGGCCCGATACCGGAACTGGGCACCACCGTGGGTTTGTTGCCGCACTGGCAGGTGCTGGTGGTCCTCGCGCTGCTCGCGGTACTCGGACTACGCGACAAAGTGATCTTCCTGGCCGCGCGGGGCGAGGTCTACGCCACCCTCACAGTCGCCTTCCTTCTCCCCGGAGCCGATTCGATCGTCGCGGCGAAGGTCGTCTTCGTCGTGATCTGGATGGGGGCGGCCACCTCGAAACTCAACAAGCATTTCCCTTTCGTGGTGTCCACGATGATGTCCAACAGCCCGGTGTTCCGGCCCAAGCCGCTCAAACGCGCGTTCTTCGAACGCTTTCCCGACGATCTGCGCCCCGGGCGGTTGTCCCGCCTTTTCGCCCACGGCGGCACGGTCGTCGAGATGTGCGTTCCGTTGGTGTTGTTCTTCTCCCACGGGGGTTGGCCGACGACGATCGCGGCGATCGTGATGGTGTGCTTCCACCTGGCGATCCTCACCGCCATTCCCATGGGCGTCCCGCTGGAGTGGAACGTCTTCATGATCTTCGGCGTCGTCGCGTTGTTCGTCGCGCACGCCGATCTCGGTCTGGACAGCCTGCGCGAGCCCGTGCCGGTGGCGGTGCTGTTCGTCGTGCTCGCGAGCATCGTGATCGCCGGAAACCTCTTCCCCCGCAAGATCTCCTTCCTGCCGGGCATGCGGTACTACGCGGGCAACTGGGACACCACCATGTGGTGCGTCAAACCCTCGGCCGCGGAGAAGATCGGCAACGGCGTCGTCGCGATAGCCAGCATGCCGCAAGCCCAGCTGGAGCGGTTCTACGGCAAGGACCGGGCGCAGATCCCGATGTTTCTCGGGTACGCCTTCCGGGCCATGAACACCCACGGCCGCGCCTTGTTCACGCTCGTGCACCGCGCCATGCCGCCCGGCCGCGAAGACGAGTACACCATCACCGACGGTGAGCGGATCTGCAGCACCGCCATCGGCTGGAACTTCGGCGACGGCCACCTGCACAACGAACAACTCATCGCCGCGCTGCACCGCCGTTGCCACTTCGAACCCGGCCAAGTGCGCGTCGTGCTCCTCGACGCCCAGCCGATCCACCGGAAGACCCAGCAATACCGCCTCGTCGACGCCGCCACCGGCGAGTTCGAACGGGGCGAGGTACATGTCGCCGACATGGTGACCCGCCAGCCGTGGGCCGACGACGTGCCGGTGCGCGTGCACTACAGCACGGAGCAGTGATCCGACAGCAGCGGCTCAGGCATCCACCGACGTCATGACGCCGGTCTCGGCCGGTTCCGGTTGTTTCGGCGCCGGCGGCACCCACCCCCGCAACGGCTGCACGACCGATCCGTAGAACGCATCCGTCGCCGCTGTCACACTGGCGATGAACGTCGCGGCGGTCCCGGAGCCGGATCGCCTGTTGCCCATCGGAAAAGACTGTTCCAGCGAGAAGGACACGATTTCCCCTGACCGGCCGTCGGTCAGTGCCTTCGGATTCTCTCGCACGGTGTCGAGGTGCTCACACGCTTCGTTGCCCCGCACCGAGAACACCGCTTCGACCCGCACGTCACCCGGAGCGTCCACGAGTTGCCTGAGCAACCATGCCAGCCGCCGGCCTGCGGTGCCCTCACTCGGCGCGTCCAGCGTGGTACGGCAGCGAATCCTGTTGGTGCGCACATCGGCGACCACCGTCAGATCGCCCACGGTGTCCGGAATCCGCAAGACCGCCTCGAAGCTACCCTCGCCCGCCAATCGCTCCGCGACGGCCGCGTTGCGTGCGGCCGGATCCGCTCGGTGCCGGCGGGGCAGCACATGCTTCACGCCGACACCGAGCTCCGCGGTCAGCCGCAGCGCGAGATGCCGCGACAGCGACATCCAGGCGTCCGCGACGGTGAGGACCTTCTGGTCGCCGGCCCGGAGGGTGCCTGCCACCACCGCGTCGCGGACGGCAACCCAGTGGCGGCCCATGTCGACGAACTCGTGCGCCCCGGACCGAGGATGGCCGAGGTACCGCAGGAACTCGCTCAGTATCCAGTTCTGCAGATCGTCCTCGATGCCACCGTGTGACAGCAGCATCCGCGCTTCGTGCATCACCTCCGCCCACGACAGATGCCGCAGCGCCACCTTCGCGAGTTTGCGGCGATCGACCTGGACGGGAAGCTCGCCCGGCCCGGCGGGCACGTCGTTCGACAAGCTGACCACCACGTCGTACTTGTTCTTGCGCGCCACTTCGAGGTAGCTCTCGAGCTGTTCGCGCCTCAGCTTGCCGTTGCCCGTCTTCACCTCCAGCAAACCCGTCCACAGCCGGCTGCCCCGGACGACTTTGAGCACCGCGTCCGGAATGACGGTCGACTCTCCCCGCTGGTACTGCACCTCGACGTACCCCTCGAAGGCGCCCGCGGGAGCGCCCATCCTGGCGCACAAGGCCCGCGCGAACGGACGCACGGCCTGCATGGTGGCGATCAGCGCCGACGTGGCACGCCGTTCCTGCTCTTCTCCTGCGCCGACGCCGAACACCGAGAACAGCCGGGCCGGTTGCCATCCCTCGTGTTCGGCGAGCTCGAACTCCATCGGCCTCGCCCTTTTCGCGACCCGCTTGGCGGTCCGCACGCCCTTGGCAGGCGTTGCCGGAGCATCCGTTCGGGTGATCTTCTCCGGCGTGGCGGCACCGGCTGGGCTCACGTCCGCAGGCACGGTCCGCTGGGGTTCCTGCGCGAGGACGTCACCGAGCGGCCGGTCGACCGGATCCGGCTCGGTATCGTCGTCCACGTCCACGCCGAAGTCCATCGCCAGCCCGGCCAGCCCGGATTCCCATCCCTGGCCCACGGCCCGGACCTTCCACACCCCACCACGGCGGTACACCTCGCCGAACACGAACGCCGACTCACTGGTGGCATCGGCGGTGACGTACTCGGCGAGCGATTGTCCCGCGCCGTCCACGACCCGGAACGCGAGTTTGCCGAGCTGCCCGAAGGTGCCGCTGCCGACGCTGCCCGCAAGCGCCACGGTGTGCACCGTGTCCGCAACCGTGGACAAGTCGATCGCGATCCGGGCCTGCGCTCCTTCCTCGGTCGCGCTCGTTCCCAAGAAGCGCACCGATCCGTCGGGCGATTCCGGCTGGTTGTAGAAGACGAAATCGTTGTCCGAGCCGACCTTTCCGTCCGCACGCAGCAATAATGCGGACGCGTCGACTTCGATCTCCGTCTCGGTCCACCCGAGCACGACATCGATGCGAACCACATCGTCCGGCAGCGAGACGTTCTGCCCTTTGGCCAGAATCGACGACATCAAGGCTCCACCCTTCTACAATCCGGAACGCGCGGTGACAGGAAATCCGCGTCAGCCGGTTCAGATCCCGGCCCCCAATGCATCGCAGGCAACCTGGCTGCGACGCACTGCTATTCGGGGTGAGCGATTCCGCTGTTACACACTCCGCGAAGGGACCGCGGTGCGGGCTGCGGCGTGGCCCCCGCTGGAGCCGACGCCCGGCTCCTCCTCCTTGCTTCGGTTATGCGGATCCGACTGCGCGCTTTGTAGGGAATTTCATAGTTGGATGCGCATATCGACAAACTTACATGTTAAGGCTGGGCTTCCCGTCGGCGCGGTTCCATAGCGGAGACAGGTCGAGACCGTTGGCCTACCGCGCGAGAATGACGCTATTCGTCTGTGCCGCTGTTGGTTTCCACACCATCGCCGAGCGCTGCCTGGGTCGCGGCTTCGTCGACGCGGTTCTCCACCCAAGCCAGGAAGGTTCGAACGTCGGTGGCGGGCAGTGGGAGTGCTGCCGAGCGTGGGCGCTGGAAGCTGCGCAGGGCTGTTTCGATGAGGGGGGCGAACTCTGGCTCCGAGGCCGCGATCATCTGCGCGGCTCGGCGTTTGGCCAGCCAGCGGCCCGTGCGGCAGAACGCTACCGCTCGGCAGCCGTTCAGCACCCGGTTGTCGCCCAGATGGCCCTCTCCCCCGGCGT
Source organism: Nocardia sp. NPDC019323 (assembly GCF_044389845.1). Classification (NCBI taxonomy): domain Bacteria; kingdom Bacillati; phylum Actinomycetota; class Actinomycetes; order Mycobacteriales; family Nocardiaceae; genus Nocardia; species Nocardia sp. NPDC019323. The sequence continues at coordinate 439,667 of NZ_JBIRYN010000004.1, forward strand.
GTTCGCGAACCGAGCCCAGGAGCGCGGCATGAACGTCGCGCCGCGACGGTGCCGCCATGATCTGCCGCACGGGAGCGCCGTACAGGAGACACGCGGTCTGGTATGCGATGGAGCGGTCGATGACGTACCAGAACGCTGCCGAATCGGACGGATCGAAACTGACGCGGTTCGGCAGCATCGGACCGGTGTTCAGGTCCATGAGATAACCGGCCGCTCTGGATGGCGCTGCGACGAAATCCGCGTCGTAGACCACGAGCTCCAGCCCGGCCGCCGGGCAGGACAGCGCCGGATGCGCGAGCGATTCGGCCAGGTCATGCAAGCTCCGCGCAGGCAGCGACGCGGCGACGACGATCACCACATCGACATCGCTGCGCCCGTGCCGATAGTCGGCGAGCGCGACCGATCCCACCGCGAAGACACTCACCAGATGAGATCCGCAGACGGTGCGAGCGCGCAGCGCGAGAGCATCGAGGTACGGACGCAACTCGGCTGGAAGGACGTGGGGATCCACCAGGACGTGGGTCATGCGGGCCAGTATCCCGCCGAGGCCGGGTCCCGGGCCGGAAGTCGCAGGAATCACCGGAGCTGTCCGCCGGCGCCGACTCGGGCCGCCCGGACCCGCCGAGGTCGATCAGGTGGCAGCCATGCTCGGAACTCGGGATCCTCCGGCACGATGCGAACCACTTCTGATCAAGCCGCGGCGCCCGACGGCCTCAGTGCGGCAGGCCCAGCCCGTCGGCCAGTACGGGCCAGGAATTCTTCAGCGCTTCCTGCCAATAGCCCCAGGAATGAGTCCCGGTGGGCTGGAAATCATAGGTGGCGGGGATGCCGAGGGAGTCGAGGCGATCGCGCATGTTGTGCGTGCACCAGTTCACCGCGGCCTCGATCACGCCCCCTAGCACCAATTGGTTGAGGTAGCCACGGGGGCCGGGTTGCATATGCGAGCCGTTGTAGACGTCGTACATTCCGGGAACGCCGGTTCCGGTGGACAGGAACAGGCGTATGCCGCGTAACTGGTCGGCGTGCAGGTACGGATCATTGGCCGCCCACATCGGGTCGTCGGGCGGGCCGTACATGTTCTCGGTGTCGCCCCCGCCCCAGCTCTCCACCGCGAGTTTCACGAACTCGCGCCCGATCGGGTCGCTGACCTGCGCGCAACCGCTGTAAGCCGCGACCGCCCGGTACAAGCCCGGTTTGGCGATGGGCAGTTGCAGCACCGAGGTACCGGAGGTGGACAGGCCGGCGATGGCGTTCACCCCGGTGGTGCCGAACTCGGCGTCGATCAGCGGCGGCAGTTCCTCGGTGAGGAACGTCTTCCACTTGTACACACCCAGTTTCGGATCGGGCGCGCGCCAATCGGTGTAATAACTCCAGCGCCCGCCCACCGGCTGCACGACGTTGACGTCCTTGTCGGCGAGGAACCGCAGCACATCGGTGTTCTTCTGCCAGGTCGCGCTGTCCTGACCCCCGCCGCCCCCGTTCAACAGATACAACGTCGGCCGCGGAACCGAACGATCAGCCGGGCGCAGCACCTTCACCATGATGTCCTGCCCCATCGCCGCGGAATGCACCCGCACCTGCACCGTGCGCTCGTCCTCCGCCCACGAACCGGTGATCGACGCGGCATCGGCCCGCGCGGGCGATGCCGTCGTGACCGTACCCGCGGTCACCGCGAACACCGCCGCCAGAACAACGAGCGCGTGCACCATGGAGCGGCAGACCATTCCGATTCGCACTCTCGCGGAATCCTCGACAGGTCCGGCAGTCCATCCGGCGTCGAAGTCCGAACGTCGTCTCATCGTTTGGTTTCCTCCACCGTCGCGTTCGTCCACCCGGCGCCGATGCAGCTGCTCGACGCACATGAGTTCCGCCAACGCTAGAACCGGGGAAAGCGGCGCAGCTTCCCCGTTCGACAGATCTGGACACCTCACGAATCGGCTGGATCGCCTCTGAGGGTGCGACACAAGAGGCGAGACCGCGCCGCTGTCAGCGTCGCCAGAACAAGTGGTGTACCACCCCGCTGGGGCTGGGGACCCGTTCCAGATGGAAGCGGTCGGTCAGTTCGTCCGGGGTGGCCCACAGTCTTTCCCCACGACCGAGTTCGACCGGGGCGACGGCGATGTGCATCTGGTCGATCAGGTCCGCGTCGAGGAACTCGCGGACGGTGCGAACTCCACCACCGATGCGCACATCCTTGCCGTCGGCGGCCTCGAAGGCCTGTGCCAACGCCTCCTGTGGAGACGCGTCGAGGAAATGGAACGTGGTTTCGCCCAGGGTGAACGATGGCCGGGGGTGGTGGGTGAGGACGAACACGGGTGTATGGAACGGCGGCTCGTCGCCCCACCACCCCTGCCAGTCGTGGTTGTCCCACGGCCCGCGCTGGGGGCCGAACTTGTTGCGGCCCATGATCTCCGCTCCGATGTTGTTGCGGAAGTCGCGCGTGAAGTAGTCGTCGAGGCCGTAGGTCCCGCCGGGGTCGGTCCGATTGGGCCAGTGCGCGGTGGCGCCGCACCAAGCGAACAGCGCGCTCGGATCCGCGTGACCGAAGGGCCGCTCCAAGGTCTGCCCTTCCCCGGCGCCGTATCCGTCGCTGTAGATGTTGAAGTTCTGCACGCGCACCTGTTGTGACATCGAAACCCTTTCTGATTGCAATTTGCAATCGGTTGGAATCTACCCATACCGATCTCGGGTCGCAAGCAGTTGGGCACGACATTCCGACTCCGGACGGGGCGGAGTCGGATCAATCCGGCGATGAAGTTCCTCGGCGCGCGAACGAGGGCGCAGTCGGCGACCAGACGCAGATTTCATCGCCTCACCGATAGAGAGGTGGCTTTTACCTATCAACGCACGGATTCGGCAGCACGCCACGATTACAGCGACGTCTCCGCCGACTCAGCGCAACACATGTCTTGGACGAAAGCCCAGAGACGCCTTCGGTCCCCGACACTGGGCAAGCGCAGCACGGAATGATAGAATCAGAACATCTCTCTATCATTTGGATGGGGCGGACATCGCCCACCCGGATGACGGGACGGTATTTTTTTCGGGTCTTCCGACCTCACTCGGCAGCGAAAGAGACGGCTGAGAATGTCGACGATGAAACAGGAACCAGTGACGACGTCCGCGCTCCGCCCTGTGGGCCCGGGTTCGGCGACCTGGCGATGGGGCGTGGACTGGCGCACCGTGCTGGCGAGCCGGGCCGTGCTGCTGCTGGAGGTGGCGCACCCGGTGGTGGGCGCGGGCGTCATCGATCATTCCGAGTTCCTCAGCGATCGGTGGGCGCGCATCACCCGCACCTTCGCCTCGGTGCGGCGGATCAACGGATTCCACGGGTCGGAGGCCGCGCTCGCCGAGGGGCTGCGGCTGCGCGAGGTCCACCGCGACATCGCAGGCACCGACGCGCACGGACGCCGCTACCACGCGCTCAACGCCGACGCCTATCTGTGGGTGCATGCCACCGGCTACGCGGGCCCGGCGGAGGTCCGCCGAGTGTTCGACGGACATGTCGACACCGACCGCGAGGAGGCGTTGTTCCGGGAATGGCAGGACCTCGCCGGAGTTCTGCGCATCCCCGACCGGGTCGTCCCGCGCACGCGCGCGGAATTCTGGGCGTACTACCGGCGCACGGTCGCGGACGTCCTCGAACGCAATGCCGCCACCGATCTGCTGCTGGAACTCGACCGCAAGCCGATGCCGGTGCCGCCGCGGCTGCCTCTGCCGCAAACGGTGTGGAACGGGTTCGCCGTTCCGCTGGCGGCACTGCTCCGATTGACCACCGCGGGCATGATGCCGCCCGAGTTGCGGGACCGGCTGGGATTGGCGTGGTCACCCGCGCGCGCGAAGCGATTCGACCGCGCCGTCACCACGGTGCGGATGCTGGATCGGCTGTTGCCGGACAAGATCCGCCATCCGGTCGCCCACCGCACCGCCGTGCTCCCCTGACATCGTTGTCCCGTCGAAGAAGCCGGAGAAGGACGAAATCATGAGCCAGCCCGCGGCCCGGGAAGCCGCACCCGCGACCACGCGAGCGAGACGACGCGAAACCGACTCGCTCGACACACTGTTTCTCGCCGACGAGATCTCGGCATGGTTGTCACCGGCCTACGGGGCGGCCAATGTCGTGATGCAGCTCGCCGACGCCGGCGTCGCCTACGGGGTGATGGAGAGCAAAGTCGACAGCGGCAACCTCCACAAGCACCCGATCAAGCGCGGTCGCACCACAATGACCTACATCGCGGTGGCTGTCGCGGGCAATGCCCAGGACCGTCGCATCTATCGTGAGGCGGTCAACGACGCGCATGTTCAGGTGCGGTCGTCGTCGCGAAGCCCGGTACGCTACAGCGCGTTCGATCCCCACCTGCAACTGTGGGTCGCGGCCTGCATGAGCGCGGTCTTCGAAGACACCCGCCGGCTGCGCGGTGGCCGCACCTACCACGATCCCGACGCCGTGCATCGCGCCGCGGCCGTCTTCGCGACCACCCTGCAAGTGCCGCGCGAGATGTGGCCCGCTGATCGCGCGGCCTTCCAGCAGTATCGGAACAACCGACTCGATCGGCTCGAATTCGACGACCGGATGCGCGATTTCCTCATCGGCATCGCCCGTCTCGACTTCCTCCCCGCCCCGTTCCAAGCGCTGTTCGGCGACTGGAATCTGTTCATGACCGTCGGCTACCTCCCGGCACAGCTGCGCGACAAGCTGGGCTGCACCTGGACCGCCGTCGAGCAAGAACGATTCGATCGCTGGCAGCGCCTGCTACGGGTGCTCGACCGGCTCACTCCGCGGGCCGTCATGCGACTGAGCATGCGCGCCGCGGTCTGGGATATGCGGCTGCGCTACGTCACCGGAGCCACCGTCGTATAGCCCTCGGCGGAATATGCGAGGTCGCCGTGCGCACCAGCATGGCGCCGTAGCGGCCCCGGTGATCGGATCACCTGTATCGCAAGAGCATTGCGGTCTCCGGGTCATACCAGCGGCACGCCTCGGGCGGCAGGTACAGATCGGTCGTGTCGCCCTCGGCGGCGCGGAAGCCCGGCGGCGCCTGGACTTTCACGGTCTGCCCGCCGACGCGGAGGGTGAGCAGGGTCGATGAGCCGAGCGGCTCGAGCACTTCGAGTTCGCCGCGCATTGTCGCCTCCGCGGGGCCTTCGCGCACCACGATGGCCTCGGGACGGATGCCGAGCCGGAGCGTGCCGCCCGCGAACGACGACAGCGCCGCCGGAACGGCGAGCGACTGGCCGCCCAGATCGAAGCGCGGCCCGGCCTCGGTCGCGGCGACCGGGCCGGTGAGGAAGTTCATCGGCGGGCTGCCGAGGAACCCGCCGACGAATTCCGTCGCCGGGTCGTCGTAGACCTCGGTCGGCGGGCCGCACTGGACGACCGCCCCGTCCCGCAGCACGGCGACGCGGTTGCCCAGCGACAGGGCCTCGACCTGGTCGTGGGTGACGTAGATGGTCGTGGTGCCCAGCTCCGCGACCAGTCTTTTCAGCTCGGCCCGGAACGACAGCCGCAGTAGAGCGTCGAGGTTGGACAACGGCTCGTCCATGAGCAGCACATCGGCGTCCATCACGATCGCCCGCGCCACCGCGACACGCTGCCGTTGCCCGCCCGACAGCCGCGCCGGGTAGCGGTCCAGGTACGGGGTCAGCTGCAGCAGTTCGGCGGCCCAGGCGACCTTGCGCCGGATCTCGTCGGCGGGCACGCCGTGCACGCGCAGGCCGAAGCCGATGTTGTCGGCGACCTTCTTGTTCGGGAACACCGCGTAGGACTGGAACACCATCGACAGGTTGCGCCGCCGTGGTTCGAGGTAGGTGACGTCCTTGCCGCCGATCACGATCTGCCCCGAGTCCGGCAGCTCCAGCCCCGCGATCATGCGCAGCAAGGTCGTCTTGCCGCAGCCGGACGGCCCGAGCAGCACCATGAACTCGCCGTCGGCGATTTCCAGCGAGACCTCGTCGGTGGCACGGGCCGTGCCGCCGGGATAGGTCTTGACCAGATCGCGGACCAGCACCTCGGCCATCAGCGAACCCCTGTCATCTGAGCGTCGTCCCCCACATGTTCACCAGGTAGCGCCGCATCACGAAGATGAACGCCAGCGCCGGGATGATCAGTGCGAAGCCGCCCGCGAAACGGTAGGCGGTCGACGCCTCGTCCAGCGCCGTGAGCACCTGCGCGGGCAGCGTGCGGTGCCCGAGCGTCACGATCGTCGCGCCGAGGATCTCGTTCCAGGACAGGACGAAGGTGAAGATCGATGACGCGGCCAGCCCCGGCAGCGCCAGCGGCACCACGACCCGGCGCGCGGCCTGCCACCGCGTGCACCCGAAGACCTGGGCCGCCTCCTCCAGATCCGGGGGCACCGCGACGAAGATGCTCGCCGTGATGAGTACGGTGGTCGGCAACGCGAGCGTGGTGTGCACCAGGGTCACCGCGAACACCGTGTCATACACATCGAGCCGCAGGAACACCGTGGCCAGCGGCACCGAGAGGACCACGATCGGCAGCGCGCGCACGAAGAGGACGAAGACCTGATAGGTGTCCTTGCCGCGAAAGGCGTGCCGCGCCAGCGCGTAGCCCGCAGGCGCCCCGATGACCAGCGACCAGAACACCGTGTAGAGGCCGACGAGCACCGAATTGCCCAGCGCGCCCGCGGTTCCCGTGGCCCGGAAGAACGAGACCAGGGTCTCGGTGGAGAACTCGCTGGGAATCAGCGGCTTCGGGAACTCGGTGAGCGCCGCGCGGGAGGACACCGCTGCGAGTCCGATGAGCACGATCGGCAGCGCCATGAACAGGCTCACCGCCGTGCAGGCCAGCTGCACCCACACCGCGCGCCTGCGACGCCTGCGCAGTGGTGCGCGGTCGATCGGCGGCAGTGCGCGCCGCGCGGCGCTGTCGGAGGTCATCGGGCCTGCTCCGGCTGCCGGACCGCCCGCAGGTAGAACACGGCGGTGCCCAGCGAGATCGCCAGCACGATCAGCGAGACGGCGCTGGCCACCGCCGGGTTCTGCAGATTCGCGTACCACTCGTAGGTCTCGCCGACCAGCAGCGGGAAGTCCCGGCCGGTCAACGCCTGTGCCACGGCGAAGGCCTGCAACGCGAGGATGGTTCGCAGGATCAGCGCCACTTGCAGGCTCGGCCCGAGCAGCGGCAGCGTCACGTGCCGCAGCCGTTGCCAGAGGCCGGCTCCGAACACCTGCGCGGCCTCGTCGTAGTCGCGCGGGATCATCTGCACGCCCGCCACCACGATGACGAACACCAGCGACGTGGCGCGCCAGACCTCGGCGACCACCACGGCCAGCAGCATGGTGCCCGCGTTGCGATAGCTGAGCCACTGCACCCCGTCGTCGGACAGCCCGATGCCGACCAGCAGCGAATTCAGGTAGCCGCGATTGTCGAAAACGGCCAGCCACACCAGGCCCGCGGCCAGTTCGGAGATCGCCAGCGGCAGGCACCACAGATAGAAGTGGCCGCCGGCGAACCGCGGCCGGGCCTGTATGAGCAGCGCCATGCCGACGGCGAGCACGAGCTGGACCGGCACCACGATCACGATCAACAGAAGGGTGTTGCGCAGGGCGGTGAGCACGTATGGATCGTCGAACAGCCGTTCCCAGTTGGCGAGGGTGAATCCGCCGCCGCCGCGGAACGCTTCGAGCACCGCCTGCACGAGCGGCCAGCCGAACAGGGCCAGCAGCAGGACGATCGACGGCAGCAGCAGGAGCCACGGGGAACGTAGTCGCGACAGCACTGCTCACCCCACCCGGCAGAGGTCGGCGGCCGGGTCGGGAGCCCAGCACGGCACTTTCAGCTCGTCGAGGATGCCTTGCAGGACCCGGGCCTGCTGATCCAGCGTGGAGCGGATGTCGGCCCCGTCGAGCACGATCGAGCGGAAGCTGTCCTTGAAGACCTTGCTCACCTCACCTTCCCGCTGGCCGAGACCCACCGGCGGCAGCGAGAGAACGGCGCCGGGCGCCTCCTGCTGCCTGCGCACCGCGTCGGCCTCGAGCTGGATGGCCGGGGGCAGGTCGGCGGGGATCGCCGTGTCCACCGCCGGGAAGAAACCGTTGGAACGCAGCAGCCGCAATTGGGTTTCCGGGCGGGTGAGCGTGCTGATCGTCCGCTGCGCGAGTTCGGGATCCGTGCTGCCCTTGGGGATGGCGAGCCCGGCGATCACGGCCATGTAGCCGAGACCATGTGCGCCCCGGGGCGCAGGAAGCATCCGCCAGTCGCGCGGGTCGCGCTCGGGCGCGTGAACCAGGCGCACGACGTGGTCCCATGCCATCCGTACTTCCCCGCTGTCGAGCGGTTCCTGCATGAAGTCGGCATTCGTGCTCGACGGTGCGCAGTTGGCCCACAGCTCCCGCAGGTACTGCCACGCCGTCACGGCCTCCCTCGAGCGAAAGGTGGTGATCTGGCCGCCGGTGAACGAGGGCAGCAGGAAGCCCTGGACGAACCGGTGCAGCAGGCCCTTCGGCCCCGCGGGCAGCCCGAGCACGGGGCGATTGCCGTTGGCGCGCCGCGCGGCGACGGCCCAGTCGAGGAACTGGTCGTAGGTCAGCGAGGCGGCGTCGACTCCGGACGGCAGGTGCGCGAGCGCGTCCGTATGCGCGGCGAGCACGTAACTGGCTGTGGCCCAGGGGATGTACCACGTGCGATCGGTGCCGACCTTCGCGAGGTCGAGGTAGTCCGCCTGCCAGCCGCGTCCGCCGAGGTCGGCGAGCAATCCGGTGAGGTCTTCCAGGTAGCCGTCGGCGAGTGGCGCGATGTCGCCGTGCAGACCGCCGAGCAGACCGATCCTGGTGGCGCCCGCGTCGACCTGGCTGCGCACCTGGCCTGCGAACGGACTCTCCTCGATGGTCACGTAACCGACGCCGGGTGCGGCGGCGGCCAGCAGGGTGCGGAACCGCTCAGCCTCGTCGGCGGGACGGAACTGGGTGGACAGGAAGATCATGCCGCCGTTGCCGCTGGTCGCGAAGCCGGTGCAGGCCGCTGCGGACAGGGCCGCCGCGCCGGAGCCCGCCGCGCGCAAGAAGGATCTGCGCGTCAAACCGGACACCAGCATGCATGGCTCCTGTTCGGGCACAAGGTGTTTCCGACTTCGGTCAGGTCGGTCAACATAGGTGCGCTGAGAGATATTGTCAATATGCCCGCGACGGTCCGCAGCACTCCCCGATGCCCACCGAGCGGAGGGTGCGAGGATCCGCTCGGTGGGCTCACCGCCGCGCGCCGGGGACGTGCGCGCCGGACAGAGGCGGGTTGAGGGATCCCGTCCGGCGGGCGTAACGCGTGGCGGTCGGCGCTTCCGTCGAGCGGGCGCGGCGAAGTCAGGGCACGAGCCACGCCGCCCGGCGGAAACACGTCATTCGGTGAACAGCGATGATCGACGGCCTGCGCTGGCCGACGGCACCGATGCCCGGCCAACGCTAGAACCGGCGCACGCGGCCGACCACGCGCACCGAGCGTCTGGAGACCTCACGAACACTTCCGCCGCGACTAGGGAAACGGCACAAAGCAAATGCGGAAGCAGGCAATTCCCGAATTCGGCGAAGGGTCGTCCGGCACAAGCGATCGGCTGGAAAACGGTGAATTGTCCAGATCACCAGGTGATCACGGTTCCGCAACGTTTTGCGGCCGCATCATGGAGGACGCTGCACCCCAGCCGCCGGTGGCCAACCGGTGGCTAACCGTTTGGAGATTCCGTGTCCGCCATCGCGATTCCCGTTGCTCGCATCGTGCTCGGCGCGGTCGCCGTCGCCGCCGCGCTGACCCATCTTCCTTCCGCCGCGGCGCAGGGCACCGGCTCCGCCGAGGCGGGACCCGCGACCACCGCCACGCAGGCGCCGATCCCCGCGCCCATGCCGATACCGCGCGGACCGGTGACCGCCATCGTCGTGCTCGGCTACGGACTGCTGCCCGACGGCGGCATGCGCCAGGAACTGGTCGAGCGCCTGCACGCCGGATACGTGCAGGCCCTGCTGGCTCCCGTCTCGCCGATCATCGTGACCGGCGGCAACGCCCGCAACGGTGTCACCGAGGCGCGGGCGATGGCCGACTGGCTGATCGCTCACGGCATGCCGGCGGCGCGCGTCCATCTCGAACCGGAGGCGGGCACGACCGCGCAGAACGCCGAACGCTCGGCGACGATCATGCGCGCGATCGGCGCACGCGACGCCGTGGTGATCACCTCGGCCGACCACCTCGACCGCGCGGTGGGCACCTTCCACGACGCGGGGGTGGACGTCGTCGGCACCGTCACTCCCGAGCAGGTGCCTCCCCTGGCCTGGCGGTTCGGGCCGCTCTTCTGACGCGACCCCGCCGCCGACCTCTTCGCAATACAGGAGCAACCATGAACGACACCGCGGCGAATCCGGCCGAGCAGGCCAGGTCACTCGTCGACCATCGTTATCGTTCCACTCTCCGCTACGAGGTGGAACGGGAGAAGATCCGGGAATTCGCTCGCGCGGTCCAAGATTCCCATCCCGCGCATCGCAGCGAGGACGCCGCGGCCGAACTCGGCTTCCCCGGACTCATCGCGCCCGCCACATTCAGCTCGATAATCCTCACCAGAGTGCACCGCGAAATCCTGGACACGCTGATCACCGGTTACGACCCGACCCGGATATTGCACGCCGACCAGGTTTTCGACTTCGGCAGGCCGCTGGTCGCGGGCGACCGGCTGACCTGCGACATCTATTTCGAATCCTTCCGCCACTTCGGCGACTACGACGTTCTCGCGATCAAGAGCGTGCTGATCGACCAGCACGGCATCGTGGTGCAGACCGGCTCCAGCGCCTTGCTCGCCCGGGTCGGCGGGCGCGATCCGGGGTTGGCCGACGCCGTGCGCAGAGTAGCCATGCGCCATCAGCGCCCGGACGCACCGGCCCGGGGCAGCGCCGTCGTCCCGGCCGCGGCCGATCACCTCGCGCCGACGCCCCTGCGCCGGATCCCGCGTCCGCGTATCGATTTCGCCGACCTGTCGATCGGCGACGAACTGCCCGTGCGCACCATGCGCCTGTCGCGGGGCGACCTGGTCAACTACGCCGGGGTGACCGGCGAAGCCAATCCGGTGCTGTTCGACGAGCGGGTCGCGGTCGCCAGCGGCCTGCCGACCGTGGTCGCCCCCGGCATGCTCAAGCTGGGTCTGGCGACCTCGTTCCTGAGTTCCTGGCTCGGCGACCCCGCGACGCTCACCCGTTTCCGGGCGCAGTTCGCGCACAACACGCACTACCTGCGCATACCTGCCTTGGGCACAGGCGTGATCCACTTCCGCGGCCGGGTCACCTCGCTCGACCCGCGCAAGCGGCGGGCGACCGTCGCGGTCGACGCGCGCGCCGAAGGACGCAGACTGTTCGGCTATGCCGCCGCCGAGGTGCGCTTCCCGTAAGGCGGTGACGCGCGGGCCCGATCAGGCCGCCGTATCGGCCCGACCGCGGGCACCCGCCTGCGGCAAGCCGGTGAGCAGCGCCAGCCTGCGGTGCGATTCCAACCGGGCGGCGCGGTCGTACGTGCTGGTGTGCACGAGGACCTCGTCGGCGCCCGTCCGGCGCACCAGCCGCTCCAGTCGGTCGGCGACCTCGTCCTCGGTGCCGTACAGATGGCCGCGCAAACCCTCGTCGAAGATCCGGCGCTCCCGGTCGGTCATGGTGCGCGCCTCGATGTCCGCCGGCGGCAGCAGCGGCGGGAACTCGCCCCGGGTGCGTGCGTACACGGCCGACCACGCTTCCGGCAACAGCAGCCGGTGCGCCTCGGCGGTGGTGTCGGCGACGACGATCGACGCGGACACCACCACGTAGGCAGCCGCGGCCACCGCACCGGGACGGAACTGGGCGCGATAGCGCTCGATGGCCTCCGCCATGCGATCCTCGCCGCCGACCGCGGCGATGACCAGCGGCAGTCCGAAGCGGGCGGCGCGCTCGGCGCCGGACCCGGTCGCCAGCAGGAAAGCCGGGACGCGCAGTCCCTCCGCGGGCCACGCGTGCACGCCGTGCCTGCCCTCGGTGAAGTACGCCAGCAGTTCGGCGAGCTGGGCGTCGAAATCCTCCGCGTCGCGTTTGTCGTGCCCGAGCGCCCGCCGCACGCCGTCGGTGAAGCCGACCGAGCGGCCCAAACCCATGTCGATGCGCCCCGGGTAGAGCGATTCCAGCACCCCGAACTGCTCGGCGACCACCAGCGGCTGGTGGTTGGGCAGCATCACACCGCCGGTACCGATCCGGATCCGGGAGGTCGCCGCCGCGGCGGCGGCCGCGAGCACGGTCGGCGCGGAGCCGGCCACGCCGGGCACACTGTGGTGCTCGGACACCCAAAAGCGGTGATATCCCCACTGCTCGGCGAGCCGGGCGAACTCGACGGTCTCCCGCAACGCGGCCGGATGGCTCTGACCGCGGCGGACGCGCGAGCGATCGAGGACGGAGAACCGGACAGAAGACAGCGCCGAGGTCATACCGATGTCAACGCGACCGCGCCGCGCTGATTCCGCCGGTTCACGACGGCGTCGGCAGCCCCAGCGCCTGCGCCAGCACCCGCCACGCCTTCGGCAGCTGCTCCTGGAAGTCCGGCCAGGTGTGCATGCCCTGCGCGGTGTATTCCAGGGTGGCGGGGATGCCGAGCTCGGACAGCCGGCCGGCGAACCGCTCGGTGCAGGCCCGCGCGCCCGCCTCCAACGCCGCACCGCCGCCCGCGGTTTGCAGAGCGTCGGCGACCGAGGGGGAGTTCGCCACCGACACCAGATCGGCTCCGGTCGGCAGCCCGGTGGCCGCCGAGAGGTAGATGGCGGTGCCGCGCAGATTCTCCGCGTGCAGCAGGCTGTCGTGCGCGGCCCATTCCGGTGAGCTGGGCGGCCCCCAGAGATTGTTCACGTTGCCGCCGCGCGAGGCGACCGTGATGGTGGTCACCGCGTGACCGAGCGGATCGGCGGTCGAGTAGCACCCGCTCATCCCGGCGACGGCCCGGTACCAGCCCGGATGACGCTGGGCGAGCATCATCGCCGCCTGCGCGCCCATCGACACCCCCGCGATGGCGCGGCGCCCGTCGGTGCGCAGCAGCGACTCGACGATGGGCGGCAGCTCGGTGGTGAGGAAGGTCTCCCAGCGGTTGAGTCCCAGCGCGGCGTCCTGCCGGACCCAGTCGCTGTACATGCTGCCGGTGCCGCCGCCGGGAAGCACGACGTCCACCGGTTTGCCGGCGAAGAACTCGGCGGCTCCGCCCTTGGTCAGCCAGGCCGACGTCGGATCGCCGTCGACACCGTCGAGCAGGTACAGCACCGGGCGCGGCGCCTCGCCGCCGCCGCGCAGGATGTCGACGGTGATGACGCGGCGCATCGCCGCAGAGGCGATCGACAGCCGTTCGTGTCCCCCGCCCATGTCCTCGATCGACAGCAGCCCGGTGCGGGTCATGGCCGGGTCGACGGCGGGCGGCGGGGTCCGCGGCGCCGGATCGGCGAGCACGGGCGCAGCGGCGACGGTGGCGATGAGGGCCATCGCCACCGCGGTGATCGGCACACGGGGACTCATCCGGCCGCGGCGGCCCGTTCCGCTTGTCTGACCGCGGCGCGTTCGCGCTGCTCCTCGAACCGCCGCGCCCGCATCTCCAGGTCTTCGAGGTAGGCGTGCAGCTCCTCGCGGGCGCGTTCGCCGTCGCCGGTCAGATCGTCGCGTTCGAACACGCGCCACGCGCGCAGCACCGGACGCAAAACCACGTGGAGATGCTGGGGCAGGTCGTAGATGCCGTGCTTGGCCAGCAGCACCGCGTTGCGCCGGAAGTTCGGCTGGCCCAGCCCCGGCATCTGGAAGCGGGTGACCACGGTGGTGATGGCGCGCAGCGCTTCGTTCGGCACCAGGTCGATGGCCGCGGCGCTGATGTTCCGGTAGAAGATCATGTGCAGGTTCTCGTCGGCGGCAACACGCTGCAGCATACGCTCGGCGATCGGTTCTTCGCAGGCCGTTCCGGTGTTGCGGTGGCTGATCCTGGTCGCCAGCTCCTGCAATGTGACGTACGCCACCGAGTGGAGGAATTGCTGCTCTGTGTGGGGTGTGGCGAAGCCGGTGGTCATGTGCGCCATCCGGGCCTGCTCCAGCAGCACCGGATCGACCGCGCGGGTCACCACCAGATAGTCGCGCATCACGATGGCGTGGCGGTTCTCCTCCGCGGTCCACCGGCCCACCCAGGTACCCCATACGCCGTCCAGTGAGAACGAGTCCGAGATCTCCCGGTGATACGACGGCAGATTGTCCTCGGTGAGCAGATTCGTGATCATCGCGGTCTGCGCGACCTCGGAAAGCGTGGACTGGCCCGGCTCCCAATCAATTCCGCCGAGAGCGGCGAAATTGCGCCCGTCGTCCCACGGTACGTAATCGTGCGGATTCCAGGACTTCGCCTTGCGCAGATGATCATTGAGCAGGCGTTCTGCGGTGGGTTCCAGCTCGCGCAGAATATCGCGATCGGACAACGCGGTGGTCACTCGAACTCCTTTGCTCACCCCAGAGATCAGGGCACAGTCGACGATACCGGCGAAATATCAGGCGGAACGACCGATCACGCGATCGTTGGGCGCGGTGACGATGGCCATATGGCCGGGCTGGGGCAGTTCACAACCAGGGGTTTCGCCGGCGTCGGCCACCCGATACAGTCCCGGCGGCCTGCCCGCGGCCCGCAGCCGGTCCAGCAGATCGTGTGCGCGGCCGGCCAGTTCCGGGATGCGCGCGGTGCGGCCGGTGGCCACCGCCGCGGTCAGCGGGACCTCGGCGGCCTCGCCGACGATGGCGAGCACGTCGTCGGTCATGGCGAAGGTTCCGGTACGGGCGGGCACGTCGTCGAGCGGAACCAGCACCGTGCCGCCCGCGGCGGACAGCACCGAAAGCGCCCGTGAGCCGAGCGGATCGGCCAGTGCGGCCTGCACCCGGCGCAGCTTGCGCCGGGCCGCGTCCGTGCCCGTGACGGGTCTTCGCTCGTCCGGGTGCGCCGGAATGCCGAGCGCGACGACCTGATACGACCGCGCGATCGGAATGCCGGTCGCCCTGGCGAGTTCGCCCACCGCGTGCCCGCCGAGCAGCGCGGAGACCAGCGTCTGAGCCGCGGTCTGATGTTCTCGCGCGACCGCCCGGTGCTCGTCGACATAGGCGGTGGACGCCGCCACGGTCACCATCTCCAGCACGTGGACCGCCAGTCGCGCACCCGCGAGGAAATGATCGCTGTGCTCGTCGGCGGCCTCGTCGGCGAGGAATTCCAATCCGCTGCGAATTTCGTCGTGATACGCGGCCAGCACCGTTTCCAGTGCGATGCCCTCCCGCGCCCAGCGCGAGGCGAAACCCGCGATCTCCGGCGGCCGGGCGGTGGCGGGCGCCGGACGGGGAGCCATCAGTTCGACGGCGGCCGCGAGACAATTCCGCGCGGTCGTCGCGACGTCGCCGGACGCGTCGCGGCCGGAACGCCCGGCCAGGTGTGCGACGAGTTTCGATGTCAACGTCTCGGTACTCGTTCTCGGCTGCCTGCCCATCATGCCTCCCGAAGGTTAGCGTCGGATCGTGATGGAATCGAGATATGTGCCGCCGAATCGGGTAAGTCATCAGCGGCCGCCCGACCCGTTGGGCGCAATCACAAGTTTTTCGATGGTAATTCGCGGGGCCTCGTCGGGCACGAACGGAACCGCTGCGGCACCGCGCTTTTCGGGTCCCGGCACGCGCCGCCGCGGACCCACCGCATTCCGGAGGATGTGACGCAGCGCCGTCCGCGCATTTCCGGCGCTGCGTCGAGATCACCCTAGATCCGGGGGCGCCGCCGTGAGTAGTCCCCGCCCGCGCTCTGAGGACGGTTCATCGACACTCACGGCCACGATTGGGACGTCGCACAGTCCGTGTCGTCGCACCGGCCCGCGTCCTCGCGTGCTATGAACCGTTGGATCGAGAGGCAAACCTGTGAGCTGTTCCGAGAGTTCTCCCGAATCGCTGTGCAGCAGCACGCGCCGCCGATAGCATCGAGCGCCGCGCTGCCGTACGGCGTCGCGACGAGTTTCGAAGGGCGACAAGACATATGAGCGGTACGCGCGAAAAGCTGGACGAGCTGCGGGGGATCCTGGAGCTGGCCGAGGAACCCGCGGGCGAGAACGGCATCGCCAAGCGCAAGGCCAAGGGCATTCCCAGCGCGCGCGAGCGGGTGCGCGCGCTGCTCGACCCGGGGAGCTTCGTGGAGATCGGGGCGCTGGTGCGCCAGCCGGGCACACCGGGGGCCATGTACGGCGACGGCGTGGTCACCGGTCGCGGCCGGATCGACGGCAGGCCGGTCGTGGTGATCGCGCACGATCAGACCGTCTTCGGCGGCTCGGTCGGCGAGATGTTCGGGCGCAAAGTCGCCGCGGCACTGGATTTCGCCACCCGCAACGCCTGCCCGGTCGTCGCGATCAACGACTCCGGCGGCGCCCGTATCCAGGACGCGGTCACCTCGCTGGCCTGGTACGCGCTGATGAGCCGCCGCCAGGAACGGCTGTCGGGCTTCGTGCCGCAAGTGTCGATCATGCTGGGCAAATGCGCGGCCGGGTCGGTCTACGCACCGGTGAACACCGACATCCTGATCGCGACCGAGACGTCGTACATGTTCGTCACCGGCCCCGAGGTGATCAAGGAGGTCACCGGCGAGGAGGTGAGCATGGAGGAACTCGGCGGCGCGCAGGCGCAGGCCGCCACCGGCACCGTCCACCACGTCGCCGCCACCGAGCGTGACGCCTTCGACTGGGCGAGGAAGTATCTGAGCTATCTGCCGACGAGTTGCCTGGAGCCGGGCCCTGTCGTCAATCCCGGGCTGGAGCCGCAGGTCACGCCGCACGATCTGGAGCTGGACTCGATCGTTCCCGATGCCGACCGGCAGGGCTACGACATGCACGAGATCTTGCTGCGCCTATTCGACGACGGCGACTTCCACGAGATCAGCGCGGCCACGGCGCAGAACCTGATCACCGGCTTCGCCAGGGTGGACGGACGCAGCGTCGGGGTGATCGCGAACCAGCCGCTGGTGCTCGGCGGCGCGATCGACGCCAAATGCTCGGACAAGGCGACGCATTTCATCCGACTGTGCAACGTGTTCGGGTTGCCGCTGATCTTCGTCGTGGACACTCCCGGCGTGCTGCCCGGTGTGGAGGAGGAGCGCAGCGGGGTGATCAAGCGCGGCGGGCGGTTCTTCCGCGCGGTGATCGAGGCGACCGTGCCGATCGTGACCGTCGTGGTCCGCAAGGCCTACGGCGGCGGCTACGCCGTGATGGGCTGCAAGCAACTCGGCGCCGACGTCAGCTTGGCCTGGCCCACCGCGCGTATCGCCGTCATGGGCGCGGAGAGCGCGGTGAGCATCGTCGGCAAGCGGCAGCTCGCGCAGGTGGACCCGCAGCACCGTGCCGCGGTGCGCGACGCCATGATCGAGCAGTACAACACCACGGTGGCCACCCCGTGGATCGCCGCCGAGCGCGGTTACATCGACGCGGTGATCGAACCATCGCGCACCAGGCTCGAGATCCGCCGCGCGTTGCGCCTGCTGCGGGACAAAGAGGCGAGCGCCGAGCCCAACCCGCGCAAGCACAGCCTCTTCCCGGTCTAGGCGGCACATGGATCCGGTTATGTTGTGTCACAACGTAACCGGATCCATGTGGTGGGATCTC
This sequence comes from Nocardia sp. NPDC019323, assembly GCF_044389845.1. Lineage (NCBI taxonomy): Bacteria > Bacillati > Actinomycetota > Actinomycetes > Mycobacteriales > Nocardiaceae > Nocardia > Nocardia sp. NPDC019323. The sequence goes on from NZ_JBIRYN010000004.1 coordinate 457,294, forward strand.
CGGCGATCCGCGGCGAATCGGGCCGTCCGGTGCGCCGATGCCTTAATCTCAGGACAGTGCCGGACCAGCGTCGTTCGCCGCGTCGCGGTCCGGCACGCGACGTGCCCGCTGCGCCTGTTCCCTACCCTCGCCCGGCGGGCACGCCGCACCACGGCTCAGCCGTGCCCCCAGGTGAGATCGGCCGTCATCCACTCGGTCTCCCAGCGGCGCAGCCGCCGCCGATCGAGTCCGCGGCGCAGCAGCAGGTAGCAGCCCACGAGCAGGATCGAAACGCCGAGCACCGCACCGGCGGTCAGCATCACCGCCTTGCTGGCGGGCTGGGTCGACGACGGCGGCTCGACGATCGCGCCGCGTTCGTTCAGCCAGATCGGCACGGTGGAACCCGGCTCGACCACCGTGGTCGACTGGTAGTCGCCCGTGTGGTCCACGCCGTCGGCGTCCTTCCAGGACACGCGCGCGGGCACCACCGGCGCGTACAGCGGCGCCTTCCCCGTTTCGATCACGGTGGCGTCGACGCGGTGCAGCCGTGCCGTCTCGGCTTGCACCGCTGCGGTCTCGACGCGGTACACCCGGCCGCCGACCGTCACCGCCAGTATGGGCACGACGATCAGGAACACCAGGGCCAGCAGCACCGCCACCCCCGTCTGCACACGGTCTTCGCCGCGACGCAGGGGGTTGCGATCCAAGCCGACGCGTCGGCACGTGCGGCGGTACATGTTCACCGACCCGGTAGACATGACGGTGACTCCTCGTTGCGGATTTCGGCGGTGAGGGTGACGAGGGTGTCGAAGAACTCCTCGACGAGGCCGGGCAGTCCCATCGGATCCGGGCCTGCCGCCCAGCTCTGCAGCGCCGCGAGCAGCATGCCCGCACCGGCGCCGACCGCGACGGCCGGACGCGGATCGGTCTGCGGATCCACCCCCAGCCGCGCGGCGATGATGCGGACCGATTCGCGTTGCCCTTCGATGCGGATGCGCTGGTAGCCGGCGAACAGTTCGGGTTCGTCCTCGAAGCGCTGGAACAGCGCCCAGCGGCGGGCGAGCAGCGACGCGCGGGCTCCGCCGTACTCGGTGGCGAGCCAGTCGTGGACGGCGCCGCGATAGGCGACCAGGGGCGGCTCGGCAAGGGGACGACGGCACAGGGCTTCGTTGAACAGATGCACGTCTTGGTCGACATCACCGAGGATCGCCTCTTCGATGGAGGCGAAGTGCCTGCTGAACGTGCGCCGGGTGACCCCGGCCCGCAGCGCGATGTCCTCGACGGCCACCGCGTCGAGGCCCCGCTCGGTGAGCAGGTCGAACGCCGCGCGCGACAGCGCCTCGCGGCTGCGCCGAGTGCGCAGCCGACGGCCGTCCAGACCGACACCGTCGTCGCTCATGCACTCGAGCATACCCCTATTGTCCCAATGGGACAATACTTTGCTCTTCCCCTGCATGCGCATCACCTCGCAGGAGAAAATGCCCCATTCGGGCGCGCTGAATCGCCTGGGATGCCGGGCCGGAGCGGGCGGCGGGGTGCGGCCTGCGGCCGGTCAGTTTCTCCGTTTGTCCACGGGTTCGTCGACCGTCGGCGCAACGCCGTCGCGCAAGATCTCGAGCATCCGACGGGAGTGCTCCGGTGACGGGGCCAGCAGCGAAAGCTGGTTCAGCACCGCGTAGTACACGTCCAGGTCGGCGATCTTGTCCAGATACAGCGCGCTGGTCAGCTGCTGGAGGTACACGATGTCCGGCAGATCGGACTCGGCGAAGCGCAGGACGGTGAACGCGCCGTCGGTGAGCGCCGGGCCGCCGACATGATCGGCCAGGATCTGGATGGTGATGTTCGGCTGTGCCGCCGCGTGCAGCAGGCGGTCGAGTTGGGCGCGCCAGACGGTCGAGCCGCCGATCCTGCGGCGCAGCGCGGCCTCCTCGATGAGCATCCACACCTGCGGCGGGTGCGCACCGGCGAGGATCTCCTGCCTGCGCATGCGCAGCGCGACCCGGCGTTCGATCGCGTCCTGCGGCTCGCCCGGATGCGACAGCGTCAGCAGCGCGCGGGCGTACTCCGGGGTCTGCAGCAGTTCGGGGACCGCCCTGGGTTCATAGCAGCGGATCAGGCGTGCCGCCTGTTCCAACCCCAGATAGGTGTCGAACCACTTCGGCAGCCAGTCGTTGTCCCGCGCCCACCAGCCCGACGCGTTGGCCTGCCTGGCCAGTTCCAGGTACCGATCCCGTTCCGCCGGGTCGGTCACCTCGTAGAGGTCGAGCAGGTCGACCAGATCGCGTTCCCGGCAGCCGGTGCGCCCGAGCTCCAGCCGGCTGATCTTCGAATGCGACCCGCGAATGGCCTCACCCGCCGCCTCGCGGGTGATGTTCTTGGCCTCGCGCAGGCGACGCAGCCGTCCGCCGAGGACCATCCGCAGGACCGTTGGCCCGCCTCCGGACACCGGCTGGGCGCCGAGCCCCGCCGCATCGGCCGCCTGTCGTACGTTCGAAGGACGCATGCCCCGAGTCTGCCATGGTGACCCTGGCGTTATCTACGGCCGAAAGTCCCTGTAGCGCCGCGCATCCGCAGGCGCACGGATCGGCCGCCGGGTCCAGCCGATCAGGCGGAACCCGACGGCAGCTCGACGATCTGCGGCTCCCGCTCGCGCAAGGCCGCGATGAGATCGCGGGTGTACTCGGGGGGCGCGGCATGCACCGACAGCAGGTTCGCCACCGCGCGGTAGGCCGCGAGATCGGCGTCCTTGTCCAGGTACAGCGCGCCGGTGAGCTGCTGGAGGTACACGATGTCCGGCAGATCGGACTCGGCGAAGCGCAGCATGGTGAACGCGCCGTCGGACACCGCGGGACCGCCCACGTGATCGGCGAGCACCTGCACGGTGATGTTCGGCGCGTCCGCGACCCGCAGCAGGTGATCGAGCTGGGCCAGCCACACCTGCGATCCGCCGATCCTGCGCCGCAGCGCCGCCTCCTCGACGATCAGCCACATCTGGGGCGGGTCCGGCCTGGTCAGGATCTCCTGACGGCGCATACGCAGGGCCACCCGCCGTTCGATCGCCTCCTCGTCCTCGTGCGGATGCGCGAGCACGAACAGCGCGCGGGCGTACTCGGGGGTCTGCAGCAGCTCCGGGACGACCCTCGGCTCGTAGCAGCGGATCAGCTGGGCGGCGTGCTCGAGCCCGAGATAGGTGTCGAACCACTTCGGCAGCCAGTCGGTGTCGCTCTGCCACCAGCCCGAGGTGTTCGCCTGCTCGGCCAGCCGCTTGAACTCCGCGCACTCGCGCTCGTCGGTGACGCCGTACAGCGCGAGCAGGTCCACCAGGTCGCGCTCCCGGAAACCGGTCCGTCCCAATTCCAAGCGACTGATCTTCGAATGCGAGCCGCGGATCGCCTCGCCCGCTTCCTCGAGCGAGATGCCGCACGCCTCCCGCAGCCGCCGCATCCGCGCGCCGAGGATCATCCGTAAGGCGGTCGGACCGCCCTCGACGGCGGGAGTTGTTCCACGCCCGATGGATTCGTTCTGAGGCCGCACTACCGAAGCACGCATGCACAGAGTCTCCCATGCTCGGTGCCCGCACTCCAGCACCGAACCGGGCGCACCGAGGCGTATGCGCAGGTGTAAGCACATTCGCAAGGTCATCCAGACTCGGTGGGCGCTCGTTCCCGCGGATCCGCTGGACGGTCACGAGCCGCGGTGGTCCCGCGTCTGTTCGCGTGCCCGACCATCGGTTCCTACGAGCCACCGAAGGGCCACCCGCCGGGCAGCCCGCGTGGCGGGAAAAAGCGCGGGAACGAAATACGTTGCGTCCGAAGCATCCTGCCGCGTGCCCGTGCACCGGCGCGATGCCCGTGGTTCCGGCCCGCCGGTGGCGGCGGACCGGATGCTCGGTTCAGCGCAGCACGACGTCCGCCGTCGCGCGACCGAAGAGCTTGCGGTCCCCGCAGGTCGCGGTCAACGCGATGGTGGCGGCACGGCGCCGCGGATCCAATTCCTTGACCCGACCGCGGAATTCGATCGCGCTCGCTTTGGTCGCCGCTACCGGGGCGAACCCGGCGAACCGCACGCCGTACCGGGTGACGGCGGCCGGATCACCGAGCCACGAAGTGAGATACCCGGCGCCGAGACCCATGGTCAGCAGTCCGTGCGAGACCACGTCGGGCAGCCCGGCGCTGCGCGCGACCACGTCGCTGAAGTGGATCGGATTCGAATCGCCGGACACACCGGCGTAATTCACCAGGTCCCCCCGCGACAGCGGCACCGTGCGCGCGGCGAGTTCCATGCCGACGGACAGGTCCTCGAACGCGGGGACGGTTCGCGGCGTGCGCGGCTCGTCGGCCGAATCCGCTGCCACCACCTCGTCGAAGACCTCGACCAGTCCGCCGTCGTCACCGGCCTCGCGCCCGGCCGCCGCGTCCGCGCGGTCGGTGGCCGACTGCCCGGTCATGATCACGCCGTCGACCGCGGCGCGCAGATCGGCGGCCAGCTCGACCCCGGTCTGCGCCACCGCGGTGGTGTGCGCGGTCTGCAACACTTCCTTGTGCTGGTTGCTCAGCACGTTCCTGGTGACCATGAAATCCTTGTCACCGAACTGCCGGAACGACTCGATGTAGGAATCGCACCGCACCTCGTCGCCCGCGACGATCGGGCGGTGCACCCGGATCGACTGCTCCGTCTGCAGCACCTGGCCGAGGTCGTAGCCGCTGAGCACGGACTCGAACATCTTGCGCTGCATCAGCATGAGGACGATCGAGGAGAACGTCAGCGGCGCGACGAGCCCGTCGAAGCCGAGCTCCGCCGCGGCGTCTTCGTGCCGATGGGCGGGGTGGCCGTCCCGCAACGCTCGCGCGAACTCCCGGATCTTCTCGCGGCCCACCTCGTACGGGTCGGTCAGGCGGTAGTGGCGCCCCACCAGTGCCTTGGCTTGTTCGGACGCGGTGGTCGTGATGTCGTTCATGTGCCTCTCTCGGGAATGCGCCGTCACCCCCGCACGGCCCGGCCCACCGTACCGAAGACCGCGACGATGCCGCGGCGCGCACTCGCCAGCTCTGGGCATACGGACCGAAGGGGACACGGTTTGATCGCGAAAGCGGGCACTCCGCGTTACCGCACCACCTGGTGCCGTGCGACGGTCAGCACTCGTCCGGCGCAGGCACGCCCCGCAGCCTGTCGTCCAGCCACATCATGGCCTCCGGATAACCGAGCGCACCCGCGATGATGTGCTCACCGAGCACACTGCGGTAGACCGCGGGCACGCCGAGGCGGCACTGCTCCGAATAGAGATTGCGCGCGCCCTCGGCGGGGATCCAGAACTCCTGCTCGCCGTTGTAGACGTAGAGCGGAGTGGCCGACCGCATGCCGGCCATCTTGGTCACCCGATAGATGTCCGTGGCCAGCGCCGAGTGGAGAGGATCGGGGAAGTTCGCGGCGATGTCGATGGGCAGCATCAGCACACCGATCGCTCCATAGCTGCTGCCGCACATGTTCTTCACCGGCGAGGTGGCCACCCACTGGGCGAGGTTGTTCATCCGGGCCAGGATCTCCGGCCGCTCGCGCCCGATGCCGAACACCGCGCCCATGAATATCGCCGAGGCGAGGTTGCCGTTCATGCTGCGGGCCAGGATCTCGAAGTCGGCCGGTACGCCGCCCAGCGCGGCGCCGACGATCACACCGGCCAATTCCGGTGCGTAGCCGTCGATCAGCTTCACCGCGCCGTGGGTCGCGATCGCACCGCCGGAGTACCCCGCCAGAGCGAACTTCGCGGCGCCGAACTCGTCCGGGAACAGTCCGCGCACCGCCCTGATCGAGTCGAGCACGGCGTGCCCGGCCACGATGGGTTCGGCGTAGGCCATCGACGGGCCCTCGTGGTCCGGGATCAGCACGGCGTAGCCGCGCAGCGCCGCCAGATGCGTCGTGGGCGGCAGGAAGTCGGTGCTGCTGGTGTCGGGGTTGAGCCCGTGCGCGAGGGTGTATCCCGGCGTGCAGCCGCGGCCGAGGGCGTCGATGGGCAGGTTGTTCACCACCACCGGCCGCTGACCCGGCCCCGGCCACGGTGCGGCGGGCACGATCAGCGTCGCCGTGGCGTACGACGGCGCGCCGTGCGCGTCGGTCGTGCGGTACTTCACCAGCAGCGCACGCTGGATCGGCAACAGCAGCAACGGCGCCGCCGTGGCGCGCACGTCGCGGACCTCGATGACCTGCCCCTCGGCCCATTCGCCGAGATTCTCGGGGCGTAGGTCGAACATCGGATCGCCGACGGCCGATGGCATCGCGGCCGAGCGCAGCGCCGCCAGCGACGGCGACAGCGTAGTCGCCTCGTGCGTAGGCGAAATCGGCTCGGGCAGCGGCGCGATCGGCGGCGGCGGGATCACCTGATCGATGAGTTGTTGCAGCGCGGGCAGCAATCCGCCGGGCGGCGGGGCGGGCGGAGGCTCCGCGGCGGCGGGGACGGCCAGGACTGAGCCGGCGGCGAGCAATGCCACAGCAATGGCACGCGAAATCTTCATGGCACACGCCCTCGGGTGCGAAACGGCAACGTCGTCTGGCACCCGGGCGCACTGGCCTCGACCCCCGAAATGTCCCCTGTCAGACCGGGAGCCAGGACGTCAGGCTACGTCAACGCCCAGGACTGGACGCAGTAAAGCATCCGAGTTGTGTTGTCGCGTATCCATATCGCAACAACCGGGCCGGGACCCCTTTTCCGCGAGTGGGTCCCGGCTCGGCCGTGCGCGTATCGTCGCTCAGCAATTGCTCGGCGCCGGCTCCCCTCGGAATCGGGCGTCCAGCCAGTTCAGTGCCGCGGGAATGCCCAGCACCGCCGCGGTCAAATGGTCCGGAACGGGGATCTCCTCGGTCTGCACTCTGGCGCCCGCCGCGCACCACCGCTTGTCGGTGTTGACCACCGCGTCGATCGGGATCAGGCCGTCGATCGGCGAATGCCATTCGAACACCGGCGTCTTCGGCACGCCGTCGTAGAGTTCCAGGCTGTTCTCCTCGACCACGGCGCGGGCGGTGTTGTCGTTGATCATCGAGGTCGTCTTGGCGAAGTCCAGCGCGCCGCGGCCCGCTCCGGTGGAGAGGATGTCGTTGGTGCAGCTGTTGGCGATCTGCGCGCGAGCGGCCAGACCCCGTTCGTTCAGCTGGTCGCTGAGCGGGAACCGGGTCGGGTACTCGCGTTCCAGCCCGAACCCGGCGGCGAACGCCAGACCGAACACCGGATGCGGGTTGAGCCCCAGCCCCTCGAGCATCTTCACCAGATTCATCGGCACGCCGCCCATGGCCGCGCCCGCGATGTCGAGTTCCGGCGCGTACCTCGGCTGCAGGGCCGCCGCCCACGCGGTGGCCATCCCGCCGCCGGAGTATCCGACCATCGCCACCGGGCTGCGCTGCACACCGAGTTCGGCGACCTGCTTCACGGCGCGGATGCCGTCGAGCGTGATCTGCCCGCCGAGCTTCGCGGCGCCGTAGGCGAAATTCGGGCCGAGGTGGTCGGGCAGCGCCACGCTCCAGCCGCGCGCCAGCAGCACGTTCCAGCCCGGCGCTTCCCGCACGACCAGGTTGGGATCACCGGTGTAGAGCACCCGGGAGACCGAGCACTCCGAGCCGAGCCCGTTGATGATGTGCTGGAACGACAGCAGCGGGCCGTCGGGACGGTGCGCCTTCGGCGTCAGCACCGTGGTGGTCGCCGCGATCGGTTTGCCCTCCGAGCTCGTCGACCGGAACCGGATCACGGTCACCGTGGTCTCCGGGAAGATCGCCAGCGGCGGCATCACCCTGGTCGCGAGCACGTCGCCGGGCTTGCGGTCGGCGATGTCCGCGGGGGTCGAATAGAAGGGATCCGGATCGGGATCGGGATACAGCGGCGCGCCGGTCGCGGCGCCGGCCAGGCTCGCGACCAGCACCAAGCCCGCGGCCATCGCTCCGATCGCACGTGCGAGACGTCTTCGCCGCACTCCCCTACCCAACGAACGTGGGCCCTGACTCATCGACGTGTGCCTCCTGAATCATCCGACACTGTGCTCATCCTCGCAACGGGACCCGCGCGGAACACCACCCGGCGCGATCATGTTGACAATTCACAACATTGGGTCGCCGGGCCTGTGCTCGCGGTGCGCCCCGGCTGGTGACTGTACCCCACGACGCCACGTCCGTTCTGTGACATTTCCAGCCGATAACTTGCAACATGTTCTCAGCAGTGGCGTGGCTCTACCGTCAGTCCTACCGGCGCGGCTGCCGCGCCGGCGGGAAGGAGACGGTGGCATGGACGGCACTGTGCGCGGACTCGCCGACCGCGACGACACCCGGGATCCGCCGACCCAGCGGATCACCGTCTACTTCGACGGGCCGACCCCCGAGGACGCGCTGGTCCTGGAGTACGCGGCCACCAGGACCGAGGCGGGGGAGTTCACCTCGGCCGCCGCGCACGCCGGGCTCACCGTCACCGTCGACGGCCAGGTCCGCCCCGGCCTGCGCAGACTACCGTGCCGATCGCTCTGGCGCTGAGCGAGCGGGATCAGGGCCGGTCGAGCACCCCGCGCAGGAAGGCGAGCGCATCGGGGAACGCCTCGCGCGCCGCACCCAGATGATCGCCGGGATACCAGCCCACCCGCAGATCGGTGCCCGCGGAGCGCAGTTCGGCGACCAGCTCGAGGGTCAGCGGCGCGGGCACCTCCAGATCCGACAGCCCTTGACCGAGATACAGCGGCACGGCGTAGCCGCTCGTCGGCACCCGCAACATCGCGCGCACCGCGGCCAGCAGCGCGGGATCGTCCAACGGCCGTGCCAGCATGGCCCCGATGCCGATCCCGGACACCTGCGCGTCCGCCTCGACGGCGCAGTCCGCTTCCACGATCCGCAGGACGTCGTGGCCCACCGGGGTCAGATAGCTGTCGATGTCCAGCTCGGGCGCACTGGCGCGCAATCCGGCCAGCAGCATGCCGAAGTAGGTCGTCGTCTTCTGCAGCGGCAGGCGCGGCAGCCAGGGACCGGCCAACGGGAACACCGCCTCCAGATTCGACGGCGCGCCGGTCGCGGCCGCGCCGCGCAGCTCGAGGTCCGGCGCGTCGCCGGGAGCGAACCGGGCGGTGAACAGCGCCGCGTGCCCGCCCTGCGACTGACCGAACACCGCCCAGTGTGTGCCGAGCGAGGGGGCGACCGCCCGTGCGGCACGTACGCCGTCGACGATGCTTCGGGCCTGGGCCGGGCCGTCCAGATAGGGATGCACGCCGGGGGTCCCCAGTCCGACGTAGTCGGAGATCACCACCGCGTAGCCCGCGCGCAGCAGATCCGGGTACACCGACGACAGGTAGTAGTCGCGGGGTTGCAGCGTGAACGCGCACTGGTCGGCGATGCCCGAGGTGCCGTGCGCGTAGGCGATGATCGGCCAACCCCCTTGCGGCGGATCGCCTTCGGGCAGATACAGCACCCCGGTGCTCAGCATCGGCCCGCGCGGGCCACGCGACCAATACGTCAGCCGTTCGGCGGTCGCCGCCCCCGCCACGCGCAGCCGCCCCGCCAGTTCCACCAGGTCCGTCACGGTGCCGGGCGCCTCACCCACCCCGGCGTCCGCGGCCCCGGCCACCGCGATCGTCATCGAGACCACGACGCCCGCCGCCCCCGCCATGAATCGTCCACACCGCACCGACCGACTATGCCCAGCCGCGACCGCACCGGCAAGCCACCACAATCGGTGGCCCGGCCGGGGACCCTCGCCGGGACCGCGCCGGCTCGCTAGGCTCGGTTGAGCACGCCGGAAACCGGTGCCGAGGAGAACACAGGAGGTTCGACCGTGGCGCAGCGGTACCCGTATCGCGTCGTCACCCGGCGTCGCGCCACCGCGCTGCTCGCGACGGGCCTGATATCCCTGACGGCCGCCTGCGGCGCCGACTCGTCCGATCCTTCGGCCGCGGCCACGACCACGACCGTCCGCACGACGACCGCGACGACCACCTCCGCATCGCCCCTGGCCGCCCTGCCGTCCGTCGACCCCTACGCGGGACAGCCGCTGATCGATCGCGTCGCGTGGACCGAGACCATCGACGGTCCCCGGCTGCTCGTCTTCCCGACGCAGGCCGGGCGGCGGACCACCTTCCCCGGCTCGGACGAACGGGCATGGCAGGAGATCGTGGCCGAGTCGGCGGACGCGGAGGCACCCGGCATGCGCGATCAGTTCATCTGCCACTGGGCGTGGGCTCGGCTGGTTCAGCCGGACAAGCCGAGCTGGAACCTGGAACCGTGGCGCCCGGCGGTGGGCTATCAGGCCACCGTCGAAGCGCGCTGTAATCCCGGCGGCCCCGAGCGCTGAGCGCGGGCGCCGCCCCGACCGGAAGGAGCCATCCATGCGCGTCGTCATCGCAGGGGGGCACGGAAAGATCGCACTGCTGCTGGCACCCGTGCTCACCGCGAACGGCCACGAGGTCGCCGCCCTCATCCGCAACCCCGGCCACACCGCAGAGGTGCGCGCCACCGGTGCGGAGCCGGTGCTGTGCGACCTGGAGAAGGCGGGCGCCGACGAGGTGGTCGACGTCGTCAAAGGATGCGACGCGGCGATTTTCGCCGCCGGCGCCGGGCAGGGCAGCGGCGTGGACCGGAAATACACCGTCGACCTGGGCGGCTCCGTCCGGCTCGCCGAGACCGCCGAGCGCACCGGGGTACGCCGTTTCCTGCAGATCTCCTCGATGGGCGCGGGCCGGGCACCCGCGCCGGGGACCGATGAGGTGTGGGCGGCGTACATCGACGCGAAGACCAAGGCCGAAGAGGATCTGCGCGCAAGGGATCTGGACTGGACCATCCTGCGCCCCGGCCGCCTGACCGACTCCCCCGGCACCGGACGGGTGACGCTGGCGCCGCCACCGGTCGGGCGCAGCGAGGTCCCGCGCGCGGACGTGGCGGCCGTTCTGGCCGGGCTGTTGCCCGCCGCGCACACCTTCGGGCTGACGCTCGAACTCGTCTCGGGTGACACTCCGATTAGCCAGGCAATTGCACAGCTGACCGACTGAGCTGTGGCGCACCCTGCCACCGCCCTTGCCGATCGACCGCAACGGTCACGATGGGAGAACAACCGTGTTCAGCCGAATCGTCTCGATGAAGATCCGCCCCGGTTCCCGCGCCGAGTTCCTCGCGGCCATATCCCGCAGCGCCGACGCCTCCGTCCGGACCGAGCCCGGCTGTCTGCGCTTCGACATCTGCGCAGATCGGGTGGATCCGCACCGATTCTTTCTCTACCAGCTCTACACCGACGACGAGGCGGCAGAGGCGCACCGTTTCACCGAACATTTCCTCGCCTGGCGGGCCGCGGCCGACCAATTCGTCGAGCCGGGTACACAGATCGATTACAGCACGGACGTCCTATTCGGCCGCGACTGAAATTTCCGGATCCGGCACCGTTTCCGCAAACTTCCGGCCGCGAAATACCCACTGCGCACGTGCAATCGATCGTGCAGATGTGCTTGCATTTGAAAGGTACGGCGGCATAAACTCGGTCCCGCAACGCTTTACAGGGGACCATCAGGGGAGGCCGCGTGGGCGAGCCGAAGGCCGAAGCCGCCGTGGGTTTGCCGCCGCCAGACAAACAGGGGCGTTCGAATGGAACAACCACTTACCGGCGGTCGGTTCGGATCAGCCGACACCGCACTGGCCGACCAGCCAGCGAACGGTAGACATATGAGCACATTACCGGCCCACAGCGGCCACACCGATACCACTTTTTCCCGAGAAACCGCCGTGGCATACGTCATCGATGCCGTCGAATCCACCGGGGCGGCAACTCGGCACGATTTCGATATCGACCGGATCGTCACCACCGCGCACGCGATGGCCGACGACTGGGATCTCGAGGCACTGCAGCCTGCGACGTTCTGGCGAATCGCCTCCAGCTTCATCAAGCAGTAGACCGTTGCGCCGTCCGAGCCCGGCGGAGCACGAAACAAGCGAGCGGCCCCCTCCGAATTCGGAGGGGGCCGCTCGCTTATCGGGTCTTCGGCCGGGTGGGCTCAGTGCCCCTCGGCATACTTCTCCATGATCGCGATCGACTTGTCCGGCTGCAAGGCCTGGACGCTGAGCCGGTCCATCACCGAGAGGTACAGCGCCAGGTCTTGCCGCCGCTCGAGATACAACGCGCTGGTCAACTGTTCGAGATACACGATGTCCGGCAGTTCCGCCTCGGCGAAACGCAGGATACTGAAGGAACTGCCCGCCGCGGCGTGCTCACCCGCGGTGAACGGCAGCACCTGGATCGTCACGTTGGGCAGCTTCGCCAGGCGGACCAGGTGCAGCATCTGCTCGCGATGCACCTGGCGACCACCGACCGGCCGCACCAACGCGGCTTCGTCGAGCACCGCCCACACCACCGGCGGATCCGCGCGGAACAGGATTTCCTGCCTGCGCTGACGCACCGCGACCCGCCGATCGGTGTCCGCGTCCTCGTAACCGAGCGCCACCACCGCCCTGGCGTATTCGGGCGTTTGCAGCAACCCGGGAACAAGATGCGACTCGTAGGTGCGGATCTTGCTCGCGGCCTGTTCCAGACCGAGGTAGGTGCCGAACCACTGCGGCAGCAAGTCGCTGTAGCGATGCCACCAGCCGGGCTCGTTGGCCTGCCTGGCCAGCTCGAGGAACGATTCGCGCTCCGCGGCGTCGTGGACGCCGTAGAGGGTCAGCAGGTCACGGATGTCGCGTTCCTTGAAGCCGGTACGGCCCAACTCGAGACGACTGATCTTGGCGTGCGATCCCCGGATCGCATCACCCGCGGCTTCCCTGGTGATGCCCTTCTTCTCCCGGAGCTTGCGCAACTGGCCGCCCAATGCGATGCGTAGCACGGTCGGACCACGTTCCGCGACAACGGATTGCACATGACCATCGTCATCGGGTTCAGCGATCATCGAGTTCGTCTCCGATACTCCGGGGGTTGCCCACAGTGTGTCACAACCACCTGTCGCGAAACACACCGCACCGACCGCCAATGTTACCGCTCAGCTAGTCAAATAGTCGAACTCCCCGGCCTTCGCGCCGCGGACGAACGCATCGATCTCCGGACGCGTATAGATCAAGACCCCACCTTCGGGGTCACGCGAGTTACGCACTGCCACCTGGCCGTTGGCCGTTTCGGCCACTTCGACGCAGTTGCCGCTCGGATTGCTGAAGGAACTCTTGCGCCAAGTTCCGATGATCTCGTTGGTGGATGTATCCGACATCTTCCCCACTCCTCCGTTACCGCAGTCAGGCGATTCGGTTCGTGCAGATGCACGTTCAAACGTTCTTGCATCTGCACCGACACCGGACGATAGCACGAAGTTCGCCCTCTGTGCGTCCGCTGGCCGGGACCACCAGGAGCCAGATGTGAAACGCGGTCGCCTCGACCCGGAAACATCGAGATCAGCTCCCCGATCCAGCCCGCTGGACGCGCGTGAATCTTGTACTGTCACAGTGCACATCGGATGTACCAGTCATTCGCGACGACCCCACGCGCCCACCCGCACGGCAGCGTCGCCGACCCGTTTCGCCTAGGAGTACAACCCCATGCCCGAAGACCACAGCCCGCTCATCCGAACCGACATCCCCCACTCCGCGCGGATCTGGAACTACTGGATGGGCGGCAAGGACTATTACGAAATCGACCGCATCGCAGGCGACGCCGGGATCGAGGTGGATCCGGACATCACCACCATGGCGGTGCAGTCGCGCCAGTTCCTCATCCGCGCCGTGCGCTACCTCGCGGGCGAAGTCGGCATCCGCCAGTTCCTCGACATCGGGACCGGCCTGCCCACCATGCAGAACACCCACGAGGTCGCCCAGAGCGTCGCGCCCGAGTCCAGGATCGTGTACGTGGACAACGATCCGCTCGTGCTCACCCACGCGCGGGCGCTGCTCACCTCCACCACGCCGGAGGGCGTCACCACCTACATCGACGCCGACTACCACGATCCCGAGCTGATCATCGCCGACGCCAAACACGTCCTGAACTTCAACGAGCCCATCGCCGTGATGTTCATGGGCGTGCTCGGCCACGCCAAGACCTACGACGACCTGCTGCGCATCGTGCACACCGTGCTGGATTCCGTTCCGTCGGGCAGCTACCTGGTGATGTGGGACGGCACCGACGACAGCAAGGCGTATGTCACTCTGTGCGAGAACTACACCGGCACCGGTGGCACTCCTTACGTCCCCCGTCCGCAGGCTCAGATCAAGGCCGTCTTCGACGGTCTGGAGCTGGTCGACCCGGGCTTCGTGTCCATCACGCAGTGGCGCGCGGGCGACACGGAGGTGGGCGAGTCACGGCCGATCTCCGCCTACGGCGCGGTCGCGCGCAAGCCGTAAGGCCCCTGAACACCAAACCGCAAGCGGCACAGCGGCGGTCGCCGGTCTCGCACCGGCGACCGCCGTCCGCTTTTTCTCCGCCCGATCGTGCAGATGTACTTGCATTTGCAAGCGACGGGGGAATAGACTCGAACCCGAAATCGGGGAGGTACGCAGGGAGTTCGAGCCTGCGCCACCAGTACGCCGGCCTCCCCGCCGCACGCCGGACGCGAGGGGTAGTCGAATGATGGAGCCATTCCGAACTTCCCCCCTGGTTGCCGTCATCGATGGCGCGGGCGCCGATCACTTGCGTCAGTACTCCGCGCCCGAGCCGGCCATGGCCGATTGCAGTGTGGAGCCCCGCGGCCTCACCTACCGGCAGGCCCGCGACATTCTCTACGCCCACGAGGTCCACGGCCCGCAGTGCAGGCAGTGGCTGGCGGCCGCCGCGTACCTGTCAGCCGGGCTGGACGACGAATAGTCCGGCATTCGCGTCACTACGGAGCGCGCCGCGTTCCCAAGCGATCTCACAGATCACTCCCGGTCCATTCGCCCCTTTCGTATAGTGATCGATCGACCTGGGCGCGATTTCTCGCACGCCCGGCGTGGCATTTGGGGAGCGAATTCGTCATGACCTACTCCGCGTTGGATCTGTCCGCCGACTCGTCCGACCCGGTGCTGGAAATCGGTGGACAGCCGGCTTCGGTGCCTTTGCAGAACACCGAGAGCGTGGCCTCGCACATGGTCGGCTATTTCGAGAACGTCATGGCCCCCTGCCGCACGTTACCCGGCGAGCAATTGCGCGGAGACGTCACGAAACTCACCCGCAGCTGCCTGAATCTCGCCGCCGAGATGTTCGACCGGCGCACCGTGCCGGACGAGCAGCAGTTGGGCCCGGTGCGCGCGGCCGCCGCCCGCTGGGCGCGGGAGGGCGTGCCGCTGAGCACCATCCTGCGCGCCTACCACGAAGGATTGCGCATCGCCTTCGGTCTGGTCACCGCGCCCGCCGAGGCCGACGACGTCGACGAGGTGCTGGTCGCCGCCGATCTGCTGCTGGAACTGCTCGAGGCGATCAGCGCGGCGGTGTCGGACGCCTACGTCGACGAACAGCACCTGGTCGCCAAGGAGCACCAGACCGCGGCGCAGACGCTCGCCTCCGCGCTGCTGAGCGGTCGCGGCAGCTCGGCCCTGGCCCGGCAGACGGGCATTCCGATCGCGGAGTCGTATCAGGTTGTGGCCCTGTCGATTCCGGAGCACGCGGACGAGCGCGATCCGCGGGTCGACGGGAACGTCGCCGCGCGCCGCAAGCTGCGCAGGCTGCAGTCCGAGCTGGCCACCGTTTTCGCCTCACGCGCGCTCGCGCTGCTCAGCGCCAAGGGCGGCACGCTGCTCATTCCCTTGGACGACGAGGTCGAGACCGTCCTCACGGCGGCGACGCTCGAGCTGCTGGCCGCCGCCGCCGAGGTCCCGCTCACCGCGACCGTCGTCCCGACCGACACCGATCGGATCCCCGAGTCGGCGGATCAGGCACACGAGCTGCTCAATCTGGTGCGCGTCGGCGTCCGGCCGCCCGGCCTCTACCAGATGTCGGATCTGGCGGTGGAATACCAGCTCACCCGCAGCGGCCCGGCCACCCGGCGGATCGCGACCATCCTCGACCCGCTCGACGCCCATCCCGAGCTGTTCGACACCATGCGCGCCTATCTCGGCAACGACATGAACCGGCAGCTCACCGCGCGCCAGCTCTACGTGCACCCGAACACCGTCGACTACCGCCTGCGTCGCATCGCCCAGCTCACCTCGATCGACCTGGCCACCTCGGCGGGCATCTCCCAGGCGGCGATCGCCCTGCTGGCCCGGGATCTGGATCGCAGCGTCGCCCGCCGCCTGTGACGTCCGCACCGTGACCCGATCGTCGCCTGTAACGGATTCGTGCTGGTCACCGGGCGGTGAACTTGCGATCCTGGTAGTGCCGCGACGTCTGGATGGTGAAATATGCGAATTTCGGAGATCCTGCGCAGGAAGGGTAGCGACGTCGCCACGGTCGCGCCCGGTACGACGGTACGCGCACTGCTGGCCACCCTGGCCGAGCGGAACATCGGCGCGGTCGTCGTCTCCCCCGACGGCAACGCGATCGCGGGCATCGTCTCCGAGCGCGACGTGGTGCGCAGTCTGCACGCGTGGGGCGCGGAGCTGCTGGACACGCCGGTGTCGGCGATCATGACCTCGGTGGTGCGCACCTGCGCGCCCGACGACCGGGTCGACGGCCTGCGGCGCATCATGACCGACCACCGCATCCGGCACCTGCCGGTGGTGCACGAGGGCAGGCTGGTCGGCATCGTCAGCATCGGCGACGTGGTCAAGAGCGCGATCTCGGAACTGGCGGACGAACGCGAGCACCTCGTGGAGTACCTGCAGGGCAGGTACTAGAGCTCGCTGACGTTCCCCAGGTCGGCCGAGAGCCAGCGCTCGGGGCGCAGGAAGACCGCGACCTGCTCGCCGTAGGCCTCGGCCGCCTTCAGGTATGCGTCGACCGATTCGGGCGGTAGATACCGCGCGACCATTTCGCGGTGCATCTCGTCGGTCATCGGAGTGGTCCGGGTGACCGGGCCTTCCACGCTCACGTACCGGACCGTGGGTTCGACCTGCTGCACCATCAGACCGAACCGTCCGGCCTCCCGGAGGTAGCGCATCTTCTGCGACTGCGGGCCGGTCAGGATCCAGGCCTCGCCACCCGGGCTGTACTGGTACCAGATCGGGACGGCGAGCGGGCCGCGACCGGCGCCCGCGGCCACCGAGAACGCCGCGACATGCGGCTGCGCGAGGAACTCTTGACGCTCTTGCAGGGTCAGAGGCATACGTTCCAGGCTAGTCGTGAAAGCCGTTGTCCGCGACAAAGCTTCGAAGTGCGTACCGGAATTGCGTATCGTGGGTGACGTCCGAGTTACCGGTGTGAAGGGAGCGTCACGTTGCGGTCCCCCGCCCCGAGATCGCCGGTGACGCGAACGGCGGAGGCCGCACGGCCGCCGGAAACGCCGGCATTCGCGCCAGCCGCGGTGCGGTCGCTGTTCCCGGCGCTCGCCGGCGCAACCGAGGTCTACTTGGACAGCGCCGCCACCACACAGAAGCCGCTGCCGGTGATCGAGACCATCCAGCGCTACCACAGCAACGGCACCGCCAACGCCGGCCGCGGCACCTACCCCTGGGCCACCGGTCTGACGGCGCGCATCGCCGGCGTCCGCGAACGGGCCGCCGCGTTCATCGGCGCCGAGCATCCGGATGAGGTGGTCTTCACCGCGGGCGCCACCGCCGCGGTCAACGCCGTCGCGCTGTCGTGGGGCCTGACGGCGCTCGCCGACGGCGACGAGATCCTCTACAACGCGGGCGATCACGCCTCCAACGTGTATCCGTGGCAGCACCTGCGCGGGCTGCTCGCCCGGTTCGGACGCCGCATCCACCTCATCCCCTACCGGGTGACCGCCGCCGGTGAGGCGGACACCGACGACATCCTCGCCAAGATCACCCCGCGCACCCGGCTGATCACCACCGGGCATCTGCATCATGTCTTCGGCGGCCTCAGCACGCTGGAGGAATTGCGCGACCGGATCGATCCGGCCATCCTGCTGTGCTTCGACTGCTCGCAGAGCGGGGGCCATCTTCCGGTCGACGTCACCGCCCTCGGCGCGGATTTCGCGATCTTCGCCGCGCACAAGATGTTCGGCGCGCCCGGCACCGGGATCCTGTACTGCCACCGGCGCGTGCACGACCGATTGGCGCCGTTCCTGCCCGGCGGAAATTCCGGTGTGACGCTGGAACCGGACGGCCTGCGGCCGGGTGCGATGCCGGCGCTGCTGGAAGGCGGCACACCCGACATCCCGGGCATCCTCGCCCTGGGCAGTGCGCTGGAGGTGCTGGAATCGATCGGCCTCGACGTCGTCGCCGCGCACAACCGCGCCCTGACCCTGCGCCTGATCGAGGGGCTGCGACCGGTTCCCGGCCTGGAGTTCCTGCCCGGCCCGGCGCACGCGACCTGCGAGGTCGGCTACGGCATCGTCTCCTTCACCCTGGAGGGGATCTCGGCCGCGGACGCGGGGTTCGTCCTGAGCGAGTTCGGCTTCCTGGTGCGCACCGGCGCGCACTGCGTCCCCGCCGACACCGACGGCGCGGGCTCGGTGCGGGTCAGCACGCACATCTACAACACGCCCGACGAGATCGACCGATTCGTCGCGTGCGTGCGAACCATCGCCGAGGAGGTCACGTGAGCAACGACATCCCCCGCTACGACCGGAAGGCCGCGTCCAGGGTTCTGGCCGGACTCGCGCAGGCAGGGTTGTGCGCAGAACCGGCTCCGGCCCCCCGACATCGGCGATTCGAATTCACCTGTACGCCATTGGGTCTGGAGCAGGGCAGCCATCTCACCTACTCCCAGCGGCTGTATCTGGAACGGTTCATGCGGCCGTGCCGCGCGGACCAGGTGACCAGCGCGACCCATCGGATCGCGTGGACCGACAGCGCAGGCATCCCGAATACCGGGCACTTCCGCGCCGACGGCCTCGGCCCTGCGGTGCCGATCGCGATGCGCGAGACCGTGCTGGCGCTGTGGCGCCAACTGGACGATGACGCCGAGTTCGCCGCGCGGGTCGCGGCGCTCGGCACGGACGACCACGCCGTGCTGGCGGGCACGACCACCGACCACGATCCGCGCGACATCTTCCGGGTCGGCATCGAGGCCGCCGGGCGCGTACTGGCCCAGCACGCGCTGCTTGCGGCGCAGACCCCCTACCGCGATGCCGCCGAATTCGCCGAGGGGCTGCGCGTTTCCGGGATCTTCGCCGCGGTGGCCACGCGCTGGTTCTGGGAATTGCAGGCCTCCACCTACCGCAGGGGCATGATCCCGGTGACGCTCGTCGCGCAGCCCGACGGCACCGTTCGCTATTCGGCGGAGACGGTGGCGACCCTGCGCGCGATGAAGGATGCCACGATCGCCGACGCGCGTGCCGTGATGGAACGCGCCACCACGGTGGAAGGTCTCACGACGGCCGAGGCGATCGCCAAGTATCACGACGACCTCGACCTGATCTCCCGCCAGTACGCCTTGTTGCCGGAGGGCAGTCATCCGGCCTGCCTGGCGGCCATGCCGCATCAGCTCGACGGCGGGCATTCCAGCGTCCTCCCGCCGCTGGTGGACCGATTCGTCGCGACGTTCATCGAGATCGCCGACCGCTGCGCGGCCACCGAGGTGAGCGCCGAACTCGACGAGGCCACCGCCGACCGCGCCGCCACCGCCGAGGACCAGGTGTTCTACGTGCCCGATATGACCTGCAAGCACTGCGTTCGCACGATCGGAGGAGTGCTGGAGTCGATGGACATCCGCGTGGCCGAGATCGATCTGGACAGCAAGCGGGTGGTGGCCGAGTTCCGCAGTCCGCGCAATCGCGCCCGCGCGTTCGAGGCGATCCGGGACGGCGGCTACAACCCGGTTTCGCAGCGCCCCGACGACGTGCCGCGGGCGTCGGCCGCCGAGCCGTCGGAAGCCGCCGTATGACGCCATTGCCGCAGGCGTTGCCCGCGAAGCTGCATCCGATCGTCCGCGCCTTCCTCGACACTCCCGGCCTCGCGACGGAGACGCTGAAGAGATTCGGATCGCCAGCGCATCTGGTGTTCCCGCAGGTCTATTCGGAGAATCTGCTGCGCCTGCGCACCGTGCTGGAACGAACCCTGCCCGGGCACCGCGTCTGCTACGCGCACAAGGTGAACCAGTCGCGCGCCTTCGTCCGCACCGCCGAACGCGAAGGCATCGCCATCGATGTCGCCTCACCGCACGAACTGACCAGCGCCGTCGCCGCCGGGTTCGATCCGCCACGTATCGAGGTCACCGGGCCCAAGGGGGAAGCCTTCCTGCGCGATCTCGTCAGCCGCGGGGTCACGATCAACGTGGACAACCTCTGGGAGCTGGGCCGCATCGAGGAACTGGCCGCCGAGCACGCGGAAATACCTGTGCTGCTGCGGGTTTCCGGTTTCGACGCCGGGCAGGTGAGTCGGTTCGGGATGCCGCAGGCGCACGTCGAGCGGGCCTTCGATCTGTTGTCGGCGCGGCGCGGGCGAGTCGCTTTCCTCGGGTTCGCTTTCCACCTGGACTCCGGCGACCTCGGCGAGCGCGTCCGGGCGATCGACGCCTGCCTGCGCCTGATCGAGCGCGCCTACGAGCGCGGACTCGCCCCTTCGGTGCTCGACATCGGCGGCGGGTTCCGGCAGGTGTTCACCGCCGACGCCGAACGGTTCGACGCCTACGTGCTCGCACTGCGCGAATCGCTGCTCGGCCGCGGGGAGCCGATGACCTGGGGCAGCAACACGTTCGGCTATCACGTCGCGGGCGGGGCGGTGCACGGCACGCCGGTGTTCCACAAGTACGCCAACACCGTCCCCGCCGACCGGATGCTCGCCGACCTGCTCGACGCTCCGCTGGAGCGGCACGGCGGGCGCACGGTGGCGCAGGTGGCGGGTGACAACCTGCTCCAGCTGTGGCTGGAGCCGGGCAAGGCTCTGGTCGACCACGCGGGGATCACCGTGGCCACGGTCGAGTTCGTCAAGGAGGTCGCCGACGGCAGCGTGCTGGTGCACGTCGACCTCAGCCGTGATGCGGTGACGCCCGCCGATCAAGAGGTCATGGTCGATCCGATCCTCCTGCACGGGGCAGGCGCGGGCGACCGCGCGACGGGGCCGGTCGGCGTCTTCTTCGCCGGAAGGCTGTGCTTGGAACGCGATCTGATCACCAATCACAAGGTGTGGCTGCCCGCACGACCCGAGCCGGGCGATGCGGTGGTGTTCCCGAATACCGCCGCCTACCACATGGACCTGTCGGCCGCGACGGCCTCCATGCACCCCCTGCCCCCGAAACTCGCGGTCACCCGTTGGCCGGGCGGGTTCCGCGTCGTGCCCGACGCCGACTACGAACCCGGCTTCCCCGCCGAGTCGTCCCGGCCACCGCACAGCGCCCCGCCCGCGACCGGCCCGGTCCGATCCGTGAAGGCTCCCTGATGCGCTACGACCACATCACCGAACTCATCGGCAACACGCCGCTGCTGCGGCTCGACCCAGCGGTGCACGGGTTGGCGAAGGTCGAGCTCTACGCGAAACTCGAGTCGCACAATCCGTTCGGTTCGGTCAAGGACCGGGTGGCCTGGGCGATGCTCCGTGACGACTTGGAGCAGATCCGCGCCGAGGGGCGCACGCTCATCGAGGCGTCCAGCGGGAACACCGCCAAAGCGCTGCGCGTGCTCGGCGCGATGTACGGGATCGGCCTGCGCGCGGTGACCAACCGGATCAAGGTGGGCGAGGTCCGTGACCTGCTGCAGCTGTTGGGCACCGAGATCGTGGAACTGCCCGGTCTGTCCGAGTGCCCCGACCCGACCACGCCGAACGACGTCTACTCGGTGATCGAGGCGACCATGGCCCAGCAGCCCGGCGCGTACCGGCACCTGTCGCAGTACACCAACGAGAAGAACATCGAGGCCCACCACCACGGCACCGGGCGGGAGATCCACGAGGACCTGGCGGCCGACGGCATCACCAGGATCGACTATCTGATCGGCGGGCTCGGCACCACCGGCTCCACCAGGGGCACCGCCACCTACCTGCGCAAGCACCATCCCGAATTGCGCACCGTCGCGGCGGTTTCGGAGCGGTCGGACTTCATTCCCGGTATCCGCTCGGAGAGCGAGATGTGGGATGTCGGGCTGTTCCAGCCGGATTTCTACGACCGGATCGTCACCGTGGCGGCGGGCGAGGCCGTGGACGCGACGCTGCGCCTGGCGCGCGGCTACGGCGTCCTGGCCGGGCCGACCAGCGGCGCGAGCTACGCGGCCGCGCTGCGGACGCTCGGCGCGCTCGATCTGTCGGCGACCGATCCGGCGGATCCGGTCGTGGCGGTGTTCATCGTCTGCGATCGGCTCGAGCCGTACCTGTCGTACTTCAAGAAGCGCAGGCCGGAATGGTTCGGCCGCGCCGAACGCGAAGCGGAGCCCACCGCCGGTGAGCTGGCGGCGGTGCCGCGCCTTTCGCCCGAGCAGCTGGCGGAGCTGGACCGGACCGGGCGCCCCACCATCGTGGACAGCCGCGGCGCCATGGCTTACCGGATCGGGCACGTGCCCGGCGCGTTGAACATCCGCGACGACCAGCTCGACGACATGTTCGGCCAGGGCATCCCGTTCCCGCGCTCACGCCCCGTCGTCTTCGTCTGCCCCGTCGGTGAGCTGTCGGTGCGGTTCGCCGCGCGCGCCCGGCGCGCGGGCTACGACGCCGCCAGCTTGGCCGGTGGCGTGGTCGGCTGGCGCGACGCGGGGTTGCCGCTGGAACGCGGCTGATCACCCACGGGCGCGCGAGCCCGCCGCGCGGCCGGAATCCGGTTCGGCGAGCCACGGGAGGGCGGGGCGGGTGAGCGCGGCGCCGGGGCACGCCGGCAGGCACTATCGTTGGGCCGTGCAGACAGGTCAGGACGCAGACGACGACGGGGGCCCACGGATCTGGGGTGGGACGACGCTCACCGAGCGCAGGGAGACGCGGCGGGCTGCGCTGTTGGAGGCGGCGCTCGATCTGATCGGCGAGTCCGGCGCCAGCGGGGTCACCATGCGGGCGGTGTGCCGCAAGGCCAATCTCACCGACCGCTATTTCTACGAGAGCTTCGCCAGCCGCGACGAGTTGCTGGACGTGCTCTACCGTCAGGTCGCCGAGGAATTCCTGGAACCGATGACGGCCTTCGCCGCCACCGACGACCCGTCCCGCGACCGCGCGCTGTCGGAGATCCTGGTGGACAAGGTGCTCGCCGACCCGCGCAAATCGCGGCTGTTCCTGGTCGAGCCGTATTCCAGCACCGGGCTCGGGCAGACCACCTTCGCGGTGATGCCGGTGTTCACCCGGATCATGCAGGACCATCTGTTCGCCCACATCGACGACCCGGTCAAGCGCAGGCTGGCGGCCGTGACCATGGCCAGCGGGAACGCGGGCATGTTCTCGGCGTGGCTGAACGGTTCGCTGCGCGCCACCAGGGAGCAGATCATCGAGCACTGCCTCGCGATGCTCACCCTCTACCGTTCGCTCTACCGTTGCTGACCGCACCGCATGGCGTCCGGACGGTCGGTCCCGGATCGGTTTCGCCAGTACGCCAGGGTGCTCTGCGTCCGGATGGTGGCGGCGTGATTGGGGCCGAGGGCACGCAGCTCCGCGACCAGCAGCACCTCCAGTTCCGCGACCGCGCGGGTCAGGTCGCCGTGCTGGGCGCGGCAGCCCGCGAGTTCGTTGCGGGTGTCGAAGGTGTCCGGATGATCCGGGCCGAGCACCCGCAGCCGGTCGCCGAGCAGTTTCTCCAGATCGGTGATCGCGCCGGCGAGGTCACCGCTGTCCGCGCGGTATGCGGCCAGTTTGCCGCGGGTGAGCAAGGTGTCGGGATGGTCGGGGCCGAGCACCCGTAGCCGATCGTCGAGCAGGCGGGTGAACTCGGCGCCCGCCCCGGCCAGATCACCGCTGCGCGCGCGGAACGCCGCGAGGTTGTTGCGCGCGCCGAGCGTGTTGGGATGGTCGGCGCCGAACACGCGCAGGTAGTCCGCCACCAGCTGCTCGAACTCCGCCCGCGCGCCCGCGAGATCGCCGCTGCCTGCCCGCCAGTACGCCAGGCTGTTGCGGGTGCGCAAGGTGTCCGGATGGTCGGCGCCGAGCACGCGGGCACGGTCGGCGCGCAACTGCTGGAACCGGGCGATCGCCCCGGCGAAATCGCCGACATCGCCGCGATTGGACGCCAGATTGTTCCTGGTGCGCAAGGTTTCGGGATGGTCGGGCCCCAGCAGGCGCAGCTGGTCGGTGAGCAGCTGCTCGAACTCCTCGCCCGCGCCGGCGTAGTCACCGCAGCGCGCGCGGTAGCTGGCCAGCCTGTCGCGGGTGTCCAGGGTGGCCGGGTCGTCGGGGCCGCACACACGCAGCCGGTCGGCGAGCAGTTGCTCGAAATCGGCGACGGCGCCGACCAGGTCGCCGCTCTCGGCGCGGTGATAGGCCCACCGTTCCCGCGTGGTGAAGGTGTCGGGATGGTCGGGCCCCAGCGACTCGGCGAAGTCGGGCGCCCAGGCGGCCCACAGATCGCGGTCGTCGGCCGATCTGCCGGTCTCCAGTTTCTCCAGGAAGTCGACGGCCAAGGCGGAATCGCCGTAGGCCAGGCAGTGCCGTACGGCCGCGCCGCGCGCGTAGTCGGCGGCCGGGTCGCTGTCGTCGGCCTGGATCGCCGCGACCAGGGCGCGGTGCGCGTCCGCGATGCGCACGCCGAGGCGACGGCATTCCGCCTGCAGCGCGGGCAGGAACGCACCGTGGGTCACGCCGAGCGACTCGCGAACGGTGCCGGGATGACTGCGGGTGACCAAGGTGCCGAGGTTCACGGCGATGTCGCGGACCCTGGCGGCGCTGAGGTCGACCCCGAGCGAGGACAGCGCCGCGTCCAGCAGTTCCAGCGGCAGCACCGGACCCACCCCCGCCGCGACGAGCACACCGAGCAAAGTCGCTGTGTCACTGGTGGTTTCCGGATCGAGCCCGCGTAACGCCGTCTCCACCCGCAGCGCGATGACCCGGTCGAGGCCGATCCCGGAGGCGACCGCGCCGTCGGTCAGCCCCGAAGCGACCTCCAGCAGCATGCGCGCGACCAGCCAGCCGCCTGCCACCACCCGCGAACCGCTCGCGTCCGTGGGAGTCTCCGCCAGCAAGCGCTGAATCCAGCCGATCCAGTCCACCGGGCCCAGCGGCGCCGTGCCGCGCGCGGAGTCCACCACGGCCGCGATGTCGTCGGCCGCCGGTTCGGCGACGTCGATCCGGTACATGTGCGCCAGCCCCGGATCGTCCTCGACGCCGGTGCCGGGCCGGATGCCGACGATCACGCGCACGTGCCGGAGATCTTCGCGGCGGGTCAGATCGGCGATCGCGGCCACCAGCAACCGCCTGGTTCCCTCCTGCGGCTGATTCAGCCCGTCGAACACCAGGGTGACCCGGCGCCCCGCCGTGGACAGGCGGGCCAACGGGCGGCGGACCAGGATGTCGAAGATGTCGAACTCGTCCCTGGGCCGGTGCGCCCTGGCCGCGCGCGCCGCCTCCCGGAAGCCGGGCAGGCGCGCGTCGAGTTGCGCGGCCAGCTCCGCCGCCACGGATTCCACCGAACTGTTCACCGTCAGGAACACCGCGGCGGTGATGTAGTCGGGGGTGACGGCGAGCCCGTCGACGAGGCTGGGCCGGATCAGCATCGCCAGCAGCGTGGACTTGCCCACGCCCGCCGGGCCGAGCACCGCGCGCAGGCGGTGGCTGCCCGCGTCGACGATCGCGTCGAGACGCTCGCGCACATCGGGCGTCAGCAGCAGGCGCCGGGTGAGCTGATCGACGAACCCGGCGGCGGAGCGCCCGCTCACCGCGTCGCGGTGGCGCGCGGTGTTGGGCACCAGCCACAGTCCGGGGTCGACGCCCTGCGTCGTGGACACCGCACCGGAGCTGAACGACAGATGCTGCGGCTGTTGGTGGATGCACTGCACGGCGATCGGATCGACCAGGTCCGAGGGCAGCAGGTTCTCCCCGCGCAGCGGCAGGCCCAGGTCGAAGGTGGCGAGCATGGTCCTGGTGAAGCAGCCGGAGTACGCGGGCCCGTCGCCGGAGGCGACCAGCAGTTCCATCCGGCCGCCCGACTGCGCCAGCAGATCGGTCCACCGGCGCGCGGCGCCTTGCACACCCTGACCCGCCTCGCAGGCGTCCACGAGCAGCACCAGCCCGTCCAGCGCGGCCCGGTCCAGCCGCTCACGGATCTCCTGGGTCAGGTGGAAGGCGTTGTGCGAGTTGGGATCACCGGGCGAATCGTGACCGAGCAGGTAGAAGTCCTCCGCGCTCGTCGCCACACCGTGCCCGATGAAGCCGAGCAGCAGGGTCGCCTGCCGCTGCGCCGCCGCCGTGAAGGCCGCGTCGACGGCCTCGAACAGTTGCGCGGCAGTGGGATTGAGCACCGGGCCGTCCAGATCGATCGCAGGCCGCCATCCGCCCGCTTCGGTCAGACTGCCGTACAGGCCGTTGGCGAGTTCCTCGGTGAATCCCAGTTCGCCCAGCGCCGCGCATTCCGACCCCACCACCAGCGCCAGCCGACCTCCCATGCAAGAAACATACCCGCGCCGCCGCGGCCGTTACGCCGCGCCGTCGCGCCGGTCCGGTACCGAAAGACGCTGCGGGAGACGTAGGGTGACGGTCCGGTGACCGGAAGAAGGAGATCACGCGATGACCGACCCGGTGGTGGGTTTGACGGGTACGCTCACATCGCCGATCCGAGGTGCCGGGACGCTGGGCGAGGTCCTGGTCGCGATTCGCGGGGGAACCGAGCTGTACATCGCACAGTCCGCCGAGCCGATTCCGGCCGGTGCGGCCGTGCTGGTCATCGCGGTCCACCCGGGGCGCGTCGTCGACGTCGTCCCGTGGATTCCGCTCACCCCGGACCCGGCGGCAGAAACCTGAGAGAGCAAGGGAGACAGACGTGCTGGGTTACCACGTGCCGGACCCGGACGAGGCGATGCTGGTCAGCGGCGGCAAGAGCCGCGACAACGCGCCGTTCAAAGTAGTCATCGGACGCGGCGCCTGGGTCGTTCCGCTGTTCCGCAAGGTCCGCTATCTGTCGCTGGCGATGTTCGAAGCCGAGATCAAAGAGCGCTGCGTCACCAAGCAGGCGATCCAGCTCGACGTCCGCGCGGTGATCGCGTTCAAGGTCGCCAACGACACCCAGTCCATCGTGAACGCCGCGCAACGGTTCCTCTCCGAGCAGGAGCGGGAGATGTCGGTGCTGACCGGGCGCATCTTCTCCGGGCACCTGCGTTCGATCGTCGGCTCGATGACGGTCGAGGAGATCATCCGGGAGCGCCAGAAACTGGCCGACGAAGTGCTCGTCGCGTCGAAGGTCGAGATGAGCAATATCGGCCTGTGGGTGGATTCCTTCCAGATCCAGTCCATCGACGACGGCAACCTCGGCTATATCGCCGCGCTCGCCGCGCCGCACAATGCCGCCGTCCAGCGCGACGCGCAGATCGCGCAGTCGCAGGCCGCGCAGGCGGCGGCGCAGGCCGAGCAGGAATCCCAGCGCAGGCAGGCGGAATATCAGCGCGAGACCGCGATCCTGCGCGCGCAATACCAGCGCGACATCGACAAGGCCAACGCGGAGGCGGCGCAGGCGGGCCCGCTCGCCGAGGCGATGGCGCTGCAGGAGGTGCTCACCGCCCAGGCCGAGCAGGCGCGCAAGGAGGCCGAACTGCGCGAGCAGCAGTTGCAGGCCGAGGTCGTCAAACCGGCTCAGGCGGAAGCGGATCGGGTGCGCATCCTGGCCGAGGCGGAGGCCGACCGCACCCGCATCCAGGCCGAGGCGGCGGCCTCGAACAACCGGATCGCGCTGGATCAGTTGTTGATCGAACAACTTCCGGAAATCGTGCGGCAGGCCTCGAACGGGTTGGCGAACGCGAATCTCACCGTGCTGAACGGACCGGACGGAGTGAGCGAACTGGTGAACGGAATGGTCGGTCAAGGACTCACCGTATTCAACTCGTTGCAAAAGGCGCTTTCCTCCGACGACGGCGAAAAGGCGCGTTAAAGTTGCCCAGTAGCGACGGCGACGAGGAGCGGGTGTTGGTGTCCATCGGGAAATTGGTGTCGTTCGACAGCTCTCGGGGATTCGGATTCATTCGGCCGGAGGACGGTGGACCCGACGTATTCGTCCACGTCAACGACATCGGCCTGGACGAGGACGAGTTGCGGCAGGGGCGAGTGTTCGAGTTCGAGGTGACCGAGGGCGACCGCGGACCCAAGGCGGTGAATCTGAGTGTGGTCGGTGGGTCGTCGGCGCCTCCCGCGCGGCACAAGGGCAAGGACAAGCCGGGTTCGGGCCAGCTCACCGTCGCCGAGCACAAACGCCTGATCACCGAGCTGCTGCTGGACGCCAGCCCCGCGCTCACCGCGGGGGAGATCCTCACCATCCGCGACCGGCTCACCGCGTTCGCCGACCAGCACGGCTGGCTGGAGAACTGACCGGCGAAGTCCACGAACCTGTCGGGACCGCCGCCTACGATCGAGTCGAGGCCGCAGACCGATGAGTTCGGTCCGTGCGCTCCGTCGGTATGGGTGAGGATCGACCCCGAGGAGGATCGCGTGGATCTACCGGTGCTGCCACCAGTGCGGCCGATGCTGGCCAAATCCGTGTCCGCGGTGCCCCGCGAGCCCGGTCTGAGCTACGAACCCAAATGGGACGGCTTCCGTTGCATCGTGTTCCGCGACGGCAGCGAAGTGGAGCTCGGCTCGCGCAACGACCGGCCGCTGACCAGGTATTTTCCCGAGGTCGCCGAGTTGCTGAAGCAGGCGCTGCCCGACCGCTGCGTGGTGGACGGCGAGATCGTGGTGGTCACCGAGCAGGGGCTGGATTTCGACACTTTGCAGAATCGCCTGCATCCGGCCGCCTCCAGGGTCGCCAAGCTGGCCGCGGAGACGCCGGCCAGTTTCGTGGCCTTCGATCTGCTCGCCCTCGGCGACAAGGATCTGACCGGGGAGCCGTTCGTCGAACGCAGGCGGCTGCTGGAGACGATCCTGGACACCGCGCTCGCGCGCGTGCACCTGACTCCGCTCACCCACGATCCCGACGTGGCCGAGGACTGGTTCACCCGTTTCGAGGGCGCGGGGTTCGACGGGGTGATGGTCAAATCCGACGACCTGGCCTATCTCCAGGACAAGCGGGTCATGCTGAAGGTCAAGCACGAGCGCACCGCCGACTGCGTGGTGGCGGGTTTCCGCTGGCACAAGGACGGGGCCGGGGTCGGCTCGCTGCTGCTCGGACTCTTCGACGACGAGGGCCGCCTGCACCACGTCGGCGTGGCCAGCAGTTTCACCGCGGCCCGGCGCAAGGAGCTGGTCGAGGAGCTGGCGCCGCTGCGGGAGAACGCGCTCGCCGACCATCCCTGGCGGGATTGGGCCGATGCCGCGGCGCAGGCGGCGGCGGAGGGCAAGATGCCCGGGGGCGTCAGCCGCTGGACCGGTGGCAAGGACCTGTCCTGGGAGGCGCTGCGCCCGGAGCTGGTCGCGGAAGTGCGCTACGAGCACGTGCAGTCGGGACGGCTGCGCCACGGCGGCAGGCTGGTGCGCTTCCGCAACGACCGGACGCCGCAGTCGTGCACCTACGCGCAGCTGGACGAGGTCGCGCCCGCGGAATTGAGCACGCTGTTCGGCGAAAGCGCCGCGCGATGACCGAGTCCGTCGACATCGAGACCGACGGCCGCACCGTCACGATCAGTAATCCGGGCAAGGTCTATTTCACCGAGCGCGGCGACACGAAACTCGATCTGGTGCGCTATTACCAGGCCGTCGCCGAACCGTTCCTGAACGTGGTGGGCGGACGGCCACTGCTGCTGGAGCGGTATCCGGACGGGGCGTCGGGCAAATCCTGGTTCCAGAAACGGGTGCCGAAATCCGCGCCGGACTGGCTGCGCACCGTGGAGGTGTCCACACCGAACGGCACCACCAGCGACGCGCTCGTCGCCCACGATCTCGCCCACATCCTGTGGGCGGTGAACCAGGGGTGCCTCGGGTTCCACGTCTGGCCCAACCGCGCCGACAATCTGGAGATCTCCGACGAACTGCGCATCGACCTCGATCCTTCGCCCGGGATCACCTTCGCCGATCTGCGGCACGCCGCGATCCGCACCAGGGATCTACTCGCCGAACTCGGCATCGAATCCTGGATCAAGACCTCGGGGTCGC
Source organism: Nocardia sp. NPDC019323 (assembly GCF_044389845.1). Taxonomy (NCBI): domain Bacteria; kingdom Bacillati; phylum Actinomycetota; class Actinomycetes; order Mycobacteriales; family Nocardiaceae; genus Nocardia; species Nocardia sp. NPDC019323. The sequence continues at coordinate 487,351 of NZ_JBIRYN010000004.1, forward strand.
GCGGCTTGCATCTGTATTCGGCGCTGGAACCGAAATGGGACGGTTATCAGGTGCGGGCCGCCGCGGTGGCGCTGGCGCGCGAATTGGAGCGCCGGTATCCGGAGGACATCACCGCGCAGTGGTGGAAGGAAGAACGCGGCAACCGGGTCTTCATCGATTTCAATCAGAACGCGCCGCACAAAACGGTTTTCGGCGCCTGGTGCGTGCGGCCGAAGGTCGGCGGGCAGGTCTCGACGCCGATCAGCTGGGCGGATCTGGATTCGGTTGTGCCCGACGAGCTGACCATCGCGACCGTCCCGCCCCGCTACGCCGAGTCGGGCGACCCGTGGGCCGACCGCGCGCCCCAGTCGATCGCGCCGCTGCTGGAGATGTCCGAACGGGATATGGCGGCCGGTCTCATGGACGCGCCGTGGCCCCCGCAATACCCGAAGATGCCCAACGAGCCGCCCAGGGTGCAGCCGAGCCGCGCCAGGAAGGCCGAATAGCGAGCGTTACTCGGTCCACAGCACCCAGGTGCCGCTGCGGCCGCTCACCTCGCACACCAGGGCTCGGCCGTCGGCGGTGCGCCCGGTCTTCGCGCCCGAGGCGTCGCACTTCGAACCCGCCTGCTGCACGGCGGTCGCGACGACGTGCGGGCCCGCCCACTGGTAGCCCCCGGAGGTGCTGAGACAGATCATGGTGCCGCCGTCGGCGGCGCTGCCGATCTGACCCAGCTGCGCCTCGGTGCACGACGAACCTTTCGTGACCGGTCCCTGGGGCGTCGCGGGAGTGGTCACGGCAGGGCTCGGGGCTGCCGCCGTCGTCGTCGCCACCGGCCGCTCGACGGTCGTGGGAATCGACGCGACAGGCGTCGGCGCGACCACGGCTCGGCGGTTCATCACGTCCGGCAGCCAGTTGCCGCTGAGCAGCACGAACCCGGCCACCGCGGTGATCTCGGCGACGCCGAGCAGCAACGCGAACATCGCCATGACCCGGCCGCGCGGATGGCTGAAGGCGATGAAGCCGAACACGATGGCGACCGGGAACAGTCCCAGCAGCGCCGCCACCAGCGCGACGATCGCGTACGGATTGACGATCGGCGGGATCTCCACCCGTAGTCGCCCGGTCCTGCGGCGGCTCGGCGGCTGCTCGGGCCAGCGCTCGTCCTCGTCGTCCCAGCCGCCGTCGGGCTCGGGCTCCGACCAGCGATCCGCAGGCTGCGCCTGCGGCCAGCGATCAGTATCACGCCGTTCTGCCCGTGTCATTCAGGTCCCTCTCCACACCAACACACCGCGCAGGAACCTCGGACTGCCCGGACCCGCCCCGATATACCGACACAGAATAGGGCGCGCACGGCGAAAAGTTGATTCGAAGTGTCCAATTCTTGTGATCGGGCCGTGATAACCATGGTGCCGCAACTCGCGCGAATGTATTAGCCGGGGACCATGCTGGTCGACAGGCCACCGTCCTGACCGCAGCCTTCCGAGGAAGATTCGTGGCGGATAAGACGACGTCGACCGGGCGGGCTACTCCGCGGTGGCGCGTTGGGGCCGAAGATTTGCTCGAAGACAAACGCCGGTCCCTCCCGCGCCGAGTAGGGCTCCCCAAGGTTCTGCGTCGCCGGGACAGGTGAGCGCGGCGCCGCGAATCACCGGCGACGGCCCCGGTTCGCCGGACATCACCTCGTACCGCGCCCTGCGCCCGATTCGCCACCGACGGCGCGAGCTCACTGCCTGCGGTCGACCTTGGGCAGCGATTCGGTGACCAGCGTCAGCAACATGTCGCACAGCAGTTCGTGCACCTGCGCGCGGGTGAGCGTGCCGCGGGTGATCCATTCCCGGCCCGCGACCTTGACCAGCCCGCCGTAGGCGCGCACCATCGCGCGCAGTTCGGCGTCGTGCGCGGAATCGGCGAGGCCGACCATCAGCAGCAGACGCTCGGCCGCCGCGTCGTCGGCGGCGTCGAGGATCTGCTGCACTTCGGGATCGTCGCCGACGCCCTCGTGGCTGGTCACCTTCACCCAGGTGCTGCCGTGCTCGGCGATGGTGTCCAGCAGCCAGCGCACACTGGCGTCGACCCGCTCCCGCCAGCTGCCGGTGGGCACCACCATGGTGTCGAGCTTGGGCAACGTCACCATGCGCCGCACCACCGCGAGGTAGAGATCGCGCTTGTTGCCGAAATAGTGGTTGATCAGACCGCGCGCCACACCGGCGCGCTGCGCCAGCTCGGCGGTGGAGACGGCCGCGTAGGGGCGCTCGCCGAACATCTCGATCGCACAGGCGAGGATCTGCGCGCGCCGCTCGTCGGGTTCGAGCCTGCGGCGGCGCGGTAGCGCCGGGTCGGCGCCACCGTCCGCGGCCGCGCTCCTGGTGTCAGAGAGACCGGGCAATGAGATCCTTCATCACCTCGTTGCTGCCCGCGAGGATGCGCAGGACGCGGGCGCCGGTGTAGAGCTGGGAAATCGGATACTCCGTCATGTAGCCGTAGCCGCCGAACAGTTGCAGGCAGCGGTCAACCACGATACCGAGCTGATCGGTCAGCCAGTACTTCGACATGGCAGCGCTGGGAATATCGAGTTCGCCGCGCAGGTGTTTGCCGATGCAGTCGTCGAGGAAGGTGCGCGAGACCTTGGCGATGGTCGCGCACTCGGCGAGTTCGAACTTGGTGTTCTGCATCGCGAACAGCGGTTTGCCGAACGCTTCGCGGCCCTTGGTGTAGTCGACGGTGAGCTGCACCGCCTTCTCCATCATGGCGACCGCGATGATCGCCGTGACCAGGCGTTCCTGCGCGAGCATCTGCATCATCTGGTAGAAGCCCTGGCCCTCGGCGGCGCCGAGCAGGTTGGACGCGGGCACCCGCAGGCCGTCGAAGAACAACTCGGCGGTGTCCTGGGCCTTGCCGCCGATCTTGTTGAGGATGCGCCCGCGCTTGAAGCCGGGGGTGTCGTCGCCGACTTCGGCGAAGATCAGCGAGACACCGGCCGCTCCCTTGGCCGGGTCGGTCTTGGCGGCGATGATGATGCCGTCGCAGAGCCAGCCGTTGGTGATGAAGATCTTCGAGCCGGTGATGACGTACTCGTCGCCCTCGCGTACCGCGCGGGTCTTGATGTTCTGCAGGTCCGATCCGGTGCCCGGCTCGGTCATGCCGATGGACAGCACGATCTCGCCGCTGGCGGCCTTGGGCAGCACCCGCCGCTTGAGCTCTTCGGAGCCGAACTCGTACAGGTACGGCGCGATGATCGAGCTGTGCACGGGGATGCCCATCGATCCGTCCCCGGCGCGCGCCTGCTCCTCGATGATCGCGGCCTCGTGCGCGAAGGTGCCGCCGCCGCCACCGTATTCGGCGGGAATCGCCGGACACAGCAGGCCGAGTTCACCCGCCCGGTTGTACAGCGCGCGATCAGGGTGCCCCTGGGCGACGAATTTCTCCTCATGGGGCACGACCTCCTTCTCGAAGAAGGTCTTCGCCAGGTCTCGTACCGCCTCGACCTCGTCGTCACTCCACGCCGCGCGCGCCATCGCTCGATCCTTTGCTAGCTCCGGTCCGGCCCCGTGCCGGTTTCCGCCCCAGATTCCCGAACTATTGGCGAGTTGTCAACAAGTGGCGTGCGCGGTCGCCGCCGCCGTTCGCCCCTCCGGTTGACCAGGCCCGGCCGGAAGCGGAGGCGGGCGGTGCGACGGCCGGCCGGGAAGACCGCCGCCCGTGCCGCGTCACCGGTGGTGAGCTGCGCCATATTCGGGCGTTTCACCTTTCCCTCCATGGGTCAATCCTTCGTAGTGTCCGTATCGGAATTACTGACGTTGGGCACGACGGCGACGTGTCATCGGATCGGTAGCCGGCAGCGAATGAGGTAAGGACATGACCGAACTGCTCGACACCACCGAAACGCCCCGGCCGGACCGCGCCTGGACGGTCGACCGCGACGGGGCCGAACTCGCCGTCTTCGAATGGGGTGATGCCGCCGGGGAGCCCTTGGTGCTGGTGCACGGACTGACCGATACCCATCGCGTGTGGTCGACGGTCGCCGCCCTGCTGACCGACGGCTTCCGGGTCATCACCTACGACGTGCGCGGCCACGGCGAATCGGCCGTTCCGGCAGCACTGGCGCAGTATCGCCTCGGCACGCTGGCCGAGGACTTCTTCGCGGTGATCGACGCCGCCAGCCCGCACCGGCCGGTGCACGCGTGCGGCCACGGCTGGGGCGCGGTGCAACTGTGGGAAGCGGTCTGCGACGAGCGGGCCAAGACCCGCATCGCCTCCTTCACCGCCATCGCGGGCCCGAATCTCGATCATCTCGGCCTGTGGCTGCGCGCGCTGGCGCCCCACGCGGCCCGCGAACTCCGCGACCCGGGCTGGTGGTTGCACGGCGCGCGCTGGGCGCTGAGGCCCGGTCCGATGGCCCGCAGGCTCACCCCGCCCCGGGTGCGCGCCCTGCTCGTGGACAGGCTCGGCGCAGTCGCGCCGCTGCCCGCGCGGATCGCGCCCACCTGGCGCGGCGATCTGCTCGCCGGCGCGCGCATCGCGCAGGCGAATCTGCTGCATCACCTGGGCACGCCGCGGGTACGGCGGACCGCGGTGCCGGTTCAGCTGCTGGTCGACACCACCGATCCGTTCGTCCCTGCGGCCGTCTACGACGCCTCCGCGCGCTGGGTCGACAAGCTGTGGCGCCGCGCCGTCCCGGCGGATCACTGGCTGCCGATCACCGAGCCCTTGCTGGTCGCGGAGGCGATCGCCAACTTCGTCGACGATCTGCGCGCCGACCGCGCGGCGATCACCCCGCGCAGCAACTGAGCGGGGCCTACCGGCCGGGGCGTGGCTGACCGGGTGGGCGGGTTTGCGACAATGGGCCGGTCGTCTGCCCAGCTCGATGAAGGATGTCCGCACCCCCGATGGCCGAGAGCATGATTGATCCCGAGGACCTCGCGACCTGTCTTCGGGTCCTGGAGCAGGCCGGAGCGCTGGAGAAGGATCACCCCGACTCGGTGGCGGTGCAGCGAGCGGTCGGGCACATGTTCAAAAAGCTCAAGCAGCGGCGCCGCTCCGATGCGCGCGCGGCGGTGTCGGCGGCCGATCGCGCGGTGGTCGCCGCGACCGCGACCGGCTCACCGAACCGGATCGACGACGAGACGGCGGGCATCCCGATCAGTTCGAGCACGAACGGAGCCAGCGCTGGCACCTTGATCCGCCCGCGCCCCTGCTACATCTGCAAGCAGCGCTACACCCGGGTCGACGCCTTCTACCACCAGCTGTGCCCGGAGTGCGCGGCGCGCAGCCACGCCAAACGCGACGCCCGCACCGATCTGACCGGGCGGCGGGCCCTGCTCACCGGCGGCCGCGCCAAGATCGGGATGTACATCGCGCTGCGATTGCTGCGCGACGGCGCGCACACCACCATCACCACTCGCTTCCCCAACGACGCCATCCGCCGTTTCGCCGCGATGGACGACAGCGCCGACTGGTTGCACCGGTTGCGCATCGTCGGCATCGATCTGCGCGATCCGGCCCAGGTGGTCGCCTTGGCCGACGACGTCGCCGCCCAGGGCCCGCTGGACATCCTGATCAACAACGCCGCGCAGACGGTGCGCCGCTCCCCCGGCGCCTACAGCGCCCTGGTCGAGGCCGAATCGGGACCGCTGCCCGCGGGCGCGCTGCCGGAAGTGGTCAGCTTCGGCAAGACCATGCAGGCGCACCCCACCGCGCTGACCGCCTCGCTCACCCCGGCGCTGACCGCCGCCGACGTCGCCGAACTGGCCTTGGTCGCCGGGTCGGCGACGCCGGATCGGATCGCGCGCGGCGTGGCGATCGACGCGGGCGGCCTGGTGCCCGACCTCGCGCACACCAACAGCTGGGTGCAGACCGTCGCGGAAGTGGATCCGACCGAACTGCTGGAAGTGCAGCTGTGCAATTCGGTCGCGCCGTTCATCCTGGTCTCCCGTCTGCGCCCGGCGATGGCCGCCGCCGCGGCGCGCCGGAAGTACGTCGTGAACGTCTCCGCCATGGAAGGGCAGTTCTCCCGCGCGTACAAGGGCCCTGGACACCCGCACACCAATATGGCCAAGGCGGCGCTGAACATGCTGACCCGCACCAGCGCCAGGGAGATGTTCGAGCAGGACGGCATCCTGATGACCGCGGTCGACACCGGCTGGATCACCGACGAGCGCCCGCACTACACCAAGCTCCGCCTCGCCGAGGAGGGTTTCCACGCGCCGCTGGACCTGGTCGACGGTGCGGCGCGGGTCTACGACCCCATCGTGCAGGGTGAGAACGGCACCGATCTGTTCGGCTGCTTCCTCAAGGACTACCAGCCCTCCCCGTGGTAGCCGCCGAGACGGGCTCCGCCGCGCCGGGGAAGGCTACGCTGGAGGCGTGCTGTACCGGCTGTTGGCCGACGCCACCGCCGTCACGCATTTCGCTTTCGTGGCCTACGTGGTGGTCGGCGGATTCCTCGCGTGGCGCTTCGGGCGCACGATCTGGCTGCACCTGCTCGCGGTCTGCTGGGGCTTCAGCACGATCGTGTTCGGCTTCGACTGTCCCCTCACGCATCTGGAGAACTGGGCCCGCGAGCGCGCCGGGGAGCAGCGGCTGCCGTCGAGCGGGTTCATCGACCACTATCTCACCGGCGTGATCTACCCCGAGAGCGCCCTCGGACTGGTGCGGGCGACGGTAGCGGCGCTGGTGGTGGCGTCCTGGCTCGGCTACGTCTCGGCGCTGCGCCGACGGGCCGCCCCGGCCGGTGCGCACGCACCGCGCTGACCACGGGTGCTCAGGCGCCGAGGTGACGGCCCACGAATTCGGCCACCTGCGCCCCGTGCTCGTCCAGATAGAAATGCCCGCCGGGGAACGTCGCGCGGTCGAATCCGCCGCTGGTGTGCGCTCGCCATTCGTCGGCCTGTTCGGGCCGCATCGTCGGGTCCTCGGTGCTGACCAGCGCCGCGATATCGGCGCGCAGCGGCTCTCCCGGCTGATAGCGATAGGTCTCGACCGCCTGGTAATCCGCGCGCACGGCGGGCAGCACGAGTTCGGCGAGGCCCGGCTCGGCGCGCAGCATCTCCAGCGGAGCCGGATCGGAGGCCAGCAGCACCAGGTCGTCGATGAGGGCGTCGTCGGAGGCCAGGTGCAGCCGCTTCGTCTCCTCGAATGCAGGTGCGGGGCGGCCGGATACGAACAGGTGGTGCACCGGCCGGCCGGCGCGCTCCAGTTCGCGCGCGGTCTCGAAGGCCACGGTCGCGCCCATGCTGTGCCCGAACAACGACAGCGGCTCCTTGCGGTCCTGCGCGAGCACCGCATGGGCGATCCGATCCGCCAGCGTGATCAGGTCGGTGATCAGGTTGTCACCCAACCGGTCCTGCCGCCCGGGGTACTGGACCGCGGAGACCTCGACGCCGGCACCGAACCGCTGGGCCAGATCCCGGTATGCCGTGGCCGAGCCCCCGCCCGGCGGGAAGCACAGCAGGTGATGCCGCGCGTTCGCGGCGGAGCGCAGGGTCCGCAACCACTCCGAGCCGGTGTCGCCGCCTGCCACGTTCGATCTCCCTTCGGTCGCCGGTCCCGCCGCGCGGCCGGACCAGACCACGGTAGTCGCCCCGGCTGCCGGACCGGGTCGAAGCCGCCACGAACCCGAGGTCACCGCGGCCGGGTATGACCGCGATCGGCGCGCCGCGATCACAATCCGACCCAGCGGTGCCGAAGTCGTGATCCCCGGGTTCGGTCGGGGGGGGGAACGCGTCCGCGTCACCGGTCAGGACGACCGCCGCGACGAAGGCGCTGGCGGCGGATCGATCGGCGCATGCCCGCCGGGGCCGATCGGGCCGAGCACACAACCGCACTGGCGGCGCTGCGGCATCCGGCTCGATGGGATCCGCGGCATGATCCGTGCCGCCGAGGCCGCTCAGGCACGAAGGCCAGCGGATCTCTGTACCGACGCGGGCACTGTTCGCGGAGGCTGCTACGGCGCCAGGCGTGCCGAACGGCTCAGGGTTCGCCGGGGCTGGTTTGGGAGAGCCGCTGTTCGAGTTCGATGATCCGCTGCCGACAGTCGGCCAATTCCGCTGAGCGAGAATCTATTTCGTCGGTCAGCTGCGCGATCCGGCCGAGGTAGCGGTGCGCGGGGTGGTCGGCCCAGTAGGCGCCGGCGCGGCCGTACTCCCGCGCGCGATCGACGTCGTCCGCGGCGACTCCCGCCGCGATCGCGTCCGTCGCCGCCGCGGCGAGCGCCGCCTCGAGCTGCCGCACGCGCAATCGCGTCGCCTGGTCGTGACCGGCGGTCCCGAGCGCCGCGCGCTCGGCGGCGAGGTCCTGGATCTCCCGGAGGTATCCGGCGTTCTGCGCGTCCTGCACGGCCATCAGCTCGTAGTCGAGGGTGATGGGCGCGGTGCGAACCCGGTCGGGCAGCAGAGCCGCGCGCGGCCGCAGGTCGATACCGAAGACCGGAACCCGCTCCCGCGCGGCAGAACCCGGCTTCTTCCTGATCGCCGGGACCGTGTATTCCGCGCTTCCGGCGTAGACGTTCGTCATCGTCGACCTCACCTACGGCCGCCGCGCCGCGATGCGGCACGACCGGCCGTGTTCTGCCCCTCTGCCCGCACGTGACGGGCGAGTCGTCGGATCGGCGCGGCGTCACCGCGCCAGGTGCTGCGGTGCAGCATGGGGACATCTTGGCCGAAGCCTCCGGTTCCGCGCCCGCCACTATCCTCACTGGCGAGAAAAGCGCTCGCACAGACTGTTTCGCACGATCAGTGTCGAATTCCGGTCCAGCGCGGGGAACCAGGAAGCATCCGCGCGGACGCCCGCGCTCGTCAGCATTCCACCCGCTACCTCGGCGGCGTTCATGGGCGAATCGGTGGTCGCCGTCCGAGCGACCCGGCGGGCCAGACCCGGACGAGCGCGCCATCCTGGCGGCGACCGCACCGCCGGATCGAGTCGCCTCGCGCCCGCGCGCGAGGCCCGCTGGGCTCCGACACGAATCACCGCAGGTGACGCCACAGAACGACGCCGCGGCACGGCGACCGAGGTCCACACCGGCCGTGGTCGCGGTGACCACGGCGCCCGAGTTCGCCGCGACGGCAACTAGGCTGAAGCGAGTGAACACGCACGCACGGCTCGTCCAGGACTACGAGGCCGGTATCGGTGTCACCGCCTCGCGCATCTCCCCCGCGCCGGATCCGGGTAGCAATCTCGCCGCGACATTGCCGGTGTGGGCGCTCGCCGCCGGTTCGGTCGCGGCGCTCACCGCCGCGGCCAACCGCATGCGCGCCGCACGCGGTCTGGAGCACGTGGCGCATCGCATCGATCCGGAGCGCATCACCGCGGCCTTCTCCAGCGAGCGGCTGTTGCGCATCGGCGACCGCGTGCCGACACCGTTCGCCGAGCTCTCCGGCTTCTTCCCGACCTTCGACGGATGGGTCCGCACGCACGCCAACTATCCCCATCACCGGGCTCGGCTGTTCGCCGCGCTCGGCCTGCCCGACTCGGCACCCGTCGACCTGGCCGTCGCCCAGATGGCCATGATCCGGGCTTCCGACCTGGAGAACCTGGCCGCCGCGCAGGGCGCGATCGCCGTCCGGGTCCGCACCGAGCAGGAGTGGACCGCGAGCCCGGAGGGACAGGCAGCGGCGGCGGGCCCGTTGGTCGCGATCGACCCGCGCGCCGACCGCGGGGAGGCCGGGCTACCCGCGGGCGCGACACCGTTGCAGCCGCTGCGTGGATTGCGTGTGCTCGATCTGACCAGGGTGATCGCGGGCCCGGTCGCCACGCGGGCGCTGGCCTTGCTCGGCGCGGAGGTGTTGCGGATCGACCCGCCGCAGATGCCGGAGATCCCCTGGCAGTTCGCCGACACCTGTCAGGGCAAGCGCTCGACATTGGTCGATCTGCGCACCGACGGCATCGATGACCTGATCGCCGCCGCCGATGTGCTGATCACCGGATACCGGCCGGGCGCGCTGGAACGCGCCGGGGTACGGGCAGCCGCCCGCGCCGGGTTGATCCACGGGCGGGTGTCCGCGTGGGGTGAATCCGGTCCGTGGGGTGAGCGGCGTGGCTTCGACAGCATCGTGCAGGCCGCGTCCGGCATCTCGATCCTGGAGGGCGCGCCCTCCGTACCCGGCGCGCTGCCCGCGCAGGCGCTCGACCACGCGTCGGGTTATCTGCTCGCCGCCGGTGTGATCGACGCCTTGGTCGCCCGTAGCCAGGACGGTGCCGGGCGGGACGTGCGCGTGGCCCTGGCCCGCACCGCGTCCTGGCTGCTCGGCGCGCCGGACCGCACACCGCGTCACCCCGGGGCCGCGCAGCCGAACGCGGCGCTGGGGGTACGGCACGGGCAGGTCCTCACCGCGCCGCCCGTGCTCGCCGAATACTCCGACTACGCCTGGCCCGCGCCCGCCTACGGCGGGGACCGTCCGGCCTGGCCACTGCCCGCGCACTGAGCCGTCCGGCCGGGGCGCCGCGGGGATTCCGTCGTCGAACGGGCCGCTAGCCCTCGCCCCCGGTCAGTGCGGCGACCGCCTGTGCCAGGCGGTCGCCGTCCGGGAGGTTCGCTTCCGGCGCGATGGTCCGCAGCACGCCGAGCCCTTGGACGAGCACGAAATACAGCTCGGCGATCGCCTCGGCCTGGTCCTCGCTCAGCCGCGGGTGCGCCTGCCTGAGCGCGTCCGCGATGTCCCGGTAGGCCCCCGGCAGGCTCTGCGCGAAGAACTTCTGCAACTGCGGCGAGCGGGCGACGCGGACCAGGTTCTCCATGCTCGCCAGCATGCTGTCGTGGTTCTCGGCGAACACCGCGGGCATGCCGTTCCACAGCGCGGCGAACGCCGCCAGCGGCGCGGCGCCGCCGCCCTCGCGAATCTTCCGCTCCATGCTGTCACCGATCGCGGTGCCGAGCGAGTCGGTCAGCGCCTCGGTGATCAACTGGTCCTTGGAGCCGAAGTGGTAGCCGATCGCCGCCAGGCTCACCCCGGCCGCCGAGGCGATGTCGCGGGCGGTCGCCTTGGCGACGCCCCGCTCGATGATGACTTTCCGTGCTCCCGCCAGCAGATCCTCGCGATTTCCCATGTACCGAGGCTACAACGTCTTAGACATACGTACTAGACGTATGTCCTATCACCTGCGATCACCGAGCTATCGGCACCTCGGCGTCACACCGGCGCCCCCGCTCGCTAGTCTCGTGCCGTGCGGCAGAAGATCCTCCTGGACGTCGACACCGGCATCGACGACTCGCTCGCGCTGCTGTACCTGCTCGGCTCCCCCGAGGCCGAGATCACCGGGATCGCCGCCACCGCGGGCAACGTCGCGGCGGCGCAGGTGGCGGCGAACAATCTGGCCTGGCTGGACGTCTGTCACGCGCCGGACATCGAGGTCGCGCTCGGCGCGGCCGAACCGCTCGCGATCCCGCTGCGCACCACCGAGGACACGCACGGACCCCAGGGCATCGGCTACGCCGAACTTCCCCCGTCGCCTCGCCGCCTTTCGCCGCGATCGGCCGCGCGGATGTGGGCGGATCTGGTGCGCGCGCATCCCGGCGAGATCGTCGGCCTGTGCACCGGGCCGCTGACCAACCTCGCGCTCGCCTTGCGGATCGAACCCGAGCTGCCGCTGTTGCTGAACCGCCTGGTGATCATGGGCGGCGCGTTCAACCACCCGGGCAACACGACACCGACCAACGAGTGGAACGTGCACGTCGACCCGGAGGCCGCCAAGGAGGTCTTCGACGCCTTCGCCGCGGCCCCCGCCCAGCGTCGGCCGATCGTGTGCGCGCTCGACATCACCGAGACCATCGAGATGCGGCCCGAGCATCTGGTCCGCCTCGCCGAACGCGCGAAGAGCTACCCGGTGGAGGTCGTCTCCCCTGCCGATCCGCCCGAGGCCCGTTCATCGGCGAGCAATCCGATCGTCCGGTACGTCACCGATGCCGTGCGGTTCTACTTCGACTTCCACCACGGCTACGACTTGGGCTACGTGGCCCATATGCACGATCCGTTCGCGGCCGCGGTGGCGCTGGACCCGGCGCTGGCCCGCACCCGCCCGGCGACGGTGGACGTCGAACTGGCGGGCACCATCACTCGCGCGACCACGGTCGCCGACTGGACGGGCATGTGGGGCCGGGAGCCCAACGCCGAGATCGTGATCGGCACCGACCAGGAGCTGTTCTTCGAGCGACTGATCGCGCGGGTCGGCGACCTCGCGTGCACGGTGCATCCGCCCGCGACGCAGGAGGTCCGATGAGCGACGCCGACGAGACGACGTACCTGTCCGGATTCCGCGACCGGCTCGGGCTGCCCGGGATCATCGATGTCCATACGCATTTCATGCCGGACCAGGTCCTGCGGAAGGTGTGGGCGTACTTCGACTCGGCGGGCCCGCTGATCGGCCGCACCTGGCCGATCACCTATCGCGCCGACGAGCAGGTTCGCTTGAAGACGCTGCGGGACTTCGGGGTTCGCGCGTTCACCGCTCTCGTGTATCCCCACAAGCCGGACATGGCCGCGTGGTTGAACGAATGGACCGCCGATTTCGCGGCGCGCACCCCCGATTGCCTGCACACCGCCACGTTCTTTCCCGAACCGCGGGCGGCGAGCTACGTACGGGAGGCCGTCGAGCGCGGCGCCCGCGTCTTCAAAGCACACGTCCAAGTCGGCGGCTACCATCCGGGCGATCCGCTGCTGGACCCGGTGTGGGGCCTGCTGGAGGACGCGCGCGTCCCGATCGTCATCCATTGCGGTTCCGGCCCCGCACCGGGAACGCACACCGGGCCGGAACCGATCGCCGGCGTGCTGCGGCGTTTTCCGCGCCTGCGCCTGATCGTCGCGCACATGGGCACGCCGGAGTACTCCGAATTCCTCGATCTGGCCGAGACGTACGCCGACGTGCGGCTGGACACCACGATGGTGTGGACCGATTTCTCCGAGGCCGATGCCCCGTTCCCGGTGCACGAGCGCGCCAGGCTGCGCGCCTTCGCCGACCGCATCCTGTTCGGTAGCGACTTCCCCAACATCCCGCATTCCTATGGTCATTCGATCGAGGCGCTCGAACGGCTCGATCTGGGTGACGACTGGTTGCGGCGGGTCTGTCACCACAACGGGGCGGCGCTGTTCGGCCTCGCATAGCCGGTTTCGACCGGCTCGGGTTGCCACACCTGGGTAGCCGAAATCGGATCATCGCTGCTAGGTTGACCGTATTTACTTGGAGGCCAACGCTATTCGGCCGCAAAGCTGCGATACGGCCGCTGTCGCAAGATGGTGCAGGGAAGGAAGCCTCGAATGATCACGGATCCGACGCTCATCCGGATCGGTCAGGCCGTGCAGCTCAGCCACAGCGGCGAGCGGGAGGCCGCTCGTCGCCAGTTCGCCGAGATCTGGGACGAGATCGGCGGCGAGGAAGGGGACCCCCTGCAGCGTTGCACGCTCGCGCACGCGATGGCCGACGTGCAAGACGACGTGCACGAGGAGCTGATCTGGGACCAGCGAGCGCTGGCGGCCGCCGACCTCATCACCGATGCGCGGGTCGCACAAGCGGGGGTGTCGCTTCCGGTGGCCGGCCTGCGTCCCTCGCTTCACCTCAATCTGAGTGAGTGCTATCGCAAGTTGGGCGATCTCGATCGTGCTCGTGAGCACCTCCAGCGTGCGCGGGAGACGATCGGCGCGCTCGGCGACGACGAGTACGGACAGCTGATCAGGGACGGACTGGAGCAGGTGGCCGAACAGCTGCGCCGAGCCGGCATCGGATGACCGCAGAGGCGAACACCACGACCGCGGGAATGTGTGTTCGAATATCGGCGTGATTCGAAGTCGATCCTGGTCGTCGTCCAGCTACTGGCCTGCCGGCCGCTGACCGTCGTCGCGGCGCGCCGGATCGGCGTCCTGGCGGGTCAGCGGCCGTCGAAGGCGTTCAGCAGTTCCTCGGCCGCGAGCGCGGCGGTGAGGGTGCCGTCGCGGACCTGCTTTTCCACTTGCGCGCGAATGGCTTTCACCTGCGGGTTGTCCGCGAGCCTTCGCAGCAGCTGGTCGTGCACCATGGTCCAGGTCCAGTCCACTTGCTGGCGGCGACGCTTCTCGTCGAACTCCCCGGCGTCGGTGAGCACGCGGCGATGTTCCAGCACCGTGTCCCAGAACCGGTCCAGGCCGATGCCTTCCAATCCGCTCATGGTGAGCACCGGAGGCCGCCACAGCGCGTCGTGCGGGTGGATCAGGCGCAGCGCGCCCGCCAGTTCCCGGGCCGCGGATCTGGCCTCGACCTCGTGCTTGCCGTCGGCCTTGTTCACCGCGACCAGGTCGGCGAGTTCGAGCACGCCCTTCTTGATGCCTTGCAGCTGGTCGCCGGTCCTGGCCAGAGTCAGGAAGCAGAACACGTCGACCATGTTCGCGACGGTGACCTCCGACTGGCCCACCCCGACGGTCTCCACCAGGATCACGTCGTAACCCGCCGCCTCGAGCAGCACGATGGTCTCGCGCGTCGCCTTCGCGACGCCGCCCAGCGTGCCGGCCGTCGGGGAAGGCCGGATGTAGGCGTCGCGCTGCACCGACAGCCGCGCCATCCTGGTCTTGTCACCGAGGATGGAGCCGCCGGTCCTGGTCGAGGACGGATCGACCGCGAGCACCGCGACCCGGTGCCCCCGCTCGATCAGGTACATGCCGAGCGCGTCGATGAAGGTCGACTTGCCGACGCCGGGAACGCCGGTGATGCCGACGCGGTTGGACGGCGCGCCGCCCGCGCCCGCCTCGGGCGAAACCTTCAGCAGCAGCTGCTGCGCCAGCGCCCGGTGATCGGCCCTGGTGGATTCCACCAAGGTGATCGCCCGCGCCAAGGCGGCCCGCTCGTTGGCGCGGACCGCGGCGGCGAGGGCGTCGACGTCGATCGCCCGGCGCGCGGCCCCGGTCGGGGTGTCGCGCGCCGGGGAACCCGCTTCGCTCATTCCGTCGCGGCGGAATCCGCGGCGCCGCTGCCGAGTTCGTGACCGAGTTCGGCGCCGAGCTTCTTCAGCAGGTCGATCGCCGCGTCCGCGATCACCGTGCCGGGCGGGAAGATCGCCGCCGCGCCCGCCTGGTAGAGCTCGTCGAAGTCACCGGGCGGGATGACGCCGCCGACGATGACCATGATGTCGGGGCGCCCGACATCGGCCAGCGCCTGCCGCAGGGCGGGCACCAGCGTGAGGTGGCCGGCCGCCAGCGACGACACACCGACGACGTGCACGTCGTTGTCGGCCGCCTGCTGCGCCACCTCTTCCGGGGTCTGGAACAGCGGGCCCACGTCGACGTCGAAGCCGAGGTCGGCGAAGGCCGTGGCGATCACCTTCTGGCCTCGGTCGTGGCCGTCCTGTCCCATCTTCGCGACGAGGATGCGCGGCCTGCGGCCCTCGGCCTCGGCGAATTCCTCGACCAGCTCGCTCGCCTTGGTGATGTTGGTGACCTTCCCTGCCTCGTCGCGGTACACACCGGAAAGCGTACGGATTTCGGCCTGGTGGCGGCCGTACACCTGCTCCAGCGCATCGGAGATCTCCCCGACGGTGGCCTTGGCCCGCGCGGCGTCGATGGCCAGCGCGAGCAGGTTGTTGGCCATGCCGCCCTCGGAAGAGGCCGCGGCGCGGGTCAATTCGGCCAGCGCCCGCCGCACCGCGTCGGGATCGCGCTCGGCGCGCAGGCGCCGCAGCTTCTCGATCTGCTCGGCGCGCACCCGCGAGTTCTCGACCTTGAGGACCTCGACCTGCTGGTCCTCTTCGACCTGGTACTTGTTGACGCCGATCACCGGCTGCTGGCCGGTGTCGATGCGCGCCTGGGTACGCGCGGCGGCTTCCTCGATGCGCAGCTTCGGGATGCCCTCGCCGATCGCCTGCGCCATGCCGCCGTGCGCCTCGACCTCCGCGATGTGCGCGCGGGCGCGGTTGGCCAGCTGGTGGGTCAGCCACTCGACGTAGTACGAGCCGCCCCACGGGTCGATCGGGCGGGTGGTGTTGGACTCCTGCTGGATCAGCAGCTGGGTGTTGCGGGCGATGCGGGCGGAGAAGTCCGTGGGCAGCGCCAGCGCCTCGTCGAGCGCGTTGGTGTGCAGCGACTGGGTGTGGCCCTGGGTGGCGGCCATCGCCTCGATGCAGGTGCGCGCGACGTTGTTGTAGGCGTCCTGCGCGGTGAGCGACCAGCCGGAGGTCTGCGAATGGGTGCGCAGCGACAGCGATTTCGTGTTCTTCGGGTCGAACTTCGCCACCAGCTCGCTCCACAGCAGGCGCCCGGCGCGCAGCTTCGCGACCTCCATGAAGAAGTTCATGCCGATGGCCCAGAAGAACGACAGCCGCGGCGCGAACTTGTCGACCTCCATGCCCGCGTCGATGCCCGCCCGGATGTACTCGACGCCGTCGGCGAGGGTGTAGGCCAGCTCCAGGTCGGCGGTCGCGCCGGCCTCTTGGATGTGGTAGCCGGAGATGGAGATCGAGTTGAACTTCGGCATCTTCGCGCTGGTGTAGGCGAAGATGTCGGAGATGATCCGCATCGATGGCTTCGGCGGGTAGATGTAGGTGTTGCGGACCATGAACTCCTTCAGAATGTCGTTCTGAATGGTTCCGGCCAGCTGCTCGGGCGCGACGCCCTGCTCCTCGGCGGCCACGACGTACAGCGCGAGGATCGGCAGCACCGCGCCGTTCATCGTCATCGAGACGCTGACCTGGTCCAGCGGGATGTGGTCGAACAGCTGGCGCATGTCCAGGATCGAGTCGATGGCGACGCCCGCCATGCCGACGTCACCTTGCACCCGCGGATGATCGGAGTCGTAGCCGCGGTGCGTGGCCAGGTCGAACGCGACCGACAGACCCTTCTGGCCCGCCTGCAGGTTGCGCCGGTAGAAGGCGTTGGAGTCCGCGGCGGTGGAGAAACCCGCGTACTGGCGGATGGTCCACGGCTGGTTGACGTACATGGTGGGGTACGGCCCGCGCACGAACGGCGCGACGCCGGGCACGCTGTCGAGCGGATACCCCTCGGCCGCGATCGCGTCCCGGTCGGCCTTGGTGAACACCGGCGGCACGTCGATGCCTTCGGGCGTCGACCACACCAGTTGCTCGGGGGCGTACCGGTTGGCCGCGGCGGCGGCGCGCACGTACTCCGTCACCTGCGCGGCGTCGACCGCGGCGGGCTCCGGTGCGCCCTCGGCCAGCGGCACGTCGGCGAAACTGCCGATCACGTGCTTGATCTCACGAGTAGTCATCAGGCTCCCACCTTCTCCAGCAGGCCGGACAGCGCGGCGACGGCGTCGATGCGCGCGGCGAGGAATCCGTCCGGGCGCTGCGCGTCGTCCAGGCCTGCGACGGCCTTCGCCGCACCGGCCAGCAGCACGGTGGGCACGCCGGCGGCACGCAGTTGCTCCACCGCCGCACCGGCTTCGGATTCGTAGCGCTTGTCCGAGCCGCACAGCACCGCGATCGGCGCTCCCGCTTCGGTGGCCGCCGCGGCGATCGCCTCCACCGTGAGCGGCCCTGGATTGATCGACTCGATGCCGCCCGAAGCCAGCAGATTCGCGATGAAGGTGACCCGCACGTTGTGCTCGGCCACCGAACCGAGCGGCACCAGCAGCGCTTTCGGCCGCGCGCCGTGTTCGGCGAGGTAGGCGTCGGAACGGTTGCGCAACTGCTCGAACGCCGCGCCGTAGCGAGCGACCCGGCCGGCCTGCCGCGCCGCCTCCGACAGCGGCTGCTCGGCCAGATTCGGGAACTCGTTCACACCGGTGACAGCGGTCTTGCGGTGCGCGACGTCGGTGTCGCGCGCGGCCTTCGTCTCGGCGACGCGCTCGGCGAGCAGAACGGAATCCAGCGCGGCGAGGTAGCCGCCCGCCGCCTCGATCTCCTGGAGGAACTCCCATGCCTTCGCCGCCAGCGCGGCGGTGAGGTCTTCGACGTACCAGGATCCCGCGCCGGGGTCGGCCACGTGGCCGAGGTGCGATTCCTCGAGCAGCAGCAGCTGGGTGTTGCGGGCCATGCGGTCGGCGAACGCCTGCGAGACGCCGAGCTCACCGGGCGGCAACGCGACGTCGAACGGCAGCACGGTCACCGTGTCGGCGCCGCCGATGCCGGCTCCGAACGCGGCGAGGGTGGTGCGCAGCATGTTCACCCACGGATCGCGCTGACTCATCATGGCGGCCGAGGTGACCGCGTGCTGCGGTGCGCCGCCGAAATCCGGTGCGCCGCAGACCTGGGCGACCCGCGCCCAGAGTTGCCTGGCGGCGCGGAACTTCGCGATGGTGGCGAACTGGTCGTCGGTGGCCGCGAACCGGAACTCGAGTTGTCCCAGCGCGTCGGCGATGTCCAGGCTCTCCGTCATCGACCGCAGGTAGGCCAGGCCCGCGGCGACGGCCGCGCCGAGCTCCTGCGCGTCGGAGGCGCCCGCGTCGTGGAAGACGGTGCCGTCCACGGTGATCGCGCGTACCGTTTCCTTGCGCCGGGCCGCTTGTCCGGCCAGCGTGGCGGCCTCGGCGAGACCGATGTCGGCGAGACCGGCGAAGCGGCTGGTCAGCGGCGCGGCGCCGAGCGAGACCCGGATGTCCTCGCGCGCGGGCGCGGTGTAGCCGTCCAGCGCGGTGAACACCCGCGCCGCCGCGGCGGCGACCTCGTCGCCCGCGTCCAGCGTCAGCGGGGCGAGTTCGAAGAGCAGGCCGCGCAACGCGGTCGGCAGATCCGCCACCGGCACGCCGCGCTCGCCCGCGCCGAGCCAGATCGCGCTGATCCCGTTCTCCAGTCCGGCCAGGATCTCGCGGTTGGCCGCCGCGGCGTCGCGCTGGGCGAACCGCGCGCTGACGAACCAGCCCCGGTGCACGTCGCGGGTGGCGTCCCGGCCGCGGACGAAGGGGAAGGCGCCCGGCAGGGGCAGCTCCGGCAGTTCATCCCGCCGGGTGTAGAGCGGCGCGACGGTGAGCCCGTCATAGGTCGTCTCGTCGAGCAGTCGCTCGGGCTCCTCGGGAAGTTCGCTCACCTCGACACGGCGAGCCTTCGCCAGCACCCCGGCAACGCCCTTGCGCCATGCGCCGTATTCGGGCACCGGGTCGGCCCCGGCATCAGAAGCAATCGGCATAGCTTGCTGTTCCTCTTCCTCACCACGGGCGCACCGCCAGTGCGCGCCCGAACCCTCACATTCGCCCAGCTCAGCGACTACTTCGGTTAACGGGCATTCGTCCCGCTTCCACTGATGCTAGCGGCAGTGTTCCCGGCCGGTTGACCCTGCCCGCCACTACCAACCGGTAACCTGTCGGCCGTGACGAGGCTGATCCGTGACCCGCGTATCGTCGCGCTGATCACCGGCGCGGTGGCGCTGTTCGGCGCCGCGCTGCTGGTCCCCCTGCCGTCGCCGCGTCAGGTGCAGGACTGGGCGACGTCCGTCGGGCCGGTCTTCCCGTTGCTGTTCTTCCTGGTCCACGCGCTGGTGACGGTGGCGCCGATCCCGCGCACCGTGTTCACCGTCAGCGCGGGACTGCTGTTCGGGCCGCTGCTGGGCATCGCGCTGGCGGTGGGCGCGACGACCGTCAGCGCGGCCCTGGCGATCCTGCTCATTCGCGCGCTCGACCGCAATCAGGTCGCGGCCCGGCTCACCCATCCCGCGGTGCGCGCGATCGATGAACGTCTCGCCCGGCGGGGGTGGCTGGCGGTCGGCTCGCTGCGGCTCATCGCGGCCGTGCCGTTCTCGGTGATCAACTACTGCTGCGGCTTGTCCTCGATCCGCTTCTGGCCGTATCTGATCGCCACGGTGCTGGGTGTGCTGCCCGGCACGATCGGCACCGTCATCCTCGGCGACGCGCTCACCGGAAGCACCCATCCGGCGATGCTCGCGCTGTCCGGCGTCTGCCTCGCGGTGGGGCTGGTGGGCTTGCTCGTCGACGCGCGCTGGAAGCCGCAGGCCCCCGCCGCGGTCGACACCGCCGCGCCCGTCCCCGCTGCCGATTAGGTCCGCTCAGTCCGCCACCAATTCCACCGGGACGGCGATCACGTCCACCATGGCCCCGTTGCGCAGCACGGTGACGGGCAGTTGCACACCGATCGCCTCGGCGAACAGCTGCCGCTGAATGCCCTGGGCGTCGCGCACCTGCGACCGGGCCACGCTCAGCACCAGATCACCGCGGCGCAGCCCGGCTTCCTCGGCGGGGCCGCCACGGACCACCTCCATGATGCGCACCCCGGCGGCCTGCCCGGTGCGCTCGGCGACCGGCTCCGGCAGCGGCGCGGGCACGCCGACCAGACCGAGGTACGCGCGCCGGACCCGCCCCTCGGTGTGCAGCGTGCGGATGATCCGGCGGGTCGTCGCGTTGATCGGGATGGCAAGGCCGAGCCCGATGCCCGCGACCGCCGTGTTGACGCCGACCACCCGGCCGGCCGAATCCGACAGCGCGCCACCGGAGTTACCGGGGTTGAGCGCGGCGTCGGTCTGGATCACGTCCTCGATCACCCGCCCGGCACGGCGCGATGCCACCGGAACCGCGCGTCCGAGCGCGCTCACCACGCCCGCGGTCACCGAGCCCGCCAGGCCGAGCGGACTCCCGACCGCCACCACCAGCTGGCCGACCACCAACCGGTCGGCATCCCCCAGGGGCACCGCGCCGGGCGCGCCGCCGCGGGCGCGCAGCACCGCCAGATCCGACAGCGGATCGATCCCGACGACGTGGAACCGGGACTCCACCCCGTCGGCGAAGACCACCTCTCCCTCGCGGGCCGCGCCGACGACGTGCGCGTTCGTCAACAGGAATCCGTCGTCGGTGAAGACCACCGCCGACCCGCTCCCCCGCCTGGTCCGCACGCTGGCCACGTGCGGCGTCACCGAGGCCGCCACGGCGATCACCGTGCGGGAGTAGGCATCCATCGCGGCGTTGTCCACGCCGACCACCACCCTGTATGCCGGAATTGCACTACCGGGTCCAGGATGCCCCCGGGCGGCGGACGACGCACCGTGTTCGCCACAGGCGCAACCGGACCACGGGTGAGCCGGGCGTGTCGCCGGGCGGCGGATCGCAGGCGGCGATTCGCGAATTCCGGGCTTCGCACCGAACCCGCCAGAACCGGTCTCGGGACACGTATCCGCCGGGACGGCGGGCGCGAACCTGCCACCGGCAAGCCGCTGCACACCGCATGCCGATCCGGTGTGCCGAGTTTCCGCAGCCCCGCGGACTCGAAGGGAACCGCCGCCAGGCGCGGGTCTGCGCGCCTACGCCGTCGGCACCCGGTCGAGAAAACCGTGCACGCTCGTGATCCGGCCGTCGGCTCCCAGGGTGATCACGTCCGAGCCTGCGACCGGGGCGCTGCCGTCGGCCGCGGAGACCAGTTCCCAGGAGAAACGGGCGATGTCGTGGTGGCCGTCGACCGCGCCGAGGCGGCGGAACTCGAAGCCGGGGAACTGCGCTTGCACGCCACCGATGGCCGCCGCCAACTGGGCGTGCCCGCTGACCTCCGCGAGGGGATCGGTGTAGCTTCCGTCCTCGGCCCAGGCCGCCGCCACCGCCGCGGCCCTGGCGTCCTCGTCGGTGGCGTTCCACGCGGCGAAGTACCGATCGACCGCTTCCTCGTAGCGTGTCATGATGAATCCTCCTGTGCGGTAAAGGTTTTCCTCAGCCGTACCGGTCTTCCGATCGGCTGTCTCAACCTTGCCTCGCTAGGAGCGCAGAGTCGATTACGCGCGAGGTAATGATCGACGGACACCCGCGATCGCCTGGCGACTCAGCGCAGCAAGCCCTTTCGGTTCAGGTAGGCCAGGGGAATCAGCGCGGCCACCAGGGTCAGCAGCGTGGTGAGCAGAAGTCCGGTCTGCCAGGACAACTCGGCGATCAGATCCACGCCATAGCAGGTGGCGATCAGCGCGGGCGGCAGGAAGACCGCGGCGACGGCGAACCTCTTGACGATCTCGTTCTGTTGGGCATCCAGCCAGGCCAGCGCCGATTGCTGCTGATAGCGGGCCTTGTCGTACTCGATGCTCGCCTGCTGCCCCACCCCGTCGATGTCCGCGAGCAGAACGCCGATGGCATCGTTCAGCTCGCCGCGGCCGGACGGACCGTCCGCCCGCAGGTGGCGCGCGGCGCGAGCCAGTTGCAGCTGCGTAAGCCGAGTGCGCGCGACGATGCGCTCGGTGGCGTTCATCCGCGCCAGCGTGCCGCGCACGTCGGTGATCGCGAGATCGCTGCGGTTGTGGCCGGAGATCGCCCGCTCGATCTCGGCGTGCGTCGCCTCCAGCGCGGCGCCGGCATGGTGGAGCACCCGCTCGGACGCCTCGTTCAGCGCCCACAGCAGCGCGTACATCACGCCGTGCGCGGAGCCGGCGAGTTCCGGGTTGCGGCGCATCTTCGCCACCGCCTTGTCGAAGGGGACGAAATGCTCCGACGGCTGCAGCGTCACCAGGAACTCCCCGCCGAGGGCGAAGACGATCGTGGCCCGTTCGACGGCCTCGCCGCGCTGGTAGTCGGCGACCACGGGGAGATAGAGGAAGTTGTCGGTCTCCCACACCTGGTCGCGGGCGGCGGTGAAGTCTATGCCGAGCCGTTCCCGGAGCACAGCCGCCGTGTCGGCGTCGTCGGCGGCCAGCGGAATCCAATGCTGCTGGAGCACTTCGGTATCGAAGTGATCGGCGGTCACAGCGCTGAGAAAGGTCGTCATCGCCTACCGCTGCCCGGAAGAGGATCGGATCGGCCAGTAGCCGGTCGGCTCGCGGTCCGGCCCTGGTGGGCGAGGCGATGTTTCGGCTTTCTCTGGCAGTGTGGCCATAGCGGGGGCTCCAATACATACTGTCGTGCGGGGCTGGCGCACCCTTCCGGGGCAGAGGGCGCGCGCACAGGGGGCGAGCAGCGTCGAAATGAACGTCGCGCCGCGGCGAAGGACTACGTGTGTCGGCCGAACCCGGACCTGCCGTCCGTACGCGTCGTAACACAAGGGTGGCGTTCGCGCCGCATCGGCCGACCGGGCCACCGTTGCCCGCTCGCCGATCGCGGACACGGATCAACGACGCGGCGGCGCGACCCGTTTCTCGAGGGCGGCGCGGTTGTCGATGTCGATACTGTCATCCGGCATCTGCCGCTCACCTCGCTTCGTCGATCGACCGGCGCACGAATTGCGCCATCCATCATTAGAAACCCGCCGATCGGGGTACGTCAATCGATGGCGCAAGTGTTCGACAGCGCGCCATCCGGCGGAAATCTCGGGGCACGAAAACGCCGGACGACAGCGCGCGACAGGAATATTCGGAACCGATGCGGGCGAAGGAGCGGGCCGCATCCATACCGCCATCCGATCAGCGGTGGCAACCCGCGACGGCGAGCAGGCCGAGTGGCGGCGCGGAAAGGGCCGCCACTCGCCGGGCTCTCAGTGACTCCGGTAGTAGTCGGCGAGTGCGCCGAACGCGGCCTTGGGCTCCCAGGGAACGCCGGGGTAGGTCTCGCCGTCTCGGTCTTCGAGCACTTTGACCACGCCGTAGCCGGCCAGGTCCAGGTCGTCGCGCGGGTCGCCGTCGGGGCGGTGGACATGGTCGTAGAGCGCGAGGACGAACACGAACGCGCTGTCGACGCCCTCGGCGTCGAAGATCTCCAGTAGCTCGCGCAGATACCGCCCCTGCCCGTCCTCGTCGCGGGCGTAGTCGCCGTTCAACCGGACCGGCCCACGGATGTCGTCGTACTCGACGATCTCCAGCCCCCGCGCTCCGAGATCACCGGCGCCCGCGAAGGTCGCCGCGCCGAACTCGGTGATCGCCAGCGGCTTTCCCTGCGCGACGAGTGCGCGAACGCCTTCGCCGAACCGGCCTGCGGTCTCGGCCGTCCGGTACAGGTCCACCGACACGATGTCGAACGGCGTCCAGTCGACGCGTTCGAGCGGGATGGACGCGTAGGTGATCGGGCCGCCGAAGCGCGCGCGAACGACCGACACGGCCTCGCCCAGGAAGTCGTTCACCCGCGCACCGACTGCGGCGACCAGCTCGCCGAGATCATCGGGCTCGGCGGTCAGCAGCCGGACGCGCTCTTCGACGGTGTCGCCCGGGAAGAACCCCTTGTGCATCAAGCTCAGTTCGGCGCCGGTCACGAACACGACCTCGGCGCCACGCGCGCGGATCCGCTCCGCCCGCTCGGCGCAGTCGGCGAACAGGGTAAGCATGTCGGCCACGCTCGACTCGAGAGGGTACGGCGAGAACCATACTTCGAGACCGAGATCGGCGGCGCACGCGGCAGCGATCTCCAGTCGTTCGGGATCGCCGCCGATGATCCTGACCGCGTTGCAGTGCAGCTCGTCGCGAATCAACCGCAGCTCGCGTGCCACGATCTCGCGGTCGAATCGGACGCGGGAGGACTGTCCGTCGCGGACGAAACCGGTCTCATAGCTGATGCCCTTGGCGCGCATGGCAGCCGTCCTTTCCTCAAAGTAGGGTACGCACAGTACCCTAAATCGCGCGGGGCATCCCGGCAAGCCCGCAGTCGGCAAGTACGATCGGCACCTATTGCGAAAGGGGTCACGGTGGAGGATGCGGCGCGGCGGCCTGGCGCCGGACAGACGCGCAGGCGCGGACCAGCCCTCGAAGAGGCGATCCTGCGGGCCGCGGCGGACGAACTGCTGGAATCCGGGTACGCCGCGCTGACCATGGACAAGGTCGCGGCACGAGCCGGAACCAACAAGAACGCCATCTACCGGCGCTGGCCCAACCGCCTGACGCTCGGCATCGCCGCCTACGGGCAGCTGGCCACGGCGATGCGGCCGCCCGACACCGGAAACCTGCGCGAGGACGCGCTCGAGCTGCTGCGCCGCGTCAACCGCCATTGGAGCTCGCCGTCGGGCGCGATCCTGCGCGAACTCATCGCGGCGGCCGGCGGCGCCGCGGAGCTGCTGGCACAGCTTCCCGGCCAGTCCGGCGACGCGACCGCGGCCCCTTGGCTCACCATCCTCGGCCGCGCGATCGCACGCGGCGAAGCCGCTCCGGAAGCACTGCATCCGAGGGTGGCGACCGTGGCTCTCGTCCTGCTCCGCAACGAGTTCGTCGTCCGCGGCGCGCCCACCGCTCCCGACGACGTCCTCGTGGAAATCGTGGACGAGGTCTACCTGCCGCTCGTGCGCCGTCGCGGCCCGGACGCGGGCTGACCACCACCCGGGCCGCCCACCCGTTGCCGAAGTGGTCGCCCGTTCAGCTCAAGTGGAGGCGATTCGTCCGGTTCGCCGCGCCGGACACCGCCGCCGCCGCTCGCGCACAGCTCGGGGCCGGATTCTCATTCGCGCAGGTAACGAACCGGCGGGTACCGTTCGCGGCGCATCGCACGACCGCGCGCACCGAACCCGCCAGTAGGGTTGACCACGGCGTTGCCAGCCCGGATGCTCGTGGTTGGCCGAAACAGCTCGAAACCGGATATTCGAACGATCTTCATCGTCGTAGCGCCGAGTTGTGGCGGCGACGACACCGATGCGGACCCGCACCGGTGTCCGGTACTCGAGGGGAGATTCGCGTGACCCACCGCCTGACCGATATCGATTGCGTGAGTGCCCGTGGGCACTCCGCGCTAGGGGGAACCCTGGCGATACAGGCGGTCTGGCGTTACGACCGTCCCGTCGATCTCGCGGCGCTGGAACATTTCCACGAGGCATTGCGGCACGGCAGACTGGGCCGAGCGGTCGCGCCCGCGACGATCCCCGCCGCCGGGGACCGGTGGACCACCCGAGTCGAATTCAGCCCGCTCGAGGTCGCGGACGAGCCCATTGCCGCAGGCGATCTGGAGGCCTGGATCGCCGAACAGGGGCACACGGAGTTGCGCACGTTCGGCGGCCCCGCGTGGCGTTTGGCGGCGACCCGCATCGACAATGGGGAAAGCGCGGTGTCGCTGCTGGTTTCGCACACGCTCGCGGACGGCTCCGCATTCTGCGCGGCGGTGACCGACGCCGTCGCGGACAAACGGCTCGACCTGTCCTACCGCACCGACGAGTTCGGCCGGATGCGCCTGCTGGCCGCCGACCTTCGCGACGCCGCGCGGCGGGCCCGCTCGTTCCCGTCGGCAGCCGGTCTGGCGCTGCGGTTGGCCGTCACCGGCCGCGGCGGGGCCGGGCCCTCCGAGGACGAGGCGCGCTTCCGGCTTCCCACCGTCACCGCGACGGTCCCGGCGCAACTCTGGCACGCGGCGGCACGGGCAAGAGGCGGAACCGGCACCACCTTGGCGGTGGCGATGATGACCGCCATCGCCACGCGGCTCGGCCGCACCGACGAGGCGGGCCGGGTTCGCATGATGATGCCGGTCAGCACCCGCACCGCCGACGACCTCAGGGCGAACGCGCTGACCTCGATCGCCTTCGAAGTGGACGTGCGCGACGGCGCACCGGCCGACCTCGCCGCACTGCGCGCGGTGATGAAGGAAAAGCTCACCGCGGCCGCCGCCGGCGGACAGGACGTGCCGCCGCTGGTTCCGGTCGCGGTGGCGCTGCCGCGCGGACGCTACGCCCACCTGGCGCGGCAGGCCGCCACCGACCCCATCTCCACGGTGTGCTCCAGCCTCGGCAAGCTCGACCCCGAGATTCTGCGCATCGACGGCCGCCCGGCTTCGGCGATGATGCTCGGCTTGGTCAATCAGAGCCTGAACTCGCCCCGCGTCGTGACCGAGCGCGGCGGCAACCTGTACGTCGCGCTGGTCGAGGCCGCCGACCAGATCGCGCTGCGCGTCATGGGGTACCACCCGCCCGCCTTGCTCGACGCCGGGCAGCTCAGCGAACTGGTGCGGACCGCGCTCGCCGAGCACGAGCTCACGGCGACCTTCTGGTAGCACCCCGATGCGGCCCGCTTGTCACCGCCATGTGGCACGATCGCGTTCGTGACCAGCAGACCCGCCGCCACACAGCACCTGCGGGACCTCGCGCGGCTGCGCCGCGTCCGCGACCGCATCGATCGGGAGTACGCGCGGCCGCTGGACGTGGAGGCGCTCGCGCGCGACGCGCACATGTCGGCCGGGCACCTCAGCCGCCAGTTCCGGCTCGCCTACGGCGAGTCGCCGTACTCCTACCTGATGACCCGCCGCATCGAACGCGCGATGTCGCTGCTGCGCCGTGGCGACCTCAGCGTCACCGAGGTGTGCTTCGCGGTCGGCTGCTCGTCGCTGGGCACCTTCAGCACCCGTTTCACCGAGCTGGTCGGCGTGCCGCCGAGCATCTACCGGCGCGAGGCGGGGCGCGCCACCGCGGGCATACCGTCCTGCGTGGCGAAACAGGTGACCAGACCGATCAGGAATCGAGAAGCGCCGGTTACCGAGCCGCAATTAGCCTGACTGCCATGGACATCACCATTCACGCGAGCTTCCTGCCGCACGACGACGCGGAGGCGGCCCTCGCCTTCTACCGCGACATTCTGGGTTTCGAGGTCCGCAACGACGTCGGATACGAAGGTATGCGGTGGCTCACCGTGGGCCCCGTCGGTCAGCCCGAGACGTCCATCGTTCTGCACCCGCCGGGCGCCGATCCCGGCATCACCGAGGACGAGCGTCGCACCATCACCGAGATGATGGCCAAGGGCACCTACGGCGGCATCCTGCTGGCAACCAAGGATCTGGACGGCGCCTTCGAACGGCTGGCGGCCAGTGACGCGGAGATCGTCCAGGAGCCGACCGAGCAGCCCTACGGCGTGCGCGACTGCGCCGTGCGTGATCCGGCCGGCAACCTGATCCGCATCCAGCAACTGCGCTGACCCGCCCGAAGCGAACTGGTTGAATCGAGCCCGGCGACGCCGAGGGAGACCGCCGCGGCGGCCCCCGCCAGAACAGATGGAGACACGATGAGCACGGCCACGACGACGGACACGCAGGCGCCCGCGCCGCACGCCGCCGACAGCCACGATCTGATCCGCGTGCACGGTGCGCGCGAGAACAACCTCAAGGATGTCAGCATCGAGATCCCGAAGCGAAGGCTGACGGTGTTCACCGGCGTCTCCGGCTCGGGCAAGAGCTCGCTGGTGTTCAGCACGATCGCCGCGGAGTCGCAGCGGCTGATCAACGAAACCTACAGCGCGTTCGTCCAGGGCTTCATGCCGACGCTGGCCCGGCCCGACGTCGACGTGCTCGAGGGACTGACCACCGCGATCATCGTCGATCAGCAACGTATGGGTTCCGACCCGCGCTCCACGGTCGGCACCGCCACCGACGCCAACGCCATGCTGCGCATCCTGTTCAGCAGGCTCGGGAAGCCGCACATCGGCTCGCCGCAGGCGTTCTCCTTCAACGTCGCCTCGATCAGCGGTGCGGGCGCGGTCACCACCGAGCGCGCCGGAAGGACCGTGAAGGAGCGTCGCAGCTTCAGCGTCACCGGCGGGATGTGCCCGCGCTGCGAGGGCAGGGGTTCGGTGTCCGACATCGACCTCACCCAGCTCTACGACGATTCCAAGTCGCTGGCCGAAGGCGCGTTCACCATCCCGGGCTGGAAGTCCGACAGCTTCTGGACGGTGCGGGTGTACGCGGAGTCGGGGTTCATCGACCCGAACAAGCCGATCCGCAAGTACACCAAGAAGGAGATGCAGGACTTCCTTTACAAAGAGCCCACCAAGGTGAAGGTCGAGGGCGTCAACCTCACCTACGAGGGCTTGATCCCCAAGATCCAGAAGTCCTTCCTGTCCAAGGACCGGGAGGCGATGCAACCGCACATCCGGGCGTTCGTGGACCGGGCGGTCACCTTCGCCACCTGTCCCGAGTGCGACGGCACCCGGCTCACCGAGGCGGCTCGCTCGTCGAAGATCGACGGGATCAGCATCGCCGACGCCTGCGCGATGCAGATCAGCGACTTGGCCGAATGGGTCGGCGGGCTGAACGAGCCGTCGGTGGCGCCGCTGCTGGCCGCGCTGCGCCACACGCTCGACTCGTTCGTCGAGATCGGGCTCGGTTACCTTTCGCTGGACCGGCCCTCCGGCACCCTCTCGGGCGGAGAGGCCCAGCGCACCAAGATGATTCGTCATCTCGGCTCCTCGCTCACCGACGTCACCTACGTCTTCGACGAGCCGACCATCGGCCTGCACCCCCATGACATCCAGCGGATGAACGACCTGCTGCTGCGGCTTCGGGACAAAGGCAACACCGTGCTCGTCGTGGAGCACAAACCCGAGGCGATCGTGATCGCCGACCATGTCGTCGACCTCGGTCCAGGGGCTGGCACGGCGGGCGGCACCGTCTGCTTCGAGGGCAGCGTCGATGGCCTGCGCGCGAGCGGCACCGTCACCGGCCGCCATTTCGACGACCGGGCCACGCTCAAGGCCACCGTACGGGAGCCCAAGGGCAAGCTGGAGATCCGCGGCGCGACAGCGAACAATCTGCGCGACGTCGACGTGGACATTCCGCTGGGTGTGCTCGTCGCCATCACCGGCGTTGCGGGCTCGGGCAAGAGCTCGCTGGTGCACGGATCCATCCCCGCGAGCGAAGGCGTGGTTGCGGTGGACCAGACGCCCATCCGCGGCTCGCGGCGCAGCAATCCGGCGACCTACACCGGGCTGCTCGAGCCGATCCGCAAGGCGTTCGCGAAGGCCAACGGCGTCAAGCCCGCGCTGTTCAGCGCGAATTCCGAAGGCGCGTGCCCCACCTGCAACGGCGCGGGCGTCGTCTACACCGACCTGGGCATGATGGCGGGCGTCGCCACCACCTGTGAGGAGTGCGAGGGCAAGCGGTACCAGGCGTCGGTGCTGGAATACCACCTCGGTGGCCGTGACATCAGCGAAGTGCTCGCGATGTCGGTGCTCGAGGCCGAGGAGTTCTTCGACACCGAGGCGGCGCGCACCCCGGCCGCACACGCCATCCTGCGCAGGCTCGCCGACGTCGGGCTGGGCTACCTCAGCCTCGGCCAGCCGCTCACCACGCTGTCCGGCGGCGAGCGGCAACGGCTCAAGCTGGCCACGCACATGGCCGACAAGGGCGGGGTCTACGTCCTCGACGAGCCGACCACCGGCCTGCACCTCGCCGATGTCGAGCAGTTGCTGGGCCTGCTCGACCGGCTCGTCGACTCCGGCAAGTCGGTCATCGTCATCGAGCACCACCAAGCGGTCATGGCGCACGCGGACTGGATCATCGACCTCGGGCCCGGGGCCGGACACGACGGCGGCCGGGTCGTCTTCGAGGGCACTCCCGCCGATCTCGTCGCCGCCCGCTCCACCCTCACCGGCGAACATCTCGCGGCCTACGTCGGCGCCTGAACGGCGCGCGGGAGCGGGTGGCCTGCGCGCCGGAACGCGGGACCTTTCCTCCGGCCGCGCGTCCGAGAACGAGCGGCCGGAGGGCAGCGGGTCAATTCCAGCTGTCGATCTTGACGTCGTCGGGATCCGGCGCGCCTTTGCCGGTTTCGATCAGCGACTTCAGGCTCAGCAGGAAGACCGCCCATTTGGTGCTGCAGTGGTGCATGAAGTCCACCGGTTCCCGCCAGCCTCGGTGCGTGAAGAGGACGGAGGTGTAATCGCCCTCCTGATCGAGACTCCAGTCCACCTGGGTGCCGATCCATTCCTCGGGTCCGCCGACCACCTCCCACAGCACGCGCTTCGCCGGGTCGAGTTCACGCACCCGCATGTCGAATCCACCCGCCGCGAAGCGGAATTCGAGCAGGCCGCCGACATCGCCGCCGTTTCCCTCGGTATCGGTCGTCCACCACCCGGACAGTCCCTCGGTGGTGGTCAAGGCGGCGTAGACCTCGTCCACCGGCGCCTCGATGCCGACTTTGTGCAGGATGTCCACCATGTTCGATTCCTTTCACTGTTGATCTTGTTTGCGCTGAATCGCCTCCGCGATGCGCTTGATCCGCCGGAGCCTGGCGTCCCACGCCGCCCCCACCGAGGACAGCTGGGCCACGGCGCGAGCGAGTTGGGCCTCGTCCACCCGGTACCGCCGCTCGCGCCCGGCGGGCGTCGCGTGCACCAAGCCGACCCGGTCGAGCACGCCGAGATGTTTCGCGACCGCCTGCCGGGTCACCGGCAGGCGCTCGCTGAGGCTGGTCGCCGTGCCATCCCCCTCCGCGAGCAGCAGGTCGAGCATCCGCCTGCGCGTCGGATCCCCGATGGCCGACCACAGGTCGTCGTCGACGGCGGCGGTCACGGCGTCGACACCAGCCGCGCGATGTACTCCCCGAGCCGGGGCACGAAGGTGTCCCACCCGGTGGTGTGGTCGCGGTAGAGCTCCTCGAGCTTCGCGGCTTCCCAGCCCATCTCCCGGAAACCGGTCTCGGTGAGCCGAATCCTGGTACCAGCACCGGACGGCGTGAGCTCGAACGTCACCAGCAGCGAACCGGCGGGGTCGTCGACCACTCCGCCCGGATGGCACCAGCGGAACGAGAACACCCGGGGCGGCTCGGCGCGCTCCACTTTGATCGGCGCGACCTGGGCCCGGTCACCCCAGACGAGTTCGCCGACGGCGCCGGGAGCCGCGCTGAACTCGGCGTCGTCGCTCCACCACTGCGAGATGTGCTCCGGGCTGCTGACCACCTCGAAGACCACCTCGGGCGAGGCGTCGACGTGTATCTCCCGTTCGATGCTGCCGTACTCCATCATCGCGACCTCCAATATGCAACGTTTGGTTGCATATGACGCTAGTCGACGGCCAGTCATCACGCAACTATTGGTTGCATATCCTCGCGAGCTCCAACCAAGTCCTCCTTGTCTGCGACACATGCGACATTTATAGTTTTTTCGTCGCACCACGAGAGAGGGGTCGAGGATGACCGCACATCTTGAAGCCGTGCCGGACGAGGCCACGCAGGAGGACCCGCGGCTCGGACCGGGCACGCTGCTCTGGCGCTACCTCGGTGACCTGCGACTGTTCCTGGTCGCCGCGCCGTACGGCATGTTGGAGCTGATGCATCCCGCGGTGGGGGCCGGCGTCACCGAACACTCCGACTTCTTCGGCGATCCCTGGGACCGGGTCCTGCGCTCGATACCCGAGATCATCGGCACCGTCTACGACCCCGTCGAACGCGGCACCGGTGCCCGGGTCCGCGACTACCACCGCGACATCCGCGGCACCGATGCGCACGGGGACCGGTACCACGCCCTCAATCCCGAGACCTACTACTGGACCCACGCCACGATGGTGCAGGCGGTCATCGACATCGCCGACGTGTTCGGCGACGGACTGACCGGCGCCGAACGCGAGCAGCTGTACCAGCAGAGCAAAACCTGGTTCCGGCGATACGGCGTCAGCGACCGGCCGATGCCCCCCGATTACGCCGGCTTCCAGCGGTACTTCGACGACATCTGCCGTGACGTGCTGGAAGCCACCGAGTCGGCGCGCTGGCTGACCGATCGGCTCCGGTTCACCAGCGACATGCGGCTGCCGTATCTGCCGCAACCGGTCGAACGGCTGCTGCGGCCGGTGATCATGTCCGAGTACCGGGTGATCACCGCCGCCATGCTGCCCGAGCCGGCCCGCGACAAACTCGGCCTGCGCTACAACCGGGCCGATCAGGCCCACTTCCGCGCCGTCGCGACGCTGATCCGCAACGCATGGCCTTTGATTCCGGAACCCCTGCGCTACCACCCCCGGGCGCGCGCGGGCATGCGCCACGCCCGGGCGGTCGGGCAGGATTAGGTCCATGCGCAGTGCCCGGCAGACGAACGCCGCCTTCGATGTCGACCGGCTCGCGGCAGGCATCGAAGGCGACCCGCAGGCCACCCGGATCATCGACGCGGCCCTGGCGGAGTTCCGCGACCACGGCATCGACCGGGTCCGCATGGAGCACATCGCCCGCCGCGCCTGCCTGCACCGCGCCACCGTCTACCGGGCCTTTCCCAGCAAGGACCTGCTCGTCACCACGGCCTTGACCGTGTGGCTGCGGCGCGTCCTGTCCGGGATCACCACGGCCGTAGCCGACCACACCGACGTACGCGACCGCGCGGCAGAGGGCTTCGCGATCGCACTGCGCACGCTGCGCACGGATCCGCTCACCAACCGCATCCTGCTCGCCGACGAAGGCGGCCAGCCCTTCGTCATCACCTACGGCGCGACGCTCCTCGCCGCCGCGCGCGCGTTCTTCGCCGAACAACTCCGCCGCGCCGACGACATCGGCGACATCGATCCCGACGCGTCCGCCGAGATCGCCGCGCGCCTGTCCCTCACCCTCCTGCTCATTCCGGACAGCTACTTCTCGCTCGATACCGACGAAGAAGCCCGCGCCTTCGCCCGTCACCACCTCATCCCCACCGCCATTCGCTAGCGGCGACCGCGTCCGTACCGGCATCGACCGCTTCCGACTTCCCGGCAGGTGGCATTCGGATCACGAGAGCACCGTTAGAACACGGGCTTTCGGGGCAAGTCTCCACCTTGTGACCGTCCTGCCGCGCCAGAGCCTTGCCGTCCCCGCCGGAACGCACCGCGCCTTCGTGTTTCGAGACGCCGGGGTGGTGATCGGTAATGTCGGACACGTGAGTAGCTGGGTGCGCCGGAAGTTCCACGGCATCGGACGAATCGATCGAGCGATCGGCGGAGCGGTCGCCGAACTGCCCGCCTCGGCGGTCGACCACGGTTTGCTGCGGCTCACCAGCAGTGCGAATTTCAGCGGACTGTGGCTGACCATGGCGACATTGCTCGCCACACGCCAAGGCGCGCCGCGGCGGGCCGCGCTGCGCGGTGTCGTCTCCGTCGCCGGAGCGAGTCTCGTAGTGAACGTCGGCCTCAAGTCGCTGATCGCGCGGCGCAGGCCCGCCGCCGAACTCTTGCCGGTGCACCGGCGACTCGTCCCGACCCCGAGGTCCTCCTCGTTCCCCTCGGGCCACAGCGCCTGCGCCGCGGCATTCGCCACCGCCGTCGCACTCGAAAGCCCGCGTACCGCACTGGTTGTCGCCCCGTTGGCCGCCACCGTCGCCTACTCGCGGGTGCACACCGGCGTGCACTGGAGCTCCGACGTGCTCGTCGGTGCGGCCGTGGGTTCCGGTGTCGCCCTGGCCACGCGTCGCTGGTGGCCCGTGCGCGAATCCGATGAGGCGCAGGCCCGTCCGGTCCGCGAAGTGCCCGTGCTGGTGGAGGGCAAAGGCCTTGTGGTCATGGTGAATCCGATGTCCGGCGACCCGAATTACGATCCAACCGACGACGTCGTCGACGCCCTGCCCGCCGCCACCGTGCTGCGCACGCGACCCGATCTGGACTGCGCGCAGCAACTCGAGCAGGCCATCGCCGAGCACGGTGAACCGGTGCTCGCGGTCGGCGTCGCCGGTGGTGACGGCACGGTGGCCGCGGTGGCCGCGGTCGCGTTGCGCCACGAGCTGCCGCTGGTCGTGATCCCCACCGGCACGCTCAACCACTTCGCCCGGGATCTGGGCGTCTACGACCTGCGCGAGGTGATCGATGCGACCGGCGCGGGCGAGGCGGTGGCGGTGGACATCGCCGCCGTCGAATGCGAGGACGACACCGGCTCCCGCACCCGGCACCTGATCAACACCGCCAG
Source organism: Nocardia sp. NPDC019323 (assembly GCF_044389845.1). Taxonomy (NCBI): domain Bacteria; kingdom Bacillati; phylum Actinomycetota; class Actinomycetes; order Mycobacteriales; family Nocardiaceae; genus Nocardia; species Nocardia sp. NPDC019323. The sequence goes on from NZ_JBIRYN010000004.1 coordinate 521,663, forward strand.
CCTCGGCGCCTATCCGGACCTGGTGCAGCTGCGCGAGAAGTGGCAGTCGCGCTGGGGCAAGTGGCCCGCCTTCGCCGCCGCGCTCGTGGTCACCCTGCGCCGGGCCGAGCCGATCGAGATCTGCCTGGACGGGCAGTGGCGGCGAGTCTGGTTCCTGTTCGTCGGCAACGGTCCCTACCACCCGCACGGCGCGGTGCCCGCCTTCCGCGACCGGCTCGACGCCGGGCTGCTCGACATCCGCTGGCTGCGGGCCGACCTGCGCTGGTCGCGCACCCGCGCCGTGCTGGCGCTGCTGCTGGCGGCGATCGGCCACAGCAAGGTCTACGGTGAACGCCAGTTGCCGGAACTGCTGGTGCAGGTACCCACGCCGCAAGCGCTGGCGACCGATGGTGAGGTGGTCGGCACAGCCACCCGGCTGCACTTCGCCATCGCCGGACAGCTCGCGGCCTACCGCCGGGACGAATCCAATCCGCTCTGGGCCGACCGCAGCCGTCCGCACCACCGCCGGGCGCCCTGGCTGCGCGACGTCTTCCGAACCGGGCGGCCGTTCCAGCGGCGAGCGGGCGAGGACTGAGCGAACGCGCGTTACTTCATCGAGCGCAGCAACCCGAGGTCCGGCTCCAGCGCGCCGTCCTGCCCCAGCGCCAGGAAGTCCGCCTCGACCGCATCGCGCGCCAGCGCCCCGGACCGCACCGCGTGGTAACGCACGACCGACCAGAGGAAGACATCCAGGTCGTCGAAGCGGGTGCCACCCTCGACCACTTCCTCCTCGTGGAACCAGAGCGCGACCTGCCCGTTGGTGAGCACGACGTACAGGTTGCCGCCGCCGTCCGCGCCGATCGAGTAGACGTCGTCGTCGGTGAGCTCGGTTTCGTAGTCGGAATCCCTTATACCGCAATCATTTCCGGCGAAGTCGAAACCATAGGACCAATCGTGGATGTCCAGGAACTGCGGCATCCGCCCGGACCGCACCCTGCGGTCGAACGCAGCCAGCGCCGCCGCGGACGCGGGCGCCAGGCGCTGGAGAAAGGGCGCCACCGGCCGGGTCTGCTCCGGCACGACGACCGGCGGGCGATCGGCGAACCATCTCGCCAGCTCGGCGTCCAAGTCACGTTCGACGTATCCGGCCAGGTCGGCACGAGTAAGTGTCATCGCCGGATCCTACGGCCCCGCAATGGCATTCGCTGAACGCCGAGAACCAGCCCGTTGCGTGCGCCGGACCGCCCTGCACCGAAGGAAGCTCGACCCCGGCCGACGCCTCCGTCGGCACTAAGCTCCTGCAGCTATGGCACTCAGCGCGACACTGCATACCTTCGCCGTCCAGTTGGCCGACGTCGATCGAGGCGTCTACCAGGAGCTGGAGTTGCGGGTGGCGCGGCATCCGTCCGAATCCGCGGAGTTCATGCTGACCCGGGTGCTCGCCTACTGCCTCGAATACGAGGAGGGCATCGCCTTCAGCGACGGTGGCGTCTCCGCGACCGACGAGCCCGCCGTGCTGGTGCGCGACCTCACCGGACGCCTGACCGCCTGGATCGAGATCGGCGCACCCGACGCGGAGCGGGTGCACCGAGGCAGCAAACTCGCCGACCGCGTCGCCGTCTATACCCACCGCGACCCGGCCAAGGTACTGGCGCAACTCACCGGCAAGCGCGTGCACCGCGCCGAAGCGATACCGCTGTACAGCTTCGACCGTGAATTCATCGATGCCGCCGTCGCCGCGACCGAACGCCGCAACGCCATGACCGTATCCGTCACCGAGCGTCTGCTGTACCTCGACCTCAACGGCACCGCGCTGAGCGCACCGATCCACGAGCACCGGCTCACGTAGGTTTCGATCCGTTCGTTGGCGAAGGACGGATTCGACCGGTCATCGGATCCGGCCTTCGCACTCTCCGAATTCGGCTCCCGTCGCGAAGCAGTCGTACAGCCCGCTCTGCACGTCGCCGCTGGTGGGAGGCTCGCCGCACAGGAGACCGCAGCGCTGATAGTTCGGAACGGCGCTGCCGTCGGGCCGGTGGCAGGTATCGCTGTCACAGGTGTAGTCGCGGGTGTGGGGATCGCGAGGGATCGGGCCTCGGCTGTAAGACCACACGAACGCGTCGGTGTTCTGCACCTGTGTGCAGTAAACCGTCCGGCCGTCGGCGAGGTGGCCCACCGCGCCGTGCTCCTGGCAGTAGTCGTTCAATGCGACCGTCGAGCTCGCCGACCCGCTGCCGGGCGACAACGGTGCGGCAGCCGATGTCGCGAACATCGCGGCCAGAAGCGTCCCCGCCCCCACACAACCCACCAGAACACGGCGCCCCACCCCCCGCTCGCCTGACCGAGGCATCCTTCCCTCCCTTCCTCCGAGTCCAGCGGACTATACGCTCCGCGCCGGTTCCCCACGAGTGGCACACCATCGAGACTTCTTCTCGCATTTCTCCGCAGCCATGTGCCACTCACGGGGTGTCAGAAGAGGAAGTAGCGCTGGGCCATGGGGAGGGAGGGGGCGGGGTCTTCGTGCCAGACCTCGCCGTCGATGCGGACGGTGAAGGTGTCGGGGTCGACCTCGATGCGCGGCATGGCGTCGTTGTGCGGCAGGTCCGTCTTCCGCACGCCACGGACGTCGCGGACCGGCACGAGTCTGCGCCGGACCCGCAACCGGTCGGCGAGGCCGTCCTCGATCGCCTGCTCGGACACGAAATGCAGCGAGGTCGCGGCGGCGGCCGCCGGGGCGGCGCCGAACATGGGGCGCGGCAGCACGGGCTGCGGCGTGGGAATGGAGGCGTTGGCGTCGCCCATCGCGGCCCAGGCGATCGCGCCGCCCTTGAGCACGGCGTGCGGGCGCACGCCGAAGAACGCGGGCTCCCACAGCACCAGATCGGCGAGCTTGCCCACTTCGACCGACCCGATCTCGTGGTCGAGGCCGTGCGCGACGGCCGGGCAGATGGTGTATTTCGCGATGTAGCGTTGGACGCGCGCGTTGTCGGCGGCGCCGTCGCCCGGCAGCGCGCCGCGGCGGCGCTTCATCACGTGCGCGGTCTGCCAGGTGCGCAACACGACCTCCCCGATGCGGCCCATGGCCTGCGAGTCGCTGCCGATCATCGAGATGGCGCCCAGATCGTGCAGCAGGTCCTCGGCCGCGATGGTGGAGGGGCGGATCCGGCTCTCGGCGAAGGCCAGATCCTCCGGGATCGACGCGCTCAGGTGGTGACACACCATGAGCATGTCCAGGTGCTCGTCGAGGGTGTTGATCGTGTGCGGGCGGGTCGGGTTGGTGGAACTGGGCAGCACGTTCGGATGGGCGGCGACGGTGATGATGTCGGGCGCGTGCCCGCCGCCGGCGCCCTCGGTGTGATAGGCGTGGATGCCGCGGCCCGCGATCGCCGCGAGGGTGTCCTCGACGAAACCGGCCTCGTTCAACGTGTCCGAGTGCAGCGCCACCTGCACCCCCGCCGCGTCGGCCACGGTGAGGCAGGCATCGATCGCGGCGGGGGTCGAGCCCCAGTCCTCGTGCAGCTTGAAGCCCGACGCCCCGGCCCGCAATTGCTCCCACATCGCCTCGGCGCTGACGGTGTTGCCCTTGCCGAGCAGCACGATGTTCACCGGCCAGCCGTCGGTGGCCTCCAGCATGCGCGCCAGATGCCACGCGCCGGGCGTCACGGTGGTCGCCTTGCTGCCCTCCGCCGGACCGGTGCCACCGCCGATGAGGGTGGTGATGCCGCCGCCGAGCGCCTCCTCCAGCAGCTGCGGGCAGATGAAATGCACGTGACAGTCGATCGCGCCCGCGGTGAGGATGCGGCCGTTGCCGGAGATGATCTCGGTGGACGGCCCCACGACCAGGTCGGGATGCACCCCGGACATGGTGTCGGGGTTGCCCGCCTTGCCGATCGCGCTGATCCGCCCGTCCCTGATGCCGACGTCCGCCTTGACGATTCCCCAGTGATCGATGATCACCACGCCCGTGATCACGGTGTCGGGAGCGCCCTCGGCGCGCGTCGCGCGGGATTGGCCCATGGATTCCCGCAGGACCTTGCCGCCGCCGAACACTGCCTCGTCGCCCGCGCGGCCGGGTCCCCCGCTGCGGTCCTCGGTGATCTCGATCAGCAGATCGGTGTCGGCCAAACGGATCCGGTCGCCGGTCGTCGGTCCGAACAATTCGGCGTATCGCGCCCGGCTCAGCTCACTCATCGCGTCCTACCTCCCCGCACCGAGTCCCGCGCCGGTCATCGAGACGGCCCGGCGGTGTCCGGCTGATCCCGTGCACCTCGCGGGCGCCGCCCAGCGGCACCAGCCGCACCCGTTGCGCGAGACCGGGTTCGAAGCGCACCGCGGTACCGGCCGGGATGTCGAGGCGGTGACCGTGCGCGGCCGTTCGATCGAACTCCAGGGCCGCGTTCGCCTGCGGGAAGTGCACATGACTGCCGACCTGCACGGGGCGGTCGCCGGTATTGATCACGTCGAGTTCGATGCGCGCGGCGCCGGCGTTCAGTTCGACGACGCCCTCGGCGCAGAAGTATTCGCCGGGGATCACACCGCGCCTCGATCCGTCCCGGGGGCGCTCGCGAACCGCATCCCGCCCGCCTAACCGATCGGGTGGTGCACGGTGACGAGCTTGGTGCCGTCCGGGAAAGTCGCTTCGACCTGGACCTCGGGGATCATCTCCGGCACCCCTTCCATCACGTCGGCGCGGGTGAGGACCGTCCGCCCGGAGGACATCAGCTCCGCGACGGTGCGGCCGTCGCGCGCGCCTTCCAGCACGTGGTCGGTGATCAGCGCGACCGCCTCGGGATGGTTCAACGCGAGTCCGCGCGCCCGCCTGCGCCGGGCAAGCTCGGCGGCGTAGCTGAGCAACAGGCGCTCCTGCTCGTGCGGTGACAGTCGCATCCTGGCTCCTCACCGGTTCACCGTGACGGGTGAGGCACATTCTGGCACGCCCGTTCCGCCGCCGCCGGTCGAGCGGTCAGGACCGATGCGGCAGATTCTGCAATCGCACCTGCCCGCGGGCCACGGTGCGGCCCTGCTCATCGGTGATGACGACCTGCCACAGTTGCTGCAGCCTGCCCCGGTGCAGCGGCGTCGCCTCCCCCGTCAGAGTGCCTTCGCGCACCGCCCGCAGGAAATCGGTGTTGTTGTTGACCCCGACGACCGTGCCTCGGTCGCCGAACCAGATGCCGCCGGCGATGCTGGCGAGCGTCTCGATGACGGTGCAGTACACGCCGCCGTTCTGGATACCGGCGGGCTGGTAGAGATGCGGTTTCACGACCCACTCGCCGCGCACGCGCTCCGGGCTCAGCTCGGTGTAACGCAGGCCGATCAGATCGGCGAAGGTGCCTTCGCTGTAGGCGTTCATCTGCTCGGGTGTGACATCCGCCAGCGAGCCGAACTGACGGGTTTCCTGCTGTGTCATGTACTCACTGTCGCACAGCGCCCGGACCAGGCCGTCGCGGCCTCACCCGCCCGCCAGCGTGACCGTCCGGCCGTTCAGCGGCTGGGTCGGCCGGTTGCTGTGCGCGAACAACGTCCGGTACCGGTCGGCGTCGGCCGGGGCCACCGCGACGGGATTGCCCAGCACCGTCCACGAAACGCCCTCGCTGCACGGCGGGGTGGTGAGCGAACCCTGATAGCGGTATTGGTCGGTCGCACCTGGCAGCATCGCGCGCAGATCGATCGGGCCCGGCACGACGGTCTCGGCGTCGACGGCCCGCGGCGCGACCGAGAGGATCGGCGCGAAGGCCGACGGTCCCGGCGCGGCGCGCAGCAGCACACCGAGCACGGCCACCGCGCCCGCCGCGCTCTTGTGCACGAAGTGCGCTTCCATCGTCGTGCCCACGCCGTCCACGGTGTGCTCGCTGGGCAGGTGGAAGTGGAATTGCACGAGTTCGTACGGAACACCGTCGACGACGATGCGATTTCCATTTCCCGCTGGAAGATTCGCCTGCACCGTGTGCCCGTTGTTCCGCAGCGTCACAGCCGGGGCCGCGTGATAGTCGATGGTGATGTGCTCGGACGGCTCGAGTTTCGCGTGACCTGGCAGGTCGACGGGCGACTGCTGGTGGCCGCTCTTGCAGGTCAGGTAGTCACGATCCAAGTCGGCCCAGTGATCGGGGCCTTCGGCGTCGTAATCCCAGTGCGGCGCAGGGGTGCTTCGCGCCCGCTGCTCACCGAATCCGCAAGCGGGCACGGCGAGCAATGCGACAGCGGTGAGCACGGCAGCGATCGAACGGCGGCGGGACGATCTGCGGGTGGACAAGCTGACAGCCTCGAATTCCGTTGAGCCGTCGTGCGTCCGGTCCGCGACGGCGGGCATCGGCGCGGCCTCGGAGGTGGCGCGCCGATGGGCGCGACACGGCACCGGGCCGGGTTCCCCGGTGCGGCGGTGGCCGGGCGAGGACGGCCGGACGACGAATACCCCTGCTGTACAGGGGGTTCGCGATCGTGTCGGCGTCAGCGTAGAACCAGGGCCGGACGGCGCGCCAGAGTCGGCGACGCACTTCACAGACGGACAGAGCGGCGGGCCCCACCGGAGGTGGAGCCCGCCGCGGCAAGGGATCGGGGGTCACCGCAGCCCTCGGGACGCTCACGCGATCCGTACGCCGGATCCGAGTATAGGTCAGGCTTACCTAACTAAGCAACCGCCCGACCGCCGCACGGGCAGCCCGCGCTCGGCCATCGCCGCCAGCAGGGCCTGGCCGCGGCGCGCACCGGCGACGGAATCGGTCCGCGCCAGATCGGGCACGTAAGCCGAAGCGCCCGCGACGGATTCACCCACCAGGGACCAGAACCGCCGTGCGCTCAATCCGGAGCAGCGCGTCAGGTTCCGCTGGACGACGGTCAACGCGGACTCGCAGCGATGCGCGAGCCAGACGGACATCGCCTCCGGGCACGGCAAGGCGACCACACCGGGTCCACCCGCCAGCGGATCGCCGTCGACCACGCGAATCGTGGTGTCGGACAAACCCGCCCAGTCGATGCCGCCGTCGTTGTCCGTGTGGATCCAGAGATTCTCCAACCCGGGGTCCCATGCCCGACCCTCCGCGACGAGCAGCGCCACCACCCGTCCGGCGATCGCATGGATCAGCGCCGTGGCAACCACTTCCGCCGCGATGTCGGCGCTGATCATCTCCGCGGCATGCCTGCGGTACATGAGTTCGACGCGACCTTCGCGCACTCCGTCCGCCAGTTGCCACCAGCGGCGCTTACCCTGCTCGGCGATCGCGGCGACGGCATAGACCCGTGGATGCTCCGGCTGCAGCGCGCGCAGCCGGGCACAGGCGCGTCCGAACGCCGTCGTCGAGCGATGTGGCGTGGTGATGAGCTCGGTCATCGAACCTCCTCGGGGATCGGCTCCGTCGCGCGGCGCGGCGGACATTCGGCCGTGCCCGTCCGTACAGCGAAAGATAGGTTAGGCTTACCAGACCTAGCAACCGTATCGATGATTTCAGGAGCAGTTCGTCGCCGTGACCTCTCTTGCCACCGTGAGGCGGCGACGTCTTTGCGGACTCCTCGTCTCGACCGTCCTACTGCTGCTAGCCGTGCTCGCCGGTGTCGCGGTGGGCGCGCGCTCGCTCGCACCGGGGACGGTGTTCGACGCTGTGCAGCACGCGCTCGCCTGCCCGAGCGGACCCTTCACCTGCGCGGCCGGTTCCACCGAGGAAGAGATCGTGCGCGGACTGCGCCTGCCGCGCACCGCGTTGGCGCTGGTCTGCGGCGCGGCGCTGGGAACAGCGGGCGCGCTGGTACAGGGGTACACCCGCAATCCGCTCGCCGACGCCGGGTTGCTCGGACTGAACGCGGGCGCGGCGTTCCTCGCCGCGCTGAGCGTGTACCTGTTCGCCTTCAGCGCACCGGAGCAATACATCTGGTTCGCGCTCACCGGCGCGCTGATCGCCGGGGTGGCGGTGTTCGCGACCTCTTCGGTGGGCGGCGGCAAGGCGAGCCCGCTGACCCTCGTGCTCGCCGGCGCGGCGGTCACCGCCTTCCTGCAGGCCATGACGAACGCCGTCGTGCTGTTCGACGCCGCCGCGCTGGACACCTACCGATTCTGGGTGATCGGCACCGTCGCGGGCCGCGACGCCGCGGTGTTCTGGCAGGTGCTGCCGTTCCTGGCCGCAGGGATGCTGCTGGCGGTGCTGGCGGCGCCGGGATTGAATCTGATCGGCCTCGGCGACGACGTGGCGCGCGGGCTCGGCGTGCATGTCGGCCGCAGTCGCGCGCTCGGACTCGCGGCCGTCGTGCTGCTGGCGGGCGCGGCGACGGCGGCGGCCGGGCCGATCGCCTTCCTCGGCCTGGTCGTTCCGCATCTCGCGCGGGCGATCACCGGACCGGATCATCGCTGGCTGATTCCCTATTCCGGGCTCCTCGGCGCGTTGCTGCTGTTGATCGCCGATGTGGCGGGCCGGGTGGCGGCTCGCCCCGGTGAGCTGGAGGTCGGCGTGGTGGTCGCCGTGCTCGGCGTTCCGTTCTTCCTCGCGTTCGTGCGCAGACGAAAGCTGGTGAACCTGTGACGATCTCGCTGCGCACCACGGGTGCGCGACCCGCGCTGCGCGTCGGGCCGGTGTCGACGGTGCTGCGACCGCGGATGATCCTGATCATCGCCATCCTGATCGCGCTGGCGCTCGCGCTGTTCTGCCTGGACATCGCGGTGGGCGAGTCCCACATGCCGCTCGGACGCGTGCTGGAGGTCCTGACCGGCGGCGGTACCAGAGCGCAGCGGTTCATCGTGCTGGAATCCCGGCTGCCGCGCGCGCTCACCGCGCTCGTGGTCGGCCTCGCGCTCGGGCTGGCCGGCGCGATCACCCAGTCCATCCTGCACAACCCGCTGGCCGCACCGGACATGCTCGGCATCACCTCGGGCGCGAGTTTGGGCGCGGTCGCCGTGCTGGTCGGCACCGGCGGCGCGAGCACCGGGCTGGCCGCCTCGGTCGGCGCGCCGGTGGCGGCGCTGGCGGGCGGCCTGCTCACCGCGGTCGCCATCTACCTGCTCGCCTGGGGACGCACCGCCACCGGCGGGTACGGCGCGACCGGGCTGCGGCTGGTGCTGATCGGCGTCGGCGTGAACGCCCTGCTGACCGCGGCGATCAGCTGGCTGCTGACCCGCGCCAGCCTGGCCGATGCCCAGCGAGTGCAGTTGTGGCTCAACGGATCGCTCAACTCGGCCGACACCGCGCACCTGACTCCCGCGGCGATCGCCGCGGGGATCGCCGCGCTCGTCGCGCTCGCCGCCGCCCGCACGCTCGCCGCGCTGCGCCTCGGCTCCGACACCACGCGGGCGCTCGGCGTGCGCGTCCAGACCCAGCAGGCCATCCTGATCGCGGCTGCCGTGGTGGCCGCCTCGGTGGCCACCGCCGCCGTCGGGCCGGTCGGCTTCGTCGCCCTCGCCGCGCCGCAGATCGCCCGCCGCCTGCTGCGCACGCCGGGCGAGCCGCTGGTCGGCTCCGCGGTGGCCGGGGCCATCCTGGTGGTCGGCGCGGATGTCGCGTCCCGCACGGTGTTCCCGGTCGACCTGCCCCTCGGCGTGGTGACGGCGGCGTTCGGCGGGCCGTTCCTGCTGTACCTGCTCGTGCGTATGAACCGGAAGGCGACGCTGTCATGACGATCGCAGACCTCACCCCTGCCGCCACCGAGCGGGCGAGCGCTCCCGGTCACCGGCTCGGCGCCGAGGAGGTCACCCTCGGCTACGGCGATCAGGTGATCGTGAACGGGCTGAGTTTGACCATCACTCCGGGTGTGATCACCACGGTCATCGGGCCAAACGGTTGCGGAAAGTCCACCCTGTTGCGCTCGCTCGGCCGCCTGCTGCGCCCCCGGGAAGGCCGGGTGATGTTGGACGGCAGAGCCATTTCGACGATGAAGACCAAGGACGTCGCCCGCATCGTCGGCATGCTGCCGCAGTCGCCGGTTGCCCCGGAAGGGCTCACCGTCGCCGATCTGGTCGCCCGCGGACGTCATCCGCACCAGTCCTGGTTCCGGCAGTGGTCGGGCGCCGACGAATCCGAGGTGACGACGGCGCTGGAACAAACCGGGATCGCCGACCTCGCCGACCGCCCGCTCGACGAGCTGTCCGGCGGCCAGCGTCAGCGGGCCTGGATCTCGATGGCGCTGGCGCAGGGCACCGACATCCTGCTGCTCGACGAGCCGACCACCTACCTGGATCTGGCGCACTCCATCGAGGTGCTCGACCTGGTGGACCGATTGCACGCCGATCTCGGGCGCACCGTCGTCATGGTGCTGCACGATCTCAATCTCGCGATCCGCTACAGCGACCAACTGGTCGTCATGCACGCCGGGCGCGTCGTCGCCGCGGGCGCGCCGGGCGAGGTGGTGTCGGCCGAGCTGCTGCGTGAGGTCTTCGACCTGGACGCCAGGGTGCTCGAGGACCCGGTGTCGGGGCGGCCGATGATCGTCCCGATCGGCACGCGGCACGTGCGTGGAAAAGTGGGCGGACCGGCTGCCACACCGCCCGAGACCGCGCCGTATGAGAAATGACACACCAGCTACTCCATAGTTACGACACCCCGTAGTACGCATCCTCGTCGTTGAGTCCCTAAAATTAGGGAATGGCAGGTCTTGGTGAACTCGAGAAAGCGGTCATGGATCAGTTGTGGTCGGCCGACGAACCACAAACGGTCCGGCAGGTGCACGAGGCGCTCGCCGCACGCCGTGAGCTCGCGTACACCACGGTGATGACCGTGCTGCAACGCCTCGCGAAGAAGAATCTCGTGGTGCAGCGGCGCGACGACCGCGCCCACCGTTACGCGCCGGTGCACACGCGCGACGAACTGGTGGCGAGTTTGATGGTCGACGCGCTGCAACAGGCCGACGCGGCGGGCAGCCGCGCCGCGGCACTGGTGCACTTCGTCGAACAGGTCGGCAAGGACGAGGCTGCCGCTCTCCGCGAAGCACTCGCTAAGCTCGAAGCAACCGAGGACTCGGCGCCGCCGCCGCAGTAGACTCCTCGGGCGCCCTGGCCCCACAACGCAGTGAGCTGAGTCGATGAACGCAACCGCGCCGGTATTCGCCGGACTGGCATTGCTTCTCGCGGGGCCTGCCCCGGCCTTGCTCAGCCGGGCGACCTGGACCTATCGGACGCCTCGGGCAGCGCTGGTGCTCTGGCAGGCCATCGCGCTCGCCGCCGTGCTCAGCGCGTTCGGCTCCGGGCTGGCCATCGCCGCCGAACTGCTGGTCCCCGGCCCCGACGGCCGCCCGACCACCGCGCCGACCAGGGAGATCGACGCGCTGGGGTTGCCCTTGTGGCTGGCGTACGTGTTCGTGTTCGCGCTCACGCTGCTGATCGGCGCCCGGTTGATCTACGCGATCATCCGGGTCGGCGTGCACACCCGCAGGCGGCGGGCGCGGCACCGCATGCTCGTCGATCTGCTCGACCAGAGCGGTCCGCACCGGCGCGCGGCCGACATCAGGGTGCTGGCCGCCACCGAGCCGATCGCCTACTGCCTGCCCGGCCTGCGCCAGCGCGTCGTGCTCAGCGAGGGCACCCTGACCAATCTGGCCGACGCCGAGGTCACCGCCATCGTCAGCCACGAGCGTTCGCATCTGCGGGCCAGGCACGATCTGGTGCTGGAGGCGTTCACGGCCGTGCACGAGGCGTTCCCCAGGGTGGTGCGCAGCAAGGCCGCGCTCGGCTCGGTGAAACTGCTCATCGAGCTGCTCGCCGACGACTCGGCGGTCAAGGTCACCGGGCCGAAACCGCTGGCCCGCGCTCTGGTCGCCTGTGCGAAGTCCACCGCGCCGCAAGGCGCGCTCGCCGCGGGCGGTCCCACCACGCTCATCCGCATCCAGCGGCTCAGCGGCCGGATCGGCGACATCCGCATCGCCACGGCCGCCTATCTGGGATCGGCCGCCATCCTGGTGGTGCCGACGCAGGCGGTGGCCGTACCCTGGCTGGTGGAACTGAGCCGACTGTTCCACGGCTGACTTCCCGGCGCGTATCCTGGAGCTTCGGCCCGTCTCCGGTCGGCCATCCTCTTCGCTCCACCCGGCGCGCGTCATCGCTCGCGCCACCGCGCGGTGAAACCGCATCGCGCGCCGCTCTCCATCCCACCGAACAGCGCGTTCCGCGTGGAACCCGCCGTGCGACGAAAGGCACATCCTCCTCGTGACCCCCTCGACCACCGTCGCCGCGGCGCCCCCCGCGACCTTCGCGGATCTGGGCCTGCCCGCCGTGCTCGTGCAGGCACTGCGACGCGACGGCATCGAGATGCCGTTTCCCATCCAGGCCGCGACGACGCCCGACGTCCTGGCGGGCAAGGACGTACTCGGCCGCGGACCGACCGGTTCCGGCAAGACCTTGGCCTTCGGCCTCCCGATGCTCACCCGGCTGGCGGGGCGGCCGGCCAAGCCGGGCCGCCCGCGCGGCCTGGTCCTGGTGCCGACCCGTGAGCTGGCCGCGCAGATCGAGCGGGCGCTGGACGAACCGGCGCTCGCGCTGGGCCTGCGCGTGGCCTCGGTGGTGGGCGGCGCCCCGATCAAACGCCAAGCCGACCGGCTCGCCCGCGGCGTCGACCTGCTGATCGCCACACCGGGACGGCTCGCCGACCTGCTCGCCCAGAAATCCGCCGATCTGTCCGACGTGACGATCACCGCGCTGGACGAGGCCGACCACATGGCCGACATGGGCTTCCTGCCGCAGGTGACCAAGCTGCTCGACCGCACGCCGCGCGACGGTCAGCGCCTGCTGTTCTCGGCCACGCTGGACGGCGAGGTCGACAAGCTGGTCAAGCGTTACCTGCGCTCCCCCGTCACGCATTCCACCGCGCCGCCGTCGGCCTCGGTCGCCACGATGTCGCATCACCTGCTCTACGTCGGCGACAAGGTGACCAAGCGCGCGGTCGCCACCGAGATCGCCGCCCGCGAGGGGCTGACCATCATGTTCGTCCGCACCAAGCACGGCGCCGACCGGCTCGCCAAACAGCTGCGCGCGGCAGGCATCCCAACGGGCGCGCTGCACGGCGGCAAGGCGCAGAACAACCGCACCCGCACGCTCGCCGCGTTCGCCGACGGCTCGGTGCCGGTGCTGGTCACCACCGATGTCGCCGCCCGCGGCATCCACGTCGACGGGATCTCCCTCGTCGTGCACGTCGACCCGCCGCCGGAGCCGAAGGCGTATCTGCACCGGGCCGGGCGCACCGCCCGCGCGGGCGAGGACGGCGTGGTCGTCACGCTGGTCATGGACGAAGAGCGCCGCGAGGTGGAGGCGATGGCCCGGAAGGCGGGTGTCGAGGTCGACGGGGTCGCGGTCCGTCCCGGCGACCGCGCGCTGGTGGAGATCACCGGCGCCCGCCGTCCGTCCGGTGTCCCCGTGGTCCCGGCTTCCGCCGCGCCCGTGGCCGCCCAGGCGCCCGAACCCGCACGCCGCCGAGCGAACCGGCGCTCGGAGACAGCTCCGGCCGGTGGTCGCGGCGCCGGTGCCGTGAAGCAGTCCCGATCGGGCTCGGTCTCGGGCCGTGGTGAATCGGTCACCGCGCCGGGACGCCGGCGCGGCCACGCGAAAGTCGCCGGGAAGCCCGCCGCGGGCAACACCGCCGGATACGGTGCGAGTTCGGGCGAGGGCGCGTCCACCCGCCGTTCCGGCGCGGCGGGCGGATTCTCCGGACGCGCCGCGGCTTCCGGCTCCGGCGACACGCCGGGCCGGCCCCGGCGACGCGCCGTGCGAGCCCAGCAGTCGCCACAGCGGGGCAATCGCGGAGCAAACTAGAAGGTGTCGACCCACGCGGCAGCGGCCGTCCTCTGCGCATTGCTCGCGGCGCTGCTGTTCGCGGTCGCCGCGGTCGCACAACAGCACGCTGCTGCCGCGGTGCCGGAGGACGCGTCGCTGATCCGCTCGCTGCTGCGTACCCCGCGCTGGTGGGCTGGGGTCGTCGGCGACGCGGGCGGATACGGCATGCAGGTCCTCGCGCTCGCGTTGGGGGCGGTGCTGCTGGTGCAGCCGCTCCTGGTGAGCGCGCTGGTGTTCGCGCTGCCGCTGTCGGCCCGGCTCAACGACCGCCGCGTCGCGCCGCGCACCTGGGCGACCGCGCTCGTGCTGGCCGCCGCGCTGGCCTGCTTCCTGCTGGTCGGCAATCCGACCGAGGGTGATACCAACGCGCCCCTGCGCGAATGGCTCGTGCCGCTGGGCATCCTGCTCGGATTGATCGTCGCCGCAGCGGTCGGTGGGATCGCCGCGCGTGATCCGGCGTGGCGCGCTCTGCTGATCGGGGCCGCGAGCGGGGCGCTCTACGGACTGGCCGCCGCGCTCACCGACTACGTCACCGATCTGTTCGAGCACGGTCTCGGCGACGTGCTGAGTGGCTGGCAGACCTGGGCGCTGGTCGGAGCAGGCGTCACCGGCGTCTATCTCCAGCAGCGCGCCTATCAAGCGGGGCCCCTGACCGCGTCGCTGCCCGCCGTCACGGTCGTCGAGCCACTGGCCGCGGCGTTCATCGGCATCGCCGTGCTGGACGAGCGGTTGCGGACGGACACCGCGGGACTGGTCGTCACCGCCGGTGCGGTGGTCGTGATGGCCGCCGCGACGATCATGCTCTCCCGCTCGCAAGCCGCCGCCTGAATCCACGGGTGCGGCGGCCCCCGCGCGGTGCTCGCTCGGCCCGACCCCATCGAGCAGGCCCAGGGTGCGCTGATGCTGATTCCAGGAAGGCGTGACAGCGGGTCGAAACCGGACGAAATCGGACTTCGGATCCCTTGTCGAAGAGCCGTCGCCGGAGGCTTACTGAATATGTAGCGGTTGCCGCAGAAGATCGACATCCGTTGCACGATAATCTCTTTCACTACTCGGCTTGGAGTCGAACCATGGCAGCTGTACTCACCTCCCTCACCCCCGACACCGGCCCGGCGACGACTTTCAGCACTGTGGTGATCACCGGCTCCGGGTTCAGCAATGTCGGTCCTCTGACCGTGCGCTTCGGTACGAAGGCGACCACGTTCACCATCGACTCCGACACCCAGATCACGGCCATCTCCCCGACGGGAACAGGCACGGTGGACGTCACCGTCGAAGTGGAGCTGGACGGCATCAGCAACGCACTCCCCTTCACCTACGTCTGACCGCGCGTGCGCCCGGGCCGTCGGTGGGCAACTGCCTGCCGACGGCCCATCGCGTTGTGTCCCGCGCCTTTGCCCGCACCCGTTACGACGCGATCGCGTCCTCGGAGAACGGCGCGCACCGGTCGGCGCGCGGATATCATCGGTCGAGTGCGCTTTCTCCCCGGTCATCAGCCGCCGTACGACCTGACCTACGACGACATCTTCCTCGTCCCGAACCGGACGGACGTCGCGTCGCGCTTCGACGTCGATCTGTCGACGACCGACGGGTCCGGCACCACCATCCCCCTCGTCGTGGCGAACATGACCGCCGTGGCCGGGCGCAGGATGGCCGAGACCGTGGCCCGCCGCGGCGGCATCGTCGTCCTGCCCCAGGATCTGCCGATCACCGCGGCCGCCGACACCATCGCCTTCGTCAAGAGCCGCTCGCTCACCGCCGACACTCCGGTCACGCTCGCCCCCGACCGCTCGGTCTCCGAGGCGGTGGCCCTGATGCACAAGCGCGCGCACGGCGCGGTCGTGGTGGTCGACGGCGGACGTCCGGTCGGTGTGGTGACCGAGGCCGCCTGCGCCGACGTCGACCGCTTCGCCCGCCTGCGCGAGGTCGCGGTCACCGATTTCGTCCGGGCGCCCGCCACCACCACCCCGCGTGACCTGTTCGATCTGCTGCACGCCGAGCACGCCGACTTCGCGGTGCTCACCGCCGAGGACGGCGCCCTGGCGGGGATACTGACCCGCACCGGCGCGCTGCGCGCGGGCATCTACCAGCCCGCCGTCGACACCGCGGGCAAGCTGCGCGTCGCCGCCGCGGTCGGCATCAACGGCGACGTGGCCGCCAAGGCCAAGTCCCTCGTGGATTCGGGCGCCGACCTGCTGGTCATCGACACCGCGCACGGACACCAGACCAAGATGCTCGAAACGCTCACCGCCGTGCGCGATCTCGGGCTCGGCGTCCCGCTGGTCGCGGGCAACGTCGTCTCCGCCGACGGCACCAGGGAATTGGCCGCGGCGGGCGCGGACATCGTCAAGGTCGGTGTCGGGCCCGGCGCCATGTGCACCACCAGGATGATGACCGGCGTCGGCCGCCCGCAGTTCTC
This sequence comes from Nocardia sp. NPDC019323, assembly GCF_044389845.1. Classification (NCBI taxonomy): domain Bacteria; kingdom Bacillati; phylum Actinomycetota; class Actinomycetes; order Mycobacteriales; family Nocardiaceae; genus Nocardia; species Nocardia sp. NPDC019323. The sequence continues at coordinate 537,796 of NZ_JBIRYN010000004.1, forward strand.
CGCGGTAGCCGAATGCGCCGCGGCGGCCGCGGAAATCGGCGTGCACGTCTGGGCAGACGGCGGCGTGCGTCATCCCCGCGACGTGGCGCTGGCGCTGGCCGCAGGCGCGTCCAACGTGATGATCGGCTCCTGGTTCGCCGGTACCTACGAGTCCCCGGGCGACCTGCGTGTCGATCGCGACGGCAACGCCTACAAGGAAAGCTTCGGCATGGCCTCCAAGCGCGCCGTCGCGGCCCGCACCGCCTCCGACAGCGAGTTCGACCGCGCCCGCAAGGGACTGTTCGAAGAGGGCATCTCCAGCTCCAGGATGCGGCTGGATCCCGAGCGTCCCGGCGTGGAGGATCTCATCGACCACATCTGCTCCGGCGTCCGCAGCGCGTGCACGTACGCGGGAGCGCGCACGCTCGCCGAATTCCACGACAAGGCCGTGCTCGGCGTGCAGTCCGCCGCGGGGTTCGCCGAAGGCCGCCCGCTGCCGAGCGGTTGGTGAGCGCCGACACGCGCATCGCACCGGCACCGGCCCACGCCGCGCGGCACGTGGGCCGGTAGCATGGTGGTTGCCGGACACCGGCACCACGACTCATTTGCGAAAGGATCCAGTTGTCACCCGCGTCCGAGGGCGCCGCACAGGAGGGCTCCTCTATCGAGCCGGGTGACCAACCCGGCGTCCTCCGCTCCGCAGTAGTCCCATTCCGCACAGGCCGTCACGCAGCACCGTCCGGGTGGTGCTGATCATGTCCGTCGCGCTCACCGCGCTCAGCCTGATCGGATTCATCGCTCTCACCGTCGGCACGGCCCTGTTCGTCGCCGCGGAATTCTCCCTCACCGCCCTCGAGCGCAGCACCGTCGAGGCGCACGCCCGCACCGGTGACGTCCGCGCCCGCATGGTTCGCAAGGCGCATCGCACGCTGTCGTTCCAGCTGTCGGGCGCCCAGCTCGGCATCACGATCACCACCCTGATCACCGGTTATATCGCCGAGCCCGTGCTGGCCAGGCTGCTGCATCCGGTGTTCGCCGGCCTCGGGCTGAGCGCGGCCGCCGCGAGCGGCGTCGCGCTGACGCTGGCCCTGGTCCTGGCCACCTCGCTGTCGATGATCTACGGCGAGCTGGTGCCCAAGAACATCGCCATCGCCAAGCCGCTGGCCACCGCCCGCGTCACGGCCGGACCGATGATCGCGTTCTCGGTGGTGTTCAAGTGGATGATCCATTTCCTCAACGGCACCGCCAACTGGGTGGTGCGCAGGCTCGGCGTCGAGCCCGCGGAGGAATTGCGGTCGGCCCGCTCGCCGCAGGAACTCGGTTCCCTGGTCCGCACGTCCGCGCTGCGCGGCGCGCTCGACCAGCCCACCGCCCAGGTGATGGACCGCTCCCTGCAATTCGGCGAGCGCAGCGCCGAGGAGCTGATGACGCCGCGGGTGAAGATCGAATCGCTCGACAAGGACGACACCATCGCCGATCTGATCGACGCGGCGGGCCGCACCGGCTACTCCCGCTTCCCGGTGATCGACGGCGATCTCGACAACACCCTCGGCTTCGTGCACGTCAAGCAGGCGTTCACCCGCCCAGCGCACGCGCGCACCACCACCCCGCTGTACCGGCTCGCCCAGCCGGTCCCCATCGTGCCCGCCAGCTTGGACGGCGACGAGGTGCTCGAACGGGTCCGCGCCGACGGCATGCAGGTCGCCCTCGTCGTGGACGAATACGGCGGCACCGCGGGCCTGGTCACCATGGAGGACATCATCGAGGAGATCCTCGGCGACGTCCGCGACGAGCACGACGAGGAGGAGCGCGACGTCCGGCGCGTCATCGACGGCTGGGACTGCTCGGGCCTGCTGCGCATCGACGAGGTGTCCCGGGCGACCGGATACGACGCGCCGGAGGGCGAGTACGAGACGCTGGGCGGCCTGGTGCTGACCCGGCTCGGCCGCATCCCGGTGCCCGGCGACGAGGTCGTGCTGCCGAATCCCCGCTCGCAGCAGTGGACGGCGCCGGAAAGCCACGGTTCCGGCGGCTGGATCGCCCGGGTGGAGCGCATGGACGGGCGGCGCATCGACCGCGTCCGCCTGATCCCGGTCGACGCCGACATCATCGCGACCAAGGAGCACAGCCATGGGTGACCTGTTCGGCGTCCTGCTCACCGTCGTGCTGCTCGGCGGCAACGCCTTCTTCGTCGCCGCCGAGTTCGCGCTCATCTCCGCCCGCCGCGACCGGCTGGAAGCGCTGGCCGCACAGGGCAAGCGCAACGCGAACACCGTCATCCGGGCGGGTGAGAACCTCTCGATGATGCTCGCCGCCGCGCAGCTCGGCATCACCATCTGCTCGATCCTGCTCGGCCGCGTCGGCGAACCCGCCGTCGCGCACCTGCTGGAAGGTCCGTTCGAGCTGCTCGGCCTGCCGCAGCAACTGCTGCACCCGGTGGCCTTCGCCCTCGCGCTGACCATCGTGGTGATCCTGCACATCCTGTTCGGCGAGATGATCCCGAAGAACATCGCGCTGGCCGGGCCGGAACGCAGCGCGCTGCTGCTGGTGCCGGTGCACCTGATGTGGCTGCGGCTGGCCCGCCCGCTCATCGCGCTGTACAACCTGGCCGCCAACCTGTCGCTGCGCATGTTGCGGGTCGAGCCGAAGGACGAGCTCGAAGCCACCGTGTCGACGGTCGAACTGGCCGAGATGATCGGTGAGTCCCGCTCGGAGGGGTTGCTCGACGAGGAAGAGCACCGCCGCCTCACCCAGGCCCTCGGCACCAGCGACCGGGTGGTCGCCGACGTGATGGTGCCGCGGGACGCGACCAGATCGATCCCGCTGCGCGGCAACGGCACCACACTCGGCGACATCGAGTCCGCCGTCGCCGAGACCGGTTTCTCCCGCTTCCCGGTGCGGGCGAACGACGGCTCGCTGGTCGGCTACCTGCACGTCAAGGACGTGCTCGACAAGGTGGCCGACGAGAGCGCCGGCCCGGGGACGCCGATCCCGCGCACCGATATCCGCCCGCTGCCGACGGTGGGCATGGGCGCGACGCTCTACGAGGCGCTGGCCCGGCTGCGGCGCACCAACAGCCATCTCGGCCGGGTGGTCGACGACCGGGGCAACACCACCGGCATCGTCGCCCTGGAGGACTTGGTGGAGGAGTTCGTCGGCACCGTCCGAGACGGAACGCATCGAGTGGGCGAGTGACGATCCGGCCAGGCGGGGTGCGGTAGCAATGCGGGTGTTGTCCGGTGTGCGGTGGCGAACGTCCGCCGCCGCACATCGGGCCCGGCTGGACGATCTGGTCGGGCCCTATCTGGAGCGACGAGCACATGGTGCGTCGCACCCGGTGATCGATTTCTTGTTCACCTACTACGGGCACAAACCCGCGCAGTTGCGGCGTTGGCATCCGGGATACGGCATCGGGCTGGCCGACGCCGCGGAATACCGGGGGGCCCGCGGCTACCACCACGTCGTCACCGATTCCGGTACGGACTGCTACTCCGCTGATCCCGCCTACCTCGGCAAACGCCGGGATACCGTCGCGTTCGTCGCGCAGTTGTTGCGCGCCACCGCGTCTCGGCCCGCCCACCTGTCCTGTTTCGGCCTGCACGAATGGGCGATGGTGTACCGCACCGAGGACATCCGCCACCAGAAGGTTCCCCTGCGGCTGGGACACGCGGGCACCGACGCCGTGCTCGACTCGATGCAGTTGCGGTGCACGCATTTCGACGCCTATCGCTTCTTCACTCCGGACGCCGTGGGCCGCAACGCCGAGCCGCTCACCCGCGCCGACCAGCTGCGCCGCGAACAGCCGGGCTGTCTGCACGCGAACATGGATCTGTACAAGTGGGGCTTCAAACTCGTCCCGCTGATCTCCTCGGACCTGCTGCTGGACTGCTTCGAGCTGGCTTGCGCCGCCCGGGAACTCGACATGCGCGCCAGCCCCTACGATCTGTCGGAGTTCGGTTACGAGCCGGTTCGCATCGAGACGCCGTCCGGGCGCGCGGAGTACGTTCGCGCGCAGTCCGAGTTGGCGCAGCGCGCGGCCGGATTGCGACGCACCTTCCTGGGTGTCTGCCAGCATCTCTTGTCGGCGCATCTCGATTCCGCCGCTCTCGGCACCGAACCGACTCAGCCGCGCTGACCACGCCGGACGGAAAACTTCGCGAATTCGGCCGCGATTCGGCGAAACTCACGCTCGCGCCGAGCGGAATCATTACCATTCAGTCAGTTCGGCGGTGACTGTCCCAGCCACCCTGGGCAGCCAATCTCGACGACGAAGTTGGGGGGTCGCGACGATGCGCCCATCGGCCACACTGCGCCGCGCCAAACCGCTGGCTCTGCTCACCATCGGCCTGATCACGGTCGCGCTGCTGCCCGTGAGCGCGTCGGCCGATCCGCGATCGGCCCCCCGTGACGCCGTCCAGGAATTCCTCGACGTCGGGCGCACCTCGGTCCCCCGCGCCGACTGCGGACCCGGCTCCGCCCCCGAGAACGGACTGCAAGGCGATGTCACCGCCGCCGATCGCGACAGTGGGCGCAGCACGCAGGGCTACCGGTGCAACATCTCCTTCGTCGGCGGCTACGCGGGCCGCGGTGCGGGTATCACCTCCACCAGCTTCGAGCACTGCGCCTATCTGGGTTCGTTCTTTCCCGGCGACCTGATCAGCGAGGGCCGCGGCGTCCAGGTACTCGACGTGTCCGATCCGGCGCGTCCGCGGCCGACGGTGACGCTGACCGAGCCCGCGATGCTGGCCGGAACCTGGGAGAGCCTCAAGGTCAACACCGAGCGCAAACTGCTGGTCGGCACCGGCGTGCCGGTTGGCGAGGGCGTCGGCTACCTGTCGGTCTACGACGTCTCCGATTGCGCGCATCCGCGGCTGCTCAATCCCGGCCCGGGGACGAATCTGGCGATGCCGCTGCCGATCACCACGCACGAGGGCGGCTTCTCCCCCGACGGCAACACCTATTGGGCCTCGGGGATCGCGCCCGGCTTCGTCAGCGCGGTCGATCTGACCGATCCGGCCAACCCGCACGTGGTCTGGCAGGGACTGACGGGCATCGAGGCGCACGGGTTCGGCATCAGTCCGGACGGCAACCGGATGTACATCTCCGCGCTCGGCGGGTTCACCGTCCTCGACATCAGCGCGGTGCAGCGCCGCGACCCCAACCCGCAGGTGCACCACCTGGGCCGGGTGTTCTGGACCGACGGCTGGGCGACCCAGCACAGCATCCCGGTCAGCTACGACGGCAAGCCCTACCTCTACACCGTCGACGAAGGCGGTTCCGGCGGAGTCAAACTCATCGACATCTCCGACGAGACCGCGCCGAGGGTGGCCGGCAAGATCAAGCTCGAGATCAACCTGCCCCAGCACATGGACAGCAATATCGGTTCGTCGATGGGCGGTTCCGCCTTCGCCTACGAATCGCACTACTGCGCCGCCGACCGGCAGGAGAACCCGACCGCGTTGGCCTGCGGATGGATCTCCTCCGGCATCCGGGTGTTCGACATCCGCGATCCCTACGCCATCCGCGAGATCGCCTACTACAACCCGCCTGCCCGCACCGGGCAGAACCTCGGCCTGTGGAACTCGCCGCACGCGCTCGCCTCGATCATCGGCGTTCCGCTCATGAGCACCCCTTCGGCGGTGCGCGCCGTGCTCGAGGGGCAGTTCAACCCGCTGGATGCCCTTACCCCGCGCACCGGCCGCCTCGCCTTCGGCGACGTGTCCACCGACTGGTGTCTGTCGCCGCCGGAATGGCGCGGCTCGCAGCTCTACGTCGCGTGCTCGGACAACGGCTTCATGGTGCTGCGACTGGACGACGACGTGTACTCGCCTCCGGCGGACCAGCGGTCGATCGTCGGGTCGTAGCGATGCCGCGCTGGATGCGGATCGCCGCCCTGGCTTCGGCGGCCTTCGCCCTGCTCGTGCTCGGCGCCGCGCTGCGGCCGCTGGTGTTTTCGGAACACCGTTCGGCCGCACCGGTTCTCACCGAGGTCGAGATCGGCTTCGTCCAGGACATGACCACCCATCACCAGCAAGCCCTGCTCATGGTGCAGCGGCTGGACCGCGCGGTCGATCCGGCGGTCACCCGGCTGGCCGAACAACTCGACCGCGCACAGCGCATGGAGATCGGCACCATGCTCGGCTGGCTGCGCCTTGCCGACGCGCCGCCCACCTCCGCACAGCCGATGGCGTGGATGCACAGCGCGGACGCGTCGCCGCATCGGCACCACGCAGCGGCCGCGCAGACCGCCGGGGTGATGCCGGGGATGGCGAGCACGGCGGAACTGGACGAGTTGGCCGCGGCGCGCGGCCCGAACGCGGAGATCCTGTTCCTGCAATTGATGTTCCGCCACCACCAAGGCGGAATCGCGATGGCCGAGGCCGCCGACGGCCTGCTGCGCTCCGGGCCGGTCAAGGAGATCGCCCGGTCCATGATCCATGGGCAGGGGCAGGAGGCCGGGGTGATGGGCATGCTGCTCACACGGCGCGGGGCGGCCCCGCTGCCCTGACCACCGGGCCGCCACGACACCGCATACGACCCGCAGCCGGAGGCTTCGCTGACCTCGCGGCCGGCTGCGAGGCGCATGCTCCGGTCGTAGTCGACGGCGGAAGGTCCGCGAACACGGCGGCCCGGCTGAGGATCGGCGCTCTCCCGGCGGTATCGTCGGCTGGGCCGGGTCATGATCGTCGGCCGGAAAGGTTGGGCAGCTGATGATTCGGACCGATGCGTTCACAGTGCCCCCGCACGTGCGTGGTTATCCGGGCGTGGCGTTCGGCGGATATGTGGCGGGAGTGCTCGCCGCCGCGAGCGGCGCCACGCAGGTGCGCGTCGACTTCCGCCGCGGAGTGCTCGTGGACACTCCGGTGGTGCTGGCCGCCGACGGCTCCGGCGGCGCATCACTCACCGACCTGGACGGCGCGATACTCGCCGAGGCTTCCCCGTCGGCGGTCACGGTCACGCCACGGCCCGCGCCCACGTGGGAACAGGCGCGGACAGCGAGCGCGACCGCGGGCGCACTGCGCAAAATGAGCCACTGCTACGGCTGCGGCGCGGCTTGTGCCCCCGGACGCGGATTACGCCTGTCGCCCTGGGCCATGTCCGCGCACGACATGGTCATCGCCGCCTGGACACCGGATCCGCTGCTCGCCGGCCCGGACGGCTACCTGCCCACCGAAAACGTCTGGGCCGCTCTCGATTGCCCCGGTGGCTGGGCCGCGATGGCTTTGCGTGACCTGCGCCCCGGAGCGGTCACCGCCGCCCTCACCGCCACCCAGTTCCAACCGGTCCGCGCCGGCGACCCCTACGTCTCCTACGGCTGGCCGGTCTCCGCCGACGGCCGCAAACACACGGTCGGCGTGGCCTTGGCCCGCGCCGACGGAACGCTCTGCGCCCTCGCCGAGGCGCTGTGGATCGAGCCCCGCCAACCGCTGCCCTTCGAATGGTGACCCACCCCACCCGAACCTGTCGGTGGCTATCGGTAACCTCCGCGCCATGCCTTCGTCGGTACACGAAGTCCTCATCGAATTAGTCAGGCGCAGAGCGTGGTCAGGTAGACCGGCCAGCTCCACATCTTGTCGTCGTCGCGTTGCAGCTGGACTTCGACGACGATGCCGAGAACCGGGACGTCGGCCTCGGTGAGTGTGACGGACCAGGTCCGCACGGTACTCGGTGGGTTCGATATCAGGTAGGTCGCCCGAATCGACGCGGGCGTGATCGAATTCCGGGAGGGACAGTCCCAGTGTGGAAGTCAGCAAGATCAAAGCATGCCGCGACGACGCCCGCCTGACCATGTGGATAGCCCGCGCCGCCAACGCCGACACCCTCGAAGCGATCTTCGGCGACCGGGTTCAGTGAGTGTCGGCGAAGCGGTACCACTGGCCGTCGAAGGCGGAGTATTCGATGCCGTTGGTGGCGGGTGGACCGAGGTGGGGTGGGGTGGCCGGGTCACGGAAGAAGGCGAAGCCCTCCGAATTCGAGTCTCCCGACTGGGTATAGAACAGGCAGCCGCCGTCGCGGGGGGTGATGAAGGTGATCGTGTAGACGCCGAGGCGGGTGCGGTGGCCGGAATGCGCGCAGTCGACGGCTTGGTCTTCGAGAATCCCCCGGGAGAGGCGCCAGCCGGTGTCCTCCGGGACGTCGTAGAGCGTCAGCGCCAGGAGCACGACGATGAGCACGGGCGAGGCGAGGCTGTGGAAGACGGCACGGTAGCGCAGCAGCCCGAGCAGTCCGAACAGGACGGCGATCCCGCCGAGCACGCCGAGCACCGCCCAGAGCACGACGAGGGTCGGAAACGTGCCCTCCGCGGCGAGTTGCCAGAACAGCGCCGCGCAGCAGAGCGCGACCAGGGCGGTCACCAGCCCCATCCACAGCACGAACCAACGAGGAATACGCGACCGCGTGCGCACGGACCCTGCGGAGTTCACGTGTTCAAGATACGAGGGGCAGCGGCTTCGCGCGCGGGATCGGCGGCGAAATCCCCCGGGGCGTCAGGGATCACGACGACGCGGACGCCGCAGCGGGCGTGGCGCAAAAGGTACGCGGCCATCCGAATCCGCGGGCCACCCATGGTCCGATGCAGAGCTGCCCGGCGAATTTCGCGACCTGCTGATCCCGCGCTCACCGAGCAACGGTGCCCACAGTGTGAAAACGAACAATTCGGAACGTTTCACGATTGCGGCCCGAATCGGAAAATCCCCCGGCCAGTACACCTGACCAGGGGATTTCACTACTCGTAGCACATCGTGCACCGCATGCTCACAGCGGCGGGAAGCCCGCCGATCCGGTGGCCATCCAATTCCAGAACATCGCCGCGCGATTGGCGAGCAATGCCACGATGTCGAGCACAACGCTTCCCATGAATCTTCCTCACAAATCGAACGATCTCGTGCGGCACCCAGGGTAACGGACCGATAAACAAGAGTCGAAACTCCGATTGCCCGCAAAAGCACGAATCCCCCGGCCGAAAGACCGGGGGATTCGCGACACCCGGGGACTAGACGCAGGCCAGCGCCTTCGCCTCACGACGACGGCGGTGCAGGATCGGCTCGGTGTACCCGTTGGGCTGCTTGGTGCCCTCCAGGATGAGCTCCTTGGCCGCCTGGAACGCGATGCTGCCGGCGAAGTCCGGCGCCATCGCCCGGTAGTTCGGATCACCCGCGTTCTGCCGGTCGACGACGGGGGCCATCCGCTCCAGGCTCGCGACCACTTCCTCTGCGGTGACGATGCCGTGGCGCAGCCAGTTTGCCATCAGCTGGCTGGAGATGCGCAGGGTCGCACGGTCTTCCATGAGCGCGACATCCTTGATGTCGGGCACCTTCGAGCAGCCGACGCCCTGGTCGATCCAGCGCACCACGTAGCCGAGGATGGACTGCGAGTTGTTGTCCAGCTCCTGGCGCTTCTCCTCGTCGGTCCAGTTCGGCGCGGCGGCCAGCGGGATCTCCAGGATCTCGTCGACGGTGGCGCGGCGACCGCCCTTGGCGATCTCCTGCTGCCGCTTGAACACATCGACCAGGTGGTAGTGCGTGGCGTGCAGGGTGGCGGCGGTGGGCGAGGGCACCCACGCGGTGTTGGCGCCCGCGCGCGGGTGACCGATCTTCTGGGTGAGCATGTCGGCCATCAGGTCCGGCATGGCCCACATGCCCTTGCCGATCTGCGCCTTGCCGGGCAGGCCTGCCGCGAGGCCGGTGTCGACGTTCCAGTCCTCGTAGGACAGGATCCACTGCTGGGACTTCATGTCCGCCTTGCGGACCATCGGCCCGGCCTCCATGGAGGTGTGGATCTCGTCGCCGGTGCGGTCGAGGAAGCCGGTGTTGATGAACACCACCCGCTCGGCGGCGGCCTGGATGCAGGCCTTGAGGTTCACCGTGGTGCGGCGCTCCTCGTCCATGATGCCGACCTTGAGGGTGTTGCGCTCCAGCCCGAGCACGTCCTCGATCCGGCCGAACAGCTCGTTGGTGAACGCGACCTCGTCGGGGCCGTGCATCTTCGGCTTCACGATGTAGACCGAGCCGGTGCGGCTGTTCTTCAGCTGCACGTCCTCGGCCAGGCTGTGCTTGGCGATCAGCGAGGTGATCAGGCCGTCCATGATGCCCTCCGGCACCTCGTTGCCCTCGGCGTCCAGGATGGCGTCGGAGGTCATCAGGTGACCGACGTTGCGCACGAACAGCAGCGAACGGCCGTGCAGCACCAGCTCGCCGCCGTCCAGCGCGGTGTAGACCCGGTCGGGGTTCATGGTGCGGGTGAAGGTCTTCTCGCCTTTGGTGACCTTCTCGGCGAGATCGCCCTTCATCAGGCCGAGCCAGTTGTGGTAGCACAGCACCTTGTCCTCGGCGTCCACCGCGGCGACCGAGTCCTCGAAGTCCATGATCGTGGTGACGGCGGACTCCAGCACGACGTCCTTCACACCCGCGGTGTCGGTGCTGCCGATCGGGGACTGCGGGTCGATCTGGATCTCGATGTGCAGACCGTTGTGCTTGAGCAGCACCGAGCTCGGCGCCTCCGGGTCACCGAGGTAGCCGACCAGCTGGGACGGGTCGGCCAGACCGATGCTGGTGCCGTCCTCCAGGCCGACCTCGAGCTCGCCGTCGACGATCTTGTAGGACGTCGAGCCGATGTGCGAACCGGTGATCAGGGTGACCGAGTCGTCGAGGAAGTTGCGCGCCCACTCGATGACCTTGTCGCCGCGCACCTTGTTGTAGCCGGCGCCCTTCTCCGCGCCGCCCGCCTCGGAGATGGCGTCGGTGCCGTAGAGCGCGTCGTAGAGCGAGCCCCAGCGCGCGTTGGCGGCGTTGATCGCGAAACGGGCGTTCATCACCGGCACCACCAGCTGCGGGCCCGCGGTGGCCGCGATCTCCTCGTCCACGTTCTGGGTGGTGATCTGGAAATCGGCGGGCTCGGGCCGCAGGTAGCCGATCTCGGTCAGGAAGTTCTTGTAGGCGGCTTTGTCGTAGTTCGCGCCGGGGTGCTCCGCGTGCCAGGCGTCGACCTTGCCCTGGATCTCGTCGCGTTCGGCCAGCAGAGCGCGGTTGCGCGGAGCGAGATCATTGATGACCTGCTCGGCGCCGGCCCAGAACGCGGCGGAATCCACGCCGGAACCGGGGAGCGCCTCGTTCTCGACGAACTCGTGGAGAACGCGTGCCACCTGGAGCCCGCCGACCTGAATCCGCTCTGTCATCTACTGCCTCACTTCCGGGAAAGCCGAGTGGGAAAACAGTGCCATGTTACCCGTGGGTAGCGGTGTGACCGCGCGCCGGGTCGCCCAGGCCCTGTGCCCGAATCCGTCCGCCACGCCGAGGCGAGCTGGTCGGGCACCCGGCGGGTCGTGAGCCGTCGGCGGTCGGCCGGACAGCCCCTTGATCCTAACGTGCGCCCGATTTAATGTACTGATCGGAACATTTCCGAGCGCAGGAGTCGAGTTGTCACTCACCGACAAGGTCGTCGTCGTCACCGGGGGAAGCCGGGGGCTGGGCAAGCAGATGGTGCTCGCGTTCGCCGAGGCGGGCGCGGACGTGGTGATCGCCAGCCGCAAGCTGGACGGGTGCGCCGCACTGGCCGATGAGGTGCAGGAACGGTTCGGCCGCCGCGCCCTGCCGGTGGCCTGCAACGTCAGCGACTGGGCCCAGTGCGACGCCTTGGTGCAGACCGTCTACGACGCGTTCGGCCGGGTGGACGTGCTGGTCAACAACGCGGGCCTGTCACCGCTGTATCCCAGTCTGGACCAGGTCACCGAGGCGTTGTTCGACAAGGTCATCGGCGTGAACCTCAAAGGACCGTTCCGGTTGTCGGCGCTGATCGGCAGCCGGATGGCGGCCGGCGGCGGCGGCTCGATCATCAACATCTCCTCGATCGAGGCGATCAGGCCGGAGCCCTTCGCGGTCCCCTATTCGGCGGCCAAGGCGGGTCTCAACGCCTTGACCGGCGGACTGGCCCAGACGTTCGCGCCGAACGTGCGGGTCAACACCATCCAGTGCGGGCCGTTCGAGACCGATATCGCCACGGCGTGGCCCGACGAGCTGCGCGCGGAGCTCACGAAGCACAACGCCCTGCGCCGGGTCGGCAAGCCGGAGGAGATCGTCGGGGCGGCGTTGTTCTTCGCCACCGAGGCCTCCGCGTTCTGCACCGGAGCCACCCTCGCGATCGATGGGGGATGGCGATGAAGGCGCTGACTTACGAAGGACCGCGGGAGATCTCCTACGGCGAACGGCCCGATCCCGTCCTGCCAGGATCCGACGGCGCGATCGTCCGGGTCACCGCGGCGGGCATCTGCGGCAGCGACTTGCACATCTACGCCGGCCACGGATTCGTCGCGGGCGACGGTTACGGCGTCGGGCACGAAGCGGTCGGCGAGATCGTGGAACTGGGCCCGTACACCCGCGGCTTCGCCGTCGGCGACCGCGTGCTGGTCGCCGCGTCGGCCGGGTGCGACGGCTGCGCGCAGTGCCGCGCCGGAATCGTCACCGCGTGCGCTCGCCACCCGCTGCCGGTGGACGCCTGCTACGGGCTCGGCGGCGCGCTGGACGGGTGCCAAGCCCAGTTGCTGGCCGTCCCGCACGCCGCGGGCAACCTGGCGAAGCTGCCCGGCGAGGTGAGCGACACCGCCGCCGTCGTGCTCACCGACAACGCGCCCACCGCCTGGTACGGGGCCCGCCGCGCCCGCATCGCGCCGGGCGACACCGTGGTGGTGATCGGACTCGGTCCGGTCGGGCTCATGGCGGTCCAGTCCGCGTTCGCGATGGGCGCGGCCCGGGTGCTCGGCGTCGATCTGCTCGCCGAGCGCCGCGAGCGCGCCGCCGATCTCGGCGCCGAGCCGGTCGAGTCGGACGATCCGAAGCAGGCGATCCGCGAGATGTCGCGCGGTGGAGCGGATGTCGCGATCGAAGCGGTTGGAGCCGACGAAACGATCAAGCTGGCGATCAGCGCCGTCGGGCACGGTGGCCGGGTCAGTGTGATCGGTGTGAGCCACAACCGCGCCTATCCGTTCCACCTGATGGCGGCGCAGGTGAAGGACCTCGAATTCCACATCGGGCTGTGCTCGATCCAGTACGAGCTGCCCACGCTGCTGAAACTCACCGCGGGCGGCAGGCTGCGCCCCGAGGCGGTGGTCACCCACCACCTCCCGATGTCCGAAGGAGCCGCCGCCTACCGTCTGTTCGCCGAGCGGGCCGACGGGGTCGGCAAGATCGTGCTGGACCCGTCGGCATGACCGCCCCGTCGCGCAGGCGGGGCCGTCCGCCCGCGGCCGAATCGACGGCGAGCGACACCAGGGCGCGCATCGTGCGGGCCGCGATCGAGTTGTTCGCCGAGCAGGGCTTCCACGGCACCGGCGTGGCCGAGATAGGCGAGCGCGCCGACGTGCAGCGCGGCGCGCTGTACTACCACATCGGTTCCAAAGAAGAGCTGCTCTGGCAGATCCTGCGCGACTACACCCAGCTCATGCTGGCTGAGGCCGAACAGATCGCCGACGGCCCCGGCGATCCGATCACCAAACTGCGCGCGCTGATCCACAGTCATGTGCGGCTGATCATCCGTCATCAGCGCGAGGTGTCCATCCAACTGCGCGACGTCGGCGCGCTCACCGGCGAGCGCGCCGCGCAACTGCAGGACCTGCGCGACCGGGTGCAGCACTGCTGGCAGCGCGTGGTCGACGCAGGTCATGCCGAAGGGCTGCTGCGCACCGACGACCACGTGGTCACCAACAGCGTGCTCGGCATGCTCAACACGGTGTCGTTCTGGTACCGCCCGCGCGGCGGACGCTCCCCCGGCGAGATCGCCGACATCCTCGCGACCACTTTGCTCGACGGCGTGGTGACCGGCACCGCGCGGGACACGAAAGGCTGACCATGGCTTGGGATTTCGAGACCGACCCGGAATACCAGCGCAAGCTGGACTGGGCCGCGGAGTTCGTTCGCACCGAAGTGGAGCCGCTGGACCTGCTCTACCCCAATCCGTACGACCGCACCGACCGCGAGGCGATGGCGCTGATGCGGCCGTTGCAGGAGCGAGTCAAGGAGCAGGGCCTGTGGGCCTGCCACCTCGGGCCGGAGCTGGGCGGCCCCGGCTACGGGCAGATGAAGCTCGCTCTGCTCAACGAGGTGCTCGGCACCTCGGTGTGGGCGCCGTCGGTATTCGGCTGCCAGGCGCCGGATTCCGGCAACGCGGAGATCCTCGCCCACTACGGCACGCCCGAGCAGAAGAAGACCTATCTCGAGCCGCTGCTGGCCGGGGAGATCGGCTCGTGCTACGTGATGACCGAGCCGACCGGCGGCTCGGACCCGACGCTGTTCCGGACCCGCGCGGTGCGCGACGGCGACGAGTGGGTGATCAACGGTGAGAAGTGGTTCAACTCCAACGCGGAGTTCGCCGCCTTCCACATCGTGATGGTGGTGACCGATCCCGAGGTCAGCCCGTACCAGGGCATGTCGATGTTCATCGTGCCCGCGGGCGCGCCCGGGCTGGAGATCGTGAAGAACTACCACGTGGCCGGGTTCAGCGAGCACGAAGGCCACTTGCGGTTCACCGACGTCCGCGTCCCGGCCGACCATCTGCTCGGCGCGGAGGGCGAGGGTTTCGTCGTCGCGCAGACCCGCCTGGGCGGCGGGCGGGTGCACCACGCGATGCGCACGGTCGCCATGGTGCGCAAAGCGTTCGACATGATGGCCGAGCGGGCGGTCTCGCGCCCGATGCGCGGCGGTCCGCTGGCCGGGTTGCAGATGACCCAGGAACGCATCGCCGACAGCTGGATCGAGATGGAGCAGTTCCGGTTGCTGGTGCTGCGCACGGCCTGGCGCATCGACAAGGAGCAGGACTACAAGAAGGTGCGCAAGGACATCGCCGCCATCAAGGTCGCCATGCCGAAGGTGATGCACGACATCGCCCAGCGCGCGCTGCACCTGCACGGCGCGCTCGGCGTCAGCCAGGACCTGCCGTTCGTCGACATGCTCAGCTACGCGGAGGTGATGGCCATCGCCGACGGACCGACCGAGGTGCACAAGATCACCCTCGCGAAGGAGGTCCTGAAGGACTACGCCCCGGGCGACCCGGTGTACCCGAGCGGATACCGGCCCGCGCTGCGCGAGAAGGCCCGCGAACTGGTCGCCCGGCGTCTCGAGCACGTCGTGGGGAATCTCTGACGGAGTTCACGACGCGCGCCGGGCGGCCGCCCCCATGGGCGCGGGGTCCGCGTACCCCGCGACGGGGCTGAGCCGCAGCACCGACGGCATCCGGCGGGTGAGCGCGGGCGGACCGGTGAAGGCCACCCGGCCCGCCCGCAGCGCGTGCGCCAGCGGCAGCCGCCCCAGCCACACCTGGTACAGCGAGGCGACGTCGGAGCTGATCGCGACGTCCACCGGATAGCCGGGATCGGATTCGCAGACCGAGGGCACGCCGGCCTCGATCACGATCCAGAAGCGGCGCAGGTCGTCGGTGAAGCGCACGTGCAGCACGTGGCGACGGCCAGGGAACGACGAGGTGTCGACCCTGGTGTGCATCCACCACACCAGCAGGGCCGGGTCGCGCTCGTCGTCGCGCGGCGCGCCGAAGGTCCAGCGCGCGCCCCATTCGCCGAGGCCGAACAGGATCGGTTCCAGGTCCCGTCCGGCGTCGGTGAGCAGGTACTCCCCGCCCGGTTTCGCCACCAGCCCGGCTCGCTCGAACTGCCGCAGGCGTTTGGCGAGCAGGCTGCGCGACAAGCCGGGCAGGCCGCGCGCGAGGTCGTTGAACCGGGTGGTGCCCAGCAGCAGGTCGCGCAGGATGAGCAGCGACCAGCGCTCGCCCACCACCTCGAGCGCCCGGGAGATCGGGCAGTACTGGCCGTAACTCGGCGTCGAAGTCGTCATGGCACCTCGCGAACGGATCTCGTCGGCGGACCGGGGCGGTCCACTTTCTGCACTATCCGGTTATCGCGGCCGTTCCTAACTTCGAAACATGACCATTACAGCTCCTGCCCCCACCGACGTCACCACCGACTGGATCGCCCGCGCACGCCGCGTCGGCGAAGCCCTCCGTCCCGAGGTCGCCGCCCGCGACCGCTCCGGCGAGCTCTCCCTCGCCGCCTTCGGCTCGCTGCGCGAGAGCGGGCTGTCGGCGGCTCTCGTTCCCGCCGAGTTCGGCGGCGGCGGGGTCACGCACCGCGAGATGGGCGCGATCCTGCGTGAACTCGGCCGCCACGATCCCTCCACCGCCGTCGCGTTCGCGATGCACACCCACCTGGTCGCCGCCCAGGTGTGGCGGCACAACCACGGCATCGACGCCGCGCCGCTGTTCGCCAAGGTGGTCGCGGGCGCGATCCTGGTCAGCACCGGCGCCTCCGACTGGGTCGGCTCGGGCGGACGCGCCGAGCGGGTCGAGGGCGGCTACCGGGTGCACGCGCGCAAAGCGCCGGCCAGCGGATGTGAGGCGGGCACCGTCCTGGTGACCAGCGTGCGCTGGGACGACGCACCCGGCGGGCCGCAGGTGCTGCACTGCGCGATCCCGTTCGCCGCCGAAGGCGTGCGAATCGAGAAGACCTGGGACACTCTGGGTTTGCGGGCCAGCGGTTCGCACACCGTGGTGCTCGACGATGTGTTCGTGCCCGACGCGGCGGTCTCGCTCATCCGCCCGGCGACCGTGTGGCCGCCGCTGTTGAACGTCGTCATCGGCGCGGCGATGCCGCTGGTGATGGCGGCCTACCTCGGCATCGCCGACGGCGCGGTCGACCTGGCCACCGCGCTGGCGGCGGGCCGGGCCGACGCGCCGACCGTCCAACTGGCCGGTGAGATGGCCACCGCGCACACCACCGCCGGCGATCTCGTGGACGCCATGTTCACCGGGTCGGAGAATCTGCGTTTCGCCAACACCGATCAGTACGCGAGCCGGACGCTCAGCCGTAAGACCGCCGCCGCGGACGCGCTCGTGCGGACCGTCCGCCTCGCCATCGAAACCGTCGGCGGACTCGGCTTTTCGCGCGACTGCGAACTGGAAATGCGCTACCGCGACGTGCACGGCTGCCTGTTCCACCCGCTGCCACGGGCCAAGCAGACCCACTTCACCGGTCACGTCCTGCTCGGGCACTCCCCGATCGGATGACGCCCGTTCCGCCAACGCCACCCCCGCTCGCCCCCATACTCGGATGGGGGCGAGTTTCCGCACGTAGTGCACCAGCCCTTCCGGTCCCGCGACGACACTTCGAGGAGCAGCCATGGCGTCCGCACGGAGCATCGCTCGATCGCCGATCACCTGGGTGACGGTGGCACTGCTGATCGCCGGCCTGGGCGCGGGACTGGCCGCATTCCAGCCGTGGCGGCTGTTCACCGACACCACCGTGCAGGAGGCCGCGCCGTCGGCTTCCCCAGCGCCGGGCTCCGGCGGGCCGTCGCAGCCGCGCACCATCGCCGAGGGCGCCTTCATCTCACACGAGCACGCCACCACCGGCGCCGTCACCGTCTTGCTGCTGCCCGACGGCAGCAGAGTGCTGCGATTGACGGACCTCGACACCTCCGACGGCCCCGACCTGCACGTCTGGCTCACCGACGCGCCGGTGCGCGCGGGCCGCGACGGGTGGTTCGTCTTCGACGACGGCGACCACACCGATCTGGGCAAGCTCAAAGGCAACCACGGCTCGCAGAACTACCCCATTCCCGCCGATGCCGACCTGGCCCGGCTGACCAGCGTCGCGATCTGGTGCGACCGGTTCGACGTGTCCTTCGGCGCGGCCGAACTGCGACCGGCCTGACCCACCGCGCCGCCGCCGGAAAATGACCCGACAACGGCGGGTGCGCTGTGCCACCATGTGTTTCGACACCGGTCACCGCCTCGAGGTGGCCGCAGAGCAGTGGAGAGGAGGGGCGGCAGTGATCCCGGAGACGACGAAGCGAATGAATGCCATCGCGGCGTGCTCGTCGGCCGCGGGCGACGCGCTCGGCAGGCCGTTGCGCGCGCGGCACGACGAACCGGTCGGCAGCCGCCTCCAGATCCTCGGCTGATCGCCGCGACTCTGCTCATTCGCTCCCGCTCGCACGAAACATGGTGATTCCCATGACCTTTTGCCGTGCCGCCGATCAGGCGGCGATAACCGCCGACAATTGGATACACACCGGGGTACTCGTGCTGAACGCCTCCTACGAGGCGCTCGACGAGATCAAGGCCGACCGGGCCGTCGTGCTGCTGGTCGCCGGAGCGGCGGAGTCCGTCGCCGACCGCGAGCCGCGTTTCCCGATCCGGTCCCGGCACGTGGAAATCGCTCTGCCGCAGTCTATTCGGTTGCTGCGCTACGTCTACCTCGAGCACACCGTACTGGTGCACGACGAGAGCAGGGCCACCTTGGCGGGCGTGCTGCGCCGCGACCGGAACCGGTGCGGTTACTGCGCCGGGTGGGCGCGCACCGTCGACCACATCCGCCCACGGTCGCGGGGCGGTCCGAACACCTGGAGCAACCTCGTGGCCTGCTGCGCGCCGTGCAACACGGCCAAGGCGGACCGCACCCCGGAGGAGGCGGGCATGCGCCTGCTCTGGGAGCCGAAGGCCCCCACCCACCGGATCCGGCAGCAGCGCCGGATCTGGAAGCAACTCGCCGCGACCTGACCACGACCCGAGAAAGGAGAAGATCGCGATGACGCGCACCGAGACCACCGCCGTCGCGGAGCTGACCCTGGCCGACCTGCTCCCGCTCTCGGATTCCCGAGGGTGGCACCGGGCGGCCTGCCGCGGCGACCCGAACCACGAAGCCTGGTTCCCGTACCCATCTCAGGACTTCGACTACGCCCGGGAAGTCTGCGCCCGCTGCCCGATCCGGGATGCCTGTGGCGAATTCGCCGCCCGTACCGGGCAATCCGGCGTGTGGGGCGGACACGAGTTCGACCGCGGACGAGTCATCCGCGACTGAGGGGTCCCGCCGTCGTGCCGTCCGGCGCGGCGGGGGGACAGCGCGACCGCGCCGCACCCGTGCCGGTGCGGGGGAGCCTCGACGACTTCGCCCGGCGCCGGTGACCATACACTGAGCGCGTGGGCACTCATCGCAGCGCAACCAGATCCCGGGGCGTCAGCAAAGGTCCGGTTATCGCAGTGGTCGCCGTTGCGTTACTGGCCGCGATCGTCGTCGGCTGGTTCCAGTTGCGCGATCGCGCGGCGAATCAGGACAGCGCGGCGGCGGCCGAATGCGTGGAGGGGCCCGCGACGCTCTACGTCACCGCCGATCCCGGCATCGCCGCGCAGGTGCGCGCCGCCGCCGACGGCTACAACGCCACCCAGCCGAAGGTGCGCGACCACTGTGCGCGGGTCGAGGTGACCGCGCAGCCGTCCGCCGCGGTCGTTTCCGCGTTCACCAGCGGCAAGCCGTGGGATCAGGCGCTCGGCCCGCAGCCTGCGCTGTGGATCGCCGATTCCACCCGCTCCATCGAGTCCATGCGGGTTCCCGGCCTGATCGAGGGCACGCCGGTGTCCGTCGCCGCCAGCCCGATCGTGCTCGCCGTGCCGGAGGACCTGCGTCGCGCCCTGGAGCAGGCCGACGCGTCCTGGGCGGATCTGCCGCGATTGCAGCAGGGCTCGCTCGGCGAGATCGGCCTGAACGGCTGGGGCGGGCTGCGGATGGCGCTGCCCGCGGGTGACGCCACGCTCGCCGCGGCCACGGCGGTCGGCTCCGCGGTCTCGGGCGCGGAACCGCTCAGCGAGCAGGCCGCGCGGTCCGGCCAGGTGGTCGCCGCGATCTCCGGGCTCGCCGCCGACGCCCCCGAAGCGTCCGACGCCGCGGCCGCGCTGACGCGGCTCACGGCACAGGACGGACCCGTGCACGCGATTGCCGCTACCGAACAGCAACTGAAGGGGTTTCCCGGCGTCGCGGCGTTCCGGCCCGCCGGGTCCGCGCTCGTGGCCGACTACCCGGCCGCCTTGATGTCCGGCGCGTGGGTGGACAAGACGCAGAACCTCATCGCCGGACGGTTCACCGACTACCTGCGCAAGCCCGAGCAGGCGCAAGCCTTCGTCGCGGCGGGATTCGCCTCGCCGCAGACCGCGGCCGCCGTCCCGCCCCGTGGCGCGCTCGACAAGGTGCGCGCCACCCTGGCCGACCCCGTCCTCGGCGTGCGGTCCACCGCCCTGGTCGACGTGTCGGCGTCGATGGGGACCGCGGAGGGCGCCACGACCCGTCTGGCGAACGTCCTGGCCGCGCTGAATTCCACGATGACGGTCATGCCACCCGAGTTCGGGCTCGGTGTGTGGACCTTCGGCAAGAACCTCGACGGCAGCACGCCGTACCAGGTGGCCGCCGCCACCGCCCCGCTGACCACCGACCAGCGCACGAAGATCGGCACCGCGCTGAGTTCGGTTCGCCCGAGCGAGAACCGATCGGACCAGGCCTACCCGTCGCTGATCGCGGCGTACAAGAGCGCCGTCGCCGGGTACACGCCGGGCCGCACCAATTCGGTCCTGCTGATCACCGACGGACCCGACGACGATTCGTCGGTCACCGGCACCCAACTGGCGGCGGACATCACCGCGGCGACCGACCCCGCCCGGCCGGTGCGGGTGGATGTCGTCGTGATCGGCGGCAACGGCACCCAGACACTCCAGGACCTGGCGAAACAGACCGGCGGAAGCTACACCCGGCTGACCACCTCCGACGACATCGGCTTCGGCTCCGCCGTCGTCAAGGCTCTCACCACGCCGTAGCGCCCTGCTCTGCGGAAGACCGAACTCTCACCAGTCCATGCACGACGCCGTCGGCAGCGCGGGCGGCTGACCCGATCTGGCGAACACCTACGCGAAGGCGGCCGCCGCGCGGTGAGGCAGATACGCGACCGGACCGGTGGTCAGTCCGCGTACGCCTCCAGCGGCGGACAGGCGCACATCAGGTTCCGGTCGCCGTAGGCGCCGTCGATCCGGCGCACCGGCGGCCACACCTTCGCCCTGGCATGCCCGAGGCCACGGGGATACACGGCGACTTCCCGGCTGTAGGGGTGATCCCACTCGCCCACCAGCGACGCCGCGGTGTGTGGCGCGCCGCGCAGCGGGTTGTCGGTCACCGGCCACACCCCTGCGGCGACCTGGTCGATCTCCGCCCGGATCGCGATCATCGCCTCGATGAAATCGTCCAGTTCGGCGAGGTTCTCGCTCTCGGTGGGCTCGACCATCAACGTGCCGGCCACCGGGAAACTCATCGTCGGCGCGTGGAACCCGTAGTCGGCCAATCGTTTCGCCACATCGTCGACGGTGACGCCGGTGCGTTTGGTGATCTCGCGCAGGTCCAGGATGCACTCGTGCGCCACCATGCCGCGCTCGCCGGTGTAGAGCACCGGGAAGTACTCGTCGAGCCGCCGCGCGATGTAGTTCGCCGAAGCGATCGCCGACAGCGTGGCGCGACGCAGCCCGTCGGCGCCCATCATGCGGATATAGGCCCAGGTGATCGGCAGAATCGAAGCCGAACCGTACTTCGCCGCCGACACCGCGTGCGACCCCGTTTCCAGCGGATCGCCGGGCAGGTACCGCGCCAGGTGCGCGCGCACCGCCACCGGACCGACCCCGGGGCCGCCGCCACCGTGCGGGATGCAAAAGGTCTTGTGCAGGTTCAAATGGCTCACGTCGCCGCCGAAGCGGCCCGGCCGCGCGAGTCCGACCAGCGCGTTCAGGTTCGCGCCGTCCACGTAGACCTGTCCGCCCGCGTCGTGCACCAGCGCGCACAGCTCGGCGACCTCGTGCTCGTACACGCCGTGCGTGGACGGATAGGTGATCATGATGCAGGCCAGGCGATCGGCGTGATCGGCGATCTTGGCGCGCAGGTCGTCGAGGTCGACGTCGCCGTTGGCGCGGCACTTCACCACCTCCACCCGCAGCCCGGCCATGGCCGCCGACGCCGCGTTGGTGCCGTGCGCGCTCGACGGGATGAGGCAGGTGTCGCGATGGGTGTCGCCGCGATCGAGGTGGTAGCGGCGGATCGCCAGCAGTCCCGCGTACTCGCCCTGGCTGCCCGCGTTGGGCTGCAGGCTCACCGAGTCGTAGCCGGTGATGTCCGACAGCCAGCGTTCCAGGTCAGCGATCACCCGCAGCAGACCGGGCGCGTCCTCGACCGGCGCGTAGGGATGCACCCGCGCGAATCCGGGCCAGGTGATGGCCTCCATCTCGGCGGTGGCGTTGAGCTTCATGGTGCAGGAGCCCAGCGGAATCATGCTGCGGTCCAACGCGATGTCCTTGTCGGACAGTGCGCGCAGATACCGCAGCATCGCCGTCTCGGTCCGGTACTTCGTGAACGCCGGGTGGGTCAGGAACTGCGAGGTCCGGTTCTCGATCGCCGCGACCGGCGCGGGCGCACCGGATTCGGCGGACACCGCGGTACCGAAGGATTCGAGCACGGCCGCGACGTGCGCGTCGGTGGTGGCCTCGTCACACGCGATGCCGACGTGGTCGGCGTCGACCAGGCGCAGATTGATCCCCCGCGACTTCGCTTTCGCCACAACGGCTTCCGCGCCGCCGGGCACGTGCGCCAGCACGGTGTCGAAGAAGCTGTCGTGCACCACGGCGCCGTCCAGCCCGGCCGCGATCGCCGCGGCGTGCCCGTGCACCCGGCGAGCGATCGCCCGCAGCCCGTCGGCGCCGTGGTAAGAGGCGTACATGGCGGCCACGACGGCCAGCAGCACCTGCGCGGTGCAGATGTTCGAGGTCGCCTTCTCCCGGCGGATGTGCTGCTCGCGGGTCTGCAAGGCGAGCCGGTAGGCCACGGCGCCGTCCGCGTCCACCGAGACGCCGACCAGGCGGCCGGGCAGCTGGCGGGCGTGCGCCTGCCGCACCGCGAGGTATCCGGCGTGCGGGCCGCCGAAACCGAGCGGGACGCCGAAACGCTGGGTGGTGCCGAAGCACACGTCGGCGCCCTGCTCACCGGGCGGCGTGATCAGCGTCATCGCCAGCAGGTCGGCCCCGACCGCCACCAAGGCGCCGCGCTCGTGTGCCGCGGCGATCACCTCGGTCAGGTCGACGATGCGGCCGGACGCGCCAGGCGTCTGCGCGAGCACACCGAAGAACTCCCCCTCCGGCAGCTCACCGGCCGACAGGTCCGCCTCCACGATCTGCAGGCCGAGCGGTTCGGCTCGGGTGTAGAGCACGGTCCTGGTCTGCGGGAACAGGTCGCGGTCGACGACCAGCCGGGCGGACTTCGATTTGCCCGCGCGTCGCAGCAGCGTCATCGCCTCGGCGGCGGCGGTGGCCTCGTCCAGCATGGACGCGTTGGCGACATCCATGCCGGTCAACTCCGACACCATGGTCTGGAAGTTGAGCAGCGCCTCCAGCCTGCCCTGGCTGATCTCGGGTTGATAGGGCGTGTAGGCGGTGTACCAGGCGGGATTCTCCAGCAGATTGCGCACCAGCACCGGCGGGGTCAGCGTGTCGTAGTAGCCGAGCCCGATCATCGAGGTGGCCACGGTGTTGGACGCGGCCAGTTCGGCGAGTTCGGCGAGCACCTCGTGCTCGGAGCCCGCGGTGGGCAGCCCGGCCAGGCCGTCGCCGTCCAGGATGCTCGCCGGCAGCGCGGCGGCGGCCAGCTCGTCCAGCGACGACACGCCGACGACGTCCAGGATCCGGGCCAGTTCCTCCCGGTCGGGTCCGATATGGCGGTCGGCGAATGAGCGAGTCACAACAGCTCCCAAGGTCGGGCGGGGTCGACCGGGCGGTCGACGGGTACCGGCCCTCCCCCTCTGTCGTGGCGCCTGAGAGATTCGGGTACCCCGACCGGTGGCCGAGCCCCTTTCCCCATGGGCGGGCGGCTCGAAGCCGCCGCTTTCCAGAGGCGCCGAAGCCCGCACGGTCCTTTTTGCCTGAGAGATTGACGGGGAGGTGCTGCTCCTTCGGCGCTCGGACTCGTTTCCGGACCGAGGCTCTCCCGCACGGCGGCGACGCACCGCCAGTCTAAGCCGACGACACGCCGGAGCGCGCCACGGGACCCCGCCCGCCCCGTGTCGTTCTGGTCACTCGTGGACCGAGCCGGCGTCACCCGTCAGATGGCCAGTCCCGCGCGCAGCCTCGTCGCGGCGAGCACGATGGACTCCGCTTGCACGCCGACCAGACGAGCCAGCGGCACCGCGACGCCGGGCGCGTTGTGCTCCACGTCGGCGCACCATCGGTCGAACACCGCGGCGAACCGGTCGCGCTCGACGGCCAGCGCCGGCGCGCCGCCGCGCGCGTACTCGTCCTCCAGCAGGCGCAGCAACATGCCGCCCAGCCGCAGGCGCAGCATCGCGGTCCAGTCGTACTGCTCGACGAAAATCTCGCCCCTGGTCGCGATCCGATCCCGCTGCGGCACGGACTGCCTGCTCACGGCGAGACCGGGCAGCCCGGCGACCAGTGCGCGCACCGATCGTTCGAACGGGCTGCGACCGCTCAATTCACCGTCCACGCGGGCCAGCACCGCGGCGGCGACCTCGGCCATGGCCCGATAGTCGGCGGCCGTGGCGTCGAGCAGGTCGCCGAGCACCCGGTCGCCCGCCGAGCCGTCGCCGATGCGGGAATCCACCCAGAGCGGCAATTCGCAGACCAGGATGGCCGTGCCGTAGCGCGCCGCGTAGTCCCGGCAGCCGCCCCCGCCCAGCGCGGCGACCGCGTCGAGCCCTTGGGCCGCGAGCAGATCGGCCATCGCACCGAACAGCGGCAGCTCGAAGACGCCCGGCGCCAGCGCGCGAGCGCCCGGCGCGTCGGGTTCGCCCCGGTAGATCGGCACGCCCGCGGCGGAAAGCCCGGCGGTCAACGCCGCCCAGTACTCGGGATCGCCGCCGGCGGTGTAGAAGAACCCGCCGCCGAATTCCGCGTTGTGCAGCGAGGCGATCAGCGCGGGCCGGGTGCGGTCGATCAGCGCCATCATCGCCTCCGTCTCCGGCAACGGCACCCCCACCCGCTTGCCGCGCCACTCGGTCGGGAAGCACCATTCCGGCTGCTCGGTCGCCGGTGGGCGGTAGAAGCCGCGTGCCACGCCGGTTCTGGTGTGCGGACCGGCGAACCAGCCCTCGTTCAACCGGGTGCCGTCCGGGTCGACGCACAGCAGGAAATGCCAGGTGGCGCCCACTGTCACCGTCTCGTCCGCCGCCATCCGGCCGAGCAGGTGACGGATCGTGGCCATGCCGATGGGCTCGTTCGGGTGCGGATTGCCGAACACCAGAATGTGCCGGTCGCCGGACCCGATCGTCACCTCCCGGATCGGGTCGCCGCCGCGGGAACGTCCGAGTTCGGTGATCGAGATCCGGTCCGGATGACCGGCCGCCAGCGCGTCGGCGTATCGGTTCAGTTCGTCGACGGTCGGAAACGCGTCGATGCGGCCGATCGGGCCGACGAGCCCGGTGATGTCGCCTGTCTGCACAGCGCCCCCCTCTCGCTGCCACCGTGGCCCTGCTACCCACCGCCGACGGCATGTCCACAACGCACGGCCGGGAGGCTCGACGCCTTGCCCGGCCGTGCGTGCGTTTTGTTCATTTCGTTCCGCGCCGAACCCGCGAATCCTAGCCCGTCTTGCGGTTCATCCGCGCCTTGCGACGGAACGACAGCTCGTCCTCCGGACGTTCGGTGATCGCCGACGCGCGCTCGGCGGGGAAGTTCGCGATGGCGCCGGTCAGCTCCCGCATGGCGCCGCTCACCGCGATCCCGAAGACGCCCTGCCCGCCCTGCAGTAAATCGACGACCTCCTCGGCCGAGGTGCACTCGTACACCGAGGTGCCATCGGAGAACAGCGTGATCCCCGCCAAGTCCTGCACCCCTCGACTGCGCAGATGATCGACGGCGATCCGGATGTTCTGCAGCGAGATGCCCGCGTCGAGCAGCCGCTTGACGATCTTCAGGACCAGGATGTCCTTGAACGAGTACAGCCGCTGACTACCCGAGCCCGCCGCGCTGCGGATGGAGGGCACCACCAGACCGGTGCGCGCCCAGTAGTCGAGCTGCCGGTAGGTGATTCCGGCCACCTGACACGCACTGGGAACGCGATAGCCCACCAGATCGTCGGGTACCGAGTCGTCGGGGAACAGTCCTGGCTGTACCACATCCTGCGATTGCTCTGCCACTGACCACTCCCTTGCTTCGCCGACGCATTCCCAGCCTCATCGATGACCCGGCGCCGTCACCGACCGAATCGGTGCGGATTCGGCCGAAACGGTCGTGGCCCAACTGTCGAGATTACTCCCCACGATTGTCCAGCCAGCGACGTCATCGAGCCAAACGCGACGCGCGGGAAAAGTCTCGACCTCTACTTCAGCTATCGGTCGCCTTGAAGTCGTCGGGAGACACCGACTCCAGGAATTCTTTGAACTTCTCCACCTCGTCCTCGCGCTCGTCCGGCATGACGAGGCCGGCCTCCTCCAGAACCGACTCCTCGGCATGGATCGGGCAACCCACCCGCAAGGCGATCGCAACCGAATCCGACGGCCGCGCCGAGATCCGCAGATCGTTCTCGAAGACCAGATCCGCGTAGAAGGTGCCCTCCTGCAGATCGACGATCCGCACTTCCTTCAGGGTGTGCCCCAACTCGGTGATCAGGACCTTGATCAGGTCGTGCGTCAGCGGGCGGATCGGGGTCACCCCCTCCTGCTCGAGCACGATCGCCGTCGCCTCGGCTTGCCCGATCCAGATCGGCAGATACCGGTCGCCCGCCACTTCGCGGAGCAACAGCACGGGCTGGTTCTGTGGCTGCTCGACACGGATGCCGATCACGCGCATTTCGCTCATCGCACTGCCTCCCATACTCGCCGCCGGCCCGGCATGACCGCTGCAGAGCTCGCCGTACCACGAGTCTAGGCGAACCGGCACCGGTCCAGCGATCCGTCTGCACAGCAGAAATCAGGGTGTTGGATCGCCGCGACCTCCGGGCCGAGGGGCCCGACGGGGGTCAGCCCCCGAGCGAGCCCCGGACCGAGGACTTGACCAGACAGGTGTGCAAGGTCAGCGACAGCGCGGCCAGTTCGCGCACCGTCTCCTCCGCACGGGCGCGCGCACCAGCGTCCCGGCTCTTCGCGATCGGGGCGACGATCTGCGCCACGAGCGCGGCCTCCCGGTCGGCGGCGAGCTTGAACGCACGCAGATGCCGTGCCTCCAAACCGAATTCGGCCATCGCCCGTGCGGTTTTGGCCAGCGTGACGGCGTCGGCGTCGAAATATCCCGCCGGGCCCGGCGTGATCAAGTTGGCCCGGATGAGGTCGTTGAGGAACTTCTCCTCGATCCCGGCCTGGTCCAGGAGATCGGCGCGGGTGACCCGGATTTCGTGATCGAACCGCAGATCTTCCGGGGAGATCTCGCTCGGCACGACGCCGAGCCTGCGCGGGGCGGCCACCGGGCGCGCACCCCGCTCGGAACCCGGCACGGCCGGTTCGGTGTCGGGCGTGCCCCGCCCGGACTCCGGCGCCCCGGGCCGGACGGAGTGCGCTCGGGCGCGGGCTTCCCGCACGCCGAGCGTCGCCGCACCGCTATCGATCGCCTCGAGCTGTTCCTTGATCACCTTCAGCGGCAGGTACTGGTCACGCTGCGCGGTCAGTACGAACCGGAGCCGTTCCACATCCGCCACGGAGAACCTGCGGTAGCCCGAAGGCGTCCGCTCCGGCCGGATCAGGCCCTCCGCTTCCAGGAAGCGGATCTTGGAGATGGTGACGTCGGGAAAGTCGGGGCGCAGCAGGTCGAGCACGGAGCCGATCGACATCCCTCCGCGTGCCCACTGCGCCGCACCGGTCACAGCGCCGGGTCCTTCATGACTCCGAGCCTTTCATGAGTGCGCGACCCGGCGCCGACGCTGTCATAGACTCCCCGCGCCCGCCGACGAGTCGGACACCTGGGCGCGCGGTCCGGTGAGGAACACCAGCCGGAACTTGCCGATCTGGACCTCGTCACCGTTCTGCAGTTCGGAGGAGTCCACCGGCTCCCGGTTCACATACGTGCCGTTCAGGCTGCCCACGTCGACGACCTGGAAGGAATCGTCGTCCTGTCGGAACTCGGCGTGCCTGCGGCTGACGGTGACGTCGTCGAGAAAGATGTCACTGTCGGGGTGGCGCCCCGCCGACGTGGTCGGCTGATCCAGCAGGAACCGCGAGCCCGCGTTCGGGCCGCGCTTGACGACCAGGAGGGCCGCGCCAACGGGCAGACCCTCGACCCCTTGGACCGGCTGCTCGCCGGTCGGCTCTCCGGAGCGCGACGCGTCGACCTCGTTCAGGAAATCCGCGCGGAAGACCGACGTCGTCTCGGCCGCGGTCTCCCCGTAACCCGGGTCTTTGTTCTCGCTCACCGTTTCTCTCCTCCTCGAACCTGATTATCCATGCAAGCAGGTGATGCCTCTGGCACCACGACCTGCCGTCGAGTCTCTAGATTCCCGGCGCAGCCGCCGGGTGCATCTGTTGGCATTGACCGTACCCTGCCGGGCCGCACCCGTGCAGGTAGAACTGGGAAGGCTGCCTCAGCCCCCGATAACTCCTTGATAACCTGCGGCATCGAGCAGTTCACCGAGCGTCGCGTCGAGACTCGCCGCATCGCCCACCTCCAACTCGAACAGCCATCCGTCACCGTAGGGATCGGTGTTCAACGTCTCCGGCTCCGAGGTCAGCTTGTCGTTCACCGCAACGACTTTCGCGCTCAGCGGCGCGTAGATGTCGGACACGCTCTTGGTCGACTCCACCTCCGCGATGCTGTCCGCGGCGGCCACGTCCGCGTCCGTCTCGGGCAGCTGCACGAACACAACGTCACCGAGTTGAGACTGGGCGTAGTCGGTGATGCCCACCCGCACCCGGGTCGGGGCGATCCGGCGTACCCACTCGTGCTCCTCGGTGTAGCGCAGATCCTCGGGGGTCTGGGTCACAGGCCGTCCTTTCGTTTGAACGTTGCACGCAAACTCTATCGGCTAGGCCGTCCGATGCCCCACAGCCGGTATCGCTCTTGCGACCGCGATGGCTTTGCCGGTATAGAGCACGCCGGTCCAGACATAGACCACGGTGCCCCAGATCAGCAGTGCCCCGCCGAAGGCACGCCCGAAACCGGCGGCAGCCCAGTCCATCTGCCCGGCCAGCAGCCACGGCAGCGCGGACATCAGCGCGAAGGTGGCCGCCTTGCCCAGGTAGATCACCTCCGGCGGGGGCAGGTCGCGGCGCTTGTACACCGACAGCGTCGCGGTGAGCACGAGGTCGCGCCCCACCAGGATCACGGCCACCCACCACGGCATCAGGCCGCGGATCACGAAGGCCGCCAGCGTGGTGACCAGATAGAGCCGGTCGACGAACGGGTCGAGCAGGGCTCCCAGCCGGGAGGACTGCTCGAGCAGCCGGGCGAGCTTGCCGTCCAGGAAGTCGGTGACGCCGCTGACGACCAGCAGAGCGAACGCCCAGCCATCGGCCCGCTCGATCAGCAGCAACCACAGGAACAGCGGGACGCCGAGCAGGCGCAGCACGCTCAGCACGTTCGGCACGGTCAGGATGCGGTCGGCGAAGATGCCCCGCACTCCGCCGTCGGCGGCGCGTTCCTCCGGTTGGGCGGCGCCCGATTCGGTTGTCACGCCCCGTGCATACCCCACCGACCCCGGTCCTCGCCATCCGCACGGGCCGAATTTCCAATTATCGGGGCGGCGCGCCCGTGCGAGGATGGTTCCCGCCACAGCGCGGCGATGACAGAATGATTTGAAATATTTCTCACTGTGTGGCCGGTGAGCGAGAGGAAGTCATGTCCGCATTCGACTACGACGTGGCGGTGATCGGCTCCGGCTTCGGCGGGAGCGTCAGCGCCCTGCGGCTCACCGAGAAGGGTTACCGGGTCGGCGTGCTCGAGTCGGGCCGCCGATGGAACGCCGAGGACATCCCGCGCACGAATTGGAATGTCCGCAAATCGATCTGGGCGCCGCGCCTGGGCCTCACCGGTCCGCAGCGGATCAGCCTGCTCGGCAAGTGCGCGGTGTTCTCCGGCGCCGGCGTGGGCGGCGGCTCGCTGATCTACGGGAACACGCTCTACGAACCCCTGCCGAACTTCTACACCGACCGGCAGTGGGCGCACATCACCGATTGGCGCGCGGAACTGGCGCCCTACTACGACCAGGCCAAGCGCATGCTCGGCGTGGCGCCGAACCCGCGCACGACCCCGGCCGACGAGGTGATCCGGGAGATCGCCGAAGACCTCGGCGTGGCCGACACCTACCATCCGACCGATGTCGGGGTGTTCTTCAACGAGAGCGATCCGGGCACCGAGGTCGACGACCCCTACTTCGGCGGAGCGGGCCCGCGCCGCAACGGCTGTGTGCACTGCGCGCGCTGCTTCACCGGCTGCCCGCACAACGCCAAGAACACCACCACCACGAACTATCTCTACCTCGCCGAGCAGGCCGGTGCGCAGGTTCACCCGATGACCACCGCCACCGCCGTGCGGCCACTGCCCGGCGGCGGGTACGCCGTCGACACCGAGCGCTCCGGCCGCTGGATCCGCAAGCAACGCAGAACCTTCACCGCCGAGCAGGTGGTGTTCGCCGGCGCCGCGCTCGGCACCCAGAAACTGCTGCACAAGATGCGCGACGACGGCGCGCTGCCGCACCTGTCCCCCCGGCTCGGCGAACTCACCCGCAGCAACTCCGAGGCCATCCTCAACGTGGTCAGCCGGGCCCGCCGCGACTTCGCCGAGGGCATCGCGATCACCTCATCGATCCACCCGGAGCCCGACACCCACGTCGAGGTGTGTCACTACGGCAAGGGCCAGAACGCGCTGTTCCCGATGTCGGTGCCGATCGTGGACGGCGGCGCGTTCCGCTTCCTGCGCTTCCTGCTGGCGATCGTGCTGCATCCGCTGGTGTTCCTGCGCAGCCTCGACGCGCGGCACGCCTCGGAGAAGTCGGTGATTCTGCTGATCATGCAGTCGCTGGACAACTCGCTGACCTCGTTCCGCGAACGCGGGCGGCTGCGCACCAGGCAGGGCACCGGCGAGCCGAACCCGACCTGGATCCCGCTGGCCCACGACATCGGCAGGCGGTTCGGCGCGAAGGTCGACGGCGACACCCACGGGCTGATCATGGACGTGTTCGACATCCCGGCCACCGCCCATTACATCGGCGGCTGCGTGATCGGCGACAGCCCGAGCACCGGCGTGGTCGACCCCTACCAACGGGTTTACGGCCATCCCGGCCTGCACGTCGCGGACGGCTCCGCGGTCACCGCCAATCTCGGCGTGAACCCCTCGCTGACGATCACCGCGCAAGCCGAGCGCGCGATGGCGTTCTGGCCCAACCGTGGCGATCCGGACCCGCGACCGGAACTGGGGTCGCCCTACCGGCGCGTCGCCGCGGTGCCGCCCGCGCGACCAGCGGTACCCGCCGCTGCGCCGGGCGCTCTGCGTTTGCCGATCGAGCCCGCACCGCCCCGCATTCCGGCCCCGTGAGGCCGACACCACGCGGCAGGGACGGTTGCCACCGGCTAGCGTGATCCGTCGTGTCAGACAGTGGTATCGACCTGCGCTCCTATGTTCCCGCCGCGGAGGTGCGCGCTCGGGGACACGCGTTGCGTCAGCGGGTTCCGGTCATCGCGCGGGACCGGGAGGCCACCGGAGCCCGGCGTCCCAGCGTGCTCGACTTCGTCGCGGCGAGCAACGCGGGCCGGCTGCCGCATCTGATCCCGCTGCGGATCGGGCGGATGATCGCCTCGCCGTTCACCTTCTACCGGGGTGCGGCGGGCTTGATGGCGGCCGATCTGGCGGGTGGCCCGGACAGCGGTCTCACCGCCCAGCTCTGCGGTGACGCGCACCCGGCGAATTTCGGCCTGTACGGCACCGCGCGCGGCGAGATCATCATGGACATCAACGATTTCGACGAGACCGTGCCCGGCCCGTGGGAATGGGACCTGGAGCGCCTTGCGGCCGGTCTGGTGCTGGCCGGCCGCGAGGCAGGCGCCGACGAGGACGAGTGCCGCACCGCGGCGCGCGACGCCGCCCGTTCCTACCGCCTGGCCGTGGCGGAGCTGGCCGCGATGCCGTTCATGACGTCCTGGTGCGCGCTGCCCGACGAGTCGGTGCTGGCCAGGGCCAAGGCCGACGACCTGCTCGACGACTTCGAGAAGGCGGCGAAGAAGGCCCGCAAGAACACCAGCGCCAAGGTGGTGGCCAAGTGGACCGAGCACCTCGAGGATCACCGGACCGGCATCCGCAAGCACCGCTTCGTCAGCGATCCTCCGATTCTCACCGCGGTGGACGAGCGCGTCGCGGAGGCGGTGATCGGCGGGCTGGAGCGTTACGCCGACACCCTGCCCGAATCGCGGCGCAATCTGCTGGCCCGCTTCGCGGTGTCCGACATCGCCTTCCGGATCGTCGGGACCGGCAGCGTCGGCCTGCACAGTTACCTGGCGCTGTTGCACGGCAACGACGGCGAGGCGCTGGTCCTGCAGGTGAAGCAGGCCGCGACGGCGGCGCTCGCCCCGTTCCTGCCGACGCCCGCCGCCCGGCACGAGGGTGAGCGAATCGTGCGGGGCGCCAGGCTCGTTCAATCCGAGTCCGATCTCCTGCTCGGATGGACGTCCCTCGTCCCGGGCGGAGACGGCGCGGAATTGCCGTTCATCGTCCGGCAATTCCGCAACATGAAGGGCAGCATCGATCCCGCGGAGCTGCCCGCGGACGATCTCGACGACTACGGACGGCTGGCGGGCGCGCTGCTGGCCAGGGCCCATTCCCGCTCGTTGGACCCGCGGTTGCTCTCGGGATATCTGGACGACGACGAGCGCTTCGACGACGCGGTGGCCGCGTTCGCGGTGCGCTATGCCGACCGCACCGAAGCCGACCATGCCGAACTGACCGAGGCCGTGCGAGCGGGCCGGATCGACGCCGAGGAGCCGGAGTAGCCCGGCACCGCGCTTCGCGCCCGACACGCCGCCGGGCGGCACTGGCGCGGCGAATCCGTTGCGGCACCTCGTATCCTGTCCACTGTCGAGTGCCGACGTGAAGGGTGGACGCCAATGCTCGTGCGAGTCCAGAACGCCGCAGGCACCAATGCCGAGCGGGCGCTGATCGATTGGCTGCGCACCTGGAAGGACCCCGACAGTCCGCACGGTGTCGCGACCATCACCTGCAGCCTGTTCCACAAGGATCGGCTGCACCAGTTCGATGCCGTGATCTGGACCCCGACCAGTTGCGTGGTGATCGAGGCCGACGCGCTGGTCGCGCGCCAGGACGGCGTGCTCGAGGTCCCGCTGAACGGCGAGTGGACCATCAACGGCGAACCGGTGGCGACGGAGAGCCGCGACCGCCGCACGCCGCTGGACAAGTCGCGCGAGCACACCTTCGCGCTGCAGGAATGGCTGGCCGCCCGCGGCCTCGGGCAGCGGGTGGTGCACGGCGTCGCCCTGCTCGTCCCGATGCCGGGCGCGCAGCTGCAGCTCGAACAGCGGTGGGCCGACCCGAGTTTCGACGTGATCATCGGCGACGATCCGGGGCGGCTGCGGCACTATTTCGACGCGCTCGCCACCGAGGAGAAATTCCTCTGGACGGCCAACGACGTCGCCGTCGCGTTCCGCGGTCTCGGCATCCTGCCCTACCTGCCCGCGCCGCAGGAGTTGCTCAACGAGGGCTTCCTCGGCCCGATCGACATCACGCTCTGGCACGGCGGGCCCAACCAGGCGCAGGCCGAGGCCTACGCGGAGGAACTCGCCCAGGCCGAACGGGAAGCGCAGGCCTCCGGCTTCGTCATCCGGGCGCCCTGGTACAGCCCGTGGAAGCTGTACCCGCGCGAGTCCGGCGACATGGACTTCGGGCGCGCGGTGATGCGCACCGTACTGGCCATCGGCATGGTCGTCGGCTTCGTCTGGGTCGTGTGGTTCCTGGTCACCGCGCTCGCGGCGTACGGACCGGGCTGACCGGCCGCCGGCGAGCGCGGCGGCAGGGCCGCTACGACGACGCCGGCACCGGCTGGTCGCGCTGGAAGACGCTGGCGTCGTCGAGCATGGCCGCGCGCAGCATGGTCTCCGGCACGCCCATGGCCTCCACCAGGGTCAGCGCGTGCGGACGCAGCCGGTCGACCAGTTCGTTCACCCCGCGGCGCACGGTCTTGGCCCGGTCCACCGACATGAACCGGTGCATGATGTACCAGGCCTGGTTCTCCTCGATGGTGGAGTAGACGAACAGGTCGCACATCCAATCGGCGAGTTCGCGCGCGGCCGGATCCTCGATGTCGGAGATTCCTTCGATGAACGCCTCCAGCACCAGCCGGTCGATATGCGCGGCGCCCGCGGCCAGGATGTGGTCCTGGGCGTTGTTGAACGCCTCGAACGGGCCGGTCTCCTCGGCCCTGGCGCGCAGCCGGTGCGCGGCGGTGCGGACCAGGTAGTCCTCACGGTCGGCGAACAATTGCAGCTGCACCACCCGGCGCGACAGGTCGCCCTCGTCGATGGAGTCGTCCCCGCGGTCACGCAGGGTCTGGATCAGTTGACGCACACCGGACCGCTTGCGCACCACGTCACCGGCCATGGTGGCGGCGAAGCGCACCCAGCCCAGCGCGTCCAGGTCGCGCACCTCGTCGGCGTAGGCGGTCAGCAGTTCCTTCGCCACCAACTGGGTCAGCACGACGTTGTCGCCTTCGAAGGTGGTGAAGACATCGGTGTCGGCCTTCAGCGTGACCAGCCGGTTCTCCGTGAGATACCCCGCACCGCCGCACGCCTCGCGGCATTCCTGGATGGCGCGGGTGGCATGCGCGGTCTGCGCGACCTTCAGGCCGGCCGCGCGCTTCTCCAGTGCGCGCTGCGCGCCGGGCTCGAGATTCTGGCCGGTCTGCACCAGGTGCATCCGCCGCACCAGGTCGTTCTGCGCGAACGCGAGCGCGTAGGACTTCGCGACCAATGGCAGCAGGCGGCGCTGATGGCTGCGGTAGTCCAGCAGCACGGTCTCCACCCCGGTGTCGGGGTCGGAGAACTGGCGGCGCTGCAACGCGTAGCGCACCGCGATGCTCAAGGCCACGCGCGCGCCCGCCGCCGCCGCGCCGCCGACACTGACCCGCCCGCGGACCAGCGTGCCGAGCGTGGTGAAGAACCGGCGGCTCGGATTCTCGATCTCCGAGCTGTAGGTGCCGTCCGGCGCGACGTCGGCATAGCGGTTGAGCAGGTTCTCCCGGGGCACGCGCACGTGATCGAAGACGATGCGCCCGTTGTCCACGCCGGGCAAGCCGCCTTTGAGACCGTCGTCGTAGGTGGTCACGCCCGGTAGATCGGCGCCGTTCTCGTCCCGGATCGGCACCAGCAGGCAGTGCACGCCTTTGTTCTCGCCGCGCGTGATGAGCTGCGCGAACACCGCGGCCATCCTGGCGTGTTCGGCCGCGCCGCCGATGTAGTCCTTGCGCGCCGACGGCGTCGGCGAGTGCACCACGAACTCCTCGGTCTCCGGGTCGTAGGTCGCCGTGGTCTCCAGGTTGGCGACGTCGCTGCCGTGCCCGGACTCGGTCATGGCGAAGCAGCCGAGCAGGTCCAGCGAGATCAACCGCTCGATGTACTCCCGGTGCCGTTCGGTGCCGAGGTTCTCCACGGCGCCGCCGAAAAGTCCCCACTGCACACCCGATTTGACCCACAGCGACAGATCCGCGTACGCCAGCATCTCCAGGCCGACCACAGCGGCGCCCGGCTCACTGGTGCCGCCGTTCTCCCTGCGGAAACCGCGTTCGGCGAAACCCATGGTGGAGATCGCCTTCATCTGCTCGAGCACCCGCGCCCGAGCGGCCTTGTAGTCGAGGTAGGGATCGGCGGTGAACTCCTCCCCGGCCAGCAGGGTGCGGGCTTCGTCCCGGACGGCCGCCCATGGGCCGTCGAGTGCCGCGCGAAGGTGGTCCGCCGTCGTTGCCGTGCCGCTAGTCATGTCTCGACGATAGCCCCGTACACGCGCGGCAAACCGTGACGCAGGACAAGTCGGCGCAAGGTCTTGCTCGACCGTTGAACGAGTGTTTAATATACTGAACATGTGTTTAACCAACAGCCCGTTCCGCAAGGATCCGCCGAGGATCTGACCACCGCGGCGCGCATTCGCGATACCGCGATCGAGGTGTTCGGCGAACACGGATTCCAGGTCGGAGTCCGCAAGATCGCCGCAGCCGCCGGCGTCTCCCCCGGTTTGGTCAACCATCACTTCGGTTCCAAGGACGGCCTGCGGGCCGCCTGCGACGATCGGGTGTTGCAGTTGATCCGCGACGAGAAGGTCAAGGCGATCACCGCGTCGTCGGTGAAGGCGGGCATGCTCGATGCCCTGGCCGAGATCGAGTCGTACGCGCCGCTGGTCGCCTACATGGTGCGCAGCCTGCAGGCGGGAGGACCGATGGCGGAATCACTGTTCGAGCACATGGCCGCCGATGCCGAGGGATACATCGAGAAGGCGGTCGAGGCGGGCACGATCAAACCGAGCCGAGATCCGGCGGCACGCGCCCGTTACCTGATGCTGCTGAACGTCGGCGCAACGATGCTGTACATGCAGATGCGCCAGCACCGCGACGAGAAGATCGACTATCGCAAGGCGATTCGCGAGCTCTCCGAAGAACTCACCCCACCAGCCCTGGAGTTCTACACCCAGGGGCTGCTCACCGATCCCACGATCTTGGACACATTCACCAAGGAGAAGTGATGTCCGACATCATCGAAGTCCGCGATCTGCGTAAGACTTTCGGTCACGTCACCGCGCTGGACGGCCTCGACCTCACCGTGGCCGAAGGCGAGATCCACGGCTTCCTCGGCCCCAACGGCGCGGGCAAGTCCACCACCATCCGGGTGCTGCTGGGCATCCTGCGCGCCACGGGCGGGCGAGCCAGGTTGTTCGGCCGCGACCCGTGGGCCGACGCGGTCGCCCTGCACCGCGAATTAGCCTATGTGCCAGGCGATGTCACGCTGTGGCCGTCGCTGTCGGGCGGGGAAACCATCGATCTGCTGTCCCGGATGCGGGGCGGTCTCGACGTGCGGCGGCGCGACGAGCTGATCGAGCGCTTCGATCTCGATCCCCGCAAGAAGGCACGCACCTATTCCAAGGGCAATCGCCAGAAGGTCGCGCTCGTCGCGGCGCTGGCCTCCGACGCGCCGCTGCTGCTGCTCGACGAGCCGACCTCGGGTCTGGACCCGCTGATGGAGCAGGTCTTCCGGGAGTGCGTGCGCGAGGCGCGGGAGCGCGGCGCGACCGTCCTGTTGTCCAGCCACATCCTGTCCGAGGTCGAGGTGCTCTGCGACCGGGTGACCATCATCCGGGCCGGGCGCACGGTGGAGAGCGGGTCGCTGTCGGATCTGCGCCATCTGTCGCGCACGTCGATCACCGCCGAATTGACCGGGGACGCGGGCGATCTGAGCCGCATCCCGGGCGTGGAGGACATCGAACTCGACGACCACACGCTGCGCTGCCAGGTCGACAACGAGCACCTCGGCGAGCTGATCCGGGTGCTCGGCGACGCGGGCGTGCGCAGCCTGACCAGCACGCCGCCCACGCTGGAGGAGCTGTTCCTGCGGCATTACCACGTCGACGGTCACGACGCCGAGTCCGGCGCGGCCACCGGGGAGAAGGTGCGAGCATGACCACCGCCATCGCCGGCCGCGCCGCGGCGGCGCCGGCATTCGGTGTTTCCGGCGACTTCGCGGGCACCGGACGGTTGCTGCGGTTGTATCTGCGGCGCGACCGGATCGTGCTGCCGCTGTGGACGCTGCTGATCGGAGTGATGCCCGCCTTCCAGGTCGTCAGCATCAAGGATCTCTACGACAATCAGGCGTCCCTGGACAGCTTCGCGCGGACCACGGCCGACAGCCCCGCGTTGATCGCCATGTACGGGCCGGTGTTCAGCTCCGCGCTCGGGTCGATCGGCACCTGGAAGGCCGGGGCCATGTACACCATGATCGCCATCGCCACGGTGCTGACGGTGATCCGGCACACCCGCGTCGAGGAGGAGACCGGCCGCGCGGAGCTGGTGGGCGCCACCAGCATCGGCCGCTACGCCGGTCTCACCGCCACCGTGATCATGACCTACGCGGGCGCGGCGCTCGCCGGAGTCGTGTGCGCGCTGTCGCTCTACGGCACCGACCTGCCACTGGGGGGATCGCTTGCCTTCGGCTCCGCCCTCGCGGCGTCGGGCATCGTCTGGGCCGCGGTGGCCGCGGTCGCCGCCCAGGTGAGCTCGGGCGCCAGGGTGGCGCGCGGCGTGGCGTTCGGCGCGCTCGGCGCGGCCTTCGCCCTGCGCGCGGTCGGTGACGCCGGAAACGGCGTGCTGTCCTGGTTGTCCCCCATCGGCTGGTCGCTGCAGATCCGCCCGTACGCCGATGAACGCTGGTGGGTGCTGCTGCTGTTCGCCGCACTCGCCGTGCTCGCCACCGCCGTCGCCTACGCGTTGCTCGGCAATCGCGACATCGGTTCGGGACTCATCGCCGAGCGTCCGGGGCCGTCCGCGGCGGCGGCGATCCTGTCCGGCCCGTTCGGGCTCGCCTGGCGGTTGCAGCGCGGCACCCTGCTGGCGTGGACGATCGGCTTCGCCCTCTACGGCCTGCTCATCGGCGGCGCGGTGAACAGCGTCGGCGACATGCTCGACGGCAGCGCGTCCATCCGCGACATGGTCACCAGGATGGGCGGCTCACAGCAGTTGCAGCAGTCCTTCATCACCTACGCGATCACGATGCTCGCCGCGGCCGCGTCCGCCTATTCGATCTCCGCCGCCCTGCGGTTGCACGACGAGGAGACCAGCGCCAGGGTCGAGGCCACGCTATCGGGCGCCGTCGGGCGCGTCCGCTACGCGCTGAGCCACGTCGGCTTCGCGCTGCTCGGCCCCGCCGCGGCACTGCTGGTCTCCGGCGTGGCGATCGGCGTCGTCTACGGCGGCACCGGCGGCGGCCTCGGCACCAAGCTCGGCCAGTCGCTGGCCGCCGCCGCGGTGCAGGTGCCCGCGGTGTGGGTAGTCACGGGGATCGCGGTCGCGCTCTACGGCGTCGCACCGCGGTTCGCGCCGGTCGCGTGGGGCGTGCTCAGCGCCATGGTGGTGATCTTCTTCGTCGGCTCGCTCGACGGCCTGCCGCACTGGATGCTGGATCTCGTGCCGTTCGTCCACCCGCCGAAGGTGCCCGGCTCCGAATTCCAGGCTCAGCCGCTGCTGTGGCTGCTCGCGCTCGCCGCGACGCTGCTCGCCGTAGGCATCACCGCCTTCCGCCGCCGCGACCTGCGCTGACAGGTCCGGCTCGTGGCCCGCGCGAATCCGCTTCGCGCGGGCCGCTTCCGTCCGGATGCGGTTCGACTCGACGCGCGGCGCGATGGACCGCCACGATGCCGACGACGAGATCTTGATGTTCCGCATGGGGTGACGCAGCGCGGCATCGACGCCAGCGATCGGGTTCACGTGCTGGATACGCGCGCAGTTCACCTGCGCGGGCGCGGGCCACCGGAAACCTGCACCGACGCTCACGGCGGTTGCGCACCGAGCCGTCCTCGACGCGGGCACGTTCGCGTCGAGGCCGACGCCAGGGCGGTCGAGCTGCGTAACGCGACGGGACAGGTCGTGCTGCCCATGGCGTTCGAGCTTTCAGCGCGACACGGGCCCAGCCCCCACGATGAGCGACGCGGGCCCCACCCTCACAGTGACGCCGGTGGGCGCGCCCCGAGCGCCTCAACCAGTCCGTCGGCGAGGATGCGCCGGCGTGTCACCCGGCGTGCTCGATCCCCAGCTTCCCCGCCAGGCGGGTGAGATAGGCCCGCACATCCTCCGCGGAACGGTCGGGCAGTCCGAAAACCGCTTCCGTGACCCCGGATCCGGCCCAGCGCGCCAGTTGCGCGGCGTCGTGCCGCCCGGCCAGCGCCACGACCTCGGGGCTGTCGGCGCGTTCTTGCTCGCGCCATACCCGGTGCAGCAGAGCGATCTTCTGGTCCAGGTCGTCCTCGGTGGGTGTGGTGATCCATCCGTCGGCGTGCTTCGCCAGCCAGGTGAAATTCTTCTCGGTGCCCGCCGCGCCGAGCAGGACGGGAATGCGCTTCTGCACCGGCTTCGGCCAGGACCAGCTCGCGCCGAAGGTGACGAACTCGCCGTCGAAGCGGGCCTCCTCTTCGGTCCACAGCGCGCGCATCGCCTCCAGGTGCTCCCGCAGCACCGTCCTGCGCTTGCCCGCCGGCACGCCGTGGTGGGCCAGTTCGTCGGTGTTCCAGCCGAATCCGACACCGAGGCTGACCCGGCCGCCGGAGAGATGATCCAGCGAGGCGATGGTCTTGGCCAACGTGATCGGATG
Organism: Nocardia sp. NPDC019323; assembly: GCF_044389845.1. NCBI lineage: Bacteria > Bacillati > Actinomycetota > Actinomycetes > Mycobacteriales > Nocardiaceae > Nocardia > Nocardia sp. NPDC019323. The sequence goes on from NZ_JBIRYN010000004.1 coordinate 577,902, forward strand.
GTGTTCGGCGGGCAGCGCCACCGCGGTGGACAATCCGATGCGCTCGGTCACCGAAGCGGCGGTGCCCAGCGCGACCCACGGGTCCAGGGTCCGCAGATAGCGGTCGTCCGGCAGGCTCGCGTCGCCGGTGCGCGGGTGCGCCGCGGCACGGACCACCGGGATGTGGGTGTGCTCGGGCACATAGAACGTGTCGAATCCGGCACGCTCGGCGGCCACCGCCGCGTCCGCGGGGGTGATGCCCCGATCGCTGGTGAACAACACGATTCCGTACCGCACCGTACGCGCTCCCATCGCCGAAATTAGAACAAGTTCTACCACGGATCGCCGGGGGCACCAAGGGGCCGGGCACAACCGGCGCGCCCGCCGCGACCCGCACGGATGCCGAGAAGTCATCCGATGACTAGGTTCGCCTCCATGAGTCCTGACGCAACTTCCGTAGGCGATCCCACCACCGAACGGGTGGATCACTTCGGCTGGCGTCGCGGGCTTCGCCTGCGGCGCGCCCGGCCGATTCCGGTCGTCACCCAGGCCGTCGGCCTGCTGGTCGCGGACCGGCAGGCGACCGCGGACACCATCGTCACTGCGCCGACGCCGTTGCAGCCGATCGACCTCACCGACGACGCCAGGGTCGCCGAGGTCCTCGACCTCGCGGTCCGGGTCGGCGAAGTGGTGCTGGCCTCAGGCACCGGCGTGGTGGACACCACCACGACGGTGCGGTTCATCGCCGCCACCTACGGGCTGTCCCGTTGCAGCATCGACGTCACCTACGACGCCATCCGCATCTGGGCCGACCGCGGCCCCGCGCTGCCCCCGGCCAGCACGATGCGGATCGTGCACTACCGCGCCCTGGATTTCACCCGGCTCGCCGCCGTGGACCGGCTCACCCGCCGGATTCGCAACGAGGTGGTCCCGCCGCAGCAGGCCCGCGCCGCACTGGACGCGATCACCTCGGCGCCACACCCGTATCACCGGTGGACGGCCACCGCGGCGTGGTCGCTGATGGCGGCGGCGATCGCGGCGCTGCTCGGCGCGGGCGCCCTCGTGGCCGCGGTCAGTTTCGCGACCACCGCGGCGATCGACCGCGCCAATCGCGTCCTCAATCGCTACGGGCTGCCGTTCTTCTTCCAGCACATGGTGGGCGGGGCCATCGCGGCGATCCCGGCCATCGTGCTGGCGAGCCTGGCCGCGCGCCTGCGGATCGACGTCGACCCGACCCTGATCATCGCGGCCGGAATCACCGTGTTGCTCAGTGGATTGCAGCTGGTCGGCTCGGTGCAGGACGCGATAACCGGCGCGCCGATCACCGCAACGGCCCGCATGCTGGAGGTGATGATGATGACCGGCGGCATCATCGCGGGCATCGCGCTCACCCTGCGCATCGCCGATCTCCTCGACGCCACCGTGCCGCCGGTCTATCTGACCTCCTCCCGCGACCTCACCGACCTGCCGGTGAAGATCCTGGCCGGTGCGGTGGCCGCCCTGGCGTTCGCGCTCGCCTGCTACGCCGAACGACGGGCGCTGGCCGCAGCGGCGGGCAGCGGCGCCGCTGGCATCATCTGCTTCCTCGCCATCCAGGAGGCGGGTTTCGGCCCCGTCATCTCCTCCGGCGTCGCGGCGACGCTGGTCGGCCTGGCCGGTGGCCTGATGGCCCGCCGCGCGCTGACACCGCCGCTGGTCGTCGCCGTCGCGGGCATCACTCCGCTGCTTCCCGGCCTCAAGGTCTACCGCGGGCTCTACGCGCTGCTCAACGACGAACTGCTGATCGGGGGCAATCAGCTGCTGTCGGCCTTCGGCATCGGCTGCGCGCTCGCGGCGGGCGTCACCCTCGGCGAATGGTGCGACCGCACCGTGCGCAGACCGCGGATACTGCGCCGGTTCGGCTCGCTGCGCCGCCCGATCGTGCGGCGCCGCCGCCGTTCGGCGCCCGCGCAGTGAGCCGCGAGGCGCATGCGCGCCGAACGCCCGCCCGGTAACCTCATATCGAACTGGTCAGGGCGCCGCGATCGGGCGGCGCCCCGGTGTGAGGTGAGGTGGTTCGGACATGTCGGAAGCAGTGCCGTTCTCGACGCAGATCCGCACCGCCACCGCGCAACAGCATGCGGAGGCGGAGAACTCCCGCTTCATGAGCGACATGCTCGGCGGATCGCTCGGCGTCGACTCGTATCACCGCTACACCGGTCAGCTCTGGTTCATCTATCGCGCGCTCGAACAGCGGTGGGCCACGCTGGCCGACGACCCGGTGGCCGGGCCGTTCATCCGGCCCGAGCTGGCCCGCACCGCCGAACTCGAGCGCGACCTCACGCATCTGCTCGGTCCCGGCTGGCGAACCGGCCTGGAACCGTTGCCGGCCACCGCCGCCTACGCCGAACGCATCGACGAGTGCGCGCGCGAGTGGCCCGCCGGGTACATCGCCCATCACTACACCCGTTATCTCGGCGACCTGTCCGGTGGGCAGGTCATCCGCGGCACCGCGGAGAAGCTGTGGAACCTGCCCCATCGCGGCGACGGAGTCCGCTTCTACGTCTTCGACGGCGTGGGTAATCCGGCGGCGTTCAAGCGGGAATACCGCGGCCTGCTCGACCAGCTGGACCTCGACGACCTGGAACGCCGCCGCGTGCTCGACGAGGGCAAGCGCGCTTTCGCGATGAACACCGCGGTCTTCGAGGAACTCGCCGAACAGTTCCCGGCCGCGCAGTAGCCGGACCGGCACGGCGCATCCCCCTGTGCCGCGCCGCATTTCGGCCGTCGTGCGCGAACGCCGCCGCCGTGGGACAGTCATGGTATGAGAGCGCGCCGTCGCATCGCCGTGATTCTTGCCGGTCTCGCCGGCGCCGGTCTGGTAGGGGGTTGCGGCACGACGTCCGATCCCGGCAGTGGTCCCGGCCCGTCGACGGTCGCCGGGATCGTGCCCCTGATCTCGACGAACGACCTGCGCGGGGCGCAACCGGACGAGGTGCACCTGTTCGGCTTCAACGACCTGCACGGGAATCTGCAGCCGCCGAGCGGATCCAACGGCAAGATCGCGCACTACGAGGCGGGCGGAGCCGCGTACCTCGCCACCCATCTCGCCCGGCTGAAGGCGGCGTATCCGTCCAGCGCCGTGCTGGCGGCCGGGGACAACATCGGGGCCAGTCCGCTGATCTCCAGCCTGTTCCACGACGAGCCGACGATCGACTTCCTCGATCACGTGGGAGTGGCCGCGTCCGCGGTCGGCAATCACGAATTCGACGACGGCGTACTGGAATTGGCGCGCTTGCAGCGCGGCGGGTGCGCCTACGACGGATGTTCTCCCGGCGCCCCGTTCACCGGCGCGAAGTTTCCCTATCTGGCGGCGAACGTCACCGACGCGCAGGGCAACCTGCCGCCCGCGCTGCGTCCGTGGACCATGCTGGAGGTGGGCGGCCACCGCATCGGCGTAGTCGGCACGGTCACGCCCGAAACCGCGAGTATCGTGCTGCCCGAAGGGATCCGGGGCTTCCACTTCGGCGACGAAGCCGCCGCGATCAACCGCTACGTGCCGGAGCTGAAGGCGGCGGGCGCCGAGGCGATCGTGGCGCTGGTGCACGACGGCGGTTCCCAGCGGCCAGAGCGGGACGCGGCGCTGGACTACAACGGTTGCGCGAACGTCACGCCCAACGTCACGGGACTGGCCGAGCGCATCGACCCCGCGGTCCGGGCGGTCTTCACCGCGCACAGCCACCAGCCCTACGTGTGCACCATCGGCGGCAAGGTGATCACCCAGGCGGCCTCGTACGGGCGGCTCATCACCGATGTCACGCTGCGTTTCGGCAGCGACGGCGTGCACGCCTCGGCGGTCAACCGCGTGGTCACCCGCGAGGTGACGCCCGACGCGGAGACCACCGCGCTGATCGATTTCTACACCGAACAGTCGCGCCCGCGCGCGGGCCGCGTGGTCGGCGCGACCGCGACCACTCTCCCGCACGATCCGGCGCCTGCGGGCACCTCACCACTGGGCGATGTGATCGCCGATTCCATGCTGTCGGTCACGGCGGGTCCGGCCGCCGCCGTCGCCGCCTTCATGAACCCCGGCGGCGTGCGCGCGGACCTGAAGCAGGGACCGGTCACTTACGGCGACCTCTTCACCGTCCAACCGTTCGGCAACCAGGTCGTCACGCTCACGCTGACCGGCAGCCAGCTCCTGCGCCTGCTGGAACAGCAGTGGAACGACTCCGGCAGAGCGACGATCCTCTCTCCGGCGGGGATCGGCTACGCCTACTCCGCCACCGCCCCCGCGGGCGCGAAGGTGATCGCGCACAGCGTCCGCATCGCGGGCCGGCCGCTCGACCCGGTCGCCACCTATCGCATCACGACCAACAACTTCCTGGCCTCGGGGGGCGACGGATTCACCGTCTTCACCGAGGGCACCGATACCGCGGTGGGCCCGACCGACCTGGACGCCCTCGAGACGTTCCTGCGCGACAAGCCTCCACTGCAGACGCCGCCCGCCCGCGTCGAGAAGAAGTAGCGGCACCGGCCGCCATCTATTTGCTGGACACTCGACCAGAATCCGGGTAACTGGAAATCTTTGTAACACATACCGTTTGACCTGCGCAGACGGGTGATCAGTCCCACATGGTGAACGGCTCATGATCGCTTGCCGGGGTCGAGAGCGGTCGATTACTCTTCAGTAATAAGTCAGGACGAAGGTGTTCCTACTTTCGGCCCGACGTCTGTCGCTGGGGGCCGAATCACGCTGTCCGCATCCATTGCCGCATGCCGGATGACTTGTGCGACAACAAGGTTCGAGTGAACAGCAGGAGAGTGCGATGGCCACTTACATCGTGACGGGCGGAACCGGATTCCTCGGCAGGCGGGTTGTGCAAGACCTGCTCGACCACGACGCGGAAGCGATCGTCCACGTGCTGGTGCGCGAGACGTCGCTGGGGAAGTTCACCGATATCGCCTCGGGCTGGCGCGGCGCCGAACGGGTCTACGCCCTGATCGGCGATCTCACCGCCGAAGGACTCGGCTTGGCGTGCGAGGCGCCGCAGGCCGACCACATCGTTCACCTCGGCGCCGTCTACGACATGACGGCCGACGAGGACACCGCGCACGCCGCGAACGTCACCGGCACGCGTTCGGTGCTGGCCCTGGCCGCCGAACTGGGCGCGGTGCTGCACCACGTGTCCTCCGTGGCGGTGGCGGGCGACCACAAGGGCAAGTTCTTCGAGGAGGACTTCGACCTCGGGCAGCAGCTGACCTCGCCGTACCACCGCACCAAGTTCGCCGCCGAGAAGCTGGTCCGCGAGTCGCGCGGGGTGCGCTGGCGGGTCTATCGGCCCGCGATCATCGTGGGCGATTCCCGCACCGGCGAGATGGACAAGATCGACGGCCCCTACTACTTCTTCGGCGCGATCGCGCGGCTGGCCACGCTGCCGTCCGATCTGCCGTTGCCGCTGCCCGATCTCGGCGCGACCAATATCGTTCCGGTCGATTACGTTTCGGCCGCCATGGGAGAACTGATCCGCCGCCCCGGCCTGGACGGACGGACCTTTCACCTGGTCAACCCGGAACCGCAGCCGTTCGCGGAGGTGTACCGCGCGCTCGCCGCGGCGGCGGGCGCCCCGACCGGCCTGGGCACGGTGCCCGGCAGCGGCTTGGCCCTCAGCGGCCTCGCACACATCCCCGGCGTCACCACCGTGCGCGATTTCCTGCTCGAACAGGTGGGCATCCCCGCCGAAGTCGCTCCGCACACCTCGTTCTCCGCGGAGTTCATCAGCGACTCCACCCGCGCCCAGCTGCGCGGCGCCGGTCTGACCGTGCCGTCGTTCGACAGCTACGCCGAGCGGTTGTGGCAGTACTGGCGCGATCACCTCGACCCGCAGCGCGGCCGCGTGTCGGTCACCGGCGACCCGCTCGCCGGACGGATCGTGCTCATCACCGGCGCGTCCTCCGGGATCGGTCTTGCCACCGCGCACGCGGTCGCCCGGCGCGGCGCCACGGTCCTCATGGTCGCGCGCGGGCACGACGACCTCGCGGCCGCCGCCGAGGCGGTCCGCGCGGAAGGCGGTGTCGCGCATACCTATCCGTGCGACATCACCGACTCCGAAGCGGTCGAGAAGCTGGTGCAGTGCGTCCTCGACGACCACGGCCACGTCGACTACCTGGTGAACAACGCGGGCCGCTCGATCCGCCGCTCCGTGCTCAATTCCACCGACCGGATGCATGATTTCGAGCGCACCATGGCGGTGAACTACTTCGGCGCCGTGCGGTTGATCCTCGGACTGCTGCCGTCGATGCGGGCGCGCCGCTTCGGGCACGTGGTCAACATCTCCTCGATCGCGGTGCAGACCAAGGTGCCCCGGTTCGCCGCCTACGTGGCGAGCAAGTCGGCGCTGGACAACTTCAGCGAGATCGCGGCGGTGGAGAACCGGGATGCCGGGATCACGTTCACCTCGGTGCGGATGCCGCTGGTGCGGACCCCGATGATCGCGCCGACCGACCTGTACCGCGCGCTTCCGGTGCCGGATCCGGATCAGGCCGCCGCGATCGTGGTGCGCGCGCTCGAGGACCGGCCGCATCGCATCGACACGCCGGTCGGCACCTTCGCCCAGGCGGTCGAATTGCTGATGCCGTCGGTGAAGCGGCAGATCATGCACCAGGGTTTCCGGTTGTTCGGGGAGTCCCGCGCGGCGCGCGGCGACTCGCACGACCGTCCGGCCGAGTCGTCGCCCGCCACCGAGGCGTCCGGCGGCCCGCTGTCCGCGCTGGCTCCGGTGATCATGCCGCTCATGGCGCTGCCAAGGCCCGCGGCGCGCGTCGCGCGGGTCGTTCCGGGTCTGCAGTGGTAGCCACGCACAGCTGAGGGTGGGGCCGGGTTCGAACCGGTCCCACCCTGTCGTTCCGGGATGTCACACCCGGTCCACCGCGAACGCCACGGCGGGCCGCATGGCCCACCGGTAGTCCGTGTGCGCAGCCGGACGGATGCCGCCTTCACACACCGGATCACCGCTCGCGCAGTAGTTTCCGGTCCGCCAGGCGTATGGGTCCGGCACGTTCCAGCCGATCAGCCGGATCGGGTCGCCGAACAGCAGCACCGCGGCCACCCGGGATTCCAGATCCGCGGGCAGTGTGTGGATGCCACCGAGCACCGTCACGATGCCGGTGCCGAGGACCCCGTGGGTGACGACGGCGCCTTGCGAGAAGCCGACCAGGATGAACCGCTGGTCGGGGCACCTCGCCGCCTGCCAGATCACGTGAGCGGTCATGTCCTGGGTGCCGCGGCTGATGGAGGACGGGTCGAGCAGGTCGGCGGGGTAGTCCACCCGATAGGCCTGCGAATCGATCGGAAGCGTCTGCCACAGTGCGTCGTAGAGCGGGTCGCCCACCACCGAACCCAGATATCCGGGTTCATGGGTGCCTCTCGCGACGACGACGTCGACCGCCGCGCAGGACGCCGCCCATGCGTGCATGCCCGTCGCGGCCCCGAACGCCGCTGCGAGCAGTAGCACGGCGAATGCCCTTGCCACACGCCACTTCTCGAACTGGATTACCTTCCGGTTGGCCATCGTGCTCACCTACTCACGCCGTTGTGAGACAGCCGAGCGACACTTGTCAGTGACAATTACTCGGCTATATCCGCGAAGGTAGGAACGGCTTCGCCGGTCGTCAAGCAACTCCATCCGACCGATACGGAGTCAGCGCCGAATCGTGTTCTACGGGACGAGAACTGCCGCTCCGGCGAATCGTCCGCGCGCGAGGTCGGCGAGCGCCCGATCGGCCATGTCCAGGGAATACCCGTGCGTGGTCAGATGTATCCGGTGTTCGCCCGCGAAAGCCAGGAATTCGCGAGCGTCCGCGCGGGTATTCGCGGTCACCGAGCGAATCTCCCGTTCCTGGAACAGATGCCGCTGGTAGTTCAATGCGGGAATGTCGCTGAGATGGATACCGGCGACGGCGAGGACTCCGCCCCGATCGAGCGCCGCGAGCGCGGGCGGCACCAGTTCACCGACGGGCGCGAACAGGATCGCCGAATCCAGCGGCACCGGAGGGGGATCCGCCGCCCCCTGCACGGAGGCCGCACCCAGCGCGGCGGCCAGCTCCCGCGCCGCCGGGTCCCTGGTCATCACGTGCACCTGCGCTCCGCGTGCGGCGGCCACCTGAGCGGCGATGTGGGCGCTGCCGCCGAAACCGTAGATGCCCAGCCGCCCGCCCGGCGGCACCGCGGCCCGTAGCAGCGCGCGGTACCCGATGATGCCCGCGCACAACAGCGGAGCGGTGTCGGCGTCGGAGTACCCGGCGGGCAGGCGCAGTGCGTATGCCGCTGGTACACAAGCAAATTCGGCGTAACCGCCGTCGGCATCCCAGCCGGTGTAGGCCGAATGCGGACAGAGGTTCTCCGCTCCGCGCAGGCAGAACTTGCACTCCCCGCACGTGTGCCGCAGCCAGGCGATGCCCACCCGGTCCCCCACCGCGAAGCCCTCCCCCTCCGCGGCCGGCCCGAGCGCGGCCACCTCGCCGACGACCTCGTGCCCCGGCACCACCCCGGGGCGGTGCACCGGAAGGTCGCCTTCGGCCACATGCAAGTCGGTCCGGCACACTCCGCAGGCCAGCACACGCACCAGCAGCTCCCCGGGACCGGGTTCGGGGACGGGTGCGCGCTGCGCGTCCAGCGGCCCGCTCTCGATCGCACCGGGCCTGCGCACCCGCCAGCAGCGCATCGCGGGCGCATCGCTGCGAACTTCGCTCATCGGATCACCTCGCACCGATCGGATCGACACGGATGGGGCACCCCGGCGGTAGCCAGCGCCGGAATCACCCTACTCGGGAAATACGGCACGCAGCCCGACGACCTCTGATACATTCCTGTATCGAGTACATTCCTGTATCCAATGCACCCGAACGAGGAGGTGCCCGATGACGTCCGACGCCGCGCAGGCCGCGCCGGCCCGGGTCACCCGCCGCCGCGCCGAAACCAGGAACCGGCTGCTCACCGCCGCCTACGAGGCGTTCGCCGAGGAGGGCTTCGGCCGCGCCACCGTGGAGCGGGTGTGTGAGCGCGCCGGATTCACCCGCGGAGCGTTCTACTCGAACTTCAGCTCGCTGGACGAGTTGTTCCTGGCCATGTGGGAGCAGCGCTCCACGGCGATGCTCACGCAGGCGAGCGCCATCCTGGACGAGATCGCGGCCGAGGGCACCGACGACATCCGCGCCGCGGTCCAGCGGCTGGAACGCGCGGTGCCGGTCGATGAGGGCTGGTACCGGATCACGGCCGAATTCACCGCGCACGCCCTGCGCACCCCCGCGCTGCGCCGAGTGATGGCCGCCCGCGAGGAGGCCATCGTCGCCGCCCTCATGCCGACGATCGTCGCTGCGCTCGCCCGCGGCGGCCGCATCGTGCCCGATCCGGAGGCATTCGGGCAAGCGCTCATCGCCGTGCACGACGGCACCAGCGTGCAGGTGCTGATGGAGCCGGACAACCAGGCCGTGCGCGAGCGCCGCACCGAACTCTTCCACCACGTCGTGCTGGCCTACAGCACCGCAACCGAAGGATGAACATGTCCCACAGCAGCCCCGAAGTGGACGTCCTCGTCGTCGGCGCCGGGCTGGCCGGCCTGGTCGCCACGCACGAACTGGTCAAGGCCGGCCGCACAGTGCACGTGCTTGACCAGGAGAACCGCAACAATCTCGGCGGCCAGGCGTTCTGGTCGCTGGGCGGGCTCTTCTTCGTCGACAGCCCGGAGCAGCGGCGTCTCGGCATCGAGGACTCCTACGAGCTGGCCCTGCAGGACTGGCTCGGCTCGGCCGGGTTCGACCGCGACGACGAGGACAAATGGGCCCGGCAGTGGGCGCAGGCGTACGTGCGGTTCGCCGCCACCGAGAAGCGGGACTATCTGCGCGAACTCGGCCTGCGCGTGACGCCGCTGGTCGGCTGGGCCGAACGCGGCGGCGCGGGCGCCGACGGGCACGGCAACTCGGTGCCGCGCTTCCACCTCACCTGGGGCACCGGCCCCGAGGTGGTGCGGGTCTTCGCCGAGCCGGTGCTCGAGGGCGAGCGGCGCGGGCTGGTCCGCTTCGGTTTCCGCCACCGGGTGGACGAATTGATCGTCGAGGACGGCGCGGTGATCGGCGTGCGCGGCGCCGTGCTGGAGGACACCGATCTGGAACGCGGCCGCGCCTCGTCCAGGACCGAAGTCGGCGGGTTCGAGTTGCGCGCCAAGGCCGTGATCGTGGCTTCCGGCGGAATCGGCCACAACCACGAGCTGATCCGGCGCAACTGGCCCACCGAGCGACTGGGCCCGTGCCCGGAGACCATGATCTCCGGCGTGCCCGCGCACGTCGACGGCCGGATGCTCGCCATCACCGAGGCCGCTGGCGGCGCCATCGTCAACCGGGATCGCATGTGGCACTACACCGAGGGCATCGTCAACTGGGACCCGATCTGGCCCGACCACGCCATCCGGATCATCCCCGGGCCGTCCTCGCTGTGGTTCGACGCCAACGGCAAGCGCCTGCCCGCGCCGTGTTTTCCCGGATTCGATACGAACACGACCATGAAGGAGATCCTGAAGACGGGTTACGACTACTCCTGGTTCGTGCTCACCCAGTCGATCATCGAGAAGGAGTTCGCGCTGTCGGGCTCCGAGCAGAACCCGGACATCACCGGCAAGGACCTCAAGCTCACCCTGAAGAGCCGCGTCGCCAAGGGCGCGCCGGGCCCGGTGGAGGCGTTCAAGCGGCACGGTGTCGATTTCGTCGTCGCGGACACGCTGCGCGAGCTGGTCGAGGGCATGAACAAGATCGCGCGCGGACCCCAGCTCGACTACGACGACCTGGAACGCCAGATCATCGCGCGCGACCGGGAACTGGCGAACAAATACGGCAAGGACAGCCAGCTCATGGCGATCGCCAACGCGCGCCGGTACCTCGGCGACCGGGCGGGCCGGGTCGCCAAACCCCACCGCATCCTCGATCCCGCCGCGGGCCCGCTGATCGCCGTGCGGCTCAACATCCTCACCCGCAAGACTTTGGGCGGCCTGCAGACGGACCTGGATTCGCAGGTGGTCCGGCCGGACGGCACGGTGTTCCCCGGCCTGTACGCCGCGGGTGAGGTCGCCGGATTCGGCGGCGGCGGGGTGCACGGCTACAACGCGCTCGAGGGCACCTTTCTCGGGGGGTGCATCTTCTCCGGCCGGGCCGCAGGGCGCGCGCTCGCCGCGAAACTGGCCTGATCGGCCTATCGCCGGCAGCCGGACGCGACCGTGACGGGCCCCGTCGCGGTCGCGAGCGACGGCGACGACGCGAAAGACGGCGCGCCCGAATAGAGCCGGGTACCCGCCGGATACCGGCCCGGTTCCACCACCACCTCGGCGATCTCGGCCTCGTTGCCGAAGACGTCCGTCACGCGCGCGGTGAACGGGCCGGGGCCAGCACCGGAGATGGTCCAATAGTTGTCCCCTCGGCGGGTGAGCTGTCGCCACGGGCCGCCATCGGCTGGGCGAACAGCCGCTTCGCGCAACGGATTCCCGGTGCCGCCGAACAGGATGCCGAACCAGGACGCGGAGGAATCCGGTTGTACCTCGTAGGTCAACTCCTGCGCCGGTTGCGGGTCGCGGACCAAGCGGTAGCCGACCCGCGCCACGCCGTCGCGCGGATCGGCGATCCGCTCGAACGCCGCCGCGCTCAGATCCAGTTGCCCCGGAGCGCATGCCGGGCAGTGGTCGACCACCATCGCCCGGACCGACCCGCGTGGACCCGCGATGTCCAGATAGGCCCCGCAGAGGTCGGCGCGCCCGTAGCCGGGAGTGGACAGCCCGGCATAGTAGCCGTCGGGCGGCAGCGCACGGAACGAGCACGAGACCTGTCTGCCGAACACGTAGTAGCGCGCCTCGGCGGACATATCCGGCCCGATCGGCGCGAAAGTCACCGCGGACACCGGGAATCGGGACGGTGCGGACACCTCGTCGAGCGGACGCGCGGCGCCGCAGGTCGGCGCCGACGGCCGCACCAGCCAGACGACCACCGCGAGGGTGGCCAGCGCTCCTGCGGCAAACCATAGCCATTCGGCACGGAATGGTCGCTCCTGGATCGGTACCCGGTGCATCGCTCCCCCGGCTCCGGCTCGGCTGCTCACGGACTTTCCATCCTGACCTCACCAGGAAAGCAGCCCGGCCGCCGCCGCGCACGGCGAACGAAAATTATCCGCAGTGAAAGGCAGGCGATTCAGCAAGTGCGCCGCTAATTCCGGCCATTCCGCTCAGCGACGGCAGCCGCGGATCGGAAATGATCCGGGCGTGGCCCGTGCGCACCGGAGCAGGCCCCCTTCACCGCCTGTATCGAGGGCAGAGGGTTCGCGCTGCCTCACGGGCGATCTCGGCCAGCGCACGAGCCAGCCGCGCGGTGTCCGGCGCCGCCACGTCGGCGCAGGCCCGGCTCGACAGCGACACCGCGGCCACCGCCGCGCCGCGACCGCGAATCGGCACGGCCACGCACGTGATGCCGGGCACGGATTCCTCGTTGTCGACGGCGACGCCCTGGCGGTTGCGGATGCGGCCGAGTTCGCGATGCAGTTCGGAGCGGTCGGCGAGCGTGCGGGCGGTCAACTGGGGCAGGCGATCCCGGAAGGACGCCTCCACGATGCTCGGGTCCAGCGTCGCCAGCAGCGCCTTGCCGAGGGCGGTGCTGTGCGCCGGCATCCGGCCGCCGAGCCGGGTGGGCACGCTCGCGGCGATCCGGCCGCCGATCTTGTCCAGGTACAGCACATCGTGGCCGTCCAGAACGCCGAGGTGGCCGACCATGCCGGTCTGCCGGCACACGTCGTGCAGCAGCGGACTCACCGCGTCGCGGATCTCGTTGTGGTCGGCGGCGAGGCCGCCCAACTCCAGTGTGCGCAGGCCGAGACGGTAACCGCCGGGCGCGTGCGCCAGCCAGCGCAACCGGACCAATTGATCGAGGATGCGATGCACGGTCGAGCGCGGCAGCCCGGTGCGCTCGGACAGTTCGACGAGGGTGAGCGTCGGCGTAGCGCCGTCGAACGCCTCCAGAATCAGCGTCATCCGCTCGATCATCGATACCGGAGGCGGGCTCGGTCGTGCTGCCGATCCTGATCCGTACGGTAACTCCCCCGGCTCGGGATCGGTCATCACCTCGACCGTCATTGCCAACAACCTCCACGCGTGCTCGCGTAGAGCTTAGAGGGCACTAAGCGGACCCGTGCCCGGAATCAGCCTGGGCGAACAGCCACTCGCGGGTGTTCCGCTCGGCCAGCAGCGGCAAGAAACCGACCACGGTGGCGTGGTCGGCGACCTGGTCGTAGGAGGCCTGGAGATGGTCCTCGATCGCGGCTTCGCTGACGACGCCGCCGAATTCGTTCTCCAAGCGCCGCGCGGCAGCTTTCAGCGCGAGTTCCTGATCGAGGGCGGTTTCCTGGCTCGGCTGGTGGGTGGCGGGACGGTCGGTCATCGCGAATTCCCCTGGTCGTGACGAGATCGGGCACCTCGGCGCTGCCGTGACCGCACGGCAACGCCCGTCCCACGAATACCCGGTCGTGCCGGCTCGACACCCTCGGCCGAAATCCACCAAAATAGAACACGTTCTTGTCTGTGGAAGCTGCGCGTGCCAGGCTCGACAGATGGATCTCGACGCCATCGAAGCCGTCCGCCAGCTGAAGTATCGCTACTTCCGCACCCTCGACCTCAAAGAGTGGGACGAGTTCGCCGACACCCTCGCCGCGGACGCGCAGGGGCGCTACGGCACGCACGCCATGGGCGAGCCGCTACAGCTCGACGGCCGTGCGGCCATCACCGCGTTCATGCGGGAGAACCTCGGGCCCTCGCTGGTCACGGTCCATATCGCCAACCACCCCGAGATCGTCGTCGACGGCGCGACGGCCACCGGATCCTGGGCGTTCGAGGACACCGTGATCGCCACCGAGTACGGGGTACTGATCCGGGGGGCCGGCTACTACACCGACACCTACCGCCAAGACGCCGACGGCAAGTGGCGCATCGCCTCCACGGCCTACCGGCGCGTCTACGAATCCATGCAGTCGCTGTCGGACACACCCAGCTTCCACCTGCTGTCCAACATGTGGGCGCCGGACAAGTGACGGGCGCACCGGGCGCCACCCGATAGTCGCGCGAAATCGGTCCACTATCCGCCCGGTGGCGCTGGACGGTCCCGCGCCGCCCGGCGGATGCTGCCACCATGCCCTCGCTAGCGCCTGACGAGTTCACTCCCGAGATCACCTATCTGAACACCGCCTCCTTCGGTCTGCCGTCCGCCCGTGCCCTTGCCGCGGTGCGCGATGCCAGCGCGAGCTGGGCGACCGGCCGCAACGGGCCGACCTCCCAGGTGGACCTGCTGGTACCCGACCTGCGCGCGGGGTTCGCCCGGCTGCTCGACGGCGCTACCGCCGACGACATAGCGCTCGGCAGCGGTGTCGCGGGGCTGATCGCGCCCGTGGCCGCGGCACTGCCACCCGGCGCGGAGGTGCTGCTGCCGGAAGGCGAATTCGCCTCGGTGTCCATGCCTTTCGTCTACCGGGGCGACCTGGCCGTGCGGTTCGCGCCCTTGGCGGAGCTGGCCGCCCAGGTGCGGCCGGAGACCGCGCTGGTGGCGGTGAGCGTCGTGCAATCCGCGGACGGCCGGGTCACCGATCTCGCCGAACTGCGCGCGGTCACCCGAGCCAACGGCGCGCGCCTGCTCGTGGACGCCACCCAGGCCGCGGGCTGGCTGCCACTGCGCTTCGCCGACGCGGACTATTGGGTCTGCGCCAGCTTCAAATGGCTGATCGGCGCGCGCAGCGTCGCGTTCCTGGCCACGCCGCCCGAACTCGTCCCGCAGCTGCGCCCGATCGGTTCCAGCTGGTATGCCGCCGAGGACCGCTGGGCGGAGCTCTACCGCCCCAGCGCGCTACCCGCGACGGCACGCCGTTTCGACACGACGCCCGACTGGCTCGGCGTCGTGGCCGCGCTGGCAGGGTTGTCGCTGATCGAGGAACTCACCGTCGACAAGATCGGCGCACACGACCTGGAACTCGCCGACGATTTCCGAGCGGGACTGCGCGCACTGGGTTTCGAGCCGGTCGATGCGCGCTCGCCGATCGTCTCCGTTCCTGGCGCGGGCGATCTGGCGGCCCGGCTCGAACAGGCGGAGGTGGTCGCCTCGGCCCGTGGCGGCGGTCTGCGGTTCGCCTTCCATTTCTACAACAGCGCCGAAGATGTCGAACGGGCGCTGTCCGCACTGCGCGCCGGGTAGATCCCGCCGCCTGCTGCCCGAGCACGGTAGGCCGGTGGGTCCGCAACCGCATCTCGACTGCGGACCCGCGACTGGAGCTCGCGGATGAGGTCGAGCGGGCACTGCTCCCGCCAGCCTGTCAGCTCCAGCGCGTGACCGCGGTCCGATCGGCCGCAGCGCGTCTGGCAAAAACACTCTGCTGCGCGCGCTGGCCGAAGGCTGAGGTCGAGCGGGGACTGCTCGTGCCGAGAGCCGGCCTACTGTGCTCGGTCCGTCCTGGTCCTGATCGGTCGAGCAGCAGTCAGGCGCTGGGACTGATGGGCTTGCGGGAGCAGAGCAGTGCCGGTTCCGAAGCCGTCCGGCAGATCCAGTGTTGGACCCGCGACCGAGGGTGCGGTTGCGGGTCCCCCGGTCTACCGTGCTCGGGTCCGCCCTGATCCTGATGTCAGTCCCCGTGGCGGCCGCGACCGCCGGGCGGGTCGGGACCGGCGGCGCGGCATGCCTTGAAGCCCCGCCGCCGGTCGCGGACCGCCGAACCGCCGCCCCGAATCAGTTGGGAACCCGATCGAGCCGGAACCTCCGCGCAGCCGACGCGGCGATCACCGGCCAGGGCGGTGCGCGGGAGCGGTGATCAGCGGGAGATCCAGCGCGGTGCGGATTCCGGCGGGTGCCGCGACCACCGTGGGAATGGCGTTGACGATGCGCAGGCCGGTCGCCAGGACGGTCGCGTAGTTGTGATCCCCGTTGCGGCTCGAGGTCACCAGGTCCAGCGCGTAATTCGGCTCGCCCGTGATCTCGACGCGGTAGGAGCCCTCCGGGTCCGCCGGCTGCGGCCAGTCGGGACACAGGTCGGGGCGCAGCCGGGTCACGTGCTCGAGCACCGTGACGGGCGTGTCCCCGACCATGCCCCTGACTTCGAAGCGCAGCGCCGCCGCGGTGCCCTCGGCGATGTGCCCGGTCGCGATGTCGAACGACTCCGGCGCGGGGATGCGCTCGTAGGTCTGCGTGACGGCGTCGAGGGTGACCCCGATCCCGGCCGCGAGCTGACGAACCGTGCCGCCCCAGGCGAGCGACAGCACGCCGGGTTGCAACAGCATGGGCGTCTCGTCCATGGGCTTGCCGAAGCCCATGATGTCGAACATGACCGCGCGATTGTCGTAGCTGGCGTAGTCCACGATCTCCAGACAGCGCAGCTGGTCGATGCGCAGACAGGTCCCCGCGAGCGCGAGCGGCAGCAGGTCGTTGGCGAAACCTGGGTCGATGCCGTTCACCCACAGCGACGAATTGCCCTGCGCTGCCGCCTCTTCCACCGGCTTCAGCAGCTCGTCGGGCAGCACACCGTAGGGATACTGGAAGAACACGGGGGCACACGCGACGACATTGATCCCCGCGGCAAGGATGCGCTGCAGATCCTGCACGGCCTCGAAGAGCCGGTTGTCGGTCATGCTGCAGTAGACGACGCAGTCCGGACGCGACGCGAGCAACGCGTCCGCGTCGGTCGTCGCGGTGACTCCCACCGGATGATCCAGCCCCGCGAGCGTTCCGGCATCCGTGCCGCTTTTGGCGGGACCGGACACCCACACGCCGGTCAATTCCAGTTCGGGATGGGCGATCACGCCGGCCAGGGCATGCCTGCCCACATTGCCGGTGCCCCATTGCACTACGCGATATGTCATGTCACAGGTCCGGGATCGGGAGGTCGAGGTTGGGAACGATCAAGCCGCCGTCCGGCTCGAGAATCTTGCCGGTGAGGTACTTCCCCGCGGGCGACACCAGATAGAGCGCGGCCGCGGCGATGTCCTCGGGTTCGCCGATCCGGTGCAGCGGCGTTTTCGACTCCAACTCCGCCCGCATGGCGTCGTTCGCGGCGACCACCTCCAGCGCGGAGGTCAGGATGGAGCCCGGCGCGATGGCGTTGACCCGGATACGCGGATTCAGATCGAGGGCGGCGAGTTTGGTGTAGTGGGCGAGAGCGGCCTTGGCGGTGCCGTATGCCGCGAATGCACGTCCTGGCAGCCGCCCCATCGTGGACGTGATGTTGAGAATCGAACCGCCACCTGCTGTTTCGAGCATGCGCGGCACCGCCGCCCTGACCAGGGCGTGCGCGTTGGTGACATTGAATTCGAAGGCTTCCGTCAATGCCTGCGGCGTCGTGTCCAACAGCGGGCACGGCAGCGCGCCGCCCACGTTGTTGACCACGATGTCCAATCGCCCGAAGCGTTCGACAGCCGCCCCGGCGAGCGCCGCCGTGACCTCGGCGTCGCTCAGATCCGCGGGCACCACGTGCGCCTGCCGTCCGGCGGCGGCGACCCGCTCGGCAACCTCGTCGAGCTGGCTCTTGGTGCGGGCGGCGATGACGACATCCGCGCCCGCCTCCGCGAAAGCGACCGCGATAGCCGCGCCCAGGCCACGACCCGCGCCGGTGACTATGGCGACCTGATCATCGATGCGGAACAGATCCAGAATCATTGGCGCTCCCTACCCGTCGAACTGACGAATATTCGACAGTCTGTGATCTAATATTCGTCATCGTAGGTCGCTCACCCGAGCCGGGACAAGAGGTTGCCGCCATGCCGGACCGATCCGCGTCGCCGCCGACGCGTCGCGTCGTCGATATCGTGTCGCTGCTGGCGACTTCCGGGGAGCCGATCAGCGTCGCAGGCATCGCCGAACGGCTGGGCATAGCCCGCGCGACCGCGACCGCGATCCTGGCCGAATTGGATACGGCCGGTTGGGTCGTGCGCGATCCGGCGCGCGGTTACGGCATCGGTCCGGCTCTGGTGGGATTGCACGGGGCCGCGCTTCCCCATGACGTGGGCGAACTTCTCGCCGGCCTGGCCGCCCGGACCGGTTACGGCGCCACGTTCAGCCGCATCGAACCGGATCGGCTCACCGTGCTCGACGTCCGGCACGGCGTCGACCGAGTGGTGCCGGGAATCCCGGTGGGACATCGCATTCCGCTGCAATTCCCCGCCGGGGCCAGTGTGATGCCGTGGCGTCCGGCGAATGAGCAGAACACCTGGCTGGGCACTGCCACCGGGGCGGATCAGCGTATGGCGGGTGCGCTGCTGGCGTTGGTGCACGAACGCGGGGTCGCGGTGTTCCGGCCGCGCGCGGATGATGCGGGCATGGTCGATCTTCTCGCCGATCTGCTCGGCGCGGTCGGATCCGAATTGCTTCGACCGCATCTGCGTACTCGCGCTCTTCGCCAGCTCGCCGCGCTCACGTCCCGGCCTTTCACGCGGGCGGAATTGGATTCGGACGACATATTGCCGCTGAGTTATCTCGCGGCCCCGGTTTTCGACGCGAGCGGCACCGCGGCCTACGAAATTCAGCTGGGACCGCTGCGTGCCGCGACGACGCGCGTGGAACGCGACGAATTCATCGATGCGACGCGCGGCACGGCAGCCGAATTGACGACCGCGCTCACCGCCGGCCGGCATGGCAAGTAATTCCTGGAATTTTCCAGAAACGACGAAAGGCCCTCGACTGTGTCGAGGGCCTTTCGTGAAAGGATGTTCCGGCGGTGTCCTACTCTCCCACACCCTGTCGAGTGCAGTACCA
>NZ_JBIRYN010000005.1:0-593214 GCF_044389845.1 Nocardia sp. NPDC019323
GGGCGCGGGCGTATCGGACGGGTGGTTCGCCGACGCCGGTGCGGGTGTCGCCGGATCTGGTGGCGCCGGGGTCGTTGCCGCCGGTGGGGCCTGGCACCGACATGACCGCGGTCACCGCGACGGTGCCCGCGCCCGAGGTGGCGACGCCGCCGCCGTCGCCACGGCCGCAGACGCAGACACAGACACAGGTGATGATCACGCTGCCCGGTCTGCCGCCGATTCCGTGCGGGATCTTCTGCCCGCCTCCCCAGCCGGTGCATCCCTGCCTGGTGCAACCGATTCCCGCTCCGATGCCGCAACCGGGACAGCCGGAATCCGGCCGCATCCCCCTCGCGCCCGGGCAAACATACGGTGCGGCCCCCGGACACCTGCGCAACCCGGACGTCGACGGTGCCGACGCCGAACCGCGAAGCGCCGACGCCGGAACGGTCGACTGCGCGCAGCCGGAAGCGGCCACCGTCCCCGTACCCGCGCCGGACGCCCCACAGCGGGACGTCGCACCACGCCACCCCGAACCTGCCACCACCACCCCGCCCGCGCCGGAACCCGAACCGGAACCGGAACGCGGCGTGGAGCCGGCACCCCCGCCGCCGCCCGCTATCACCCTGCCCTTCGGCATCGTCATCCCGCTGCCAGGGCCACCCCCGCCGCCACCGGCGGGCTGACATCGGCTGTCACCCGAGCCGGCTCGCATCCGGCGACGGCCCGCCCCAGCCCTGAGGGGAACCCGGGGTGAATGCGGCGTCGTCGACGTCGGCCGCGGTTGCGTTCGGGTCTGTCGGCCTGAGGGCGGCGCGGACGTGACTCGACCCGCGTGCAGGCGAGCCGCCGAAGCGCTCGAAGAGGTCTTCGAGCACTGGCCCCAACCGTGTTTCTCCGCCGATCGCCATGCGATACCAGCCGCTTCCGCACGCCATCGGATCGGTTCGAACACCGCCGCCGGAGTGGCGCCGATGGATGCGGCCACGACCGTGCCCCCGAGCGCGCGACGCCTGCCGCAAAGGCGTATCCGGACCGCGTCAACCGACGTATTGTGGTCGTTAGCTATCGCGTGGCATCTACCAGCGGCGCCCAAGAGGCCAGTCACTGTCAGTGGCCTTCGAGGACGCCATTTCGTGCGGTGGGCGCTCGGCGGATGGGTGGCCCGGTGCACCGACCGGGGCCGGTCGCCGGCGACCGCGGTGACGAACCTTTACCGGGACCGGTCGAGCAGAGGTGATCTCATGAGGGCCACAGTCGGAATATCAGCGGAGCAGGCGGTGGTACGTGGGGTGATGATCGCGTCGACGGCGCGGCGAGGCACCCGTCCCGCCGTGCTGGGGGAGATCGAACAGCCGGTCGAGCACTCCACCGCCGCATCGGTGGCCGCCGCGCTCGACGCGTTGACCGCCGCCGCGGGCTCCGGCGCTCGAATCGATGACGTCGCGGTCGCCTACCGCACCGTGGCCGAACGGCGGGCAATCGTCTCGCAACTCTCGTCGGCCTCATGGCGTTCGTCGTCGCTCGTGTCGACCAAGACGGCGCTGCTCGCGCTGCTCGCTGACCTGCCCGGACTGGCCGAGGACGACACCCTGCTGGTGATGGAGGTCGTCGGCTACCACACGTCGTATCTCGTGGCCGCGCCGAATCGAGAGGAAATCCTGCTGTCCGGATCCTGGTCGTCCGGTGTCGTCGACGCGGAGACCGCGGGTTCGGCGGCCGACCGGATCAGGCCCGCTCTGGAAGCAGCCGGGGTACTGCCCGACGCCGTGGTGCTGTGCGGCTCGTCGGCGGGAGATCCGGAGGTCGTCTCCGCATTGCGAGCCGGGCTCGACGCGCCGGTCGTCACGGCGCCCGACCATGCCAACGCCGCCGCTTACGGTGCGGCCTTGGTCGTCGCGGCTCCGTTCCGGGGCGCGGCGGCGGAACCGGCAGCGGCCGATCGCAAGCACGGCGGCCGGGTGATCCTGGCCGGGGCCGCCGTCGCCGCGCTGCTCGGCGGCGCCGCGATCGCGGTCGCGCAGGCACGGGACGACCGTCCGGCCGACGCCGAGATCGGTGGAGCGGCGGCCGCCACCGCCACCCAGCCGGTCGACCCGAATCCGGCGCAGGCGGCCCCCGCTCCTGCGGTCGAGCAGGCGCCCATCTCCGTGGTGCCGGAGGCGGCCGCCACTCCCGAGCCGTATCCCGAACCGCCGGTGCCGCCGCCGCCTCCCGCGAACGCGCATGCTCAATTGCCCGCCCCGCCGATACCAATGCCCCCCGGACCGCCGCCCGCCGAGCAGCAGCCGCCGCCGCACCCGCGCACCTCGACGGAGTACCCGGAACCGACAACCGCCGCCGTCCCCGACGACACCTTCCTGTTCCCGGGCGAGTCGCCGCCGCCACCCTGGAATGCCGACCCTGCCGTCGTCCAGGCCTGGTGGGACAACCACGCGAAGCTGAAGGAGAGCTGGCTGAGCGGCCGCTGATGACATCGACCGCCCCGCCCGCGCGGCGGCGACATCCTCGGCCGGCCGATAAGCTGGCCGGGTGAGCGCACCAACCGCCGGAAGGGTGGCGATCGTCGACGACCTGGAGGCCGTGACGACCCGAGGTCACGAAGACGAACCCACCGCGACCGGGATCGGCCGCGCCGACGTGGAATCGCTGTGGGCGTCGGTGCAGGCGTGGTACCGCCTCGGCACCACCCCGGCGATCCAGGTCTGCCTGCGCCGTGACGGGAAGATCGTGCTCAACCGCACCATCGGTCACGGCTGGGGCAACGCGCCGGAGGACGGACCCGACGCGGTCAAGGTGCAGGCCACTCCGGAGACGCCGTTCTGCGGCTTCTCGACCGCGAAGGGCGTGGCCGCGGCGCTGATGTTCATGCTCGTCGAACAGGGCGCGTTCGCCCTCGACGAGCCGGTGTCCGTGTACATCCCGGAGTTCGCCGCCAACGGCAAGGCCGCCATCACGATCGGTGACGTGCTTTCGCACTCGGCCGGGATCCCGTTCGTCCCACCGCCATACCGAGGCGTCGATCTGGTGCTCGACGAGGAATTGGCCGTGCGCGGGCTGGCCGATCTGGTCCCGAGCTGGAAGCCGGGACGGTTCCGCGTGTACCACGCGCTGACCATCGGGTTGATCCTGCGGCTGCTGGTGCAGCGGGCCACCGGCAAGCGGCTGCGCGAGCACCTCGCCGAGCAGGTGCTGGAGCCGTTCGGTTTCCGCTGGACCAATTTCGGTGTGCATCCGGAGGATGTGGGCGAAGTCGTGCCGAGCGTGAAGACCGGTCCGGCGCCGTCGCGCACGGCGAGTTACCTGGCGCGCAAGGCCATCGGCGGGCGAATGGACCGGGCATCGCGCTCGGCGACCGACGCCTTCCTCACCGCCGAACTGCCGTCGGGCAATCTGGTCACCACCGCGGCGGAGTTGTCGCGGTTCTACGAGATCCTCACCCGCGGCGCACCGGACGGCAGGCGCATCATCCGGCCGGAGACGTTGGCCGAGGCGGTGCGCCCGGCGCGCTGGATACCCGGCGTCGCCGGACGCGTCAGCCGAGCCGGATTCGAACTCGGCGGGCGCAGGTCGAAATTCGGCCGCGACACCGGATCGCACTTCGGGCGTAGCGGATTGACCACCCAGTACGGCTGGGCCGACCCGGCTCGCGGGCTGTCCGGGGCCATCCTCACCAGCGGCAAGGCCACCACCGACACCAAGCGTCCGTGGCAGCTGGTCGCCCAGATCTCCGCCACGGTGCCTGCCGACCGGTAGCCACGCGCCAGGGCATCCCGCGCCGAGGGCCTCCACCAGTGAGAAGACCTTAGCCATCCGACCGATTTAGTCTGTTAACTCGGTCGTTGCCAACCTGTCGGGTTGTGCTAGCGCTAGCGGAACAGACTGACCCGTCGGCTCTTTGGCGGTGAAAGCGTTGGTGTTGATGAGGATTGACCTTGACGTGGCGGTGAGCGCATCCCGGCACGAGATGTTTCCCGACGAGCGTGGCCGGTTCGGCGTGTTCGGAGGCAGATTCGTTCCCGAGGGCCTGATGGCCGCCCTGCTGGACCTGGAGGACGCCTATCGCCTGGCGCGGGAGGACCCCGGCTTCGTCACCGAGTACCGAGAGCTGTTGCGGGACCGGGTGGGTCGGCCGACGCTGCTGCATCAGGTACGGCGCTTCGGACGGTTGCTGGGCGTGCCGGGCGTCCGGGTGTATCTCAAGCGCGAAGACATGGCCCACACCGGCGCCCACAAGATCAACAATGCCATCGGGCAGGCGTTGCTGGCCCGGCGGATGGGCAAGAAGCGGATCGTCGCCGAGACCGGCGCGGGACAGCACGGCGTCGCGGTGGCGACGGTGGCGGCGATGCTCGGATTGACCTGTGTGGTGTACATGGGAACCGAGGACATGCGCCGTCAGTCGTCGAACGTGATGCGGATGAAGCTGCTCGGCGCCGAGGTGCGGCCGGTCGACATCGGCTCGCGACGGCTGAAGGAGGCGATCAGCGAGTCGGTGCGCGACTGGGTGGCCAGCGTGGACACCACCTACTACCTGTTCGGGACCGCGGCCGGGCCCGCGCCGTATCCGCGGATCGTGCGGGACTTCCAGACGGTGATCGGCACCGAGACCAGGGCCCAGATCGCGCGCGTCGAAGGCAGACTGCCCGATTACGTCCTGGCCTGTGTGGGCGGCGGCAGCAACGCGATCGGGGTCTTCCATCCGTTCGCCGACGACCCGCAGGTCCGGCTGATCGGCGTCGAAGCGGCCGGATTGGGGGTGGACACCGGCGAGCACGCGGCGACCCTGTGCATGGGCAGCCCCGGCGAGATCGACGGCTCCTACAGCTATCTGCTGCAGGACGAGGACGGCCAGATCGCGCGGACGCACAGTATCGCGGCGGGACTGGACTATCCGGGGGTCGGGCCGGAGCTCAGCCATCTGAAGCACAGCGGCCGGGTGACCTATCGAGCCGCGACGGACGCGGTCGCCCTGCGGGGCATGCAGGCGCTCAGCCACACCGAAGGCATCCTCGCCGCATTGGAATCCGCCCACGCCGTCGGCCACCTGATGGAGATGGCCGACCGTGGTGAGATCCCCGCGGGCTCGCTGATCGTGCTGTGCCTGTCCGGCCGAGGGGACAAGGATCTCGCCGTCGCCGCCGAGCGGCTCGGCGTGGCATGACCGCTGCTATGGTCGGAAGCGCCCATGGCGCCGGAGAGGGACCGCGCGCTACACCCGCGCACGAGGACGAGCCCTCTTGAAGTATGTGCCCCGCCTGATCTTGTTCCTGGCGATTCCCGCTGTCTTGTTCCTGCTGCCCTGGTGGACGCTGGTGGCCGCGACCACCGATGAATCCGGTCCGCTGTTCTGGCTTGGTTCGGCGCTGTTCCTGCTCGGGTTCGCGGGCCTGCCCGCGGCGATGTATCTGGGTCACGGGCCCGCGCAGTCGGACGCGGCCTCGATCGTCGGCGACACTGTGCTCGGTGTGATGTGGGTGCTGTTCAGCTGGTCGGTGCTGGGCAATCTGGCGCGCGCGGGATTGACGGTCGCCGGCGTCGGCGACCCGGCTCGCTCCCGGATCGTGGCCGTCGGCGTGCTCGCGGTCGCGACGGTGCTGGTGGTGTGGGGTGTGATCGAGGCGCGCCGGGTGCCGAGGGTGCGCACGGTGGAGGTGTCGATTCCCGGTCTCGGCTCCGCGCTCGACGGACTGCGCATGGTCGTCGTGACCGACACCCACTACGCCGCGCTGGACCGGCTGCGCTGGTCGGAACGCGTGGTGGAGGTGGTCAACGCGCAACGACCCGACATCGCCTGTCACGCCGGCGACCTCGCCGACGGATCGGTGGCGAAGCGGCGCGCGCAGGTCGACCCGCTCGGCAAGGTGGAGGCCGAACTCGGCCGGTTCTACATCACCGGCAATCACGAGTATTTCGGCGATGCCGAAGGCTGGATCCAGCACATGACCTCGCTCGGCTGGCAGCCGTTGCACAACCAGCACGAGGTGGTGCGCCGCGGCGGCGATCGGCTGGTGATCGCAGGCATCGACGACCCCACCGGTGTCGGCTTGACCGGGCACGGCCCCGACCTGCCCGCAGCGCTCGCGGGCGCGGACCCGGACGTACCGGTCGTGTTGCTCGCCCATC
This sequence comes from Nocardia sp. NPDC019323, assembly GCF_044389845.1. Classification (NCBI taxonomy): domain Bacteria; kingdom Bacillati; phylum Actinomycetota; class Actinomycetes; order Mycobacteriales; family Nocardiaceae; genus Nocardia; species Nocardia sp. NPDC019323. The sequence continues at coordinate 6,106 of NZ_JBIRYN010000005.1, forward strand.
AGCCCAGACAGATCGCGCAGGCGGTGGCCGCCGGTGTGGCGCTGCAGATCTCCGGCCACACCCACGGTGGCCAGATCTGGCCGTTCCACTATCTGGTCCGCCTCGAGCAGCCCGTCGTCGCCGGGCTGAGCCGCCACGGCGAGCGCACCCAGCTCTACACCAGCCGGGGCACGGGATTCTGGGGGCCGCAGTTGCGCGTGTTCGCGCCGAGTGAGATCACCGTGCTGGTCTTGCGCGCGGAGTCGGCGGGGTGAAGCGGGGCGGGTGAAGTCAGCGCGGGCCGTGCTCGGCGTCGGCGCGGCTCACCGCATCGGGCGCCGACGGCGGGGCGGGGGTGTGGCCGGGAGTCCACGCCTCGGTGACACCCGCAACGCCGTCCTGGACCACGTAACTGGCGCGGGTGTGGATCGGCGCGCCGCGATGGCGCACATAGGGCACCACGCGGAAATCGTTGCGCCATACTCGATGGTCGAGTTCCACCCGGACGTACCCGCGCTGGGCGTTCAAGAATTTGACGTCCGGATCGGCCGCGAGCAGACGGCGGCCTTTGTCGCTCAGATCGGTTCCGTCGCCGTTGCTGGTGATCGAGGTCCCGGTGAATTCCGCGGCCACCACCGGTGATCCGGGATCGGAGTAGTCACGCCGCAGGTCGGCGGCCTGGTTCTCGTGCCGGTCGCCGGTGATCACCACCAGGTTTCCCGCCCCGCGGGCCGCGGCGGCGCCCAGCACGGCGTTGCGGTCGGCGACGTAGCCGTCCCAGGCGTCGGTGGAGACGCTGACCCCGGGACCCGGATCGGAGTCGTTCTGGCTCATGCCCACCTGATTGCCGAGAACCTGCCAGCGCGCCGGCGACCGGGTCAGGCCGTCGATCAGCCAATCGCGCTGTGCCGCACCGAGAATCGTGCGGCCGGGGGAGAACCGCTCGGCGCAGCCGCTGACCACGGCGCCGCCGCAGGCCTGCGGCGTGCGGTACTGGCGGGTGTCGAGCATCGTGATCTCCGCGAGGTCGCCGAACCGGAAACGGCGGTGCAGGCGGATGCCCGCCGCGGACGGCAACTGCGCCAAGCGCAGCGGCTGGTGCTCGTACATGGCCTGGAAGGCGGCGGCGCGGCGCCTTCGGAACAGCGCGGGCACCCGCCAGATGTCCAGACCGATGCCGGGCTCCTCGCCGGCCCAGTTGTTGTCGATCTCGTGGTCGTCCATGGTGACCAGCCACGGAAACGCGGCGTGCGCGGCGCGCAGCGGCTGCTCCGCTTTGTAGAGCGCGTAGCGCAGCCGGTAGCCGGGCAGATCGACGGCTTCGTCGCGGAAATGCGGACCCATCGCCACGCCGGCCCGCCCGCGTGACCAGGCTCGCTCGTAGATGTAGTCGCCCAGATGCACCACCAGATCCAGGTCTTCGCGGCTCATGTGCTCGTAGGCGGTGTAGTAGCCCGAACTCCAGGACTGGCAGGAGGCGAAGGCGAAGCGCAACCGCGCCAAGGCTCGACCGGGCGCGGGGGCGGTGCGGGTGCGCCCGATCGGCGAGACGGCCGAACCCGCCCGGAACCGGTAGTGATACCAGCGATCCGGCGCGAGTCCGTGCACCTCCGGATGCACGCTGTGGCCGAGCGCGCGGGTGGCCACCGCCGATCCGCGCGCCACGACTCGGCGGAAGTACTCGTCCTCGGCGACCTCGTAGTCGACCGTCACCGGGTCCACCGGCATGCCGCCGAGGCCGTCCGGCGCCAGCGGGTCCGGGGCCAGCCGCGTCCACAGCACCACACCGTCGGGAGCCGGATCGCCGGACGCGACGCCGAGCGAGAACGGATCGCCGAGCCGGCGCGGGGCGGGAAAACGGGCGCTGCTCGCCGCCGCGGCGCCGGCCAGGACCGCGGCCGACCCGGCGGTGCCGACGCGCAACAGTTCCCGGCGTGAGAGGGCCATACCTCAGCGTAGAGCCGCGCCCGGCGGCGGGAAGTCCGGTCGCGACGTCAGAGCAGGCCGCCGCGGCGCGCGTGGTGCAGCGCGTCGACCCGGGAATTGGTGCCGAGCTTGCCGTAGATGCCGCGCAGGTGCGTCTTCACGGTGTTGACCGAGACCCCGAGGTCCTCGGCGATCTGCTGGGCGGTGCGGCCGGAGGGCAACTGCTTGAGCACGGTCATCTCGGTGTGGGTCAAGGCGGGGTAGGCGGGTCTGCGGCGCGCCGCGGGATGACGCCGGATCGCCTCCGCGAAGCTCTCCGCCCGGCCGAGACGGCCCGCGTAGCTGTCCAGCAAAGGCATCGCGGCCGGCACGTCGAGGAACGGCCGCAGCAGCCGGTGCGGCGTCGCGGAACCCAACGCGTTCTCCAACGCGGTGAGGGCCCTGGCCGGAGCCCGTGACTCGTGTTGCGCCGCGGAGTAGAGCAGCCACCCGGTGACCGCGCTGACCGGGCGCAGATCGCCCGCGCGGTCCAGCAGTGGTTCGAGCACCGCGCAGGTCGCCTTGCGACGATCGGCGGCCGCGTGCAGTGCCGCGTCGGCCAGCCGCACCTCGGGCAGTTCGCCGACGATGCCGCGGGCGCGTTCGACCAGCAGTTGGGCCGTCCTGGCATCGTGCACGCGCAGCAGCGCCCACACCACCGGCAGGATCAGGCTGCCGGTGGTGGCGGGCACCGCCGTGTGCTCCAGCAGGGCCAGCAGGCTGCGGCGCAGCGCGTCGACCGCGGCCGACTGCTCCTCCGCCTGTTCCAGGTCGAGCAGGCGGCCGATGACGTGGCCGCGCCGGCCCGCGACCGGACCGTGTGATCCGTCGTGATCGACCCGCTCGGTGAGCACGGACGCGACCTGCGCCGCACCGGGCGTCTCACCTTGCAGGTAGGCGCCGTAGGCGGCCACGGCGGTCGCCTGGACGGCGTCGGTGCTCTCCAGCAGCCCGTGTTCCTCCGCGACCGCCAGCGCGCGTGCCGCACGCGCCCGCATCGCGGTGGCGGCGTCGACGGCGTCGGCGGCGAACGCCAGCCGGGTCAGCGCACGCAGCACCAGGCGGGGCCGCCCCGCGTGCTCGGCCAGCGCCAGTCCGGAATGCAGCAGCTGTTCCCCCCGCGTGACGGCGCCGCCTGCGACGAAGGCGGTGGCGATCTGGATCTCGGTGTAGGCGTCGAGATCGGGGTCGCCGGTCGGCGCGAGGTCCTCCGGAAACTCCGGGAAGACCGCGCCGGTGGTCGCCGCGACGTCGATGGTCGCGGCGAGGGTCAGCGCGTCCAGCCGCTCGGGCGCGGCGAAGGAGACCTTGGCCGCGCGCCGCGCCGCCGCGGTGTCCAGGCACGCCACCGCTGCGGCGGCGCTGCCCGCGACGACCGCGTCGACGACGCGCACCAACCACAGGAACGGGTCGTCGAGCAACGCGGGCGCCGAGCGGGCCAGCTGATCGAACAGCGTCGGGCCCGTGCCGTCGAGAACCATCCGCAGCGCAGACGCCGACAAGAATTCGCACAGCTGGTCGTGGTCGGCGCCCGCGAGCTGATGCGGCAGGGCGGTCTCGGGCAGCCCCGCGGACCGCAGCCATCGGGCCGCCCGGCGGTGCAGTTGCGCGCAGACATCCGGTCCGAGGCGCCGGGCTTCGGCCAGGAAATACGCGCGCAGCAGCGGAGGACAGGAGAACCACACGTCGCCGTCGCGCACGACCGCGTCGATCGGGAAGCCGGCCCGGTCCAGTTCCTGCAGTGCCTGCCCCGCACCGCCGCCCACGAGTTCGTCGGCGAGCTGCTCGGTGAACGCGATCGGAACGCTGGTGTCGGTGAGGAACCGGCGCAGCGCAGGCGGCAGTGCCTCGATCAGTTCCCCGTGCAGGAAATCGGCGACCGCGCGCGCCGGGCGAGCGAGCGCGGCGAGCGCAGCGGTGCGATCGCCGGTCGCGGCGGCCATATGGCTCGCGGCGATGCGCACGAGCGCGGCCCAGCCCCGCGTCATGGTGTCGAGCGCGTCGAGCTCAGCGGCGGTGAGTCGGCACCCGTGGTCGCGGCACAGCGCGTCGATCCCGTCCGCGGTGAAGGCCAGTTCGCCTGCCCCCCAGCGGGTCAGCCGGGCGTGGAGTTCGAGGGCGTGCCAGCGTATCGGCGGGGCGAAGCGGGCGCACAGCACCGTCGTGACGGTGGGCGGCGCGTGGAGCAGGAAGTTCTCGACGACGGCCAGCGCGGCCGGATCGGTGAGCAGATGCGCGTCGTCGACCACCAGGACCGTCGGCGTCGTCCGCGCGGCCAGCGTCTCGGCGAGCGCCGCGGCGTACGTGGTCGGTGAGCCGGGCTCGGTGATCGCCGCGATGTCGAACCGGGCGTGCAGGACCGCCCACAGCGACGTCACCTCGTCGAGCTGCTCGGTGACGGTCAACCAGGCGACCTCGGATCCGCGCGCGGCCTGCCGGGCTGCCCAGGCGGCCGCCAGTACGGATTTCCCGGTCCCGGCGGGAGCGTGGATCAGCAGCACGTGCCCGGTGCCCGTCATGTTGTCGGCGGCGGCGTACAGATCGGGCCGGGGTATCGGAGTGAACGGCAACGCCGGTATCTCGGCAGCGTATCCCGCCGCGGCCGGGATGCGGCGTAGAGCGGGGACGTGCGATGTGGTCACCGTGCCTCCCGGGCCGTGTGCTGACAGATCACTACCGCGCCTCGGTAGCGGAACTTACCCGGTACGAACTCCGCTCGATCAGATCGTGTGTCGTCGTTATGGAATTTTCATTTCGCGCGATCGCGGAATATGGGAGTCACCCGAAACGGGTGAAGTGCCGGACGGGGCGACTGGTGGAGATTCGGAAGGCGTCTATTACTTCCCGAGAAAGGGGGCGACCGATGACGCACATGACCGAACCGGAGTCACACCCCGTCCGCCGTGGCATCGCGGCGGGCACGTCCATCGCGGCCGCGATCCTGTTGCTGACCGTGGGGGTGCTGTCGATCTTCGAGGGGATCTCGGCCGTCGCCGAGGACGAGCTCATCGTCGTCGGCGCCGACTACGTCTACAAGTTCGACACCACGACGTGGGGTTGGATCCACATCGTGCTCGGCATCCTGCTGGTCATCGCGGCGCTGGGCCTGATGACCGGCGCGACCTGGGCGCGGGTGGTGGCGATCTGCCTGGCGGCCCTGTCGATCCTGGCGAACTTCATGTGGCTGCCGTACTACCCGGCATGGTCGATCCTGGTCATCGCGCTGAACATCGTCGTGATCTGGGCGATCGCCACCTGGCGTCCGGAAGCGGTCTGACCCGGGCGGACACTTCGCGCCCGGGTCGGGGCGGCGCGCGAGCAGTTCGAGCACCCCGGCGGCGCCGCGTCCCGTTGGCCGGCGGCGCGGCGGCCTCCGGGTGCTCGAGCGTCTCGCCATTCCCCGCGGGTCGTGCTTCGCGGTAGCCGACGCGAACCACGTGCTGCGATCCGCGGCACCGCGCCCGGTTGCTGTCGGTATCCCGGACCGGGAAGCGCGCCTCGGTAGGCGGACATCCCGCGCTGCCGGACGATCCGTTCACCGGGCTTGAACATGCTCGGCCGGGCCGGATTCGGTGGGGGACATCTCCGGGCCCGATGCTTCCGCGCGCCGGAGACATTGTGGTGCTTCACAACTCCGGCACGCGGAATTCATGGTGTGTCGGTGCGGGGGATACCGGGGCGGTGGCGACACCGTCGGAGCGAAGCAGCATTCCGGGGAGCAAACCCCGGCAATCGCGCGGTGAAGTAGGGGTTTCCGCTGCAACCATAGGCGAGATTGTGGTATCCACCTTCGAGACCGCACCACGAATTCGAAGGGACGCCAATGCCCAGCAAGCCCCCGCTCGTTCTGCTGCACGGAGTCACGATGTCCGAACGGGTGTGGGATCACGTCACACCCTTGCTCGCCGCGCGCCACGAGGTGATCACCCCGACCGCGGTCGGGCATCGCGGTGGTCCGCCCGCCCTGCGGCGGCCGGCGCGGGTCGAGCACCTGGTGGACGACATCGAGCGCCGGTTGGACGCGCTGGGATTGCGGCGGGTACACGTCGCGGGCAATTCGCTGGGCGGCTGGATGGCGATCGAATTGGCCCGGCGCGGCCGAGCCGAGACCGTGTGCGCGCTCTCGCCCGCGGGTTTCTGGGAAGCCGGAGACCGAAGCCGTACGGCCGCCACCCGCCGCATCGCCCGCGAGGTGATCACGGGGCGGCTGCTGGGTTTCCTCGCCCCGGTGGGCCTGCGCAGCGCGGCGGTGCGGCGAGCGGCGTTGCGCAACATCGCCGTCCACGGAGACCGCGCCGACGCGGCGCAGGCCATGACCTTCCTGCGTGACCTGCTCGGCTGCACCGTCACGGCCGATCTGCTCGGCACCGACGAGCAGATCGCCGCGCTGGACCCGCTGCCGTGCCCGGTCACGGTGGCCTGGTCGGAGCACGATCGTGTGCTGCCCGCACAGACTCACTTGCCGATCGCGCGGACCCGGCTGCCCGAGGCCGCGTTCTCCGTTCTGCCGGACACCGGCCACGTGCCGATGATCGACGACCCCCGGCTCGTCGCACACACGATTCTGACCACCACGAGCACGACCGCCGCCGAGGCGTCCTGATCCGGCTGCCTCCCGCGCCGCGTCGGCTCGGTCATCCGGCCGGCTCCGCCCGCCTGGTCACACGTCGAGCAGATGCGGCAGTCCGGCGCGGTAGCGGTCGGCGTCGATGCGTTTCAACGGGTCGAAGACCGGCAGGGATACCAGGGGAAAGACCGGGACGCGGGGCGCGGGGTCGTCGGCGGCATCGAGGATCGCGTTGGTGGCGGCGCGCCCGGACTCGTTGGCGCCCTCCATGGTGGCGAGGTCGATGTTGTTGCGCACGTGGTCGCCGCCGAAGAACAGGTTGGCGACGGCGCAGCGGGCCTCAGGGCGGTGGTCGTAGGAGCCGACGGTATTGACCAGCAGCGGGGTTTCGTTGTGGATGCCGCTCGCGGTCCACGTGATCCCCGGGTCCAGATGCCAGGAGCGGATGTCCTCGGGGCGCAGCCAGCCCGTGCCGGTGTTGAGCCATTCGCTCAGCTGGGCCCAGACCTCTTCGGCGATCTCGTCGGCGGTGCACTGCTTGGCGGGCCGGTGGAATCGGATGCCGGGGGAGTCCCAGTCGGAGATGTCCACCGAAAGGCATTCGCGCACCGTGCCGTCGCCGTATCGCGCGGCGAAGTCGCCGACCCACATCGGCGCCTGCCGCAGGGCGGTGAGCGCCCAGGGCGAGCCCAGCGCGGCGATGTGGCCTTCCGGCAGTTCGGTCGGGCGGGCGAGGTAGTACTGGATGCCGACCATCCAGTCGGTCCTGAGTTCGCGCATTCCCGCCAGATGCGGGTCCGCGTCGATGATCTCGTCGCTCAGCAGCCCGACCGCCTTGTCCACGGGCATGGCGCACAGATACCAGTCCGCGGTGACCGCGGTGGAGCGGCCGTCGGTGCCGGTCACTGTGGCCGAGGCGATCCGGCCGTCCCGCAACTCCAGCCGCGTCGCCCGCTGTCCCAGAGCGAATCGCACGCCCCGCGACCGCAGATACGTCACCCAGGGATCGATCCAGGCCTCGTTGGTGGGGCGGTTGAGGATACGGTCGATACCGGCCGAATATTGCGGGATCGCCCCGGTGCCGGCCAGCACGAGGGCCTCACCGATGGTGCCGATCGTGCGGGCCGAACTCAACTGGGGTTTGGCCGCGACGGTGATCCGGGTGAGGGCGCTGACCAGGTATTCGCGATAGGCCGCCGATTTGCCCTCGGCACGCAGGATCTGCTCCCACGTCACGTATTCCCACTGCCCGAACCGCCGTTCGGTACACGAGGTGAACCACACGGTCATCTGCTTGGCGAAGAACGCCAGTTCGGCCGGGGGCAGCTCGGGGATGAACCCGAACGCGCCGATCAGCGTGTTCTGGATGCGCTGCGGTGTCAGCTGATCGAGGCCGCCGAATTCGACCGGCGCGAACAGCGGCGGCCTGCCGCGGAAACCCGCGACCGTGCCCTCGACGCGAACCAGGTTGCCCGCCACGCCATCGGGATTGCCGGGGAACGGAATCCGGCGCATGGTGTCCGGCAGATTCTGGTAGCAGCCGGGGAAGAATCGGAAGCCGTGCTCCCCTGGCAGGTCCGCGCGGCCGTCGGTGCCGGTGCCAGGCACGCCCATGCTGCGCGCCTTGCCGCCGAGGAACGCCGGTTCGTAGACGGTGACCTCGTATCCGCGTTCGATCAATTCGTGGGCGGCCGACAGCCCGGCGACTCCGCCGCCGAGGATTGCGACCGACTTCCCGCCGGTGCGCAATCCGGGCGTTCGGCGGGCTTCCGGTGGCGCGGCGTGTGCCTGCGCGGCGGCGGCGACGGATACGCCGGCCGCGAGCGCGCCGCGCAGCAGGTCGCGGCGGGTGAGGTCGATGGTCGGCCGGGGACGCGGGTCATGCATGTCGATCTCCTGAAGATGCCGCGAGAGTGTCCCGCGGCGGGCGGGACGGGATGGCTTCGGCGGAACCGGTGCGCGTGAAGGCGCGGGCTTCCCTTAGTTCGGAGACCGCGTCGCGGCATTCGCCGGCCAGGTCGGCGAGGACGGGCCACGGCGCCCGCCAGGACTCGCGCAGCGCTCCCGCGGCGAACAGGGCGGCGCGGGCGGGAGTGAAGACGTCCTTCGGTTCCACGGTGCGGGAGAAGACTTCGGTGACCCGGTCGGCCAATGCCGGGTCGCCCGCGGCCCTGCGGTAGAGCTCGATTTCCAGCGGGCGCATCGCCGTGCCCCTGGCCAGGCGATTGGTCCACTGGTAGACGCCGAGGCACTCGCGATCGCGCAGCTGTTGCCATGCGGTCAGGACGGTGTCGAGATGCTCGGTGTCGTCGAGGGCCGGCGCGGCGAGTTCACCGAGCAACCGGCCGTAACGCAAGGCGTCGCGGATGCCCTGCGCGGTCACCGGGTCCTTGAAATGGCCCGCGTCACCCGCCAGCGCCCAGCCCGGCCCGGTCGAGCGCCGGAAATAGGAGGACAGGCCGGTGGCCGCGCGCACCCGCCCGACTCTGCGGCAGTCGCGCAGCCGCAGCCGCAGTCCCGGTAGCCGCTCGATGGCTTCCTGGTATCGGAGTTCGGCGCGTCCCGCGCCCGGTCCGCCGGGCTGCGCGGGTGGTTGGACCAGGCTCAGCAGCAAGCCGTCGTCGCAGGGGAACGCGGTGCCCAGATCGGGACCGCGGCGCCACTGCGCGGCGATGTGCCGCTGGTCGGCCGCGCCGTCGTGCCAGTACGCGAAGTAGCAGTCGCGCCCGCTCGGCGCGGACAACCGGGGCCGGGTGGCGCCGACGAGCCTGGCCACCGTGCTGCGGCGGCCGTCGGCCCCGACGACCAGGCGGGCGCGCAGCTCGTGCTCGCCGCCGCCCGCGCTGTAGCGGACACCGGCGCAGCGCCCGCCGGACCACAGCAGATCGGTGACCCGCACGCCCTCCCGGATCCGCGCTCCGGCCTCGACCGCGGTGGCCACGAGCGCGGCGTCCAGTCCGGTCCGCCGCACGCACATCGCGTGGTCGATGCCGTCCACCGGCGCGAACGACGAGCGGACCGCGACGCCGTCGCCGTCGGCGAAGGCCGTGGTCAGTGCGGGCGCGCCGAGCCGAAGGACGCGCTCGAGCGCTCCGGCGCGGCGCAGTTCGGCCAGGCCTGCGGGCCACAGCAGATGGGTCGAGAGGGTGTCGGAGGGAAAACGCGCCGAGTCCAGCGCGACGACGTCCCGGCCCGCGCGGGCGAACGCGATGGCGGCCGCGGAGCCCGCGCAGCGCGCGCCGACGACCACCACATCGGTGTACTCGATTGCCGGAGAAGGGGATCCGCGCATGCCCGAACACCTCGGTCACATAGTCTCGGACACTGTGTCCGATCGATGGTGAGCGGTGCGCGTCCGAATGTCAATATCGGTGCCGTGTCGGCAGAATGGACGCCATGGTGGGACGCAACCGACCGGCACAGCCGACCGAGACGGCCGTCGCGCCGCGGAGAGGAACCGGATGCCCTCGCTGACCCGAGTCCCCAGGAACGCGCGGAAACCGGTCGACGACCGGCGCGCGGAGTTCGAGCGGCGTGTCCTGGCCGCGGTGGAGGAACTGCTCGCCGACGGCACGCCCTACACCGAGATCGCCGTGCACCGGATCGCCGCCGCCTCGCAGTCGGCGCGATCGACGTTCTACCGGTACTTCCCGGACAAGAGCCGGCTGCTGATCCGGATGGCCGAATTGGCCACGGCGGATCTGTTCGAGGCCGCCGAGCGCTGGTGGGTCACCGAGCACACCGGGCGGCAGGCCGGTGTGGTCGCGGCCGTGCGAACCATGATCGCCGGCTTCCGCGAGCACCGATCCCTGCTGCTGGCGCTGAGCGAGGTGGCCGCCTACGACCGCGACGTCGGCGCGTACTGGCGTGGCCGGGTCGCCTCGTTCGTGCGGGTGGTGCGATCGCGGCTGGAGACCGACCGGGCCGAGGGCAGGATCAGTCCGGCGATCGACCCGCAGGCCACCGCCATCGTGCTCACCTCGATGGTGGAGCGGGCGATCGCGGCGAGCTTCTCTTCCGGGTCGGGGGTCACCGACGACGCACTCGCGGAGGCGCTGGGGCGGGCCATCTGGTTGACCGTGTACGGTGACGCACCGTCGTCCTGACGAATCATCCGGCGCCACAGGCGGATCCCTGTGGTCACGGCGTCGCTCCGCATCCGCCCGATCCGCACGACGGGCGGGCCGTGCCATCGGGCGATGCCCGGCCCTGGCGTGCGAAAACTGGGAGGCTCGAGCCCGGCGGGAGCGCGATACGGCACGGCGGCGGTGTAGCCGGTGGTGCGGTTCCAGCGGGACGGTCGGACGCAGCTAGCAGTTCCGGCGAGGGGGACGCGCACGGGCTGGGCCGGCATGCCCAGCGGCCGAGGAATACTCATGGAAGGGGTACTCCGATATTTCGTCGAACGAGAGGACCGACCGGCGGCATCGACCCGCGACGGTGATGCCGCCCGGCGGAAAAGAAACCCGGGCGCGCGAATGGCGTCGATTCCGGGCAGGCGAAGGCTACGCCGGATCGAGTGACCCGGTGCGGTGCGCGCGAACCCGGACGCCGGGACGAGAAATTGCGGAGTGCGCGGCGAATCACGTCGGCGACAACAGCTGATCGCGATTCGGGTCCGCCTTCGATGCGTCGAGCGGCCGCGGATCGAACACCGAATGCTCATGCACCGCTTTTTTCTGCTCCGCGCACACCGACCGCACCCGCGGTCCCCTGTGAAGTGTGCGCAACGGCCAGGACGGGAACCACGAAGTCGGACTCGCGGAATCGTTCATTCAGTGAAAGTTGCGCCCCGCGGCGGGCCGCCGCAGACCTTGTTCCCGCCCGTGCGGTGATCGTCTCGTGCCGGTGCGGAGTGGGGAAGTGGCCGCGCGCCTGCCTGCTTCGCCAGATGCAGCGGCAGGCGGTAGGCCGTGCCGCGGTCGATGCGGCGTTTGCCGTTCGGCCGCGTGCGCGTGCACTATGTGATGGCGCAGCGGCCGCCCGCGGCGAATCGTCCGCTGCGTCGCGTCCCGCGCGCCGGCAGGGGACCCCGGTGTTCCGGGGGTGGAACCGATCTGTTATCTACTGGCTACGATTGTTTTTTCGACTGCACGCGCTCGGTAACCGTGAAGGGATTATCTCTATGGCACGCAAGGTCGTCGTCACACTGGTCGATGACTACGACGGCAAGTCTCAGGCCGAGGAAACCGTGTCTTTCGCCGTTGACGGCGTGGCCTACGAGATGGACTTGTCGGCGGAGAATGCCGGTCAGTTGCGCGGATTCTTCGAACAATGGGTTCCGTATGCCCGCAAGATCGGTCGCGCGCGCCGCGGCGGCCGCGGCGGTGCCCTGCGGTCGGCGACCGATCGGGAACAGGCCACGGTGATCCGGGAGTGGGCGCGCAAGAACGGCATCGACGTCTCGGCGCGGGGACGGATCTCCGCGGAGGTCGTCGAGGCGTACAAGAAGGCGAACGGGTAGCTCCGCAGGTCCGTCTCGTCGGTGGCCGTCCCCACAGTGTGGGGACGGCCACCGCATTCTTTCCGCGCGGCGCCGCGATAAGGGCGCCCGGCCGGGGTAAGCGCCCGGTATGACGGTGATGATAGGCGCCCCGAAACAGGATCTGCCGCGCCCACGCGGCGAGCTGTCGGAGGCGGTGGTGGAGCTGTTGCGCGGTGCGCCCGGGCGCGATCCGGTACCGGAGCCGGGTCCGGCGGACCCGTACGGCGAGGACCTGCATCTGGCGTTGCACACCTGCTACGAGCTGCACTATCACGGTTTCACGACGGTCGACGCGGGCTGGGAATGGGATCCGGGCCTGCTGGGTCTGCGCGCCGCGCTGGAACAGCGGTTCCTGCGGGCGCTGCGCGAGGACGTGCCCGGCGGAGCCGATCTGGACGCCGAACTCGACCGGTTGCTGGTGACCCCCGCCGACCCGGAGGGTCTGAGCCGTTTCCTGCGCGACGAGGGCGAGTGGTGGCAGATGCGCGAGTACTTTGTGCACCGCTCGATCTACCACCACAAAGAGGCCGACCCGTACGCCTGGGTGATTCCGCGGCTGCGCGGCCAAGCGAAGGCGTCGCTGGTGGCGGTGGAGTTCGACGAGTTCGGGGGTGGGCGCGGCGAGCGCGTGCACGCGCAGCTGTACGCCGATCTGCTGGCGGGCGCGGGGCTGGATCCGGACTATCTGCACTACCTGGACGTGGTGCCCGCGCCGATGCTCGCGCTGGTGAACATGATGTCGCTGTTCGGGCTGCACCGGTCGTTGCGTGGCGCGCTGGTGGGGCATTTCGCCACGGTGGAGATCACCTCGCCACCCGGTGCGCAGCGTCTGGTGGAGGCGTTGGAACGGCTGGACGCCGACCCGGCGTGCGTGCTGTTCTTCCGCGAGCACGTCGAAGCCGACGCGGTGCACGAGCAGATCATGCGCACCGGCGTGATCGGTGACCTGCTGCGGCGGGAACCGGAGCTGACCGAGTCGGTGGCCTTCGGCATCCAGGTGACGAATCTGCTCGAGGACCGATTCGCCGATCATGTGCTCGACGCCTGGCGCGCGGGCCGCAGTTCGTTGCGGGAGACCGGGGGCGCGCCGGGCGCGGCTGATTGAGCGGCGCTGAGCTGGCTATCCGGCCAGAGTGATGTTGATTCGACCCCCCGGCGTCTATCCGCCGCAGTTGGACACCTGGTTGCTCGTGCGTGCCCTGTCCGAGGCGGGCATTCCGCGCGGCGGGCACGCGGTGGATGTGTGCACCGGCACCGGCGCGCTGGCCGTCGCCGCCGCCTATACCGGCGCCGCGCGGGTGACCGCCGTGGACGTGTCGAGGGCCGCGGTCGCGTCGGCCTGGTTGAACTGCCGGCTGCGCGGCATCGAAGCCGAGGTGCTGCGCGGTGATTTCGCCGCCGTGCTCGGTGGGCGCAGTTTCGATCTGGTGCTGGCCAACCCGCCGTATGTCCCTGCTCCCGCGGGCACCGACAGCCGCGGCATCGCCCGCGCGTGGGACGCGGGAACGCAGGGCAGGGCGATTCTCGATCAGTTGTGCGCGGCGCTGCCGACGCTGCTGAAACCACGCGGGATCGCGCTGATCGTGCACTCGGCGCTGTCGGATCCCGATACGACCCTCGACCAGCTGCGCGAGCGGGGCCTGAAGGCCGCGGTGGTGGCGCGGGCGACGGTGCCGTTCGGGCCGGTGCTGCGCCGCCGCGCGGACTGGCTGGAAGCGGCCGGGCTGATCAGCCCCGGCCAGCGAATGGAAGATCTGGTGGTGATCCGTGCCGACCGAATCCGGCAATGAGCAGTGGCGGCGAGTGACACTCACCGCGGACGGCCCCGCGTTGATCGAGGGGCCGGTGGAGTTCGTCACCGCGGACGGCCGGACGCTGCGCTGCGACCGGTTCATGGTGGCGCTGTGCCTGTGCAAGCGCTCGAAGAACTACCCGTTCTGCGACACCAGCCACCGCAGGCATCGCCGCTCGTCCTGACCGCGCGGGTCAGCTCGGCGACCGCCGCGCGTGCAAGGCGCGCACGGTGTCCAACAGCGCCTCGGACGCGCAGGCGACGGTCTGGTCGAGCACGTCCTTCGGTTCCCCGTCGAACTGATGATGCCAGGCACGCACGTCGTTCTCGGTGGCGATCGCGAACCACACCGAGCCCGGCGGTTGCCCGTCCTGCGGGTCGGGACCGCCCGCACCGGTGACCGACACGGCGACAACGGCCTTCAGCAACTCGCGGACGCCGGTCGCCATCGCTTCGGCGGCGGAGCGCGATACCACCGGCACGTCGGGCACGCCGAGAACGGTGCGCTTGACCTCGGTGCTGTAGGCGACGAGGCCCCCGCGGAACCAGGCGGAGGAGTCGGGTGCCGCGCCCAGCGTGGCGCACAGCCGGCCCGCGGTGAGCGATTCGGCGACCGCGACGGTGATCTCCGCCTGCCCGGCCAGTTCGGCCACCTCGTGTGCGTAGTCGTCCGCGTGGGGCATCTGGAACCTTCCTGTGCTGGGTGCGGCTCACCACCATACGGCCGGCGCGGGATCCGGCTGTAGGGCGCAGGCCACGGTTTCGGCGGCGCGGCGCCGGGAATGCCCGGCACAGACCGGCCCCGACGCAAGGAGAAAGCGATGACCACCGACGCGATCGTGCTGCTTCGCGACGACCACAAGGCGATCCGGAAGCTGTTCCGCGAGTTCGAGAAAGCGGGCGAGGACGCCACCCGCGCCAAAGCCGACGTGGTGAACAAGATCATCGAGGCGCTCACCGTGCACACCTATCTGGAAAACGAGTGCATGTACCCCGAGGTGCGCAAACTCGTGCCCGACCTCGAGGACGACATCCTGGAGTCCTACGAGGAGCACCACGTCGCCGACGTGCTGGTCACCGAGCTGGCGGCGATGAAGCCCGACGACGAGCACTTCACCGCCAAGACCACCGTGCTCATCGAGAACGTCGACCACCATATCGACGAGGAGGAGAACGAGTGGTTCCCGAAGGTACGGGAAGCCTTGGGGCGCAAACAGCTTCAGGAGATCGGCGCGCGCATGCAGGAACTCAGGAAGAAGGCTCCGACCTCGCCCGCGCAGCCGTCGGCGCTGAAGAAGACCGTGGACGCGGTGCTGGCCTGAGCGAGGCGATCGCGCCGGCGCTGGCGAAGGCGCCGGCGCGATCATCCGCACCTCATGCGGCGGGCGGGTACTGCTGGGCGCGCAGCACGCGCGCCAGATGTGCGGCGTTGCGTGCGAGCGCGGCGGTCGCCGAAGCCACCGCCTTGGGCACCGAGTCGAGATCCTGGTAGTCGGTGCCGCCCATGGCTTGGTCGTTCCAGTACGTGCACCCCTGGGCCGGGATGGTGAAGCCGATGTCGTTGAGGCCCTGGTACAGATCGGCGACGATCTTGTGCGCGCCGTCCTCGTTGCCGACCACCGCGACCGTCGCCACCTTGCCGACCATCGCGGGGCGGCCCGCGTCGTCGGTCTCCGACAGCTCGGCGTCCAATCGCTCCAGCACCCGCTGCGCCACCGAGGACATGTGCCCGACCCAGGTGGGGGTCGCGACCAGCAGGATGTCGGCCGCGGCGATCCGCTCGCGGATCGACGGCCACTGGTCGCCGGGGCCCTCGTCGGCGGTCACACCGGGCAGCACGTCGTAGTCGACCACCCGCAGCGCCGTGCCCTGCACGTCGTGCCCGGCCAGTTCGTCGAGCACCTGGCGGGCGATGAGGTCGCTGCTGGATTCGGCGGGCGACTTCTTCAGCGTGCACACCAAGGCGAGCGCGATCGGTCCGGCCATGTTCGAAACCTCCTGAGAAATAAGGTATTTCGGTTCACTCGCGGGCGACGACCCGGATCGTGCGCAGCCGGGCGTCGGCGGCGTCGGGTACGTTCATGCCCGCGTCGAGCCCGGTGCGCAGGTAGTCGACGACGGCGGCGTCGATGCGCTCACCGGGCACCACCACCGGAATGCCCGGCGGGTAGGGAGTGAGCTGCTCGGCGGCGATCCGGCCGACGGCGTCGCGCGCGTCCACCGTCTCCACCGGGCCGAAGAACGCGTCGCGCGGCAGCATCACCGACTCCAGCTGCAGATCCTCGGGCGAGGGCAGCTGGATGCGCGGTGGCTGCGGATCGGTCAGTTGATCGCGCCAGGCGGCGACGCCGTCGATCAGGGTGTCGATGGTGTCCTTGTCGTCGGCCAGCGACAGCGTGGCCAGCAGCCTGCGGTGATCGCTCAATCCCAGATCGAGGCGGCGATGCTCGCGCAGCCAGTCGGCGGCCTGATAGCCGCTGGCTCCGGTGCCGGAGACGTCCATGAGGACCTGTAAACGGTCGAGGTCGTGCGAGGCTTCGGCGCCGAGCAGTTCGTCTTCGAGCACCGTGATGCCCGGGATCTCGGTCAGCTGTCGGCGCGCCTGTTCGGCCGTGCGCAGCGCCGCACCGAGCAGTTCCTGCCCGCGCTCGACCATCTGCCTGCGCCAGCCGTCGAGCGCGGCGTAGACCAGCACGTTCGGGCTGGTGGTCATCAGCAGGTCGGCGCATTCGCTGAGCCGGATCGGATCCACCAGGTCGCCTTGCAGGTGGAACACCGAGCCCTGTTCGAATCCGGCGCCCATCTTGTGCACGCTGACCACGCACAGGTCGGCGCCGGCGTCCATCGCCCAGGTCGGCAGGTCGTCGTGGAACGGCAGATGCGCGCCCCACGCCTCGTCGACGATGAGCGGCTTGCCCCGCTCGTGGCAGACCTCGGCGATGCCCGCGATGTCCGCGCAGGTGCCGTAGGGACTCGGGCTCACGATCAACGCGCCCGCGGCGTCGGGGTGCGCGTCCCATGCCTCGGCCACCTGCCACGGTGAGGGCGGGTGCGCGAAATGCATCTCGGCGTCCCAGCGCGGGGTGATCCAGTGCGGCTGGACACCGGAGAAGATCAGCCCGGCGACCACCGATTTGTGGCTGTCGCGGGCCACGAGCAGGCCGCCGTCCTGCCCGCCCGCCACCGTCATCATGGCGGCCTTGACCGACAGCGAACTGCCGCAAGTGGAGAAGAACGCCGATTCCGCCCGCACCGCGTCGGCCATCAGCGCCTCCGCGCGCGACAGATAGCCGCCGCGGGAGAGCCGGTCGTCCAGCCCCGCGGTGGCCAGGACATCGGAGGCGAAGGCGTCGCGGCCGATCACCTCCAGGACGCGTTCGTCGGTACCGCGGCCTTGCCGGTGTCCCGGCGGCGTGAAGCCGTAGCGGCCCAGCCGGTGATAGTCGGCAAGCGCTTCCAGGAGAGGAGCTCGTGAATGGTCCACGGCTACCGCCTACCCGGAATCGGCGGCGGCACACCTGCCGCGTATCGGGCCGCGCCGCCGCCCGGTGACCTGCGGTCTTGCCCGGCCGCCGCCGGCGGCCGACCCGGTGCGGTCGTTTCGGGCCGAAGTGTCCGGGTAGGACCGGGACAGGTATCGAACCCCGACCGAGGAGCCGCGCGGATGAAGGCAGTGACCTGGCAAGGACGACGCAAAGTCGCTGTGGAGACGGTGCCCGATCCTCGGATCGAGGCCCCGACGGACGCGATCATCGAGGTCACCTCCACCGGTATCTGCGGATCCGACCTGCACCTGTACGAAGTGCTCGGCGCCTACATGAGCAACGGCGACGTCCTCGGCCACGAACCCATCGGACGGGTGGTGGAGACCGGCTCGGCCGTCACCGGGCTGCGGCCCGGCGATCGCGTCGTCATCCCGTTCCAGATCAGCTGCGGCGCCTGCTACATGTGCCGGGCAGGCCTGCCCACCCAATGCGAGACGACGCAGGTGCGCGAATACGGCTGCGGCGCGGCCCTGTTCGGCTATTCGAAGCTCTACGGGCAGGTGCCCGGCGGCCAAGCGGAGTATCTGCGAGTGCCGCACGCGGACGCCACCCACATCACAGTGCCCGACGGCCCGTCCGACGACCGCTTCCTGTACCTGTCGGACGTGCTGCCCACCGCGTGGCAGGCGGTGGAATACGCCGCGGTGCCCGACGGCGGATCGGTGACCGTGCTGGGTCTCGGCCCGATCGGTGACATGGCCTGCCGGGTCGCCGCGCACCGCGGCTACCGCGTCATCGGCGTCGACCGGGTGCCCGAGCGGCTGGCGCGGGTGGCCGAACGCGGCGTGGAGGTGATCGACCTGGACGCCGTCGACGAGCCGCTCGGCGACATCATCCGCGGCTGGACCGACGGTAGGGGCACCGACTCGGTGATCGACGCGGTGGGCATGGAGGCCCACGGCTCGCCGCTGGCATCGGCGGCCCAGCGCTCGGCGGCGTTCCTGCCGGATCCGGTGGCCAAGAAGGTGATGGACACCGCGGGCGTCGACCGGCTTGCGGCCCTGCACTCGGCCATCGACATCGTCCGCCGCGGCGGCACGATCTCGGTGATCGGCGTCTACGGCGGCATGCTCGACCCCATGCCGATGCGGGTGCTGTTCGACAAGCAGATCCAGCTGCGGATGGGCCAGGCCAACGTCAAACGGTGGGTCGAGGACATCATGCCGCTGCTGCGCGACGGCGACCCGCTGGGCGTGGACACCTTCGCCACCCATCGCCTCCCGCTGACCGATGCGCCGCAGGCCTACGCCACCTTCCAGCAGAAGACCGACGGCGCGGTGAAGATCGTGCTGGACCCGACCGCGAACTGACCGGCGCGGCGGGCCCGCGAAGGGCCCGGCCACGGCGCACGCGCCGCGGCCGCGACGGTTTGCTCTGTCCTTGCCTGGGTAGCTGCCGTGTATGAGCTTCTTACTACGCGGAGTCGTCTCACCGTGGTGGCTCGAGGCGCCGACGTCGGTGGCGGCGGAGATGGCCCGCGCAAGCGTGGAGAAGGCCGTCGATCTGGGAACCAGAGCCGTGCAGGCGCCGGCGCAGGCGGTGGCGGCGGGCGCGCGGGCGAGCGCGTCGCTGCTGAACCTCAGCCGTGACGAGGAACTGCGCGACGAATTGGCGGCGTTGATCGACCCGCACGCGCTGCGGTCGCGCCGCCGGGTGGCGCTGTACGAGGACCGGGCCACCGTAGAGGTGCGCGGACTGGACTCAGGCAAGAGCTCGGACGTCACCGAGGCGCTGCACCGGAGGCTGGATCGCCGCCGCGATGTGCGCTGGTGGCGGGTGAACGCGGTGACCGGCCGCGTGGTGGCCGCCCTGGAACACGGTGCGGCCGACCTGCCCGCGCTGGTGTCGGCCATCGAATCCGTCGAGGCCGACACCGCGGTCGGCGACCTGGACTGGAGTCGCGGCTGCGAGCACCCGGGCGACCGCGAACCGTTGCTGGCGGCCGGAATCCAGGTCGCGGGCGACGTGTGCGCGATCGGATTGTCCGCCGTGAGCGCGGTGCTGCCGTTGCGCGGGCCCGCCCGCGTGCTGCGCGCGGCCGCCGCCTTCGTCGACACCCAGCCGCGCCTGCGCAAACGGCTGGAGGAGCAGCTCGGCCGCACCCGGACCGACCTGGTGCTCACCACGGCGAACGCGATCGGCAACGCCCTGGGCAACACGGCGGCGGCCGGCACGGCGAATCTGGTGATCGACGCGGTGCACCGCGGCTTCACGCTGACCGAATCGCTGACCCGCTATGTGCAATGGCAGGACTGGGAAGTCGAGATCGACCGGCGTCCGGCGGAAGTCTGCGATCCGCTGTCGCCGCCCGACCGCGTGGTCGAGATGCCGCAGGGACCGATCGAACGGGTCGCCGACGAAACGGCCGCCGGCGCGCTCGCGGGCGCGGTGACCTCCGTCCTGGGCGGACGCGGCCTGTTCGGCGCGGCCGACGCGCTGGAGCTCGGCGCGCCCAAGGCGGCGCGGGCCAGTCGCGAGGCCTACGGGGCGCTGGTCTCCACGATGCTGAGCCGGGCGGGTGTGCTGACGTTGCACCCGCGGGTGTGGCGGCGGCTGGACCGATTGTCGGCGCTGGTCATCGATGGAGAGTCGCTGCTGACCGCCCGGCGTCTGGTGCTCGACGCCGAAGCGACCGACCCGAGATGGTCGGTCGCGCAGGTATGGAGCGCAGGCCAGCGCTTGCTGTGGGAACACGAGACCGCCGACGGCGACGACGCGCAACCGGACGGCACCGGACGCTACCTGTCGGCCGGAGGCCACCGCCGGCTGGTGCACCCCGCGACCGGAAAACCCGATGACGGTGTGACGCTGCGCCCGGTGTGGCGCGAGCTGCACGACAACGGAACACCGGTCGGACGCGTGCTGATCGGCCGCGAACTCGACCGCAGGGCGCACGCCCTGCTCGGCCGCGCCCGCAGCGCGGGCCTGCGCGTGACTCTCGCCGGTGGCGCCGACGCCGCCGAGTTGCGGTCCATGGCCGACGAATTCGTCTCCCCGTCCACGTCGATGAGCGGGCTGGTGCGCGCGCTGCAGAAGGACGGTCACGTCGTAGCCGTGCTCAG
This sequence comes from Nocardia sp. NPDC019323, assembly GCF_044389845.1. Taxonomy (NCBI): domain Bacteria; kingdom Bacillati; phylum Actinomycetota; class Actinomycetes; order Mycobacteriales; family Nocardiaceae; genus Nocardia; species Nocardia sp. NPDC019323. The sequence goes on from NZ_JBIRYN010000005.1 coordinate 26,501, forward strand.
CCCCCGCGCGCACAAGGCGCTGGCCCACGCCGATGTCGCGATCGGCCTGGCGGTGCGGGAAGGCAAGGCGCTGCGGATGCCGTGGACCGCCGACGCGGTCTGCCGCGACCTCGCGCAGGCCGATCGCGTCCTGGCCGCCATCGCTCCGGCTCGTCAGGTAAGCGAACGCGGCCGTTCGCTGGCCTTGTCGGGAGCGGCGCTGGGCGGGCTGCTGCTGGCGATCGCCCCGCACAGCGCGGGCCGCTCCTCGCCCATGACCGCCGCCCACTACACCGGCCTGCTCTCCGGCGCCTACACCGGATGGCGTTGCGGACGCACCGTCCCGCCCGCCACGCTCGCCCCGCTGCTGCCCTGGCATGCCCTCGAACCCGACGAGGTGCTCAGCCGGTTGCCGCGCCCGCTCCCGGTGACCGAACGCGCTCGGCCCGGCGCGGTCACCCGCATCCCCGGCGTGCGCGTCGTCGCGTCGGCGGCGTCGTTCGCCGGCCAGCTGCGCCGCGAACTCGCCGATCCGCTCACCCCCATTCTGGGGGTCGGCGCGGTCGCCACCGCCGTGCTCGGCGCGCCCTCGGACGCGGTGCTGCTGTCGTCGGTGCTCGGTGTCAACGCACTGGTCTCCGCCTGGCAGCGCCAGCGCGCGGAGAACGCGCTGCACCGCCTGTTCGAGGGTGAACAACTCAGCGCACGCGTGATCGATCGCGCCGAACTCGACACCGCCGAGCCGCGCGAACACCATGTGCCCGCGGACGTCCTCGCGCTCGGCGACGTGATCGTGCTGCGCGCAGGGGAGGTCGTCCCCGCCGACGCCAGGCTGCTGCGCGCCGACGACCTCGAAATGGACGAATCCGGTCTCACCGGCGAATCGATCACCGTCGAGAAACAGGTCGCGGCCACCCCTGGCCGGGCGCTGGCCGACCGCGCCTGCATGGTCTTCGAAGGCAGCACCGTGGTCAACGGCACCGGGCGAGCGATCGTCGTGGCGGTCGGCGACGACACCCAGGCCGGCCGCGCCGCCGCCGGAGCCATCCCGCCGGAGAAGGCCGGTGTGCAAGCGCAATTGCGCCGCCTGACCGACCGCGCCCTGCCGCTGACCCTGAGCGGCGGCGGCATCGTGACCGGACTGGGCATGCTGAGGGGCAGGCCGCTGCGCACCGCGATCGCCGACGGCGTCGCGGTCGCGGTCGCCGCGGTCCCCGAAGGGCTGCCGCTGGTGGCCACGGTCGCGCAGCTCGCGGCCGCCCGCAGGCTGTCGCGGCACGGCGTGCTGGTGCGCGCCAGCCGCACCGTGGAGGCGCTGGGCCGGGTGGACACCCTGTGCTTCGACAAGACCGGCACCCTCACCGAAGGGCGGCTGCGCCTGACCACCCTCGCCGATCTCGACGAGCAGTGGGCTCCGGACGCCGACTGCGAGCAAGCCCGCCGACTGCTGCGCGCCGCGGCCCGCGCCTGCCCCGATCCCGCCGAGGGCCCACCCGCGCACGCCACCGACCGCGCGGTGGTCGAGGCCGCGGCCGAGGCGCTCGGCGAGGACCCCCGCCACTGGGACGCGATCGAGGAGATCCCGTTCGAATCCAACCGCGGCTACGCCGCCACCCTCGGCCACACCGCACGCAAACTGCGGCTGATCGTCAAGGGCGCGCCCGAAGTGGTGCTGTCGCGCTGCACCGGCGTGCGGATGGACGACACCGACCTCCCCTTCGACGGCCGCATGCGCGAGCGCGCCGAGCAGGTGGTCCGCGATCTCGCCGAGCAGGGCCTGCGGGTGCTGGTGGTGGCGCGCCGCGACCTGTCCGCCGCACCCGACGACGTCGAGGCGGCGGTCGCCGAACTCAGCCTGCTCGGCTTCATCGGCCTCGCCGACGCCCCGCGCCCGCAGACGGTGCCGCTGGTGACCGCGCTGCAGCGCAACGACATCAGCGTCCGCATGATCACCGGCGACCATCCGGTGACCGCGGCGGCGGTGGCCCGCCAGCTCGGCATCGAGGCGGGGCAGGTGGTCACCGGCGCCGACCTCGACCGCCTCGACGAGACCGCGCGCGCGGAACTGATCGAGCAGAGCACCGTCTTCGCCCGCGTCAGCCCGGAGCAGAAGGTGCGCATCGTGGCGGCGCTGCGCCGCGCGGGTCACGTGGTCGGCATGACCGGCGACGGCAGCAACGACGCCGCCGCCATCCGCACCGCCGACGTCGGAATCGGTTTGGCCGCACAGGGTTCGGTCGCCGCCCGCAACGCCGCCGACATGGTGCTCACCCGCCCCGACCCGCTGGTGCTGTTGCACGCCCTCGTCGAAGGCCGCGGCATGTGGCAGCGCGTCGGCGACGCCGTCGGGGTGCTGGTCGGCGGCAATGCCGGGGAGGTGGCCTTCACGCTCTACGGCACCGCCGTCAGCGGCCAGGCGCCGCTGGGCACCCGGCAATTCCTGCTGGTGAACATGCTCACCGACATGTTCCCCGCGATGGCGCTTGCCCTCTCGCGCGAAGGGGACGCGGTCGATCCGGACGACGCCGACGATCCGCAGGCCCAGGCGCAGCGGGCCGCCGAGCGGCTGGCCGAACTCCCGCCCGCGCGGCTGGGTCCCGATCTGCTGCGCACGCTCGGTGTCCGCGGTGTCGCCACGGCCACCAGCGCCTCGGTGGCCTGGACCCTGGGCCGGATGACCGGCACGCAGCGGCGCGCCGCCACCATCGGCCTGGTCGCGCTCATCGGCACGCAGCTGGGCCAGACGCTGGTCTCCGGCTACCGCAGCCCACTGGTGTGGCTGACCACGGCCGCCAGCGGCGCGGTGCTCGGCGCGATCGTGATGACGCCGGGACTGTGCGGATACTTCGGTTGCCGCCCGCTGGATCCGGTCGGCTGGGGGATCGCGACCACCTGCGCGACCACCGCCACCGCCGCCGCGGCGCTGCTTCCGCGGCTGCTGCCCCCGCAGGAAGCCGAGTAGGGACGGGCACGCTGATTGGCGCCCGGCCGCCGGGGTACCCGCCCGGCAGCGGGGCCCGGCGACCCCGAGACGTGGAGCCGGTTGCCTCCACGAATGATCAAGCCGGGCAAGGCATTTCACAGCGACAGAAACGAGTGTTGCGATGACCGACCAGGATGTCGTCGACCTGCTCACCGCCCAGCACGAGGAGATTCGCACCCTGCTGGCGCGACTGAAGGCCGGGCACGACGGGAAACAGGAGCTGTTCACCGATCTGGTGCGCTTGCTGGCGGTGCACGAGAGCGCCGAGGAGGAGGTCGTGCATCCGGTCGCCGGACGCGCCCGTTTCGGCGCCGACGCCGATATCGTGCAGCCGCGGCTCGAGGAGGAGAACGCGGCCAAGCGCGCGTTGGCCGACCTCTACGACCTAGGAGTGGACCATCCCGACTTCGACGCACGGCTCGCCCGCTTCGCCGACGCCGTGCACGAACACGCCGCCCACGAGGAGGCCGAGGAGTTCGCCCTGCTGCGCGCGCAGTTCTCCACCGGCCAGCTGCGGCGGATGGCCGGTTCCCTGCGCGCCGCCGAGGCCGTGGCGCCCACCCGGCCGCATCCGCGCGCGGGGGAGTCCGCGCTGGCGAATCTGGTGGCGGGCCCGCCGTTGGCGCTGTTCGACCGTGCCCGCGACGCGGTGCGCGACTGGCGCCTGCGGCAGGACACCTGAACCATCCGCAGCCCCGACACGGAGAAGGAGAGGACCGACATGGGGTTTCCCGAACAGCAGCAGAAAGTCCCCGGCATCCAGGCCAGGATGAATCCGGTACCGGACTGCGGTGAGGACAGCTACCGCGGCTCCGGCAAACTGACCGGCAAGGCCGCCGTCATCACCGGCGCCGACAGCGGCATCGGGCGGGCGGTGGCGATCGCCTACGCCCGCGAAGGCGCCGACGTGCTGATCTCCTACCTCGACGAGGACGAGGACGCGAAGGAAGTCGCCGACCTGGTGACCCAGGCCGGACGCAAAGCCGTGCTCGTGCCCGGCGACCTGTCCGAGGCCGCGCACTGCCGCGCCGTCATCGATCGGGCGGTGCGGGAATTCGGCAAGATCGACGTCCTGGTCAGCAACGCCGCCTTCCAGATGACGCACGAGACTCTGGAGGAGATCAGCGACGAGGAGTTCGAACACACCGTCAAGCTGAACATCAACGCCTACTTCTACCTGGTGAAGGCGGCGCTGCCGCACATGCCGCCGGGGTCGTCGATCATCGGCAGCTCCTCGGTGAACTCCGACATGCCCTCACCCACGCTGGCGCCGTACGCGGCGACCAAAGCCGCCATCGCGAACTTCTCCGCCAGCCTCGCGCAGCTGCTGGGCGAGCGCGGGATCCGGGTCAACAGCGTCGCGCCCGGACCGATCTGGACTCCGCTGATCCCCTCCACCATGCCGGTCGAGAAGGTCACCCAGTTCGGCGACGACACCCCGCTCGGCCGCGCGGGCCAGCCGGCCGAACTGGCGCCCACCTACGTCATGCTGGCCTCCGACGACGGCAGCTACGTCTCCGGCGCTCGCATCGCCGTCACCGGCGGCAGGCCGATTCTGTGACCGGCGCGCGATGACCCACGGTCGGCTGATCTGCTGGATCGGCCGACCGTCGGTAGCGGCGGGTCACAGCATCGACACCACGAGCCCGACCGCGACGGCCACGAACAGCAGGACCACCAGTGCGCCGATGAGCATCGCCAACACGCCGGTGACCGGGAAGTGGTGCCGGGTGCTCGGCTCCGGCGCGGACAGCCCGGACGTCTGCGGGGTGTCCGGTGGCGTGGAGCCGGGGGCGACGCCGCCGCCGGGTTCCAGGTCAGGGGTTTTCGCGGGATCGGGATCCATCGCGCTCATAGCCGCTCCCTACTCGCCGTCGTTTCCGGGGACCTCGGGTGCGCCGGGCCGTTTACCGGACCTCTTGCGATACAGGATCACCGCGCCGACGAGCACCGCGAGTCCGAGAATCACCAACAGTTCCATGGCAGGGACCTACCCGGTATCGGCCCGCCCAATCGAGCCGGGCCCGATGCGCGCGCCGGTCATCCGCCGATGATCACGTAGTGACCGGCGGTCTCCTGGAACTCGACCGCCTCGGCGATCGCCGAGGCGGTCGGCGCCGGGTCGCCGCTCGGGACGACGAGCAGTTTGTCGTCGTCGTCGTACCACCGGTGGATGATCCCGGCGCATCGTCCGCGGGCGAAGTCCAACGGTTCGGGGGGGCCGAGGAAGTACCCGTCCAGTTCCTGGCCGTCGGGAGCGCGGGTGAGCGGCACGTAGCCGTAGTTGAGCAGATAGCGGAAGCCGCAGCGCGGGTGCCTGCTGCCGTACGGGCGGTCGATGACGAGATCCACTGTAGCGCCGAGGAATAGGCGCGCCAAGCGCAGCGACGCGGAATCCTCCAGCTTCACCAGGTCGGTCACGGTCTCAGGCTACGGCCGTTCGGTGGCGGCGACCGAGGCATTGCGTGCGGGCGGAGGCCGGAGGAAGGTGAGTATGTCCGGTGGCGCCACCGGGGCGCCACCCAGAGTAGGGCGGGAGGTGGCCCGTGTACGCACGTTCCAGCACAATCGCGGCCCAGCCGTCATCGATGGACGACGGGATCGCATACCTGCGCGATGAAGTGATGCCGAATCTGCCGCAGCTCGAAGGATGGGTCGGACTGTCGTTGCTGGTGAACCGGTCGACGGGACGCTGCATCGCTTCGACCTCGTGGGAGTCGCAGCAGGCGTTGCACGCCAGCAGAGGACGCGCGCAGCAACTGCGCGACGGCTTGGCCAGGCAGCTCGGCGGCGCGGTGGAGCGCGTCGAGGAATGGGACATCGCGGTGATGCACCGGGACCATCCGGCCGACGACACCGCGTGCGCCAGGTGCAGCTGGGTGCAGGTCGATCCCGGGCAGGTCGAGCGCCTGATCGACACCTTCCGGATGGAAGTGCTGCCACAGATCGAGACGCTCGACGGATTCTGCAGCGCCAGCCTGTTCGTCGACCGGGACAGCGGCCGCGGGGTGGGCGCGATGGTCTGGTCGAGTCGCGAGGCGATGGACGCCACCCGCGAGCACAGCAATCGGATCAGGAGCGCGGCGACCCAGCGGGTGGGCGCCAACGTGCTCGAGGTAGGGGAGTTCGACCTGGCGTTCGCGCATCTGCGCGTTCCCGAAATGGCCTGACATCGCAGCGGGTATCGGCGGCCATTACCCGAGAGGTAATGGCCGTCCCGCTCGGCCGTTCGTAATATCGGGGCGTGACTACCCCAACGGCAGGTGACCTGCTGCGACATTGGCGCTTGGAACGCAGGCTGAGCCAGCTGGAGCTGGCCGGACGGGCCGACACCTCGGCGCGGCACCTGAGCTTCATCGAAACCGGGCGCGCCACCCCGAGCCGCACCATGATCGTGCACTTGTCCGAACACCTGGAGATCCCGTTGCGCGAACGCAACCGCGTCCTGCTCGCCGCGGGCTACGCCCCCGCCTACGCGCAACCCGGTCTGGACACTCCGGCCATGGACGCCGTGCGCGGCGCCATGCGCCAGATCCTCGCAGGCCACGAGCCCTACCCCGCGCTGGCCATCGACCAGAACTGGACGATGATCGACGCCAACAGCGGAGTCGCCGTGCTCATCGCCGGCATCGATCCGGCACTGACGACACCGCCGGTGAACGCGCTGCGGCTGAGCCTGCACCCCGACGGCATGGCGGGGCGCATCCGCAACCTGCCCGAATGGCGCGGCCACATCTTCGCCCGCCTGGCCCGTCAAGCCGAGGTCACCGGCTCCAGGGACCTGGCCGACCTGCTCGAGGAACTGCGGTCCTACCCCGGCGGTGAAGTCGAACTCACCGTCCCCGAACCCGACCAGGCGGTGGTCCCGCTGCGGATCGACCACGACGGCGCCGAGTTGTCGTTCCTCAGCGTCACCACGGTGTTCGGCACCCCGATGAACGTCACCGTCGCCGAACTGGCCATCGAATCGTTCTTCCCCGCCGACGAGGACACCATGAAACGGCTCACCGCGGGCACCGGGTGAGCCGCGCGGCCCAGCTGTCGGCGCTGCTGGAGGCGCCCGTCCGCGCCGTGACCGATCTCGGCGCCAGCCACGCATGGACCCTGCACCGCGCCGAAACCGCCGACGGCCGAACATTTTTCGTGAAGGCCTCGGCCGATCCCGCACCGGTATTCGCGGCCGAGGCGGCGGGCCTGTGCTGGCTGCGTGCCGCGCCCGGCCCGGCCGAGTGCCTGCTACCGGAGGTCGTGGCCGCCGACGACCGCACACTGGTGCTGCCCTGGCTGGAGGAGACCGCTCCCGGCCCCGCGGCCGCCGAGCGCTTCGGCCGTGAACTGGCCGCGCTGCACGCCGCGCGCGCCGAGTCGTTCGGCGCACCATGGGAGGGCTGGATCGCGAGTCTGCCGCTGCCCAACGCCCCCACCGACGGATCGTGGTCGCGGTGGTACGCCGAACAGCGCCTCGCGCCCTACCTCGCCCGGGCGGCCGGCACGCTCGGCGCCGACGGCGTCGGCCTGATCGAGCGGGTCATCGACCGCATCGACGAGCTGGCAGGCCCCGCCGAACCACCGGCCCGCCTCCACGGCGACCTGTGGTCGGGCAACATCGTGTGGACGCGGGAGCGGGCGATGCTCGTCGACCCCGCCGCGCACGCGGGCCACCGCGAAACCGATCTGGCCATGCTCGCCCTCTTCGGCGCACCGCACCTGGACCGAATCCGCGCCGCCTACCACGAAACCCATCCGCTCGCCGACGGTTGGCGCACCCGCACGCCGCTGCACCAGCTGCATCCACTGCTGGTGCACGTCGCGCTGTTCGGCGCGGGCTACCGCGCGCAGACCCTCGCCGCGGCCACCGCCGCACTGCGATCCTGACGTCCGGCTTCACCTATCGACCTTGGCGATGACCTTCTCCGCGAAGCGGGACAGGCTGGCGATCTTGGTCTCCAGCGGCTCGGTGTCCTGCTCGGTGGTGTAGGGCAGCCGGAAGCCGACGATCACATCGGTGACCCCTTTGTCCTCGAGGCGTTTGATCCCGTCGACGGTGAATCCATCCAGCGAGATGACGTGCACCTCGAAGTCCTCCCGGGTGCCGTACTCCGCGCGCAACGCGGCCAACTCGCCCAGCAGCCGGTCCAGTTCGGCGCCGTCGCCACCGGCGTGCATCCACCCGTCGCCGCGCTGCGCGGCCCGGCGCAACGCGGGCCTGCTGTGCCCGCCGACGAGGATCGGCACCGGTTCGGTCGGCACCGGGCTGATCTTGATCGGCGGGATGTCGTAGAACTGCCCGTGGTATTCGAAGTACCCACCGGCCGAGAGCCCGCGCACGATATCGATGCATTCGTCCATCCGCGCGCCGCGCTTGTCGAACGGCACGCCCATGATCTCGAAGTCGTCCGGCCACGGGCTGATGCCGACACCGAGCCCGAACCGGTTGCCGCTGAGCGCGGCCACCGACGCGGCCTGCTTGGCCACCAGCACGGGCGGCCGGATCGGCAGCTTCAGCACGAACGGCGTGAAACGCAGCGTGGTGGTCACCGCCGCCATCGCCGCGCTGAGCACGAACGCCTCGACGAACGGCTTGTCCTCCAGGAACTCCCGGCTGCCGTCGGGGGTGTAGGGGTACTTCGCGTCGGATTCCTTCGGATACGCCACGCTGTCGGCCACCGCCATGGAGGTGTAGCCCGCCTCCTCGGCGGCCTTGGCCAGAGCGAGGTAGTACGACGGATCGGTCATCGTCTCCGCGTAGGTGAAACGCATGGTGCTCGCCTTCCTGGCGCGCCGAGCGCGCCACAGGGGTCCCGGCGCCGGTCAGGGCCGTGACGTGATGGGAACTGCCGCAGACGGCGCAGAACCGCCCTCGACGGCGCCGAGGACGACGTAGCGTTCACCGCCTACCGCCATGGGTTGGTGAAGCCTTCCGGAATCAAATGGTCGAACAACGCCTTCATCTGCGGGGACAACCGCAGCAGTTCGATGTGCGAACCGATCGGCCCGCCGTCGAGATAGGCGAACTCCATCCCCACGCCGTCGAACCGGCCGCGCGCGGTGATCTCGATGCCCGCCGCGGCGGCCTCGGCGAGCGCGGCGTCGTAGTCCTCGGGCACCCAGGCGGCATGATGCAGTCCGGCGCCCGCGCGGTCCAGATGCTCGGCGTACAAGCTCGCTCCGCCGCGCGGCTCGATCAGCTCCAACTGCTGGCCGCCCGCATAACCGAGCGCCACACCGATCGTGTAGTCGGCGGGTGCGCCGCGCAGCTGCGCGGCATCGGGCCCGAAGTGGACCTCCGGGATGGTGAACCACTCGCCGACCCCGTACCGGCTGGTGAAGACCTCGCAGGCCGACGCCAGATCCTCCACCACCCAGCACAGCTGGAAGATCGGACCGCTGGTGATCATCGGCGGCCCCCGGGCCTGCTCCCGCCGTGCCACCACCGGCAGAAACCCAGCGCGACGGCCCGCCCGGCAGGCGGGCGGCACGGTCCGGCGCCGGTGACCTCCGCCACATCATCCACGCCGTTCAATTAAGCATCTGTGTTTAACATCGTCAATACTCATGTTCAGTACAGTGCTGCTATGCCGAGCGACGATTCGCGCACCGCCCTGCTCGACGCCGCCGAACGCCTCATCGCCGAACGCGGCGCCGACGTGCCGCTGCGCGACATCGCCGCCGCGGCGGGCCAGCGCAACAACTCCGCCGTGCACTACTACTTCGACTCGCGCATCGGCCTGATCGAAGCCATCGTCGAACGGCGGATGAACTGGCTCGAACAGCGGCGCATGCAACTGCTCGCCGCCCACGAAACCGACGGCCGCGCCAACGACGTGCACGCCCTCGTCGCCATGCTCGCCACACCCATCCTCGAACTGCTCGGCCACGACCGGGTCACCCATCTGGGCCGGTTCCTGGAAGTGGTGCGCACCCATCCCGTCGTCGCGGACGCGCACCGCCTCGCCGGGGCCGACCGCGCCGCGGTCCGCATCATCACCACCCGCCTCGACGCCGCCCTCACCGGCCTGCCACGGCGCCTGCGCAGACAACGCCTGGAAACCATGGCCACCGTCATGTTCGCGTTGATCGCCGACTACGAGCGCACCCTGGAAGCGGGCGTGCGCACCGCCCGCCCCGGGGACGCGGCGGAGATCGTCGACATGATCGTCGCCATGCTCACCGTGCCCGTCCCCGAGCACACCCCCGCCGCGCCGGGACGCTGAACCGGCACCCACTCAACCCGGCGTCCGCCGTGCCACGGGCACCGAGGCCGGCTGCGGATGCGCGAGTTGCGGGAACCTGCGATGCAGCCGGTCGATATAGCCGCGCACCACACACAATTCGCTGAACAGTTCGTGCCGCGCGGCGGGATCGCGGCGCTGCGCGGATTCGATGTCCCGCACCAGCATCCGGGCACGCCGGGTCAACAACTCCACGAAGACCCGGGCCTGGGCGAGGTCGGCGTCTTGTTCCATGCGATGGGCCGATCTGTCGTTCGATTCCGATGTCGGTCGCCCAGTGCTCCCCGTACCGCGGTCCTCAGCCGATCGGAGCGAACACGATGCTAACCGAGCCCCGCTCACTCGGGTGCCGAAATGAAACCGGCTACCGGCTACCACGTGGCGACCGGCCGTCCCGCTCGTCGACCCAACACCGCCCGGACCGAAGCGCCGCCCCGGGCCGGCGGAGGCCGTCGACGCGTATGGTGATCGCATGGGCGTCATCGGGGAGCTGTTTCCGGGCAAGAAGCTGACCCATGAGGGCAGCGAGGACAGCGACGGGCAGACCCACACGCCACGGTTCGACATCGATCTCGACACCGGAGTCGTACGACTGTCGCGCATCGGCCGCGCCGGCACCCAAGACCGCACCGACGGTCCGGAACCCGCCTAGCGACGCCTCACCGCGGCCCCACCCTCGGCAGCCCAAAACCCGCTCGGCCGGAAAACATCTCGCTGATCGCAACCCGTTACCGCGGCGGTGCGCGCCGGTAGCGTCACCGCAATGGGCAATGCTGGTGGGCGACGACGGCCGCTGAAGACCGTCACCGGAGTCAGCGGCGCGGTCAGCGTCTACGCGGCGGCCATCGATCCGTCCGCCACCACGATCGCGTCATCGATCGACGTCGCGAAAATCGCCGAACAACACAAATTCGACGCCCTGTTCGCCGCCGACCTGCTCAGTTTCGGCGCCCAAGGCGCGATCGGCGCGCAGGAACCGCTGATCTTCCTGTCCGCGTTGAGTGCCGTCACCTCGCACGTCGGACTCATCGCGACGGTGACCACCACCTTCCACCACCCCTACAACCTCGCCCGGCTCTTCGGCACCCTCGACCACATCAGCAACGGCCGCGCGGCATGGAACGCGGTGACCTCATCGGTGGGGGAGGAGAACTACGGCGAGCAGGAACTGCCCAGCCCCGAAGACCGGTATGCCCGCGCTACCGAATCCTTCGAAGTGGTCAACTCCCTGTTCGACAGCTGGCAGCCCGGCGCCCTGACCTCCGACGGGCACGGCGGCGCGATCCTGGACGCCACCCGCGTGCGGCCCATCGACCACGCGGGCCGGTACTTCACCGTCCGAGGGCCGCTGAACATACCGCCCCTGCCACAACGCAGACCCGTGCAATTCCAGGCCGGGCAATCCGCGGGCGGCATCGAACTCGGCGCGCGGTTCGCCGAGGTCGTGTTCACCTCCCTGCCCACCCTCGAAGACGCCGTCACCTACACCAAACGCATCCGCGCCCGCGCGAGCGAACTCGGCCGCGCCGACGGCCTGCCGTTGATCATGAGCTCCTTCCACGCCACCTACGGCGCCACCGAAGCCGAAGCCGAGCGCCTCGTGCGCGAACAAGCCGAGGCGACCGACTTCGAGGCCGGACGCGCCGCCCTCGCCGACATGCTCGGCGGCGGCATCGACCTGTCCGGCCTGCCGCTGGACAAGCCGCTGCCGGAAAGCCTGCTGCCCGAGGTGACATCCGTGCACCGCAGACGCGGCCGCGTGGAGATCTTCAACAACTTCGCACGCTCGGGAAAGACACTGCGAGAGCTGATCATCGCCGCCAAGGACACCGGCCACTGGGCGGCCGCGGGAACCCCCGAACAACTCGCCGACGCGATCGAAGAACGCTACAACGCGGGCGTGCTCGACGTGATCTCCCTCGGCGGGCTCGCCGACGAACGCACCCGCGACTTCGTCGTCAACGGGCTGCTGCCGGAACTACGCCGCCGCAGCATCGTCGGTTCCGACTACGTCGGGGCGACCTTCCGCGACAACCTCGAACTGCCCCCGCTACCGGACTGACCCGGCGCCGCGCCGCCACCCTCACATCAGCTCCGCGAGATGGGCGCGCGACCACGCGCACATACCGTGCACCAGCCGCAGCAACTCGCCTCCGGCCGCGGTCAGGGAATACTCCACCCGCGGATTGGCCGTCCGATGATCGCGGCGCGCGACCAAGCCCTCACGTTCCAGCGCACGCAAGGTCTCGGCCAGCATCTTGTAGCTGATGCCATCCATCGACCGATGCAACTCGCCGAAACGGTGTTCCCCGTCACCGATCTGCTCGAGCACCCGCAACGCCCACTTCGTCGACAGCGCCGCGAAGACACGCAGGGCGACAGCCCTGGCCTGCTGCTCCTCGGTCTCGCTCACCCTCACCACTCACTTTCAAGTGCGTACTGCCGGTCACGCCGATCCCCACCTAGCGTCGCAGATGTGCGCATCCTGAAAACCTATGCCAGAGTCCTCGTCTCCGACCTCGACACCGCGCTGCCGATCTACGAACGGCTGGCCGGCGCCAAGGCCGACCTCCGTTTCGGCTTCGAACGCGCCGAACTCGCCGCCGTCGGCGACTTCCTGCTCATCGCGGGCGATCCCGACGACGTCGAGCGGTACCGCGGCACGGTAGGCCCGGTGATCGTCGACGACCTCGACACCCTGCTGCGAACGGTGACCGAGCACGGGGCGGAGCTGATCGGTGGGCCGTTCACCAGCGCCACCGGCACGTTCGTGTACGTCCGCCACGCCGACGGCGCCCAACTGGAATACGTGCAGTGGTCGCCCGAGACGCGAGCGCTCGTCCTGGGACCGGACCGGCCGTCCGCCGCTAGCGCGTGAGGACCGGCGTCGAGGTCTCCGACCGATGCCCGGCGGACTCGCGTCGCGGGGGATTGGTATTCCGCACCCACGTGACATTGGCGACCAAGTCGTCGTCGAAGACCAGTTCGTCCCACAGCAACCGCTCGGCGGCATCCGGCGCGGGCTGCGCCACCGGACGCGGCGCCGTGGTGACGGCCGCGGGCCGCACGGGCTCGGCATCCCGCGCAGGCTTGGCGGGCAGCGGCGTCACCAGCCAAGTCAGGGCTCGCATCGGGCCCAAGCCGTAGCGACGAGTGCCCTGCGCGATCGCGGCCACCGCGGCCGCGCAGCTCAGCACCCCGGCGAGCAACGCCATCTCGGTCAGTCCAGCGCTGGCCATGCGCCGCTCACCCGGACCGGAAGCACCGCCGAATTCGCCGAGAAACCGGTGCACCAATCCCGCGCCCAGACCTTCACCCGGATCGATCAGTATCCGCAATTCCGGCCCCCTGGCATCCAGATACATCAGGGCGATCAGCACCACCACCGCCGCGGTCACGCTGGAGCCGATCACCAGCACGGCGAGCGCGCGGGTGCGCAACCGGATCTGCGCCAGCGCGGCGAACACGGTGACGAGCATCGCCGCCGCGGCCAGCAGACCCCACGCGCCGCTGATGTTCACATCACGGAACTTCGACACCGACCACTCGTCGAAACCGTTGGTGACGCCGGTGACCCGGCCGAACGCATCGGAGCGGGCCTCACCTCCCGCACCCGACGCCGAAAGCCACGGCTGGAACAACAAGGCGAAGCCGACCGCGCTCACGACCGCGGCGAACAAGAAGCCCCAATCCACACCCCGTGGTGGCCTCGCCCCGCGTCCGGCGCCTCCGGAGCCACGGCTCCGACGGTCTCGCGCTTCGCTTACCTGCCAAGGGGTTGGTTGTACCATTGCTCCAGTTTCGCCGGTGCCGCAGGAATAATGCTGCCGCCCAGAGCAATAACAGTGGAATTGCCCCGGGACGGTGAATATCGCGGCACATCAATGAGATGTAATTCGATCGGGCGTCATCGGCCATCGACGGAAATCACCGTAAGCACCTGCGCCACAGCAAGCAAGCGTGATCGATGTCCCACACATCACCGCAGCTCCGACGGCCTACCAGCCGAGCGTGACCCAACCGATGAGTAACATTTCACGCACGTCGTTGAACTCGTCATACGCAGATCCGCCGCGACGAGCACGAAACCCTGCGCCCCCGATTGCTGTGACACGCTTAACAAGCCGACACTGGGACCTCGGTCACAAATTCTCCCGCCACCGCTACGGCCGCAAATCCACAACGCCACAGACAACTTCACGCCACCCCCGGCACCCATCCGGCCCCCACCGCGCTAGGCCGGATCCTCCCCGACGCAGGTCTCCGCCGCATCGATGTGCACACACGGCACCGGAGGCCGCGTCGGCCGATACGCAGGCTCGACACCACCCGCGCGGATCAGCCGGGCATACGCGTCGACCCCATCGGTCGGACGGCGCGCCAACGTCGGATCGGTCAGCACATCGACCGTGTAGAGCCCGAACCGCGGCGCGTAGGAACCCCACTCGTAGTTGTCGGTCAGACTCCAATAGTTGTAACCGATCACGTTCATGCCGTCGGCCTTCGCCCGCTGCAACCAATACACCGTGTCCCGCAGATGATCGGCGCGGGTGTACCCATCCGAGCGCACCTGCCCGTTGTCCGTCGGAAGCCCGTTCTCCACCACATACAGGGGACGACCGGGAAACTGGCGCGCGTAATGCCGCAACGCGTAGTAGATGCCCTCCGGATGCACCGGCAGCTCCCACATCGGTGGCCCACCCTCCGCGCCGCCCTGTGCCGACTCCCCGGTCTGCGGCAGCGGAGCGAAGTAATAGTCCAGCCCGATGAAATCCAGCTTGGCCGAAATCCGGTCCACGATAGGCTGATTCACCTCCGTCTCCGCGCCCGCCACATAACCCAGATTGCTCGTCACCTGAGCATCCGGCCGATAACCGTGGATGACGTCGTAGATCTCGTTGTGCGCCCGCGCGATCCGGTCCAGCATCACCGGCGCCTCGTCCACACCGATCCCGCCCGTGCGCAACTCCGTGCCCACATACGCCACCGGCTCGTTGAACGTCACCCACAGCGGATCGTGCGAGGCATACCGGCGCACCACCTCCCGCATGTTCGCCAGCCAATCCTCCACCATGCCCGGGTTGCGCCATCCGCCCCGATCCACCGCCCACCCCGGATACACCCAGTGATCCAGCGTCAGCATCGGCCGCATCCCCGCCGCGACGATCCGGGCGATCACATCGTCGTAGAACCCGAACGCCGCCTCATCCCACGCGTACGGCGCCGGTTGCAGCCGCGCCCACTCCAGACCGACCCGGTAGACCCGCACACCCAGCCGCGCCGCCAGGTCGATATCGGTGCGATAGCGCCGGGCGAAGTCCACCGAATCCAGGTACGGGTGCTCGGTCCCACCCGCCTCGATGAAACGCGACCAGTTGCTGTCCGGCGCGTGACCCTCCGACTGAAATCCGGACGACGCCACACCCCACAAGAAGTCGCGACCGAACACCGGCAGCTCCCGGCCCGGCTGAGCAGCTGAAACCCCCGAGGCCATCAGCATCGCCGCAGCGGCCGACAACGCGGCGAACCCGCGCCGGTGAGTGCGTGTACGCATCGCGGTAGCGTAACTGGAAGATTGCTGAAGTGTCCGGCAAGCACCAGCGTGTCGCAGATCCCACCATGGTCACGATCACCCCATCCGCGACCGCCGCGCCGACGCCACGCCCGCCGCCAGCACCCTCACCCATCGCAGCCGACCACGCCACGAAACCCACCCGGGTCCGCGCCACACCGCGCGGCGTCACCACCCGCGGACCCGACCCGCAACGGTCGGCACACGCGCAACCGGTCTCGCCGGCGTCCCGAGCCGGAATCCATCCACCCAGCGCGTCCCCGGGAAACGCCGTACAACATCACACAAGCGAATCAATTGACCGAGCGCATCCGCCGCTGATCGACCAGACTTGCCCAGGTGACCAGATACGCATTCGATGCCGACCGCGCCGCCCTCGTCGCCACCTGGGCGACCGGACGAGGCGACCTCGCCCAAACGGTGG
Source organism: Nocardia sp. NPDC019323 (assembly GCF_044389845.1). Lineage (NCBI taxonomy): Bacteria > Bacillati > Actinomycetota > Actinomycetes > Mycobacteriales > Nocardiaceae > Nocardia > Nocardia sp. NPDC019323. The sequence goes on from NZ_JBIRYN010000005.1 coordinate 42,691, forward strand.
CCACCCTGCCCCCGCAGGTGACCAGGGACCAGGCAACCGATCTGGCGTCGAACCTCACCACCCTCTCGCGGTTCCAATGGCGCACCTACACCCACCCCGCCAGCGCCGCGGGCGACCCCGACGTCCCCAACAGCGAAGCATGGCGCCGCGCCGAAGAACGCCGCAACTTCAAAGAAGTCGAAGCAGGCCTGCGCAGCCCCAACCTGCCCACCGACGAAGGACTGCTCGTCTCCTACAGCGGCGTCGTCGAATCCGCCCACCGCATCGGCCGCACCCTCCACGACATCGACGACGCCGCCCTACTCGAAACCGTCGCCGCCGAAGTACGCATCGAGCAGGAAGCCATCGAATCCGCCGAACGCGGCGACCTCTCCGGCCGCGCCCGCCAAGCCGTCGAACTGTCCCGCCCCGACGTCTCCCCGGCGCAGGTGCACGCCGCCGACGCACTCCTGCGCGCCGACCCGCTCGGCAGCATCGAACTGTTCACCGAACTCGACCCAGCCTCCGCCTCCGTCGCCGCCGCACACTGGCTCTACGCCGCCGCCGAAGTCGCGGGCGAGGCCGCGAACGTACCGACCACCGACGTCGTCGCCGAAGCCGACGACATCGAAGCACTCCAAGTCGAAACCCCCACCCTCGTCCTCGAACGACTCGCCCAGGGCGACACCCCCACCGAAGTCGTCCTCGACCTGATCGCCGAAGCGGTGGCCGTCCACGAAGGCCGCGTCCCGGCCCCATGGAGCCTCGTCGCCCGCGTCGCCGAGATCGAAGCCCAAGCCCACCGGTTCGGCGTCGACGCCGACACCCGCGAAGCAATGCTCACCGGCTTCCGCATCAGCCGCCTCGACCCCGCCCGCCCCGCCCTCGACCTCCTGGAAGACCTCCTCGACGGCATCCGCGGCTGCCTGCTGCTCTACGCCGCCCACACCGAGCACGACGACCCCGAAACCCACTTCGCCGAAGACGTACGCCTCGAAGCCGACGCCGACCCCGAAGACCTCCTCTGAACGCCGCGGCGGGGCACGGCCACCCCCTGCCCCGCCCGCAGGGAATTCACGGCGAAACTTCGCCCGACACCACCGCTTCCGAGGCCAACCAGGCACGCAGCGCGCGATAGACCGCCGCATGATTGAGCAGCGTGAAGTGATGCGCCGACGCCAGATGCATCCCCTTGTCGACATCGAACCCGATGCGCCGGGCCCGCGCACGACCCGAACCGCTCGGCGTCAGCACCAACCCGTCACCGATCACACGCCCCAGCGGATGCCGTGCACTGCGCGTCACGGTCGCGGTGACGAAATAGTGGTCCACATCCCGCAACAACGGAACCTCGCGGACCACCCGGCGACGCAGTGCGTCGGCGTCCAGATCACGCCAATCCTCATCCACCAGCGAGCCGTCCCGAAGATCCCGGATACCCCCGCTACGGCGCCGCAACAGCCGCCCGAACGGACGAGTCTCCGGCAACCGCACCAGCGCCGCCGACGCGTAATGCACCACCTGCTCCAGCGGCGCGCCCAGATGCGGCGAACCCAGGCACACCACCTGACGCACCCGCCGCACCCACGGCAACCCGGCTTCACTCGCCACGAAACACGCGCCACGGGCGACCAACCCGCCCATCGAATGCCCCACCAGCGATACCCGCTCGATCGGCACCGGCCACCCGTCGACCAGTCCCTGCATCAATTCGCTGAACTGCGCCGCGTTCTCCGAAATGTGCAGCCCCGAGTTGTACCGAACCTGCAGCGACGTGCATCCCAGATCGGCCTCCAGCCGCTCGCCATAGGCCGGCCCGCCGCCCCAACGCCACGCGTGCTCGGTTTCCACCAAGCCGTGCAGGAACACCACGACATGCCCACCGGGCCGCCGCACTCGCGCACCCACCAGCTCTGCGGGCACGGGAGCGCCGTCGATGCGAAACGTCATCGGACCGGCCAGAATCGGCCGCGTCCGCTCGAGATCGTCACCGATCAAACCCTGCAACGCGGCCAGCAACCCCGAGCCGTACACCGTGCGCGACGGCGCGACACCGGGCAGATCCGCCGCCCGTTCCGCGACCATACCCACCGCCACCGCGGAACCGCTGACCACGCGGTAGACGCTCTCGGCGATCGCGTCGTGCATCAGCTGCACCGGAGCCGCCGCGGGCCCCACGCCCCACCGCACCGCACCGAACACACGGCGGGCGATCGCCCGGTGCACGGCCGCGATCCCATCGACCGCGCCGCCGAGCTCGTCACCGGCCAGCCGAGCCAGCGCCCTGACCTCCGCTTGCCGCTGGGGCACACCATTCGTCACCATTCGAGTGTACAAGTGTGCACTGAAAAGTGAACCCTACGGCACCCTCGACACAGCCACGGCCCGCTCGGTGAGACTGCCCAGATACAACACGCCGTCCTGCTCCACCACGCCGGTCACCATCGAATAGTCGGTGCCTTCGACCTGAAGGTCGTGCACGACATTGCCGTCGAAATCGACCGCCAATACCCACACCGTCCGCGCCGGCTTCGGCTGCACCCATGTCGGCAGTTTCCACACGATCCGCCGCAGCACGCCCGGCAGGGGAAGCAGCCGGTCCAGCAACGGATTGCGCGGGGAAGGAAGCGTGATCCAGATCAGGCCGTCACTGCCGAGACCGAGGTTGTCCGGGAATCCAGGCAGGTTCTCGATCAACCGCTCCTGCGTGCCGGCCTTCGGGCCGGTCAGCCAATAACGCGTGAGGCGGTAACCGCCGGTTTCCGCGACGACCACACCGGAGCGATCCGGCGCCAGGACGACGCCGTTGGCGAATTGCAGATCATCGATCAGCGTCTCGACCTCGCCTGCGGGGTCCCGGCGGAACAGGCGACCGGTGCCGGAATGCTCCAGGATGTCACCCATGTACTCATCCAGCGAGTATCGGCGCGACGAGGCGGAGAAGTAGATCGTGCCGTCGGTATCGCGCACCACGTTGCTGGCGAACCGGAGTCGCTCCCCATCGATCTCGTCCACCAGAACGGTCAATGCGCCCTCGGTATCGAGCTCCAGCAAGCCGCGCTCGAAATCGCAGATCAACACGCGCCCGTCGGCGTCGGCGTGCAGGCCGAGCGGACGGCCCCCGGTGTTCGCGAGTTCGCGGACCTCGCCGGTCGCCGGATCGATGCTGAGAACGGCGCCACCCTCGACGCCCGCGATGATCCTGCCGTCGGGGGAGAGGACGACATCCTCCGGGCCCGCGCCGGGCAGCTCGATACGCCGCACCGCGGGAAGAGGCGGGGTACTGCGGGTTTGCCGTGCTCGGGCTGGGGAGGGCGGCGGAGTCCAGCGCTGCGGCTTCATGGCGGAGGCGAGCATCGCATCAGGGTAGCCCGGGAAGTGCGGAGCTCCTGGAAAACGGTGCCGGGTTGGCAGCCTGCAAAATAAGATGTCGATACTTAGATATGCGCATTGAACGATGTATCTCCCTCTGGTTCCACCTACCTCACACAAAAGCGAACAAACCAAAGAAAGCACAGAGGACAAGGAGGCAGCGTTTATGCGAAATCAGTGGTCGCCTGCCGCTGCCCAGGCCTCCGATCAGGGCGCCATCTCGCCGGGTGTCGGAAGCCAGGGGAGCGGAGCGGTGACGTCAGGGCTGGTGCGTGATGGTGTACCAGAGGATGGCCAGCGTACCGACCGTGAACAGTGGTGCCACGAGAAAGGTTTCGACCTTGTTGCCGGTGCGCTCGATGACGGGAAAACTGACTCGAACATCGAAAGGCCAGAACAAGCGGCAGCCGCGCTCGGTGAGGCAATCGCCGATCAGATGGGCCAGCGCGCCGAGCCCGACCGCGAACGGCAGCCAGACCGGCTTGTCGGCGATCCAATGTTCCATCGCGAAGGTGCCCGCGGAGGCGAGTACGACGATCGGTCCCCACGCCTTGAAGTTGTTGCCGGACGGGCACAGATGCAGAGCGCGCACGGCCAGGGCCAGCAGGAAGAAGACCAGCCCGAGGGTGAACCAGCGGCCGAGCCAGTGCTCGCCGGCCCACGTGCCGTAGGCCACGGCCGCGACGAACGCCAAAGAGTGGGTGGCGCCGCGGTGACCTCCGGAAACCCACGAGATGAGCTTGCATGCGGTGTGCGTGATCGGGCCCAAGGCATGCGAGATGGTTCCGTCGGGATGGTCCGCATCGGGCAGCAGTGCGGCGCCGGCGGTGAGGAAGACCCCCAGCAGCAGATCGACGGTACCGAGATGTCCCGTCGCGTCCTGCAGAGCCGGAAACGTCAAGATCGTGACCGGCAGCGTCGCCGCTGCCGCCGACCAGGCCAGCGCGCCACTGGTCGCATGTGAATGTCCAAGCACCATTCGAACGTTAGTTCAGCTTCGTATCGGATCGCGAATGCCGCTGCGCGAGCGGGAGCAAGGGAGGAGTACGTCTCGTCGACCGGTTTTGCGAGATGGGGTAGGGGAGTGCTGACGGAAGTCGGGACGGGCCGGAAGACGTTGCGCAGAACAGTGATTGTCCGATTCGGCGTCGAACACGTGCGCGTTGCCTTGCCCAGAGCTCTGGCGTCGGCAGCTGGTCCGGCGGCGTAACTGTGTGACAACTCGATTAAAAATTGCGATACGTTCCTGTGCGTATATATGCATAGATCGCAACCCAAACAGAATCACGCACCAACCAAACCGAAACACACAACAGCACAGACACCGCGGGGGGCCTCTCCGTCAAAACGCAGGTGTTGCCAGAAGGCGAGGGCGTCGCCGACAGCAACCATCGCCACGGCCGCACCGTGGTAGGTCTGATCGGTCGATCGGATCGGTGGTGTCGACGGTGAATGACCGGAGGGGGAGAGTGCGGTTCGGTCAGACCGCCATGGGCGAGGTGCGTGTTGTCCTGGTACAGGCGGCGCGAGCGTTCACCCGGCATGCGCCAACCGCACCGATCTTCGGCGGACCGGCAAGGCCGCCGGTTGAGGCGGTCCGCTGGTGAACCGATCGCTGACAGTTTCCCAGGGGTGGTGAACTTAGTTCGCCATCTGCCCCTACGCTGCACCGCATAGCGTGAACTGATCGATTGCTTTCTGTCACATCGGACTTCTGTCTGGATGTGCGGCAAATATCTGGCAGCGGTGGGCGGCCTGGAGGAGGTTGCGGTGGGTGAATGGCGTGGGGTCCATCTGTGCGGCAGTGTTCCGTTGGCGGATGCGCGGACGGTCTTCTCCGAGGCGTCGCGGCGGATCGGGAAGCACTTGAAGCGCATACCGGACGGAGAGACGGGTGAGCGGGACAACTGGGTGGTGTGGCAGCTGCCGAAGATGCAGGCACATCCGGACCTGGAAACTGTTCCGCCGCCCAGTCCGGAATACGGGCCGAGCGAACGGGTGCAGCCCAAACCCGGCGTGGCGGCGGCGTCGATCGACTTCGGCGCTCTGGGTTACGCGGCGGCGGCTCTGGAATCCTGGCAGGTCTTCCGGCAGTTGCGCGAAGGCGGCACCATACCCGCGGGTACCCGGTTCCAGGTGAGCTTGCCGACGCCCATCGCGGTGATCGGAGCATTCGTCGCAGGCCCGCAGGGGGAGTTGGAACGCAGGTACGAGGCGCGGCTGCTGGACGAACTCGCCGTCATCCTCGCCGGGATACCGGCCGAAGACCTTGCGGTGCAATGGGATGCCGCTGTCGAGTTCGCCATTTTCGAGGGCATCTTCCCGTCCTGGTTCGGTGCCGACTATCCGGCGCAGCTGGAAGGTGTGGGGGAACGACTGATTCGGCTGGGTGCCGCGGTGCCCGAAACGGTGGAGCTCGGCTATCACCTTTGTTACGGGGATTTCGGACATCGCCACTTCGCGGAGCCCGTCGATACCAGTAAGCTGGCGGCGGTCGCGGGCCGCATCCTGGCCGGTCTGGACCGGCCGGTCGACTGGATTCATCTGCCGGTGCCGCGTTCTCGCGCGGACGCCGACTATTTCAAGCCCCTCGCCGATCTCGCTCTGCCGCCGGAGACGGACCTGTACCTCGGTTTGGTGCACGCCACCGACGGCCGCGCCGGCGCGATCGAACGCATCGAGGCTGCCCGCACGGCGGTCGCCGAATTCGGCATCGCCACCGAGTGCGGGATGGGCCGGCGCCCGTCGGACCAGATTCCCGCACTGTTCGACCTGCACGCGGAACTGGCGGACATGCTGGCTCGGCTCTGAAGCCTTGGCGCCGGGTCATTTGGGGTCGGGTCCGGTATCAAGCGAGTGGCTCAGGGCCTTGCCGCACGATTCTCAGCGCGACTGACACGTCTCACATCTACGGACGGGGCCAAGAAATTGCCGAGGCGTGAAGGGCTGACGCCGAGCTGCTTGCTGTCGGATGACGGCACCCGACTCGAGGGGAGTCGGGCCCGACCTCTAGTTGACATAATGTCGATTATCGGCAAAGTTTCGGGCTGGTCGGTGGGGGTGGTTGAGTACGTGTGGCGTGCTGTTCGATCTGGCGTGCGGACAGGTTCATCCGGTGAGGCTCAAGAGCTGCCGGGCTCGTGTTGGGCTTCGGCCATGGCTGTTCCGTGTGGTCGAATGACTCCCCAACGCATGCATAAATATGCATGCGTTGCGTTGCCGCTGTGACGTCTGACTGCCACGCCCTTCTACTGCCCCTCCCCGCTCCGCATGGTTTCGTCACAGTGACGTAGCGCAGCTTGAGTTGCTGCTCATCTGACGGTACTGCCCAACAGTGGCGACCAACTGATGAGCACGATGACATCAAGGACTGGGCTTGCCGGGGCACGGCTCTCGATAAGGCACGTCGGGCGAGATCCAGTCTTTCCACTGCTCATGGCTCGGATTCGAGGTGAGCTTGTCGCATAACGCGTCCATCCATGCTATGGGCGCCGGCAGCTGCCAGATACCGCCGCCCACGAATGGCGGTCTGCCGTCGAGGGAGACGCGTGTGGCGCTGATGAAGATGCGGCGGCCGTCCTGGCTGAACTCGACGTAGGTGGCTTGGCCGGCGGCCGTCGTGTCGACGGCCTCGCCGATCTGGCTTCCTGTGGTGGTATCCCAAAATCGCAGTGTATTGTCCGCGCAGATCGAGACCAGGTGGCGGCCATCGGGACTGTAGGCGATGTCTACTTGTCGGTCGGAGCCTTCCATCGGCGGGCCGACCGCCTCGCCGCTCTCGGCGTCCCATTGCTGGATCGTTTTCCCACTCGCCCCGGCGATGCGCCGACCATCGGCGCTGATCGACATGTCGCCGAAACCGAAAGCGTTGGGGCGGCCGATCGACTTGCCGATCGCTCGTCCGGTCGCTGTGTCCCAGATCCGAAGCGAGTCCGCGCTGTGGGAATACAGACGGTGGCCGTCGTCGCTGAAGGCAATGGATCGGACGCCGTATTCGTGACCGGTCATAGGATTGCCGATCTGTCGGCCGTTTCGCCAGTCCCAGAGTCGGACTGTTTTGTCGTCACTTGCAGTGGCGATTGTCTGCCCGCTGGGGTCGAATTCCACATAGTTCACGTAGTCGTCGTGTCCCCTGATGGGTTCGCCGTGTGGCTGTCCGTTGGAGGTGTCCACGATATGGATTTCTTTTCCGGTCGTGACTGCGAGCCAGCGGTGGTCCGGGCTGAGGTCGAACGCTTGGGTTCCGCGAAGTGCCTCCGTGACAATGGCGGGCCCGAACGGTTCGCCGGTATCGGCGTCGAAGCTTCGGAAGGTGTCGTCGTGGAAATCGAGGATACGCGGGCGATCGGCTGTACTGTCGAGCCCGTAGCCTCCCTCGTCCCCCGTGGTAGCCGCCATGCTTCCACCCATTTTCGTGGTGAGTGTCGCATACGTATCGGCATTCGACACCTGGACGGTGTCGCTGGATACCGAAACGATCCGATTTCCTTGCCGGGTGAAGGCGACATCCGACATCGGTCCCTGGAACTCGAGCGGATCGCCGATCGGCTGGCCGGTGCGTGCGTCCCACAGTCGTACGGTCTTGTCGGTGCTTCCGGTGGCGATCCGGCCGCTGTCCGGGCTGAATGCCACAGACTGAATTTCTCCGTAGTTTCCGAAAATCGGTGTGCCGATCGCCTCGCCGGTCTCGGCGTTCCACAACCGTAGCGGTGAACCGGCACTGAGCAATGTTCCGATGCCCACGGTGTGGCCGCCTGCGGCGACGGCATGGCCGTCTGGGCTGAATGCCACGCTCAAGGTCGCGTCATTGTCGCCCATGCGGGGGTCGCCGCCGCCTCGCAACGGTTCGCCGAGTGCCGATCCGTTACTTGCGTCCCATAGGTGAACGGTATTGTCCGAGCTGGCTGATGCCAGGTGTCGCCCGTCTGGGCTGAACGCCAGAGCGGACATTCGGCCGACGGATCCTGTCAATGGACTTCCGAGTTGCTGCCCGGTCTCCGTGTCCCACAACCGCAAAGTGTCCGCGGTGCCGGCACTGCCTTTGTCTATCGCGGCGACTCGGTGCCCGTCGGAACTGACCGCCACGACACCGGCATAATTCACAGTGCCGGTCATCGGCTGACCGATGGGCTGTGGGACGGCTGAGTCCCATACCCGGATCCTTTTGTCCTTGCTGTATATCGCGACGAATCTGCCGTCGGAACTCGGCTTTATGATGCTGGTGGTCTTGGAGTCTGCGAACGGCTTTCCAATCGGCTGCCCGGTCTCGGTGTCGAACAGTCGAATTCCTGAGGGGGTGTACGCTGCGATCCGCTGACCGTCAGCGCTGAGCGCGGGAGTCCCGGGACCGCCACCGGAGGGGTCGACGATCTTCTGCAGTTCGGGCTTTTTGCTCAACGCGGTGACCAGTGCACCGATGTTCGGGTTCGCGGAGATACGCTGCGCGGCCAGCAATTTTGTTATTGCCTGTAGTTCGCTGCCGGGTTGGCCTCCTGCGAGCATCGCCTGTGCTTGCGAGGTCAGTCGTTCGGCGAGTGCCTCACGGCTGCGGTCGTCGGCTTCCCGGCGTTTCGTGTTGGCGTCGTTGCGGGCGGCGACCGCCAGTACGAAGCCGGTCACCGCGATCAGGGCCACCGCCAGTGTCAGGGCGAGCACCGCACGCAGGACCTTCGTGCGTTTGTGCAGCACGGCCGCGTGCGCTTGAGCCTCGTCTCGGCGTTGTTGCGCGTTGCGCAATTCTGTTTCTCGGCGTTGCCGCTCGGCCTCAGCCTCGGCATCTTCGCGCTTCTTGGAAGCTTCGAGGAACTCGGCCGCGTGCCGAACCCGGTCGGTGAACATCGGGGAGTTCGCCAACTGCATCGCCGTGGCGAGTCGTGCGCCTTCGATCAGCCACTCCGGGCTGCGTGCGTTGCGGTTCCAGTCCGCAGCCGCGCGATCGAGGTTGTCAGCCTCCTTGAGGTCCTTGGCCTGTTCCTGGAGCCACCGGGTCAGTGGGCGCCATTGCCGGAGGAGGCTTTCCAGCGCGACCTCGATGACTGTCTCGCCGCCGCGCTCGTTCTTGACGAGCAGTCGCCGGGCGACCATGGCATTGATCAGGTCGTGGCTGGCCGGCGGCAGCTCGCTCCAGCGCGCGACTCGGCGTGAGGGCTGGTCGGTATTCGGATCGATGGTGGCCAGCCACGGAATGAACGCCGCGTGCAGCACGTCGAGTTGCTGTGACCGGAGGTCGGGATCGGTGGCGAGCAGCGTATCGATTTCGGCGTGGACGATATGTTGCATGCCGCCCATCGATTGATAGTTGGCGAGGGTTAGTTCGCCGGTGCTGCCGTAATCGAGGTAGAGGCGTGAGAGCGTCAGCGCGAGCAGCGGCAGGCTGTCCGCGCCGCCGGTGGCGTCGGTGACCAGCTGGGCGACGAGCGCGGGGGCGAGGCTCAGGCGCAGGCCCGCGGTGGTGGCGCGAGCGGCCGGTCCGGTGATCACTTCTTTGAATTCGCTCACCGGCATCGGTTTCAAGTCGCTGAATTCCCTGGTGTGCACGCCGAGTAGTTCCGGCGCTGTCTGTAGGGCCTCATATCGGTCGGCTCGAATGGTGACGACGGCGATCATGGGCAGTTCGGCGATCGCGTCGGAGTGCAGCAGCTTGCCGAGCAACCCGAGGCATGTGGCTGCCTCCGGCCCGGCCTCGGTGGTGAACAATTCCTCGGCTTGATCGATCGGCAGGATCAGCGTCGGCGCCGCGCTCGGGTCGAGCGGATCACGCCGTGCCTCGCGTAGCCAGTTCGTCAGCTGGCCGGTGTCGCCTGCCAGGCAGGCGGCTTTGATGTCGCCGAGCGCCGGACGGGTCAGGCCGGCGCTGGATCTGAGTTGCAGGATGGCGTTCGCGAGGCCTTGATCGCCGGTTACCGCGGCGCGTTCGGGGCGGACGATGTCGCAGAGCAGGAAGTTGTCGCGGTCGCGGCGCAGCCTGGGAAGAAGTCCGGCGCGCAGGAATGACGACTTCCCGACGCCGGACGGGCCGAGTACGACGAACAGGCCCTCGACAGCCGTGGAGCGCATGCCGCGAAGGACGTCGAGGCCGCGCAGGATTTGTGGGTCACGGCCGAAGAAGATGGCCGCGTCGACGTCCTCCATCGATTGCCAGCCACGGTAGGGGGCACGCTTGCAGTCGCCCGGTGGTGGCCACGGAAAGTGTTCGGCGCCGATTCCGGCTTCGCGTAGACCGCGGAGCATCCTGTGGAGGCCGTCGCTGGCGAGAACGGTCGGGGCGCCGCCGTCTTCCGATGTGATGGTGGTGACCGGGCTGTGCCCGTCGGGGAAGAGGTCACAGAATTGCCACTCGCGGGTTTTCTGTCCGCGAGCCGCGGGGTCGATGCGAGCGCAGAAGATTCGTTTGTTGAGAGATTCCGCGTGACGGAATTCGGCTAGGCACTCGGCTGAACGTTCCCAATCGGAGGAAATCAAGCAGATGACCGCTTCGCAGCGGTCAACCGCGCGGACGAGTTCGGACTTCCAGCGGGTTCCTGGTGCGATGCCGGTTCGGGGGTCGACATCGAGGAAGATCTCCCCGCTCAGGCTCGGTTCGTTCTCGGTCAGCCATCGGGTGACGGCTACCGCGGCCGTTTTGTCGCGGCTGGAATGGCTCACGAATACCCGATACATAAGGGAAATGCTGTCGCGGTTTGCGACAGGTGGCGCGAGTAGTGGACTACTCGTTCCGCGGTGTCGAAGACGGCCTGCCGCTGTGCACGGGACCGGCGCTTCATCTGTGGTCAGGTGGTTCTTCGGCCCATTTCGCGACCCACGTCTGGTTCTCGGCGGCGATTATGTTCTCGCAGTTGTCGACGAAGGCTGTCCACCGCTGGTCGTCGGTGGGTGCTCCCTGTGCCCTCCACTCCTGGAGGAGTTGTTGCAGGCGACGTGCCGTCGCGGAATATGTCATCACCAAGAACTCGTATCGGCGGCCGGTCAGATGACCGGCGACTCCCGCGCTGAGCGTGGTGAGCGCCGCTACCCATGGCGTCAGTGCGGAGGCCGGGGAGGTGGGGGTCGAGACGGTCGCGGTGCCGGCCAGGACCGCGGCGACGGAGGCGAGGACGGTGGCAGCCAGGCCGAGCATGAGGGTCCACCTCCGCAGGCGCCGTGCTCGTCGGGCGTAATTTTGCGCCCTGTGCTGGTAGTAGTGCGTGATCTGGTGCTGCACTCGGAGGACCACGTAGTCTTCGGGGGTCAGCGGAGGGGGTGCCGCGGTATCCGGGCGTTGGGTGTCGCCTCTGGATGTGGAGTCGGGAGCGTTTTCGGTCATGTAGGGCAGGAGGTCCTCGGCTTTCTCCTCGATCTCGGCGATCGCCCGGTACAGGTTGGGCAAGGCGCTGTCCCCGAGGAAGGGGTGCGCTCGTGCGCGGAACCGGTAGATCACTTGCTTGATGCTCTCTGCCACCGCGCGGGCGCGAGACCAGCGGCGGAACTCGGCGGGTGTGAGGAAGTGAGCTGTGAGGAAGGTCGCCACGGCAAGGCAGATGGCGCCGATGGTGGTGACCACGAGTTGTGGCAGGCCGGATGTCCGCAAGATCGTCGCGGTCATCGCCGCGGCGATGGCCCCGGCGCCGCCGAGATTCAGTACGGCGGTGCGAGCGCGGTCCGCGCGCCGCTTCCCGGCATCGGCGGCGCGGGCCCAGCGAGCCCTCCTCGCCCACAGTGACGCGACCGCATCGTCTTCGTAGGTCACCAGGTTTCTCCTCGGCTCGGTATCCACGCATTGTCACCTCCTCGGACGGCGTCTCCAGGGAACGGCGCGGCTGAGACGGAACCCGCCGCGGTCCCCTGTGCCCGTCCTTCGTCATCGCCTCGCAACCGAGCGCCTGGCGCGTACTCGGCTGGCGGGGATGCGGTAAGTCTCGGATTTTTTCTAGATCGCACTCCCCTGGCCTAGCGGCACATCCTGTTGCGTCGTCTGGATGAGGGACTACGGTGCGACGTCCTCACGCTGCCGCGTTTCGTGGCTTTCGTTGTACGGTCCAGTGATCGGTGATTGGCTCTGGTTGTGGTGTCCAGTTGCGGGCACGCTGGGGTGGTGCTGGTTCGTCGGTTGGTCGCGTTGTATGTCGGATTGTGGTTGTACGGGTTCTCGATGGCGGTGATGGTGCGGGCCGAGCTCGGGATGGATCCGTGGGATGTGTTTCATCAGGGTGTGGCGCGGCATGTGCCGATCAGTTTCGGTGCCGTCACGGCGCTCACCGGTGTTGCCGTGTTGTTGGTCTGGATTCCGCTGCGGCAGTTGCCCGGGCTGGGCACGGTGAGCAATGTCGTGGTGATCGCGGTGTCGGTCGACGCCGGGTTGGCGTGGTTGCCGTCGTGGGATGCGCTCGGGGTGCGGGTGGGCGCCATGGCGGCCGCGGTTGTGCTGAACGCTGTGGCCAGTGTGCTGTATATCGGGGCGGGCATGGGTCCGGGTCCGCGGGATGGACTGATGACTGGACTGGTTCGTCGGACCGGTCGCTCGGTGTGGGTGGTGCGCACGGCGATCGAGTTGACGGTGTTGACGACGGGGTTCGTCCTCGGTGGCAGTGTCGGCGTCGGAACGCTGGTGTACGCCTTCGGGATCGGCCCGCTGATCCATCTGATGATCCCCGCGGTGAACCGGTTCCTGCCGGGGTTCTCGGCGCCGAAGCCGGTGGCTGCCGTCGGCGGTGCGGCGGTGGGAGTCCCGGCCGCGTAGGGCTCTTCTGGCGGCGGGACTGAGCACCGATGTCATCGGCCGGTTGCTGCCGTGCACCCGCGATGGTCTCCCGGGGCTGGAACCGTGTGCCGAGGTGGTGGCGATCCTGAAGTCGGAGATCGACCGGATGGACGCGCTCGCCTCGGATCCGGCCCGCTCCCGTCGGCTGCTGGCGTCGATTCTGGTCGACTCCGGTGTGCCGGTGCCGGTGCCGAGCGCCCGCGCCGAACCGGGCACGGTGTAGCTGCCGCACGGTCTGGGACGGTTGACAGCACGTCCGTCTCGTTGGTGGCGTGGGGTGCCCTGTGGCCACGGCCGGACAGGGGTGTTCGGTAAGCCGGTCCCCCGTCGGCGGCCGCGCGTGTGGGAATGGGCCGCTGTTCGGCGAGGTGATTCGGCACCGAGATGTTCGCGGCCTATTCGCGGTATGCGCAGCGCGAGGTCCTCGAACCGCGCCCGATGGCGTCTCCGCGCTCACCGCCGGCGGTGCGGGTTGCGTGCGAACCGCTTGCGGCGAGGCGTCATCGGGCACTTCGACGATTCCGTGGCGGCGGGTGGTGGGTCGGGTGACAATCCGGGTGTGTCCGCTCTGATGCCCGATGTGGTCGCCGCCGAAGTGTTCGCCGCCGAATCCCAGCCGAGCCTGCGGGGTGAGGGTGTGTTGTTGCGGCCGTGGACGAATGACGATGCGGCGGTGATCCGGGCCGTCTATCAGGATCCGGATATTCAACGCTGGCATGTTCGTGATGTTGTTTCCGAGGCCGAGGCGCGGGAGTTGATCGCGCGCTGGCGGGCGGGTTGGCGTGGTGGTGACGGCCCGCAGTGGGCGGTCGTGGTCGGCGATGTGGTGGCGGCACGGGTCGGGTTGCGGCATATGGCGCCGGCGGACGGGGTGGCGGGGATCGCGTACTGGACGGCTCCGGGGTGGCGGGGTCGCGGGGTGACGCCCGCCGCGGTGGAGACGGTGACCGGGTGGGCGTTCGGGGTGGGTTTTCATCGGCTGGAGGTGTCGCATTCGGTGCGTAATCTGCCGTCGTGCCGGGCGGCGGTGAAGGCGGGGTTCGCGCCGGAAGGTGTGAAGCGCAGCGCGGGGTTGCACGCGGATGGCTGGCACGACATGCACGTGCATGTCCGCATCGGTCCGACATAGAGAGCTGTACGGAACGAGCTGTCCCAGATAGCCTGTGGGAAGCGATCCGGCAGAAGGTGAAATTTCATGAGTGCTACCACCATTGCCCGCCAGTGCACGTTGTGTGAGGCGCACTGCGGGATTCTCGTCACGGTCGAGGGTGATCAGGTGACGCGGATCGAGGGCAATCCGCAGGACGTGTTGTCGAAGGGCTACATCTGCCCGAAGGCGACGGCGATGGGCGGGTTGCATCACGACCCGGACCGGTTGCGGACGCCGGTGCGGCGGGTGGGTTCGTCGTTCGAGCCGATCGGCTGGGACGAGGCGTTCGCCGAGATCGGGCGGCGGCTGCGGAAGGTGCGTCGCGAGCACGGGAACAGTGCTGTGGGCATGTATCTGGGGAATCCGGCCGCGCACAGTTCGTCGGTGCTGTACGCGGTGTTGCTGCGGTCGGTGTTGTTGACGCGGAATTTCTTCTCGGCGTCGTCGATCGATCAGTTCCCGCAGGAATTCGTGGCGTGGCGGATGTTCGGCTCGAATGTGCTGATGCCGGTGACCGATATCGATCGGACCGATCGCCTGGTGATCCTGGGGGCGAATCCGGCGGTGTCGAACGGGTCGGTGACGACCATGCCGAATGCGAAGCAGCGGATCCGGGACGTGCGGCGGCGCGGGGGGAAGGTCGTGGTGATCGACCCGCGGCGGACGGAGACGGCGCGGCTGGCCGATCAGCATGTGGCGGTGGCTCCGGGTGGGGATGTGTATCTGCTGCTGGCGATGCTGCACGTGCTGGTGGCCGAGGATTTGTGTGACGAGAAGGCGATTCGGGCGTCCAGCACGGGCTGGGAGCTGTTGCGGTCGCTGGTGGCCGAGGCGTCTCCGGAGGCGATGGCGCAGTACGCGGGTGTGGACGCGGAGACGATTCGCGGGCTGGCTCGCGAGCACGCGGCGGCGTCCTCTGCGGTGCTGTACGCGCGGATCGGGGTGTGTCAGCAGGTGACGGGCACGTTGACGCATTGGCTGGTGAACACGATCAACGCGGTGACCGGCAATGTGGATCGGGCGGGCGGTCAGATGTTCGCGACGCCGCCGATCGATGCGGTGCGGTACGGGAAGTATCTGCCGGTGGGGTACGGGGCGTGGACCGACAGCTCCGGGACCTACAAGTCGTTCCGTTCGGAGTTGCCGGTGGCGGCGCTGGCGGAGGAGATGCTGACCGAGGGGCCGGGCCGGATTCGCGCGATGATCACGTATGCGGGCAATCCGGTGTTGTCGACGCCGCAGCGGGGCCGGTTGGGGGCGGCGCTGGATTCGCTGGATTTCTATGTGGCGGTGGACATGTACGTCACGGAGACCACGCGGCATGCCGACATCATCTTGCCGCCGATTTCGCCGTTGGAGCGGGAGGATGTCAACATCCTGTTCCCGGTGTTCAGTGTGCGCAACAATCTGCGTTTCGACGCGCGGGTGTTCGAGCCGCCCGCCGATGGGTTGGAGGATTGGCAGATCATGGCGCGGTTGGTGACCGAGGTGCTGCCGTTGCCCGCGCGCCGGTTCACCGCGCGGGCGTTGAACGCGTTGTTCGATCGGGTGAGCCCGCTGCGGATCGCGTCGCTGGGTGTGGCGGCTGGTCCGTACGGGGTGTTGCGGCGTGGCCGTAAGGGTTTGACGGTGGGTAAGGTGCGTGCGGCTGCGGGTGGTGTCGATCTGGGGCCGTTGCGGCCGCGGTTGCGGTCGTTGCTGGGGACGAAGGATCGGAAGGTGCATTTGGCGCCGGAGGATTTCGTGGCGGCTGCGCGGCAGGTGCTGGCGGACGCGCGAGCGGGTAGGGCGGTGACCGCGCCGTCGGACGGCTACGACTTGAAGTTGATCGGTCGTCGTCATCTGCGCAGCAACAACTCGTGGTTGCACAATGTGCCGTCGATGGTGAAGGGGCGGGATCGTTGCACCGCGTTGATGCATCCGGAGGATGCGGCCGCGCGGGGGTTGTGTGACGGTGAGCCGGTGACGGTGCGTTCGCGGGTCGGGTCGATCGTGGTGCCGTTGGAGGTGAGCGATGACATCCGGGCCGGGACGGTGGCGATTCCGCACGGGTGGGGGCATCAGGAGCCGGGTGTGGGGTGGACGGTGGCGGCGTCGCTGCCGGGCGCGAACGTGAATCTGCTGCACGATCCGGCGTTGACGGACACGTTCTCGGGGACGGCGGCGGTGAACAACACCTGGGTGACGGTGACGCGGGCGTCGGTCGAGGCCGGGGAACGTGCCGGTGCCGGCGAGCGTGAGCCCGCGCCGACGGCTTGACGAGGGCGAACAGTCCTGTCGCGAGGCGAAGGCGGTCCGGGTGCCGCAGTGTTGCCGAGTGACCGCACGGGCGCTGAGGTAGTGCGCGTCGGTGCGGATGTCATCGGGCTGCGGGGCCGGATCGTGTCGACCGGGCCGCGGGCGGCCGGTGTCGGTGGTGCGTCAGCTCGGGATGCGGGCTTCGATGCCGTCGAGGAGGAACTCGAGGCCGGTGTGGAAGGTTTGGTCGGCGTCGAGGTGGGCGGCGTCGCGGATGACCGTGGCCAAGGCGGGGTATCGGCCGGTGGCGAAGGCGCGCTGCAGATAGGGTCCGTAGGCGGCTTGCCACTGCTTTTCGTCCATTCCGGTGGCCCGCTCGGCGCGTCGTTCGGCGATCTCGCGGCGCACCGCGCCGATGACGTAGGCGTCCACCGCGGTGACCACCGGCATGACGAGGTCCACGTCGACGCCGTCGAGTGCGGCGATGACCGCTTCTCCCCTGGCGAGCGCGTGCGGTCCTAGCTGGGGCCGTCCACCGAGCAGGTCGGCGAGCCATTCGTGCTGGTGGACGGCGTGCCGGGTGGTTTCGGCGACGGAGCGCAGCACCTCGCGGCGACTGTTTCCGGTGGGGCGGATCTCGGCGTAGACGGCGTCGACCATCAGGTCGAGCAGCTCGTCTTTGGTGGCGATGTAGCCGTAGAGGCGCATCGGCCCGACATCCAGGGCGGCGGCGACCTTGCGCAGCGACACTGCTTCCAGGCCGTCGGCGTCGGCCAGCCGGATCGCCGCTCGCACGATCCGTTCCCGGCTCAGGGGAGCCGGTACGGGTCGATTCGGTGGTTCGGGTCTTTCCCACACCAACATGCGCTGACAATACAACGCCCGTCCCGATACACTGTATCGGAACAGTACGGTGTATCAGAGAGGCAATCATGTCCATCGCCATCATCGGAGCCGGCCTCGGCGGCCTGGCGCTGGCCCGCGTGCTGCACGTCAACGGCATCGACGCCGTGGTGTACGAACGCGAGCCCTCGCGCGAGGCCCGCGGCCAGGGCGGCATGCTCGACATCCATTCCGGGACCGGGCAGCGAGCGCTGCGCGAGGCGGGCCTGATCGAGCGGTTCCACGCGATCGCCCGCGGCGAAGGTCAGGACATGCGCCTTCTGGAGCCGGACGGCACCTTGCTGCTGCAGGAGGACACCCCCGACGACGCCCCGCTCGAGCGACCCGAGGTCGATCGCGCCGATCTGCGCGGCCTGCTGCTGGATTCCCTTCCCGAGGGCGCGGTGCGCTGGGGGCGGGCGTTCGAATCCGCCGACAACGGTGTGCTGCGCTTCGCCGATGGCAGCACTGCGACCTGTGAGCTGCTGGTCGGCGCGGACGGCGCGCAGTCGCGGGTTCGCGCGCTGCTCACCGACGCCCGCCCGGCGCATATCGGCCAGAACGTCGTCGAACTCGGCATTCCCGACATCGACCGCAGCCACCCCGATCTCGCGGCGATGGTCGGGCGCGGCAACTACTGGGTGCTGGGCGACGGACTGTCGCTGGCGGCGCAGCGCAACGGTGACGGCCGCGTCCGCATCGGCCTCAGTTTCTACAACACCGGCGAGGACTGGTGGTCCACCAGCGGGATCCCGTTCGACGACCCCGCCGCCGCGCGGGCGCGGCTGATGGATCTGCTCTCCGGTTGGGACGAACGTTTCCTCGCGCTGATCGCGGCCTGCGACGACGCGGTCGTGCCGCGGTCGATCACCACTTTGCCGGTCGGGCTGACCTGGCCGTCGACGCCGGGGGTCACGCTGCTCGGCGATGCCGCGCACCTGATGCCGCCGGTGGGCGAGGGCGCCAACATGGCGCTGCTGGACGGCGCGCTGCTCGGCCTGGCGCTGGCCGCGCGCCCGGAGGACTTCCCTTCTGCCGTCGCGGAATACGAGCGGGAGATGTTCGAACGCACCAGCGCTGTCGCCCGGGAGTGCGCGTCCATCCAGGAGATGCTGATGGCGCCGGACGCCAGCCGCAGGATTTTGGCGTTCTTCCAACCCGGTTCGGAGGAGGTCGCCAGCGGCTGACTTCTGAACGCTGTGCTGCGGGCTCGGGCCGTGCTATCCGCTGACTTGGTCGACGCGGGTGCCGTCGAGCCAGGGCTGGGGATCGGCGAGGAACGGGGTGTCGTCGAGACGGGCGAGGTCTTCGAAGAACGCTTTCGTGGTGCGTGCGGCGGCGGCCGTGGTGCCGACGGAGACGAATGCGGCCTGTTCGGCGTCCAGGGCTCGGGAGAGGGATTTGTCGGAGCCGAAGTAGACGGCGCGTTTGAGTTCGGCGACGACGAGCGGGTTGCGTGCGGCCAGTCGTGCGGCGGTGGCCTGGGTTTCGGCGAGCAGGTCTTGGGTGGGGATCACCCGGTGCAGCAAGCCCAGGCGCAGGGCTTCCTGGGCGGTGAAGGGTGTGCCTTCGAGGGTGATCTCGATCGCTTTGGCGGCGCCGAGCAGGCGGGTGAGGCGTTGGGTGGCGCCGCCGCCGGGGATGAGGTTGGCCAGTGTCTCGATCTGGCCCAGGCGCACGTGCTCGGCGTCGGCGGCGTAGCGCAGGTCGCAGGCGAGGGCGATTTCGTGGCCGCCGCCGAGTGCGGGTCCGTTGATGGCGGCGAGGTAGGCGACGCCGGAGCGGTTCATCCGCAGAGTGGTGCGTTTCCAGCGGTAGCCCCAGACCAGGCCAGCGCCGAGTCCTCCGCCGTGGCGTTCGACCAGGTCGGTCGCGCCGGGCACGTGCAGGGCGGCCGCGGCGGCGCGCAGGAAGGGTGCCGCGGCGCGGGCGGGGACGAAGGGGCGCGGTTTGTCGATCATGCCGCCGAGGGCGGCGGGGTCGGCGTGGGTGAGGAAGCGGCCGGGTAGTCCCCCGGTGAGCACGACCGCGCCGACGCTGTCGTCGGCGTCGGCCGCGGCGGTGAGGGTGTCGAGGTCGCGGACGACCGCGGTGGTGACGAAGTTCCACGGGGGTGCGACGACCCGCGCGGTGAGTACGCGCCCGGTCTGGTTCAGGTCGATGGTCTCGAGGGAGAGGTCTGCGGCGGGCATCGGCGGCTCCTGGGGTGCGCGTTGTCGGGCTGTGAGAGTGGCTCCGCGCGACGGTGTTTCGGCGGTGCGGCCCGCTGGCGTGGCGTGGTCTCCACCCTAGTGCCGCGGGAGCGTCCCGATGTTCCGGACCGGCTGCCCCGCCGGTCCGGAACGCGGGTCAGGCGGTGGGCTTGTGGACGCGGGTGTCGTGGAATTCCAGCAGTGCCGCGAGGGTCTGCTCGGGTGCTTCCAGTTGCGGGTAGTGGCCGATGCGCGGCAGTTCGACGACGTCGGGGTCGGTGATCAGTTCGCGGTAGCGGCGCACCATGTGGCCGCCGGAGACCGGGTCGGTGAGGCCGTCGAGCAGCCGGATCGGGACGCGGGCCTGCCGCAGCGCGCCCACCCAGCGCTGCCGTTGCCTGCGTCGTTCGGCCATGTAGCGGATCAGCTTGCGGCCGTTGCGTTTTCCGTGTTTGCTGCACCACAGCAGCCAGAACTGGTGCAGTTCGACGTCGGTGGGTTTGGTGTCGGGTCCGAACACCGCGGCCAGGCTGCGGTGGAAGGTGCGTTCGCTGCCGAGCACGCCCACGAGCGGGCCGAGCGGACCGGCCAGCAGCCGCTGCACCGGGCGGGGGCGGTGGGCTTCGGGGAACAGGCCGCCGTTGAGCAGGAACACCGATTCGATCGTGAGGGATTCGTCGCCGGCGGCGCGGCGTTCGACGTCACGGGCCAGCAGTTCCTGGGCGACGCTGTCGCCGTAGTCGTGGGCGAGGATGTGGAATCGGCTGATGCCTTGTTCGCGCAGCAGGTTTTCGTGGATGTCGGCTTGGTCGGTGATGCGGTAGTCGTAGTGGCGGGGTTTGGCCGACCAGCCGAAACCGATCATGTCGGGAGCGATGACGCGGGCGAAGCGTTCGCACAGGCCGGGCCAGATGCGGTGCCAGTCCCAGGACGCGGTGGGGAATCCGTGGATGCACACCAGCGTCCCGTCGGGGCCTGCGCCTGCGTCGCGCCAGAAGATCTGGTGGCCGCGATGTGTGTGGCGTCGTCCGTTCGCCCGCCAGGACGCGAACTCCTCCATGTCTACCTCCTTGTCGTCGACAAGCATGGCGCGTGTGCGCGCCGGGCACAGTAGTTCGGTCGGCCGTGCACGTGTCATCTACTGTGCGGGCCGTTAGCCGATCGTGCGCTCTGGAAGAATTCCACCGTGCATGTCGCGATCGGCCTGGTTGTTCTCGTCGCGTCGGCGGCCGCGTTGGCGGCGCTGGCGCGTCGGTTCGGGATCTCCGAACCGCTGGTACTGACGGTGGGCGGGGTGGCGGCGTCGTATCTGCCGTTCCTGCCGGAGATCCATTTGGAGCCGGAGATCATTCTGCTCGGTTTTCTGCCTCCTTTGCTGTATACCGCCGCGATCCGCACGTCGTTGGTGGATTTCCGGGCCGATGTGCGCACGATCGGGTTGCTGTCGGTGGGGTTGGTGTTGTTCACGACGTTCGCCGTGGCGGTGGTGGTGTGGTGGCTGCTGCCGGTGCCGTTCGCGGTCGCGGTGGCGTTGGGCGCGGTGGTGGCTCCGCCGGATGCGGTGGCCGCGACGGCGGTGGCGCGGCGGATCGGGATGCCGCGGCGGATCGTGACGATCCTGGAGGACGAGTCGCTGTTCAACGACGCGACCGCGCTGGTGGCGTTGCGCACGGCGCTGGCGGCGATGGCGGGCACGGTGTCGGTGTGGGCGGCCGGGGCCGATTTCGCGTTGGCGGCCGGTGGCGGCGCCGCGGTCGGGGTGGTGGTGGCGTATCTGCTGGCGATGCTGCGGCGGCGGATCACCGATCCGGTGATGGATACGACGTTGTCGTTCCTGGCGCCGTTCGCGGCGTATCTGCCCGCCGAGAGCATTCATGCCTCGGGGGTGATCGCGGTGGTCGTGTGCGGGATGATCCTCGGGCACAACGCGCCGGTGTGGCAGAGCGCCGCGTCGCGGATCGCCGAGCGCATCAATTGGCGCACGATCCAGTTCATTCTGGAGAGCGCGGTGTTCGTGCTGATCGGGCTGCAGGTGCGCGGCATCGTGGAAGGTGCCTGGCACAGCGAGCTCGACCACGCGACGCTGCTGTGGTCGGCGGTGGCGGTACTGGCGGCGACGATGCTGGCGCGTCCGGTGTGGGTGTTCGGGTCGGCGTTGCTGTCGCGCAGTCTCGGTGGCGGCGAGGCGGTGCCGGTGCGTCATCTGGTGGTGGTGTCGTGGGCGGGGATGCGCGGGGTGGTGACGTTGGCGGCGGTGTTGCTGCTGCCGCAGGACACGCCGTTGCTCGCGGTGCTGCGCCTGCTGGCGCTGGTGGTGGTGGCGGGGACGTTGCTGGTGCAGGGCACGTCGTTACCGTGGCTGGTGCGGTGGCTGCGGTTGCGTGCGCCCAGCCGCGCGGAGGACGCGTTGCAGAAGGCCAATGTGTTGCAGCAGGCCACCGCGGCCGGTCTGGCCGCGCTGGATCGGGAGGTCACGCCGGACACGCCGCAGGGAGTGGTGCAGACGTTGCGTGATCGGGTGCTGTGGAAGAGCAACGCCGCTTGGGAGCGGTTGGGGCGGGCGGAGTCGGAGTTGGTGACTCCCACCGCGGAGTACCGGCGGCTGCGGTTGGCGATGCTGCAGGCCGAACGCGCGACCGTGTTGGAGGTGCGGGATTCCGGCACGGTCGACTACGAGATCCTGCAGCATGTGCTGGCGCAGTTGGATCTGGAGGAGTCGATCATCGATCGCTTCGACGAGACCGAGGAGGAGCGGGTCGAGCCGCTGGCCGCGGCGGGAACCGACGACGCGTGCGCGCATCTGCGCGACGCGCCGCTGGTGCGCGCGCACGGCGGGCCGGACGAATGCGCCGAATGCCTCGCCGAGGGGCTGGCGTGGGTGCATCTGCGGATGTGTCTGGCCTGTGGGCACGTGGCCTGCTGCGATTCTTCTCCGGGCAATCACGCGAGCAAGCACTACGCCGGCAGCGGGCATCCGGTGATGCGCAGTGTGGAGCCGGGTGAGGCGTGGCGCTGGTGCTATGTGGACGAGCTGCTGGGGTAGCTCAGCGTTGGGCGTGGGAGTAGATCAGGCGCGCGTATTCGGCCAGCAGCTGGTCCAGGGAGAGGTTTTCCCCGCCCGCGGCGATCTGCTGGTAGCCGACGAGCATCGCCATGCCCAGTGAGGTGACCACGGCGGCGGTGGCGTCGTCGCCGACGACTCCTTTGACCGCTTTGTGCACGGTGCGCCTGCGGGATTCGTCGACGCGCTTGAGTGCGAGGTTGACCGATTCGTCGTTGGCCGCCCAGGCGCGGATGGCGGCTTCGGCGGCGTGGTGCAGTCCGGCGGCGAGGTCGGACATCGCGCGGATGTCGTCGTCGGGGTTGCCCTGGTTGAACGGCATGGTGCCCAGGATGCGCACCTGGCGGTTCTCCCAGTGCTCGAGCAGGGCGTCGACGAATCCTTGCCAGCTGCCGAAGTGGTGGTAGAACGAGCCGCTGGTGACGCCGAGGCGGCGGCACAGGACGCCGATGTTGAGGCCTTTGAAGCCGAGTTCGGCGAGCACTTCCAGGCCGGTGTCGAAGTACTGCTCCTTGGTGACCACTCGTGACATGCGGGCGCCGTTCTGTTCGTTCGGTCAGGGGGAGGGACCGAACAGTACCCCATCGTAGGGTCGCCTGGAGGGAGCACGGGAAGTACCGCTGCGTACGCCGAGAAGACGCTCCGGTACCTGTTACCTGCGGAAATACCTAGCCCCGGCCGGGGCGACGTAACAGAGCAACTGCTCTGTTATAGTGGCGGCATGCCACGCCCCCGCACGCACGACCCCGGCACCGTGCTCGACGCCGCGGAATCGCTGGCCGTTCGCCACGGCCCCGCCGCGGTCACGACGCGCGCGGTCGCCGCCGCCACCGGCGTGTCCAACGGCGCGATCTACCACACCTTCGGATCGCGCGCGGAGCTGCTGGGCCGCACCTGGTTGCGCGCCGCGCGCCGGTTCCTGGACCTGCAGACCGCGCTGGTCGAGACGGCGCTCGACGGCCGCAGCGCGGTCGAGGCGGTGGTCGCGGCCGCGGAGGCGCCCGCGATCTTCGCCGAGCGCCATCCCGACTCCTCACGGCTGCTGCTGGCCGTGCGGCGCGAGGAACTGCTGGGCGAGATGCCCGAAGCCCTCGCCGCCGAACTGGCGGCCACCGACGCGGTGCTGGTCGAGTTGCTGGTGCGGCTGTCGCGGCAGCTGTGGCGACGCGGCGACCGCCACGCCGTCGACGTCATGACGCTGTGCCTGGTCGATCTGCCCACCGCCGTGCTGCTGCGCCGCGACCGGCTGGCCGACCCCCGTGCGCGCGACTACCTGCGCAGCGCCGTGCGCGCCGTGCTGGCCGTCGGCCCGCCACCGCGCTGATCCGTGCACTGCTCCCCTACCGGAAGGACCCGCCATGCCCACCCTCGACTACCACGACAAGATCGCCGTCCTGGATCTCGGTGACGGTGAGAATCGTTTCTCCCCCGACTTTCTCGACCGGATCGGCGCCCACCTCGACACCGCTCTCGCCGACGGCGCCCAGGGCCTGGTCACCATCGCCGGCGGCAAGTTCTACTCCAACGGACTCGACCTGGACTGGCTGGCCGCCAACGCCGATCGCGCCGAGTGGTATGTCGCGCGGGTGCAGGCGCTGCTGGCGCGGATGCTCACCTTTCCCGTGCCCACCGCCGCCGCGCTGCCCGGCCACGCCTTCGGCGCGGGCGCGATGCTGGCCATCGCGCACGACTACCGGGTGATGCGCGCCGACCGCGGCTACTTCTGCTTCCCCGAAGTCGACATCCGCATCCCCTTCACCCCCGGCATGGCCGCGTTGATCCAGGCCAAGCTCACGCCGAAAAGCGCCGTCGCCTCGATGACCACCGGCCGCCGCTTCGGCGGTCCGGACGCCGAGGCCTACGACATCGTCGACGCCACCGCCGCCGAAGGCGCCGTCACCGACTCCGCCGTGGCGCTGCTGACCCCGCTCGCCGGCAAGGACCCCGCCACCCTCGGCGCCATCAAGAACACGATGTACGCCACCGCCGTCGCGGCACTGACCGCCGGGTGATCGGCATCGTCACGTCCGGTGGATGCTCGGAAATTGCGGTATCGCAAGGGTTTCCGCGACCGGTCGTGACGGAATCCGGGGAGGCTTGCGGTGGCGGACCTCGTCGCGACTGCACGATACGGTCGACCGGCGAGACGAGGCAGGGTGAGCGCGGAAGTATCGACCCCGACCCCGACGCGGACGCGGAGGCTCGGCCCGGACGGGTCGCCGGCAATCGTGCGGGTTGCTGTCGAGCTGTTCACCGCGCTGCCGGGCTTCCGGGGCACTGGCGGACGATGATCCGCTCGCGGCCGAGTAGATCACGTGCTGCGCCGCGAGCGTGCACGAACCCAGCGCCCGACAGACGCTGTCTCACAACCGGAAGGTGAGCCGCTGCGGGTGCACGTAGTCGGCCGGGTCGTGCATGACACGCAGTTGCGGTCGCCGTGGCGCGGGGATGCGTTCGAGTTCCGCGCGCAGCGGTGCGTCGTAGGTCGCCGCGCTGGCGGTGAGGCCGGGCAGCCAGTTGTCGTGATGGCTCGGCACGAACAGCCCGGGGCGCAGAGCCTGGATGTAGGTGCGCGGATCGCGCAGGCCGTTGCTGATCTGGTTGTAGCCCTGCACCGCGCCGATCTGCACATCGGTGGCCGGTAGCGCGGCGAGGGTGTCGAACACCTGCGGGGCGCGTTCGGTGAGCGGTCCGGACGAGTCGTGCCACACCAGGGAGAAGCCGGGCACCCGGAACTGGTACAGCAGCACCCCGCCTTCGGGGTCGCGCAGCCGCGGCAGGCCGTCCAGCAGGCCGCGGGGTGTCGGCGGGTGGCTGAGCACGATGCCCGGTTCGGGGCGGGGAAAGAATCGGGGTGATCCCTCGACGGGGTCGGGCGGGGTGCGTGCGGAGTGCAGGTGGCGCACCACGCTCACCTGCACCGTGCCCACGGTGCAGTCCTCGCGGGTGCCGATCGCGGTGTCCGCGTCACCGTGCGTGGCGGTGGGAAATGCCGGGTCGCCGACTTGTGCGGCGACGGTCGCGCAGTGCTCGGCGGTGCCGTGCACGACCGCGCCGCCGGCTCGGGCGATGCGGCCCGCGTCGGCGGCGTGGTCGAAGTGACCGTGGCCGATGAAGATCGCCGCCGGGGCCAGGTCCACCAGATCCTGCGGAGTGGCCGGAACGTAGCCGGTGCTGGTCAGCCGCGGCACCCACGCGTCGAGCAGCAACACCGAACCGCCCATGGCCAGGGCGTAGGTGCTGCAGCCGACCCAGGACAGCACCACCCGGTCCGTGCGCAAGGCGCCCGTGCGCGGGTCGACGGTGTCGGCGCCGAAGAAGCGGGCGCGCGCGGCGATCGTCCGCGGATCGGCGGGTCCGGTCGCCGGCCGCAACCGGCCGGCGCGCAGGGAGGTCAGCAGGCCGAGGCCGGGAAGGTTGCACACCCCCGTACCCCATCACGGGCGGGGAATGCGGGCAAGGGATCGGCTAGAGGCGGATGCCGAGCAGTGCGTCGACGGCGGTGGCGATCAGCGCGGGCGCTTCGGCGTCCTTGCCGCCGTAGTCCAACGCCTGACGTGCCCAGTTGTCGATCGCGTCGAGTGCCTTGGGGGTGTCCAGGTCGTCGGCCAGATGCTGGCGCAGCCGGGCGACGGTATCGGTGGCCGCGGGGCCCGCGGGCAACGCCGCGGCCTCGCGCCACAGTCGCAGGCGCCGCTGCGCCTGCTCGAGCAGCGCGTCGGTCCACATCCGGTCCTGGCGGTAGTGGCCGGCCAGCAGGCCGAGACGGATGGCGGCCGGATCGACGCCGCCGCGGCGCAGCGTGGACACCAGCACGAGGTTGCCGCGCGACTTCGACATCTTCTCCCCGTCCAGCCCGATCAGGCCGGCGTGCACGTAGTGGCGGGCGAAGCGGCGCCCGGCGATGAGCGACTCGGCGTGCGCGGCGGAGTACTCGTGATGGGGGTAGATCAGGTCACTGCCGCCGCCCTGGATGTCGAATTCCGGGCCGATGCGGTTCAACGCGATCGCCGAACACTCGATGTGCCAGCCGGGCCGTCCAGGGCCGAACGGGGCGGGCCAGGACGGCTCGCCCGGACGCGCCGAGCGCCACAGCAGAGCGTCGATGGTGTCGCGTTTGCCGGGACGGCCGGGGTCGCCGCCGCGTTCGGCGAACAGCCGCTCCATGGTGGCGCGGTCGTAGCCGGATTCGTAGCCGAACTGCTCGGTGGCGTCGGCGCGGAAGTAGATGTCGGGAAATTCGGCGTCGTCGACGATGTAGGCGGCGCCGGAGGCCAGCAGTTTCTGCACGAATTCGACGACCTCGTCGACGGATTCGACGGCGCCGATGTAGTCGCGGGGCGGCACGATCCGCAGCGCGGCCATGTCCTCGCGGAACAGGTCGGTCTCCGCGGCGCCGAGGTCGCGCCAGTCCACGCCGTCGCGGGCGGCGCGTTCGAACAGCGGGTCGTCGACGTCGGTGACGTTCTGCACGTAGTGCACGTCGTGGCCTGCGTCGCGCCACAGCCGGTTGACCAGGTCGAAGGTCAGGTAGGTCGCGGCGTGCCCGAGGTGGGTGGCGTCGTAGGGGGTGATGCCGCAGACGTACATGGTGGCGGTGGGGCCGGCCGCGACCGGGCGCACCAGACGGTCGGCGGTGTCGTACAACCGCAACGGCGGTCCTGCTCCGGGGACGGTGGGGAGGGCGGTATCGGACCAGGACTGCATGCTTACGAGGGTAAAGGTGTGGTGGAGCTCATCGTTCCCCGGGCCGGTGGCCCATGCCGCCCGCCCGCCGCGCTCGCCCGCCGCGACCTGCGTCTTTCAGCGAATCGTCGGATGTCAATAATTTCGGTTTCGCTGAATCAGCCGCGGGCGGGGCCGGGACGGTGTCGCGCACGGTCAGAAGGCGGGCCACGGAATGGGGCGGGAGGTGCGCGGCAGCGGCATCACCGGGTCGTCGAGCAGCCGGTGGGTGCGTTCGATCAACGCGTCGATCTCGGCGTCGGTGATGTGCTCGCCGATGGTGTCGGCGAACGCGCCCGGCAGTTGCTTGGCGAACGCGGTGATGTCGGCGACCAACCCGTCGTCGATGGGCTGCCCGGCCCAGCCCCACAGCACGGTGCGCAGTTTGTGGTCGGTGTGCAGGCAGATGCCGTGATCGACGCCGTAGACCTGCCCGTCCACCCCTTCCAGCGCGTGCCCGCCTTTGCGGTCGGCGTTGTTGAGCAGGACGTCCAGCACCGCCACCCGGTGCAGCCGTGGGTCGTCGGCGTGGATCAGCGACACTTCGTTGCCCAGGTCGTCCTGCGCGCGCAGCACCTCGCGGAAGCCGTCGGGCACCGCGCCGGCCGGGCACAGATCGATCAGGTCGAGGCGGTCGCCGCGGTCGGTGTGGTTGTCGGCGCCTTCCACCCAGCGCTGCACCATGCCGGGGCCGAAAGGGCCGTCGCGCAGAATGGTTTCGGGGATCACGCCCCAGCCGATCGCCTCGGAGATCAGGTAGGAGGCCACCTCGCGTCCGGCGAGGGTGCCGTCGGGGAAGTCCCACAGCGGTCGTTCGCCGCGGATGGGTTTGTAGACCACCCGCAACGGTGTGGCGCCGGTGGCGGTGTCGTTCACCTCGCAGACCAGGGTGACGTTGCTGGCGGTGTTCACCCGCCCGATCACGGTCAGTTCGCCGCTGTGGAATCCGTCCCCGGCCTCGGCCACCGAATCACTCCTCTAGTTCGGCCGCGCCGAAGATGTCACCGCGTTTGTAGCCGTTGGTGCGCACGCACATGTGCCCGCGCGCCGACAGCGGCTCACCGCACAGCGGGCACGGCGGGCGGCCCGCGGCGATCACCCGGGTGGAGCGCAGCGCGAATTCGCGGGCCTGGATCGGGGTGAGGAACACCCGCACCGCGTCGGGGCCCTCCTCGGTGTCGTCGAGCACCACCGATTCGTCGACCTCGGTCTCGGTGATCGCCAGCAGCTCGACCACGACCGCGCCCGCGTCGGCGTCCCAGCCCAGGCCCATGGTGCCGACCCGGAATTCGGCGTCGATCGGGGTGACCAGCGGCGCGTTGTCGCTGACGTCCTCGGCCTGCGGGGGCACTTCGGCGCCGAAGCGGCGCGCGACCTCGTCCAGCAGCAGACCCATCCGGTCGGCGAGTACTTTGACCTGCTGCTTTTCCAGCAGCACGCTGACCACGCGGGGTTCCTGCACGGCCTGCAGGTAGAACGCGCGATCGCCCGGCTCACCGACGGTCCCGGCGACGAAACGATCGGGGGTGCGGAATACATGGATTGCGCGTGACACATGCACCTCCTGATATGACCCTGATCGACTACCCGCGGCGCGGGGATCCATACGACGACCGCTGGGTTGTCTACAAGGAATCTCGACGCTCCGCATTCCCATTATCCGCACTCGCGTTGTTGCCGAGTTCGCCACCGGGGACTGGTCCGGAGACCTCGCCTCCCGGCGTGGGCCCGGCCGCTGCCTGCCGTTGCCCACCGGCGCCCGCGAGGGCCGACAGGTCGGCGCCGGTGTCGTTGAGCCGCCACACGTAGGGGGCGGTCGCGGTGTAGCGCACGACGCTGAGCGAGGCCGGTTCGACGACGATGCGCTGGAAGCCGTCGAGGTGGATACCGAGGGCGTCGGCGAGCACGGACTTGATCACGTCACCGTGGGTGCACGCCACCCATAGCGCGTCGCGGCCGTGGTGCTCGGCCAGGGCGCGGTCGTGTTCGCGGATGGCGGCGACCGCGCGCGCCTGCACCTGCGCCAGCCCTTCCCCGCCGGGGAACACCGCGCCGGAGGCGTGCCGCTGCACGACCTTCCACAGCGGTTCCTCCAGCAGTTCGGCGATGGGGCGGCCGGTCCACTCGCCGTAGTCGACCTCGAGCAGCCGGTCGTCGAATACCGGTTCCAGCCCGAACTTTTCCGCCAGCGGCGCGACCGTGCGCTGACAGCGCAGCAGCGGGGAGTGCACGATGCGTTCGATCGGCAGCCCGGCCAGTCGTTCGGCCACGGCCCTCGCCTGCTCCTCGCCGCGCTCGGTGAGCTCGACGCCGGTGCTGCGACCGGCCAGAGTGCGGGCGGTGTTCGACGTCGACACACCGTGCCGCAACAGGATCACCGTCATGCGGTCAGCCTAGCGATCATGTCGCCGAGATCACCCCGCCCGCCAGCAGACCCAGCAGGATCACCCCGAGCGCGATGCGGTAGCCGACGAACCAGTACAGCGAATGCCGTGCCACGAAACGCAGCAGCCACGCCACCGACGCGTAGCCGACCGCGAACGCCAGCACGGTGGCCACCAGCAGTTGCGGCCCACTGGCGTTGAGGCCCTCACCGGCGGGTTCGAACGCGTCCGGCAGGCTGAACAGGCCCGATGCGGTCACGGCGGGGATGGCCAGCAGGAACGAAAACCGCACGGCCGCTTCGCGCTCCAAGCCCAGGAACAGGCCCGCGGTGGAGGTGGCTCCGGAGCGGGAGACGCCGGGGATCAGCGCCAGGCACTGTGCGAAACCCATCGCCAGACCGTCGCGGGTGGTCAGTTGCTCGATCGGGCGTTCCTTGCGGCCGAAGTGCTCACCGGCGGCGATGACCAGGGCGAAGAAGATCAGCATGAACGACACCAGCCACAGGTTGCGCGCGCCGGTGCGGATCTCGTCTTTGAACACGAACCCCAGCACGCCGATCGGGATGGTGGCGATGATCACATACCAGCCGATGCGGTAGTCGAGTTCGCGCTGGGCCTGCTGGTCGAAAACGCGGGTGTGGTCGGCGGTGAGGACCGGGAGTCTGGTGGTGGGCTGATCGTGCAGCGGCAGCTGCTGGCGACCGCGCGCGCCGATCTGCTCGCGCAGCCCGGCGAACCAGGCCAGCACGATGCGCCAGATGTCCTTGGCGAAGTACACCAGTACCGCGGCCTCGGTGCCCAGCTGGGTGACGGCGGTGAACGAGGCGCCCGCGTCGTCGCCGAAGAAGACCGACGACACGATGCGCAGGTGCGCCGAGGATGAGATCGGCAGGAATTCCGTCAGTCCCTGCACCAGTCCCAGCACCAAGGCCTGCACCCAGGTCATCGACTCGCCTACCACGAACCATCCTCCACTTCCGCGTGAAATACGCGTCCTCACCTGGGCATTGGCGCGGTGGCCGGTGGCATCCGGCCCGAAACCGGCCCCAATTACGCAGCGACAGTACAGTGTCGAGGCCGCGGCGGCGTGCCCGGCTGCCGGGCCGCTGCCGCCGCGCGGGTCGCGGGTCTGCCCGCGCACCCGAGCGCGACCCACTGCGCTGGTGGCCGCCCAGTCGCGTATCCACACTCTAGGCTTGGCGCCGTGACGAATGCGCGGACACGGTGATGGAACAGCGGACGGTGGGCCGCAGCGGCCTGCGGGTGTCGCGGATGGGCCTGGCGACCCATACCTGGGGTGCGCACACCGACGCCGAGGACGCGGCGGGGCAGCTGGTGGCGTTCGTCGAGGCGGGCGGCACGCTGGTGGACACCTCCCCCGCCTACGCGGGCGGGGCGGCGCAGCGGATCCTGGCCGAGTTGCTCGGTGATCTGGTCTCCCGCGACGAACTGGTGCTCAGTGGGTGCGCGGGGGTCGCGCCGTGGGGGTTCGCCGCGGCGGGTGTGCCGGAGGCGGCGCAGGTCACGGTGGACACCTCGCGGCGGGCGCTGCTGCGGCAGCTGGATCGCACGCTGCTGGAGTTGGGCACCGATCATCTCGACATCTGGAATGTCGCGGTGTGGGATCCGCGGACGCCGCTGGAGGAGGTGGCCTCGACGGTGGAGCAGGTGGTGCGGTCGGGGCGGGTCCGGTACGCGGGGGTGCGCGGGTTCGGAGCCTGGCAGCTGGCCAGCTTGGCCGCGGTGGCGCCGGTGACCGCGGCGCAGACACCGTATTCGCTGCTGGCGCGGGGTGCGGAGAGCGATGTCGTGCCCGCGGCGCGGTTCCACGGGGTCGGGGTGATCGCCTCGGCGCCGTTGGCCGGCGGCATCCTGACCGGCAAGTATCGCGACGGCGTTCCGGCCGATTCGCGCGGCGCCGACGAGGCGACCGCGGCGGAGATCCGCAATGGTCTCGACGACCGCGCGACGCGGGTGGTGGATGCGCTGGTGACCGCGGCGGACGGGCTGGGCACCTCGCCGCTGGCGGTGGCGCTGGCCTGGATCCGGGACCGGCCCGGCGTGGCGAGCATGATCGTCGGCGCCCGCGACATCGGGCAGCTCACCGGCGTGCTGGCCGCCGAGACCCTGGAGTTGCCGCGGGCGATCGCCGCGGCCCTGGACGACGTCAGTGCACGCGCGGAGTGACACAGATTAGCCTTGCCCGCATGAGCACTGCAGCGACCGGGGGTGGGCGTGGGAACCGAGTCCGAGCCCGATGGCGGCGTGTCCTGCCGGTGTTGTTCGCGGTGAGCTTGCTGGCGGGGGTCGCCGGATGTGGTGGCGATGCCGGGTCCTCACACGGCGGGCACGGGCCCGCGACGGCGACGCTGAGCGATCTGGATCCGGTGCCCATCGGGCCGGAGCCGGCGCCCGCGCTGCCGGTGACGGTGCGGTCGTTCGACGGCGCGCAGGTCACCGTCACCGACGCTTCCCGCATCATCGCCGTCGACCGCTACGGGACCCTCGCCCAGATCGTGTACGCGCTGGGGCTGGGGCCCAAGCTGGTGGGCCGCAGCACCTCGGCGTCGTTTCCGGCGGTGCGGGACGTGCCGAACGTGGCGGGAGGCAACGGGTCGCTGAACGTGGAGTCGGTGCTGGCGATGCGGCCGTCGGTGTTCCTGACCGACACCACCAGCGCCGCGCCCGCGGTGCGTGAGCAGTTGCGCGCGGGCGGGGTCACGGTCGTCTACTTCGATCCGGAACGCACGATGGACGGGGTGGTGCCGCAGATCGAGGCGGTCGCGGCCGCGCTGGGTGTGCCGCAGCAGGGGCAGGCGCTGGCGCAGCGCACCCGCGACGAGATCGCCGCCGCGAGCGCCGCGGTGCCCGCCGCCGATCCGCCGCTGACCATCGCGTTCCTGTATCTGCGTTCCACCGCGATCACGATGCTCGCCGGGCCCGGGTCGGGTGCGGACGCGTTGATCGCGGCGCTGCACGCGCGCGACGCGGGCGCGGTGGCCGGGGTGAAGGAGCCGTTCACCGCGATCACCAGTGAGGCCATGATCGGTGCGGCGCCGGATGTGCTGCTGGTGATGTCGGACGGGTTGAAGTCCGTCGGCGGTGTGGAGGGGCTGCAGAAGGTGCCGGGGATCGCGCAGACCCCCGCGGGGCGTGACCGGCGGGTGGTGGACATGTCGGATGCGGTGCTGTTGAGTTTCGGGCCCAACACCGGGCGGGTGATCGCGGCGTTGAGCGCGGCGGTGTACGGCGCCGGGCACGCATGAGCGTTTCGGAGACGGAAACGGCGGTGCCGCCGTTGCCGAAGTCGCGCGCACGGTCGCGGGTGCTGGTGGTGTTCGTGGTCGCGGTGGCGGGGCTGGTGGCGCTGGCGGTGGCGTCGGCGGCGATCGGTCAGGTGCCCACGACGGCCGCCGAGGTCGCCGGCAGTGTGCTGCACCGCATCGGGCTGACGGTCGGGCCGATGCCGGCGCATCCCTCCGGTGAGGTGACGCTGTGGCAGGTGCGGTTCCCTCGGGTGGTGCTGGCGATGCTGGTCGGTGCGGCGCTGGCGACAGCGGGTGCGTTGTTGCAGGGTGTGTTCGCCAACCCGCTGGCCGAGCCCGGCGTGATCGGGGTGTCGGCGGGCGCGGCGGTCGGTGCGGGCACGGTGATCGTGGTGGGTGGGGCGTTCGTGGCGGCGTGGTCGGTGGCCGCGGCGGCGTTCGTGGCGGGATTGGCGACGACGTTGCTGGTGTATCTGCTGGCGCGCTCGGGTGGCCGCACGGAGGTCGTCACGCTGGTGCTGACCGGTGTCGCGATCAACGCGTTCGCGGGCGGGTTGATCGCGCTGCTGCTGTTCGTGGCCTCCCCCGCGGCGCGGGATCAGATCGTGTTCTGGCAGTTGGGGTCGCTCAACGGCGCCACCTGGGAGTCGGTGGGGGTGGTGGCGCCGCTGACCGCGGTGGGTGTCGCGGCGGCGGTGCTGCTGGCGCCGCGGCTGGATCTGCTGGCGCTCGGGGAGTCGGCGGCCCGTCATCTGGGCGTCGACGTGGAGCGGCTGCGGCGCAACGTGATCGTCGTGGTGGCGATCCTGGCCACCGCCGGTGTCGCTTTCACCGGCATCATCCTGTTCGTCGGGCTGATCGTCCCGCATCTGGTGCGGATGCTGGTCGGCCCCGCCCACCGGATCCTGATCCCGCTCAGCGCCGTCGTCGGTGCGGTGGTGCTGCTGGCCGCCGACGTCACCGCCCGCTCCCTGGTCGACAACGCCGACCTGCCCCTCGGCATGCTCACCTCTTTGCTCGGCGGGCCCGTCTTCTTCTACCTGCTGCGCCGCACCCGCGCCCGCGCCGGAGGCTGGGCATGAGCGGGTGTGCACCAGTGGTGCATGGCTGCGGGAAACGCCGAGAACAGTTCTCGATGGTGTGCCACTCGACGCGAGGTGTGAGGTGAAGGTGCGGATGGCGCACGAGGTGCCGGGGTGGCCGCGGCAGGGGGATGTGACGGTGCGCGCGTCGGGGTTGAGTGTGGCGCGGCGCGGGGGTGGGCAGGCGCGGCTTGTGCTCGACGAGGTGGATTTCCAGGCGGTGGCCGGGCAGGTCGTCGCTCTGGTCGGGCCCAACGGGGCCGGTAAGTCGACGCTGCTGGCGGCACTGGCCGGGGAGTTGGCGCCGAGCGCGGGGACGGTGGAACTGGACGGGCGACCGTTGGCGCAGTGGACGACGTTGGACATGGCCCGGCGGCGGGCCGTGCTGCCGCAGACCCACACCGTCGGCTTCCCGTTCACCGCGCGGGAGGTGGTGGCGATGGGCCGCGCGCCGTGGGTGCGCACCGAACGCCGCGAACACGACGAGGAACAGATCGCCGCCGCGATGGCCGCCACCGACGTCGCGCATCTGGCCACCCGCTCGTTCCCGACCCTGTCCGGCGGTGAACGCGCCCGCGTCGCGTTGGCGCGGGTGCTGGCACAGGACACCGCCACCCTGCTGCTGGACGAGCCGACCGCCGCCTTGGACCTCGGCCACCAGGAGGCGGTGCTGCGCCTGGCCGCCGAGCGTGCCGCCGACGGCGCGGCGGTGGTCGTCGTGCTGCACGACCTCGGTGTCGCGGCCGCCTACGCCGACCGCGTCGCGGTACTGGACGCCGGTCGCATCGCCGCGGACGGCCCACCCCGCGAGGTGCTCACCACCGAACTGCTCACGCGTGTCTACCAGCACCCGGTCGAAGTGCTCGACCACCCGGTCACCGGCGCCCAGCTGGTCCTGCCGGTGCGCCGCTGAGCCCGAGCCACCCCGACCGACCGGCGGCATTCGGCTGTCCCGGTCTGCCCACAGGGGCCACCACACGTTCCAGCGCCCGTAGATCGGCCTCGAGCGCCCGGAAGAGCACATAGACGACGATGAAGGCGATGATCGCGCCCACGCACAACACACGCATGGCCGCGAGCAGCAACGGAATGTCGGCTGGCGGCAGCAACGTCACCCCGACGATCGCCAGTAGGGGTACCGACGCTGCCACCGTGAGGTACACGGTGCATCGGCGAGCCAGGCCGCGCAGGCGCAGCGCTTCGTCCGAGCCGATGTCGCCGTGGCGCAGGAACATCGGATAGATGCAGCGCACCAGGTAGAACGTCACCAAGAAGAACGGGTAGGCCACCGCCATCGCGCCGAAGACCAGCACTCCGCCCAGGAAATGCAGGAACAACTCCCCGGTGAATTCCGCGGTGGTGAAGTGGATCGCGATCGGAAAGGTGATCGCCGCCAGGCTCCAGAGCGAAAACGCCACCAGCACAGTACGTTCACCGAACCGAAGAGCATCCGATCGAGCCAGCGCCAGCATCCGTGGGTCGTAGATCCGGCCCCGGCGCAGGCCGCGCGAGACGATGAGCACACACCGCGACAGATACAACACCAATCCGAGCCCCAGCGGGAAGGACACTCCGTTCACCACGGTTACGGCGATCCACCACACGTGCTGCGAGGACACGCTCAGACGTTCGATGATCAGGGTTCGCCCGTGCTGGATGTTGTACGCCGATGCGACCGCGTTCGGGATGACCACGGCCAAGGCCAACAGCGGCACCAGCCACGGCCGCAGCCGCAGCCGCCAACTGGACGGCGGCGGATCGACCAGGTCGCGGGCCCGCTCGTCCAGGCACACCTCCAGCTGCTGGGCCAGTTCCGCGCCACCGGCCCACCGCTGCTCGCGCTCTGCTCGCAGACAGGTCAGCAAGACCCGGCGCAGTGCGGCCGGGCAGTCGGCGGGAATCCGCTCGAGCGCGCGCGGGTCCACCCCGGCGCGGCGGCGCCGCACCATCGCCGTGAGCGTGCCAGCGAGAGATTCGTCCGCGGCGGTGTCGTCGAAGGGCTTGGCGCCGGTGAGCAGCTCCCACAGCAGAACGCCGAGCGAATAGATGTCTGCGCGGGTGTCGAGCTCCTCGGCGCGGCCCTCACCGCGAGGCAGGCAGGCCTCGAGCTGTTCGGGCGACATGTACGACAGCGAACCGCCGAAATAGGCGAGCGGGTCGGCGTCGGCGAGATCACGGTTGAAACTGATGTTGAAATCGGCGAGCTTCGGCACGGCCTCGGCGGTGAGCAGCACATTGGCCGGTTTGACGTCGCGGTGCAGCACGCCGTGCGCGTCCGCGTAGGCCAGCGCCTCGGCGAGCCTGCGCCCGAGCCACGCGACGGTCTCCGGCCACGACAGTGCCGCGATCTGCGCGCGCACGCTGGAATCGGTCGGCCGGATCTCACCCTTATCCGCCATCGCGGTGTCGACCGCCTCCAGCAGCAGAGCTCCGCCGCGCTGCCCCGGTGGGGTGGCCCGCACCCAGCGCAACACGTTCATCAGGGTGCCGCCAGGCAGGAACTGCATGTACAGCAGCCGTAGCCGGTGTTCGCCCGGCTCGCTGCCGGGACCCGGCCCGTCCAGCACGCACTGATCGAAGATGCGCACGATGTAGTCGTGGTCGAGCTGGGCCAGTGTCTGCGGTTCGTCGCCGCGGTCGGCGGAGATCTTCACCGCCACCAGCCGTTGCAGCGATCGTTGCCGGGCCAGGAACACCCGCGCGAACGCTCCGCTGCCCAGCTCGGTGAGCAAGTCGAAATCGTTGATTCGATCGCCGACCGCGATGCGGTCCAGACCGGTGGCCCCCGTGGTGGGGGTGCCCGGCGATGTCAGCAGGCCGGTGGCAGGTCGGGTCGTAGTCCACGAGGAGGTCATCGAGGAGGGCGTGACCTTAGGTTCCGGACCGGGTCCTGTGGTGTGGTCACCGTTGTCGTCCGCGGCGAGCAGCACGCGCAGTTGTGCCGCCTGTTCGGGATATTCCCGCAGGCATGCGCGCGGATCGACCGGTTCGCCGCTGTGGCGGCGGATCAGGAACTCCTCGTACACCAGAGCGGCGGGAATCTTCTCCGGTGTGAGTTCGGGGAACTCGACGAAGTATTCGCGCAGTCGCTTGGGGCGGGGCGCGATGGTGGGTTCGCCGGTACCGGCCGGTCGGCGTAGCCACCGGTGCCGCAGATCGATCCGGATCAGTTCCAGCAGCGCGCCCAGCTGTGCGGCGGGCAGGTAATCGGCAATGGCAGGTGGTTGAGCGTCGGCTTCCCACGCCGCGGCGAAAGCGGCCACGGCGTTGGGGGCGGTTCCTGTCGGTCGCCGGAATCCGTTCCCGAAGTCGGAGCTGTCGCTCATATCCGCACCTGTCGAGCCGCCGCACACTGGCTCGTCGTGGTAAGGCACTGACAATCTGTCGGCCCGTTCACCGGTTCAGTTCTGGTCGGCAAACCCCATTATCCGGCGGTGGAGGATCCGGTGTCACATCCGCGGACGCTTCAGGGCGAGTCCCGCCCGTACCTGCTGGAACACTCATGGCGAGGTGGTGGCCTGCGGCCCGGTGCCCCGGCCCCGCCGCAACCGAGGCGTCGGGGCGTCCGTTGTTGTTGCGGCGCGCCGGACCGGCTCACCGCCAGATGAGTTTGAGCACCGCGGGTGTCAGCAGCATGCGGATGACCGTCGCGTCCAGGATCAAGGCCGCGATCATGCCGTAGGCGATGTATTTCATCAGCACCAGATCCGAGAAGCCGAACGCGCCGGTGACCACGATGAGGATCGCGGCGGCGGAGGTGATCACCCCGCCGGTGTGGGCGATGCCGTAGCGGATGGCCTCGGGCGCGTCCGCGCCCGCGGCGCGCGCTTCGGAGACCCGCGACAGCAGGAACACCTCGTAGTCGGTGGACAGTCCGAACACCACCGTCACGATCAGCGCCAGCACCGCGAACATCAGCGGTCCCGGTGTGAAGTGGAAGACTCCCGCGCCGTGCCCCTCGACGAACATCCAGGTCAGCATGCCCAGGGTGGATACGAGGCTCAGTGCGCTCATCACCACGGCTTTCAGCGCGAGCACCACCGAGCGGAACGCCGCGTACATCAGCGCCAGCGCGGCGGCGACCAGGATGGCCAGCAGCATCGGCAGGCCGTCGAGCAGGCCGTTGATGCTGTCGCGCTCCAGGGCGGGCACGCCGGCGACCATCACCCGAACGCCGGGTGGTTCTGGGATGGCGCGCAGCGCGGCGATCACCGCGTCGGCGTCGCGTTTGTCGGTCAGCCCGGCCGCGAGCACGTTGACGCCGTCCTTGGTGGGTGCGGCGGGTTCGAAGCGGCCGGTGAGGCCGGGGATCTGATTCGCGGCGTAGCGGATGTCGCTCAGTTGCCTCGGGTCGGCGCCGACCACCACCAGTTTCAGCGGTTCGGTGCGGAAGCTGGGAAACAGGGCGTCGAAACGTTCCTGCGCGACCCGGGCCGGGTTGTCGTCGGACAGATAGCGTTCGCTCAGGCCGCCGAATTCGATATGGCGCATGGGGATGCTCAACGCGAGCAGGGCCAGCACGATCGGCACGGCCACCGCAACGGGGCGGCGCATCGCCCACAGCGCCAGCCGCGAAAAGAAACCCGCGTCGATCTGGGCTTCGGTTTTGCTGCGGGAGAAGCGTTTCCATCCCAGGAAGTCGATGCGGCGTCCGGCGATGCTCAACGCCGCGGGCAGGGCGGTCACCGACAGCAGCGCCGCCAGCAGCACCGAGCTGATGCCGCCCAGCGGCACCGAGCGCAGCACCCCGTTGGGGAAGATGAACAGTGCGCCGAGGCTGAGGGCGATGATCGCCGCGGAGAACAGCACGGTGCGCCCGGCGGTGGCGACGGTGCGGGCGGTGGCTTCTTCGACGGTGTGGCTCGCGGCGAGTTCTTCGCGGAAGCGGGTGACGGTGAACAGGCCGTAGTCGATCGCCAAGCCGAGGCTGACCAGGGTCATCACGGCGCTGGCGAAGACGTTGACGTCGAGGTGGTCGGTCAGCGCCCGCAGCGCGCCCTGGGTGCCGAGGATGGTCATGCCGCCGATGAGCACCGGCAGCAGCGCGCCGATCACGCCGCCGAACACGAAATACAGCAGGATCGCCACCAGCGGCAGGGCGATCATCTCCGCGCGCCTGATGTCGCGTTGCATGCCGGTGTTGATGCCTTCGACGATCGGCTGCAACCCGGCCAGCTGCACGGTGGTGCCGCCGGGGCCGCCGCCTGGGCGTCCGGCGCCGAGATGGTCTTTGATCGCGGCGTAGTTCTCGACCGTCGCGGTGCCCGAACCGCGCAGGCCGACGCTGGCGAAGGCGTGGGTGTGGGTGGCGTCGGTGGCCTGGGCGGAGAACGGGCTGTCCCAGTAGCTGTCGATCTTCTGGATGCGGTCGGGGTAGGCGG
The DNA here is from genome assembly GCF_044389845.1 of Nocardia sp. NPDC019323. NCBI lineage: Bacteria > Bacillati > Actinomycetota > Actinomycetes > Mycobacteriales > Nocardiaceae > Nocardia > Nocardia sp. NPDC019323. The sequence continues at coordinate 82,139 of NZ_JBIRYN010000005.1, forward strand.
CCAGCAGTCCGGCCAGCTGCTGGGTGACCGGGCCGCGGACGGCCGGGTCGTCGACGGTGGCGCCCTCGGGTGCGGTGTAGAGCAGGATCAGATCGCTGTCGGTGTCGCGGCCGAAGGTGCGGTCGGCCAGTTCGGCGGCGGCGACCGATTCGCTGCTCTCGTCGAACCAGCCTTCCTGGGTCAGCCGCCCGGCCAGGTCGCGGCCGTACCAGCCGGACAGCAGCACGAACAGCACGAAGAAGGCGAGGACGAGGTAGCGGTTGCGGTGCACCCACCGCCCCCACCGCAGTGATCCGCAACTGCGCATCGCGTCGCGGGTCAGCCGCAGGCCGGGGTGCGGTAGTCGGCCGAGCGCAGGATGCCGCACAGGTCGGTGCGCGAGATCTTCCACTTGCCGTCGATGAGCACGAAGTGCACGACGGTGGTGCGGACCGCGGCGCCGGTGCCGTCCTTGTCCAGCCGCATGGTGGCGGTGAGGGTGCCGTCGTGGTTGTCGAACACCGGGTCGGTGACGCCGTAGACGGCGCGCGGGTTGTCCTGCAGCGCCTTGTACATGTCGGGGATGGCCTGGCGGAAGGAGTCTCCGTCCTCGATGAGGGCGGTGCGTTCGCTGTCGGGCAGCGCTGGGTCGAGGGCCCGCTTGATCTGGGCGTCGAGGTCGGCGGCTGTGGGCAGCGGCGGGTGGGCGGCGCTGGAGGACGCGGCGATCGAGGACGACAGCGAGGCGTTCGCCGAGGAGCGGGCGGCGTCGACGGCGGCCTCGTCGGTCGCGGTGTCGCACGCGGCGGCGGCCGCGGCCAGCAGCAGGCCGGCCGCGGTGAGCGCGGCGCGGGTGAATCGTGTGTGGGTCATCACTTCCTACATACCTTCGATGACGGAGCTGATCCGTCCCAGCAGGGCACGCACGGTCGTGACGTCCCGTTCCGCGGCGGCCTCGATCGTCGCGGTGTCGGGGATCATATCCCGCACGAAGGCGGCGACACTGCGTTCGTCGTCGAGGTCGATGTCGGTGACCGTGGCTTGGGCGCTGGCGAGCACGTCCTCCGGGCCGGGGACGGCGTCGCCGAGATCGCGGCGGTAGATCTCGAGTGTCAGGGTGGCGCGGACGGTGCGGAACGCGAAGGGGTGGCCGTCGGCGGTGGTCCCGAAGCCGTGCGCGTACGGGCCGACGGTGAGGTCATCGATGACGAATCCCGACGTATGGTCGGCTTTCAACCCGGATCTCCCTGTATCGGACTGTGTGGTCTCCACCGTAGCGCCCGCCGCCGACATTCTGCTCGAGCCGCCACCCCGGTCGGCCGGCCGGGTGTCGCATCATGGTCAGATGGTGAGGTTGCGGAAGATTCGTCGGTAGTAAGGAGTTCGGTGGATGCGCCCTCGCGGCTCGCTCGTCTCGGTGTTCGCGGGTGTGGCGGTGCTGGTGCTGCTGGCCGGATGCTCCTCCGGCTCCGGCGGTTCCGAGCTGCCCACCAGGGAGCCTGCCACCCCCGCGGTCGCGCCCGCGCCTGCGGTGCCGCCGGCGGGGCGGGTGCTGGCGGCCGGTCCGCTGGCGGAGCTGCAAGCCGATGCCGGCGGCAGGTTGCTGGCCGGTCTGGACGGTTCGGTGCTGACGGTGTTCGATCCGGACGCCGCCGAGCCGGTGGTGCGCACCGTGACGTTGCCGCAGCGTGCCGGCGGTCTGGCGCCGGGCAGGCCGGGTGAGATGCTGGCGGCCGCGCCGGGCCGGGTGCTGCGGGTGGACCTCGCCTCCGGGGCGGTGGCCGTGGTGGCCGTGGACGGTGACGTGCGGGCGGTGCGCGCACGCTCCGACGGCGGGTTGCTGGTCGGTACCGCCGACGGCAGGGTGCTGGAGCTGGCGGGCGACGGTGCGGTGACCGGCACGGTGTCCGGCCTGGTGTCGGCCGACGTGCTGGCCGAAGCCGACGGGAAGCTGACCGTCCTGGACCGGCGGCAGACGGCGATCTTCGAGCTGGAGGCGGGCAGGCAGCGGCCGGGATTGGCGTTGCGCGCCGGGGACGGGGCCACGCAGCTGATCGGTGACACCCGCGGCCGGTTCGTGGTGACCGACACCGCGGGCGGTGAACTGCTGGTCTACACCGCGGGACCGCTCGTGCTGCGGCAGCGTTTCCCGGTAGGATCTTCGCCTTACGCACTTGCCTACGACCAGCGGTCGGACACCGTGTGGGTGACGTGCACGCAGCGCAACGAGGTCGTCGGATTCGACCTGTCGACTGGTATACCGAAGGAAGTGGGCCGCTACGCCACCGTCCGGCAACCGAACTCGGTGGCTGTCGAGCAACGCACCGGTGATCTGTTCGTGGGGTCCGCGACCGGCGACGGTCTGCAACGGATCGGTGCGGACGATCGGAAGAGAGGGCACTGATGGCTCGGACACCACGCGCGGACGAGGATTCCGCGGCAGCTACCGAACCGGCAGTACATCGCGGGCGCGGGCGCGCGCTGCCCGCGGGCTGGGAGACCACCAGCGACGACTACGAGTACGTGCCGTTGCGGCTGCCGCCGGATGTGACGCGGGTGACCGCGTCCATGCGGCTGGCGATCCAGGCGGAGTTCGGCGGCTGGGAGCTGTCGCGGGTGCGCGCCTACACCGACGGCAGCAGGCGGGTGCTGCTGCGGCGGCGAAAATCCGCACTACTACCCCAGCCCGAACCCGGAATGTGAGCCGATGTACGCCCTGCTACTCCGACTGATGTTCCTGGTCGCGCCGGAACGCATCCATCACCTCGTCTTCGCCGCGATGCGGTTCGCGGCCTGGTGCGCGCCGCTGCGCTGGGCGATGGGCAAGATCCTCGTCACCCGCGACCCGATCCTGCGCACCGAGGCGTTCGGGGTCGAGTTCACCGCGCCGCTGGGGCTGGCCGCCGGTTTCGACAAGAACGCCGACGGTGTCGATGCCTGGGCGCCGCTGGGGTTCGGTTTCGCCGAGATCGGCACCGTGACCGCGCAGCCGCAGCCGGGCAATCCCGCGCCGCGGCTGTTCCGGTTGCCCGCCGACCGCGCTCTGATCAACCGGATGGGTTTCAACAACCACGGCGCCGCCGCGGCCGCCGAACGGCTGCGGGCGCGCCGCGGCGGGGTGCCGATCGGGGCGAACATCGGCAAGACCAAGATCGTGGCGCCCGAGGCCGCGGCGGCGGACTACGCCGCCAGCGCCGCGCTGCTGGGGCCGCTGGCCGATTTCGTCGTGGTCAACGTCAGCTCCCCCAACACCCCGGGGCTGCGGGATCTGCAGGCGGTGGAGTCGCTGCGGCCGCTGCTGCGGGCGGTGCTGGACAGTGTGCGGGTGCCGGTGCTGGTGAAGATCGCGCCGGATCTGTCCGACGAGGACATCGACGCGGTCGCCGATCTGGCCGTGGAGCTCGGCTTGGCCGGCATCGTGGCCACCAACACCACCATCCGCCGTGACGGTCTGCGCACCGATGCCGCACAGGTGGAGGCCATGGGGGCGGGTGGGTTGTCCGGTCCGCCGGTCGCCGACCGTTCGCTCGAGGTGTTGCGGCGGCTGTACCGGCGGGTGGGTGATCGGCTGGTGCTGATCTCGGTCGGTGGCATCGAAACCGTCGACCAGGCGTGGGAACGTGTCCTGGCGGGGGCGACGCTGTTGCAGGGCTACACCGGTTTCATCTACGGCGGCCCGTTCTGGATGCGCAGAATCCATCGCGGGTTGGCGCAGCGGTTGCGCGCCGGGGGCTACCGCAGTCTCGGTGAGGCCGTCGGGGCCGAGCACAAAGCGCACGCCTGAAGCAGACGGGTCAGCCGTGCACGAACGGCGGTTCAGGGATGCGGGGGCGCCGGGGCCGTGGAGTGTGCCCCGGCGGCGCCGGATCTCCTTTCGGCCGCAGTTCCTGCTCGAGGCGGGCGGCCATGCGCTTGGCGAGCAGGATCACCGCGTGGTCGCGCAAGATGCCCAGTTCGTCGGCGTAGGCCTCGGCCCGGGCTTGGGTCGCGCGGTCGTGCACGGCGTGTGGGTCGCTGAGCAGTTCGTCCAGGGACATCCCGGCCATGGCCTGGCCGCGGGTCAGCCGCCGGTCCGGTAGCCAGCTCAGCCGCCAGCTGTCGGTCGCGTCGGTGTCGCGGTAGGCCGATTCGGGGGTTATGTCACTGGTCATCGTCCATTCGGTGGTGTGGATGGTCATCGCGGTCTCCGGTGCGACGGGTGGAGTGAGGCCGGCTCCAGGGTGCTGAGGTCGATGAGCACGAATGCCTCCTGTCGTGCATCCGCTGGTGCGCCGCGGTGGCCGCGCCGCATGGTGGGTGATCCGCCGCTGCGGCGGGCGTGGTGGGTGCCCTGGGCCGGAGGCGTCCGCTGCCGGGCCGGGTGGTCCAGGGGGCGGCTCGCTGGTGTACGGCCGGGGTGACCGCGGCTTCGGGCGAGCCGGTCGGCGTCGCGCGCCGATCGCGGCGTGCGGGGCATCGGCGCGGTGGTGGGTGCCACGGCTGTGGGGTCCGGGCGACGGAGTCGGTAGCGGCCGGGGCGCCGAGAGGCCGGGTCCGCTACGGCCTGTGGTGGGTCTACCGGTGTGCCGCCGCGAGGCGGATGCCGGCCGGTGTGGTGCCGCGGGAAGTGTTCGGCGGCTCGTTCAGTCCCTCACCGGCTCGGGCACCATGTCGGTGTCGGATCCGGCGGGGCGGTGTCGCCGCCGCCGTCGCGGCTGCCGTATCTGCAGAATCACTTTCATCACCAGCCCTCCCGATGTGCCTGGTGGTGCGATGGGGATCGCCACATCCAGTGTGGCATTTGCCGTTCCCCCCGCGCAATTGCCGTTGTAATTTGGTAATTGACAATTCGCCCGCTGGCTAAACCCGATTCGCGTGGCCAACATGCGCACGACCACCGGTGTCGCGCCGATAGAGGAGGGTGGCATCGCCATGGTCCCGCAGGATTCGGGAATGGTTGCCGTTCGCAATATCCTCACCCGCTTGTGCAAACGTTCCGGCCTGAGCCCGGATCGCTTGCGCAGCACCGAAATCGACGTACTGCCGCTGTTGGATCTGCTGGCGGTGCGTCAGTACGCGCGGCGAGCGGGCATCGACCAGGAGGAGGCGGTGCTGCCGCTGGTGCGCGATCTGGCGCTGCGCTTGGAGCCCACCCACCGGCTGGTCGTCGACGCGGAACTTTCGTTGGGGCTGCTGCGCGAAAACCCGCCCGCCGGAGTGGATCCCGCTCGGCTCTACGCCCAGGATCTGGGTGAGCGGCGCGAATACCTCGCCGAGCGGTGGGCGCGGCTGCACGAAGCCCTTGGCGCGCAACCGGTTCCCGGCGCGCTGACGGTGCGCTCGCTGCGCGGGGCTCCCGAGCGGCGGGCGTTCACCGAGCTGGCCGCGCAGCTGACCACGGCGTCGGTGTTCGACGGCGCGCATGTCGTCGACTTCGGCAACACCTCCGAACATGCTGCGGCGGAACCGGTTCCGGTGGACGACCGCGGTGTGGTCACGGTGATCGGAGACGCGGTCGTCGACCACATGTATGTGGTCGACGGCATCCCCGGCTCCGGGGCCACCGCGCGCGGCAGCTATCGGGAGCATCCCGGCGGCAAGGGCCTCACCCGCGCCGTCGCGGCGGCCAGGCTGGGGCTGCGGGCGCGGCTGATTTCGGCGGTCGGCGACGACGACGCGGGCGATCACATCCTGGACTACCTGCGCAGCGAACGCGTCGACACCGAACTGGTCAAAGTGGTGCCCTACGCCCCGACGCCGGTGACCGCGGTGATCGTGGCCCGCACCGGCGCGGCCGCCACGATCGGCTGCAAGGACGAGCGAATCCGGCTGAGCGCGCAGGAATTGCGCAGCGAGGCCATCCGTGCGGCGATCGCGGCCTCGGATGCGGTGCTGCTGACCTTCGAGCAACCCACCGGCGTCATCGAGCAGATCATGGGACAGTTGCGCGCGCTGCCGCGGCGACCGCTGGTGGTGCTGCATCCCGCGCCGCGGCTGGACCGTCCGCAGTACCTGTATCAGCATCTGGGGGCGGTGGACTACCTCGTCGGCGGCGACAGCGACCTGCGAGCGCTGGCGATGGCGGGCGAGGGCGCGGATGGGCACCAGACCGCGACGCGGCTGCGCGCCCTGGGGGCGGGGGCGGTGTGCGCGATCCAGGATTTCCGGTGCGAAGTGTGGTCCGACCAGGTCAGCGCGAGATTCCAGCCGTTCCCGACGGCGTTGCAGGACTCGGTGGGCGCTCACGCTGCCTTCTCCGCCGCCCTGGTATATCGTCTCGTTTCGACGCGCCGCCCCGCCGAACGCACCGACTACGTCTGGGCGACCGCCGCGATGGTGGCGACGCAATCGATCGGGGATGTCCCCGCGGCGATGCCACTGGTGAGTGAGGTCGAGCGAATCTACAAACTCGCTACGGAGGAGCATTGACCAACGTTGTGGATCCTGCCGACACCGAGCATCGGTTCCGTCGCAACGGGCAAGATCTGCGAGTTCGGGTAGCGGAGTTGGACGCCGACGGCGAGCGGGGCCATCTGCTGCTGTTCGGTGCGGTGGCCGACGGCTGCCTGGTGCGGGTGCACTCGCGCTGCCTGTACGGGGAGGCGCTGCGGTCGCAGGACTGCGACTGCGGACCGGAACTGGACAAGGCGCTGGATCTGATCCAGGCCGCCGGTTCCGGGGTGCTGGTCTATCTGGAACAGGAGGGCCGCGGCGCGGGCCTGATCGCCAAAGCGCTGGGCTACCGGGAAAGCGAGCGCTCCGGCGCGGACACCTTCACCAGCTACGAAGCCCTCGGCTATCCCGCCGACGGACGCACCTACGTGGCCACCGCCCGTGCGCTGGCCGGCCTCGGACTGCGTTCGGTGCAGCTGTTGACCAACAATCCCGCCAAGGTCGAGGCCCTGCGGCAGGCAGGTCTGCTGGTCACCCCCGTGCCGTTGCGCACGCGGGCGCTGAGCGAACGCGCCCGCGACTACCTCGAGGCCAAGCGCACCCGGCGCAAGCACTGGATCCCGACCGACTCCCCACCGTGGGCGTCCGACGAGCACAACGAAGATCACGGGGGCCGGCCGTACGCGGTGGACGCGGTCGGGCTCGCCCCCGGTGACAACGTCCGTCCCCGTCCCGGCCCCGCGCCGGATCTGATCGGTGCCTGAAGGATTGTTGAAGTTTGCCCCACCCGGCTTCCCACATGTGGCTACCATGAGTGAGCCGCGCCACATGTGGCGCGCCGGCTCGTGAGAGACTGACAGCGCGCTCGTCGCGTCATGTCAGGGGATGCGAGTCCCGGATCGGGCGTCGGCGCAGGTCGCGCCCGGTTCACGCCAGCGCTATCGGGAACAGGGATATGACGACAACAGAAATCGGATACGCGCATCAGTCGGGCAAAACGGTGTACACCGTTCCCGCCGCATTCCAGGAGACCGCGCGGCTGCGCCCCGACCAGATCGCCTTGCGCAAGGTGGGCGGCACCCAGCAGTACACCTGGCGCGAGTACGCCGAACGGGTGCGCTCGATCGCCGCGGGCCTGGCCGGGCTCGGCGTCGGCCACGGCGACACCGTCGGCATCATGCTGACCAACCGTCCCGAGTTCAATCTCGTCGACACCGCCGCCCTGCACCTGGGCGCCACCCCGTTCTCCATCTACAACACCAGCTCCCCCGAGCAGATCGCCCATCTGTTCACCAACGCGGGCAACAAAGTCGTCGTCACCGAGCAGGTCTTCCTCGACCGGATCACCTCGGCCGGGGTGCCGGTCGAGCACATCATCCTGGTCGACGGCCCCGCCGAGGGCACCGTCACCGTCGAACAGGTCGAGGCCGCGCCCGCCGCCGATTTCGATTTCGACGCCGCCTGGCAGGCCGTCGGCCCCGACGACCTGGCCACCCTGATCTACACCTCCGGCACCACCGGGCCGTCCAAGGGCGTGGAGATCACCCACCGCAACGTGCTCGCCCAGATCATCGCCCTGGTCAACGGCCCGCTGCGGGTCGGGCTGGACGACCGCGCGGTGTCCTACCTGCCCGCCGCGCACGTCGCCGACCGTATCTCCGGGCACGCGATCAACCTGCTCACCGGCATCCAGATCACCACCGTCCCCGACCCGCGCGAAGTCGCCGCCGCCCTGCCCGACGCGCGCCCGACCATCTTCTTCGGCGTCCCGCGCGTGTGGCAGAAGATCAAGGCCGGTGTCGAGGGCAAACTCGCCGAAGAACCGAGCCCGGTGAAGAAGGCGCTGGCCAACTGGGCCATCAGCACCGGGATCGCCGCCGCGCGCGCCGATCTGTCCGGCAAAGGCCGCGGCCCCCTGCTCGGCGCGCAGCACAAGATCGCCGAGACGCTGGTGCTGTCGAAGTTGCGCCACGCTTTGGGCCTGGATCAACTGAAAGTCGCCTCCTCCGGCGCCGCCCCCATCCCGCCGGAGACCCTGGAATACTTCCTCGGCCTCGGCTTCACCGTCAGCGAGGTGTGGGGCATGTCGGAGACCACCGGCGTGGGCACCTACACCGAACTGGACAAGCCGCGGCCCGGTTCGGTCGGGCGTCCGGTCGACGGGGTCGAGCTGCGACTGGACGCCGACGGCGAGGTGCTGATCCGCGGCGCGATCGTCACCCGCGGCTACCGCAACATGCCCGACAAGACCGCCGAGGCCATCGACTCCGACGGCTGGCTGCACACCGGTGACATCGGCACCCTCGACGCCGACGGCTACCTGCGGATCGTGGACCGCAAGAAGGAACTGATCATCAACGAAGCGGGCAAGAACATCGCCCCCAGCAACATCGAGAACTCGGTGAAGGCGGCTTCCTCGCTGATCGGCCAAGTCGTCGCCCTCGGTGACGCCAAGCCCTACATCGCCGCCCTGATCGTGCTCGACCCCGACGTCGCGGCGCTGCGCGCCAAGGAACTCGACGCCACCGGCGAGGACATCGCCACCCTGGCCACCCGCGCGCAGATCGTGGAGGAGGTACTCGCCGCGGTCCAGGCGGGCAACGCCAAACTCTCCCGCGTGGAGCAGATCAAACGCTTCACCATCCTCGGCGCGGTCTGGGAGCCCGGCGGCGACGAACTGACTCCGAAGATGTCGCTCAAACGCGCCCCCATCGCGGCCAAGTACCAGGCCGAGATCGAGGCGCTGTATGCCAAGGAACCTTCCGACCGGGTGATCAGCGTCAAGTAAGCCCTCGCGAAAAGCGCTGTGGCCCAGGTGATCGGCCTGGGTTCACGGCGCTTTTGCGCTCGCACGGCGTGGTCTACGGGTCTTCGTCCATGAGGGTGCGCAGCGCCGAGGCGCCGATCCGCCGAAGCTCCTCGCGGCTGCGCCCGGCCGCGGCCTGGACGGCGATGCCGTCGGAGATCGTGTGCACGAGTGCGGCCAGGGTGGCCGGGTCGTGGCGAGAGGGCAGGTCGACCGGCCCGGTTCCGTCGACTGCTCGACTCCGCCGTGGGCGGCGGCATGCAGGCCTGGCGCCTCGCCGCAATCACAAGAGGGGCGCAAGCCGGGCGCAAGGGCGGTGCAACCCCTGCCCGGCACCCTCGTCACCATGACTCCAGTAACGATCATCGGCGCCGGACTCGGCGGACTCGCTCTGGCCCGCGTCCTGCACGTCCACGGCATCCCGGCCACGGTGTACGAGGCCGAACCGACCCCGACGGCGCGCTCGCAGGGCGGCATGCTCGACATCCACGACTACAACGGCCAACTCGCCCTCGCGGCGGCCGGACTGATGGAGGAATTCCGCGGCCTCGTCCTGGAAGGCCGCCAGGCGATGCGGATCCTCGACCCGAACGGAACCGTTCTGCTCGACGAACCCGACGACGGCACCGGTGGACGCCCCGAGGTGCAGCGCGGCGAGCTGCGACAACTGCTGCTCGACTCGCTCCCGGCCGGCACCGTCCAGTGGGGCCGCAAGCTCGATTCGGTTCGCGCACTCGGTTCCGGCCGCCACGAGCTGACCTTCGCCGATGGCGGCACGGTCGTCACGAGCCTGCTGGTCGGGGCAGACGGAGCGTGGTCGCGGGTCCGGCCGCTGCTGTCCACCGCGACACCCGACTACACCGGCGAGTCGTTCGTCGAGACCTACCTCTACGACGCCGACACCCACCACCCCGCCGCCGCGGCAGCGGTCGGCGGCGGGTCGATGTCGGCGCCCTCGCCGGGCCGCGAGATCCACGCACACCGCGAAAAGGGCGACACCCTGCACGCCTACGTCGTGCTCGCCAGGCCACACGACTGGTTCGCCGCCATCGACTTCACCGACGCCGCCGCGGCCACCGCACGGGTCGCGCAAGAATTCCGCGGCTGGGCACCGGAACTCACCGCGCTGATCACCGAGACCGACACCCCGCCGGTCTGGCGCCCGCATTACACCCTGCCGGTCGGGCACCGGTGGGATCGGGTACCGGGGGTGACCCTGCTCGGCGACGCCGCCCACCTCATGCCCACGAACGGCGAAGGCGCCAACCTCGCCCTGCTCGACGGCGCCGAACTCGGCAACGCCCTCGCCGCGCACCCCGGCGATATCGAAACCGCCCTCAGCGAATACGAGCAGGACATGTTCGCCCGCAGCACCAAGGTAGCCACCGAGACCGCCGAGTTGTTCGGCGACCGGTACGACGGCACGGCCGAGAGCCTGGTCGCCGCGTTCACCGCACCCCAGCGCATCCGCTGATCCCTAGCCACTGCGCCGGGTGTCCGCGCCTGTCGCGGGGCGCGCGTGGGGGGCCTTGCGGATGTGCCCCGGATCGGTAGGACGGCCGAGCCTGTCGACGCGCGCCCCCGCCGACGGCAGGAATCCACCGAGCGACGGCAACAACAACGCGACCTCGAAGCCGCCCACGCCGCGGGCGTACGGACGCTCGAGCTCGCTCGCAAGGTCAAGTCGTCCCGTTCCGTGGAGGCCGTGCGCGACGTACACCGGCGGATGGTCGCCTTCGGCCCGCATCCTCTGGTCGCGGACTTCGGTGAACGGACCCGGACGTTGCTCGCGGCATGACCGCACCGCTGGTCCCAGGTGCTGCGAACGATCGCCCAGCGCCACCGGAACGCGTGGTGGGACCGCCTACCCCAGCTGCTCGACGGCGAATCCGGCCAACAGCACGGCGAATCCGCCGATCTCGCCGATGATCAAAGCCGCGAGGACGAAACGCATCGACGGCGGCGGGTTGCGCATCTGGTTGTCGGTCTCGCGTTGCAGTCCGAGCCGGATGTAGTTGGCGATCGTCACCACGAACAGCAGGATGATCGCCCCCGCCGCGATGGCGTCGACCGCGGTCGGCCAGCCGGACAGTTCGACGAACCAGGCGATCAACCCGGTCGCGAAGGAATACAGCAGTGCGGCTCGGTGGGCGATGTCGACATAGGGGTGGGCCAGACCGTTCGGGGAGGTGGTCATCGCCTGCCACTTCCATACGCCGAGCACCAGCGCCCACAGGAAGATGAGCCCGGCGAAGAACAGTACCCAGGCCGTTTCCGTGCGAATGATCACGTTCTTACCCTCATCGGTCGCGCGCCCTACTTGGGCGGTTGTTCAGCGCGAGCGTAGCGCCCGTGACCGGCCGGGGCGCGCCGAGAACAAGTCAGCGCTGGGAATACCGACTGGTCGGATCAAGTCGCGGGTCCGAGTTCGCCGTACGGAACCAGACGGGCGCGATCAACCGTGCTCTGCCAGCCCCGCTCGGTCGCCGCCAGGGCGCGGCCGCGCGCGGCGGGATCCTTCGGCCACGGCTCGCGCAGGTGAATCTGGATGTCGTCCTGCAAGACCTGCACCAGCTCCATCGCGAACCCTTCCGCGGTCTCGCTGCCCGGCTCACTCGGATCGAGGGCGATGGTCGTGCCGACCTCCGGCACCGAAATGCTCACCCACGCCTTCGGGGCCGGACGCCCGGACAGCTCGTGGAAGCGGCGCCACCCTTCGGGGTATTCGGTGCCGACATCCGCCGGGAAGCCGAGGGACCTTTCTATGTCGGCGGCGAGCAGACGCGCGCCTCGCACCGCTTCGGAGAAATCCATGAGGTGATTGTGGACGCCGCGCGGCGATCAGCGCCTGTTAATTCTCGCCCCACGAAGGTGCGGCGTTGCGCGGAAAGCACCGTGGCCCCGAGCATTTCGCCCGGGGCCACGATGTGCGGCGATTCCTACTTCTGTTCGTAGGTGGCGACCAGGGTCGCGCGAGCCAGCGTGTGGGAGAACAGGTTGAAGCCCAGGTAGGCGGGGCTGGCGTTCTCGTCGATGCCCAGGCTTTCGACGTCGACGGCGTGCACCACGATGAAGTAGCGGTGCGGGCCGTGACCGGGCGGCGGGGCGGCGCCGACGAAGCCGTGGAAGCCGCCGTCGTTGCGCAGGGTGATCGAACCGGTCGGCATCGCGCCGCCCTCTTCGCCGCTTCCCGCGCCCGCGGGCAGGGAGGTCGCGCTGACGGGGATGTCGGCGACGACCCAGTGCCAGAAGCCGGAGGCGGTGGGCGCGTCGGGGTCGTACACCGTCACCGCGAAGCTCTTGGTCTCCGCAGGGAAACCCGACCACGACAGCTGCGGGGAGATGTCCTGGCCTCCCGCCCCGAAAATGCCGCTGACCTGCTCGTTCTTGAACGGCTGCCCGTCGGTGACGTCATCGGAGGTGAGTGTGAACGACGGCACCTGCGGAAGCGCGTCGTAGGGGTTGTAGGTCATGAAACCTCTCTTCCGGATCGGATCAGCTGTGCAACAGGAAGTGTTCCAGCACGCGGGTGCCGAATTCGAGGGCCTCCACCGGAACCCGCTCGTCGACGCCGTGGAACAGGGCGGTGAAGTCCAGCTCCGGCGGCAACTGCAACGGCGCGAAACCGAAGCAGCGGATACCCAAGCGGGCGAACGCTTTCGCGTCGGTGCCACCGGAGAGCATGTAGGGCACGGTACGGCCGCGCGGATCATGGGCCAGCACGGCGTTGTTCATCGCCTCGACCAGATCGCCGTCGAAGGTCGTCTCGTAGGAGTCGAGCTTGGTGATCCACTCGCGTTCGACCTCGGGGCCGATCAGCTCGTCCACCTCCCGCTCGAAGGCTGCCTGCCGTCCGGGCACCACACGGCAGTCCACCACCGCTTCGGCGGTCTGCGGGATCACGTTGGCCTTGTAACCGGCCTGCAGCATGGTGGGATTGGCGGTGTCGCGCAGGGTGGCCCCGATGATGCGGGAGATGGTGCCCAGCTTCGCCAGCTGGCCCTCGATGTCGGGGCCGGCCGGATCGAACTGCAGACCCGTCTCCTCGGCGACGGCGGCGAGGAACGCCGCCACCGAATCCGACAGCACCAGCGGGAAGGTGTGTTTGCCCAGACGGGCCACCGCGTCGGCGAGGATGGTGACCGCGTTGTCCTCGTGCAGGAACGAGCCGTGGCCCGCGCGCGCCTTGGCGCGCAGACGCATCCATCCCAGGCCCTTCTCGGCGGTCTCCACCAGATACAGCCTGCGTTCGGTGCCGTCGGGCCGCGGCACGGTCAGCGAGAACCCGCCGACCTCCCCCACCGCCTCGGTGACGCCGTCGAACAGGTCGGGGCGGTTGTCCACCAGCCACTGCGAGCCCCACTTGCCGCCGTTCTCCTCGTCGGCGAGGAAGGCGAACACCAGGTCGCGCGGCGGCACCGTGCCCTCGAGCTTGAACTGGCGGGCCACCGCCAGCGTCATCCCGACCATGTCCTTCATGTCGATCGCGCCGCGACCCCACACGTAGCCGTCGCGCACTGCGCCGGAGAACGGGTGCACGCTCCAGTCGGCGGCCTCGGCGGGCACCACGTCCAGATGGCCGTGGATCATCAGCGCGCCGCGGCTGGGGTCGGCGCCCTCCAGCCGCGCGAAGACGTTGCCGCGCCCGTCCGCGCCGGACTCGACGTACTCGGTGACATATCCCGCTTGATGCAGTTGGTCGGCCACCCACTGCGCACACTCGCGCTCGCCTTTGGTGGTGGCCAGGTCGCCGGTGTTGGAGGTGTCGAAGCGGATCAGCGTGCTGACCAGCTCCACCACTTCCGACACCGCGCGGGAGTTTCTGTTCGGGTCGAATCCTTCGCCTGTTGCGGACACGCTCCCTTTCCTACCACCCGCGCGGCGAGGCAAACGTCCCGACAGGGTGCCGCGGCGAGGCGATGCGGCCCGCACGGTGCGCGATCACCCGCGACAGGGTTGTCATCAAGGTGAGCGGAACTCTCACGCCGGGCCGGGCGGCCGGACCTGGTCGGGGAACACCACCCGCACGAAGGCCCAGAACCGGAACACCATGCCCAGCGCGGTGCCGATCAGCTGGGCGGCCACGAAGTCGGCCACGTTCTGGGTGAAGCGGGAGACCTCGGGCACCTCGAGATGCAGCACATACCGCGACACCCACAGCGGCGCGGTGTTGATCGCGACGGCCAGGAAACTGACCAGGTAGAACAGCGCGGCCTCGTGATGGCCGCGCCGACCGCCGCGCCCGTCGAAGGACCACTGCTTGTTGAGCACATACGACAGCGTGATCGCCGCCAGCACCGCGACCACTTTCGCGGTGACCGGGTGCGGCTCGAGCACCGTGCTTTTCAAGGTCAGGAATATGGCGGTGTCCAGCGTGAACGCCGCGATACCGACAGAAGCGAAACGGAAGAGTTCTCGACGCCGTGCCTCGCCCCCCAGCGCGGACGTCACCCGAGCGAAAACGGGGCGTTCGGAAAACAGCACAGGTAAAGTCTCCGGCACATGTCCCGACCCCACAACAAGATCGGCAGATTCACCGCACCGCCTGTTGCGCGAGTGCACGGTCGGTGGATCGCGGGCAGGTGAGTAGCGTGAAGAAGACCAAGCGGCACGCCCGCGCTCAGCCGGACCGCGACGGCGCGGAACCGATCGCCGTGATCGGCATGAGCTGTCGTTTCGCCGGCGGTGCCGATTCCCCGGACGCGTTGTGGCGGTTGCTGATCGAGGAGATCGACGCCGTCGCCGACGAGCCGCCGCCCGGCCGCTGGTCCGGCGACCACCGCGCCCGCGATCGCTCCGCGGCGGGCAAGACGGTTTCGGTCGCGGGCGGGTATGTGGCCGACGTCGCCGGTTTCGACGCCGAATTCTTCGGGATCACGCCGCGTGAGGCCGCCGACATGGATCCGCAGCAACGCCTGGCGCTGGAATTGGCCTGGGAGGCATTCGAAGACGCGGCGATCCGGCCCGAGCGGGTTCCGCACACCGGCGTGTATTTCGCCAACAAATTCAACGACTACCGGGCCGTCAAACTCGCCAGGGGCGCCGCCGCCATCACACCGTTCACCAGCACCGGGGACGTCGAGGGTGTGATCGCCAACCGGGTGTCGTACTTCCTGGGTTTCGACGGGCCCAGTATGACCGTCAACGCCTCCTGCGCCGGATCGCTGGTCGCGGTGCACCTGGCCTGTCAGGCGCTGCGCACCGGTGACGCCGCACTGGCCGTCGCCGGTGGCGTGCAACTGAACCTGATCCCGGAGACCACGATCGGATTGTCCGCGCTGGGTGTGCTGTCCGCCCGCGGCCGCTCGCACACCTTCGACGCTTCCGCCGACGGCTACGTGCGCGGCGAAGGCGGGGCGGTCGTGGTGCTCAAGCCGCTGCGGCAAGCGCTGCGCGACGGCGACCGCGTCTACTGCACCCTGCTGGGCAGCGCCACCAACAACAACGGCAGGCACCGCTCCATGCCCGCCAGCAGCGCCGACGGTCAGCGGCAGCTGCTGCGGAGGGCTTGCGCGCGAGCGGGGGTGGATCCGTCGACGATCGACTATGTCGAGGCGCACGGTACCGGCACCGCCGTCGGCGACCGCGCCGAATTGTCCGCCCTGGCCGACGTTTACGGCGCCGGAAGAGCTCCCGGCGCACCGCTGATCGTCGGCTCGGTCAAGACCAACATCGGGCACACCGAAGCGGCCGCGGGCATGGCCGGATTGGTGAAAGTCGCGCTCGCTCTGTCGCAGCGCCGCATCCCGCGCAGCCTCCACTTCGATCATGCGCCCCCGGAATTCGATCCCGCCGCGACGGGTGTGCGGGTGGCCGACACGGATATGGCGTGGCCGCGACACGACGGCCCCGCGCGCGCCGCGGTGAGCGCGTTCGGTTTCGGTGGGTCCAACGCCCACGTCATCGCCGAAGCGACACCCGAGTCCGATCCGGTCGGCGACAGCGACGACTCGGCGCGACTGGTGGTGCTGTCGGCCCGAACCGAGGCCGCGCTGCGGGGACACGCGCGTCGGCTGCGCGCGCGTCTCGTACGCGATCCGCATATTCGCCTGGCCGACCTCGCGCACACCCTCGCCATGAGGACGGTTTTCCAGCAGAGGATTTCGATCGTCGCCGACGACGTGAACCAAGTCGTGGAATTCCTCGACACCTATCTCGAGGGGACTGCGAAGGACACCGGCGCTGACGAGAACGAGGTATTGGGTGCGGTGCTGTCCGCGGCGCTGCGTCCGGGCGCCGTGGCCAAGCGCGACCTACTGCGCGCGGCGGGAGCGCTGTTCGAGCGCGGCGTCGAACCCGACTGGGCGGCGCTGAACCCGCCCGCCCGCCCGATCTCCCTACCCACCTACCCGTTCCAACGCGAACGGCACTGGGCGGACGCGCAGCCCCGGGACGGTATCGGCGTCGACCGACCCGCGACGCTCGCATGGGATACCTCGCTCGTCGAGATCGTTTCGCAGGACGTATCGGGTCCAGGGTCCCGGGCGGAGCCGGTTGCGGCGTCGGTGACCGTGGCGGAAGACGGCGACCACGGCGCGACGGTCGCGGCCTCGCGACAGCGGCCGGCAGTGGTCGCGTCGCCTTCCGGGTCCGGTGAGCACCGAAGCAGCTCTGCGCCCGGTGTCGCCGAGCTCGCCGCGCTGGTCACCGCCGAACTCGCCGAAGTCGTCGGCATCGCGCCGGATCGGGTGGCCGTGCGGCAGAACTTCGAACAGCTCGGGATCGGCTCGGTGCACGCCGTGGAACTGTCGGCCCGCCTCGGCGCACGGCTCGGCATCGACGTCCCGGCCGCCATCATCTGGGGCTGCCCCACCGTCGAGCTGCTGGCGGCCGAACTCGACGTCCGCCTCACTCCCGCGAGCCCGGCGACGGAGTCCCCGGCGCCGGTGGAGGCCCCGCGACCGCCGGCGGAGGAGGAAGTTCTGTCGACCGCTGAATTGCTGGCGTTGAGCCGGGAATTGCTCGGCTGAGCCGCAACCGCGCGGGCGCTGGAAGCGGTTGATCGGCTCTGTCGTCCAGGCTCGTCGCGCCAGGAACGCCGACCGGGTCGGCGTGCCGAGAAGTTCGACGCAGGACGAACCGGTCGCACGAGAGACAGGGTCAGCGCCGTGGTTCTTCGGGCCGGGAACGGGGGTTATGCTGCCTGCGGTCCGGGTGGCCGGGTTCAGAAGGGGGCCAGAGGTGTTGAGGCAGCACGAGTCGTTCGCCGGCTACGTGATCGAAGGCGTGCTCGGGCAGGGCGGCATGGGCACCGTCTATCTGGCCCGGCACCCGCGTCTGCCGCGGCTGGTAGCGCTCAAACTGCTCAACCGCGAGGTGTCCGAGGACGAGGAGCTGCGCAGACGATTCGAGCAGGAAGCCAATGTCGTTGCCCGACTGGAGCATCCGGGCATCGTCGGTGTCTATGATCGCGGCACCCAGGACGGGCACCTGTGGATCTCCATGCAGTACGTCCGCGGCACCGACGCCGCCCGCCTGGATCCCCGCGCCACCCGCCCGGAACAGGTCGTGCAGATCGTCGCCGACACGGCGAAGGCGCTGGACTACGCCCACAGCCGAGGCGTGCTGCACCGCGACATCAAACCGGCCAACATCCTGATCGCCGAGCCGGAAGCCGGTCGCGAAACACGCGCTGTACTCACCGATTTCGGTATCGCGCGACTGCTGGACGCCGACACCAAACTGACGGCCACCGGAACGTTCACCGCCACCCTCGCCTACGCCTCACCGGAGCAACTGTCCGGTGAGCCGGTCGATCACCGCGCCGATCAATACTCCCTCGGCTGCACCCTCTACACGATGCTGGCGGGGCAACCGCCGTTCCCCTCGACCAATCCCGGTCAAATCGTCGCCGGACACATCGCCAAGCCGGTGCCGCGACTCAGCGACATCCGGCCGGAGCTGCCACGACGGCTCGACGAGGTGATCGCCCGCTCGATGGCCAAACACCGCGACGAACGCTTCGCCGGCTGCGGCGATTTCGCGGCGGCCGCGGCGGCGGCCCTGCGCGGTGAGGTTGCCGCCCCGGCACCCGCGCCGACTTTCGTCAACCAGCGCTCGGCCCACCCGGCCACGGCGATCGACCCGTGGCCGCGTTCGGCCCCGACCGTGCTGAACCAGCCTTCGGAGCCCCGGTGGCGCGCCGAGCAGCTCCCGCCGCTGCAACCGCTCACGCCCATCCGAGAGCCCGTCCGGCCCTCCGGCGTGGTGCCCCGGATCGGCGCCGTCATCGCGTTCGCGTTCGGGTTGGTCTTCTGCCTGATCCTCGCCAACGGAGTGCATGAGCTGATGACCCCGCGCATCGAATACGGTCACCGCCAGACGCTACGGGAGACCGCGCTCGAACTTCTGCCCCCCATCGCCCTCGCCACCACGATGGCGCTGTTGCTGATGGGCGGCTCGATCGGACTGTTCCGGCGTAGGCGAGCGGGCCGCGTCGCCGTGGCGCTCGGCACCGGGATCATCACGCTCGTCTGCCTTGTCGGCTTGGGCGCGAGCCTGACCGGTGACAACCGCGCCAGCGACTTGATCTTCGTCGGCACAGTCCTGCTGTTCTCCTGCACGGGGTTGCTGTGCACCATGTCCCCCGCGACCAGGCGCTGGCTCGCCGACAGACCTGCCGGAAACCGGCCATGAGCCCGGCGAGTGCTCAGGGCGCCACGACGACCTTTCCGGTGGCTCGGTTGTCTTCCATGTACCGGTGGGCGGCGACGATGTCGTCCAAAGCGAAAACGCGGTCGAGGTTGGGTCGATAGACACCGGCCTCGACCGCGTGGATCACCCGCTGCAGCACGGTGGCGCCCGCGCTGCCCTTGATGGTGTCGCTGTGGAAGGCCGTCAGCTTCGTCCCGGACGGGATCATCGCTATCGGTTCGAAGTCCGAGATCAGCCACCCACTCAGCGAACCGGCCACGCACACCGTCCCGCCGCGGCGGACCAGGCGCAACGAGTCCGTCGCCGTGCGAGCTCCGAGGAGATCCAGCACGTAGTCCGGCCCCTCGGGCCAGACCGTGTGCACGCTCGCCGCCACTCGTGCTGCCGCAACCCCGCGACGACCGACTGCGAGCCGTCGCGCGGATGCTCTACGACAACCCCGCCGACAACACGCCGCTGGCCGACATCGGGCGCGCGATCGGAGCCAGCGCCCGCACCCTCAGCCGCCTGTTCCACCACGAGCTCGGCATGACCTTCTACGAGTGGCGCACCCAGCTACGCATCTACCACGCACTGGTATTGTTCGCCGACGGCCACGACACGACCCATGTCGCGCACGCCTGCGGCTGGGCCAACCCCAGCAGCTTCATCGCAGCGTTCACCCAGCTCATCGGCACCACCCCGGGCCGCTACCGCACCGGTCACCGCCGCGCCGCCCCGTGAGCGGCCGGCGCATCTGGGCCCTGTTCTCGTAGAGCGACGGCGAACGAACATGGCGCGCCGTCACACACTCCCTTCCCGGCGGACGCAGAAGGCACCTGCGGCAGCCGCCAGGACCGCCGCCTGCGCGGCCCGTTCCGGGAGTTGCGGGTCCGGATCGGTACGCAGAAGCACGATCTCGTGGTACAGCGGCGCCGTGGCGGCGATCAGCAGGCTCCGCGCGTCCGTGTGCTGTGCGGGGAGTTCACCGCGCTCGATGGCGCGCTCGACGAGGATCTCGCACTGGGCGTACCGGTCGGTCCACAACCGCGTCTGGGCCCGCGCGGCCTGTTCGGAATGGAACGAGGCGGCCATCAAGGCGAGGGCCAGCGACGGCTGTACGACGAGGGAATCCAGGATCTCCTGGTTGAGGGCCGTCAGATCGCCACGCAGCGAGCCGGTGTCCGGCGGCTGCCAGTCGATTTCGCCGGCGGCGTCGATGACGTCCACGAGCAGTCCGCCGACATCGCGCCAACGCCGGTAGACCGTGGCGCGGTGCACTCCGGCCCGCGTCGCGACACCCTCCATCGTGAGTCGTTCGTGACCGCCTTCGGCGAGTTCGGCGCGCACCGCATCGAGAACCTGGGCGCGGACGCGGGCGGTGCGACCGCCCGGACGGCGGTCGGTCGTCGTGTCCCATGAGTCTGTCATCGGCAATCAGTATCCGGTTGATCAAGGCGGCATGGCTGTGCCAGCATCTTAATGCGACAGATGTCGCTCTAGGATCCAGTGGAGAGGAACCGCCTTCGCGATGCCGCCCGTTCCCGCCGACCCCACCGTGCTGCACCCGATGCCCGAGCACCCGCGCGTGGTCCTGCTCCGGCCGTTGGTGAAGTCGCCGCTGATCGAGGTCGGCGACTTCTCCTACTACGATGATCCCGACGACCCGACCGCGTTCGAGACGCGCAACGTCCTGTACCACTACGGTCCCGAGCGGCTCGTCATCGGCAGATACTGCGCGCTGGGGACGGGCACCCGGTTCATCATGAACGGCGCCAACCACCGCATGGACGGCCCTTCCACCTTTCCGTTCCCCACCATGGGTGGCTCCTGGGCAGAGCACTTCGATCTGATCACCGACCTGCCCGGCCGGGGGGACACGGTCGTCGGCAACGACGTGTGGTTCGGCCACGGCGTCACGGTCATGCCCGGTGTGCGCATCGGGCACGGCGCGATCGTCGCCGCCGGCGCCGTGGTCACCGGCGACGTCCCCGACTACGGCATCGTCGCGGGCAACCCCGCCCGGCTCATCCGCACCCGCTACGACGCCGCGGACATCGCCCGGCTCGTCGCCGTGGCGTGGTGGGACTGGCCTGTGCAGCACATCACCAAGCACATACGGACGATCATGTCGGGAACCGTCGCCGACATGGAGGCCGCCGCCGCTGAGATCGACCGGCCCTGACAACGAGCCCGCACCCGTCCCGCCAGAAACGAGTGTCACCCATGTCCCCTCGCCGCGCCCATATCGCGATGGTCGGCATCCCCATCGTCAGCCATGTCCTGCCCAGCCTCCCGCTCATCCGCGAGCTGGTCGCGCGCGGGCACCGGGTCACCTACGCCAACGACCCGTTCGTGGCCGACCGGATCGAGTCCACCGGCGCGGAACTGGTCGCCTGCACCTGCACGCTGCCCGTCGCGGACAACGACTGGCCCACCGATCCCATCGCGGCGGCGGCCCTCTTCCTCGACGACGCCGTCCAGGCGCTGCCGCAACTGCGCGCCGTCTACGACGACGATCCGGCCGACCTGTACCTCTACGACATCGGCGCCTACGCCGCGCGCGCCCTCGCTGAAGCGCAGGGCCGTCCCCTCGTGCAGCTGTCCCCGACGTTCGTCGGCTGGGACGGCTACCAGGAGCAAGTCGCGGCGCATCTGTGGAAGCTGCCGGGCGCCGACACATACCGGGACAGGTTCGCGCGGTGGCTCGCCGACTGCGGGGCGGCCACCACGGACGTGGACACGTTCTCCGGCCTGCCCGCCCGCGCCCTCGCCCTCATCCCGCGCGCGATGCAGCCGCACGCCGATCGAGTCGACACCGGCACGGTGACCTTCGTCGGCCCCTGCTTCGACAGCCGAGCCGACACCGGCGGCTGGACCCGTCCGGCGGCCGCGGACCATGTGCTGCTGATCTCGCTCGGTTCGGCGTACACACGCCGGCCGGCGTTGTACCGCCAGTGCATCGCCGCCTTCGGGGACCTGCCCGGCTGGCATGTCGTACTCCAGATCGGCAAGTACACCGACCCTGAGGAACTCGGCGCCATTCCGCCCAACGTCGAGGTGCACTCCTGGGTCCCGCAGCGGGCGATCCTGGAACAGGCCGACGCCTTCGTCACCCATGCCGGTATGGGCGGCTGCGGCGAAGGGCTGCACGCCGGCGTCCCCATGATCGCCGTGCCGCAGGGTGCCGAGCAGTTCATGAACGCCGACCGGCTCGTGGAACTCGGCGTCGCCCGCCGCGTCGACACCGCCGACGCCACCGCCGATACCCTCCGCGCGGCGCTGAACGACCTGGTCACGGATCCCGAACGGATCGGCCGATCCAAGCAGTTGCAGGCCGCGGTCCGCGCCGAGGGCGGCACGCCGCGCGCCGCTGACCTCATCGAGGACATCCTGTCCGCCGCCGACCGTCGCGCGCTGTGAGCGCTGCGGCTTCCCTCCCCGGCTGGCGCCGACCTCCTTCGAGGATCGGTAGCTGCGGGACAAGCGCGGGAACCCCGTCCAGCGGCACCGTCAGGTCGTCACGGGTTCGGTGACGCGGCGGACCGGGCGGATGCGGATGCCGAACTCCGGGCGCAGGTTCACCGACGCCAGCGGCACCACCGGATGGGTGTCGTCGAGCTCGAGGCGGAAACGCTGCACCGTCATGGCCAGGATCAGCACCATCTCCGTCATCGACATGTCCTTGCCCAGGCAGATGCGCGGGCCGCCGGAGAACGGGAAGAACGCGAACTTGTGCCGTTCGGCCACCGCGGCGTCGGCGAAACGCTCCGGACGGAACTGCTCCGGGTCCTCCCACAGCCGCTTGTCGCGGTGAATGTAGTACATGCACAACGTGACCCGCGCGCCGGCGGGCACGTGGTAGCCGCCGATCTCGTCATCGGCGATCGGCGTGCGTTCGACGATCCAGGCGGGCGGATACAGCCGCATCGTCTCCTCGATCACCATGCGGCAGTAGCCGAGCTGTCCCAGGTCGGCGAAGCTGGGCGTGCGGTCGCCGATGACGGCGCGCACCTCCTCGGCCAGTCGCTCTTGGATCTCGGGATGGGTGGCCAGCAGGTAGCACGCCCACGACAGGGCGTTGGCCGGGGACTCGTGCCCGGCCACCAGCAGCGTCTTGATCTCGTTGAGCAGGTCCTCCTCCCGCATGCCCTGCCCGCCCTCGTCGCGGGCGCGCACCAGCGCGGTGAGCACGTCGCTGGTGTCGCCGCCGCGGCGGCGTTCGTCGATGAGATGGCGCACCACGTCGTCGAGCTCGCCGACCTTGCGCGCGACCCGGCGGGCCTCCGGCGTCGGGAACGACTGCGGCAGCTTCACCGGCGCGTTCACCCGCTTCATGATGAGCGCGAACGCCGCGCGCATCGCGTCGGTCACCTGGGAGGTGTCGGTGGACAGGTCGATGCTGAACAGGATGCGGCCGGTCACCGCGAGCAGCAGTTTCACGTAGTCGTCGTAGATGTCGCGGAACTGCCCGGCCGCGCTGTCCCATTGGTCGAGCATCGCGGCCGCGCTGTCGGTGATGTCGTCGGCGAAACCCTTGACGTGCGAGTGGGAGAACGCCGGGGAGATGAGTTTGCGCTGTTTACGCCAGTACTCCAGGTTGTTGGTTGTCAGCTGGCCGTCGCCGAGCAGGATGCTGAACTCGTCGTAGATCGGGCTCTTGCGATAGTTGGTGTAGTTGTCCTTGAGCACGTACTCGGTCATCGCCGGATCCGCGACGAGGTAGACCAGCATCGGGCCCGCCTTGACCCGCACGACGTCGCCGTAGCCCTCCAGCAGCGCGCCCACCGTCGTCAGCGGGTTCTTCGCCAGTTTCGGCAGCATGCGTCCGGTTTCCACCAGACCGGGCCCGGGTGCTTTCATGGTCCGACCTTTCACTTCAACAGCTTGGCGTGCTTGCGCAGCTGGTTCACGTAGTCCTGCTTCTCCACGACCAGCGGGTACTGGTCGGCGTGGTAGAGCCGCAGCCCGGCGTACAGGTCGGGCTGGCGGCCCTGGGTGGCGCGCTCGAAACGCTCCACCCGCCGAGGATCGGCCGCCTTGGCGCGCAGGTATTCGGCGATCAGCTCGGCCTGCTTCTCGTAGACGTCCCAGTGCGAGCCGATCGGCCGCACCATCCCGACCACGAACAGAGCGCGGGTGTGCGGCGGAAAGATGTTGAGATACAAGCCCGGTCGCAGATGCCCTTCCGACCAGTTCAGAAGAGATCGGTCGACGACGGGGTAGTTCGGCACGAACCCGGTGGCCAGCACCACCAGGTCGACCTTCTCCTCGGTGCCGTCGGCGAAGGTCACCCGGTCGTCGTCGATCGAGCTGACGTCCGGCTTGGGCGTGATGTCGCCGTGGGTGTAGTAGTGGTGCAGCTGATCACCGAGCATCGGGATGACGATGCCCTCGGTGAAATCCGGCACCGGCAGCCCGAACGAGCGGGAGCGGCCACGCAGATACGAGAACAACCGCTCGAAGGCGCGCTTGCGCAGCGGCCGCCACATCCGGCCCTGCAACATGCTGTCGGTCGGGCGGCCCAGCATGTATTTGGGCATGCAATAGAACCCGCGCCTGCTGCTGTGCAGGGTCAGCGCGGCGTTGACCGCGCAATCGGACAGGATGTCGGCCGCCGACTGCCCGGCCCCGATCACCAGCACCCGCTTGCCGAGCACCTGCTGTGGGTCGCGGTACTCGCTCGAATGCAGCACGGGCACCGTGCCCGAGCCGGGGATATCGATGCGGCGGGGGGTGCGGTCGTGGCCGGTGGCGATGACGACCCCCGCGTAGCGTCGCTGCGACCCGTCGGCCAGCGTCACCGACCAGCCGTCATCGCGGGGGTCGACGCGCTGCACGGCGGTGTTCAACCGGATGCGCGGCCACAGGTCGAAGGCGTCGGCGTAGGAATGCAAATATCGCAGCACGAGCTCGTGGCCGGGATAGTCGGGGTAGTCCTCGGGCATCGGGAAACCCGAAAACGCCTGCACCCCTTTGGAAGCGATCACGTGGGTGTTGCGGCTGACCGGTGAGTCCGGGCGGCGGGCATCCCAGATCCCGCCGATACCGTCGGCCGCTTCGAGCACCTCGAAATCGATACCGTGCGCCGCGAACTCCCGCGCGGTCGCCAGACCGGCCGCGCCCGCGCCGATCACACAATAGGTGCTCATGCCGCGCCGACCCGTTCGGTCTGCGGGAAGTCCTCCTGCGGCGGCGTCGGTTCCGCCTCGGTGCCCGCGCTCGCCCGCCAGGCCACGACGAAGCAGGCGACATAAATGACCGTCTGCGCCACCAGCGTGAAGTAGACGTTCTCGTTGTAAACCGCGATGACCAGCCAGGCCACGGTCAGCAGGGCGACTGTGCGTTTGCCGCCGCGCATCAGCCCGGCGTACACCGCCAGCATCCACACCGCGCCGACGGCGATGTAGACCCACGGCCCGAACGGCGCGCGGAAGGACGCCAGCGTCAGCACCGCCAGCCAGATGGCCAGCTGCTCGGCACGCACCCGCGGCCCTTCGGCGCCCGCGGACAACCGCCGGTGGATACGCACCGCGGTGACCCCGACCAGGATCAGCAGCAGCAGGGTGTAGATGTTGGTGATCACGCGGGCGGGCCCGACCGGATCGCCGATGTCCCAGCCCATGATGTTCGCCTTGTACGGCAGCCCGAACGGCGAATAGTTGACCAGCTGATTGGCCCGTTCGACGAGCACGAACTGGTGGAACTCCCCGCTGGCCAGCCGCTGCCAGGTGCCGTCGGACAGGAACTGCCGCCACGGCTCCCAGCCGAAGATCGCCAGCGTCGCCAGTGAATACAGGCCACCGAACACCGCGGTCCACACCGCGGGCCGCCAGCGCCGCTGGACCAGCAGATAGACCAGCAGGATCGCCGGGGACACCTTGGCGATGATCGCGAACGCCAGCGCCGCGCCGCCGAGGATGTTGCGCCGAAGATGGAACAAGACCATGGCGCCCGCGCCACCGACATACAGCACCAGCACGTGGATGTTGCCGATCTGCAAGGTGGCCAGCGTGGGCAGGCTGATCCACACCACCGGGGTCAGCGCCGCCAGCACCCCGCCCTGCCTGCCGCCGATCCAGCGGGCGATGGCGAACATCGCCACCAGCACGATCGCCACGTACAGCGAGTAGTACAACGCGCGCAGCGTGGCGAAATCATGGCTGAACAGCAGCAGCAAACGCGGCAGCAGCAGGAACGGCGGCGGGTAGAGGTAGGCGTCGCGATCCTGCGGAGTCACCGCGGGCAGGATCGAATCCGCTTGCGGCGACTCGTAGCGGTGGCGGTCGTAGAGGCTGGCCGGGTCGTGTTCGGCCATGAGCGCCCCGCTGATGTAGCCCGACAGGTGCGTTTTCTTCACCAGGAAGTCGTCGTCGGCCGACAGCGAGGCGTCGACGTTGTCGGCGTCGAGGATGAACTGCGTCAACCGGGCCAGGACCGCGACCACGAGCACGATGACCAGGCTCCACAGCACCCGCACCACGATCGGCTTGCCGCGCACCACCTCCCGCCACTCGTCGGGCACCCTCGGCACGAACAGCACGAACAACACCGCCGCGCACACGACGCCGAGCACGGCGGTCACCGGACCCGGCAGGCCGGTGAGCGCGAGCGCGATCATGACGACGGGGACGAGAATGCCGACGACGAACACCGCGTACATCGCGGCGTAGTAGTCGAGCGAACCACGGAACCTGGTCCATGTCCTGGATATCATCTGCAACCTACGGCTTTCGGTTCCCGCGTCGCCCGGTTCGGGCCGCGCGGACGGTCTATCTGGTCGCTGCTGCGGCGTGCTCGGTCAGCAGCGGAACAACCTGGGACACCACGTCGCCCGGTGCGGGCGCGGCGCGCAGGTCGGCGCCGATCTGTTCGGCGGCGGCGCGGAAACGCGGTTCGCGCAGCAGCGTGCGGACCGAGGTGGTCAGCGCGTCGACGTCGCCTTGCTCGGCAGGGGTCTGCGCGGCCAGCCCGGCCCCGCTGCGCACCAGTCCCCTGGCGTAGTCGAACTGGTCGAACATCTGCGGCAGCACCAGTTGCGGCAGCCCGAACCAGCCCGCGGTGAGCCCGGTGGTCGAGCCGCCGTGGTGCACCAGCAGATCGCAGCCGGGCAGGAACAGGTTCAACGGAACCTCCTCCACCACCCGGACATGCTCGGGCAGCTCGCCGACGGTGGCCCGGTCGTGCGCCGACAGCGCGACGACGACCTCGGCGTCGTCGATGGCGGCCAGCGCCGTGAGCACCGACGCCAACGGCCGCGGACCGGTCAGGCCGAGCGTGCTGCCGCCCATGCAGACCGCGATCCGCTTACGGCCGTCTTCGTTGCGGTGCCACGGCGGCAGCATGCCGGTGCCGTTGAACGGGACGTAGCCCAGCCGGGTGCCGGGCGGGGCGTCGGGCGCTTGCAACCGCGGCGGGCAGATGTCGAGCACCGCGACCGGATCGGCCAGCCGGGTGCCGGCCTCGTCGGCGAGTGCCGCGGTGCGTTCGGTGAAGGGGCCGCCGGTGGGGTCGATTCCCCAGCGGTGCACCAGCACCGGCAGACCCAGTTCCGCGCCGAGCGCACGGCCGATGGTGGCCAGCGGATCGGTGAGGATCACTTCCGCGCCCCAGTCGGTCGCCACCCGCGCGAACGGCTCGAGATATTGGCGGGCGTGGTTGTGCCAGTTCTGCGCGGCGATCTGCCACAGGCCCTGGCCGCTGGACTGATCGCGGTCGGCGAACAGCGGCAGCGGGAACATGCCCGGGTTCACCTGCGTGCGCAGCTGGTCCATCGGCACGTTCAGCGCGGTCATCTCGACGGCGTTGAGCCCCGCGCGCAGCGCCGTCGCCGTCACGTCGTCGCGCGAGGCGACCAGCACTTCGTGGCCGGCCAGCCGCAGCGCCCAGCAGAACGGCACCATCGCCAGCAGGTGTCCCGACGAGGGCACCGGCACGACAAGAAACTTCATCCGATCACTCCTTCGGCTTCATCCACTCCATCGGATTGGTGTGCCGAGGCACCCATGATGGAGCCGATTGCTCGGCATTGCGGCGTTTTTCGATCACCACGATGTTGTGGTAGAAGTGCAGCGCCCCGATCCAGTCGTCGAAATCGCCTGCCGCGCGGCCGGAATCCTTCTCGAATTCCTGGTGATGCAGGGCGTCCACCAGGGTTTTCAGGTAGCCGATGGTGGTGGCCGGATCGTCGGTGGCTGTGCTGCTTCCGCCCCAGCCCGACCAGTAGGAGGTCTGGGTGTCCTCCACCACGTACAGCCCGCCGGGCCGTAGGTGGGCGAACAGCGCGCGGAACGAGGCGATCACGTCGCCGCTGATGTGGCTGCCGTCGTCGATGATGATGTCGAACGGGCCCAGCGAGCCGCCGAGCTCGTCGAGGAACGCCGGATCGCCCTGATCGCCGCGCAACGGTTGCAGGCGCGGCTCGGCGATGCCGGACTTGTCGAAGTAGTCCAGCCCGAACACCAGCCCGCGGCGGAAGTACTGCTTCCACATCCGCAGCGACGCGCCGCCGACGTCCGGGGCGGTGTATCCGCCGATGCCCAGTTCGAGGACGCGGACGCGGCTGTCGCGCAGCGGCGCGAAGTGCCGCTCGTAGTGCTGGGTGTACCAGTGCCCGCCCCACTTGTCCGAACCGAAATGCAGCGACAGCGCGTTGAGGTCGTAGTGGTGCGGGCGGCAGGCGGTGACGATGCGGTCGGCGGCCACCGCGGCCGCGTCGCGGGCCAGTCGCCACGGGTCGTCCGGTGCGAAACTGCCCGGCCCCGGTTCGTCCTTGATCGTGATGGCGCGGGTGCCGAGGGCGGCGTCGGGCGGGCCGTAGACCGCGCGCAGCAGTTCCACCAGATCCTGGCGCACCACCAGCCACGGGTCCTCGAGGGTGCCCGGCGCGATCACGGGGTCGTCGGCGCCGAAGGTGACCCGGTAGTCGAGCTGTTTGCCGTCATGGGTCAGCTCGAACACCGCGGTCACCGGCTGTCCGGGCCTGGCACCGTAGCCCGCGCGCCAGGCGATCTCCTTCAGCACCGCGTCGGCGACGGTCTCGGTGCCGATCTCGCCGATCCTGGCGGCGGTCTCCTCGGGGACGCCGTCGGCGACGGAGATCAAGTGGGCGGCGAGGACATTCTCGTCGTTCATGGTCACGTCATCCATCCGTTCCGCCGGTGCGCACCGGCTTCGATTGCTCCACCAGGCGCACGCCCTCGGCCACGAGCATGGCCCGCACCATGCCGTGGAAATCCACCGAAGGGCGCCACCCGGTCCGCTCCCGCAACTTCCTCGCGTCACCGCTCGGCGGTCGCCCGCCGCGGGTGAGCACCGAGGACCGTTCGCGGACATGGTCTTGCCAGTCCAGTCCGGCCATGCCGAACGCCGCCGCGCACAACTGCGCGACCGTGTGGTGTTCGCCGGTGGCGATGACGAATTCGTCCGGCTCGTCCAGAGCCAGGATGCGCGTCATCGCCTCGACGTAGTCCGGCGCGTATCCCCAGTCGGCGCCCGCGTCCAGCCTGCCCACCTCCACCGTGGCGGTCTCACCGCGCTGGATGCGGGCGACCGCCCGCACGATCTTGCGGGTGACGAACTTCTCGGCGCGCAGCGGGGATTCGTGGTTGAACAGGATTCCCGCCGCCGCGAAGACGCCGCGAGCCCGGTAGGCGCGGCAGGCCAGCAGGCCCGCCGCTTTGGTGACCGCGTAGATCGAGTCCGGTCGCAGCCCGCTGTGCTCGTCGCACAGCGCGGCGCCGGAGCCGAAGACATGCGACGAGGCCGCGTAGAACAGGCGGGTGCCGGTGCGGTGGCGGTCGATCGCCTCCGCGAAATGCTGCACCGGCAGCGTGTTCACCCGGTGCGATGCGCGGGCCAGCTCGCGCGGGTCGCCGTGGTCGTCCTGCGAGGAGTGCTGCACCGCCGCCAGCAGGTAGACCTGCTCGGGGCGTTCGGCGGCGACGAGTTCCTCGACCGCGGCGGCGTCGGTGATGTCGACCGGGCCGTCACGGCCGACGCGCAGCACACGCTCGCCGCGCGCGGCGAGCAGATCCGACAGCAGCGTGCCGTCCTGCCCGGCCGCGCCCGTGACGACGACGGTCATCTCACACCACGTCCAGTTCCGGCAGCGGGAACACCAGCCGCCCGCCCGCCGCGCGGAAGGCGCTCTCCCGCTCCAGCATCATGGTGCGGAAATGCCAGGGCAGCACGAAGAACTGGTCGGGCGCCAGCGCGCGGGCCTGCTCCTCGGAGACGATCGGGATCGCGCTGCCGGGGGTGAACTTGCCGAACTTGTCGTCGTTGACCTCCGCGATGCAGGGCAGATCCTCCGGCCCGATCCCGCAGTGCTGCAACACCACGTTGCCCTTGGTGGAGGCCCCGTACCCGAGCGTGCGCAAACCGGCCTTGCGGGAGCGGTCGAAGAACTCCCTGACCTGCTCGCGGTGCTGATCGACGCGTTTGGCGAAATCCGCGTACGGCTGCGGGGTGTGCAGCCCGAGTGCGGACTCCTCCTGACGCATCCGATCCAGGGCGGCGGCATCGGCAGGCGAGGCCGCCCCTTGCTTGCCCAGCGTGAGCGCGAAGCTACCGCCGTTGACGGCGTTGCGTTCCACCTCGAGCACCACGAACCCGCACCGCCGCGCCATCCATTCGATCTGGTCGAGGGTGTAGTACTCGAGGTGCTCGTGACAGATCGTGTCGTAGGAGGTGGTGGCCAGCATCGCGGGCAGATAGCTCTGTTCGAGCACCCAGATGCCGTCGTCGGTGAGGCTGTCGTACACCGCGCGCATGAACTCCAGTGGCCGTGGGACGTCGTAGAACATGGCGATCGAGGTGATCACCTTCGCTCGCCGCCCTTCGAGCACCGTTTCGGCCAGTTCGGGGTCGAAGTAGCCGGTGACCAGCCGCACGTGCGGCGGGTAGAACCGGCGGAACTTCTCGCCCAGCGGGTCGATGCCCACGATCGTCGCCGACCCTTCGGGATAGGCGCGCAGCAACGTCGCGTCGTTGCTGCCGATGTCGATCACCACGTCATCCGGCGACAGCGCCACCCGTTGCCGGATCCTCGCCACCCGGTGGGCGAGGTGCTCGATCATCGATCGGTTGAGCCCGGAGCGGTATCCGTAGCCGGGCGAATACATTTCGCCGAAGTCCGCGGTGTGGCGCAACTGCACCAGCCCGCACTCCTCGCTGCTTTCGGGTACGCAGCGCACCAACTCCAAGGGGTAGCGGGGCACCTCGGTCGGGTCGGTGGCCGGGAACACTCCCGTCAGCGCCATCGTGCCGAGGTCGACGACCGTTTCCAGCCGGGTGTTCCCGCACACCCGGCAGCCTTGCACCGCAAGTGCTTGTGTCACGCGTTCTCCATATCGTGGGCGACCATCAACTCGACGAGTTCTGTGAAACTCGTGCGCGGCTGCCACCCGAGCTTCTCGCGCGCCTTGCTCGGGTCACCGGTGAGATGATGCACCTCGGCGGGCCGGAAGTAGGTCGGATCGACCTCGACCAGGACCCGCGAGGTCCGCCGGTCGATGCCCTTCTCGTCCAACCCGCTTCCTTCCCAGACCAACTCCACGCCCGTGGCCGAGAAGGCCTTCTCGCACAACTCGCGCACGCTGTGGGTCTCGCCGGTGGCGATCACGTAGTCGTCGGGTTCGGGCTGTTGCAGCATGAGCCACATCGCCTCGACGTACTCCTTGGCGTATCCCCAGTCGCGGCGGGCGTCCAGATTGCCGATGAACAGCTTGTCCTGTTTGCCCTGCGCGATGCGCACCGCGGCGCGGGTCACCTTCCTGGTGACGAAAACCTCCCCTCGCCTGGGTGATTCGTGGTTGAACAGGGTGCCGTTGACGGTGTACATCCCGTAGGCCTCGCGGTGGTTCACCGTGATCCAGTACGCGTAGAGCTTCGCCACCGCATACGGCGAGCGCGGATGGAACGGTGTGCGCTCACTGAGCGCCACATCGTGCAGGCCGCCGTAGAGCTCCGAGGACGACGCCTGGTAGAACCGGGTCGCGATGCCGGTCTTGCGGATGGCGTCCAGGATGCGCAGCGTGCCGATGGCGTTGGTCTCCGCGGTGAACTCCGGGATCTGGAACGAGATGTGCACGTGCGACTGCGCGCCCAGGTTGTAGATCTCCGCGGGGCGCACGTCCTCCAGGATCCGGTTGAGACTGCTGGAATCCATCAGATCCCCGTAGTGCAGGAACAGCCGGCGTTGGGAATGGGTATCGGAATACAGGTGGTCTATGCGGTCGGTATTGAAATTCGACGCACGCCTGACAATCCCGTGCACCTCATATCCTTGCTGCAACAGGAATTCTGTCAGATAAGACCCGTCCTGGCCGGTGATGCCGGTTATCAGCGCCTTTCTCATCAAACCTCCAACCCCGAGACTAACGGGTCACCAAATGGCGGGCAATACCTATCTTTCGGTCGCCGCCGGTATTAGAATTCGATTGCATGAGCGCGGCCTCCGAAAAAACTCTGGTAATGATTCCGACGTACAACGAGCGTCGCAACGTGGGCCCGTTGCTCGCTCAGATCCTGGAACAGGGCTCCGATTTCGATGTCCTGTTCGTCGACGACAATTCCCCGGACGGAACCGGAGATCTGCTCGATGAGCTGGCACGACAGCATTCGCCCCGCATCCATGTGCTGCACAGGGCCGGGCGCCAAGGCGTCGGCTCCGCGCACCAGGCCGGTATCCGCTGGGCGTACGAGCAGGGATATGCCCACCTCATCACGATGGATTCCGATTTCGCACATCCGCCGTCGTATCTTCCGGCGTTGCGCGCCGCTTCCGACGGTTTCGACATCGTGGTCGGATCGCGTTATCTGAAAGAGGACAGCCTCGCCGACTGGACTCCCTTCCGCAAGGTCCTCACCCGGGTCGGGCATTTTCTCACCGTGACATTGCTGCGGATGCCCTACGATGCCACCGGCGCGTTCCGATACTACCGGTTGGGCACGGTTCCGGTGGCGGCTTTCGATCGCGTCCGTTCGACCGGTTACTCCTTCTTCTTCGAAAGTCTCTACATCCTCGCGGCCAATGGCTTCCGGATCGAGCAGGTGCCGATCCACGTCCTCAACCGCACGGCGGGCGCATCCAAGATGCGCACCCGCGACGTGGCGACCAGCGTGCGTTTCCTGCTGGTGCTGTGCGCGGAGAAGTACCTGCGCCCGCGCAGGCACCGGATCAGCTCGCCCGCGCACCGCTGACCCTCCGCTCGGCCAGCCAGTCGATCACCGCCGCCGCCTCCGGCCAGTCCGGCGCGGTGGCGGTGATCGGGAACTGGTCGTCGACAAGGTCTTTGGCGAACTGCGAGGCCGAACCCACCGCGTCACGCACCTCGGCCAGTGTCACGGTGGTGCGTGCGCCGACCTCGCGCAGGCCGGTCTCCTCGAGGTGGGTGGCGATCCAATCGGCGCACCAGTCCACCGGGGCGAAGCTCTGCCGGGAACGGCCGCTGGCGTACACCGGACGGTCGGCGGCCATGTCCGCCAGCACGCCCTTGCGGTAGTCGCCGCCGTACATCGGGCCGAGCCGGACGACGAACGTGTTTGCTCCCGAACACATCCGCTCGGCCTCCGCGCGATGGCGGCCGTAGACGGTGTCCAGCTGGGTTCGCGCGGAGATGCTGCTGATCTGCACGAACCGGTCCCAGCGCCAGTGCTCGCGCAGCATGCGCGTCTTGTCCACCGTCTCGCGCCGGTCGTCGCCGGGATGCTGCTCGGCCCAGAACCGCTTCGACGGGCAGGCGGCGTTGATCAGCACGTCGTAACGACCTGCGGTGCGGTGGGTTTCCTGATCGGCCCGCCCTACCGGCACCACATCCCACCGTCCGCTCTTCTCGAGCGCTTCGGTCAGCGCGGCGCCGACGTATCCGGTGGCGCCGACTACGGCCACACGTGATCGGCTCATCGCGCGCCCTTTCCGACGCACGCGTCCTCGGTGGATTCCCGGCTCCGCGCAGACCCCCACGCAGGGTGGGCTGTTGCCCGGCACCCGGCGCGGCGGTATCCGGGCCTTCCGGTCGCATCGCTCACGCGCCGTTTCCTTCCAACGTGTGCGGCAGCGGCGCCACCTGCACGATCGGCGGATCGCACTCGTCCCACGGCTTGGTCAGCATGGCGACGAACGTCAGCGGAGTGATCGAGTACACCGTGTGCATCACCCCGATCGGCGTGCGCGTGCAGATGCCCTTGCCCACATGTATGAACTCCTCCGGGCAGTCCGGATCCTCGTGGTCGTCCTTGGTCACCAGCACACCGTTGCCCTCCACGAACAGCAGGTACTCGACGAAATGCGGGTGGTAGTGCAGGCCGCGCACCTTCCCGGGGTGCATGTAGATCAGGTTGAACTCGAGCAGGGGTTCCGGCGGGACCCAGGTGAAAATGCCGCCGCGCCCGTCGCGGACGGTGTCGAGGTTGCACGACGGGGTGAGGACTTCGACCTTCATTTACTGCATCCCTTCATCAGGCGGGTACCGCGTCGGGGCGGACAGCGGCGAGCTTGTCCGCGAGTGAGCCGAGCAGCGCGGCCCGCTGCTCGACGAGGAAGAAGTGGCCGCCGGGCAGCAGCTCGGTGGAGCGCAGGCCCGGCAGCAGGTCACGCCATGCCTCCAGCTGCGTGGCCGCGACCTGGCGGTCGTC
This sequence comes from Nocardia sp. NPDC019323, assembly GCF_044389845.1. Lineage (NCBI taxonomy): Bacteria > Bacillati > Actinomycetota > Actinomycetes > Mycobacteriales > Nocardiaceae > Nocardia > Nocardia sp. NPDC019323. The sequence goes on from NZ_JBIRYN010000005.1 coordinate 116,568, forward strand.
CCGACCGCCGAACAGGTAGGCCGGGCACGACGGCGCGGCGGCGGGGGTGAACCGGTAGTCGTCGAAGATCTCGAAATCGCTGCGCAACGCGGGCAGGAACAGCGCCATCACCTCCGGGGTCTCGCGCACCTCCGGCGGTATGCCGCCGTAATGTCCCACTGCCGCGACGAACTCGTCATCCGGCAGCTCGGACAACCGTCCCGGTCTGGGCAGATGCGGCGCCACCGCGCCGCAGAGGAACAACGCCCGCGGCGCGTTCGTCTCGGGCAGGCGGCGGGCGACCTCATAGGCGGCCAGCGCGCCGAGGCTGTGGCCGAAGAACGCGAACGGAAGATCGGTCAGCGGCAGCACCTGCGCCAGCGCGGCTTCCACCAGGTCGGTGAAACGGCGGATCGGTGTCTGCGCCAGATGCCGCTGCCGGGCAGGCAGTTCCAGCACGCACAGCTCCACCCACTCGGGCAGCTGGGCGCGCCACGGCGTGTAGGCCGCCGCTTTGCCGCCGGCGAAGGGGTAACAGAACAACCGCAGTCTCGGTGTGCCCGCGCTCTTGCGGTGGATGGTCAGGCGCTCCGGCTCGCGGCCCGAGTGTGCCGATGCGGCTGTGGAGGATGTCACCGCGACCGGAACAGTCGTAGCGGGTGCCGGTGTGTCTTCCGGAGCGGGCAGCACGCGCAGATCGGCTACCGTCGCGATCCGGGTCACCGGGGCATCCAGCGTCGCGAAGAACTTCGACAGCGGAGCCGAGGGGCCCACCTCGTAGCGCGGTGTGCCCGAGCGGAGCAACGCGCGCATGTTCGCCGTCCAGCGCACCGGGGCGGAGATCTGGCGGACCAGATGCTCGGCGAGGGTGTCGGGCCGATGGAACTCACCGGTGTAATTCGAGGTCACCGCGGCCGCGCGCTCGGCCCGCATGCGTGGGGCGCATTCGGCCAGATGTCCGGCGAACTCGGCCTCGATGCCGCGCATCCACCGGGAGTGGAACGGCGCGCTCACCCGCAACGGGACGAACCGCAGCTCCGGAAACCGCTCGCCGAGCGCCACCCGTGCCGCCGCGACGGCATCACTGTGGCCGCTGATGACCAGCTGGTCGGTCGAATTGTCGTTGGCCACCTCGGCGCCCGCCTCGGCCACCAGTTCGGCCACCCCCGCCTCGGCGATGCCGGGCAGGATCAGCGCGGCCATCGCGCCCGCGCCTTCGGGCACCGCGCGCTGCATCAGCGCGCCGCGCGTACGCACCAGCCGCACCCCGTCGGCGAGGTCGAAGACGCCCGCCGCCACCAGCGCGGCGTACTCGCCGAGACTGTGGCCGCCGAAAGCCACCGGTTGCCAACCCAGTTCGCGCACCAGCACCCGGTAGACGGCGATCTCCATCGTCAGCACGCAGGGCTGGGTGTACTCCGTGCGATGCAGCCGCGGGTCCCGCTCGACGCAGATCCGCAGCAGGTCCTCGCCCACCGCGTCGCTCGCCTCGGCGAAAGTGTCGCGGGCGAGGGGGAATTCGGCGCAGAAGTCCGCCCCCATCCCGGTGCGCTGCGCACCCTGTCCTGGGAAGACGATCGTGCACCTCACCGCAGCACCTCCGCGGCCGGTTCCGCCCCGCGCGGTGCGGGGATGTAGCCCACCTCGGCGCAGTGCGCCAGATACACCCGCACCAGTTCCTCCGTCGGCGGACAGTCGATGCCCGCCGCGCCGAGCACCCGCCGGGTGTAGGCGCAATCGGCGTAGGAACTCTCCTCGTAGTGGATCGTGCCGAACAGCTCGATGCCGTACTTGAACATCTCCAGGGTCTGGCTGTCGTAGACCTCGTCGGTGCCGAGCCGGTAGATCTGCCGCTCGGTGGCCCTGCGGTGGAATTCCTCCAGCGGCACCAGCGCCACCTCGTACCCGGCGCGCTGCACGTATCGGACCACGTCGTAGTAACGCCGGATGTCCGGGTTGGTCAGGTGGTAGGTCTCCCGGTAGGTGGCCCGGCGCAGGGCGATGTGCACGATCCCGGCGCTGACGTAGTCCACCGGGCTGATGTCCCAGTGCACCGGCGTCAGCATCGTCTCGCCGGTCTCGATCATCGTCTTGAGGATGTCGTAGTACGCGCCTTTGACGCTGACCTCGGAGAACGGGTACCGGCCGGTGCGGCTGTCGCCCATGATGTTGCCGGGGCGCACGATGTCCCACAGCAGTCCGCGTTCGCTCGCCGCCCGGATCAGCTTCTCGGACTCGTATTTCGTCTGCTGGTAGGGCAGATGGTCATAGCCCTGGCCCAGCTCGAGATCGCGCTCGGTGAACGGCGGATTGTTGAAGTTCAGCCGATCGCCCAGCGCGCTGAAACTCGACACGTACACCAGGTACTTGCCGCGGGAGCGCAGCGCGAATTCCACCGCGCGCCGGGTGCCTTCGACGTTGATCGGGGCCAGCGCGTCGTAGAAGGTGACCAGCGTGGTCCGGCCCGCGGCATGGATGGTCAGGTCCACATCGTCGGCGAGCCGCCGCCAGGTGACCTCGTCCAAGCCGAAACGGTCGACCGAGACGTCGCCGAGCACCGTGCTGACGCGCTCGGCGAACGCCTCATCGAGGGTCGCCTCCGGGTCGTAGGTGCTCAGGAAGTGCTTGATCCTGCGTTCGGCCGCGGCCACGGTCTTGCCGCGCACCAGGCAGGTCACCCGCACGTCGCTCTTGGTGAGCAGATCGTGCAGCAGTTTGCCGCCCAGCACGCCGGTCACGCCGGTGATGAAGACCGACCGCACCGGAATCGGGGCGTCCATCGTCACCACGGGTATGTCCTGCTGGGTCATCGAGGCCGCGGCGACCGCGGTGGGGCGCGGGGCATCGTGCGCCGCACCGCTGATGATGCCTTCGGCCACCAGGTAGCGCGACAGGGACGCGATCGTCGGATGCAGTTCGGTCGATTCCGCCGGAATCTTCACGTCGTAGTGCTTCATCAGCCGGTTGAGCATCCGCACCGTGGCCACCGAGTCGAACCCGAAATCGGCGAACTCCGCGTCGAGATCGAGCTCGGCCGGGTCGGACTTGGTCAGATCGGCGAAGATGTCGCGGATGTGCTCGGCGAGCCGGTCGCACAGCTCGCTGTCGAATTCTCCGTCGGCGGGCGCGATGGTGGCCGGTGCGGCGACGTCGGCGGGCGGTGTGGTGGCGTCGGTGGTGATGGCGGCTGGTCCGGCGACATCGGCGGTGTGCGCTTGGGCCGGTTCCGATGAGGTCGGAACGGTCTGATGCGCTGAGCCGTTCGGCGAGTGCCCGTTGCGCTGCTCTGATCGCGGTGGCTCGTTCTCCAGCGCGACCACGGTTTTCGCGACCACGTGGGCGCGTCTGCGGTAGTCCTCCGGCACGATCCAGTACCTGCGCCGGGCGAACGGATAACCGGGCAGGCCGACGATCCGCCCGAACGGGCGTTCGTAGCCCTGCTCCCAGTCCACGGTCCACCCGCCCGCCCACAGTTCGGCGACGCGCGGCAGATTGCCCGACCGCAGCAACGCGCGCACTTCGGCGCGGTCGACGTCCGACTCGCCGGGCAACTCGTCGAGATCGCGGTGGGTGCGAGCCACGCCGCGGAAGACCAGCAGCCCCTCGGCCGGCGCGGGTGCGCCGGCATCGGCCGCGCTGTCGAGCAGTTCGACCAGTTCGGCCGTCGAGGTCGCCACCACCGCAAGGCGATGCTCGAACGCGGCCCGGCCCACGGCCAGCGTCCACGCGACATCGGGCAGCGACAGCGGATGATCGCGCAGGTGGTCGGCGGTGCGGGCGGCCAGCTCCGTCAGCCGGTCGGCGTCGCGGGCCGACAACACCACGATCCTCGGCCGCCCGTCTTCCGGCGTCGCCTCGACGGCCTCGGCGTCGGTGAGGATCATGTGCGCGTTCGAGCCTCCCGCGCCGAACGAACTCACGGCGGTGACGCGCGGTGTGCCGTCATCGGGTCGCGGCCATGCAGTGGGCCGGTCGACGACGTGGAACGGTGTCGTCGCGAAATCGATTCCCGGGTTCGGCGGATCGCTGTGCAGGTTCGGCGCGATCGTGTCGTGACGCAGTTGCAGCAGCGCCTTCACCACGCCCGCCGCGCCCGCCGCCGCTTCCAGATGGCCGACACTGGATTTCGCCGAGCCGATGCCGCAGTAGCCACGCTCGGACGTCGAGCGCCGATAGGCCTTGGTGAGCGCCGCGATCTCGATCGGATCGCCCAGCGCGGTACCGGTGCCGTGGGCTTCCACATAGCCGATGTCGGCCGCGTCGACGCGGGCCGCGGTGAGGGCCCGGCCGATGAGGTCGGCCTGGGCGGCAGGGTTGGGGACGGTGAATCCGTTGGTGCGTCCGCCGTGGTTGACCGTGCTGCCCCGGATCACGCCGTAGACGCGGTCACCGTCGGCGCGCGCGTGCCGCAGTGGTTTGAGCACCAGGGTGACCACGCCCTCGCCCGGCACGTAGCCGTCGCCGCCCGCGCCGAACGACCGGCAGCGGCCGTCGGTGGAGGCCCAGCGGCCGTAGCCGAGCAGCAAATACTTGCCGGGGTGGATCGACACGTTCACCCCGCCGGCCAGCGCGTAGGCCGCTTCGCCGCGGCGCAGGCTCTCGCAGGCCAGATGCAGCGCGGTCAGCGACGCAGAGCAGGCGGTGTCGACCGCGAGCGAGGGGCCGGTGAAGCCGAAGTGGTAGGAGACCCGGTTCGGCACCGCGAAATACCCCGAGATCGGGACGCCGACGAACGCCTGGTACTCGGCGTAGCCGACTCCGGCGAAGACGCCGGCGTCGGGCAGACCGCGGGCCGCGGCGCTGCGGCGCACCCGATCGGGTGAGTAGCCCGCGTCTTCCAGGGCCGCCCATGAGGTTTCCAGGAACAGCCGCTGCTGCGGATCCATCTCCTCGGCGTCTTTGGGGGTGATGCCGAAGAAGCGGGCGTCGAACTTGTCCACGTCATCGATGAATCCGCCCCAGCGCGCGTAGGTGGTGCCCGGCTCGTCGGGGTCGTCGGACAGGTATTCGCGGTGGTCCCAGCGTTGCGGCGGAACTTCCACGATGCAGTCTCGGCCTGCGACCAGGTTGGCCCAGAACTCCTCGATGTCCCCCGCCATCGGGAACTTGCCCGCCATGCCGATGACGGCGATGTCGTCGGCATCGTGCGCGTCGCCGGAAGGTTCGGCGGGAACGGGTGCGGGCGCCACGTCGGCCGGGCGCGCCGTCGCGGGCGCGCCGGTTGGTGACGTCGCCGGATCGCCTGGTGCGGTCGTCGGAGCGCCTTGTGCAATCGCCGCGTCGCCGGGTGCGGTTGCCGAGTCCACGGTGACGACGGCCAGGCGCGCCCCGTGCTCGTCGGCGAGATAGCCCGCCAGGTCGCGCACGGTCTGGTACTCGAACAACAGCGTGCTGGGCAGCGGGCCGAAATCGGTTTCCAGCCGGTCGTTCATCTTGCTGATCAGCACCGAGTCGATGCCGTAGTCCTGCAGGGGGATTCGAGTGCGGATCCGCTGCGGGTCCAGTCGGCAATATTCGGCGAGCAGGCCTTTGAGGTAGGTCTCGGCGGACTGTCGTCGCTGCGTGGAGTCCGGCCACGCAAGCGGGGTATCAGGACCAGCGTGTCCATCGTCCGCAGCGTTCCGGAGTGCGCTGTCGGTCCGGGGCACGGTCGCCATCCGGGCCGTGGAGACCGGCGATGCTTCGGAACGCTGCGGGTAAGCCGGAGAGGAGTCGGGTCTCGGCTCGGCCTGCGGTGTGACGGACGCCGGCTGTCCGGCCGTGCCAGGTGCGCGCATCTCTCGTGGCGCCCCGTCGGTCGATGATGTCGCGGCGCGCGGTGTTGCGAGGTCCTGGGCTTCGCCGACGGCGGCCGGATCGAGGTCGCGTTGCGGCGGACGCGCCGTGTGCTCGGACGCGGGGGCGCTCAGGTCCGGCGCCCAGCACCGTTCCCGGTCGAACTCGTAGCCCGGCAGATGAACACGACGGGCAGCAGGATCGGCCCAGCCCGCGTACGAGACGTGCCCGCCATCGACCCACTGCCGTGCCACCGCCACCGGATCGTCCAGCACGGTGGCCGCGCCGCGCTCCACGTCGGGGGCATCGATCGTGCCGGTGTGGACCCCGGCGGGCCGGTCACCGTCGGCGAAAGCGGCGAGCCGGGCCGCGACCGCGTCCACCGAATCCCCGACCACCGCGAGCCGATGTTCGAATCCGCTGCGCCCCACCGCGAGCGTGCGGGCGACGTCGGCGAGCGACAGGTCCGGATGCGCGGTCAGATGCCTGCGCAGCGTGCGGGCCATTCTGGTCAGGCTCGTCGCGGTGCGCGCCGAGAGCACGATCACCTGCGGCTGCCAGGACGGCGCGCGCCGCGCTGCCACGACCGGTGCGCCGTCGACCACCATGTGCGCATTCGTGCCGCTGAACCCGAAGGAACTGATCGCGGCTCGCCGTGGCGCGCCCTCCCACGCGCGCAGTTCGGTGTTGACGAAGAACGGCGACTGCTCCAGTCCCAGCAGCGGATTCACCGCGGCGACGTGCAGCGACGGCGGCAGCTGTCCGGCGCGCATGGCCAGCAGCACCTTGAACAGGCTCGCCATCCCCGCGGCATGCGAGGCGTGCCCGATGTTCGATTTCACCGATCCCACCGGGATGACGCCGACCGCGTCGGTGTAGCGGCGGAAGGCGGCGGTGAGCGCCTCGATCTCGATCGGATCGCCCAACCGCGTCCCGGTGCCGTGGGTTTCGACGTAGCCGATGGTGGAAGGATCGATCCCGGCCTCGCGATACACCGCCAGTTCCAGTTCGGTCTGCGAGCGGACGCTGGGCGCGGTGATGCCGTTGGTGCGGCCGTCGTGGTTGATGCCGATCCCGCGGATCACCCCGTGGATCGGGTCGCCGTCGCGTTCGGCGGCGGACAACGGCTTGAGCGCCACCACACCGACGCCCTCTGCGATCACGAAACCGTCGGCGTCGGCGTCGAAACTGGCGCACCGGCCGCGCGGGGAAAGCATGCCCATCGACGAGGCGAGCAGGTGGTATTCGGGTGTCACGAACACCGCGACGCCTCCGGCCAGCGCCAGGTCCGACTCCCCCGCGGCGAGGCTGCGGCAGGCCTGGTGCAACGCGACCAGCGCCGAGGAACACGCGGTGTCCAGCCCGAGGCACGGGCCGGTGAGATCCAGGTGATAGGCCACGCGAGCGGGCAGGATGGCCGGACTGTTGCCGGTGAACAGGTGATGGGAGCCGACCGTTCCGCGGTTGCGCAGCAGGGTGGCGTAGTCCGACCCCGGCGATCCCGCGAACACGCCGCATTTGCTGCGTCGCAGCGACTTCGGATCGATGGCGGCGTCGTCCAGCGCCAGCCGGCTGTGCTCCAGGAACAGCCGCTGCTGCGGGTCCATGTAGTCGGCTTCGGCGGGCACCATGTCGAAGAACGCCGGATCGAACTGGTCCACGCCGTCGAGGAAGCCGCCCCACTTGGAGTAGGTCGTGCCCGGCGTCGCCGGTCCCGGCTGGAAATGCTCGGCGATCGGCCAGCGCGCGGCGGGAACCTCGGTCACCGCGTCTCGTCCCGCGGCGAGATCGCGCCAGAACTCGTGGAGGTTCGCCGCGCCCGGGAACTGCCCGGACATGCCGATGATGGCGATGTCCATCGATGCTGACCTTTCGCTGGGTCGTGCGGGCGCTGTGGCGGTTCGAGGACTGGGAGCGGGCGTGCCGGAGACGGCGGTCGCGCCGCCGTTCGCGGTGGCGCCTTGTTCGGCCATGTGCCTGCTGAGCAGCCGCACCGACGGATGGTCGAACACCACCGTTGGCCGCAGCGTCAAGCCGTAGCGGGCGTTGACCCGGTCGATGATCTTGACCGCGAGAATGGAGTCGACGCCATAGTCCGACAGCGGCAGCTCCGCTCGCACCTCGCCGCGCCCGACCCCCAGGCCGTCGGCGACGAGGGCGACGAGCTCGGCTTCCAAGGCTGCCGCGCCGACCACGGTGGCCGGTTCCGCGTCCGGCCCCACCTCGGGGACCGGTGTCCGGGTGTTCGCGCGGCCGAGTTGCCCGGTAGAGGAAGGCTCAGCGGGCCGGTGCCGCTCGTCGGCCGGTGGTTGCGCGAGTTCGGGCGGTGTGGTGGCGCTGACCGCGGCCAGCAGCCGGAAACTGGGCTCCGGGTCGGTCGACAAGCCGGGACCCCACGCGCGGACGCCGGAGAAACCCGCGGCGGTCATGGCCTCCAGCCACTGCGCTTCCGACAGCAACGGCGAGTGCGGGATCCGCGCCCCGGGATCGCGGTAGGCGTGCCAGCCCTCCAGCAGCCCGAACGTCAGCGCGAGAACCTCGAGGTCGGTGGTCGCCTCGGTGCAGGCGAGCACCCCGCCGGGCGTGAGCAGCCGCCGGATGTTGCGCAGCGTCACGTCGATCGATCGTGTCGCGTGCAGGACGTTGGCGCAGATCACCAGATCGGCCTCGTGCGCGGGGAACCCTTGCGCGACCGGATCCGTCTCGATGTCCAATACACCGAACCGCACGTGCGCACGCGCCCCGAAGGTGCGTCGCCCGTGCGCGACGAAACTGTGCGAGACGTCGGTGTAGTGGTAGTCGAACGCGATCCCGCGCTCGGCGAGCGCGTCGAGCACCGCGTGCGTGGAACCGCCGGTGCCCGCGCCGATTTCCACGATCCGCACCGGCCGGCCCGCGCCCTCTCGCTGCGCGACCGCCGACACCAATCCGGCGAGCAGGCCGTTGGTGAAGTCGTAGGCGGCGTTGCCGCGATAGATCGCGCCGACCAGGTCCAGATCGCCGCCGGGGAACAGCACCTCGGTCGCGGACAGCTCCCCGCGCAGGACGCGCGGGTACGCGGCCAGGCAGGCATCGAGCAAGGCCACGTACGGCTCCGTTTCGGGGAACCGGGCCAGCAGATCGGCGCGCATCCCGCTGGTACCCGGCGGCGGGCCGGGAACCTCGATCCGGTCGCCGTGCCGGCGCACCAGTCCGTGTCGGCGCAGGATGTCCAGGCAGCTGGTGCGCAGCCGGTCGAATTCCGGACGCACACCCAGGCGCGCGTCCAGCGACTGCGCGGTCCACTCCCCCGGCGTGAGCCCCATTCCGGCCAGGGTCGCCAGCAACAGCATCGCCGCGTAGCGGCCCAGTTCGGCCTTACCCGGCTCCACCGTGCCCGCGGGCCGGACGGACGCTTCGAACCGCTCCACGGCGGTGTCGAACCCCGAGCGCGGCGGTGCGATGATCCAGAAGTCGGTGCGCTCGAACGGATAACCGGGCAACGGGATTCGCCGCCGCGGGCCGCCGCGCCCACGCCAGTCGACATCGGCGCCCGCTACCCACTGCCGGGCCAGTTCTCGGTCATTCGCCGCAGGGGTGACCAGCGGTGGCCGGGTGTGCGCCTCGACCGTGCCGGTGACCACAGGGCCGGGCTCGTGAGCGCCGAACCGATCCAGTGCGTCGGCCACCTCGAGCGGCGAGGACGCGACCACCGCGAGACGGTGTGCCAGCGCGGGCCTGCCCACCTGCAAGGTGCGCACCGCGTCTCGGAAATCCGCGGGATCGAGGGCACGGAAGTGCCGCGCCATGAGTTCCGCGTAGCGGCGCAACCGCTCCGGCGTGCGCGCCGACAGCACGAAGACCTCGGGTTCACCGGTCGCGGCCGGCGGCACCCGGTCGTCGATGAACTCGGCGAGCACCACATGGGCGTTCGCGCCGCCGGCCCCGAAGGCGCTGATGCCCGCGTGCCGTGCCACCGCGACGCCGTCGACGGTGCGGCGGGGCCAATCCTCCAGTTCACGCGGCAGGCGCAACGGCACCGAGTCGAACGTGATGGCCGGATTGGTCTCCGCCGCATGCAAAGTGGGTGCGATCCGGCCGTGCCGCAGCTGCAACAGCACCCGGGTCAGGCCCGCGATGCCCGCGGCCGCCTCCAGGTGGCCGATGTTCGACTTCGTCGACCCCAGTGCGTGGGAGCGGCCGGAGCTGCCGAAAGCGGCGGCCAGTCCGGAGATTTCGATCGGATCACCGAGCGGTGTGCCGGTGCCGTGCGCTTCGAGGTAGTCGATCATGGCGGGATCGACCCCGGCCGAGCGCAGGGCTTCGCCGATCACCTCGGCTTGCGCCCCGGGATGCGGCACGCTGTATCCGGAGGTCTGCCCACCGTGATTCACCGCGCTGCCGAGGATCAGGCCGTGGATGGTGTCGCCGTCGGCGCGGGCGGCCGACAGCGGCTTCAGATACAGCGCGCCGACGCCTTCGCCGGGCACGTAGCCGTCGGCGCCCGCGGCGAAGGGGCGGCACCGGCCGGTCTCGGACATCATGCCCAGGCTGTGCAGCAGCAGGAATTTGTCCTCGTGCAAAAGGAGGTTCACCCCGCCGACGATGGCCGCCTCGCATTCGCCGTCGAGCAGGCTGCGCCGCGCCAGATGCAGCGCGGTCAGCGACGCCGAACACGCGGTGTCCACGGTGAGGCTGGGCCCGCGCAGGCCGAGGGTGTAGGAGGTGCGGTTGGCGATGGACGACGGGATCGAGGCCACCGCGACCGGATCGCCGTCCCGGCTGGCCGCGACGCCGAGCAGCCGGTAGTCGCTCCAGGTGGCGCCGACGAACACACCCACGCGGCGATCCCGCACGGCCGGGTCGGTGTGGTGGTAGCCGGCGTGTTCCAGCGCCGCGTACGCCTGCTGGAGGAACAACCGCTCCTGCGGGTCCAGCAGGGGCGCTTGCACCGGCGGGATGCGGAAGAACTGCGGGTCGAAACCGCCGACGTCACGCAGGAATCCGCCGATCATCGGGGGTGCGCCGGGAGTGCCTGCGGAGGCGGTGAGCCACCAGCGTTCGGCGGGGACCGGGCCGACCGCGTCGTGCCCGTCGCGCAGATTGCGCCAGAACTCCTCGATGTTCTCCGCGTCGGGGTAACGGCCGCTGATTCCGACGATCGCGATGGGCTCCTCGACGGCCGCGCGCGACTCATGGACCGGCACGGGTGCGGCGGCCGGGACGTCGGGCTGCGGGGCCGCCGGTTGTAGTCGTGCTCGCAGAGTGTCGGGGTCGCCCCATACCGCTGCCAGTTGCGCGCGGTCGAGGCTCGCGCAGGACAGCAGCAGGTCCAGTCCGGTCGCGGTGGGCAGCAGTCCCACACCGGCCCGCCGCAGCGCTTCGATCTGTTCGGCAGGCGGACGCATGCCGCCCTCGGCCCACAGCGGCCAGCCGATGCTGATGATCCTGCTTCCGGCCCGGTCGCGCTGTTCGGCCACGATGTCCAGATAGCGGTTGGCGGCCGCGTAGTCGGCCTGCCCGGGATTGCCCAGCACCGCGGAAACCGACGAGAACAACACCGTCAGGCGGGTCTCCGGCAGCGCACGCGTCATATGCTCGACACCGTTGATCTTCGGTGCCAGAACATTTCTCGCGTCGTCGCGGCTGCTGCCGGACAGCAGTCCGTCGCGCAACTGTCCCGCCCCGTGGTAGAGCACGTCGACCGGCCCGAAGGTGGCGTGGGCGATCGCGGCGACGCGTTCGGCGTCCGCGGCCACCGAGACGTCGGCGCGCACGTGCACGGCTTCCGCGCCCAGTTCGCCGAGTTCGGCAAGCAGTCCCGCGGCCGACGCGTCGAGCGGACGGCGCGATACCAGCACCAGCCGGGCGCGGTAGCCGGCGGCGAGGCGGCGGGCCAGATGACGGCCGATCCCGCCGAACGCTCCGGTGACCACGACCACCGCACCCTGCCGCAGCACCGCGCCGCCGGCATCCGCGCCGGCGGTGGTGAGCGTGCGCGTCCGGCGGATCTGGCGTGTCGTGCCGTGGTAGCGGATCTCGGTGGCGGAGTCGCGTTCGTCGATGCCCAGTTCGGTGGCCACGATGTCATCGAGCGGCCGTACGGTGTCGCGCTGGACGGCCCGCAGCACCGGGTGCGGCTGCTCGAGCCGCAGTGTGCGGGCCGCACCGCCGAGTAGGGCGCAGCTCGCCGCACCCGCCGGTGTGGCGGGCGTGAGAGCCAGCACCAGGCGCACCGGCGGCTCGGCTGTCCCCCCGAGCGCGCGCACCAGATCACGCACCGGCAGGTACACCCGCTCGAGCAACGCCTGCGGGTCGTTGCCGGTCGCCGCTTCGGGCCACAGGTACACCGCGGCGTCGAAACGTGACCGCCGGGCCGTCAGCTCGGCGACCAGCAGGTCCATATGCCGCGCGTCCGCCGGGTCGACCACGAAGGCATCGGCGCCGGAGTGGAATTCGCTACCGGGCCGGACGCGGACGATCGTGCCGGCCTGCGGGTAAGGGTGCTCGACACTGTCGAAGACGAGCAGGCTGCTGGGTTCCCGACGCGGATGAACGCTGGTGTCGGGCTCCCAGTCGAATCCGAAAACGACGAGTTCGTGCGCCGCTTCTGGGGTAGCAGTCGGGTTCTCTACCGGCGGCGCCTCGACCGGGGCCGTTGCCGGCGGTGGCGCGATCACGGCGGATGCGGTGGGATCGGCCTGGGCGAAGTCGGCGGGGCGGTAGCTCGCGCCGACGGTGTCGGCGAGATGTCCGGCGAGTGCGTCGATGGTCTGGTACTCGAACAGCAGCGTCGGATACAGCGGTTCCCCGACCCTGGCTTCCAGTTCCGCCGTCAGCCGCAGCAGGCGACCGGAATCCAGACCGAGTTCGTAGAACCCGACGTCGGTCGCGATGCCCGCGGCGTCGGCGCCGAGTTCACCGGCGACCAGAGCGGCCACATCGGCGGTGATCACCGCACGCGGATCACCGGAAGGAACGGTCGTGTGGGCGGACGAGCGTGGCGTGGCCTGTCGAGGGGGTGGCGCCTCCGGCCGCGTCAGCAGTCGCTGGATATCCGCGCTGCCACGCACACGCTTGGACGTCAGCCGGTACCGCGCCACCGGCGCCCCGTCCCGGTCGTAGAGCGCGACCTCGGCTTCGAGCAGGTCTCCGCCGTGCCCGCCGCCGCGGACGGCGGCCCGCACGAACACCTCTTCGGGGGTGGCCCGCCAGGCGCGCACGTCACCGAAGTAGATCGGGATGAACGCGCTGTCGTCGTCCACGCCGAGCCGGTGCGGATCGATGAACGGCACGATCGTGGAGGCATCCAGGAACGTGGGATGCAGCAGGAAACCGGGCAGGTGCGCCGCCGCTTCGGCGCCGAGCCCCAGCGTCGCGGTGACCACGTCGTCGCGACGGGCGAAATGACCGGTGGCGCGCATGAACCCGCGATGGTCGATACCGCGGCTTCCGGTCTGGGCGTACAGCTCGGCCATACCGCGCGCACGCGCCGCATCCCGGAACTCCGCCACATCGATGCGCACCGGCTCGTCCAACGAATCCGACCGAACCACAACGCATTCCGCGACCGGATCGATCGGTCCCACCGGCATGCCCGCCGCGTCCAAACCCTGCACGTCGATGGCGACCCGGCCGGTAGGGCGATCGACGCGGAACGCGATGCGCACCGCACCGTCGTCGGCGAGGGCGACCGGGCGCTGGAACAACGCCTCGCGGATCGTCAGCTCGCCGGGCCGGTACCCCGCCGACATCGCCGCGCGCAGGATCATGTCGAGATACACCACACCCGGCAGGATTCGCACACCGTGTACGCGGTGATCGCGCACCACCGGGTCCTCGGCCCGCAGGGTGGTGGCGAAGCTGTCCAGTTCGATCCCGCTCATCGCAGCGGCTCCACGCGGAGGAACGACGGTGCGGGCGTGCTGATCGGTACCACGATCCGCGGCGCGGGCTCCGTCGATGGGCTGGGAACCGTTTTCGGCAGCATGAAGCTCCTCTTGCGGAAGGCGGGTGGATCCAGGGGGTGGCGCGTCGGCCGGTACCCGTCGGGCGCCTGTTCGACGACGAGATGGGCATTGGTCCCGCCGAAGCCGAACGAGCTGACGCCCGCGGCGCGTGGCCTGCCGTCGGCCGGCCGCCACGGGCGCAGTTCCCGGTTGACCTGCAGCGGCGAACCGGCGAACTTGAAACGCGGGTTGAGGTTGTCGCAGTGCAGCGACGGTGGCAGCGCCGCGTGGTGCACGGCCAGGATCGTCTTGACCGCCCCGGCGATGCCCGCCGCCGAGAGCAGATGCCCGATATTGGTTTTCACGCTGCCGACCGCGCACGGCTCCTGGCCGCGCGAGCGGTCGCCGAGCACGGTGGCCAGCCCCTTCAGTTCGATGGGGTCGCCGATCATGGTGCCGGTGCCGTGCGCCTCCAGGTACGACAGCGCGTCCGGGGACATGCCCGCCACTTCCAGCGCCGCGGTGACCACTTCGATCTGCGCGCGCATGTTCGGTGTGGTGATGCCCATGGTGTGCCCGTCGTTGCCGATCGCGGATCCGCGCAGCACCGCGTAGACCCGGTCGCCGGCGGCGAGCGCGTCGTCGAGCCGCTTGAGCAGCAGCAGCGCCGCGCCCTCTCCGGGCACGAAACCGTCGGCGTCCTCGGAGAACGTCGCGCACCGTCCGTTCGGCGACAGCACACCCGCCGCCGACAACGTGACGAACAGCATCTCGTCCAGCAGCACTTCCACGCCACCGGCCAGCGCGGCGTCGACCTCGCCGGCCCGCAACGCCTGACACGCCAGATGCACCGACAGCAGCGACGACGAGCACGCGCTGTCGAGCACGACATTGCCCGCGTGCCAGTCGAAGTAGTCGGAGATGCGCGCGGCGATGAAGTTCTGCCCGATGCCGATGATGGTGTGCCGGTCGGCGACCGGGATCCGGTTGAAATAGTTCGCCGCCCGGCTGCCCGCGTACACGCCGACTCGCTTGCCCGCCAGCTCCTCGCGCCGGTAACCGGCGTCGGAGGTGGCCAGCACCGACGTCTCCAGCAGCAGTCGCTGCAACGGGTCCATCTGCCAGGCCAGTTCGTCGGTGACCCCGAAATACTCCGGGTCGAACAGATCGACGCCGTCGATGAAACCGCCCCATTTGCTGTTGGTCAGACCGGGTCCGCCGCCAGGGCGGTAGAACCGGGCGGGATCCCAGCGAGCCGGGTCGACTTCTCTGATGCCGGATGCGCCCGTGGCCAGCAGGCGCCAGAACGCGTCCGGGGTGTCGCCGCCGGGCAGGCGGCAACCGATGCCGACTACGGCGATGGGCTCGGCTGCTCGTCCGCCGCGGGCGTCGGCTGCCCAGGTCGCCGCGCCGGGTCTGGCCGCTCCGGTCTCCGGTGTGCGCGGTCGATCAGCCTGCGCCGGTTGCGGGTCGGCCGATGGCTCCGGCGGCGCTTCGGGGGCGAAACGTTCCGGGAACTGCTCGGTCAACAGACCGGCCAAGGCGTCGAGGGTCGGGAACTCCAGCACCAGCGCCGGATCGAAGGGCGCTTCGACGACCTGTTCGATCCGGCGTACCGCCGAGGCGATCAGCACCGAGTCCGCGCCGTATTCCTCGAACCGTTTGTCGCCCTCGAACCGTGCCGGGGCGAGTTTGAGTTCGTCGGAGAAGATCCGCAGCAATTCCTGATACGCCGCCGCGGACCCGTTCGCCGTGGTGGGCTGCGCGCTCGGCGCGGTGGCCGCCTCCGCCGGTCGGCTCTTGCGCGTCGAAAGGCTCAGTGCCGCACCGTGGTAGGGCAACACCACCGGCGCGGACGTCCCCAGCGCCGCGTCGAGCAGTTCGAATCCTTCCGCGGCGCTCAGGGTCGGCAGGCCGGTGGCGCGGTAGGCCGCACTGGTCACCTCACCGAAACCGGTGTCGCGGAAGGACGGCCAATTGATCGACCGGAACCACGGCCGTCCCTGGGCGTGCTGGGCCTCGGCGAAGCGGTCCAGGTGCGCGTTGGCCATCGCGTAGTCCGACAAGCCCACCGACAAGCCGGGCAGCACGGCCGACACCGACGAGAACAACACGAAGAAGTCCGGACGGTCGGCGGCCAGCACGTCGGCGAGGACGGCGGTGCCCGCCAGCTTGGGCGCGAGCACGGTGGCGATGGCCGCGCCGGTCTTGCGCACGAACGCCGGGCTCTCACCGGACACACTGCCCGCGCAATGCAGCACACCGCCGATCGGGCCCAGCTCGCTGCGTACCTGGCCGAAGAAGCCGGACAAGGCGCCCTCGTCGGTGAGGCTGCCGAAGTAGGTTCGCACCGCGACGCCGCGATCGCGCAACCGCACCAGTCGCCGAACCTTCTGCGCCTCAGGGCCGGACCCGGCGGCCACCCGGTCCCACTCCGATTGCGGCGGCAGCGGTTCGCGCCCGAGGACGGCCAAGCGCCGCGCGCCGCGCTCGACCAGCGCCGCCGCGAACGCCGCGCCGAGCCCGCGCGTGCCGCCGGTCACCACGTAGGTGCGAGACGGGTCCACCACCAGGCCGTCGCGTGCCGTCGTGTCGGTCAGTTCGACGGCTTCGCGGATTCCACCGCGATACCGCACCCGCGGCGCGCTGTCCTCGGTTGCCGTGCACTCCGCGCCGAGAATCGTCAACACTCGCCCGGGATCGGCGCACACCAGTGCGCGCTCGTCGGCCACGTGGACGCTGCGGGTGCGCACATCGCGGATCTCCTCGGCGAGCGCGGCGACCAGACCACCCAGCGGCGCGGACTCCGGGCCGTCCGCGCCGGGGTGTCCTGCGGCGACGTGCAACAGCGTGAGCGAACCGGCGCGCCCCTCGATCACACCCTGGTAGAAGCCCATCCGGCCGAGATCGCCGGTCGGTCTGCCTGCCGGGGCGGGCACGAGATCGCACAGATCGATGACGCACTCGGTATCCGGGTAGCGGGCCGCGATCGCCCGGCCGAGCGCCGCGCCCGTTTCGAAGTCGTCGCGGTGCAGATCGCCCGGCGCTTGCGACAGCCGCACCAGACGACCCGGATCACCGGCGGCGACTTCGAGCGCCTCCGCCAGGTGCCGCGGGGTCCGCGTGTCGTACACCAGCAGAGCGCGGCGGGAACGCAGGTCGCCGCCGGGCAACGGAGCTTCTCGCCAGAGCGGGACCAGCAGCCGTTGCGGTGCTGCGAGTCGGCGGGTCGTGGCGGGAGTGGGATCCATGGCCTCGGCGGACTCCAGCGACCCGGCCTCCGTTTCGATGCCCCCCGCCGAGAGCCGCGAATCGGGCGTCGGCCACTGCGCGGATGCCGATTCCGACCCGGATTCCCCTGTTCGCGTCGCGCTTCCATTCAGAGCAGGTTGCGCGGCCGGGCTGGGTGCTGGCGTCGTCGGAGGCTGTGTGAGCGAGGCAACCTGCGAACTCGATGCGGACGGCTGTCCCGGCCCGGCAACGAGTTGCGCGCCCGGCGTGACGTCCGGGATCCAGTACCGCTCCCGGGCGAACGGATAGGTCGGCGCGGGAATACGGCGTCGAGGCCCGGGATCGCGAACGGTGGACCAATCGATGTCCGCACCGCCGAGCCAGCGCGCGATCCGCGAGTCCTCCGCCGCCTCCCGGCACGACCGCGCGCCGGGCACGTCGTCGACCCAAGCGCGGACGGAGGCGCGCAACTGGCCGATGTCGCGCGCGACGAACGCTGCCCGCGTGCTGCCCGCCTGCCGGCCCACCTGCATCGTGAAGGCCAGATCGGCGAGGTTCGGCTGCTGCCCGGCGAGGAAACGATCCAGCGCGGCGACATACTCCGCGAGCCGCTCACCGTCGCGAGCGGAAACCGGGACGACCTGGCCGCCGCTGAACCGCGTCTCCGGCCTGCGGTCGACATACTCCTCGATCACCACATTGGCGTTGGCCCCACCCGCGCCGAACGAACTCACGGTCGCCCGGCGCGGGCGCGCCGGATCTCCGCCGGGCCACGGCAGCGGCCGGGCCGGGATGTGGAACGGTGTGGCCGCGAAGTCGATGTTCGGATTGGGTGGCGTGGCGTGCAGCGACGGCACGATGGTGCCGTGGCGCAGTTGCAGCAGCACTTTCGTCAGCGCCGCGACACCGGCCGCCGCCTCGAGGTGGCCGACATTCGACTTCACCGAACCGATCGGCAGCTCGGTGCCGCCGGAGCGGCCGAATACCTTCGCCAAACCGGCGATCTCGATCGGATCACCCAGCGCGGTGCCGGTGCCGTGCGCCTCGATATAGGACACCGACGCCGGGTCCACGTCACCGGCGCGCAGCGCCGAGCGGATCACCGCGGCCTGCACGTCGGGATTGGGGACCGTGAAACCGTTGACCCGGCCGCCGTGATTGATCGCGGTGCCTTTGATGACGCCGTAGATGGTGTCGCCGTCGGCTTCGGCGTCGGCCAGCGGCCGCAGCACCAGCGCCCCGACGCCCTCACCGGCCACATACCCGTCGCCCCCCGCGCCGAAGGAACGGCAGCGGCCGTCGGTGGAGGCGAATTGCCCCTGGCTCAGTGCGACGAATTTGTACGGGTGCAGCGACAGATTGACGCCGCCGACCACCGCCAGCCTGCATTCGCCGGTCCGAATGCTCTGGCAGGCCAGGTGCAGCGCGGTCAGCGAGGACGAACACGCGGTGTCCACCGCCATGCTCGGCCCTTGGAAGTCCAAGGCGTGCGAGACCCGATTCGGGATGCTCCAGAACGTCGAGCCGGGCAGCGTGCCGCGCCCGAGCCGGGATTCCTCGGCCCCGAACATCTGGTAGGTGCCCCACATGACGCCGACGAACACACCGGCCTGCTCGGGTCGCAGACCGCCGCGGGCCAGGTCGGCCCGGGAATGGCCGGAGTCTTCCAGTGCGGCCCAGGCGGTTTGCAGGAACAGCCGCTCCTGCGGGTCGAGGATCTCCGCCTCGCGCGGGGAGATGGCGAAGAACAGCGGATCGAAGCAGTCGACGTCGTCGAGGAAGCCGCCCCACTTGGTGTAGGCGGTGAAAGGGTTGTGGCGGTCGGGGACGAAATAGCGGCTGTGGTCCCACCGGTGGCGGGGGATCTCGGTGACGCAGTCACGTCCCTCGAGCAGGACACGCCAGTACTCGTCCAGCCCGTCCGCGCCCGGATAGCGTCCGCTCACACCCACGATCGCGATGTCACCCGCCGTGTCGGTGTGGCGATCGGCATTGGAGAAGGCGATCGGCGTCTCGAGGTCGGCCGCCGCCCCCCGAGCCACCTGCTGAGAGGCGCTGGGCACGGTCGACGTCGCGCCTGGGTCTGCCGATTCGTGCGGAGTCACCGGCTGCCGGTCGGCCGAGGCCGCCGCGCCGTTCGTGCCCGTGCTGTGGGTGTGCGCGGCGGGCGTGCGCTGGTGACGGGCGCTGGGCACGGTCGACGTCGCGGACGGGTCCGCAGATTCGGATGAAGTCAGCGGCTGCCGGTCGTGCGCGGCCGACCGGTCGGCCGAGGCCGCCGCGCCGTTGGCGCCGGTCCACCGGGTGCCGCCGGTGGGCGCGCTGTCCATTCCCTGCGGCCACACGGGCACTGCACCGTTCGACGTGGGCATGGTGACGCCCGTGGCATTTTCGGCGTTCCGCGTGGGAGCGGGTGTCCGTGCCGCCGTCGGATCGGAGGAATCGCCATCGTTGTCGATCGACGGCGGCACGGACGGCGTTGCCACGGAGCTCAGCCGCACCAGCAGGCCGACCACCGCGCGCGGGGTGGGGTACTCGAACGCCAGAGTGGCCGGCAGGCGGTGACCGCTGGAGCGCGACAGCTCGTCGCGGATCTCCAGGGCCGCGACCGAGTCCAGCCCCAGTTCGTGCAGCGGACGATCGAGATCAGCGTCGGGCGCCAACCCGAGGCAGCGGCGCACCAGCGCCTCCATCCGCGCGGCCAGATCGCCGGAATCGTCTGTCGTGGAGACTTTTTCGGCTGCGTGCGCAACCGAATCCAGCAGCACATCCGGCACGTCGGCGTCCGGCACCCCGGTCAACGGCATCGTGGTGACCGCAGCGGTGGCGGTTCCGATCAGGCGGTCCAGCGTGTCGAAAGCATCTTCGGGGCGCAGCAGACCGTAGCCGCGGCGGGTCAGCCGTCGCACCGCGTCGCTACTGAGCCGCTCGACCATTCCGGTGTCCGCCCACGGGCCCCACGCGATCGACAGCGCGGGCGAGCCCGACGCGTCGCGCGACTCGGCCACACCGTCGAGGAAGGCGTTGGCGGCGGCGTAGCCGGCCTGACCGGGCAGGCCGACCACCGCCGCGGCCGAGGAGAACAGCAGGAAGAAGCGCAAGGACCGGCCCGCCGTGAGCTCGTGCAGATGCCATGCTCCGAACGTTTTCGGCGCCAACACCCGCCCGACCCGGGCGGCCGTCTGCTCGGCGATCACGCCGTCATCGAGCACCCCGGCCAGGTGCGCCACTCCAGCCAGCGGCGCAAGCTCCCGGTCGATCCAATCCAGCGTCGCCGCCACGGCCGTCCGGTCGGCGACGTCGAGCGGACGGACCTCGATCCGTGCGCCGCGCCCCCGCAATTCGGCGATGACGGACTCCGCTCGCGCATCGGGTGCGGATCTCCCGGCGAGCACCACGTCCCGCCAACCACGCTCGACGAACCAGCCAGCCAGCCGCAAGCCGACCCCACCGAGGCCGCCGGTGATCAACACCGTTCCAGCAGCTCCGGACGCGGCCGTCGGATCGCTGGGCACGCTCGTCAACGGCACCAGCCGCGGTACCCGGCGAGCTCCACCGCGCAGTGCGAGTTGCCGCGGCGCCGAGGGCGTCACGAGCGTGTCGACCACGACACCGGCACCGGTGAACTGATCGAGATCAATGACCCGACAGCCTATTTCGCGGTACTCCAGTTGCGCGCCGCGGGCGAAGCCCCACAGCGCCGCCTGCTGCGGCGCCACCCGGTCGGAAGGTTCGACCCGCTGACCGTGACGGGTGAGCAGCCACACCGCCGGTTCCCCGGCCAGTGCCGCGGCCTGCACGAGATGCAGCGCACCCACCACCAGGCGTTCCGCCGCCACAGGCGCGGGTACGTCCTCGTCCGACAGCGCGATCGCGGAGACGATCCCGCGCAGCGGTGCGCGACCGTCGTCCACCGCGCCGAGCAGTGCGCGCACCGCCGCGGGCACACCGAGATCGATCTCGAACTCGTCTTCGGCGCGGAAGCTGAAACCGGCTCCGGGCCTGGCCAGTACACATTCCCCGCCGCGCGCCCGCAATTCGCCCGCGAGCTCGTCGGCGAGGCTTCCGCGCGCGCCGATGATCAGCCAGCGGCCGGTCGCCGAGACCGGCGCCACCGGTCCGGCCTCCCGCCAGTCCACACGGTAGGTATCCGCGACCGCCTGCGAGGCGGACGACTGGCCCGCCGACTGCGGCATCGGCGCGGGTATCACTCGCAATCCGTTCGCGACCAGCACCGGAGAACCCTCCTCATCGAGCAGACGAACATCCGCGACACACAACTGCGGCGTCTGCTCGAGCACGCGCACATGGCCGAATCGAACGGTGGCCGCCGCAGCCGAAACGAGCACCTGGTCCACCGCGAACGGCACCCACGTCTGCTCGTCCCCCTCTGACGACATCGCCGCATAGGTGGCTTGGAATGCCGCGTCCAGCAGCACCGGATGCACCCCGGCGGTATCGGTCTCGGGATCCGACAGCGTGGCCAAGGCCTCGTGCCGCCCCAGGCGCAGGCCGACGACACGGCGGAACGCCGGTCCGTACGGCAGACCGGCGCCGGCCAGCCGTTGGTAGAACTCCACTGCGGCGAGGTGTTCCGGGCAGCGGCCCAGGATCTCCGCCAGGCTGGACCCGTCCGGGACCTGGCGCCTACCGCTACGGACATGAGCTCGCGCGTGCAGGCCCATGGTTTCCGTCTCGACCTGAACCGCCAGCCCGTCCGTGGCCGGCTCGAAGCCGATTCGCACCGGCTGCGGGCCGTTCAGTGGCAGACCGTTGGTGATCACGAGGTCATCGATCGCGACGACGTCACCGGCGACCAGTCCGCGCGCGAGGTCGGCGATCGTGGCGACGAACCATGCGCCCGGCACGACGATAGCCCCGTGCACGACATGATCAGCCAGATAGCGCGGCGAATCGGGTTCGAGCGTCAAGTCGAAACAGCTCTTGCGGTCGTGTGATACCGAATTCAGCGGCCGTTCCGCCGCCTGGCCGTCACCCGTAGCGGACGACCACTCCCCCGACGCTCCCGGCAGCGCGGCCGGTGGATATCCGGAATCGCGCGTTGCGCGACGGTGCGCCGTTCCATTTCCGCCTTGCGCCGGCAGAGCCGGGTAGGTTGCGGTTTCCACGTCGGCCGGCGCAGGCAGCGCACCGAGATTCGCTGGCGGGTCACCCGAAGGCATCGACACTGACGAGTGCGTGGCGTCGTCCTGAGGCTGTGGAAGGGCTGGGCTGACGGCCGCTGGTGCGAAGGCGGCGCCGGGCATCGATGCGGCGCGGGACTCGAAGGCGCCGTTGGAGCGTCTCGGAAGATCGGGGTACCGGGCGGCAGTGCCGCTCGAAACCGCAAGAGCGGGTTCCGATTGCGAGGCGACCCAATACCGTTGTCGCTGGAAAGGATAGGTCGGGGCCAGCACATGCCGACGTTTGTGCGGCCGATGCACCTGCTCCCAGTCCACCGGCACGCCGGCGACATACAGGTGACCGAGTGCCGTCATCATCGTCTCGCGATCACCGCGGCCGCGACGCAGCGACGCGACGAACCGCGCCGAGTCGCCCAGCACTCGGCCGCCGAGGGCGGACAACGTCGGATGCGGGCCGATCTCGAGGAATCGGTCGATGCCGAGCTCGGCCATGGCCCGCAGGCCCTGCGCGAACCGCACCGGCTGACGTGCGTGGCGGGCCCAGTACCGGGGGTCGAGTTCTCCCGGGCGCAGCACGGCACCGGTGAGATTCGAGATCAGCGGAATCGTGGGATCGGTCATCGTCGCCTTGGACGACGCCGCGGCGAGGTCGTCGAGAATCGGGTCCATCGCCGCGGAGTGGAACGCATGCGAGACGGTCAGATCAGCCGACCGTATGCCGTCGGCCGACAACTGCTCGCGCAGCAGATCCAGTGCCGCACGCGGTCCGGCGACCACCACCTGCGCCGGTCCGTTGTATCCGGCGATCGACACCGCGGGCTCGAACCGTGCGACCAGCGGGGAGACCCGCTCGGCGGTAGCGTCGACCGCCATCATCCCGCCACCGTCCGGGAGGCGCTGCATCAGGCGGCCGCGCACGGCCACCAGCCGCAGGGCGTCCTCCATGCTCATCGCGCCCGCGGCGCAGGCCGCGACGAATTCCCCGACGCTGTGGCCGAGCACCGCCGCCGGGGCGATCCCCCACGACCGCCACAACTCCCACAGCGCCCACTCGACGGCGAACAACACCGGCTGGGTGAACACCGTGCGACGCAGCAACTGTGGCCCGTGATCGCCGTACACGGCCTCGACCAGCCCGATCCCGTCCGCGATCGGCCCCAGCACCGCGTCGCAGCGCCGCAGCGCGTCACGGAAGACCGGCTCGGAGTCGAACAATTCCCGTGCCATGCCCGGGTACTGCGACCCCTGCCCGGTGAACAGCAGCGCCACCTTCGGGCGCGCCGCGCGCTCCACCCGGCCCCGGATCTGGTTCGGCGCACGCAGCTCTCGCGCCGCGGCGGCGCGGGTGTCGGCGACCACCGCGAGTCGTTGTTCGAAATGGGTGCGTGCGGTCGCGGCCGTGTAAGCCAGGTCGCCCAAAGACCGCTGTCCCGCGTCCATTTCGTCCGCCCAGCGCCCCGCCAAGTCGGCGAGGGCGGTCTCGTCGCGCGCGGACAGGACGAGTACCTGCGCGGCCGGTGCTTCCGGTCGTGGTGGGGGCGCCGGATCGCCTGGCGTCAGGATGACGTGCGCGTTGGTGCCGCTCATCCCGAAGGAGCTGATCCCGATGGCCGGTTCGTGCCCGGTGTGTGGCCATTCCCGGGCCTCGCCCACGACTTCCACCGGCATCGCGGCCCAGTCGATCAGCGGATTCGGCGTGTGGAAATGCAGGCTCGGCGGGATCCGGCGGTGCCGCAACATGAGCACGGCTTTGATGACCCCGGCGACACCCGCGGCGGCCTCGGTGTGCCCGATGTTGGTTTTGACCGACCCTATGAGCAGCGGCTGCGTGCGGCCCGCGCCGTACACCTCGGCCAGCGCGGTGGCCTCGATCGGATCGCCGAGCGGGGTGCCGGTGCCGTGTGTCTCGACGTAGTCCACCGCGTCCGGCCGCAAGCCCGCCCGCTCCAGCGCGTCGGCGATGACGCGCTGTTGGGCCGGGCCGTTGGGCGCGGTCAGGCCGTTGGATCGTCCGTCGTGATTCACCGCGACGCCGCGCACGATCGCCAGCACCTGATCGCCGTTGCGCCGGGCCCGCGACAGCCGGGTCAGCACCAGCACGCCGCAGCCGTCGGCACGGACGTAGCCGTTGGCGTCGGCGTCGAACGCCCGCGAGCGTCCGTCGGGCGACAGCGAGGCCAGACGGCAGAAACCGATCGTCGTCTCCGGAGCCAGCTGCAAGTTCACCCCGCCCACCAGCGCCAGATCGCAACGGCCCGCGCGCAGCCCGTCCGCGGCCGCCTGCAGCGCCACCAGTGACGAGGAGCAGGCCGTGTCCAGTGTCATCGCCGGGCCTTGCAGCCCGAGCACATAGGCCAAGCGCCCGGCCGCGACGCTCGGCGCCGAACCGATCACCGAGTAGGCGCCGATCGCGGTCGGATCGGCGGCTCGCGTCGGCGTCGCCGGATACTCGCTGAAGCACAATCCGACGAACACACCGGTGCGACTGCCCGCCAGCGTGCCGGGCGCGCGCCCCGAGCGTTCCAACGCCTCCCAGCTGGTTTCCAACAACAGGCGTTGCTGCGGGTCCATCGCGCGTGCCTCCGCCGCGCCGATACCGAAGAACGCGGGGTCGAACTCGTCTGCGCCGTCGACGAAGCCGCCCCAGCGGGTGTACATCGCGCCGAGCGCTGCCGGGTCGGGGTCGTAGTAGGCGTCGATGTCCCAGCGCTGCGGCGGCACCTCGGTGATCGCGTCGCGTCCCTGCCACAGCAGGTCCCAGAAGTCCTCCGGTGTGCGCACCCCGCCGGGGAAACGGCAACTCATGCCGACGATGACGATCGGGTCGTCGTCGGGCTGGTCGCTCCGGAAGTCGGTACCGGTCAAAAGGGGCTGTTGCGCAGGCTGTTCCGTCGACTCCGATACCGGATACCGCGGTGTGTGCGCGACAGTGGACACGTCGGTCGCGACCAACGACACGTCTGCGGCGACTGGAGGCATGTCGATCGCAGCCGATGGCACGTCAGCCGTCAGCGGGGTCGCATCGGGGCCGAAGGTGTGAACGTCAGCTGCCAGCGGGGTTGTGTCAGCGACCAGGGGGGCCGCGTCCGCCACGAGGGTGCGCACGCCTTCGGCGATGTCGCCCACGCCTCCAGTGGGAGCGGATGCGCCTTTGCGTTGCAGGAACCGCGCCATCTCACGCACGGTCGGATAGTCGAAGACGAGCCCGGCGGGCAGCGGCATTCCGGCTTCGGCGGCGAGCGCGGCCCGCAGCTCCATACCCGTCAGGGAGTCGACTCCCGTGTCGTGCAACGGCAGTTCCGGATCGAGTTCTCCGGCGCGATCGAGCACCCGCATCGCCACGCGCTGGACGAGCGCCTCCCAGCCTGCGAGATCGTCGGACGCCTGCCGCGCTCGCGCCGCACCGGTGGTGCTCGGTTGGGTCGGCGGAGGGGCGGCCGTCGTGACCTGCCGCGTGCGCTGCGCGTACCACCGCTCCGGCACGAATTCGAAGACGCCCGGCGCCGCGCAGTCGTGCTGAACAAGGTGATCCAGCGCCGCCACCGCGTCGCCCGTGCGCAGCGGAGGCAGTCCGCGCCGCACGAGTCGTGCGGTGACCTCGGGCCGGTCGGCGGCCATGCCCACATCGGCGAACGGCCCCCACCCGATGCTCAGCGCGGGCAGTCCCTCCGCACGCCGCCGCCAGGCCAGCGCGTCCAACGCCGCGTTGGCCGCGGCGTAATTCGCCTGGCCGGGGGTGCCGAGCACGCCCGCAACGGAGGAGTAGGTGACGAACAGTTCCAGCGGCTGGTCGCGGGTGAGCTCGTCCAGGTGCCGGGCCGCGAGATATTTGGGGCCGAGCACGGTCTCGAACCGCGCCCAGGTCTGCTCGCCGACCACGCCGTCGTCGAGAACTCCCGCGCAGTGCACCACGCCGCGCAGTGGCGGAAAGCCGGATTCCGCAATGCCTCGCAACAGTGCGGCAACGGCGGCCCGGTCACCGACATCCGCCTGCCGCGCCGTCGCCTGGGCGCCGGCGGCGCGCAGCGATGCCAGCAACCGCTCCCCCGCCGGATCCGGCGCGCGCCTGCCCACCAGCACCAGATGCCGGGCTCCGCGGCGGGCCAGCCAGCGTGCGGCCTCGGCGCCGAGGCCGCCGAAACCTCCCGTCACCAGGTAGGTGCCATCGGGCAACCGGTCACCGCGCGCGGCGAGCGGGACCTCTGCGCCGACCAGGACGACCCGGCCCGGATGATCACGTTCGGCCATCGCGCGGAATGCCTCGGCGGCGCGATTGATGCCGTATGCCGCGTGCGGCGGCGCGGTCAAGGCATGCTGCTCGAACAGCGCCATCACGTCCCGCAGGATCGCGCCCGTCCTGCCTGCGTCGACAGTGGCCGGATCGAAGGCCCGATGGTCGACATCCGCGCTACGCCGCGCCACGCGGGTCTGCACCGAATCCACGACCTCGACGAATCGGCCTCCCGGCCGCAATATTTCGGCGGCCTGCGCGGTGACGTCGACGCCCGAGGCGTGCACCACGACGTCCACTCCGTGCCCCGCGGTCACCGCTCGGACCCGTTCGCCCAATTCGTGGCTACGCCAGGTCTGGATCTGCGTGACCGGCAGCCCGGCGTTGCGGGCCCAACGGCACAGTGCGGCGGTCGCGTACACCTGCGCTCCCGCCTGCGCGGCGAGCTGGATCGCGGCCATGCCGATGCCGTCGGCGGAGCCGTGGACGAGCACCCGGTCTCCGGCGCGCAGATCACCGAGGTCGAACAGCGCGTACCAGGCGGCGGTGAAGGCGTACGGCACGGTCGCGCCGTCGGTGAAGGACAGATGATCCGGCAGCCGAGTCACCAAGTCCTGGTCCACCGTCACGTGGCGGGAGAAACTGTCACCCGCCAAGGCGACCACCCGATCACCGACCTCGAACCGCTCCACTCCGGAGCCGACCGCGACGACCCGGCCCGTGCATTCCAGACCCAGCGATTCCGCACCGTCCGGATGAATACCAGAAGCCACCCACAGGTCGTGGGCGTTCAGGCCGGTGGCGGCGACGACGATCTCGACCTCCCCTGCCGCCGGCGCGCGCCGGATACCGGGCTCCAACCGCATCCGCTCGAAATCGCCGGAACGGTGCGCGACCAACCGGTAATCGTCGGCGGATGCGAGGCCGTCGGCAATGCGCGCGGTGAGCCAACCGCCGTCGCGCACGGCGAATTCTCCTGCGGCGCGACCGCTGAGCAGCTCCTCGGCGACCAGCGCGCCGTCCACGACGGATTCCGCGGGCAAGTCCAGCAACCGGCAGCCGAACTCGGGATGCTCGGTGGCCAGCGTCCGTCCGAAACCCCACAGCAGAGCTTGCTCGGGGTCGGGGCGGTCGGTGGGGATGACGCGCTGGGCGTTCACGGTCACCAACCACAACGCGTCCGGTCCATGCGCCGCCGAGTCCAGTGCGCGCGTCAACCGCAGAGCTGCTTCGACGCGCGTCCGGGCGGACGTCGCCGTCCAAGCGAAGACGATGCCGCGAAACGGACGCGCGGCGTCGGACAACGAGAACGGATCGGTCGCGTCCTCAGGGGGAACGACCACGATGTCCGCGCCGCGCGCGCTCAATCCGGCGGCGACAGCGTCACCGACCGGACCGTCACCGAAGATCAGCCAGCGTCCCGCCGGTCCCTCGCGCAGACCGGCCTCGACCGGAACCCATTCCAGATGGTGCAGCAGATCCGCGAGCCTGGTCGAGTCGGATTCCGGCGCGGCATCGACGTTCGCAGCCAGGAGGCTCACGCCTTGCACACTCGCGAGCGGGCGCCCGGACGCCGAGTACAGCGTGGCGTCACCGACGATGACCCGCTTTCCTCGCTCGGTCACCCGCACTCGGCACCGGACCGTCGCATCCTCGATCGCAGGGTTGCCGAAGAATCGGACACGATCTATCGCCGAGGGCAGGAACAACTCCCCGCCCCCGGTCGCCGTCACCACGATGCTGTGCAGACAGGCATCGAGCAGGACCGCGTCGAGCGCGGTGCCGCCACCGGCCGACCGGAACACTGTCTCGGCCTCGGTGTCGCTGATCCGCCGGAACTCGAGGGCACAGCGGTAATCGGGACCCAGATCCAGGCCGAGCCGAGCAAGAGCGTCGTAGTAGGCGGGCCACACGTGCGCCTCGGAATCACCGGTCACAGCCGCGAGCGATTCCACCGAATCAGCTTGTGGCGGCGTAAGTTTCGCCTCGGCGTATGTCGCCTGGCCATCGCCGGAGCGGATGAAGCGCACAGTGTGGCCGTCCTGTGAGGGTTCGGCCACGGCCCGCACCGCGGCTCCGGTGACCTCCATCGGCGTGATCAGCCGCAGCCCCGCGACGTCCCATGATCCGGGCAGTCGCGTGGCGATCTCGTGCAGCTGAACGCACAGCCACGCCGCGGGCACCGTCGGCACACCACGTAACCGATGACCGGCGAACATCTCCGGGGTGAGCGGCAAGGTACGCGACGACTGTGTCTCCCGCGATGGCGGTGTGAGCTCCAGCCAGTGCCGTTTGCGCTGGAACGGATAGGTCGGCAAATCGACATGGCGCCACCGGCGGTCGGCATAGACCGCATCCCAATCGATGTCACCGCCATCGACATACCGCCGAGCCGGATCGACCAGTCCGCTCGACATCTCGACGACCGACTTGCCCACGATGCCCCCGGAGGCGACGTTCTCCAGCGCGGCGCGCAACTGCGCGGCGGTGTCGAAGCAGATCGCCACGCGCTCGCCGAAGTGTGTGCGGCCCACCGCGGCATTCGCGCACAGATCCACCAATGCGGTCTCCGGGCGGGCGGCCAAGAGATCGCGGTAGCGGGCCGCCAGTTCGCGCAGGGCATCGGCGTTCTTCGCCGACAGAACCAGCAGATGCGGCCCGGCATCGTCGGAGGAATCCGCCTCCGACATCTGCGGCGGTTCTTCGATCACCACATGCGCGTTCGTGCCGCTGATCCCGAACGCGCTCACCCCCGCCCGCCGGGGCCGCCGCGAACGCCGCCACGGCCGCTCCTCGGCGACCACGCGGATCGCGACCGAGTCCCAATCGATGTGCGGATTGCCCGAACGGAAATGCAGCGAAGCGGGAATGCGATCGTGCCGCATCGACTCGATCACCTTGATGATGTTCGCGATGCCCGCCGCCGCCTGGGTGTGCCCGAGATTCGACTTCACCGATCCGATCCACAGCGGCGTCGCCTCGGTTCGGCCCTTGCCCAGTGCCGCGGCCAGTGCGTTCACTTCGATGGGATCACCGAGTGCCGTGCCGGTGCCGTGCGTCTCGACGTAATCGATGTCCTGCGCGTCGAGGGCGGCGTCCGCCAGCGCCGCGCGGATGACCCGTTCCTGCGCCGGACCGTTGGGTGCGCTCAATCCCTGGCTGCGACCGTCGGAGTTGACCGCGGACCCACGAACCAGCCCCAGTATCCGATCGCCGTCGCGGCGCGCGTCCGCCAGTCGTTTGAGCACGAGCATTCCCGCGCCGTCGCTCCAGACCACACCGTCGGCGCGCGCGTCGAAACTCTTGCAGCGGCCGTCGGCGGCCAGGCCGCGCGCCCGCGCGAAATAGATGTCGAGCGAGGGCGTCAGCACCACGGTGGCGCCACCGGCCAGCGCCAGATCGCATTCGCCGCTGCGCAGGCTGCGCACCGCCGTGTGCACGGTCACCAGCGACGACGAGCACGCGGTGTCGATGGTGAGGCTCGGGCCCTGCGCACCGAGGAAATACGACAGCCGACCGGACGCGACGCTGGAGAGATTGCCGGTGCCGAACCAGGCATCAGGCGCGACATCGGCACGCGCCATCCGTTCGGCGTAGTCGTTGGACATCACGCCGACGAAGACCCCGGTCCGGCTGCCCTCCAGCCGGCTCGCCGGGTATCCGGCGTGTTCGAGCGCTTCCCAGGCGGTTTCGAGCAGCAGACGCTGCTGCGGGTCCAGCATCCGCGCCTCACCGACGGAGATGTCGAAGAATCCGGCATCGAAATCCTCGACACCCTCGACGAAACCGCCCCAGCGCGTGTAGGTCTTGCCGTCGGCATCCGGGTCTGGATCGTAGAAGGCGTCCACGTCCCAGCGGTGTGCGGGCACCTCGGTCACCGCGTCGGTTTCGGTGGCCAGCACCCGCCACAGATCGGCGGGCCCGCGGACCCCGCCGGGGTAGCGGCAGCCGATGCCGACGATCGCGATCGCGTCGGCGTATTCGTCGGCGGCAGCGCCGGTTTCGATCGTTGTGAACTGCGACACGTTCGGTGTAGTAGGTGTAACCGGAAGTTCCGCCGGGTACACCGGGGAGGTGAGCTGCTCGGGGACGCGCGTGGTCGATTGCTTTTCGGCCTGTTTCGCTGCCGTGCGGCCGGTGGCGCCGAGCCGGGCGATCTCCTCCGACACCGCGGCGACCGTCGGATGATCGAACAGCAGGGTCGCCGGCAGTCGCACCCCCAGCTCCGCGGAGAGGGCGTTGCGCAGTTCGACCGCCATCATCGAATCGAGCCCGAGTTCCCGCAGCGGCGTGCGATCGGGAACGGCGGCGGTGCGGCCGAGTGCGGACGCGGCATGGGTGCGTACCAGTTCCAGCAGCTCCGCCGGATCGCCCGGTTCCTGGACTTCGACCGGGTCCCGCTCCGCCGTGGCTTCCGTGACGGCGGGGAAGACCGCGACGGTTCCCTCCGCCGACAGCAGCGAGCGCAGCGCTCGGGCGCCGTCCTCGGCATCCAGCTCGCCGACGCCGTGGCGCACCCACGCCCGGCGGGCGGCGTCGCTGAGTCCTTCGGCCATGCCGGTGCCCGCCCACGGCCCCCACGCGATGCTGACGGCGGGCAGTCCCCGGGCGGTGCGCAGGAGGGCGAGGGCGTCGAGATACGCGTTCGCCGCGGCGTAATTTCCTTGTCCGGCGGTGCCCACCCGGGCGCTGACCGACGAGAACAGCACGAACAGATCCAGCGGCCGTCCCGCGGTGAGCTCGTGCAGGTGCCACGCGCCCGCGACCTTCCCCGCGAACACCCGGTCGATGTGTCCTGCGGTCTGTTCGAACAACAGGGCGTCGTCCAGCACACCCGCGCAGTGCACGATCCCGGCCAGCCTCGGCAAATCCACGCCGAAGCGGGCGAGCAGCCCTTCCACCGCATCCCGGTCTCCGACATCGGCCACCACGGTCTCGACTCGCGCCCCCAGTGCGGCGATCCGCGCTATTTCCCGCTCGTCTCGCGGGGTGGGGCCGCTGCGGCCGGCCAGCACCACCGTTCCCGCACCGGCCTCGGCCAGCGTCCGAGCGGCGGTCAGTCCCAGCGCGCCGCGTCCGCCGGTGACCAGATACGCACCACCACGGTCCAGCTCGGCCACCGCGCTCACTTCGTCGGAGGGCTGCATCCGCATCGTATAGCGGTGACGCCCGCGCAGAGCTATGACGGAATGATCTGCGGAGGAACGTATTTCGTTCACCAGTCGGTGGTCGTCGCAACGAGCGTCCACGGGCAGATCGATGAGGCGACAACGCAATTCGGGCAGTTCGGTGCGCACCACCGCGCCCAGTCCCCACAGGGCCGCGGCGGCCGGGCGCACGGGTTCACCGGGCAAGGCCGCCGTCGCCCCCATCGTCACGACATACAGCGGTGCGTCGGACACCGTCCGGGCCATGCGCTGCACCACGGCGAGGGCGAATCGCGTTTCCACCTGCGCCGTTTCGGCGCTGTCATCGGCCTCGGCATCGGCGAGGTAGATCACCGCCCGGTCGCCGCCGGGCCACACTTCCGGATCGGCAGTACGCGCCACCGCCACCGCATCGGTGCCCGCGGCGCGCAACGCGGCGGCAAGCTGGTCCGCCTGCTGCCCGACCCCGATCACCAGCGCGGCGGCGTGCGCCCGTGCGGTGGGCGACCCCACGGCGGGCTCCCAGACCGGACGGCGGGTGAGGCCGGACATGCGATACCGATCCTGCGACTGTCCGGGAGTCCCGGACTCGGCGAACCATACGTCGTCGATATCGCAGACGACCGTGCCCGCGGTATCGAAGATCGTGAGCCGAACCGTCCGGCCGGTGCGCTCGGCCAGCGCCCACGCCGTTTCGCCCGCATCCTGGCCGGACAAGCGCAGTCGGCCGATACCTACCGGCAGTCGAGCCGCGCCGCCGTTTCCGGACACCAGCGCCAGGCCGGTCTGGATCGCGGCGTCGAGCAGACACGGCAGCCAGGCGTCCGGTTCGTCGGCCAGTTCCGCGGGACGCCGCAGTTCCGCGAGCAGGGCGCGCTCGCCGGACCGCAGCCGCGTTATCCAACGAAATCGCGGGCCGAAGGTCAATCCCGCGTCCGCGCAGCGACGGTAGAAGTCCTCGACGTCTTCCTCGGTGGACATCACCCGTCGTGCCGCGGACAGTTCACCGGCATCGCGCGGCCGAGCCGAGACGGGTCGAACCGCGGCGGACACCGCGGCGACATCGCCGTTCTCGACGTGGAACCGCACTTCGGTGTGATCGCCCGCATCGGTCACCAGCGGCTCGGCCAATTCCGCCAGCGGCACCGGTCGCGCGGCGACGAAGTCGATCAGCTCGTGGCCTGCGCCTCCGGCCGCACGCAACGCGCGCAAGGCGAGGTCCGCCGCGGGCACCACCGCTCGGTCGCGGAACCGATGCTCGGCGAGGTATCCGGTACTCGACGACGCGCTCCCGATCGGCACGGACACCCGCTCTCGTTCGAAGGGGTAAGTGGGCAGGCCGTTGCGCCTGCGCGCGTCCCCGGGAATCAGCGCGGTCCAGTCGATGTCGGCGCCCGCGCGATACAACGCGCCGACGCCGGTCAACAGCACCTCGTCGTCGGTGGATGTCCGGCGCATGCTCGGCACCCACAAGGCGTCGGGGTCGGTGTTCCGCCCGAATTCCAGCAGCACCGGATGCGGTCCCACCTCGAGGTAGACGTGCACGCCGGACTCGGCGGCCGCGCGCACGCCCTCGGCGAAACGAACCGTGCCGCGCGCATGCGCACGCCAGTACGCGGCATCCATCGGGCCATCGACCCGCGTGCCGGTCACGTTGGACACCAGCGGAATCGTCGCCGCGCGTGGGACGGGCGCCAACTCCGCGACCGTGGCCTCGAAGTCGTCCAGCATCGGATCCAGCAGGGGCGAATGGAAGGCCGTCGTCCCGGGCAGCCGCACCGCACGGATCGACCGTTCCTCGGCAGCCCGCACAACTCGACCCACCCCGTCCACCGCTCCGGACACCACGAATTGGCCGGGACTGTTGACCGTGGCCACCGACACACTCGCCGCGAGCTCGTCCAGCAGATCGTCGAACTCGACGGGCGCGGCGAACACCGCCGCCATCGCCCCTCGCTGCGCTACCGCCTGCATCAGCCGGCCCCGTTCCGCGGCCAGACGCAAGCCGGTGGCCAGGTCGAACACTCCCGCGACGGTCGCCGCGACCAGTTCACCGAGGCTGTGCCCCAGCACGACATCGGGGCGAACGCCGAACGACGACCACAGCGCGGCGCATGCCCATTCCAGCGCGAAAAGGGCCGGCTGCGCGTACTCGGTGCGAGCCAGCAAGTCGTCGTCAGCGGCGAACAGCACCGACCGCAGACGCAATCCGCCGGGAAGCGGCCCCAGCAACTCGTCGCAGCGGTCCAGCGCCGCACGGAAAGCCGGATACTTGGCGTCCAGCGCCGCGCCCATCCCGGCGTACTGCGCGCCTTGGCCGGTGAACAGCATCGCCACCCGCGGCTTACCCGGCCCCGGTTCGATCGTTCGCCCCGGAGACGCCGCGAGTTCGCGCGCCGCCTCCTCGGCTGTCCTGGCCACGACCGCCCGCCGGTGCGCGAAATGCGTGCGTCCCAGCGCCGCGGTGGCGGCCACATCGGCGAGCGGCATCTCCTGCCTGCCCAACTGCTCGGCGTAGTCGCGGGCCAGTGTGTCGAGGGCTGAGGAAGTACGGGCCGAAAGCGCCAGTAACACAGGACCCTTCGGATCCACACGCGCCGTCGGCTCAGGTGCTTGCTCCAGCACGACGTGCGCGTTGGTGCCTGCGAAACCGAACGAACTCACCCCTGCCATTCGCGGCTGCGCGGTGCGCGGCCAGGCGAGATCGTCGGTCGGCACCGCGAGCGATGTGCCGTCCAGCTCGATCTTCGGGTTCATGGTGGCGAAATCGTGCTGACGTGGAATTCGTTCGTGCTGCAGTTGCAGCACCACCTTGATCAGCCCGGCGATGCCCGCGGCCGCTTCGAGGTGCCCGATCTGCGACTTCACCGAACCCAGCAGGCACGCGGACCCGTCCGCCCGCGTCGCGCCGAGCACCTGCGACAACGCCTCGATCTCGATCGGATCACCCAGCGGCGTGCCCGTGCCGTGCGCCTCGACGTAGCCGATCCGGTCGGCGGCGCACCCGGCGTCGGTCAGCGCGGCGCGCAGCAATTCGCGCTGTGCCGTCGGATTCGGCGCGGTCAGCCCCATGGAACGACCGTCGTGGTTCACGCTCGAGCCTCGGACGAGCGCTCTGATCTCGTCGCCGTCGGCGATCGCCCGCGAAAGCGTCTTCAGCACGACGACCCCCGCGCCCTCGCCGCGCACATAGCCGTTCGCGCGCGCGTCGAAGGGGCGACAGCGCCCGTCCGGAGAGAGCGCCCCCATGCGAGCCAGCGCCTCCGATGTCAGCTCCGATTGCAGCAGGTTCACTCCGCCCGCCAAGGCGACGTCGCACTCGCCCGAACGCAGACTGCGGCACGCCTGATGCACGGCTACCAGCGACGACGAGCACGCCGTGTCGATCGCCACCGCGGGCCCGCGCAGTCCGAGCACGTAGGACACCCGTCCGGCCACAATGCTCGACATCGTTCCGGTGAGCGTGTGCGCGTCCACCGAACTCACCCAGTCGGGAGTGATCGTGCGCTGGTACTCCTGCCAGCTGACCCCGAGGAACACCCCGGTGCGGGCAGCGGCCGAACCGCCCGGCACCAGAGCGGCGTCTTCCATCGCGGCCCAGGCGACTTCGAGGATCAGCCGCTGTTGCGGATCCATCGACGCCGCTTCGCGCGGCGCGATCCCGAAGAACTCCGCGTCCATGGCGTCG
Organism: Nocardia sp. NPDC019323; assembly: GCF_044389845.1. Classification (NCBI taxonomy): domain Bacteria; kingdom Bacillati; phylum Actinomycetota; class Actinomycetes; order Mycobacteriales; family Nocardiaceae; genus Nocardia; species Nocardia sp. NPDC019323. The sequence goes on from NZ_JBIRYN010000005.1 coordinate 151,691, forward strand.
ATCGGACCGGCCAGCAGCCCGGCTCGCCGCCGCGCCCGACGAGGCCCGGAATCCGCTACGGGCCACCGGCTTTCCGGCGCATCGACGATGGCGTCGCGGCCCGAGCTCAGCAGATCCCAGTACTGCCGCGGGGATTCCGCGCCGCCGGGAAAGCGGCAGCCCATCCCCACGATGGCGATCGGCTCGCGCTGCGGCCGCGCCTCCAACTCCTGAATCCGGCGGAGTGCCCGCGTCAGCAAGACCCGTAGGTCATACCCATCATCCGACATCCGCAAAGCCACCCACATCTTGCAAAAGTTGTGACGTGGAACATACGACGGCCCCGGTTAGGCGTCAATTACACGACGGATGCACAAAAGTAACTAAAGTTACCAACTAGTAGCTTGATCTTCCGCTCAATGGTGTTGCCCGGGTGAAACATTCACTTTTGAAGGATTCACTTTTGGTCACTGATGCACCCGCTCCGCCCCGATCCGATCGATCCGAGCGCGCCCCCATGCCCCCAGCGGCTCGAGCGCGGCGTTGAGCGCTGTGCCGATCTCGGTCAATCGGTACTCCACGCGCGGGGGCACTTCGCGGTAGACGGTTCTGCCGACGATGCCGTCCTCCTCGAGCTCCCGCAGCTGCTGGATGAGCATCTTCTCCGAGATGCCCGGCAACCCCTTGCGCAGCTCACCGAAGCGCCGAACCCCGTGGTTCTCCAGCTCCCAGAGGATCAGCGCCTTCCACTTGCCGCCGACGACATCCATCGCCGCGTCGATCCCGCAGAAGTACGGCCCCGATCGCTTCGCACCCATCCTTCAGCCTCTCCACCTGTTCACAAACCAATTGGTAAGTACCGGACAAAATAGTAGGTACTTGCCTCCGCGCCGGTCACCGAGCAGTCTGGAGCGCAGCGCGCTGACCAGGACCATTCCATTTTCTGAGGAGTTGAACCCGCAATGGCGGAGACCATGAAGACCCCGGTGACCATCCTGGGACTCGCCGCGATGGGCCGGGCGTTGGCCACGGCCTTCCTGAAGGCGGGCGTACCGACAACCGTCTGGAACCGCACTCCCCGCAAGGACACCGAACTGCTGGCCGCAGGGGCCGTCAGCACAACAACGATCGCAGAAGCGATCGACGCCGAGGGTCTCATCATCGCAGTGCTGCTCGACCACGCTTCGGTGCACGCCACCCTCGACCCGGTAGCCGACCGCCTGGCCGGACGGCAGCTGCTCAACCTGACCAGCACCGCCCCCGACGAGGCCCGCGAACTCGCCGCCTGGGCCGCCGAACACGACTGCGACTACCTCGACGGCGGCATCATGGCGGTGCCGCCCATGATCGGCCAGCCGGGCGCCTCCATCCTCTACAGCGGCTCCCGCGCGATCTTCGACTCGCATCGCGAAATCCTCGAATCAATCGCCGCTGCAGAATATTTCGGCGACGATGCGGGCCTCGCCTCGACCTACGACTTCGCCCTACTCGCCGCCATGTACGCCATGTTCGGCGGCTTCCTGCACGGCGCCGCCATGATGCGCTCCGTCGGCGTCCCCGCCGCCGATTTCGGCCGCCGAGCCGCCGCCTGGGTCAGCGCGATGGCCCAGTCCCTCCCGCACCAAGGCGCCGTCATCGACACCGCCACCTACACCGACCCCATCCAATCCATCGCCTTCCACAAAGCCGCCCTCGACGCGATCACCCGCGCCAGCCGCGCCGCCCACGTCACCCCGGACTTCGTCGCACCCCTGAAAACCCTCCTCGACCGCCAGGTAGCCGACGGCCGAGGCGCCCTTGGTTTCGAACGCACATTCGAAGAAATCCTCTGAATCGTCCGCGGGCCGCGCCACTCCCTCCCGGCGCGGCCCGCGCACTCCCCTCTGCTGAACGCTCAAGTTTTCCGAGGTCAGGCCGCGATTTGGTTCATCTGGAGTTGATCCGATAATCTTGCTGGGCACACCGGTCCGGGTGGCGGAATGGCAGACGCGCTAGCTTGAGGTGCTAGTGCCCTTTATCGGGCGTGGGGGTTCAAGTCCCCCTCCGGACACCAGTGCTAACCCCACAGGGGGCGGCATCAACGATTGCGAGTTGCTGTTGGTGCTGGTAGCGCACTTCTAAGGCCAGGGCTCGGTACAACCGAGTCTTCTCGGCCGGATCCCCCGCAGCGAGCACCGCGCGGATATCGCCCAGCGAGTCGATCAACTTTCGGATCTCGATACCAGTGAGTCGATTGATCTTGGGCAGGCTCTTCAACTCGGCTTGAGCTGCCGCTTTGTCCGCCTGTGCCGCGTTCATGGCCGTGACGAGGGCTTGCGGATCGACTCCGGCCTCGATGGCGGCGAGGTGACGCGCGAGTCGGGCCTCGGCGTCCGTGATCCGTTGTCGAAGCGTGCGTCGCTGAACGACGGTGTCATCGGTGTCTTGGGCGGCCACGAGCGCCGCGATCGAACGATGCGGTGGGTGGGTGTCGTCGTCGGGCCGATCGACCGCTGGCTGGCGAGCCGGCTCCCATCACGCAGCGGTCGAACGCGCGCATGGCGCTGCGTAGTCGACGACCTCGACTATCACCGGTACTGGGTACCCGAGCACCACGGAATGTCGGGCGTGGCCAGCGCGGCACCGGCAGTCGTCGTCGAACGCATCGCCTCGCTGGCACAGCGGATACGGGTCGGACACGTCGAGGGAAAGGATCCGCAGCTTCAATCCGTCGGATGCCCAGAGCGCTACTCGAGTTGCTGCTTCGAGGCATCGCGCCAAGGACGGTTGGCAGGCCGGAACGGTTGCCGCGATCCTGCGGCCGCATCATCTGTCAGCTCGGGCTTTCGGGGCAAACAACTCTGATGATGCCAGGCCCATCGCTGCCGTGGTTAACGCATCGGTTGCTGGGGCTAGCGCACACAATCGGCTCCCCCGCGCTTGAAGCACCCAGCGGGACATAAGATTGCTGGGCGTCCAGCATGCCCAGAGCCAACTGGGAAGATTCGCAACACATCTGGTACAGCGGGCGAAACCGCCATAGCTGTACCGGTTCTCGGACGAGTGGCCAGCACTAACCGGCCATCAGTGCACAGTCGGGCAGTGTGGCGGATGAATGGTCGGAGCCAAAGTCGTATACGGAATGTCGGAACTGTTGGCACCCGCAATCCGAGACCGTGTCTATCATCCTCGCGATTCGCATTGGCGGATGAGCAATGACAGATCGGCGTCATGATGCGCGTGATCTGTTGTGACGGAACGTGGGCATGTCAGGCTCCTGACCACCCGTCCGCGATTCTCCCACCTTTCAGGCTATCTAACGCCGGGCGGCGCGATCGGATACAGGAATCTCTGCACTCGAACACCCATAGCAGTCAGAGAAGTCAGAAAGCCATTGCGGGTGTCCCCTCTCGCGCACAGATTCCCGTCAGTCGTGACTTACGCTGCACGCAACATGCACCGAAGCCGAGTTAACGTCAGCGAGGTCCGGCCAACCTGTACTCCGCACTGCCACCCGGGAGACTGGATTGGCAGGATTTGCCTTGGGTTCGGTAGGAGCAAGTAACTTTGAACTCCGATGCGCACACCGGGCCTAGTACTGCAACGGCAGTCAGTCCGGTAGCTTGCTGGGGTGGTCGTGGATGTTGTTGCAGCGGAGTTGGATTCGTTGCACGCGAGGATCGGTGGCCGTTTCGCCCGGTCGGAGCCGCGGGGCCGGGCGCGGGAGTACGTGACGGGGTTGGTGGCGCGCCGGGAGCGGAAGAACGGGTGGACGCTGGCCGAGCAAGCTGGTGAGGTGAGCCCGGACGGTATGCAGCGGTTGTTGCGGTGGGCGGATTGGGACATCGACGGTGTCCGTGACGACGTGCGCTCGTATGTGGCCGAGCGGATCGGTGAGAAGGATGCGGTGCTGATCGCTGATGACACCGGCTTTCTGAAGAAGGGCATCCGCTCGGCCAGGGTGCAGCGCCGATACTCCGGCACGGCCGGACGCACGGAGAACTGCCAGATAGGGGTGTTCTGGCGTATGCCTCCCGCCACGGCCACACCTTGGTGGATCGGGAGTTGTATCTGCCGGAGTCCTGGACCACCGACCGCGACCGCTGCCGCGCCGCCGGGATTCCCGACGAGGTCGAGTTCGCGACCAAGCCGCGGCTGGTGATGGCCATGCTGGAACGGGCGGTGTCGGTGAAGGTGCCGTTCGGGTGGTTCACCGCGGATGAAGCCTATGGTCAGGTCAAATACCTGCGGGTATGGCTCGAACAACACGACATCGCCCAGGTGCTGGCCACTCGCCGCAACGACACCCTGGTCACGGGCATGTTCACCGAGGCCCGCGCTGATGAGCTGGTCGCCGCGCTGCCGGCACGAGCATGGCAGCGGATCTCCGCCGGTGCCGGTGCGCACGGACCCCGCGACTACGACTGGGCGCGGGTGCCGATCCGTATCGGCTGGGAACCCCGGGCGCGGGCACTGGCTGCTGGCGCGGCGCAGCATTACCGACCCCGCCCAGATCGCCTACTACGTCTGCTACGGGCCACGCCGGTCCACGATCGCTGATCTGGCGTGGATCGCGGGGTCGCGGTGGCGGATCGAGGAGTGTTTCCAGCAGGCCGAGAACGAAGCCGGGCTGGACCACTACCAGGTCCGCAGCTGGCGGGCCTGGTATGCCCACATCACCCTGTCCATGCTCGCCCTGGCCTGGCTCACCGGGGCGAAAGCCGTTGCCGCAAAAGGGGAACCACTGCCAGCGAAGACGGCATGATCGGCCTCACGCTACCGGAGATCCGACGCCTGACCATCGCTCTGGCCCTGGGCAGCGCTCGCTGCGCCCGCCACGTGTGGGCCTGGTCGAACTGGCGCCGCCGACGACAACACCAAGCCCGCTTATCCCACTACCGACGACGAGGGCACCCACTCACCTGACTGCCGTCACAGTATTAGAAGGCCGTGCTTATCATCGGAACGATTGGTTTTGTTTCTGTATGAAAGGTTCTCATTGCACGTCCGCCTTTGCCTGAATCGGTTTTCGGTTGCCGGACAGGGCTGCTACTGTGCGCTGATACCGGGGATGACACGCCTACGGTGACGATCGATATCGAGGCGGGTTCAGCATGTTCGAGAAGCTGATGAGGGCCGGATCGCGATCACAGCGAGGCATCGCGGTCATAGGGGCCGTAGTCGCCGTAAGTTGCTCGTGTGGCGGTACGACCGGGCCGCAGGATCCGTCCGGATACTCGGCACTACCCACATCGTGCGCTGAGATCGGCACCGCGGCGGGCGATGCGCTGCACCAATTCGCGGGCGCTCTGCCGACGGTGGATGCGCAGCCTGTCACCACGTCCAAGCTCGACAACGCGGCCGGGCAGACGCTCACCTGCACGGTCACCTACGAGGATCCGATTCCCCACCCCGACAAGGCGTCCACACCCGAGCCTCTTTCGCGCACGGCGAAGATCGATCTCTGGGTGTGGACAACCCCAGCCGTGGTCGGGCAGACCACGACGTCCACCCAGACCGAACCCACCTCGGCAAGTGGAGCCCCGACACCCATACGCGGCATCGGCGATCACGCCGACATCATGACCCTGCCCCTGGGGAAGAACCAGGTTGCGGTGGCGGTGCGGACCAGGCTCGGAAACCTCGCCGTCAACGTCCACACCCGAGGCCTGAACTGGTCCGGGTCAAGTGGTACTCCGCCCACCGGCGACTCACCGGGATTGCGTAACGACCTCGCCTCCGGCGCCGAATCCATCGCGGCCGCACTCATCCACAATCTTTCGGCGAGCCTGCCGCGCAAGACGTTTCGGCCCGAGTCCGCGACCACCTCCGCTTCCGCCGTGACCACGGCCCCGGACCCCACGACACCCACTGCGCCCCGCCCGGTCTGGGATCCGTGTACGATCCCCGACGCCGACGTCACAGCAGCGGGCCTGAATCCACAGTCCAAGAAGACGGACATCCCGTACCCGGAGGCGAAACAGTGCCGGTGGACCGGCCCATCGTACGATGTGGCCGTATTCACCCGGGACAGTCGGTTCACAGACTGGGCCTACGAGGTTTTCACCCAACACCGGCCGGTCATGGTGGGCGATCGGCGTGCCTTGCTCGCCGTGCCCCGCGACGTACCCGGTGCGTCCTGCACCCTCCTGCTCGACATCCCCCAGGGCACACAGGATGGCATCAAGACCGGCGTCGTCGAGGTGCGCGCATCGACCGAAACCTCGGGCAACCTAGGCACCCTGTGCACCGAACTCACCCGCCTGGCAGTCCCTCTGACCCAGCACTTCCCCGTCGGCCGTTGACCCGGACACCGCACTGCGCGTGGGTCCAGCGGCTGAACATCGGCAACCAGCTGTGACAGAACAGGCAGTCGCAGAATCACAACATGCTCTTCACCTGCGCCACCCGATGACCCGAAAACACCGCCACCCATTACTGCAAGACATACCGGTTCATGGACGTCATGTTGGGGTACATCCAACCCGCACATCGACTACGGCCAGACCGAGGATCCGGCGTCATTGCGGGCGATGTCGTGTTGTTCGAGCCATACCCGCAAGTATTTGACCTGACCGTAGGCTTCGTCCGCGGTGAACCACCCAAACGGCACCCTCGCTGCCAGCACCCGTTCCAGCATGGCCATCACCAGACGCGGCTTGGTCGCGAACTCCACCTCGTCGGGAATGCCGGCGGCGCGGCAGCGGTCGCGGTCGGTGGTCCAGGACTCCGACAGATACAACTCCCGATCCACCAGGGCATGTCCGCGGCGAAAGGCATAGCCGAGGAACACCCGATCTGGCAGTTCTCCGTCCGCCCGGCCGTGCCGCAGTACTCGCGCTGCACCCTGGCCGAGCGGATGCCCTTCTTCAGAAACCCGGTGTCATCAGCGATCAACACCGCATCCCGGTCGCCGAGCCGCTCGGCCACATAGCCACGCACGTCGTCACGTACTCCATCGACGTCCCAGTCCGCCCCCCGCAACACCCCGCTGCATCCCGTCCGGACTCACCTAACCAGCCTGACCGCGTGCGCGGCGAGCAGGAACGCACGGCCACACCATTCGAAGATCAGGTACGGGAAACTGCTCGCGCTGTTCGAGGCGGACAACGGGGGTGGGCGAGTGGCGGCGGTGCCCGCAGTGGGCACAGACCTGAAATCTGGATGCTCGGCAGCGGTGACCACACCGCCCGGATCGCTGGGAGACTGGTGCTCCCGTTTGTTGCCGCCCATCATCTGAAGCCGCTGAATCCGTTGCAGCAGCTCAGACTTACCTGCGAACGCTTCAGCCGTCATCGCTGTACCCGGCTCCGCGAATCTCGATCAGTGTGGCGGTTATCGTCGCCGAGACCGACGAGCGAGCCCAATGGCTGGCCGGATCACTGAGGATGAAGAGCGCTCGGCGACGACAGGGCCGAGCGATACAACTGCCCAGCCCGGAAACCGCTGAAGCACATGAATATACGACGTCTGGAGACACGAACGACGAGCTGACCGGCGTGGTCGTCGGCTAACCCGCAACTGTGCCACCGGAATCAGCAGGCTGCCCGCGGGTTTTCGATCCGAACTCACTCCGTTGAGCGCCTGAGTGCGGCCAGCGCCTGCTCGGCGAGCCAGCGTTCGGCTCGGTCGAAGGTCCAGTCGTTGTCGTCGACCAGGGTGAAATAGCCGGAGTAGCCGAAGTAGAACCACAGAATGTCGGTGGCCTGTTCGACCGTGGTGTCCGGCGGCAGGCCGCCCACGTCGTTCAGCCGGAGCGCCAGCGCGGCGATGGCGTCGCGGTATCGCTTGGTGGCGATCCGCAGCGCGTCGCCCGCTTCGGCATTGTGCGGCGCGGTGGCGAGCACCACCCGCATGATGTCCCCGTAGTTCTCCCGCATCGATCGCACGGTGGCTGCCGCGTGCCGCACGATCTCACCCGGGTCGGTCAGCGTCTCCTGCCGCTCGAGCGTCTCGGCGACGACCGGCGCTTCACTCCACAGATCCACCAGCGTGCGCAACAGGCCCTGCTTCCCGCCGCCGACCGCGTAGACGGTGGCGGGAGCGACGCGGGCCTGCTTGGCGATCTCGTCGACCGTGGTCGCGAAATAGCCCTGCCGGGCGAACAACTCGCGGGCGGCATCGATGATCGCGGCTCGAGTCGCTTCGGCGTACTCGGCCCGCCGGGACTTCGCAGGTTCGGTCATGGTCGCCTCAGCATAGCTCATCCCCAGATAACCGAGCCGTAGCTCATTGATCAGAGCTTGACTCTGATGAATATGTCCTTACTCTGGAGCCTGCATCGGCCATCGCAAGATTCGAGGTGAATCGTGATCACACCGTCTCCGTTTCCGCTCGATCCACTTCTCGAGGCGTTGCACCGCACGGTCACGTCCGGGCAGGTCGCTACCTCGGGCGCCGGTTACGACGCCGGATGCGTCGTCTGGAACGGCGCCGTGCGGCATCGTCCCGCCGTCGTGCTGCGCTGCCGGACGCCCGCTGACGTGCAAGCGGGCGTCCGCGCGGCCCGCGACCATGGTGTGCCGCTCTCGGTTCGCGGCGGCGGCCACGACTGGGCCGGACGTGCACTGACCGACGGTGGCCTGACCCTGGACCTGTCGGACATGCGGCAGGTGCGGGTCGACCCGGACGCACGGGTGGCGTGGGTGTCCGGTGGCGCGAGCAGCGCCGAGGTCGCCGAAGCCGCGCACGCGTACGGCCTTGTCGCGGTCACCGGCACGGCGGGCTCGGTCGGGATGGTCGGCCTGTCCCTCGGCGGTGGATACGGTCCGCTCAGCGGGCGTTTCGGCCTCGCGGTGGACAATGTGCTCGCGGTCGACGTCGTGCTCGCCGACGGCTCGCTGGTGACGACGGACGCCGAGCGGGAGCCGGAACTGTTCTGGGCGGTCCGGGGCGGGGGCGGCAATTTCGGCGTCGTCACCGGGATGCGGATCCGGCTGCACGCCGTCGCTGCGCTGTTGTCCGGCATGATCATGTACCCCGCCGAGCAGGCGGGCACCGTGCTGGCCGGGCTCGCCGAGTACCTTCCCGCCTGCACTCCGGACGCGCTAACCGTCCAGAGCGGCTTTGTGACCGGGCCGACCGGTTCGCCCGCCGTGTTCGTCGCGCCGACGTGGTGCGGCGCAGCCCGGACGGGCGAGCACGAGGTCGAAAGTTTCGCCCGCCTCGGTGATCCGCTCCTGGTCCACATCGGTCCCGTCACCCTCCCCGACCTGATGGCAGGCACCGACGCGCTGTTCCCGCCCGGCAGGCACATCGAGATCGATACGCGGACAGTCCCGGAACTGAGCCCCGCGGTACGCGACGTCCTGCAAGCCGGTGGTGGCGCGGCGACCTCACCGCTGTCCGCGGTCGCCTTGCACACGCTGCACGGCGCCGCCGCTCGAATCCCGGTCACCGACACCGCTTTCGGTAATCGCCACCCACATCTGACGGTCGAGGTGATCGCCGCGTGGGAGCCCGGCGACGCGGCCGAGCCGGCGCATCGCGCGTGGGCGGCGAACCTGGCGGACGCTCTGACGCCGGACGCACTGCCGGGCGGTTACCCCAATCTCCTCGGCCCCCGCGACACCGCCCGGATCGCCCACGCCTACGGCCCGAACACCACCCGGTTGCTCGCCGCCAAACGGCGGTACGACCCAGACGCCCTCTTCCACTCCATTCCCCTGCCCGCAGACGACCCGGACAGCACAGCATCGGCCACGCGCGTGTGCGCAGGCTAGCCGCCCGAATCGATCCGACAGACAAGGGTTCTCATGCGTATTCTCTTCAGCGGCGTGCCCGCCTACGGGCATCTCCTGCCGCTCGCTCCCCTGATGGGCGCAGCGCTCGACGACGGCCACACCGTCGCCCTTCTCACCAGCGCCGGGATGGCCGACATGATCGCGGCCGAGTTGCCCTGCGGCGTGCAGCATCTGGCGGCCGGCCCCATGCCCTTGCAGTTCGCGGAGGAGACGGCGGAACGCACCGGCGCGGACGTCTTCCACCCCACACCGGCGACGATCGGCGAGATGTTCGGCGGCACCCGGTTGGATCGGACCGCCGACGCCGCGACGTCGGCCGCCCGGCGGTGGCGCCCCGACGTCATCCTGGCCGACGCCTTCGACACCGTGGGTCCCCTGCTCGCCGCGACCTTGGACATTCCCTGGCATCAGGTCGGTCTCGGTCCAGCTCTGCCCACCGTGATCGTCGACGAGATCGCCCGAACCGCCGCCACCCGCCATGCCGCCCGCGGGCTGGAACCGGTCGCCACCCGCGGCTATATCGACCCCTGCCCGTCCGTCCTGCAGGAGCCCGGCTGGACATCTCCGATTCCCCGGCTACCGCTGCGCCCCCGAGCGCATCGGCGCCCGGGCGAGGCCACCGTACGGCTCGATCCGCCGCCCGCCGGACTCCCGCGCGTGCTCGTCACCTTCGGGACCATCTTCTCCGAACCGCATCTGCTGGACGCCGTCGTCGAGGCGGTGCGCCCGCAGCAGGTGGATGTCGTGGTGACCGAGGGATTGTCGATCCACGATCCGGCGCGCGCAGCGCGGGAGGTCAGCAGCGAGCCGGTCGGCGACGCGGCGGGCACGTCGGTGCACCGCATCCCGTTCACTCCCCTGGCCGACTTGCTCCCCGACACCGACATCGTTATCAGCGCCGGCGGCTCCGGCACGGTACTGTCCGCCCTCACACACGGTCTCCCGATGATCTTGTGGCCACAAGGCGCGGACCAGACGATCACCGCCGCCCGGGCCACCGCCGGCGGTGTCGCCCGCACCGTGCAAGATCCCGCGGAGATCACAACCGCCCTCGCGGCCGTGCTGGGAGACGACTCCTATCGGAATGCCGCGAGGAAAATCGCCGCCGAGATCGAGGACCTGCCCGGCCCGCGCGCCGTCCTCGCCGCAGTGCTCGACGCCCGCTGACCACCACGGCGCGCACACGAGAGCAACGTACAGGTGTCCGGTGCGTGCCGCTTCGCCCGCGCTGAATCGGCCGATGAGCTGCTGGTCCACAACCGCACCGGATACCGCATCAGCCTGCTCGAGGCATACAACCCTGACCTGTATCGACGGTGGAACGAGGGCTGCGCCAACGCAACTCGGCTATTCGAGGAGATCAGGACACACGGCTATCGGGGCAGCGAGAAGATGGTGCGCAACTACCTGCAGCCCTTCCGCGCCCTTGCGCACATCCCGGTCTTGCCACCCAAGCCACCGACCGTCCGGAAAGTCGCCAGCTGGATCATGACCGACCCCGACGCCCTCGCTCCCGAGCATCGGGCCCGCCTCGACGCGATCCTGGCCGCCAGCCCGCAACTTGCCGCGTTGACCGGGCATGTCCGCGATTCCGCCGAGATCATGGCCCAGCGGCGCGGGCGAGATCTCGAACAGTGGATGACCGCCGTCGACAACGATGACCAGCCAGCCCTGCACTCGTTCGTCCGGGGTTGCGCCGCGACCAGGACGCGGTCACCGCCGGGCTGACCATGTCCTGGAGCAGCGGAACAGTCGAAGGGCACGTCAACCGCATCGAAATGCTCAAACGGCACGTCATGTGGTGGCATCCGAACGAGTGAGCGCGATGCAGCGGCTGTTGGTGGGACACGTCGGGTTGAAACACGGTCGGGTATGGGTCGCCGACGATGGTGACGCGGTGGCGGTGTGGACGCATCCCGACACGGAACGGGCTGCGGCTATCGGCGCAAGGCAGGGGTTTGGTAAAGCCATCGTATTGCCCGGCATGAAAGCCGCCGAGCAGGCCGGTGTCCCTAACTTTTTAAAAATCTCGGATGAGCGCAACCTCCGGTTCTACCGGCGGCTCGGCTTCGAAGTGACTGCCGAGGTGGCCGCGACGCACGGGCACCTGACCTTGCACCGCGTGCGCGTCTGTGGTCATGAAGCCTCAACCTTCGGGAGGTAGCCGGGTTCAGGAATGATTCGGCGGAATATGGAAGCGCTCGTGATTGTGGAAGCGGCTGTGGTCATGAATGCAACTGGGGTCACTGATGCGCAACCCGTTGCGTACGCGCGTCTTCTCATCGATGCAAAAGCCGTCATCCCGAGTCGGCGGCGCCTCGGCAGTCGCCGTCACCGCGCTCGGCGCCCCGATCGCGGCGGCAATCAGCGCTACAACCAGGGTGCGGCGTACCGGCGCGGCAGTCGCGGGAATCGTTCGCCCCATTGGGTTCCTTCCGTTGCGGGATCTCACACCGTTCTATCAGCGCAGGCAGCATGGCAACACCCGCCGATTCCAGGGGCGACTCGACGATCATCGACCGCGGCCCCTCCCCATCGACCGGTCAGATCCCCCGTCCAGTACGGCGAGTTGGGCTCGCACTTGTGCCTACAGCGACGAATCTCATTCCAGCGAAGCTGGATAGGCCGTCCACGTCGCGGCCGTCTTGTCGGAACAACGGCTTTGGCTCGCTTTCGGTGGCTCGAGGTGATGGTCTGACGGCACGATGCCTTGGTCGATCGGTACCAGCGGGGCACCACCCGGCTGACCGGTCAGGTGCGGGCAGTCGTGAGCGCAGCCGCGCAATGGTAATTGGACTACAGCCTCGTCGAAACCGGGGAATGGAACTGGGCGGGCATGTGGTCACGTGACACCGGCGGGCGCAAGCCGACCGGCCATCGTGTCCTGCTCGGGGTCTTCCGGCGCATCACAATCCCGCGCGCCGACCCCACCGCCCCCGCAGTACTGAACCCCACCAACCACCGTGACCTCGCCATCATCCTCGACAACATCCGCACGCAGACAACAGGCGCGCACATCGGCGACGCGATCGACGCGGCCGGACTGACCCACAGCCCGCGCTCCGGCGTCCAGACCACCGTAGGCGCATCAACCACCTACGGCGCCGCCGTGTCGCAGAACGCGCCGGATGTAAGTCTCGACGCCTGACCGCAACCTGCACACCCCCGCCCACGGCGCGGCCTCGCTGCGGCACTGTCGGGTCGTGCATGGAAGTTCCACCAACCTCTCGTCTGGCGTTCAGCTCGACAACCGATCGGGGCGTCGTGCGCTCCAATAGCCAGTCCGCCAGTGGCACTCGGCCTGCCCCATCCGGCGTCCATCCGCCAGCCACGACCATCAGGCCGCCATCGAACCGCCCGACCGACCGGCGCCGCGACACAGCCGACAACCCCGCAACCCGCCACAGCCCATCCCGCGACGCAGACGCCCCACACCACTGGCCCCGCGAAACCCGCGCAGCAAATGAGCGGCGGAGTCATCCCGGCATGCACGGAAAACTGGTCTGCCCACGCGCACGTCACCACGCTGTCGCTGGCCGAGATCGCCGCGGAACAGATCCCTCGACAGTGCCCTCTTCCCGCAACGGCCACAGCACACCCCGCAGTTCCTACGACACCACCGGACAGACGTACCGGGGTGATCATCTTGCGGTGCTGACAGCGCGCCGTGCACGCACTCATCACAGCGCTCGACCACGAAGGGCTCATCCCACTACCGCCTGACTGCACCATCCCGGCGGACGCTGCCCTTTTCAATCATCCCATCGGCTTCGACCATGAACTCTCCCCAGCCGTCGCGCCCGCGATCTCGCAGATCACAGCACAGATGCACCGTGAGATCACCGACCACATCGCCGCCGGTACCGTCCCCGCATCGGTATCGACCTGCGGCACCTTCGGTGCCATCTCGACGTGACCGCGCTCGCGCGCGGTTGTCAGTGGCCAGTCGAGAATCCCCACTGGCGGCCACTTGATGGGAAGCTATCTGACCACCGAAGCTATCGTGCGGCGCCGGTCTGATGACGGAGTGCGGCGTGACCGGATGTCGCGTTCTCGTCGATCTCGCATCGCCTGGGTTCTCAGCACGTCGACTTCGCAGCCTGGCGAGGTCGGGTCGAAGCCGTGCTCGACTAGCCAGCGGACCCCCAGCAGGCTTCGCAACGACCACCATGCGCGGATCACATCGAGGTCGACGTCGGTGCCGTAGCCGGCGACGACGTCGGCAAGGCGCTCCTCGTGTCCGAGCGTCAAAGTGGCGAGGTCGTAGAGGGCATCGCCCTGGCCCGCCTCCGACCAATCGATCACGCCGGTGATCTCGTCACCGATGGCGAATACGTGGCTGACTTGCAGATCGCCGTGCGTGAACACCGGGGTCCACGGCCTGAGCGCGGCTTCGGCGGCTTGGCGGTTACGTGCGACCAGGTCGGGGGGAAGGACGTCGTTCGTGACGAGCCACGCGCATTCGACGTCGAGCTGCGCCGCCAACTCGTCGAGACCCCGGCCGCTGTGGCCGGGCCAGGGTGGCAGCGGTGCGTCGTGCAGCCTCCGTATGGCGGCACCCGCGGCGGCCCATGCCGCCGGCGACGCGGCCGACGGCTCGCCGAGGCGGCCGAGTGCCCTTCCTGGGAGGGCGGCGAGCGCAAGCACCGGCGGTTTGCGCCACAGGATCTCTGGAGTTGGGATCGGCGCCCTGGCCATCGCTTCGACCTCTGCGTCGGTGCGTGTCTGATCGGCGTCGATCTTCAGGAATACGTCGCCGGCGCGCAGGGTCGCGCGCTCGTGATGGGCGACAATAACTTCGACTTCTTCCACGCTGGAGATTGTCATGGCGGTGACCCCTGATGTCGCGTGGTTTGTGTTTCAGGTGACCGGCCGGGCTTCGCGGAGAGCGGTCCGAAAGACGGCCTGCAATGGGCATCGCCGAGCGTTGCTAGCAGTGTGCCGGATCGCGCCAGCTGGCCGCCTGTGAGGATTCGGAACAGGCCGTCCATGGGGAACTTTCGCTGGCCGCTTCCACCGGATCTGACCACTGAATGTGTGCAGTTGGCCGGCGAGCCTTTGCCCGAGATCATCGACGCCGTCCCCGTTCTGCTGGATGTGTGGGTGCGCGCCGGTCGCCCCACGGTGCTGGTCACCTCGATCCGCCCCAGGCCCGCTCGCCGAGCACGACACCGACATCGAGTTGAGCAACGGCGTCCGGATTCTGGCGACCGACGGTGGTGTCCTGGTCACCAGCACCGACCATCTCGACCTCGCGATCGACCCGCCGACCACCCCACGCACTGATCCACACCCTCTGTCCCCCACTGCGCCGTGCCGCTGAGCTCGCTGTCGCTGCAAGAGGCTGCTGTGACGGCGAAACCACCTGTCGCAGCCGCAGATTCTTCGCTGATCCATCATTCAGGAGGCCCTGTGCCGATCGCTTCTCCCGCCGCCCTGCGCCTCTCCGTCGCAGTGCGCGATCTGCTCACCATGCACCCGAGCCTGCACTGCCCGAACCTGTGGATCGGGTCCACCGCCCACAGCCTTGTCGGATGTGTCGGGGGATGGACCGCACTGCTCGACGGTGCCCGCCCGCACCCCGCGGGCCGGTCGCGGTGGCGCAGTGGCTACCGGTTCGTTTCCGTCATCGGGCCCAGCGGCGCGTCGATCTTGATCCGCGACTATTGCACGACACGGCTGGGACTCGACCGTGACGAACGCGACCGGCTGCTCAGCGAGCCCGAGACCACCACCGCCGCATTGAATTACCTGAACTCACTAATCGTCTCCGCAGAACACCGGCTCGAGTGCCCCCAAAACGACGACTGACCGTGCGGCTGCGTGCTGGTGTGCAGAGGTGTCCATTGGTTGGCGTCGATTCCGAATTCGCCTCCGGGCCCGATCATGAATCCGTAGCCTATGGATACGCGGCAGTCGCCGGTCGGAAAGCACCACCCGTCCGTGCCCCGGTCCTCAGGGGAAGCCGGCTTCGAGAACACGCGGGCCGCCCTCCCTGAGAACATGAGATGCGTTATGTCGCAAAGATCTCGCTCGCGCCGAATGCCGACGCACAGTTCGCCGGTCGCGGGGCGGCCCGCCGACTAGACTTTCTCACGTGTCACGCTGTCGCTCGATCCTCCGCGCCGGTATCGCATGAGGGCCGTCGTGTACGACCGCTACGGCGGCCCCGAGGTGCTGTCGATCGCGGATACCCCAATGCCGTCTCCGGCGCCGAAACAGGTTCTGGTCCAGGTGCACGCGACGTCGATCAACCTCTCCGACTGGGAGACACTGCGGGGGACGCCGCTGTATTCGCGCATCGGCGGCCTCCGGACTCCCGGTCGCCCGGTTCTCGGATCCGATATCGCCGGACGGGTCGAAGCCGTCGGCTCCGAGGTCACCCTGTTCGCACCCGGTGACGAGGTCTACGGCGACAATCTGATGCTCAAGGGCGGATTCGCTGAATATGCCGTGGCTCCTGAATCGGCGCTGGCCCACAAACCGGCGTCGCTGAGCTTCGCCGAAGCATCGACCCTGCCCCAAGCCGGGGCGATCGCACTACAGGGCACGGCCGATATCGCTGCCGGAATGTCGGTGTTGATCAACGGAGCGGGCGGCGGATCCGGAGCGTTCGCAATCCAGTTGGCCAAGAACGCCGGTGCGCACGTGACCGCGGTCGACAACGCCGACAAGCTGGCGTTCATGCGCACGCTCGGCGCAGACGAGGTCATCGACTATCGCGTCGAAAACTTCACCCGAACCGGACCATACGACCGAGTACTCGACCTGGTCGCCCACCGGTCGGTCTTCGCCTACCGCAGGTCGGTCGCCCGCGGCGGCCGGTACCGCTGCGTCGGCGGCACCACAAGCGCGTTGCTGCGGATGACGACGGTCGGCGTGCTCGCCGGATTGGTGACCGGGCGTTCTCTCGGAGTCCTCGCGGTGAAGGAAGGGCCCGCGCACTTCACACCCCTCGCGGAGGCATGTGTCGCAGGACGGATCGGAATCCACATCGACCACACCTTCCCACTCGACGAGACCGCCAAAGCGCTGTCCCACGTAGGTACGGGACACGCCCTCGGCAAAGTAGTGGTCCAGATCCGCTGATTTGCGGGTGCTGCTGCTTCAGGGATGTCCGGTTTGATCAATTCGTTGGCGCCCGATATTCCGCATGAGCGCGCACTCGAGTTCCCTTCTGCCTGCCGCTAGGCTGACGCGGGTTCGTCGTGGTGCGGAGCCGGTGAAGCGGACTTCGACGGCGTCGCCGGCGAGGTGGGTGAGGAAGGCTTGGGCCATTTGTGAGCGTCCGGCGTTGTGGACGCAGACGAACAGCACGCTGGGTGTGGGGAGCATTGCCGGAGAGGGCCTTCAGTCGGCGACGGTCGGCGTGGTGGTGGTGTCGTGGGGGACGACGGCATTGTCGGCGCCGGCCGCGGTGGTCGGATAGAGGGCGGCGATCAGCGCCAGGCCCAGGAGCGCGCCGAGGATTTGGGCGGTGATGAATCCCGGCGCGGAGGTGGGGGCGATTCCGGCGAAGGTATCGGTGAACACGCGTCCGATGGTGACGGCGGGGTTGGCGAAGGAGGTGGAGCTGGTGAACCAGTAGGCCGCCCCGATGTAGGCGGCGACCGCCGCGGCCGAGAGCGCGGCGCGGCCGGATCGGTCGAGGGCGAAGACGACCGCGATGAGTCCGGCGGTGGCGACGACTTCGCCGAGCAGGTGGCCGCTGGTGATGCGGTGATGGGTGGAGATCTGTAGGGCGGGTTGGTCGAACATGGCGTGGGCGAGGGCCGCGCCGAAGACGGCGCCGATGGTTTGGGCGGCGAGGTAGCCGCCGAGGTCGCGGCCGGTCAGTCCGGTGCCATGGTGGCGGCCCAGCAGCCAGTCGGCGGCGGAGACGGCGGAGTTGAAGTGCGCGCCGGAGACGGGTCCGAAGACCACGATCAGCACCGCGAGCCCGAACACGGTCGCGGTGGAGTTCTCCAGCAGCTGCAACCCGACATCCCCCGGCGAAAGCTGCTGGGCGGCGATGCCCGAGCCGACTACGACGGTGACCAGCAGCGCGGTCCCGACGAACTCCGCCAGCAACCGCCGCGCCCGGTCGTTCATCGGGTGACCGCCGCGGGGGCGGTGCTGTCGAGCAGCTGGGCGAGCTCGCGTAGAGCGGCGGGTTCGATGCGGTAGTAGACCCACGACCCGCGCCGCTCACTGCTGAGCAACCCGGCCTCACGCAGGACTTTCAGGTGGTGGGAGATGGTGGGTTGGCCGACGTCGAAGCCTGCGGAGATGTCGCAGACGCAGGCTTCCTGCCCGGCGTGGCTGGCGATCACCGACAGCAGCCGCAACCGCACCGGATCCGACAATGCCTTGAAGACGCCGGCCAGCTCGGTGGCGGCCTCGGCGGTCAGTGGTTGGCGGACCAGGGGCGTGACCTCACACGAGGATGAGGTCACGCCGATCAGCGGCAACTTCGGTTTCGACACACATCGATATTGATGGATATCGAAACCGTGGGCAAGCGAACACCTGGTGAACTCCCCGGCAGCCGCCGCGCCAAGGATCAGCTGCAGCAGGTGGCACCCGAGGCGATCGCTTCCTTCTTCGCCGCCGGGGTGCAGCACGCGCCCTCGGCCGCGGCTTCCTCGGCGGTGCCGCAGCACGCCTGGACCGCCTCGGCGTCCGACGGTGTGGCCGTGCCGGTGAGTTCGGGCGCCGTACCGAAGGTTTCGCTGTCGGCCAGGACGGTGTAGACCTCCCAGCGCTCCTTGTCCGGTGCGGTGATCCAGACCTTGTGCTGGGTGGCGAAGCAACAGGTTGTGGCGAGCTGTTCTTCGGTGAACAACCCGGCTTCGGACAGGCGGGCGATCTCGGCGTGCACCTTCTCGGAGGTTTCGACCTCGACGCCGAGGTGGTTGACGCTGCCGCCGTGGCCGGGATTCTCGATCAGCACCAGTTTCAGCGGTGGATCGGTGACGGCGAAGTTGGCGTAACCAGGCTTGCGTTTGGCGGGCTCCGTCGCGAACAGGGTCGAGTAGAACGCCACGGCCTGGTCGATGTCGTCGACGTTCAGGGCGAGTTGGATGCGGGACATGACTACCTCCACTTGTGTGACATATATCGAAGAACCGGTTCGGTGCCGAGTCTGCCACCTTTTCGACATATGTCAATGGACTGGGTAGAGTCGATCGCATGCCCAAGACGCTGCCCATGATCGATATGTCCGCCCCGGTCTGCTGCGCGCCGGTCGCGGCGGGGCCGGTCGACGACGCCGCCGCGCTGGCAGTGGCGCTGCGGTTGAAGGCGATCGCCGACCCGGTGCGGGTGAAGCTGCTGTCCCTGCTGCTGACCAGCGCCGCCGGCGAGGAGAACAGCGGCGACCTCGCCACGGCGGTGGGCTTGTCGGAGTCGACGGTCAGCCATCACCTCGGCCAGTTGCGCAAGGCCGGGCTCGTGGAGTCCGAACGGCGCGGTATGAACACCTTCCACCGCGCCCGCCGCGATGCCCTGGCAGCGCTGTGTGTGGTGCTGGACCCCAACTGCTGCCGCTGAACGACAAGTGCGGCCCGCCACGGTGAGCGAGGCGTCGGGGCGGGTCGCACCGTTGATCGGTCAGCCTTGCGCTTCGGCGGTTTTGGCGAACAACTCCAGCAGGGTCCCCCACCCGCCGCCTTGTTCGGCGATGGTGTCGCGGATGGCTTTGCCCTCCACGAGGCGGTCGAGGTGGCGGTGTTCGAGTTCGACGTTGGTGTGGTTGGGTCCTTCTGCGGTGAAGCGGATTTCGATTTCGCTGGCGTGATCGGGGTCGGGGTCGTATTGCCAGTGGCCGTTGATCTGCCAGGTCACCACGAGGCGCTGGGGTGGTTCCCAGGTGAGTACGCGGCCCCAGTCGCATTCGGTGCCGTCGACGCCGCGCTCGTACCAGCGGCCGCCGACGCCGGGTTCGAGGATCGCGTCGGCCATTTCGGTTTGTCCGATGTGGTAGGCGGCCGGCCACCAGCTGCCGAAGGATTGTGTGAAGAAGGCGAATGCCTTCTCGATCGGCATCGCGACACTGGCTTTGCCTTGCAGGGTGGGAAGGGTCGTGGTCATGAGCTCTCCTGTTCGGGGTCGGCCGCGGCGTCCACGGCCTTCTGGAAACTGGTCAGCGCGTCGTCCCAGATCCGCTGGAAGTACGCCTGGATCGCGGCGAGTCCGTCCGGATTGATCTGGTAGATGCGTCGCGTGCCCTGCGGTGTGGCCACCACCAGTCCCCCGTCCTTGAGCACCCGCAGATGCTGGGAAACGGCTTGACGGGTGATCGGCAACGATTCCGCCAGCTCACCGACCGACGACGGCCGCCGGGCGAGTCGTTCGAAGATCGCCTGCCGCATGGGGTCGCCGAGGATGGTCAGATCCGCATCTCTGAAAGCAGCCACGTACGTAAGCGTGCGCTTTCAGATACGGTTCCACAAGGGTTGCGGGGCGGATTTTTACGGGGTTTTCCGGTCGGTGATCACCAGCCGCAGGCGTGACCGCCCGCGGCGCCCTACTCGTCAATAGGTTCGCATCTGCGCACCTATTGGCGTAACGTCGCCCTTAGTCGGAGAGTTCGGGGAGGTCAGGGGTGATCGAGGTATTGCGGCATCGCCGGTTCCGGCGTTTGTTCGCCGCGCAGGTGGTGGCGTTGGTCGGGACCGGTTTGCTGACGGTGGCATTGGGGCTGCTGGCCTACGATTTGGCCGGTAGCGATGCCGGGGCGGTGCTGGGTACCGCGCTGGCGATCAAGATGGTCGCCTACGTCTTCGTCGCGCCGGTGATTGCGGCGGTTACCGATCGAGTGCCACGCCGGGTGCTGCTGGTCTCCGCGGACGCGGTCCGGGCGGTGATCGCCGTGACGCTGCCTTTCGTCACCGAGGTGTGGCAGATCTATCTGCTGATCTTCGTGCTGCAAGCCGCCTCGGCGACGTTCACGCCCGCCTTTCAGGCAGTGATCCCGTCGGTGCTGGTGGACGAGGACGACTACACCCGCGGGTTGTCGCTGTCGCGGCTGGCCTACGACCTGGAATCATTGCTGAGCCCGATGATGGCCGCCGCGTTGCTGACGCTGATCGACTACAACCTGCTGTTCGTCGGCACCGCCGCCGGGTTCGTCGCCTCCGCCGTGCTGGTGGTGAGGACCCCCTTGCCGCGCCTGGTACCCGGTGACCGATCCGTGCCGCTGATCGAGCGGATCACCAGCGGCGCCCGAGTCATGGTCGGTCGGCCCGTGCTACGCGGCCTGCTGGCCATGAACCTGGCCGTCGCCGCGGCCACCGCGCTGGTCGTGGTCAACACCGTGATCTACGTTCAGGACCTGCTGCACGGCTCCGCCGCCGGTGTCGCCTTCGCCCTGGCCTGCTACGGCGGCGGCTCGATGCTCATCGCTCTCACCATGCCGCGGCTGCTGTCACGCTTCAGCGACCGCCGCATGATGCTCACCGGCAGCGCTGCGCTGCCGGTGGGGCTGCTATCCGCGGCCGCGATCACCGCGGTTGATCCTTACCCCGGGCCGGGTTGGCTGCTGCTGGTCGTGGCGTGGACAGCGCTCGGCGCGGGCACCTCGATGATCAACACACCGTCCGCGCGTCTGCTACGCGCGGAATCGACACCGGAGAACCGCACAGCGGTCTTCACCGCCCAGTTCTCCCTCTCCCATGCCTGCTTCCTGCTCACCTACCCCGTCGCGGGATGGGTCGGCGCCGGAGCGGGCCAGCTCACCGCCGCACTGACCCTGGCCGCCATCGCTACACTTGCAGCAACCACAGCCGCCCGCGTCTGGACCGCGACCACGCCGACCGAACCGGAGGCGGTGCCAGCAGGAAGGCGGTGAACGATGGCAGGGCCTCCGAATCCGGCCGCTGACCCTCCCGTGCCCAGCCTCCTTCACCCGATCACCCCCGACCAACCGCGTCTGGACGCCGCGACCGGCGCCTTCCGTATGCTGTCGGACCCCACCCGGCTGCACATCCTGTGGATCCTCGCCGACGGCGAAGCCGACGTCACCGCCCTCACCGAAGCAGTCGGCGCCTCCCGCACCGCGGTCAGCCAACACCTCGCCAAACTCCGCTTCACCGGCCTGGTCGACACCCGAAGAGAAGGCCGCCGCATCATCTACCGCGTCCGCGACGGCCACCTCACCCGACTGGTCCGCGAAGGACTCAACCTCGCCGACCACATCGTCACCGGCGAACCACCACACGCCTGACCCGATCGGTCACGGCCGAGCCCACCACGCCATACCATGGCCTTCGCCGATCAAGCTGGACACGAGAGGTCGTACTCGAACTCATCATGCAAGCTGAGACTCTCCGTACCAGGGAGGCGAGAGGGTTGAGGTCGTTGTCGCCGCCACGACGTGGTGGCCATGCATCCTGTTCGGTCTCGGGCTTCCTGCTCTCCTCGCCGCGCTGGCTGGCATCGCGATCGGAGGCACCACAAGACCTACGACTGTGGCCAACGGTCACCTGAGCTCCCGAGGTGCTGGCGGTCAATGCCTCATCGACCTCCGCCAGACCAGGCGCTCAGCGATTCGCTGCCGACTGGCCGACCGGGTGGTGCTGGTCGCGTCGACGCACTGTGCGCAACCCGCAGGCCTGGCCCACGCTCGCGCCTTCGAGCAGGTACTGCAGTCCGATCACCACGAATCCGAACAGCCAGCGCGCGACCGTCTGCCACAACCGGGGGCGTCGGCCGTCCTTCCATCGGAGGACCCGCATTCCGAACAGCAGCTTCGCGACACTGCCCCGCAACAGCAGTGTGCCGAGGACGTGATTGGCGAACGACACCGCGAGCACACACGGAATGAACGCGCCCAGGAACTCCGCGACCCCGTCGAAAGCATGAAAGACACGTTGCGACAACGCGAAACCCACGACCAGCGCAACGAAGGCGTCGGTCACCGCAGCCAGGGCCAAGCGGTTCTCTCCCGCCTCATCCGGGACGCCGACCCGCCGGGAATCAGGCGACTGGGCGGGTGATCGGCTCTGGTGAGGACCGGGGCGTGTTGCGTTCACGCGATGTATTGTGGCGCAGCCCAGCAGCTCTCCCCAGGGATGTGGAGGTTGGCCCGCGTGCGGAACTGTGCAAACGACAGCGTCGAGCCTTGGGGCACCGCCTCGCCGAACTCGCTCACTACTGCGCTGTGAGCCCGGCGACACCCCATCGCCGAAGTCGCCGGTGGCCTGATCCGCCTTCTGGCCGGCCTCAGCGTCACAGCACGGTGACCAGGACCTCGCCCGTGGCAGGAATCTCGTGAGATTCCGGCGCCTTCCGGTCTGCGAGCACCTGGCGTCGGATTACTAACTGTCATACCTCGACGACCTGGGTGCCGTCGGCGAAGTTGTCGTGCCGGCCCTGCTTGGTGGGGCTCGAGCCGACGGTGGCGGCGAGTGCGGCGAAGAACCACAGCACTCCGCCGATGCAGGGAACGAGGTTGAGCAGCATGTACGCGTTGCGCAGGCCGAGTCCTTGATACTCGGTTTCGACGCACCGGCACGACCGTTGACGTGCAGCCCCAGGGCCTTCTTACCAAGCGTCGACCCGGTAGTGACTTCACAGGCCAGGAAATAGAGAAACCCGAATCCGGCACCCGGAAGGATGATCGTTGTACAGCTTGTACCAGCCGACCGAGGTACGTTCCGCCGAGTTCGAGGCTTCGGACACCGCGTCCCGCTTCACCTCGAGAGCTTGCTCCGCTTTGGTCATTGCCTCCTTCGATTGGGCGTTCGTCACACAACGAAGCGGTGGCGTGAACCCGCACAGGCACTCGAGCCCACGCCGAGCCGCCGGCATCACCCCACGATCTGACTCCACCCGTCCTCGAGACGCCGCATCAAGTCGCTGAAGAATCCGTTCACCTGGCCTGCCTGCTGGGGCGTGTTCGACATCAGCGATTGAAGGAATCCGAATTCCTTTGTCAGCAAGTCGATCTGCAGATCACTGACTGCTTCGAACACCGAGAGGATCATCGCTTGCCAGTCGGGGTGCTGGCGACCGAGGCTTTGGAGTTTTGCCTTGGTCGAGCCCTGCAGCTGAGTGAACTGGGTTTGGGCGCTGTCCATCAGTTGACTGATCAGGTCCTCGAACTGTTCGCGTGAGATGTCACCGGCCAGGACACGCCGAGCATCCGTGGACGCGGCGGCGCCGGTGTGGCCGAACTGCTCCAGTATGCCGGTCTCGGCGGGTTGAAGGGCGTCTTCGACCTCCTGCGGAACATCCGCCGCTCTGACCTCGGGGATGTGCGTGGAGGACTCCGCCGAAACTGTGCCGTCGCCGGCGCTGCGGCGCTGGGCGATGGTGTCGAGCAGAGTGGAGAATTCCTGTGGATCGGTTCTGGTCATTGCCCCTCCAACAAGATCGTGCACTGGGCCTTGCCGTCGACGACACCAACTCGGCCAGATCGCCAGGGACTCCCGAGCCGTGTCGCGCTGAGCCGGTCGAACGGGTCAGCGCACACGGCAGACCCGCACAGTGGCTCCCACCTCTACGCGGCGCTCAACCAGAGGTTATGAGCACATCCCAGGGCAGGGATCACCCCTTACGGATGAAACCCGCGGGATGTCGAGATCCGATGGTTTTACGACATCCACCGACGTGGCCGGTGCCGACGCACTCCGATCAGCTGTTGGGTGTCATCCTCACCCGACAGTAGAGGGCCTGGATCGTGACGGCGGTGACGGCAACAGGCCACACAGCCGCCTCCCACGCCGACGGCCCGCCAGGCGGGCCTACTCGAACCCGAACGTCGCGACCGCGGGGTAGGTGCCGACGGCGACGAACGCGAAGGCCGTCATCGCCGGGGCCGACGAGGCGTACTGGTGAGTCCAGCGCAGCCGCAACTCTTCGCTGGACGGAGGGAACGCCGAAAACCCCACTGAGGTGTCATTACGCCTCGAGACCGCCGAGTTCGCCCAGTGTCGCCGAGAGCGAGTGATCGGTCGCGGCGAACGGCTACTTGTTCCTCGGTCTCCGCGCGGTGCGCCTGCGCACATGGCGGCGGCGATATTCGGTGCCGGGGACGGTGAAGTTGTCGTTGGTCTTGCCGCCGGTGCTCGCGGCGAACGTGATCGCGCCGATCAGCAGGACGACCCAGACGGCCAGCATCCACCAGCGGCGACGGCCACGAATCGGCCCAGAGCGAACAGATAGCGAGACATGGGATTCCTCCTACCCAGACATCGACGAGCGGGTCTAGCGGTAGCCATCACGCATGATTCCGCTACCTTTACACCGACTCTGACGACATCGTCATGAGTAGTGTCCGAATCAATCAGCGGCTTTCGGGGTTGCCGAGCCGGTCTGCGCCGGACGTGCACTCGGCGCGAAACTCGGCAGTGACGAGTACAGATCCGACACCGTTCTCCCGCAGGTCTGCACGGTGCCGTCGGGGCGGACGAGCACGGCGTCGGCATGCCCGCCGCGCAGCCAGCGGTGCAGCGCGGTGCCCGGCACGGCCCGCAACACCACACCGCCGCGCTGTTCGACGGTCACCGCCTCCATCGGTGATGGGGCGGATGTCGTGATGATGGCGTAGCGGCCGGCGATGAGGTCGTCGACCCGGCGCCCGTCGGCCATCCGTTCGTTCGGGACCAGCCGTCCGGCCAGACCTCGCCGCAGCGGCGGTGCGGCCACCAGCGCGGAGCGGTGCAGCGGCGGTGACTCTCCGCTGATGATCGTCCGGGTCAGCCCGGGCAGCCGGTGCAGTCCCGGAGCGAGCAGGCCGCGCAGTCGATTGCCCAGTTCGCCGCCCTCGGTCATGGTCATGCCGGTGAGCTTGGCCAGCCGGATCATCGTGCGCGCGTGCGGTTTCCGCTCGGTTTCGTAGGTGCCGAGCATCGACTCCGGCAGCTCGCCGCGCAGCACCCCGGCCAGCTTCCAGCTGAGGTTGGCGGCATCGCGCACGCCCGCGCCCATGCCCTGCCCGATGAACGGCGGGGTGAGGTGGGCGGCATCGCCGAGCAGGAATACACGTCCGGCACGCCATCGGTCGGCCAGTTGCGCGCGGAAGGTGTACTCCGCCACCCGGACCAGCTCCAAGCCATCGCGGTCGGTGTCGGCCAGCCATGGGGCCAGCAGGGGCCACAGTCGAGCCAGGTCACGGTAGTAGTCGGCGGATTCGCCTGGCTGCAAACGGAATTCCCAGCGGTGGCGGGTCGCGCCGATGCGCATGTATGTCGCGGCTCGACGCGGGTCGCATACCTGGTGCACGCCTCCCCAGTGCCCAGGATCGACCGTGGTCGCGAGGTCGACGACCAGCCAGCGCTGCTCGAATCGCAAGTCCCGCATGCGCGCGCCGATCGCGGCGCGCACCAGGCTGTTCGCGCCGTCGCAACCCAACACGTAGCGGGCGCGCACCGAGTAGGACGCGCCGGTCGCTCGGTCTTCGCAATCAACTCGGGCACAGTCCTTCTCGACCGCCAGCCCGGTGACTTCCACACCGCCGCGCAGCGAGACGGCCGGATACAGTGCCAGATTGGCCCGCAACAGCGCCTCCAGCTCCGGCTGGTCGAACAGGTTGGCTTCGGGGAATCCGTTGCGGCCCCCGGCCGGATCGCGGTCGAATTGCGCCAGCACCCGATGCCGCCGATCCACCAGGCGCAACCCGGAAGCGGGCCGGGTGATCGCGTCGAACCCCGGCCCGATGCCCAGACGTTCCACGATCCGCCGGATCTCACCGTCGAGATGGACCGCGCGCGGCTGCGGGTAGACGCCCTCCCACCGCTCGAGCACCAGCGATTCGATGCCGTATTGGGCGAGCAGCGTGGCCGCGGTGAGCCCGGACGGGCCCGCTCCGACGATCACCACCGGAACTGTCGGCGAAGTCATCGGGATCCACCGGTCGACGTGGCCACGTAGGCCGCGGCGACCAGAGCCGCATCGGCTGCGGGCGCGATTTCGACTGTGCCGCCGTTTCGGAGATGGCCGGCGACCGCACCGGTCATCAACAGCACCAGCCCGGCCCCGGCAGCCCGGCCGATCGCGGGGCGGACCGGTCCCAGCAGCACCCCACCGGCCGCGAGGAGTTCGGCCGCGCCGATGCCGCGACAAGCGGTGGTGGAGTATCCGAGATGCGCCGCACGCCCGCGCATCGACGCGACCGCCGCGACCTCGGCCGTCCCGAGGTATAGGACTCGGCGACGAGGGTATCGAGGTAGCCGATCCGGACGCCACCGATGCCGGGCAGGGTCGGCGGCGGCTCCGGAGCTGCCGTCGGACGCAACACCAGCAAGGCATCCAACAGACCGCGCGCCGCGAGCTCGCGTGCGGCGGTCCAGATGTCAGGCTCGAGTTCCGGACCTGCGGCGATCAAGACCCGAGCGCCCGAGCGGTGCAGCAGCTCCGCGACGCACTCGTGCGACAGGCCGCCATTGATCGGTGCGACGATGCCCACCAGCTGTGCGGCGAGGGTGGCCCGGATCAGCTCCGCGCAGTTGGGTGCGATCAGCGCGACCGCATCGGCGCGGCGCACGCCCAGCTCGTGCCGCAGGTTCGCGTACTTGTGCACGTCGGCGAGCAGATCGGAGTAGGTGCGCTGCGATGGCTCTCGCCATCGCGCCGCATCCGGCAGCACGGTGATCGCGGTGCGCTCCGGCCATCGCGTCGCCGCGCGGACGCGCAGGGCGTAGGTCGATTCGGGCAGGCCGCGCGCCTCGAGCGGTACCGCTTCGATGGCGGCCAGGTCCTCCGGGCCGGTGTACCGGGGCCAGAGCAAGTCCTCGGTCGAGGTCTCGAGGGTTGTGTTGTCGGTCATCGGGCGTACCTCACGACCGTGCGCTGGCGGCCCAGGTCGAGGGCGCCGTCGTCGGTGCCGATCGCGGCCTCGACCACGTCCCCGTCCTTCAGGTACTTCGGGTTCTTGGCCTGGCCCTGGAAGAACATCTTCCACTTGACCTTCGGCGGCAGCAGCGAGCCGATGATCTCCACCGGCTTGGGCGGGGCACTGAGCGCGGTGCCGATCGGGGTCCCGGTGAGCAGCAGATCCCCGGCGTCCATGCGCTGGAATCGGGTCAGCGCGCGCAGCGTCTCGACCGGCCGGTAGATCATGTCCGCGACCGTCATGTCCTGCCGCAGCCCGCCATTGACCCACAGCCGCAGCCGCAGATCTCCGAACCGCTTCAGCTCATCGGCGTCGAGCAGCACCAGCGCCGGGCCGACCGGAGTGAAGGTCGGATACGACTTCGCCTCGTAGAATTGCGTTTTCGGCAGCTGCACGTCGCGCGCCGAGATGTCATTGGTAACCACCAGGCCCGCGACGTAGTTCGCGAGGTTCTCCGCCGAGACTTCAGAGCCGACCGGCATCTCGCGACCGAACACGAGGCCGATCTCCACCTCGTAGTCGAGCAGCTGCACATGCGCGGGCCGGATGACGTCGTCATGGGGTCCACTGATCGATCCGGACGCCTTGCGGAAGAACGTCAGCGGCACCGTCTCCGGGTCCATCCCCGCATCCTTCACGTGCGAAGCGAAGTTCGTCATCTGCGCCACCACCCGACACGGCGCGGTCACCGGGGAGATCAACGAAAGGCTCTCCACTGTCACGGTTCCCGCGCCGGATGCAGCCGCGGCGATCGCCTCACGATCGGCAAGCAGTTCCCGCGTGGTCGTCGCGGTGGTATCGATACGAGCAGCACCGGCGCGGGTCTGCACCCACCAGGCGTCGGCGGTGCGGAGGATGGATGTGCTCATGAATCGGCCACTTTCAACAGGCCGCGCAGGCGGCGGATATCGAATTCGTTGTCCTCGCGCAGCGCGTCGATGATCGAGCGCAGTTCGCGCAGCGATTCGGCTCCGGGCTTGATGCCGAGGAAGTCCTTGGTCACGGGCGGGCCCCACTGCGCCAGACCGGAGGCGCTCATCGGCGCCCAGCCCGGCTGGAGGGTGCAATCGAACATGTCCCCGTCACTGAAGTGCTCCACCATGAACCCGTCGGGATCGCGCCAGTAGTCGAAGATCTGGCTGCCCTGGATATGGCGACCTATCCCCCACGATCGGCGATAACCCTGTTCGCGCAGATACTCACCGCCGGCAGCGAGCGCGTCCAGGTCGGCGACCTGATACGCGGAGTGCACATAGCGGTTCGACGGCCCCAGCGTCAGAGCGAGCGTGTGGTGGTCAACCGGTACCGAACCCCGGTCGCAGCGAATGAAACTCATGACCGGACCGCGCTCCCGCTGGCCCGGGTAATAGAGGAAGTCGCTGACGATCAGGCCCAGATTCCGCAGATACCAGTCGAGGGTCTCGCGGTATCTCGTCGACTGGATCACCACGTGTCCGAGCCTGCGCACGCGTGCCGGTGCACGTAGCGGTCGCTGTGTGGCATTCACCCGGGCCACCTCGTGCCCGAAGTTGAAGATGTGAGGCTGCTGCGTCGGCAAAGCTTCCAGTTCGTGGGTTTCGGCGACCACTCGCACCCGCAAGCGGCTCGGATCGGCCAGGTCGACGGTCAGTCCGCCCACAGATTCCGGCAATGGCATGGCTGGCGCACCGGTCGCGGCGGCCAGTCGCAGCAGATCGGCGGAATCGGCGGCACGAAAGGCGGGACCGACGAAGCGCGAGCGGACGCCACGCCGGATGAGCACGCAGGGCGCGCCCGGATCGGTCCCGCGCAGCTGCAGCTCGTCGGCCGTCCGCATGGCGGTCTCGAACCCGAAGGCGTGGGCGAAAGCCTCCGCTCCGTCCAGGTCGGGCTTCTCGAACTCCAGCCACGCCAAGTCCAGCACCTTGATCACGGGATTGCGCGCCCGGCCCGGATGCTCACCCGCGTGCGCCCCCTGCTCGCTGTGCAGACCGCTGTGTACATCGTGATGGCCGCTCATCGACCACTCCCTTCCAAGCACTGACGATATCGTCACTCACGAGAGCGGCGTCAGTCAATGTTTCTGACGATTCCGTCAAAATCGAATCGAACGGAACCTGTCCAGCAGGAGATATGAATCGATGACCACGCTCAATGGGTCGGAGCCCAATCGCCTGCAACGCCGCAAGGCCCGCACGCGCGCCGCGCTGGTCGGCGCGGCGCAATCACTCCTGGCCGAGAGCAAGATCAACGTGCAGATCCTCGAGATCACCCAGGCCGCCGACGTCGGCATGGGATCGTTCTGCACCGCCTGCATCCCACCCTCAGCAAGGTCTTGCTCAATGACGGCCTCAGCCTGGCGAACTCGGGCCGGGGTCGCGCCCCGCGCACGCCGCGACATCGAGGCCGCGGCCGAAGCCGGGCGCTTCGACATTCGCGACCCGGAGCTGTCGATGACCATCGTCGCCGGCGCTGCCCTGCGCCTCGGACGCCTGCCGCACGACCATCCCGAACGCGACGACGCCGAGGCCGCCGACCAGGTGGCCGAGGACCGGCTGCGCATGTTCGGGCTCTCCTCCGAGGAAGCCCACGAGATCTGCCGACGCCCGCTACCGCCATTGGACCTGCCGCGCGTCGGCTCGAATCCATAGACTCAGCGGTCGTCAGCGGCGGGAGCCTGCGGTTTCCGCCTGTGCCACGGCGTTCCGGGTGTGTGCGCAGCGTGGCGTCGTTATCCACGTCGCCGCCGGCCCGGGGAACACCGACATGACCATGCAGTTGGCCGGGCATCGCGGTAATGGACCGGGGCGTCGTGATGCCCTCGCACACGAACAGAGCTGGACGGGATTCGAGGGTGCAGCCGGGTTTCGGCCACCGACTTGCGAAGTTCGGGGATCGGCGTCCCATGTTGCCAGGCAGCGGGCAGTTGAGACCGATGTCGTCCGCATAGGCGGGGCTCCCTTTTCCGGTGCTGTCCACGAGGAGTCGCGTGTCGAAATGTGTCCTGCGTCACACGGCGGATTCGTTGTGACGTATTGACCACCGCCAATCCGTCCAGCATCGTGGCGGAGGTTAACAAGCGCTCAGTAATGTCTGAAAGGTCGCAGTCATGCCCGAAGCCGTCATCGTCTCTGTCGCCCGGTCACCGATCGGTCGCGCCGGCAAGGGTTCGTTACGCGATCTCCGGCCGGACGACTTGGGAGCGCAGATCGTGCGGGCCGCGCTGGCGAAGGTGCCGGCCCTCGATCCGAACAGGATCGACGATTTGATGCTCGGGTGCGGCCAGCCCGCCGGTGAGTCGGGCTTCAATCTCGCACGGGTGGTGGCGATCCTGGCGGGTCTGGACCGGGTGCCCGGCACAACGGTCAACAGGTACTGCTCATCGAGTTTGCAGACGACCCGGATGGCGCTGCACGCCATCCGAGCGGGCGAGGGCGACGTCTTCATCTCCGCCGGAGTCGAAACCGTGAGCCGCTACGTCAAGGGCAACGCCGACGGCCTGCCCGGCACCCAGAACCCGGTGTTCGCCGACGCGGTGCGCCGGACCGCGAAATTCGCCGAGGGAGGCGAGATCTGGACCGACCCGCGCACCGATGATCTGCTGCCCGACGTCTATATCGCGATGGGGCAGACCGCGGAGAACGTGGCGCAACTGTGCGATGTGAGCCGTGCCGAACAGGACGCTTTCGGTGTCCGCAGCCAGAACCTCGCCGAGGCCGCCCTCGCCAACGGGTTCTGGGAGCGCGACATCACCGCGATCACCTTGCCCGACGGCACTGTCGTCTCGAAGGACGACGGGCCGCGGCCGGGAGTCACGCTGGAGAAGGTCGCCGAACTGAAGCCGGTGTTCCGGCCCGACGGGACGGTGACGGCCGCCAACTGCTGCCCGCTCAACGACGGCGCCGCCGCGGTCGTGATCATGTCGGATGTCAAGGCCGCCGAGCTCGGCCTGACGCCGCTGGCTCGGATCGTGGCGACCGGAGTCAGCGCATTGTCGCCCGAGATCATGGGCCTGGGACCGGTGGAGGCGTCGAAGCAGGCGCTGGCCCGGGCCGGTATGACGATCGATGACGTCGACCTGGTCGAAATCAACGAGGCCTTCGCGGCCCAGGTGATTCCCTCGGCGCGGGAGCTGGGCGTCGACTACGACAAGCTCAACATCAACGGCGGCTCCATCGCGGTGGGTCACCCGTTCGGCATGACCGGCGCCCGCATCACCAGCACCCTGATCAACTCCCTGCAGTTCCATGACAAGCAGATCGGCTTGGAAACGATGTGCGTCGGCGGCGGCCAGGGCATGGCGATGGTGCTCGAGCGCCTGTCGTAACCGCAGACTCCGCAGAAGGACTCATTGATGAACAGATTCGAAGGCAAGACCGCGATAGTCACCGGCGCGAGCCGAGGCATCGGGCTCGGTATCGCGCGGCGCTTGGTGGACGAGGGGGCGAGAGTCGTGATCACCGCCCGCAAAAAGGACGCCCTCGACGAAGCGGTGGAAACACTGGGCGGGCCGGAGCGCGCACTGGCCGTCGCGGGCCGCGCCGATGACGTCGACCACCAGGCGGAGACCGTCGCGCGCGCGATCGACACATTCGGCGGCGCCGACCTTCTCGTCAACAACACCGGCATCAACCCGGCGTACGGGCCGATGGTCGATCTGTCGTTGGAGGTGGCCCGCAAGATCGTCGAGGTCAATTGTCTGGCCGCGCTGTCCTGGGTTCAGCAGACCTATCGCGCTTGGATGAAGGACTTCGGGGGCGCGATCGTGAACGTGTCGTCGGTCGCTGGTCTCAAGCCGGCGCCCGGCATCGGCTTCTACGGTTCGAGCAAGGCGATGCTCACCCACATCACCCAGGAACTCGCGGTCGAACTCGGTCCGAACTTGCGGGTCAACGCCGTCGCGCCCGCGGTGGTGAAGACGAAATTCGCCACCGCCCTCTACGACGGCAGGGAGGACGAGGTGGCCGCGGCATACCCGCTGAAGCGGCTCGGCGTACCCGAGGACATCGGCAGCGTGGTGGCGTTCCTGCTCTCCGACGACGCGAGCTGGCTGACGGGTCAGTTGCTGGTCGTGGACGGCGGCGTCACTCTGACGGGCGGAGTCTGACGTGGCGCGGATGAAGGCATGGCGGGTCCACGAGCTGGGCGAACCGGGCACTGTGCTCCGGCTCGATGACGTGGAAGTCCCGGAGCCCGGCCCGAGGCAGGTAGTCGTGCGGGTCCGCGGCGCCGCGGCGAACTTCCCCGATGTGCTGATGTGCCGCGGCCTCTATCAGGTCCGGCCGCCGTTGCCGTTCACGCCCGGCGTCGAATTGTGCGGCGAGGTGGTGGCGGTCGGCACCGAGGTGGCCGGGACAGCTGTCGGTGACCGGGTGCTCGGTGGCGCGGCGCTGCCCCACGGCGGTTTCGCGGAATTCGCCGTGCTGGAAGCCGCCCAGACCTTCCGCGCGCCGCCGTCATTGGATGACGCGGAGGCGGCCTCCCTGTTCATCGGCTACCAGACCGGCTGGTTCGGATTGCATCGGCGGGCCGGATTGACAGCGGGCGAGACCCTCCTTGTGCACGCCGCGGCGGGTGGCGTGGGCAGCGCCGCGATCCAGCTCGGCAAGGCCGCGGGCGCTCGAGTGATCGGCGTCGTCGGTGGAGCCGAAATGGCCGCCTACGCCGAGGCCTTGGGCGCCGACGTGGTCATCGATCGTCATCAACGGGACTTCGTCGACGTCGTCAAGCAGGTCACCGACGGTCGCGGCGCCGATGTGATCTACGACCCGGTCGGCGGCGAGGTGTACCAGCGGTCCACGAAATGCGTCGCCTTCGAGGGCCGCATCGTGATCGTCGGGTTCGCCGGCGGCGAGATCCAAAGGGCCGCATTGAATCACGCGCTGGTGAAGAACTATTCGATCCTCGGTCTGCACTGGGGTTTGTACAACGCCCAGGACCCGGGCGCCGTCGCCGAGTGTCACCGCGCGCTGACCGCACTTGCCGCTGACGGTGCGATCCGTCCCCTGGTCAGCGCGCGGCTGGCACTCGCGGACGTTGCCGACGCCGTGCAGCGACTCGCGGACGGCCAGACCGTCGGCCGCGTGGTCTACACGCCCTGAGGCCAGCCTTCCACCGCAGTCACATCTTCGAGGAGTATTCATGACCGATCCGACACAACGAACTGCGATCGTCACCGGCGCCGCTCGCGGAATCGGCGCCGCCGTCGCCGGGCGGCTGGCCGCTGACGGTATGGCAGTAGCCGTGCTCGACCTGGACGAGGCCGCCTGCAAGACGGTCGTCGACGAGATCGAGTCGGCCGGCGGCCGCGCGCTCGCGGTCGGTGTCGATGTCGCGGACGAGGCGGCCGTCACCCAGGCGGTCGATCGCGTGGCCGCCGAACTCGGCGCACCGACGGTGCTGGTCAACAACGCCGGGATCCTGCGCGACAATCTGCTGTTCAAGATGAGTGCCGACGACTGGGATGCCGTGCTGAATGTGCACCTGCGCGGGTCGTTCCTGCTGGCCAGGGCGGCGCAGGCGCACATGATCGAGCAGAAGTGGGGTCGCATCGTGAACTTGTCCAGCACGTCGGCACTCGGCAACCGCGGCCAGGCCAACTACGCGGCAGCCAAGGCCGGGCTGCAAGGATTCACCAAGACCCTCGCCCTCGAACTCGGCAAATTCGGTGTCACCGCCAACGCGGTCGCCCCGGGATTCATCGAGACGGAGATGACCGCGGCCACCGCCGCCCGGATGAACATTCCCTTCGACGAGCTGAAGACCGCTATGGCCGCCCAGATTCCGGTCGCCCGCACCGGTACCCCCGCCGACATCGCGCACACCGTGTCGTTCCTGGTGAGCGAGGGCGCCGGCTTCGTGTCGGGCCAGGTCATCTACGTGGCCGGCGGCCCGAGGAACTGAACGGAGGAGAGAGAGTCGTGCAGGTATTCCAGGGCCTGTCCGAGCTGGAGTCCGCGGTCGGAACCCACCTCGGATACAGCGATTGGCACACGGTGACCCAGGAACAGATCGATCGCTTCGCCGAAGCGACCGGGGATCACCAGTGGATCCACGTGGATCCGGTGAAAGCCGCCGCCGGACCATTCGGCACCACCGTCGCACACGGATTTCTCACCCTGTCGATGGTGCCGATGCTGGCCGGCGAAGTATATGCGGTGCGGGGCTTGTCCATGGGCGTCAACTACGGCACGAACAAGGTGCGATTCCCCACTCCGGTCCCGGCCGGATCCCGGGTCCGAGCCGGTGTCGAGCTGGTCTCGCTCGTGCCGGGCAGCATCGGGTCGCAGGCAGTGATCCGAGTGACCGTCGAGCTCGAGGGGTCCGACAAACCCGCGTGTGTGGCCGAGACGGTCGCGGTGCTTGTGCCGTGACGGACGATCGGGACGATCTGCGCAACCGGGTGGAAAGCCTACTCGCAGAGTATGATCCGGCTGCCACCGAGTCAACTGGGCGACGGAAGTCGCAGCGCGGCGCTGCTGACACCGTTCTCCACCGCGCTCGCGACGCGAGTCCCGGCCTTGACGGCTGATGCGGATGGCCGGGTATCCGGTCGCGTCACCAGCGTCGCCGGTGCGCTCGACGCCGATGTACTGCTGGCCGCCGTCGAGACAGCGGACGGTACGGAGGTGCACGCCTTGGCGGCCGCCGCGGCGGCGATCGAGCCGGTGGTCTCCCTCGACATGACCCGTCCGCTGGCCGACGTCGTCATCGACTCCGTGCCGAGCCGGGTGGTCGTCGCCGCCGAATTCGGCTGGTCAGCCATACAATCCGGCTTGACGATCGGCGCGGCACTCCTGGCGTCCGAGCAAGCTGGGGTCGCCGCCTGGTGCCTGGAGACGACCGTCGAGTACTTGAAGCTGCGATGCCAGTTCGGCCGAGTGGTCGGCGGATTCCAGGCGCTCGAGCACCGCCTCGCCGATCTCTACGTCGAGGTCGAGTCGGCCTCGGCCGCCGCGCGGTACGCGGCGGGAACATTCGCGGCGGACGACCGCGACAGCGTGATCGCCGCCGCCGTCGCGGCGTCCTACTGCGGCGATGTCGCGGTGCGGGCCGCCGAGGAAGCCGTCCAATTGCACGGCGGGATCGGCATGACCTGGGAACACCCGGCGCACCTCTACCTCAAGCGAGCCAAGGCCGACCAGATCGGGCTGGGAAGTCCCGGCCACCATAGGAGCTTGCTGGCGGACCTCGTCGGGCTGCCGTTGGAGCAACGCTGAATGACCGATTCCGGCCGGCAGCTCGGAACTCGACGCTGTCCGGCCCGATCTGTTCGGCGAACGAAAGGAGATCCCGTGACAACTACCCAGCAGGTGCGGCTCGCGAAACGGCCGTCGGGGCTGCCCGACGCGGACACATGGAACCTGACGACCGAGGACCTTCCCGCGCTCTCCCCCGGGAAGATCCTGGTAAAGGTCGATTTCATCTCCCTCGATCCGGCCATGCGCGGCTGGCTGAACGACGTCCGATCATATGTCCCGCCGGTCGGTGTCGGGGAGGTCATGCGTGCACTGGATATCGCCACCGTTGTCGAGTCGACGCATCCCGACTTCGCCGTCGGCGACGCCGTCAGCGGAACTTTCGGCGTGACCGAGTACGCGATCCATGACGGCCGGGGAGTGCAAAAAGTCGATCTGACTTCGGCGGACGGTCCGACTTGGTTGGGTACGCTCGGAATGCCGGGAATGACAGCCTATTTCGGGCTGCTCGAGGTCGGCCAACTCCGAGCCGGGGACACCGTGGTGGTCTCCGCGGCCGCGGGCGCCGTCGGCAGCGTCGCCGGTCAAATCGCGAAGATCAAAGGTGCGAGAGTGATCGGAATCGCGGGCGGCGCTGAGAAGTGCCGGATGCTGACCGAGGAATTCGGCTTCGACGCGGCCATCGACTATCGGAGTGAGAACGTCCTGCTGCGGCTACGGGAGGTCGTTCCGGAGGGAATCGACGTCTATTTCGATAATGTCGGCGGTGACATTCTCGATGCGGCGCTCGCCGATCTCCGGCGCGGCGCCCGCATCGTCCTCTGTGGCGCGATCTCGGCGTACAACGCGGAGAAGCTTCCTCCGGGGCCTTCGCGATACATGTCGCTGCTGGTCTCCCGGGCGTCGATGACGGGCTTCGTCGTTTTCGACTATGCGGATCGTTACGGCGAGGCCATCGCGGAGATCTCCGGTTGGCTGGCCGAGGGCAGGATCAAGAGCAGGGAGCATGTCCTGCACGGCGGTGTCGCCCGCTTCGGTGAAGCCTTGAACATGCTGTTCACGGGAGCCAACACCGGCAAACTCGTGCTCGCCGTGTAGCGCCATACTGTCCAGGTGACCGATACAGAGGACCGATCGCGCGCGGACCAGACCCGAGCGCGGCTGCTCGACGCGGCGGTGGTCGCCTTCGCCGAACGCGGCTTCCACGGCTCCACGACCCGCGACATCACGTCGATCGCCGGAGTGAGCACCGGGACGATCTACGTGTACCACCGTTCCAAGGAAGAGTTGCTCTATCAGATCTCACGCGCCGGTCACCTGGACACCCTGGAGCGGGTCCGCGCCGCCATCGCCTCGGCACAAGACCCCGCCGGGCAGCTGCTCGCCGTGATGAAAGAGTTCACGATCCATCACGCCCGCGCCCACACCGTCGCCCGGATCATCAATTACGAGCTCGCCGCTTTGAGCCCGGAACATCAACAAGAGATCAAGGAAATCCGGCGTGCGATCGAAGGAGAGGTCAGGAGCTTGATCGAGCGAGGGGCTGCCGCGGGGGTGTTCGAGAACACGAATACCCATATGGCCGCGACCGCGCTGCTCTCGCTGGGAATAGATATCGCGCGCTGGTACCACGAGGGCGGTTCCTGGTCACCGGAGGAGATCGGCGACTATTACGCGGACCTCGCGCTGCGGATCGTAGGCGGTCGGAGGCCGAGTTCTGCCGAGTCCGCCCGGTCGGGAAGATCTCGGGGATGAGCCCATGCACAGCGACGCCACGGAGGCGAGCTCACCGCGGCGACTGACGACGTCGCCCTCATCACCTCCGCGGTGGCCGAGATGACCGACCGTTCGTTCGCCTATATCGATCGCGTTTCCCAGCGAATCGTGACCGCCTAGCAGGACGAGCGGGACCGGTGGCTACAGAACCAGATGGCCGCCCGCACCGCTCGGGTGCGCTCGATCCTGTCCGGACAGCACATCGACCCGATCGACGGCGAGCGTGCGCTGGGCTATCGGCTCGACCGAACCCACTTGGGCACGGTTGTCTGGTCCGACGCGCGCGCCGACCAGCTGCGCGCGGCCAAAGTGCCGTTTTACCCGTGAGGACGAACGCGGAGTCGTCGACGTGGCTTTGTACGCGGTCGTGCAGGCTCCGGAATCCAAGCGTTGCTCGCGCCCGGTCGTGGCGTTCCCCGGTCGACGGCGGTCACGTAGGTCTGCTCGATCCCAAGGTCGTCGTCGCTCTGGTCGTCGCCCTCTGCGCGCTGGGGTTGCGGGACAAGACGGGTATTCCTGGCCGCCCGCCCCGAGCACTACCTGGTGATGCTGCTGACGTTCTTCGTCCCCTTCGCCGACATGATGATCGGATTCAAACTGGTCATGCTGGCACTGTGGTGGCCGCAGAGCGCCGAGCTGAAACCCGAGCAGCGTGTGACCATGAGCGCCGGGCTGCCGGTCAGCCAGTCGACCAAGTTGTACGGCCCCGAGATCGCCGACATCCTCATCCAGAGCGGTCTCGGCTGGCGAACGATGCATACCCACGGCCGGGGCTCAACGGTCTGATCAGTCACGCGATCGACAACGAGGACGACTACGCCATCCGCGACGGAGAGGTGGAGACGCTTCACAGGTTCGCGGCGCGATTTGACGCCGCATTTACCTCCCGTGTTGCCGGTCTGTCGAGGTCTTCGCGTCGTTATGCGACTGTGCAGGGGTTGCGCAGCTCGCCGAGGCCCTCGATCGTCGAGCGCAGTATGTTGCCCGGGGCGAGGAACCGTGCCGGGGTGCGGGAGTAGCCGACGCCGGCCGGGGTGCCGGTGAAGATCAGATCGCCGGGGAACAACTCGCAGATGCCCGACAGGTGGGAGACCAGCGCGGCGACGTCGAAAATCATCCGCTTGGTGCGGCCCGATTGCACGGTCTCGCCGTCGAGGACGGCTTCGATGGCCAGATCGTTGGGGTCGTCGAGTTCGTCGAGAGTGGTCAGCCACGGGCCGATCGGCGCGAACCGCTCGTAGCTTTTGGCGAGGCTGAATTGCGGTGCGGTGCCGGCCATTTGTGATCGACGCTCGGAGATGTCCTGACCGATGCAGAATCCGGCGACGTGGTCGATGGCCTGCTCGGTAGCGATGTGACGTCCGCCGACACCGATCACGGCGACGAGTTCCACCTCCCAGTCACAGGTGCCGGTAGGCAACGGGATCGCGTCACCGGGGCCGGTGATCGCGGAGGCGAATTTGGTGAAGACCAGCGGGTTTTCGGGCAGTGCGAGCCCGGTTTCGTCACTGTGGTCGGCGTAGTTCAGCCCAACGGCGAAGATCTGGCGTGGCGCACGCACCGGCGGACCGAGCCGTGTCAGATCGGCGAGCAACTGCGCGCCCGTCACACGGGCATCCACATGGGGCCGATTGCCGCTGAACCAGGCGCGGATCTGCCGTATGTGCGCCACGGCCTGATCGGGATCGCTGGGCAGGACGCCGTCGGAGGCGTTGGCGAGGTCGATGATGCCGGTATCGGTGACGAGCGTGGCACGGCCGTCGAGATTGGCGAGCTTCATGAGAGGGGCGGATGTCCTTTTCGGTCGGGTGGGCCGTGCACCGCCGGGACGGTGCGGTGCACGGTCGGCCATCGGTCGCTGGGATCAGTCGAGGCGGACCGGCGGATCGGTCTGGCTGGCCATCTGCCACACCAGCTCGTCAGGCATGGCGATGATCTGCCGGTAGACCTCGTCGGGATAGGCCATATGGGGTTTGGTCTCGTCGTAGGCCGGTTGGGCCACCGGCTCGAGCGGTCGGGTGAATGGTGCTGGGTGCCTGTAGGTTTCGAGTTCCTCGGCGCTGATGCCGTTGATCTCGACCACTTCCGGGTCGATCCAGGCGCGGTCGTCGATGGCGTCGCCGGTGGTGAGTTCGACCAGCAGACCTTCCGGGCCCGCGAGGTAGAGCGACCGGCAGAACCCGTGGTCGATCGGGCCGAGCACGACGATCCCTCGACTGCGGATGCGGTCGCGCAAACTCAGCAGTTCGTCGAGATCGCGTACATGCAGTGCGACATGCTGCATGGCACCGGGCGCGACCGGTCCGGTCGGTTCGGCGGCATGGGTGACGCCGAGCTCGCGAGTGTCGGGGTTGTCGGGGTGGTACACGAACGCGATGTAGGAGGTGGGGTTGAGTTCGACGAACCCGTGCCAGGCGCCTTCGGCTCCGTGCATGCGGTACAGCGCCTTGAGCGGCAGGCCGAGGACATCGGTGAAGAACGCGATCTGAGATTTGATGTCGCGGGTGGCGATGGCCAGGTGGTTCACGCCGATGGGTTGGGTGGCGGTCATGATGGTCAGTCCTTTTCGGTGGCGGAGTCGAGCAACTGCTTGTGGCACCAGGTCCGCACGACATCGGCGTAGTCGGCGGTGTGGAACAACATCAGCTGGTGCACCCCTTCGGGGTGAATGTGCAGTTCGACGGGGCCGGTGGTGGCGTCGACGACGGCCTGGGCCGCGGCGGGAGGGAAGATCGGATCTTTCTCCCCGACGGCGAACAGGATCGGTTTGGTGTTGGCCGACAACGGCACGGCGGGGTCGTAGCGCAGGATCGACGCCCACGAGGCCAGGTCGTAAGTCCAGGTGTTGAGCGGATCCTGATGCTTCTGCTTGCCCGCGCCGCGGAACCCGTAGTCGGTGTCGAAATCGATGTACTGGTCGATATCGAAGCGCAGCGCCGGACCGAACAGGGCGACCATCTGATCGAACGCCTGTGTGCGGAAGGCGTTGTCGGTCGGGATCAGCGGTGAGGACGGGATGGCGAATCCCATCAAAATCGCGCCCGCGAAATCCTGCGACGCGGCGTAGGCGCCGTAGGCGGCGGACGCGCCGAGCGAGGAGCCCTTGATGAATACCGGCAGTCCGGTGGCGGCACGAATGTGGTCGGTCAGCTGCAGTGCCGCCTCGATCCACTCCTCGATGGTGAACTGGCCGGCGCGTCGGTCCACGCACGAGCGGCCGTGGCCGGGAGCATCCAT
The DNA here is from genome assembly GCF_044389845.1 of Nocardia sp. NPDC019323. Lineage (NCBI taxonomy): Bacteria > Bacillati > Actinomycetota > Actinomycetes > Mycobacteriales > Nocardiaceae > Nocardia > Nocardia sp. NPDC019323. The sequence goes on from NZ_JBIRYN010000005.1 coordinate 192,397, forward strand.
GCACCAGACCTCGGCTCCCAACCGGGCATAGTGTGCGGCGAAATTGTCGTAGATGCCGCCATGGCCGCCGATTCCGTGCTGAACCAGCAGCACATGATCCGCGGCCGGATCAGCGAATCGATACGCGAATGTGTTGCCGACCATCTGTTCTTCTCTGCGCATCGGCCACCTCCCTGTGTCCCGCGTCATAAAAGTTGATGACAATCAATAAACCACACAAGTTGATGGTCGTCAACATGTTGTCCTAAACTGGGCGGATGGCGACGCAGACACGAAAAGGACGACCACCGGCCGAGCAGTCACCAGCCTCGTTGACCGACATCCTGGCCGCGGCGTTGAGAGTGTTCGCCGAATACGGATTCGACGGCACCTCGGTGGCGGCGCTCAATCGCGAGCTCGGAGTGAGCCACAACCTCGTCCATCAGCGGTTCGGCTCCAAGGAGAGGCTGTGGTACGCCACGGTCGACTGGGCGTTCGGCGAGATCGCCGACCACATGAGCGTGGATGCGGAGTTGGCCGAGCGCGACCTACTCGAAGCGGTACGCGCGACGATCGTGCAATTCCTTCAACTGCACGCCACCCACCCACAGATCCTGCGGCTGGTCACGGTAGAAGGCGCCACCGAGGGGCCTCGGCTGACGTACCTGTTCGACGCGCACGTCGGACCGTTGTATCACCGGATCACCGCGCCGCTGAAGGTGCTCGTCGACCGCGGGGTGCTGGCCGAGGAAGACATTCGCACCGTGCATTTCCTGGTTGCGCACGGCGCTACCGCGCCGTTCAGTCTGGTCCCTCTGGCGGCGAGGCTGAACCCACTCGATCCACTCGACCCCGCGGCGGTTCGCCGGCACGCCGAATTCGTCGCCGGCATGGTCGTGGCCGGGCTCCGCGCCCGCGGCGCCTGACCAGCGAGGGCGACCGTGACGAAGGTGACGCTCAGTTTCGACAATGGACCCAGCCCGGCCACCGCCACCGTGCTCGATGCACTGGCCGACCACGGCATCCGCACGACCTTCTTCGTCGTCGGCGCCGAGCTCGCGCGATCGGGCGCGCGGCGAGCAACCGAACGTGCTGCGGCCGAGGGACATTGGATCGGCAATCACACCATGACTCACTCGATCCAGTTCGGCGACGACGCGGGCGCCCCCGATCTGCCGATCCGGGAAATCGAGGGCGCGCAGGAGGTCATCGGGAGGCTTACCCACCCCGACAAGCTGTTTCGGCCCTTCGGCGGTGGAGGTGTCCTCGATCGGAGGCTTTTCTCGCCGAACGCGGTGGGCTACCTGTGCCGACACGGCTACACGTGCGTGCTGTGGAACTGCATTCCCCACGACTGGGACCGCCCCGACGACTGGGTCGAGCGATGCCTGGCCGACATCAGGTCGCGGCCATGGAGTTTGGTCGTCCTGCACGACCTGCCCACCGGCGCCATGCGGCACCTGCCCCGTTTTCTGCAACGGCTCGATGCCCTCGATGTCGAGATCGTCCAAGAATTCCCCGAATCCTGCGTCCCCATCCGGCGGGGTCGCCTGCAGGGATCGCTCGATCACCTGGTCACCGCGCCCGACAGCTGAGCATCCGGACAGGATTCACGACCGACCTGCGCCAGCGCACTCACCGATGACTTCGTCCACTCGATCCCGATGTGGTCGCGCGCTGCTCGCTCACGCTGCCATGCCCCGCGATGGGCACCCGATGCGTGGGCCCATTATATGTTGACGGCCATCAATAAATTGCATTATATTGATGGCCGTCAACATTTGAGGTGGTGTTGGGACATGTCAACGAAGGCGCGTCGTCGGTCCTCGGCACGAACGCCTACAACACCTCCGAGAGAAAAGGAGCGATCGATGACGATCGCATCAATTGTTCTGCCCGCCTTGCTGGCGCTCGAGATGATCGCCGTGGGAGCGCCGAAGGTGCTCGCCGTGCAGGCCATGCGTGAACGCGCCGCCCACGCCGGGATCCCCGTGTCCGGCTACCGAGTCCTCGGAGCCTTGGAAATCGTCGGTGCGGCAGGGCTTTTGATCGGTATCGGCTGGCATCCGATCGGCCGGCTCGCTGGGGTCGCAATCGTGCTGCTGATGGCAGGGGCGCTCATCACCCACGTCCGGACCAAGGACAAGCTCGCCGACATGATCCCGGCCATCGTCACCGCCCTGTTGGCGGTGACCTACCTCGTCGTCGCATCACTCGCCCGCTGAGCGCTGGTCACCGAAGGCGCTCGGGCGTCCTCGCCGACGTCTGAGATGCCACACCAGGCAGGATGCCCTGTGTTCCCGCACGCCCCACCGCAGCCGTCGTGGCGGGAGGCGGTGCTGCTGTTCGGCGACTCATCTCTTCGTCACAATTCCGGGAACGCGCCGACCCCGACGATGGCCCGGCTACTAGCAGCGCAAAGCGCCCGCGGGAAGATCCGTGGCCGAGGTGAGTGGCAACTCGAGGGCGATGAGCAGGTCTCGATACCGCTGCGCGAGTTGCGTCGGCGTGTTGCGGCTGTAGGCGACGATCTCCCGGTAGACCCCGTTGCCAATTCTTCTGGCGTGCTGTATCCAGCCGCCGGGTACGGCGTTGTTGGGCACCAGCGCGACTCCCAAGCCCTCCATGGCGAAGAGCAGTGCGGCCGCCACCTGTCCGGTACGCGCGACGGCGCGTGGGGTGAATCCGAGGGCGGTGGCCGTCCGGTCCACTATCTCGCTCATGCCTTGCTCGGGCTCGTAGAGAATCCAGTCGGCTGCGGCCAGTTCGTCGAGCTCCACCGAGGAACCCGTGTGCCGCCCTGCCGGGCCGACCAGCACCATCTCCTCATAACCGAGTGAGACGACGGGCCCCTCCCACAGTTCGGGCCGCGGTCCGACCGCGATGTCGCCTTGCCCGCTGCGAACCGCCTCCTCGAGAGCGCGGCGGTGCGAGAAGTCGTGCACCCGAAGGACCGCCGTCGGGAACAGGGAGTGCCACCGCACGGCGCTCGGGGGCAGGATGCCGGAGGCGATCGACCGGACGGTCAGCACATGCACGTCGCCGCTTCGCCCCTCGACTACTTGGTACACGGCATCCGCGGCTTCGCCGACAGCCCGCAACACACGCTCGGCGTGCGGCAGGAAGGCCCGTCCCGCGGGCGTGAGGGCCAGGCCATGGCGGCCCCGTTCGAGCAGTTGCGCGCCGAGTTCCTTCTCCAATAGACGCATCTGCTGCGACAGCGACGGCTGCGAGACATACAGCCGTGCCGCGGCGGCGCTGAACGATCCGCTTTCCCAGACGGCGAGAAAGTACTCCAGCTGGCGCAGTCGCATCGGAGGAGGTTACCGCCGTTGGCCGCAGACGCAGAACGAGCGCGTCATGCGACCCGATTCGCCCGACTGTCCCGGCGAGCGAGCCGGGCAAGCAAATGGTCGACTTCCGACCGCGCCCGGCTCGAGAGCACGCTGCGGGGCGCGCGCTGAGTGTCGGAGGCGAGCAGGCCGCGCCGTTGCATGACGTATTTACGCACCGCCAGGCCCACACCCGGCTGCTGTTCGTATCGCAGCAACGGCAGATGCGCGTCGAAGATGTCATGGCTTTCCTCGCAACGGCCCGCCGCGGTATGACCGACCACATCGACCAGCATCTCGGGGAAGCAGTATCCGGTCATGGCGCCGTCAGCGCCCCGCGCGGTCTCGAAATCGAGGAAGAGTCCCCCGTTGCCGCACAGGATCGACAGCCTCGGCATTTCGCCCTCGGCTTCCAACTGCCGCAGTGCGCTGATCTTCTCCAGACCCGGCCAGTCTTCATGCTTGAGCATGACGCAGTTCGGTATGGCGCGGGAGATACGCGCGATGACCGGTGCGCTCATGACAACCGAGAACGACAAGGGATAGTCCTGCACGACGAGGGGAATCGAGTCGCCGAGCGCGGCCGCGACGCCCTCGTAATAGCCGACGATCTGGTCGTCGGTGCGCAAGATGTTGGGCGGTGCGACCATGACGCCTGCCGCGCCCGCCGACATGACCTCACCGGTCAGTGCGCGCATCGCGGCGTAGCCGGGAGCGGAGACCCCTACGACGACCGGGAGTCGAGTCCTCCGCAGCACGTGCCGCACGATTCGGGTCGCCTCGTCATGAGCCAGTTTGGGCGCCTCCCCCATCTGGCCGAGCAAAGTGATCCCGGTGACGCCGACCGATTCGTAGAAATCGACCAACCGGTGCAGCGAGTCGAAGTCCACCGCTCCTTCCTCGTCGAAGGGGGTGGGCGCGATGGCGAAGACGCCCCTCGCCTCACGGGTGAGCACGGCCATTGTTGAGATCCTTTGTCGCAGTGAGTATCAGAGGCTGGGAATGAGACCGCCGTCGACGCGCACCACCGTGCCGGTGATGTACGACGCCGGAACGCTCGCCAGGAACGCCACCGTCGCCGCGTATTCGTCCGGGTCGCCGTAGCGGCCGACTGGGATGGTGGCGACGCTGTCGGCCACGACCTGTTCGACGGTTCGGCCCTCCGCTTCGGATTTGATCTGGTCGAGACGCTCGACGCGACGGGTGCCGATCCGGCCCGGCACGACGATGTTGCAGGTGACACCATCCGCGGCGACTTCCCGCGCCAGCGTCTTGGACCAGCCGAGCAATGCGGCACGGAGACTGTTCGACAGGCCGAGACCGGGAATCGGCGCGATGACCCCCGAACTGGTGCTCGTGATGACGCGGCCCCATCCGCGCGTCCGCATACCCGGGACGAGTTCGTCGCTGATGGCGATCACCGAAAGCACCATGGAACGGAAATGTTCGAGCCATATCGCGGATGGCCGGCCCAGGATCGGCGCGGGCGGCGGCCCGCCGGTGTTGTTGACCAGGATGTCCACCGGGCCGAGGGTTCGCTCGATCAGTGTGACGTTGCCTTCGATGGCATCGAGGTCGGCGATGTCCCATGCCACCGCTATGGCCCGGCCGCCGGCCGCGACAATCTTTTCGCAGCGGGATTCGGCGGCTTCGCGATGGATATCGGCCACAGCCACCTCGGCGCCCTCGGCCGCCAATTTCTCCGCGATGGCGCCACCCAGGCCACCTCCCGCGCCCAGAACCAGTGCGGTTCGACCGGCAATCTCGAGATCCAAAAGTCCACTCCTCGAACGAACGCCGATGATTCCGGCATTTCCAGATATTCCGCACCGTAACACCAGGCCACCGAATGTGCCCAATACGAATATCCGCCACACCCTATAGGGAAAACTTATACGTGCAGCATCCGGCACGATCGGCAACGGTTGTCCAACGATGACCGCCGCCGCGCCGTTGGACACGAAATAAATCGCTCACATAGCCTCCCGATGGACCATAAAACGACAACGAAAGCAATGTGATGTCCTTTCCGGAAACAATGCTCGCGGCAGTGATCGGCGAGCCGGGAATTATCAAGACCAAAACCATGCCGGTGCCCCGCCCCGGCCCGGACGACGTTCTTGTGCGGGTGCATCGGGCATCACTGTGCGGCACCGACCTCAAGGTCCGCAGCCGTCGCTTCTTCCACGGAGCCGGCCCGGCGCCGGACACCTTCATCCCCGGGCACGAGTACGCGGGCGTCGTGGCCGCGGTCGGCAGCGCCGTAGACGAGTTCGCCGTCGGCGATCGCGTCGTCACCGAGGCGCATCGGGGCTGCATGCGATGCGTGAACTGCCTGTCCGGCTCCTACACGGACTGCTTGAACTACGGTAACCACGCCAAAGGCCATCGGGTACAGGGGATGACGGTCAACGGCGGCTTCGCCGAATATGTCGTCAACCACGTCTCCACGCTGTACCGGCTTCCCGATGACATCGACTTCGACTCGGCCGTCGTGCTGACCACCGTCGGCACCGTGATGCATGCTTTCGACGCACTCGACTCGCTGCTGGTCGGCGCCGGCGTCGCGGTGATCGGTCCCGGCCCCATCGGATTGATGGCCGTCCAGGTCGCCCGCGAACTGGGAGCCGACCCGGTGATGCTCGTGGGCACCCGCAACAGCCGACTGGAGATCGGGAAGCGATTCGATGCCGACTATCTGATCAACTCCCGCGAGGAGGACGCCGTCGCCGCGGTTCGGGAGATCACCGGCGGACTCGGCCCCGACATCGTTGTGGAGTGCTCCGGGGCTGCGGGCGCCGTCGACGACGCGATCCACATGGTCAAGCGCGGCGGCAGAATCGTGTTGGCGGGATTCTTCGAACAGCCGGTGACCGCCGACCTCAATCACGCTGTCATGAACGGAATCTCGATCCATACCGTCCGCGGCGAAGGTGCACGCTCGGTAGCCAGGGCCCTGTCGCTGGCATCGCGGGGACGACTGCACACCAGCGCCCTGGTGACCCATCATTTCCCCCTGGAAGACATCGCCGAAGCTTTCGACACCTACGCGGAACGGCGAGACAACGCGATCAAGGTCATGCTCGATGTCGCCGGATGAGGCCACGTTTGCTCCGGTCCGCGAGTTGGTCGCCACCAACATGGCTGCCTGCGCGGCAGCATGGCTGGAATCGCTCGCCCCGGATCAATTGACTCGAGCGCAGTTCGACTCGCCTCTGGCTCCGGACGCGGAGGCCGAGCGGCTTCGTTGGTTCTACACCCCGACCGACCACGGTGGACTCGCGCTGCGCGACCAGACCGCACGTCAGCAGGGCTTGGCGATGCGACTGGTCGCCTCGGGACTGTCCGAGGCCGGGTACGCGACCGTCGCCACCGTGATGGGCCTGGAGAACGTCCTCGATCGGGTCGAAGGATGGCAAGTCCGCTGGGGACGGCAACGGGGCCGGGATCCCGGCCTGTACTGGCTGAGATTGTTCGGCCGACCGGGTGACCGGGTCTGGGCATGGCGCTTCGGCGGCCACCACATCTCGCTGAACAACCTCGTCATCGGCGGACGCATCGTCTCGACGACACCGTGCTTCATCGGAGCCGATCCAGCCGGCACCGCCCTGCTCGGCGGCACGCTACGGCCGCTGGGCGGGCCGGAAGAAACGGCGCGGCGCCTGGCCCGGTCACTGGACTCCGACCGATACCACACGGCATTACTGCACACCAGTGCCATATCCGACATCGTCTCCGGCAACCGACCGACGATCGCTCACGGCGACGCGATGATGCACATGCAGGATCTCTGGCGCGGCAGATTCACCGATCCGGCGCTGCGAAAGTTGGTCGACGACATCGACATGCGCGCCGAAAGCGGGAGCGGATACACCGCAGCCGACCATGCGGCCATGGCGATCTCCATTCCCCCCCGAGGTTTGTCCGCGCGCGACCTCGACCCAGAGCATCGGCATGTATTACGGCAGCTGATCAGCCTGTACACCGGTCGTGCGCCGAGCGCACTCGCCGAAGTCCACGCCGCGTACTATGCAGCCGACGACGTACTCGACGAGGTTCACTTCGGATGGGCAGGCAGCCTCGAGGCCGGGGAACCGCACTACTACCGAATCCAGGGCCCCGAGCTGCTCATCGAATACGACAACACCCAGCGCCAGGCCAACCATGCCCACTCGGTCTGGCGAGATTTGCGCTCGGATTTCGGGCTGGACAGTCTGGCCGAACATCGCCGGCGCTCCGCGCATTGAGAAGAGCAGCGGGGAATGCGGGGCAGGAACGGCGGCGGAGACCGGTCGATGGGCTCCGCCTGATCCGTTCAGCGTGACGCCAGTTCGCTGTGCCCTCAACGGTGGCCCAGCGAATTGAGCGCCTGCTGCGCGAGGACATCCATCCATGTCGCTGTCAAGGCGGCCGCATCGCGCTGCGACGTTCGCAGCATCGCCAGGACGACTCCGCCGAGCAGATCGAGAGCGGCGCTCAGATCGTGCACGTGGAAGCGCTCCGCCGACACGCCGGACCGAATGCCCGCGGCCAGACGTGATCTGACGTCCGGATCTTCGAGGATCCGGTATCTCATCGAAAGGACGATCGCGGCGATATCAGGGTGGCCGATGCCGACCTCGCCGAGCGCATGTAAGTGCGCGAGGACTATGTCGGCAGGGTCATCGATACCCGCGGCAGCGCTGTCGAGGATCCGCGCCACCTCCTCGATCACCTCGGCGATGACTGTATCGAAAAGTTCGTCTTTGCTATTGAAGTGGTTGTAAAAGGATCCGGTCGCGACACCGGCCTCCCGCGCCAGACCGGCGATGCCGATCCTCCCGGCCAGATCGCTGGCCAATGCCCACCGCCCGGAGCGGATCAGTGCCGCACGTGTGCGAAGAGCGCTGCGTGCCCGCGCGTCCAAACGACCGGTGATCGGCTGCGGCGACGGCGCGCTGGTACCCCCGTCGAGGGGCCGGCCCCGGACTGACTCCGGGCCGATCTGCTCACCGACAGCAACGCGTCCACTCATAATGGTTACAGTGTCGCCGTTATAATCGCGGCCGTCAATGGACGACCCCGCAACGCTGCCGCCCGACTCGGCGAGCGCACGAGATTCGATCGCCGCTCCACCGGCGAGGCCGCGGCCACAAGGGGGACGGCGCGACCCGCTGCTTCGACATGCGTCGACGGAGCCGTCGGCGGCTTGGCAACACCGACTAATTCGGATACGGTGTAGCCGAATTAGTTGGACCGTCGAGCGAGAGAACGCTTCCGCCCCGCGTGTCCGAGCACAGGAGAAGGCACCCGGCGGGATTCCGCGAGATCGCTCCCCTACAACCGAGCGATCTTCATCCCCAAAGGGGGTGCAGTATCAGGCAAGACAGTGAGGCGTGTGTGCTGAAGTTCCATTCGGCGATCAAGTTCGGACCGGTCAAAATTCTCGCGATCAGCGCAACGGCGATTTCGATGGGCAGCTGCTCGCTACTGCCGAACGCGGCCGACGACGCGTGGCGGGACACCACGCACATCACCGCTGATTTCGACAACATCGCCGGCATCTACGAAGGAAACCCGGTCACCGTCCTCGGACTAGAGGTCGGCAAGGTCGAGAAGGTCACCCCGAAAGGCACGTTCATCGAGGCGCGCTTGTCGATCGAACCTCAGGTGAAGATTCCGGAAGAGGCAGTGGCGGCGATTATCTCGCCGTCCATTGTCACCGATCGCCACATCGAGCTCACTCCGGTCTACACCCAGGGCGAAACTCTCTCCGACGGTGCTCACCTGCCGAAGTCGCGGACCAAGACCCCCGTCGAGTTGGACACCATGATCAAGACCATCGATCAGTTCGCGGCGGCACTGAAGCCGCAGGAAGGAGCCGAGGGGCTCGGCCCGATGTCGGGTCGGGTCCTCTACCCCATGCTCGATGGCAACGGCGCAAAGATCCGGGACACCCTCGAAGCGCTATCGGCCGCACTGAAGGTCGGTGTCGACAACAAGGACGCGGTCTCGAACATCGTCCTCAGGCTCAACGAGCTCACCACGATACTCGCCGAGAACGACCAAACGATCCGCGATTTCAGCGACCGGATGACCCAGATGTCCGGTCTGCTCGCCGAGCAATCCTCCGGTTTGCAGGCGACCCTCGACCAGCTGACCGCCTTCCTGGCCAATACCTCCGGCGCGCTCGGGCAGTACCAAGACCAACTCGCGGGCACCTTGACCGGACTTACGAACGTAACCCGCCAGCTTCGCGACAACGCCTCCGGTCTTACCGAAGTCGCCGACCTCGCACCCATGGTGCTGCAGAACATCGACAATCTCGTCGACCGCGAGAACCGTCGAGCGCGAGTTCATTTCATCGTTCCCACCGCCCTCAACGGTGAAATCATCAGCTTGTTCTGCGAGCGCATACAGATGAAGGCCGACGGCTGCCGTACCGGGAACATGCAGGACTTCGGCCCCGACTACGGTCTGACCGCCGCGCTGCTCGGACTGACGAAGTAGCGTCGCGATCCTCGCCTTCCATCAGCCATGACAGTCGATCCGGCATTGCCGAGATTCCAGCCGAGCGGTTTCATGACTGTTCTCGGAGGGCGGCTACCGGGCAGGAGTCGACGGCCGCTCTGGCAACCTTGACGTACTCGTCGGGAACATCGGCGCCCTCGAATCGGTAGATCAGTTGGGCGTCGTCATCGAGGGTGAATACAGCGGGGGCCTGTGCGGCGCATAGGCCATGACCTTCGCAGCGGGAGTAGTCGACGGAGATCTTCATCGCGAGTGCCTTCAGGCGGGAATCAATCGGAGGGGAAGGCTTTCGAAGCGATGGATGATGTTGTTGGTCGCCCATTCGCCTGGGCCGGCGATCTCGATGCGTGCGACGCGGTCGACCAGCGCACGCAGAACGGCTTGGGTTTCAAGCCGGGCCAGGCCCTGTCCGGCGCACCCGTGGGTGCCGTGCCCGAAGCCGAGTTGCCGGGCGGCGTCGCGGCGGATGTCGAACGTGTCCGCGTCTTTCCACTCGCATGGGTCTCGGTTGGCGGAGGCATAGATGACGACCACCCGCGCGTCTCTCGGGATCGTGGTGCCGGACACCGTCGTATCGCGAATCGCCTTGCGCGAGAAGGCTCGCAGTGGTGACTCGTACCGCACCACCTCGTTCACCGCGTTCGGGATCTTGGCCGGGTCCGCCCGCAGCATCTGCCACTGGTCGGGGTGGGTGGCGAAGAGATACAACGCGCTGGAGATGGCGCCGATCGTGGTGTCCAGCGACGGTGCGAGGTAATCGATCAGCAACGCCGGGCATTCCGAGTGTTGGACCTTGCCTTCATCGGCAGCCCGCAGGACCTCCTCCCCCGCACTACCGGGGAGGAGGTCTCGATCGCGGGCGATCCGCCGGGTGAAGCGCATCATCTCCGCACTCGCCGGGGCGGTCCGGATCGATCGGCCGTTGATCGGACCCAACGAGTCGAAGGTCGCACCGGCCCATCGCAGTAGGTGCTCGCGACCGTGTTGTGGCCAGCCGATCAGATCCGGTACGACCGACATCGGGAGGGCCGTCGCGAGTTCGACACCGTCGATCGCACCGCGCGAGACCGCGGCCTCGACCGCCGCCACTGCCTGCTGGTCGACCGTTGCCCGCATCGCGCGCAGCGCCCTGGGTGTGAGTCGGTGCGCCAGCAGGGCGCGCCGACGGCTGTGGTCCTCGCCGTCGCTGTTGAGGGTGGTGCCGCGGGCGAGGCGGTTGGCCACCGGATTCAACGCGACGCCCGCGCCGGAGACGAAGGTCTTGTCATCCAGCAGCACGGCTTTGCATTCCGCGTAACGAGGCAACGCGTAAGCACGCTGCTTCGCGAGCCACACCACCGGCCCCAGCTCGCGCAGCCGCGCATAGTGCGGATAAGGGTCGTGTATCGCCGCCCGGGAGTAGAGATCGGGCTCATAAGCCGGGGTCGCACTGCGATTACGCATCGAAACTCCTCCAAAACAGGACAGTCAGCGGACGGTGGCGACCGAGGCCGGCTCCGCCCGACGTCGTAGCCCGCCGGCCGCTGCGCTCGGCGCCGGGAATGCGTCGAGTCACCTGGATGCCGATGCACGTCGACAACCAGACCGATGCAGCCGCGGCCGCCAGGTCTGCCAACGAGCAGCGGTCAGCTCAGGCCGACTCCAGCGGCCGCCTCCCGGCCACTGAATTTCGCGCGGGACTTGGGCGCGCACAGCCCACGATCCCGTATGCCATCTCGCGCAGGTATCAGAGACGATGGGTGCTGCGCGTGCGATCCGCTGCGCTCGGTACCGGGTACAGTCTCTGGCACGGCATCGCTGGGTAGCTTTCGTCCACCTGCTGGTCGACCGCGGCCGCGCGCGCCCAACCACCTTCGGTGGACTCGCGGGCGAATGCGATGGCCGCCTCGCGCGAGGCGACGAAATGCAGGGGTGCACCCAGTCCGAAGTCCACCGCTAGATGCCACAGCATCGAGGCTCCAACGTTCGAACATCAGCCCTGGCCGAAATGATCGCCGTATCGCCGTCCTCGCACTCCCGGCTGGCAAGAGGGCGATTCCAGCGAAGGACGTTGCGAGTCATGCCTGCGTCTCCGGGGTATGCAGCGCAGAGGTAGCCGCCAACTCCGGGGTCATCGCGCTGAGGGCCTTCAGCGTCCGTGACGTCCGGTCGGTGGTGGCGATAGCGCCGATGTAGCCGTCGGGGCGGATCAACAGCAGCGTGGAGTCGCTCACGCCGTAGATCCGAGCGAAGGAATCGGTGATGTCGACAAGGGCCACATCGACCGCCGCCTGCTTCCCGCTGTCGATGGCGACTCGTCTCAGTTCCGCACCGGCCGCGGGCCAGGGTAGTGCTGCCAGGTCCGCGGCCGCCGCGGGACCGTAGGCCAGCGCGGTGAAGTGCGGACCGGAGAAAAGGTCGAACAGCCGCTGCGCTCCCCCCGTCGCATTCAGCAATCTCGCGTCCGGGGCACGGTCACCGACCTGTAGGGTCGCGGTCCGTTCGGCCTCGGCCGTTGTCAACGGTCCACCACGGTAATGCAGGCCGAGTTGGCGTTCGTCGTTGCCGCGTTTGATGGACGACGGGTCGAGTTTGGACAGCCCCTCGTATTTTTTGGTCGACAAGCCCAGTACACCGGCCGCGATAGGCTGCCGTTCGGCCTCGTAGCTGTCGAGGAGGCTGTCGGGCGCCCCCGCGAGCACTTGAGCGAGTTTCCAGCCGAGGTTGTAGGCGTCCTGCAGGCCGGTATTGAGTCCCTGCGCACCCGCCGGGGTGTGTACATGAGCGGCATCACCGACGAGGAGTATCCGTCCCGACCGATACTGCTGGGCCAGACGGATATTGGGGCGGAACACCGTCTTCCAACTGATCTGCGACAGGCGGATACGCGTGCTCCCGGTGTGGGCGCGGATTCGCGTGTTCAGGTCGTCGTCGTCGAGGGATGGCTGCTCGTCGGGCGCCAGCCGTATCATCCACTGGAACTGCTCGGAATGCGGCAGCGGGCACGCACCGACGAATCGACCACCAGGCCTGGGCCACACGTGCCAGCGGTCCCGGGAAAGGCCTTCCACCACGGCGTCGACGATGATCATCCGATCGGACTCGTCGGTCGAGCCCTCGAACGCGATACCCGAGCTCTTGCGGACCGCGCTGGCGCCGCCGTCGGCGCCGACGAGATAGCGGGCGGCGATCTCGTGCACGCCGCCGGGTCCGGCCACGGTCGCCACCACCGCATCCGGACGCTGCTCGAATCCGAGCAGCTCGCAGTCTGTTTCGACAGTTCCGCCGAGTCGCCGCAGCCCGGCGCGCAGCGCGGCGTCGGTGCGGAACTGGGGGATCAACCACGTGTTCGGATGTGGCACATCGGATGTCACCTCGTTACGCGACTGCATGTGCCAAGGGATGGTCACGGGGCCGGCATGGATGCCCAACGGTGGATAGGTGGCTCCTCCGGCGAGGATGTCGTCGAGGACGCCCAGGTCCTCGAGGACTTCCAGGCTGCGCGGCTGGATGCCTTTGGCCCGCGAACCGTCGAAAGCGTGCGCGGCCTTGTCGATGATCCGTATCGCCAGCCCGCGACGAGTCAGATCGATCGCCAAAGCGGTGCCGGCGGGCCCGGCGCCGACGACAAGAACGTCGACGAGTTCCGTATCAGGCGGTGTCGTCATCGCCGTACCCCATCCTTGACTCCGTGGACGAAAGCGGTGAACCTTTTGCTCATTTCGACGGGCTCCTCGTAGGGGACCATGTGCCCGCACGGCGAGAGAATGTGCGACTCGGTGGGAGCCAGCAACGCGCACACGTCCTCGTAACTGGTGATGGGTGTGACCTGGTCTTCGTCGCCCCACAGCAACATGCGCGGCACCGGTAGGTGTCCGGTACTCCGGTAGAGGTCGTGGCGGGCGGACAGCGGGAAATCGGCAAGCGTGGCCGCCAACGCATAGATCGAGCCTTCGAACTGGTAGCACTCCCGCACCATCGCCGTCAGCGCCGCGGATCGTTGCGGGTCGCGAACATTGTGCGAGAGGTGCCGGTCGAGCATTCTGCTGCCCAGAATTCGGGCCAGGACGGTCCCCAACCACTCGTGGCGCAGCAGCCGTGCGGCGGCAGGTTCGGGCTGTAAGCCAGCCGGGCCCGCCAAGGTCAATGTCGCCAGTCGGTCGGTCTGCTGTGCGGCGAAGGCCATGGCGACCAGCGCCCCCATCGAGGTTCCGACGAGGTGGTAGGGCTCGTGAAGTCCCAGTCGTTCGGTCAGATCGGTCAGTTGCCGCACGAACAGTGATTCGTCGTAGGCAGCTCGCACACGCTCGGAGTAACCGCGTCCGTAGGCGCTGTAGGTGAGGGTGCGAAATCCGCGCCGCAAGAGTTCGGCGGCAAGGTCGTCCCAGTAGAACAGGGGGATGGTCAGCCCACCCACGAAGACGACAGTCTCAGCTCCGATGGGTCCGGTCAGCTCGTAGTGGGTGACTCCGTCGCGGCATCGGAGGAAGTCACCGCGCAGTCCGGCGCGGCTGTTCTGGTTCAAGCGGCGGGTTTCGCCGCGGGCCACGAAGTACTTCATCGCAGGCCTTCCGTCCGCGAGGTCGGCTCCGTGGTCAAGAAGTCGAGGACCGCGCCTGCCACCCATCCCGGGTCTTCGTCGGGAAGCAGGTGCCCGCCGCCAGGGTGCACCCGTTCGCGGGAGCCCGGGATGTCACGGGTGAAATGCTGACCGTCGATCGACGCGCTGCGCAGTACCAACGTGGGCGCGGTGATGGCCGGGATCTCGGCGGTGCGGTCGATCTGGTCGGTATTGGCGAAGTCGATGAATGCCTGCTGGTTACCCGGCCGGGTCAGCATGGCGTGCACCCGGTCGACCATCGCGTCGTCCACCACCGACGACCGCGACCCCACCGCCGAGCGCAGATTGCGTGCGGTGGCCGCGCGAGACGACAAGCGCCGCAGCAGCACCCGACCGATAGGGTTCCTCGCCAGACGCAGCGCCAGCGGAAGCGATTTACCCGGATAGCCCGTGGCATTGATCAAAACCAGACGATCCACCCGTCCCGGGTAATCCAGAGCAAAGTTCCAGGCGATGTTGCCACCCAGCGAATTGCCCACCAGCGAAGCCTTCGGTACCCCCAGCGAGTCCAAGAATGTGGCGACAGTTCTGGCGAACGTTTGCACCTTGTAGTCGCGGTCTGTGCGCGGCCCTGTAAGGCCGAACCCGGGCAGGTCCAGTCGGATCACGTCGAAGGACGAGGACAACGCCGAGGCCACCTCGTCGAAGCAGTGCAGTGATGAGCCGCTGCCATGGAGCAGCAGCACGGAGGGCCCCGCACCAGCCCGCTTGTAGTGGAGCTTGTGGCCCTCGACGAGCGCGAAGCGCGAATCAGGGTCGATGTAGTCATCGACGGCTACTCGTCTACTCATAATGGCAACAGTGTTGCCTATAATCTTTCCTGGGTCAACCCCTAGCGGCAACGACGTGGCCGATATTATGGTGGTCGGATGCGCCGGTCCGCCGGTACGAGAGAATGAGGTTGTGACCGCCTCCGATTCAGATACCGCCGAGACTCCGGCACGCCGCTCCCCCGGCCGCCCACGGGTGCCGTTCGACCGCATCGTGGCCACCGCGACGCGCATCGTCGACGAGGAAGGGCCCGACGCCTTGTCGATGCGCACCCTGGCCCAACGTCTCGACACCGGCACGGCGGTGCTGTACCGGGCCGTCGCCAATCGCGCCGAGCTCATCGGCCACGTGGTCGACCGGGTGCTCGGCGAGGTGGAGATCGAGGACAACGCACCCGAGGGCGACTGGCAGCGCGCGTGCGCGGCCGCCGCCGAAGCCATGTTCTCGACCCTGCACCGGCATCGCGGTGTCGCACCCCTGCTCATCGAGCAGGTACCGACCGGCCCCAACGCGCTGATGTTGCGTGAGCGGATCTTGGCGATGTTGCTCGCCAACGACTTCTCCCCCGAACGCGCGGCTTTGGTGTACACCACCGTGGCCCGCTATGTCATCGGGTTCGCCGCCCAGCTACAGGGCCACAACACCGAAGCCAATATCGAGCCGGCCGACCTCACCGCTCTGTATCGCCGGCTCGATCCTGCGCAGTTCCCCGCAACGGTCGCCGTCGCCGACTGCCTACCCACGCAGACTTTGGAAGACGAGTTTCGCTTCGGTCTGCGATTGCTCGTCGCAGGCCTTGTGGACCTGCACGCCACAGGAAGGGACTCGACTGGCTCACACTGACGCGAGTGCTCGTTTCCGCGTTCGAACGTCAGGCCCGAGTCAGCAGTGCTCGCCGACAGATAGGCTCGGCAGCAAGCCCGCAACGACCCCCGAAGACGCCGAGAACCGCTGCGATGCCAGAGTCGACGAGGTGCGTCCATGCTCTCCGCCTCGAGATCGCGCGACGGCGGCGCCCCTGCGTCGGATCAGCGAGGCCGATTCGCGGGTACAGGCTGTCGCGCAGGGCGCATCAGCCCTGCGCGTATACGCAGCATGCCGGGCGCCCGGCCGTTCGCCGCTGGTCGTGCGAGTGCAGCCTAACGCTGGCGGCAACCGGTTAGGAGGACGTCTGCCGTGCCGGAGCGGCGCACGATACCGGCCGCCGAACGATGTAGGTGCTCGAGCACGTCCTCCACATCTACGCCGACCAGTCGGCCGCCCCGTTTGACCATCCACCCGTCGACGATGACCGTGTCGACGTTGCTTGTGTCCATCAACTGGACGATGGCGCCGGGTGCGTGGTTGATCGGGCCCGCGTTGAGCGTACGTGCGTTCAAGACGATGACGTCGGCTCGTTTGCCCGGGGTGAGCGAGCCGACGAGATGGTCGAGATGAGCCGCCTGGGCTCCGCCGAGCGTCGCCATCCGAAGGATGTCGCGGGTCGATACCGGCGACATCGCTTCCGACGCTTCATCCACCATTGGCGGGATTCCGCTTCGCTGCAGCACGTACGCCGCGCGCATCTGCGAGAAGAAGTCCACGGGCGCAATGCTGACGGCGTCCGTGCCGAAACTCACCGCAATTCCGTGGTCGAGTGCGGCTTGCAGCGCAGGCCGTCCCATCGCGAGGGACTGTTCGGCGACGGCCGAGACCGATACCTTGCCACCGGTACGCTCGATCACCCGCCACGCCGAATCCTCCAGGCCGAGGCAATGGATGTAGGTGATCCATGGCCCGAGGAGCCCTTGCGTCTCGAACTCCTCGAGTGCACGCCCCCAGTTGACATCGTTGACATGCGCGAAGACGGGCAGCTGTAGTTCCTTGGCGAGTTGGAACAGGTCTTCATCGACGTGATAGCCCAACGCCATGCGAACAAGGTCTCCATCCCCTGTAGCGACGGTCTGTTGCAGGCGATGAATGTCTTCCGGATGGGCGTACGACGGCGAGGGTTCATGGTCACCGAAACACGGCGAGAAACTGAAAACGCAACGGATGCCGGAGCGGCGGATGCCGTCCAGCGCCGCGTCGGTGTGTTCGGGAGTGTAGGAGCATTGCGAGGTATCGACGACGGTCGTGGTGCCCGCTGCCAGATTCTCCAAAGCCCCGCCGAACTCACCCCAGTACACGTCCTCGGGCGTGTACTGATGGAACAGCCCGTCGGCGCCGAAGCGTGACTGCAGGAAATAGTCGGAGTCGAGCGCATCCGACCAGTACGACCTCAAGGCGGTCTGGAACATGTGATGGTGTGAGTTCACGAACCCGGGAAGGACAATCTTCCCTTCGCACTCGACCACTGTGACGCCGTCGGCGACCAGATCCATTCCGACACTTGCAATCCTGCCGTCTTCGATGAGCACATCGGCGCGTTCGTAATCGCCGAGATCGGCATCCATGGTGAGAACGATCCCGCCACGCAACAGCAGTCGATTCCCGGTTGTCATCGCTTGTCCACCCCCCTCGCCAGATCCCAGCCGCTATTGGTAGCGCCCGAAGCCCAACGCCGACGACCAGGCGTGCCGTACGGCAAGCGGTGTAGCGATAGCGTGCGGCCGTCCAAAAGTTCTCCTTCAGTTCGCGTTACGGCAGAGCACTCGCGTGAGGCTCCACGGCCCCTCAGCCGAGTCGTGCGTCGGCCGAAGAAAGGGCGAGGCAGTTCGCGGCGGCAACGGAGGTCATCCACGCCGACCAGCGCCGGCGGGCTACCCCGACCGGACAGCTGATGCGGCGACTCGCCGACACGACACCTCGGCCTCCGGTCGTCCTCGCGAGCGCAGGCCAACTATATCGGCAACAGCGTTACCGATACAAGTACCGGCGATGAGAACAGTTCGGCGCGAACGAGGAAGTCGACCACAACCGCCGCTCACGATCGTCGAGGTCGCCCGCCCACGCAGTCCTCGCCCGAACCGGGTGGCAACTTCGCCCGGCGGCCACATCGAGGGCACCTTGCACTGCTACAGAAGCGCCTCGGCCTTCCTCAGGGACTTGTCGAGCGCGCCGACCAGCGATCGCTTGAACATGCCCCCCATCGGTCCGTCGATCATTCCCCCCTCGATATTCGCCGTCATGGCGACAGTCGTGCCCCCCGACTCGGCCCGAAGATCGACGGCCAAGGCCAGCTTGACGCCGGCCCTGGTGGTTCCGACCAGCACGAGGGAGTGCGGCTCCACGACATCCTCGACCGTCCAATCGATGGAGATCGGCATATTCATGACCGTCGCAGCCGCCGTCACCGCATCACCTCTGGTGACCCGATTCGGGACGTCACTCTTCCACGCCTTGTGAATCGCCAGCCATTCACTCCAGCGGGGCAAATTGCAGAGGATCGCCCAGACCTCCTCCGGTCGCGCCCCGTATCTGGCGTTCACTTCGACAGTACGCATGCCGATCACCCTCTCCTCGGGCCGAGATTATCGGCAACATCGTTGCCGTTATAACTGTACGGTTGAGAGGGTAGCGGACACACCGTCGTCGGCGCGATGCGAGGGAGCGACAGGGTGGATGCGCGATGACCGCACCATCCACGTCCCACAGCTCCGATCACCCCACGGTCTCGGCCTGCCGGCAGTAGGACCGAGGGTCGGCCGCGCCGAGCCGGCATGTCGACGAGGCTCCGCCCTGCTGCTTGCAGACGGCCATATAGGTCACTAGTTTCATAGTCAGTTTTTTGAATACTCATGAATGCTTCTTCGGCCGTCCGGAGTCGCCCATGCGCCACGAAAGGTCCCCTATGGGTCACTACAAGAGCAACGTCCGCGACCTCGAGTTCAACATGTTCGAGGTCCTGGGTCTCGATGCAATCCTTCGATCCGGCAGCTTCGCGGGATTGGATTCGGACACGGTCCGCTCCATGCTCGTCGAGGCCACGCGACAAGCCGAGGGTCCGGTCGCCGCTTCTTTCGCCGATGCCGACCGCAATCCGCCGATCTTCGATCCGGACACGCATTCGGTCGCGCTACCGGACGCCTTCAAGAAGTCGGTGCGGACCTGGCAGGACGCGGAGTGGTTCCTCCTTGGACTGCCCGAAGAACTCGGGGGAACTCCGGCGCCGTGGATGGTGACTTGGGCGATCAACGAGCTGCTGCTCGGCGCCAATCCCGCTGTCTTCTTCTACATGCTGGGGCCCGTGATGGCCGACGTGCTGTTCCGGGTCGGTAATGACGAGCAGCGACGTTGGGCGAAGATCGCGATCGATCGACTGTGGGGCGGGACTATGGTGCTCACCGAGCCGGACGCAGGCTCCGACGTCGGGGCCGGCCGCACGAAGGCGGTGAAGCAAGACGACGGCAGCTGGCACATCGAAGGCGTGAAGCGGTTCATCACCGGAGCCGAATCGGACGATCTGGCGGAGAACATCTTCCACCTCGTTCTCGCTCGGCCGGAGGGAGCGGGGCCGGGCACGAAGGGTTTGAGCTTGTTCTTCGTGCCGAAATTTCATTTCGACTCGCACACAGGCGAGCTGGGCGCCCGCAACGGAGTGTTCGTCACCGATATCGAGCACAAGATGGGTTTGAAGGCGTCCGCCACATGCGAACTCACCTTCGGCGGCCACGGCGTTCCGGCGAAGGGCTGGCTGGTCGGTGACGTACACGACGGGATCGCCCAGATGTTCAAAGTGATCGAGAACGCGCGAATGTCGGTGGGAACGAAGGCGATCGCTACATTGTCCACCGGCTATCTCAACGCGCTCGAGTACGCGAAAAGCCGAGTGCAAGGCCCTGACTTGACCCAGATGACCGACAAGACCGCCCCGCGCGTGGCGATCCTCCGCCATCCCGACGTACGTCGCAGCTTGATGATGCAGAAGGCGTACGCCGAGGGGCTACGCGCTGTTTACATGTATGCCGCCGCACACCAAGACCCCGCCAGCGCCGCGCAGGTGTCCGGCGTCGGCGCCGACCTTGCTCGCCGGGTCAACGATCTGCTGCTGCCAGTCGTCAAAGGCGTCGGCTCCGAACGTGCGTACCAGCTTCTGACCGACTCGCTGCAGACTTTCGGCGGTTCCGGTTTCCTGCAGGACTACCCGATCGAACAGTACATCCGCGACTCCAAGATCGACTCGTTGTACGAGGGCACCACCGCTATACAGTCCCTGGATTTCTTCTTCCGCAAGATCGCCCGCGACCAGGGCGTCGCCATGACCCATCTGCTGGGCGGGATCTCCGACTTCCTCGAACGGGACAACGGTGACGCACGCCTGAGCGATCTGCGCATTGTCCTGGCAACAGCACTCGGTGACGTACAGGCTATGAACCAAACCCTGTTCGGCTACCTGATGGCCGCCCAGGAACAGCCGAGCGAGCTGTACAAGATCGGACTGGCGTCGGTGCGCTTCTTGATGGCATTCGGCGACCTCATGATCGGATGGCGACTGCTGGAGCAAGCCGAAGTCGCGCTCGCCGCTCTCTCTGGCGCACCATCCTCCAAGGATCGCGACTTCTACGAGGGCAAAGTGGCGGTTGCCGACTTCTTCGCCAGAACTGTCCTGCCGGATCTGACTTCCGCGAGGCGATTCGTGGCATCTGTGACGGCAACGCTGATGGACCTGTCCGACGGCGCCTTCTGAGACCGGACGAAGACGATCCCCCTTCGGTCGAACCACCAAGGTTCGCAATCGCGATCTGATACGGGCCGATCCGTTCGGCCTACTCCGATCTCCTGTCTGCCGCGGCCGTTCCCCCTACCGTGCGCCCGCTGATCGCCGGTCGCGACCCGTGCGATACGGCATTTCCAGGTAGTCGCCGGTCTCGGGGTGCAGCGCCCAGATCCGGGAGATTGCACGGGGATCGCGGCGCGGCACGAACCGGGCCAGCGGCTGGCGGCGGGGATCAACGCACGCACATCCGCGTAGTACTGCACGTGGTCGACGGTGAACCCGCTGCGCGACAAGCTCCGGCGGATCACCGGCAGGAAGTCGACCAGGAACGCCGTCTCGTCTGTTCGGGGCCGACGCCCGCCACTGCTCTCCACCTGCCGGCAACGCCACGGAGCCACCCTCACCGAGACCAAGTGCGACCTCGACCACCGTCGAGACAGCGGCGCGCAGGGGTCGGGGAGCATCCACCAGAGCAGTCACGCTATGGCCGAGGGAGCGCCGTGGACAGGCTCGGCTCAGCGCGGGCGCACCACGTTCTGGGGGAACTGCCCCTGCACGTTGCCGGGCGGGTTGTAGAGGGCGACGACGGCAGTCCAGCCGCCCTCTGAGGCGTACCCGATACCGAGTCGGGTGCTGGCCTTCCACACGACCTGCGTGAAATGCCCGGTCCGCATGCTGAATCCGGGGTTGTTGAAGTCGTATTCTTTGATCTCGTCGTACCACATCTTCGTGCCCATCTGGACAAGGGAGACGGCGTCGTAGGTGCTCTGCCCTCCGACGAGGTTCTCCCCGGCTCCGTTCTTGTAGGGGCAGCTGTGGTCGATCGTGCGTTTTTGGGCGTAGTACTTCGCGCATTGGTCGGCCAGGTTGTTCAGGTTCTGGGTCAAGGTCATGGCCGGGGAACCGTGCTTGGCCCGGTACTGGTTGTGCAGGGTGAGCCCGGTCTGCGCGTAATCGCTCTGCCCGGCGGCCGGCCCGCCGCCGGCGACGAACGCGGCGAGCATCACCGCGGCAACAACCGATACCAACCGACCGACACGCATGACGACCTCCCGAGGCAGAGTGGGCACAACAGAAGCGAACCACGCAGACCCTGAAACTCCCACAGACCGTGGAAGTTTCGGGATCAGGTGAGCCTACCGGGTCGCGCTGCGAGCGTGATCTGCTCAGAAGTCTCATGGCGCGCAGGATTCAGCGGAAGTCGTTTGCGTGAGCCACTGCCCATTGATGAAAGGTGCGAGGGGGATGGCCTGTCACTTCTTCGACCGTGGGATAGATCTGGGACTCGTCGAGCGTCCGGTCACTGTAGAAGCTGAAGAAGGCGTGGACGTATTCCTCCGGCATGTGTGCGCTCATGTCGGCACGGGCCTGCTCGTCGGTGAGCGGATGGAAGCGCAGATCGCGCCCGAGCACCTGCGCGAGAACCGCCAGCCGCTCGGCCGGCAAAAGCCGTTGCGGGCCGCTCAGCTTGTGAATGCGTTCCTCGTGTCCGGAATCGAGCAGTGCCCGCACCGCGACGGCCGCGATGTCGTAGGGGTCGACGGAGGCGATGGGCACCTCAGCGAAGCCATCTCGCACGTCGTCACCGGACCGCAGTTGGGGCAGCCAGCGCAGTGCGTTGGACATGAAGGCGTTGGGACGCAGGAAAGTCCAGGCCAGACCGGACTCCCGCACGGCGGTTTCGGAGCGGATCATGAACTCGGAGACAGCGTTTCGGGTGTCGGTGGCGACCGTGGCCAGACTCGACAGCAACACGACCCGTTTCACTCCTGCCGACCGCATTGTGGCGAGCAGGCCCGGCATGTCGCGGTAGCCGGGCAGGAGGAACACCGCATCGACACCGTCGACGGCGGCGGCGAGCGAGGTCGGCTCGTTCAAATCGCCGACGGCCTGCTCGACCGGCAGGTCGGTCTGCTCGCGTACCAGCGCGCGGACCGGTTGCTGTTCCCGGAGGAGTGCTTGGACGACTTCGCCGCCGACGTTGCCGGTGGCGCCTGTGACGAGAATCAACGAAGGGTCCTTCCGAAGTGTGCGGCGGCGGTGTCTGTGGCCAGCGTGACTTGGGGGTCCTGGTCGTAGAAGTCGAACTGGCTGCCCTGGGTCCACAGGATGTCCTTGCGGCCGGCGAGTCCGGCGTGGAAGCGGCGGGCGCCGTCGGGGATCGCGGCGTCCTCGCTGTGCACGAGCAGGGTGGGTTGGGTGATCCGGGGTGCCAACGCGATGGAATCGAAGGTGAGCCAGTCCCGCCAGGCGAGGACAGCGAAGCGGTTGGGCCAGACGGGGATTCCGCCGCGAGCCGCGTTGAGGTAGAAGTCGATGTCGTAGGGCATGGCTGCGCGTGGGTCGGTCGTGCTGACCACGGGGACGTAGTCGATCTCGCCGGTCTCCTCGAAGTGCGCCAGGGCCTGTTCGGCGATCTGGATCTTCTCGGCGACGGCGTCCGCGCCACCGTAGACGGCCTCGCAGATGGCCGCGTCGTGCAGCCACGGTGCGATCAGGGCGAGCGATCCGATACGCGGGTCGCGGGCGGCGTTGCCTGCCATGTACATCGCGGCAGCGCAGATTCCCAGCGCTCCCAGACGGTGGGAGTCGATCGACGGCTGTGCGGCCAGGAATGTCGTGGCGTGGTGGATGTCGTCGATCTTGCGTGCCGGGTTCTCCACCTCGCGCGGCGTGCCACTGGATTCGCCGAAGCCGGCGAAGTCGAACGACAGCGCGGCGTACCCGCGGTCGGCGAGGTGTTCGGCGTAGCGGTCGGCCATGAGCTCTTTGACACTGGTCCAGGTCCCAGCCACGACGATTCCGGGGACTGGGTCGTCGCTGTCGGGGAGGAACAATGTGCCGATGAGGGTGGCATCCCCGCTGGGGAAGCCGACCCTGTGTCGAGTCGTCACGAATGCCTTTCGGGCGAACAAGGACGCAGCGCACGGTCGCGCGCGGGCGTCGGTTGCTATCGAGGTTGCACATGTGCCGGTCAGTGTGTGGATCGGCTGGAGGCACGTTCCATCAGCTTCTCGTTGCCGTCACCCCAGCGTGCGTGCATCACCACGCCGGTGATCCGCCAGTTGTCGCCGACACGTCGCAGGTCGAATCGGTACGTGCCGCCGAGCGTCCACAACGAGTCGCCGTATTCGGTGGCCAAACGGTGCGTGGCCTGGAACTGCGCAGTGCACACCGCGGTGTCATCGATGATGCTGACCAGCGAGTTGCCGAGTAGGTGCTGAGTGGAGTCGAAGCCGCCGAGTACCCGAGACCAGCCTTCGACGATCTGTTCCGGTGAGAGCGTCGAGGGTTCCCCGCCGTTGAGGCTCGTGTAGTCCAGATGCACCTCATCGGCGAACACAGTCTCGAGCAGATCCCACTCACGGTGGTCGGTGTGCCAGGCCATCCGCGTGCACAGGTCCATCACGGCCTGGCGATCGGCCAGCCGCCGCATCTCTGCCCCGACGGATTCGTCGATCATGCTCATCGTGCGACTCCTGTCGGCCGCACACCTGCGGTTGGCGGAGCAGCAGCCTTCACCGGTCTATGGTCATTCCGAATACTTCTCATCCTGTTCTTTCCGACTCGTCTCGGGCAGGTCGGGCCTTGGGCGGACGCCCATGCTGCCGGTTCGAAGGTGTGGCGCTGCCCCACGAAGATCTTGGCGACGCCGGCGCCGAGAAGGAAACAGCGATCTCCTGTGACGGCGCACAACGAATCGTTGTGACAGCTAGGGTGATGCCGTGAGCGAGCTCGATCTTCGGCATCTGCGTTCGTTTCTGGCCGTGGCGCAGGAGCGGTCCATCACACGCGCCGGAGTGGCGCTGCACCTGACACAGCAAGCGGTGTCGACGCATGTGCAACAGCTGGAACGTTCGCTGGGGGTGTCGTTGTTGGTGCGCACCTCACGGGGGGTTCTCCTCACTCCAGCCGGTGAGGAACTCGCGCTCGGCGCGGCGGCGGTCGTCGACGACCTCAGCCGCCTGGTTCAACGAGTGCGCGCAGTCGCCGACGCCCAAACCGGCACTCTCCGTCTGGCCTGCTGCCCAGCAGCTACCGCGCTGTTCGCTGTCGCCGTGGCCGATGCGCTCGAGTCCATGGTTCCCGGGTTGCGGGTGACGTTGAGCAGTGCCCAACACCCCAAGCACGAACTCGAACTACTGCAGACCGGTCGCGCCGACGCGGCTTTCATGTGGTTGCCGATCGCCGACGTCGGTCTGCACCACGCGACGGTGCGCCGAGATCCCCGAACTGTGGCGCTGTCGCCGCGGCATGCTCTGGCACACCGCACGAGCGTGACGCTCGCCGACATCGCCGAGGATCCTGTCCTGCGTCCGGACATCCTCACCTCCGAACAAGCACAACGGTTCTGGACCGCCGACCCGAGACCCGACAGCCGCTCAGCTCCCCTCGGCCCGGTTGTGCCCACCGTCGAAGACTGCCTGCTCGAGGTCGGCCGTAACCGCGGTATCTGGATCGCGCCCAAGCCGCTCGGCGCCGCGATGCCCATCGGCGACCTGCGCTGGGTCCAGCTCACCGACGCCGAACCCTTCGACCTGGCTGTCGTATGGAACGATCAGGCACCCGAGCCCCTGATCACGCGGCTGATAGCCGAGGTCCGTGCCGCCGTCGGTAACGATCGGCGACAGGATGCCGCATAGGCCGGGCTTTACTTACGCGCCAAAGTTGGAAGCCTGAATCGGAGTCCAGCGGCAACGCGGAATCGGTGGCGAGCAGATAGAAGTCCTCGTCGTTGGCGATGAATCCGTGACCGATGAAGGGATTCACAGCGTCGCCTTCAGCTCGTCCGCCTGCCGGAACGCGGCATCAGTGGGTGCGCGGCCACGGCCGGGCGCTGGCCCAGTTCAGCCGGATCGGGTCCGTCAGTTCGTTCGTCAGGCGTCATGGATTATCGAACCGGAGAACTGCATGGTGATCGAGGTGGCGTTCGTCAGGTCGATTGTCGAGGGGTTGATCGTGATGTTCCATCCGGCGAACGGGGTCGGTTCGAAGTAGGCGTAGCTCACTTCGTGGTCGAGGGCTCCGTCGACTTCGACGTAGCCGTAGGTGCCGTCGTCGAAGGTCCAGTCCGGTGGTCCGTTCTGCTTTGGGGATACCCGGTATTCGAAGTCGAGGTCCAGCGGTTTGGAGGTGAACTGGTAGATCCTTCCCCGGTAGCGGTCGAGATAGTTGCCCTGGGTGCTGATCTGTAGGTTGACCGAGGTGCCGTTGCGAAGTATGGCGTTTTCCACCCACACACGGACCCGGGTGAGCCGGACCCTGCCGAAACCAGCGAACTGGTCGGTGTCCAGTGATACCTCGAATCGGGCGGTTCCTGATTTCTTGAATTGCGCGAGAACGTCGGGGGCGTTTGTGTTGTCGATGGTGTATCGCTTGTCGGTGAGGATCTGCGGTGGCGGGGAGAAGTGTTCCAGGGCCGTCGCGGAGTCCATGGTGATGCTGGTGAGGTTCGTCAGCCCGGCGTCGAGTTCGCCGACGTTGTCGAGAATGCGTGGGCGCACTACCGAGGGTGCGAGAGCCCAGTAGAAGTACGACGCACGGTAGCCCTGCAGGGCGGTGAACAGCGAGCTCTTGGTGTCGAGGTAGCGCAGGTACAGCTGTTGCATCAGAGCTGCGAGGGGCGCCTCGCCCCGGACCAGGGAGTCCACGTACTGCTGCAGTTGCTGCTGTTCCTGTTCGGCCAACTGTTTTTGCAGGCTGACCGCGGCGTACTGCTGGCCGGCCGCGACGGCGGCCGTTTGGGCGGCGGCCAATTCCTGCCCGTGGATGGCGACGGCATCGACGGCGAGTTCGAGCTCGCGGGCGTAGCGGATGCCTTTCTCGACCGGGTCGGCGAGCATGGCGTCGGTGTTTTGCTGGTAGATCCGCCACTGGTAGGTCGCGGTGAGATCCGCCCCGCCGGTGTCGAGGTTCATGTCCCGTAGCTTGGCGGCGTATTCCTCGGCGTCGCGGAAGTTTTCGACGGCGTCGACGATCTCCTTCGACAGGTCATAGACCTTCTTCAGCGCCTCCGCGATCTTTTTGAGCTGGTCCATGCAGTCTTTGAGCCCTTTGGCCAAGTTCGCGAGTTGGCTGCCGGCTTCGGCGGCGGCTTCGACCGCCTCCGCTCCCTCGATCGCGCTGCCCGCCGCGGCGGCGCCCGCGGCGGGGTCGCCCACGAACATGGCGCCGATCCCGACGCCGAAAGTGATGACCGCGGTACTGAGGTCGATGATCGCTTTGAGGATCTGTGCGCGCTTCCATTCGGGTACGCCGATTTCCTCGAAATCGATCTGGGTCTCCTGGGCGATGTCTTGGGCCGCCGTGAGCCGTTGCTGTGCCGCGGCGACCGCGGCGCTGGCGTTGTCGAAGTTGCTTTTCGCCTGGGCGAGTAGCTGAGTGGTGTACTGGGTCTCGTAGGTCTTGTTCGCCAGCAGTGTCTTGGCGAGCTGGATGAAGTTGTCGGTGACGACGGTCTGGGTGCTGAGGGCCTGGTAGTCGGCCTCGTACTGTTTGGCTTCGGCCACGAACGCCTGCGCGAGCTCGGTGTAGACCTGCCGACTCAGATACGGGACGAAGATCGTGCCATCGGATTCGGCGTTCATCTGCGCGGCCAGCAACGTCGCCAGTGACGAGCTGCGCAGGAGCACGCCCAGCAGTTCGACGTTGTAGCCCGACCAGTTCTTCAGCCAGGTCAGCTGGCGTAGCGCCAGGTCGGGGTGGGTGTCGTAGAGCAGCGAGGCGAACAGGAACTCGGTGCGCAGCGCCTGTTGGAAGTAGTCCGGGGCAGACAGGGCCGCGACTCCGTGGGCCCGGTCCAGCGGGCTTTGAACCGGACCACTGCCCTCGACATACTTGATCAGCACGCCCCCGGACGGCGGTGGTGCATCGATGACCGGTAGAGCGACGGTCTGCTGGGAGGCGACCACGGCCTGCCCCTGCACGCTGCCTGCCAGCTCGTCGCAGAAGAGCACGAATCGGGCACCGTGGTCGTTTTGGTAGTCGAGGGTCACGGTGAACGGCTCGTCGCTCTGTATCCGTCGGGCCTGGATCCACAGAACAGTTCGCTGGAGCTGCCACGAGATCCCGGCGGGCACGTTCACGACGTCGGCTACCAGCGTCACCAGCACCGGATCGAAACCCGAGTTGTGCAACGTGGCTTGTACCTCGCCCAGATCGAGATACATGGCCCGGAGTACCGCGGAGGTCGCATCGATCACGGTGGCCGAGGCGCAGGGCACGTTGCCCTGCGCCTCGATGTCACCGTAGAGCGTGCGCCAATCGTAGGACTGCGCCGCAACGACATTCATGGCGCGCTCCTACACACCCGCGAGGACGCAGTTCGGCGTGAGGAGGGTATCCAGCCGCCATGCCTCCACCGTCCACTGATCCAAACTGGTGCGCTGCTGTTCGGTGACGTAGGCATTCACCCGGAAGCTGTCGGCCTCACTGGCCACCGCCGCCCACTTCCGGATAGCCGCGTCGACGCCCAAGTCCATGATGATCGGCGGGACCTGCTCGATGTTCTTGTCGATCATCGTCCGGATCGTCTCGAGGTCGCTCGAGATGGCCCCCCAGACGCCCTCGATCTTCTGGATCACCGGGAGCACCGCGGTGAGGTCCTGCCCGATCGTCGTAGAGCTGTCCTTAGCGGATTCGACGGCATGCATCAGGTTCGCGTAGGCCGCGTACTTGGACTCCAGCGAATTGATCAGCGCCTTGGCCGCGTCGATCTTGTGGAGGGCCTCGATGGCGCGACTGCCGTACACGCCGGCCACGACCGATGCGGCGATGAAACCGGGCAGTCCCAACCACGCGTAGGTCGGCGTTGTCGCCGCCACCACGACATCGTGGTTGTACTCGTCGTTCGCGGCCTTCAGCACGGCCTTCGCGTCGGCGATCTGCTTGGTGATCTCGGCGACGTCCTTACTGGCTTCACCGTACTTGTCGGTGTAGTACGCGACGAGGCCGCCGTCACCGCCCTGGCCCACCATCGTCGTCTTGTCCGTCTCGGTGTCCTTGGCGAACTGATGGATTTGGGCGGTGACCGCGGTCGCTTTCTGCACCCGCGTGTCAGCGTCTTTCTTCAACACGTCCAGAATCGCCTTGAGCTTGTCCTTCGCCTGCTGGTCGTTCGGGTTGTCCGTCAGCTTTTGCGCAAGGTCCTTGATGGGCGGGTAATAGATGGGCGCTTTGTTCGAACCGTAGTCGTTGATGTCGCTGGCCAGGCTGATCGTGGCGGGATAAATCGACTCACGCCACGTCGTGACGTGCTTGTTGATCTCCTGGTAGGCGTCGATCAGCTTGGTGAAGTCCGACAGGTCGCTGGGCGCGCCCGAGCCCAAGTTGTTGCGGAACTGGGTCTGGGTTGTCGGCAGGACGAGGGCCTCTTGGACGTAAGCCTGGATTCTGATCCACTCGGCCCGGCTCAGCGTGAACGCCGGCCCGCCTTGCTCACCCGGTTCTGCCAGTTCCCGGGGCCCGATATTCAAGTCGGTCATCGGAAGATCTCCTTCAGGTGGATGCGGTGACTGTCACCGGAGCGCGCCGGTGAGAACGCGGTTCGGTGTGATGAGGGTCGCCAGCCGCCATCCCTCCACGGTCCACTGCTCGAAACCGTAGGACTGCTCGCTGACGTGAGCGTTTCTGAGAAAGTTGTCGGCCTCCTCGGCCACTGCGGCCCACTTGGCGATGGCCGCGTCCACACCCAGGTCCATGATGATCGGCGGGGCCTGCGCGATGTTGTTGTCGATCAAGTCGAGGATGTACCCGAGGTCGTCGAACAAGGCACCCCAGACGCCTTCGACCTTTTGGAGCACCGGCAGGACTGTTGTGATGTCCTGCGTGATCGTCGAGGAGCTCTGCTTCGCGGATCGAGCGGCGTTCATCAGATTCGCGTCGGCGGCCAATGTGGCTTCCAACTTGTTGATCTGTGCCTTCGCGGCATTCACACGCTTCAAGGCCTCCACAGCGCGAGCGCCGTATTCACCCGCCACGACTGCTCCGGCGATGAACCCCGGTAGGCCCAGCCACCCGTAGGCCGGCGTGGTCGAAGCCACCACGACATCGTGGTTGTATTCGTCGTTCGCTGCCTTCAGCACAGCCTTCTCGTCGGCGATCTGCTTTGTGACGTCGGCGACGGCCTGGCTTGCCTCGCCGTATTTCTTGTTGTAGTACGCGACCAGGCCGCCGTTGCCGTCCGTCCCCGCCAATGTCGTTTTGTCGGTTTCGATGTCATACGCGAACTGAAAGGTTGTTCCGGAGACCAAGCGCGCCCATTGCACCTGCTTGTCGGCCTCGCTTCTCACCGTCTTGACAATCGACTTCAGGTCGTTCTTCGCCTGCTGATCGTTCGGATTGTCCATCAGCCGTTGGGCCAGGTCCTTGATGGGCGGGTAGTAGACCGGGACCTTGTCGCGACCGTACTGGAGGATGTTGCCGGCCAGGCTGATCGCCTTGGGATAGATCGAGTCACGCCAATTCTTGCCATCGTCATTGATCAGCCGGTAGACATTGATCAGCTTGGTGAAGTCGGACAGGTCGCTGGGCGCACCCGGGCCCAAGGAGTTCCGGAACTCGGACTGCGTCGTCGGAAGGACCAGCGCGTCCTTGACGAAGACCTGGATCTTGATCCACTCGGCCCGGCTGAGCAGAAAACCGGGCCCGCCCTGCTCACCGGGCTCCCGCAATTCTCGGGGGCCGATATCCAAGCGAGTCATCGGCTACCTCCTCTACTTAGAAATGGAGCGGTCGGACAGGTGAAGCGCCGAGTTTGTCGGTCGGGATCTCCGCACCGCTGGGCCCGGTACGCAATATCTGCCGATTCGGCCCGTTCCGTGCACTGAAGGCGCTTGTTCGATTTGCTTATTCCGGAGGCGGCCGAACGATTTCTTCGAGACGGCTCGGGCACCCTTGAATTCTCTGGTTGCGGATAAGCCCAGTATGGGGCATGACTGCCTATATTCCGCATGAACAGTACTAACAAATCAGCTACCGTTCCGCGGTTCGGACTTGCCTCGATACCCAACTCGCGGTCTACTCTGCGGAAGTTTGCGAATAGTTCGTTACTTTCGCCGCCAAGATCGCCGATACACACCCTGTGCGGATGTCCGCATGCTTCCCGGAGCAGGTTTTCTGCCCCAATGCGTGTGGATGCAAGTGCAGATGCACTACCAACGGCAGCACATGGGCGGCTGACTATCAGCGACGTGCCGTACTCGGCGGGTCCGGCATTTGTTTCGAAGGCGAGACCGGTGGATCCACCACGTACGTGTTATCGGAGGGCAGGTGTATTCCGCGAGCCCGCACCGAGGCAGTGCGGCAGGATTGTCCGAGAACACAGAGAAAGCCCACCCGTCGAGGCCGCAATCCGCGCGCTGGACGGTGTCGCGGAGTTCGCCCGCCGTTCCAGGCCAGGCCGCCGCGGCCGTGAAGGCGATGGTGGACCAGGCCGTGCCGTTCGATGAGACCTTGCTCGGTGACCTGACTCTCCAACACCAATTGCTCGATCGCACAGGCTGAATCAAGGCCCGCGCGACCACCGTCCAGCTACCCGACGTGGTGGCCGCGGCGGAGCAGCGGGCGAACGACCGCGTAGTCCGAGGGGAGCCGAAACCGCCCTGCCGCTCAACCCAGGCCAGCTCGGCCCATGCAGCGACCCAGAGGTGGCTTCAGCCAAGGCTCGGCACATCGCTACCGGGCACACCCTATGAAGACCTGGTCGCGAGCGACTTCACATTTACCGGATGAATTCGCCAAAAGGATCGCACTGCGGTCTCTGCATATGTCCGCGAGACACCGGTAGGGGCGACCCGTTTGTCCGGGGCGCACCCCGAGATCACCCGAAGTGGGCGATCAGAAACTCACTGCGGAGCTCCTACGCTGCTGACGACGGCTAGTGGATCAGCGTGGGTGATCGTCGGTAACGGTAAATCCACACAGAGAGAAGCAGACCATGACCAAGTTTCCCCGCGAGGGCCGGTACCAGATTGTCAACCCGCAACTCGACGGCGCCGCGATGGGGCTCACCGGCGCCGACACGGGTGGCCGCGGCGTGGCCGTCGGGCTGGTGGGTCCGGACCGCAACGACTACGGTCAACTCTGGCTCGTCGAGGTGGACGACGAGGCGACAGTCCATCTGACCAACGAACAAACGAACACGATGCTGCTCCTGGCCGGGACGGGACACACAGGTGATCCCGTAGTGTGCGGGGGCGGGGAAACACACGGCGCCATGCCATGGAGCTTCGACGGCGACGCCGAGGAGGAAGCGGCCGTCCTCGTGCCTGGTTTGAACACCGCTCTCGCCCTCACTCCAGCAGGACCCCACTACGGACTCACGGTCGTCGACAACACACGGGACGGTACCCAGCTGTGGCGCTTCGTCCCTTCGTGAGAAGGCGGACAGGGCTTGGCAGAGCGGAACGCTCCAGGTAGCCCGAATACCGGTCACGATCGATCCACGCCGTCGGCCGTCGGTACAAGGCACGCGCTATGTCGTCGGCCAGCGCCCCAGGCGCGCAGCCCGTGGACGATGCGCCGCCTCGGCATATGACCGCGGCGGAGTTTCGGGAACACGACCGCGCGGTGGTGGATCGGGGTGGCCGACTACTGGGAGCGGGTGGAGTCGCTGCCGGTGTTGTCGACGGTGCCGCCCGGTGCGGTGCGTGCGCAACTGCTCTCGTCGCCACCGGAATTGGGCGAGCCGTTTGCCGACCTGCTCGACGAAATGTATGACGCGGCGTATGCGGGCGTCGCGGCGATCTGTCCGGAGATGCGGTGGATCCATGCCGGCGTGGCCGAGTTCGCCGATTCGTACGCGACCCAACCCGCACAAGTGGCGTCGCCGATCGCGGCGCTGGCGGTGCTGCCGAAATACCTGCGCACCATGACGGTCGAGCGCGTCTACGCCCAGCCGGTCGAGCGAGACGGTACCACGGTGATCGCCGTCGCCGCGGTGTCCGGCGGTGGCGGCGGTGGGAGCAGCAGCGGCCAGGACGGTCCGGCGGGATCCGGCGTCGGATACGGTCTTGGCGCCAGACCGGTCGGGGTGTACGTGTTGCGCGACGGCCGAGTGAGCTGGCGTCCGGCGACCGACGTCAACCGGCTGATGACCGTGGTCGGCGTCGTTGCGGTTACGGCGTTGCTCGTGGGTGCGCGCATCGCTCGGATGAAGATGTAATTCCCTGGGAGGGTAGGCCCGCCCCGGTTGCGCACAGGCAATCGGGTGAGCCGGTTTCTTCCTCAACGCTCGATACTTCTCGGGACCATCGGCCCTGTCGGGCACGACGCTCGGTCTGCTGAGCTGAATGCGCGAAGATCGGGACGGGAGGACACGACACATGCGATGGACCGTTCCCCTGTTGTCCGCGGGCGCGGCAGCGCTGGGACTGCGGCACCGGTTGTTGCGCTGGGGCGCCACCCCGGCAGAGGCGGCGGCCGAGTACCCCGGTGACACGCTCGTACCCGCTCCGACGGCCTGCTCGACCATGGCCACGACCTTCGAGGCGCCTCGGGAGGAGGTCTGGAGCTGGCTCGTGCAAATGGGGGCCGACCGCGCCGGCTGGTACAGCTGGGATCGTCTGGACAACGGCGGCCGACCGAGTTCGATGCGGATCGAACCGGAGTGGCAGGAATTGCGCGAGGGGGACCGGGTCGACGCGACGGTCGGCGGGCGCGCCTACTTCACGGTGGCGATCGCGGATCGCCCGACGACGTTGGTGTTGCGCAGCGACCTGGCATTGCCCAGCGGCCGCCCCTTCGATCCACGCGGGCCACTCCCCCGGATGTTCACGCAGGGAGTGTGGGGTTTTCACCTGACCGAGTTGCCCGGCGGACGCACTCGACTGGTGGTGCGCACCCTCGGGCGTGATGCGCCTCGGCCGATCATGGCGGTGGCCGACTTCCTGTTCGGTCAGCCCGCCCACTTGATCATGCAGACTCGGCAGTTCGCCAACCTCCGCCGCCGCCTCCGTGTCCAAGAGCGCAGCGCCGATCCATCGAATTCCGAAGGGCGACAGTCATGAACACGATGCCACCTGGAAACGACCCGCACCTGCTGGCGTCCGCGCCGGTGGTCGTCGGTGTCGACGGTTCCGAAGGTGGCGAGCTGGCCATCCGCTGGGCCGCGCAGGTCGCGGCGCGGCGCGGCCGCACCCTGCACCTCGCCCACGGGCTGGACATCGCCGCACTGCGCTCGATGCCCGGCGGCCGTCTGGCGATGACGCCGTCGATCGTCGAAGCGGTACGCGAACAGGCGGCACAGATCATCTCCGACGCGCACCGGGTGGCTCGCGAAATGACACCCGACCTGGAGATCACCACCGAGATTTCCGAGGCGAGCCCGTCCGAGCTGCTGATCCACCTCTCCGGATCCGCTGGTCTGCTGGCACTCGGCGCGACCGGCACGGCGGGCGCCTTCGCTCACCTCGGCTCCACACTGCTCGCGGTCACCGAACATGGGCACGGCTCCATCGTCGTGGTCCGCGACGCCGGCACCGAATCGGGCCTCAGGAACGACGGTCCGGTAGTCGTCGGCATCGACGGCAGCCCGGTGAGCGAGGCCGCGATCGCCGCCGCGTTCGCCGAAGCCTCCGACCGCGGCGCCGAGCTGGTGGCCACCCATTCCTGGAGTGACTGGCACTTCGGCGAGTTCGCGGGTGAGAAGCTCGGAGCAGACATGGTGGGGCCTGCTCTGGAGACCGCTGAAGACGCCATTCTGGCCGAACGACTGGCCGGGTGGCAGGAGAAGTATCCCGATGTGCGCGTCACCCGCAAGGTGTATCTGAGCGGGGCCGTCGATCGCCTCCAGTACTGGTCGAACAGTGCCCAGTTGATCGTCGTCGGCAACCGCGGCCGCGGCGGTTTCACCGGCCTGCTGCTCGGCTCGACCAGCAATTTCCTGGTCCAGCACGCGTATTGCCCGGTACTGGTCGCACATCCTGGATAGAAGCGCCAGGCATGCGGTTCGTGTCGCGATGCCGCAGCTTCATGCTCACAGGCTGCACCTGGTCGGTTCCGGCCCGCCACGGATCAGAGCGTTCCCTCGACACCGCGCCGGCCACTCAGCGTGATCTCTCCGACCGCGTGCTCAGCACAGCTCATCGGCTCGCCGAATGGAAGTCGGAACACATGAGAAGAAAGCGTTTGCCGCGATCTGCGCATCGGCCCTCGCCGTTGCCTACGGCGCCCGCTGGTGCGTCAGGTCCTCGACCTGGGGTGCCGTCGACGACGAGATCGCGCGGACCATGCCCGGCGACGAGTTGCTCGCCGACACCGACATCGTCACGACGCGGGCGATCACGACCGGCACCGGCGCCGACGCCATCTGGCCGTGGCTGGTTCAGCTGGGACCAGGCCGAGGCGGCGCTTACACCTACGACTGGATCGAAACCTGCTCGGCCTCGACATGCACAGTGCAGACCAGATCCTGCCGCAGTTCCAGAACCTCGAGGTCGGCGGTGGCTTCGTGCTCGGGAAGTCGGGCCCGCGCATGCGCGCCGCGACCGTCGAACGCGAGCGCGCTCTGGTCTTCGCCTCCGACGACGGCCACTGGGTCTGGGCATTCGGACTGTATCCGGCAGGGAAATCCACCCGGCTGGTGAGCCGCAACCGCATCGGACTCACCGGTGCCTCGGACCTCACCCGCCGGTTCTACCGCTACTCAGGATGTCGGGATTTCCCCACCCGTTCGGATTTTTCGCGCGATGATCGTTGGTGCAACGGGTGCTGGTCACGTGTGCGTACACCAACGCTCGATGGTGATCATGCCCGGAGGGAGGGAAATGTTCATTCGGGGGATGATGATCGTGGGTGCGGTGACAGTCGCGATCTCGGCATGTGCCACGTCGATACCCGACCGGGAAGCGGTCACTGCGACGACAACCCAGCTGCCGTCCGGAACCGATACCCCGCCAGACGACAACGTGCCGGGAAGGCCGGGAAAGACCGATGCCGGCAATGCGGCGGGCGCCCCGTTTCGCATCCCGGCTTTCACCGAACTCCAGGGGGCACCGATCGTCGACGTCAAGGACTTGGCCGTGCGGCGCATAGCCGCGGCGTGCGGTGGCTGCGTGAGCGTTGCCATCGCGCAGGACAAGGCCGACACCGAGCGCAGCGTTTGCCAATACTCCGGATTTCGCGGCGCGAAGCAGGATTCGACCCCGACCGAACAGTCGGCGAACGGGTCGCTGATCCTCACGTCCGGCTCGACGCTGACCCTTCTCACCGGGACACTGCCCCCGCAGGAATCGCCTTGCCGCACAGAAGGCTTCGAACCGAAGACCGGTTCCACCACCGGGGCGGCTCCCCATACCGGAACCAACTCGACCACCCGAACACAAACGCCCACCGAGACGGTGACGAGCAAGCCACGTGCCACAACCACCAGATGAGCAGGCACCGACACCCGCGGCGGGGTCGGCGTTCGACGGATTCGGTCACGTCGCACGATCCATCGGGCAATTGGCCGCCCCGACAACGCTACTGACCGCCGTCCTGTTCTATTTCGGCTGGGCGCACGTCTACTGGTACTTCAACTACTTCGGTGTCGACTCGACCACGCTGAATCCGAGCATCCGCGAGTACTTGATGCGCACCGTCGACGCGCTGTTCGTGCCCTTGACGCTCGCCGGTCTCACCGGCATGGCGGTGCTGTGGGGATATATCGCGCTGCCGGATTCGGTGCGTGCGCGTCGACCGGGGCGGTGGGCCACCCTCGCCATCGCGCTGATCGCCGGAGCGGTCCTGGTCAATGGTGTCTCCCGCATCTATGTGGTGACTCCGCTCAACAAGGGATTGTGCGTGGCACCGGTGTCGATCATCGCTGGTGTGTTGACGTTCTGGCTGCTGGTCGTGCTTCGGCGCGAACGTCTGCGGGAAAGCAGGCCCAGCACGGTGCCGCCACCGGCGCAGGCGGCAGCGGTCGTGGAGTGGGTGATCCTGTTTCTCATGGTCGGCATCAACTTGTTCTGGATCGCCACCGATTACTCGGTCGCGGTCGGTCAGACCCGGGCGCGGGAATGGGCCGCGCAACTGCCCACCAGTCCCCAGGTCATCATCTACAGCGAAAAAGAGCTGCACTTTTCCGGCCCCGACGTCCGCACGACGACCTGCGCCACCGATCCTGGTACCGAATCCGCCTACCGGTTCCGTTACGACGGGTTGGCGCCACTGAGCCGCATCGGTGACCACTACGTCTTGGTCCCCCGCAGCTGGAGGGCCGGGCACGGCGCGGCCATAGTGCTGCCCGCGCAGAGTCCGGGCGCGATCCGGTTCGAGTTCCGGTTGGCGGGCGACACGGTACCCGTCACCTGCTGACGCGGCTCGGGACGATGAGCTACACGTTCATCGCAATTTCGCGCGCTGACCAGCTAGCGGCGAGGGTCGCGGATCGTACTACCGCACATTTGCGGTTCCCCGCTCGCTTGGTATCGCCTTAAGGCGCCGAGCTACCGCGCTCGCCGAAGTCGGAGCCGGGGTGAGGCTTCATCGATCACCATCGCTCGGCGCTTGTGCGCTGCCATACCCGCAGGAATCACATCATGACAGCGACCGACCCCAGCCGGATGCCACTCGAGCACGTCCGCATGGCTTTGGACTGGATCTTCTGCGGCACAGCAGATTCGCTCCGACGCCAAGGACATCGATCTGAACGCCGCCGCATTGCTGTTCATGGTCTTTCGGCCCCACTGGAGGTGACCATCAGCCACGCCGAGGGCCGCCGCACCGGTCGTACGCTTCGTACGGTGCCCATCGGGTACGTCACCAAGGGTAGAGGGAGAGTTTCATGGGCCGGCAGCAATTCGACGATCCGCATCATGCCGCCGCCGCCAAGGTCGTCGTCGGCGTGGACGGATCGGATGGTTCGTGGACAGCCTTGCGGTGGGCGGCGGGATTCGCCGCTGAGCGCGGGCGCGAACTCGAGATCGTGCACGGGCTGGACCTGGTCGGCACCAGCTGGGTGCTCGGCGGCTACGAAGTCCTGATGCCGTCGGTGGTCGACGCGGTCCGCGAGCAGGGAAAGGAAATGCTCGCCCGCGCAGAGAAAGTGGCGCTTTCGGTGGCGCCGGGCTTGCGGGTGTCAATCCGTACCTCCACCGACACCGGCAAGCAGCTGCTGATCGACCACAGCCGCGAGGCCTTCGCGGTGGTGCTCGGGGCAACCGGCAACACCGGGACCATGGCGCATCTGGGATCGACGCTGCTGGCGGTCACCGCGCACGCCGAGGGTGCGGTGATCGTCGTGCGCCCCGATTCCGGCACCCGGGGTGAGGGCCACCGCACCGGCCCGGTGGTCCTCGGCGTGGACGGCAGCCCGGTCGGCGAATCCGCTATCACGGCTGCTTTCGCGGAGGCTGCCGCGCGTGATGCGGAGTTGGTCGCTGTACACGTCTGGAGCGACTGGGATGCCAGCCGCTTCGCCGGCCAGCCGGGCCGGCTCGACGCCGTACGCGAGGACGTCGAGCGTGCGGTCCTCGCCGAGCGACTGGCGGGCTGGCAGGAGAAGTACCCCAGCGTGCGCGTGACCCGCGAGGTGGAGATGGCCGCCCCCGGTGCGCATCTGCTGTCGCGGTCGGAAGATGCGCAGTTGCTCGTCGTGGGCAGCCGCGGACGCGGCGGTTTCGCTGGCATGCTCCTCGGCTCCACAGCCAACGACCTCGTGCAACACGCCTCCTGCCCCGTCATGGTCGTCCACCCCGCGCCAGGAAGCGACTGACGAGAGACCGGAGCGACCGGACCGAGGCTGCCGGCGCTTTGCTCATGTTGCCAGGAAGGTTCTGATGGCTTCCTCGCTGGAGAGGTGGTTGGCGCTGACGGTGACGTCGATCGTCGGGTAGTTTCTGCGCACCGCGTCGGCGATGGCGGAGAGGCGCTCGGCGACTACCGCGGGGTCGCGTAGAGACTCTTGCCGGAGGCCGTCGAATCCGGGAAAGCCGTCGGCCACCAGGGTTACATCGGGATTGTCGATGATGTCGTCGTAGGTCTGGAATTCCACGCTGACGATCTTGGATGTGTCCACGCGGCCCGGGGTGGTGAAGACGCGGTCGCTGACACCTTCGAGGTAGTTGGCCGCCGAATGGCCCTCCTCCAGCATCGGATCGACCCTGATGCGGTTGGCGTCGACACCCAATACCATGCCTGCGGGGTGGAACCGCATCGTTCCGTCGCGGACATCGGTCCAGCTCGTGATCGTGCCGTACACGCCGGCGATGTCGCTGCCGTCGGTCAGGTACACCACGTCTCCGGCGGTGCTGTGTGACGCGGTGCGGATATAGCCTTCCTCGGGTGCGGATTCCCTTCCGCGAAATGCCCTGGGAAACACTTGATCGACCTGCCACAGGCGTGCACCGTTATAGAAACGATCCGGCATCGTGGACCCGGATCCCACCAGCGGACGCGGGAACGATGGGTCGCCGGGATCGAAAGCGTGGCGAAAACCTCTGTCGGCGTCGGAAAGTATCTGCGCCGCGTCCCTGGCTTCGCGAGCGATGGGCCTGACGCCGTGTTCGGCATCAGCCCTCGCTATCCTTCTGATCTCGTTGCTCAAGTGTTGGGCGAAGCGTGCATATGCCCGCGCAATCAATTCGGATCTGATCACCAGAACAGCGCCCGCGACAGTCGCCTACTCGTGTGAGCAGCGATGATCCAGTCCCTGGGAGGACGCAACCGGTCCGACCGGGGATCGGGGAATTCGTCGTCGTCCGGAGATACTCGCGGAGAACTGCCTCGGCCACTCTGCTCGACCGACCCGGCGAGATCCTCATCCTCGGCCCACGTCACGGCGCTCTCCGTGCTCCGGGAACGACGAACGCGCCGAAGCCCTGGATGGGCCAGCGCACGACCTCGACCGCGAGCAGTGCATGAACAGTTCCCACAAATCGCCTGAAATCGGTTCGTCGTCAGGATCCGAAGTGTTCTCAGGCGAAGATTTCGCACTTCGCGCCCCGCCGCAATGCCGGTATTCACCAGCCGTGGCAAGTCCACCGGCCACCGAAGACGTTCGGAGCGAACGTCTTACCCAAAGACTTCTTCGTGCCGCCAGCGATCGGGGCGGCTGAAGCAGGGGCCGACCCGGTCCGCCTCGAGCACTCGTAGCTCCTTCAGGTCGATGTTGTAACTGCGATGAAGCGCGACGATTTCGCGCGAACCGTATTCATCGACGGCGAGGTACAAGGTGCGCACTCGTCGTCGGTACGTCTCGATGTAGGAGATCAGGTCGAGCCGTGTGTGCTGCGGTGCACCATTGCTGTCCGCCCGGAGTCGGACGGGCTGGCCGATCGGACGGATCGTCACCGTGTTGAGGTCGACGCCTGCCGGCTGGTCGAGCGCGAAGCCGATCGCTTCGGCCACCGAATCCGGGCTCATCGCGATGGGGGGAGCCTGGCCGTGCCAGAACGCGGTGTCGATCATGCCTGGGTTCACAGCTGCGGATCACCGCCGTCGATGACGCCGGCACCGCCGGTCCGGAAGTGATCCGCGGACGCGCCGCCTGCGTTCGCGATTGCCGCGTCGAGCGGCCCGAAGCGCTCCACCGTGCTGGTGACCGCCGCGCCTCAGTCGCGATGAACGCGACCATCTGTACCGGTTGGCGAACCGACCGATCCCGCACCAGGGCGGGACGGCGTCACACGTGCACCCCGCGATGCTCGACCTGCTGACACGAATCGACGGGACCCCGGCGATGGTGAGCACCGACCTGCACACCGTTCTGGTCCAGAACCCGCTCGCCATCGCGATGCTCGGCGACCTGTCCGCGCGCCACGGCCGCGCGGCGAGCTTCATCTACCGATAGTTCACCGACCCGGCTTCGCGGCAGATCTACCCGCAGGAGGACCTCGCCCCGCAGTCACGCTCGTTCGTTGCCGACCCGCGCGCGGCAGTCGGGCGACGCAGTCCAGGCGACGCCGAGGCGACCGAACTGGTGGACGAGCTGCTGCAGCAGTCGCCGGAGTTCCAGGCGCTCTGGGCCGACCAGGACGTGGAGGTGCGCAGAGACGAGCGCAAGCGGATCCTCCACCCCACCGTCGGCATGCTCGACCTCAACTGCCTCAGCCTCTTCAGCGAGGACGGCCGCCAGCGGTTGCTGTGGTTCACCCCACGCGCCGGGACCGACACCGCCGAGAAGCTCTCGCTGCTGACCGTCGTGGGCACACAGGCGATGCACACCGAACCAGTCCGATGAACCGATCGAGCCCGGGTTGCAGTCGCGGGACTGGCTGGATATGGCCGATCGCTGTGCCGCGGTGCACCGGGTGCTGCACGCCGAGCTGAACCGTCCAGGCGGCGGGGACCCCGCGCTGCCTGTCACGGGCCCAGGAACAACCGTTCACACGGCAGACGCGGCGGCCGGTGCTCGATGCTCGGGTTGCGGACCACTTCGATCGTGCACCAGCGCGATTTCGCCCAATCGTGCAGGAGATTGCCCACTGCCGCGGCCGAGACCACGTAGTCGAAAGCGATGCCGCTCACCCACAGCCGCAGATACACATCACCACCAGGGGCCAACGGGCCGCTCTCGTGGGACTTGCGGCTCCTTTGCGACGGCGCCGCGCGCCCGGCATCCGCCGACGGCGCCGAGGTGGCCTTCCCGCACGCGGAGTGTGGGTGCCGCCCCGACGGCTCGGCCTGTATGCCGGATGGGGTCTGCCGACCAGTAGTGGGCGGAAAAGAAACTGGGCCCATAAGGGCGATAGGTCGCGTCGCTGTCAGTGCCATGAGGTCTCACAGTCCGGGGGGTACTGGTCGTGCCATCAGCGGGAATCGAAATCTAGACTACATCGCAACAAAGATGGTTGCAATGTTGCAGAGAGATCGGGTCGCCGATTTGGAGGACCCCTTCCCAGCCCGGGACGGTGGCTGGA
This sequence comes from Nocardia sp. NPDC019323, assembly GCF_044389845.1. Lineage (NCBI taxonomy): Bacteria > Bacillati > Actinomycetota > Actinomycetes > Mycobacteriales > Nocardiaceae > Nocardia > Nocardia sp. NPDC019323. The sequence continues at coordinate 234,070 of NZ_JBIRYN010000005.1, forward strand.
CGCGGGTGAGGATGAGCGCAGCCTCGTCGAACGGGAACAGCCGGTAGAACAGGCGTGAGGATGCCTTGATCACCGGCAGCGCCTCCGCCTTGGTGATCAGTAGCGGGTTCATGATCTCCACCGTGCGGCCGTATCGGCGGAGCCGACCGCCACCGGCCGCCTGGATGTCCTGCGGCCAGTTCGACCGCAGGCCGTACCCCGCCGGGCCTAGTTTGCGAATTCGCGGTGGAGTTCGGGAAGGAACGTGGCGAGATGGTTCATTTCCTGTCCGCAGTGCAGGAGAAGCTCGCGGGCCATATCCAGCCCGAGCATCAGATCGGCGGGATCGACAGCGGCTCCGCGCGCTACTGCCCGCGCGGCCTGACCCGCATCGGGAACTCGCGGGCCGTACAGATTCAGATAGAACCGACTGCGCATCTCGCATCCGCCGGCCACGGGGCGGACCTGATGCGTCAACCACCCCACATCCAGCGGAGCCACGCTGCTGCCCACCCGGCCGGAAATGATCGTGTGACCGTCGGGTACTTCCAGGCCGAGCAACGCCGGGTCGTGAAAGCTGATGGCTAATTGCTGCAGCTTGACGCCGATGTACTCATCGACATAGACCGTGTTGCCAATGTATTTGTCGCGGTCACCGAGCCCCGCCTCGGTTCGCGATTGGGCGGCACCGACATACAGGTGCGCTTCGGGATGCCAAAGCTTATACCGAGCCGACTCGGCGATATGCCAACCGAACCACCAGTCCCACATCGCCGCACTGACTCTCGGCATAGCCGTCCGCACCGCCACCCACATCACACCCGATCGCGTATGCCCGTATCCGGTCTCGACCGGGGAGTATCCGCTCGGGCTCAAATCGCTGGGCAGACAGTCGAACTCCGGGATCAGCTGCGGGTCGGTCGGAGGCCCCGCATAGGCCATGGCGACCTCCGCGGGCGCGGGCAGCGTGCGCGCGGTGAAGAACCGCGCAAAGGGCAGGAGCCGATCCTCGACGGAATACCCCCGATAACGCGCCTCTCCCGTAGGGGTGGCGTGCCCGGCGCCCGTCGACTCTTCGATCATCAATATCGCCCCCACATTCGTGATCATCGACAGCATCGCGCGCCGCGACATCCACCAGCTTCTCAACATGTGTTGAGATTAGAAGAGGTGCGTCGGCATGGCTGGCCGTCGACCCAGCTCTGTGACACAACACAGGGCCCTGAGTTCGCGCACTGGTCGGCACCCCACATGACTTCGGCCGCCAGCGCCGGTCGCTGGTTGCGCCCCTGGCTTCCAGCTTTTTCGACAACCAGCGGCGATGGCGGCGCCGGACCCGCGCTTTACGATGCCGTCATGAGCGAGCCCCCCCGTCCGGACGTGGCCCGGCGCCGCCGCAGCATCGCCTCGGCGGCGATCGATGTGCTCGTAAACCACGGCGTGCGCGGTCTCACCCACCGGGCAGTCGACGCTGCGGCCGGGATGAGCCCCGGCGCGGTCAACTATCACGCGCCCACCCGCGGCAAGCTCGTCGCCATGGCTGTGGAGGAGCTGTTCTCCCGCGACTACGAGCTCGTGGTCGCTCATTTCACCGATGTGTCGGCCCACGACCTGTCCTCGATTCCCCAACTGGCCGAGCTCATGGCTTCCTTCATCGAGGCTATGACCACCGGACCGGCACGTCGGCGGGCTCTGGCAAGACACCTGCTACTGGGCGAGGCCCAGTTCCACCCCCAGCTGCGGGACCTGTTCGATCAGCAACGTCGCGCCTTCGTGCAGTTCACCCAACGGCTACTCGAAACGCTCGAGGTCCCCGAACCCGCTCTGACCGCCGAGACGGTTACCGTCGTCGTCGACGGACTGATCCAACGCCAAGTCATGATCGGCGCGGCCCCCTTACCGCCGGCCGAGCTCCGCCAAGTCCTCACCCGACTGCTGTTGCCCTGGAACCAATGATTCGGCACCGAATCAACGTGCCGAATCACGTCTGTCTCCCAACGGCTTCGATCGATGAGCCCTGCGCGGCGGGCTGATCGAACGTCATGGTCGCCGCGGCGACGCTGGGCGCGCGATGTTTTCCCCGATGATCCAGTTTTGCGGTTCTCCATCAGCGCATCCGCCTCGGCCGCGCCGGAGCGCAACGGCCATCAGGGGAACGATCCGCCAACAACGCGGCCCGGACACCGCCACGTCACACCGTTACCGTTCGGGAATCGACTACGGCGGATTGCCCGGCGATCGGCGGGTAAGAGTTCCCTTAGCAGCCGGGTGGCGTAGCCCGATCGAGAGGACCTGGACTTGAGCGATCTTTCTCGTCGTGACCTGCTCAGGGGGTCGGCGGCCGCCGGCGTGGGAGCGGTCGCCGTTTCGGGCCTCACCGCCGCAGACACTCCGCATATCGCGTACGCGAGTCCGGAATGCCCGCCCGCGACGCTGACCGGTCACATCGTTCGTCCCGGTGACGCGTCCTACACGGACGCACGCCTCGGCTGGGACCAGCTCTTTTCGCACTACCCGCTGGTCATCGTCTTCGCGCAGGAGACTCAGGACGTGGTGAACGCCCTGACGTGGGCGCGGCAGCACGACGTCGCGTTGCGGGTGCGCAGCGGCCGCCACGCCCTCGAGGGCTGGTCGAACGTCGACAACGGCATCGTGATCGACGTCAGCCGGCTCAAGTCGGTCCGGATCGATCCCGGCGCTCGTATCGCGACGGTCGGCGCCGGGCTGAACCAGTTGGAGGCGGTGACGACGCTCGCCGAGCAGAACCTTGCGATCACGACCGGGAGTGAGGGCAGCGTGAGCGTGTGCGGGGCGACGCTCGGCGGTGGCCTCGGGCCCCTCAACCGCTGGCTCGGCATGGCCTGCGACAGCCTGATGGCGGCTGAGGTCGTCGTCGCGTCGGGTCGAGACTGCGCCGAGGTGATCAACGTGGATTCGCAGCAGCACTCGGACCTGCTCTGGGCGCTGCGCGGCGCGGGAAACGGCAACTTCGGGATCGTCACACAACTCACCTACCAGGGGTATTCACTCACGCGGCTGGCCAATGTGCAGGCGACCTGGAATGGACTCGATGACCTGGACGGGGTCTTCGAGGCATGGCAGCGGACGGCGCCGTCCGCCGACAGCCGTCTGGGATCCGAGCTCGAGATCCACAAGTCCCAGATCCTGCTGTCCGCGTGGCTTGTGGAGGGGGAGGCGGCTCAGGCCGGAGAGATGCTCGCTCCGATCCTGTCGGTCGGCACGCCCGACGTCACGGTGCAGGTCGGTAATTGGGGCGATATTTTCGCGCGAGCGCAGATTCCGCTCGCGCAAGAGCCCGCGAACTGGAAATTCTTCTCGCAGTTCGTCAAAGAGCCGTTGCCGAAGATGGCGATCGAGATCATCGGCTCCTTCATGCGCAACGCTCCCACAGAGGACAGCAACTACTTCGTCGACGCTTTCGGCGGCGCGATCAAGAGCGAGCCGCGCGGCGGAAGCGCGTTCGTCCATCGCGACGCGCTTTTCTACGGTGAGATCGGCGCAGCTTGGGGGACTCGTTCGACCCAACCAGGCGTCAGCGACCCGCTGACCCCGCAGGCCCAGGCCTGGATCGCCGAGTTCAGCCAGGCGCTGCGGCCCTACGTGGAAGGCGCCTACGTGAACGTGCCGAACGTCGGAATGCAGGAATGGGAAACCGCCTATTGGGGGAGCCGGCACTTCGAACATCTGCGAAAAATCAAGGCGAAGTACGACCCCGACAACGTCTTCCAGTACGAGCAGAGTATCCCGCCCGCCTCACGCTGATCGGCAGTCTGCCGGGAGCCGGCGTCATGCCTGCGACGAGACCGGCCTCCGCGCGCACCGCGACATCGATATCGTCGCCGAACGGGCCGGCGTCCTGCCGGAACCGGCTTCGGTCGGTCCGGTCGGAATGTGCCGCTCTCCTGCCGAAACCCTGTCGGAATCGAAGCTTGACACCCCTGTAAGGCTGAGCTAGCTTCAGGTGTCCCAGATCACAGGAGCAGATCGGGTCGTCGGAATCGCGCGACGTGCGGTGCGGCGTCGAATTGGCAGCTCGACGGGGCGGTTCGGCATGCGCGCCGGAACCGCGACCGGCCTGGAAAGGCATTCACTATGAGTATCAAAACTGGTCGAATCGCCGCTGCGGCATTGGCTGCGGCATGCGCGTTCTCCGTCGTTTCGTGTGGTGACGACAGCAAGTCCGCCACCGGAGAATCGTCCATTCCGCCGGGGGTCGTGGCGAACGGCGAACCGATCAAGGTGGGCCTGTTCAACCCGTCGAAGGGACCGGCGACCCAGCCGGGTGTGACCACGGGCAAGAACGCCGCGATCGAATACATCAACAAGCAGATCGGCGGCATCGACGGCCGCCCGATCGAAGTCGTCGACTGCGGAATCGACAACACCTCACCGGAATCGACCATCTCCTGCGCCAACCAGTTCGTGCAGGCCGGGGTGGTCGCGACCATCGACGGCTACAACGCCGAATCCGCGGCCGCTATGCCGATCCTGAGCTCGGCGGGAATCCCGCTGATCGGCCAGATTCCCTTCAACACTGCCACCGGAGCGGTCACCGAGAACCGGGTGTTCTTCGGCCCGCCCCCGGCGGCCTTCCTGGTCGGCTTCCTGCAGTCGCTCAAGCAGGCCGGCAAGAATTCGCTGACTCTGGTCAATTCCGATCTGCCCCAAGCGCATCAGGTGTTCGACCAGCTCCTCGCCCCGCTGGGAAAGCAGCTCGGCATCGACGTCAAGAGCGCCTACTACCCGCCCGCCTCCCCCAACTTCACCGCGCTGGCCTCCACTATCGCCGACGGCAATCCCGCCGCAGGGGGCCTGATGACCTCACCCAACGACAACACCTGCAACAAGCTCGCCCAGGCGCTGAAGTCGGTGAAGTACACGGGCACGATCTTCCTCGCCGCCTGCACCGATTTCGTCGACGTGCTGGGTCCGCAGGCTGTCGGCTCGCAGGCCTATTCGCCGGTCTGGCTGCCGCCCGCCGTCGACGCCGCTCCCGAGCCCGCGAAATCCAATCTGAAGATCGCCGAACGGTTCATCGAGAACGCCGGCGGGACGACGGGCTTCTACGCCTACGGCACCTTCGCCACCTTGGTCGATTTCGCCCAGGCACTCACCGCGAAGCAGCCGGCCGAACTCACCGGACCCGCGATCACGGCCGCGCTCAAGGGACTCACCGACTACCAGAGTTTTCTCGGTCCCAAGCTGAACTGCGGTAAGCCGACCAGCCCGAACTGCACCACGGACATGCTGCTGTTCGAGGTCACCGCGGACAAGAAGCAGGCGCCGGTGACCGGTGGCTTCCTCACGCCGAGCCCCGAAGTTCTGAAGCTGATCCCGGGTGCGGCGTAGCCGACCGAAGTGACCGGGGGCGGGCCGTTCGAACTCGAGCGGCCCGCCCCTTTCCACCTCGGCCATTCAAGAGAAATCGGGATCACATGGCCCAGTTCTTGCAATTCGTCTTCTTAGGTCTGTCGACCGGCGCGGTATACGCGGTGCTCGCCTCCTCGCTGGTCGGCGTGCACGCCGCCACGGGAATCATCAATTTCGCGCAGGGCGCTTTCGCACTGTGGGCGGTATATGTCGTGGCCGCGCTGCGCACCGACGGCACCTTCGTCCTGCCCGTCGGCAGTCTCTCCCTCGGCACCGCCGACCATCCGACACCGATGGTGGCCGCCGCGGCGCTCGGCGTCGGCTCTGCGGCGGCCTGGTCGCTGCTGGCGCACCTGCTGGTGTTCCGGCCGCTGCGCAAGGCGCCGGTGCTGGCCCAAGTGGTGGCATCGGTCGGGCTCATGCTGTTCCTCCAAGCCCTCGTCGGGTTGCGGTTCGACACCGAAAACCTCTTCGCGACACCGCTTCTGCCGGAGAACACTGTCACGGTGGCCGGTGCGACGGTCAATGTGTCGGATCTGATCCTGGCCGGCGTCGCGATCGCCGTCGCGGTCGGGCTGCGCGCATACTTCACGCTCACCACCGTCGGGATCGCGACTCGCGCCGGTTCCGAGGACGAACTCGCGGCACGGCTGACCGGTTACTCGCCCGACCGGCTGGCCGCGATCGTGTGGGTGATGACCGGCGCGGCCTGCGGGCTCATCGGCGTCCTCGCCGCCTACACCATCGGCCTCAACGAGACGAGCTACACCTTCTACGTGATACCCGCGCTGGCCGCGGCACTGGTCGGGCGGCTCGCGTCGTTCGGCGTGGCCTGCGCTGCCGGCTTGGTGCTCGGATCGTTCCAGGCAGTCATCCTGTGGGCCGACACCAAAGACTTCTGGCCGAACTGGGCCCAGGCCGGGCTCGGCGACGCGGTGCCCTTCGTGATCATCATCATCGCGCTGTTCCTGCTCGGCGGCAGGATCCCGGCGCGCGGTTCGCTCGGGTCGGTGCAGATGCCCGCCGTCACGATCCCCCGGATCCGGTTGGCGCCGACGCTGACCGTCGTCGCGATCGCCCTCGCGGCCATCGTCTCGACCACGGGCACATGGCGGTTCGGCGTCGTCACCTCCATCATCCTGTCGCTCATCGCGCTCTCGCTGGTGCTGCTGACCGGCTACCTCGGTCAGATCTCCCTCGCCAGTATGGCTTTCGCGGGCACCTCCGGATTCGCGCTGTCGAAGCTGGCGAACAACTGGCACGTGCCGTTCCCGCTCGGCATGATCGCGGCGGCGCTGGTCGCCACCGCGCTCGGCATCCTGGTCGGCGTGCCCGCGCTGCGCATCCGCGGCGCCCAGCTGGCGGTGGTGACCCTGGCGGCCGCACTGGCCATCCAGGGCTTCGTGTTCAACAATCCGTCGCTGACACCGGCGCAGGGCAATCTCATCGCCGACCCCACCCTGTTCGGCGTAGATCTCGGAGTCCGGGATGGTACCGACCTGGTCACCTTGCGGTTCGCCCTGATGGTGCTGGCGGTGGTCGCGATCTGCACGCTCGGGGTGATGCGGATCATGGGCGGCGCCACCGGACGGGCGCTGCTGGCGGTGCGTTCCAACGAGCGGGCGGCGGCCTCGGTGGGCATCGACGTCGCGAAGACGAAGCTGCTCGGCTTCGCCGTCTCGGCCTTCCTCGCCGGCGTCGGAGGCTGCCTCATCGGTTACAGCCGCGGGCAGCTCTCGGCAGGGTCGTTCACGGTGATGATCGGCCTGACGGTGCTCGCGATGACCTACGTCGGCGGCATCACCTCCGTCACCGGCGCGTTCATCGCCGGGATCACGGGCCCGCTCGGCGTCGGTTACGTATTCCTCAACCAGACACTGGAACTCGGCGAGTACTACGAACTCATCGCCGCGGGCGTGCTGCTGCTGATGGCGGTGCTCAACCCGGTCGGCGTGGCCGGGGCGATCACCGGGACGACACACCGTCTGAAGGCGGTGATCGCCCGCCGATCAGGCGGCGAACCCGCGGCCGCACCGGCGCCGGGCGCACAGGAGAAGGCGGCGGCACATGTCTGAGACCACGACCCTACTGCGAACCGAGCGACTGTCGGTGCGCTACGGCGGCGTCGCCGCCAACTCCGATATCGACATCACCGTCGGCGCCGGCGAAATCGTCGGCCTGATCGGGCCCAACGGCGCAGGCAAGACCACCTTCGTCGACGCGGTCACCGGCTTCACCGATGCGACCGGGCACGTCACCCTCGAAGGCGTCGCGCTCGACCGGTTCGGACCGCATCGCCGCCGCCGCGCCGGACTGGCAAGGACCTGGCAGGCCGGAGAACTGTTCGGCGACCTGACCGTGAAGCAGAACCTCGCCGTCGCGCTGCAGCGCACCGGTCTGCGTTCCCTGCTGACCGACATCGTAGGGCGGTCCGCGCCACCGGGCGAGACCATCGAGGCCGCACTGGATCTGGTGGGTGTGCCCGGTGTCGGCGGCTTTCGCCCCACCGAACTCACCCTTGGGCAGCAGAAACTCGTCGGCGTCGCCCGCGCCCTCGTCGGCGGCTCCAGGGTGGTGTTGCTCGACGAACCCGCTGCCGGGCTCGACACCCACGAAAGCACGGAATTCGGGCAGCATCTGCGCCGGATCGCGGCTTCGGGCATCGGCGTGCTGCTCATCGACCACGACATGCAGCTCGTGCTCGACATCTGTGCCCGCCTGTACGTCCTGGATTTCGGCGTCGTCATCGCCAGCGGCGAACCAGCTCGGATTCGGGAGGACCCCCGCGTGATCACCGCCTATCTGGGCACCGCCGCACACGGCGAGGACGCGCGACCACCGGCGACGGCCGACCGGCCGGCAGGAGAGAACGAATGACCAGCCCCGCCGCGACCCGCCCCGTCCAGTCCCGGACCGAGCCCGTCCTGAGTATCGAAGGGCTCACCGTCGGCTACGGCGGCGTCCCCGCGGTGCGCGAACTGAGCGCGCGGGTCAGGGCGGGTGAGATCCTCGCCCTGCTGGGCCCCAACGGCGCGGGTAAGACCACGACCCTGCTGGCGACGGTCGGTGCGCTGCCGATCATCTCCGGCGCCGTCACCGCGCTCGGCGAACCTCTGGACCGGCGCGTGGAACGCAACGCGCGCCGCGGCGTGATCCTGGTGCCCGACAGCCGCGGGGTGTTCCACCGCCTCTCGGTCGAGGACAACTTACGCCTTTCCCGTCGCAAGAACAGTCCCGCTCTCGACGACGTGCTCGACTACTTCCCGAAGCTGCGCACGCTGCGCGCCCGCCGCTGCGGCACGCTCTCCGGCGGTGAACAGCAGATGCTCGCCCTGGCCAAAGCGTTTCTGTGCGGGCCGAAAGTACTGCTCATCGACGAACTCAGCCTCGGGTTGTCCCCCATCGCGGTGGAAGAGCTGCTGCCTCGCTTGCGTGAGATCGCCGACGACCAGCACATGGCCGTGGTGCTGGTCGAGCAGCACATCGGACTCGCGCTGTCGATCGCCGACTCGGCGGTGGTGCTCCACCACGGCCGGGCAGCGCTGACCGGTTCCGCGACCGAGCTGCGGGAGCGCCGGGACAAGGTCGAAGCGGCCTACTTCGGTAACCTCGAGGACGCGTCGGAGAATCCGGCGCGGAACTGACGCTCGCGATGCCACGCCCCCGACTCCTGCGGAGGTGGCGCCGCATCGAGAGCTTCGTCAGGCGAAGAGGGGAGGAACGTGACCGAGAGCGGGCACCGGGATCGGCGCAAAGGCCCGCCCGCGCGCCGCAGCACTCGCAACCGTCCGACCGACACACAGCTGCTGGACGCGGCGTGTGCGGTGATGGCAGAGGTCGGCGTCGATCGCGCCACGATGGACGCCATCGCCAGCCGTGCCGACACCTCGCGGGTGACGCTCTACGCCCATTTCGGCTCGCGCGACGCCCTGGTCCACGCCGTGATCGAACGCGAACTCGACAAACTCACCACCTGGATGTTCGAGATCTACGATCACGGCGAGACGATGAACTACGGTAGGCGGGCCAGGTACTCGATCGAGTCGCTGTTCGAATACGCGCGCCGCCACCCCCGCGGCTTCCGCGTGCTGCTGGACAACCGATACGACGACACCGATCCCGGGCGGCGGCTCTCGGCCGCTCTCGAACCCCGCGTCGCCGAGGAACTGCGCGCCAATTACGCCGAGCGTGGAACGCCCATCGGCCGCGGCGCCGACACCCTCGCCACCATGCTGCTCGGCATCAGCCTCGACATCGCCTACCGGGCGGTCATCGTCGACGGCGCGGACATCGGCGCGGCCTGCGACCTGGCCGTCACCGCCTCACTGGCGGTTCTGCGCGCGATCGACCCTGGCCAGCTGCGCGCTCTCGACACCACTCCCGCGCAGGGCTAGTGGACCTTCACTCCACCGCCCCGCTCGTCCTGCCCGCCGCCATCACCTCTTGTCGGAGTTCGAAACGGCTTCTCAGCTTTCGGGTCGTGGATCCGTCCCGAGTACCGCAGAGGTGTGTCGGTGTGCCCGTCCCAGTGGATCCCGCTCCCGCTATCCACCGATCGAGCCCCGAACTCGGAGGATGGAGACCTCGCGCACGATGGATGGTGCATGTCGGTCGGAACTGGACAAGCGCGGGATCCTGCCGCGGAAGGGACCCTCGACGATGAAACATCAGCATAAGGTTCACATCTCGGTTCTGGACACGGCTCCCATCACGCAGCTATCGAACGCGCGCATGGCGCTGCGTAACAGCATCGAACTGGCGCAGCTGGCCGACGATCTCGGCTACCACCGATATTGGGTGCCCGAACACCACGGAATGCCAGGCGTGGCCAGCGCGGCACCGGCAGTTGTCGCCGAACGCATTGCGTCGGTGACACAGCGGATACGGGTCGGAGCCGGCGGGGTGATGTTGCCCAACCACGCTCCCATCGTGATCGCTGAACAGTTCGGCACGCTGGAGGCTTTCCACCCCGGACGTATCGATCTCGGGCTCGGGCGTGCCCTCGGCGGACCTCGCGACATCGCCGACCGCGTGCGCAGCGAACAGGAACGCACGGTCACACCATTCGACGATCAGGTACGGGAACTGCTCGCGCTGTTCGACACGGACAACGACGGCGGCCGAGCGGCGGCGGTGCCCGCCGTAGGCAACAGACCGGAAATCTGGATGCTCGGCAGCGGTGACCACACCGCCCGAATCGCGGGGAGCCTCGGGCTCCCGTTTGTCGCCGCCCACCATCTGCAGCCGCTGAATACCGTTGCGGCAGTCCGGACATACCTGCGAACATTCCAGCCGTCATAGCTAGTCGCCCTACTGAGCCGGGCGCCGCGCGATAGCCGAGTCGAACGCGAGCTGGCTTGCGCCTTCGCCGCGTCCGACACCGACACGCCGAGTTGTCCAGCGCAGGTAGCTGCCGTCGGGTAGGCGCGTAATGCTCGGCTGGCGGCGAATGAGTAAGCCCTCGCGCGGGATCTCGGCATCGGCGATCTCGCGGGTGTCGGTCCGAGCGAGGAAGCGGCCCTGCGGCTCGGCCTGTGTGCCGTCGGGACGCGGCATGCGACCTTGCACCAGCTCGACCGACCGGTATCCGGTGGAGCGCGGCACGTACGGGATCCAGCGCGCTGGTACCCCCGTCTGCAGCGAATAGTCCAGTGCGGCCCGCGTCACCGGTCCGCGCGTGGGTGCGGGCGGGTCGTCGTGTTCGCGGGAGCGATCGCGGGCCAGCCCGCTGGGCCCTTCGACGGAACGTTCCACCGCCCATACCAGGTTCGCCATCTCGTCACGCAGGAACAGAACCTCCTCGACCGCCGGTCCGTCTTGCACCGCGACCGCGCCAGGAGGCACCAGCAATCCGTCCGCGGTCACTCCGTCATCGGAGGTGATCGTGAACATGCGCCAGCGACTGTCGGGGCTGGTCACGTCGGTCGGACGCACCACGAAGTGCTCGCCGAAGGTCGTTGTGTAGACCACGGATTCGACGGTGGTCAACGAACCGAACGGCACGTCGACCGGTACCACCAGCCAGTCGTTGCCGTAAGTCAGCGCGAACTCGGCCACCAACAACCGAGCCAGATCCCACGGCTCGCTCTCCACCACACCGAGGCTGACCGCCGCGTCCTCCATCTCCCACAGCCGATCGGCGGGCATGCCCGGGTAGCGCAAGGGAGTTGCCAGCAACGCATGCACCCGGCGCTGCGGCGGCGCAGCGGCGCGCGCCCCGACGGGCTCGGACAGCGTCGCGCCCGCTGCGGCGGGTTCGAAACTGTACCAGTCGACATCGCCTCCCGAATGCGAAGGCGCATCCAGGACGACGTCGCCCGCGCCGATCCGGAAGGAATGTTCGAGCCGTGGCCCGACCCAGGCATCCGTCCCACCGGCCGGAGGCGACACCTCGGCGCGATACCAGGACAGCCAGGGATCGGTCACTGCCCGTACCCCCGCCTCATCGGCTCCCGTCAGCCAAGCCGGCAGCGCCGGTGCCGCCGCCCCCAACGCGTCGGCGATCAGTTCCCCATCGGCCATGCCGCGGCCATCGAGCAGCCGCGCCAGCCGCAGCCAGTGCGGATCGAGCGCGGCGTGCGTGCCGTCCGGGTGATGCAGCGGGTCCAGATCCAGCGGGCAGTTGACGACGACGTCGGCGCGCAGGCCACCGAGCCCGGCGTCGGCGAGCGCGGCCAGCAACGCCGCCGCCGCCTCCGCACGTGCCCGCAGGCCTGGCGAAACCTCGCCCACCGGTTCGCGCTCGACCAACGGCTCCAACAACTCCTGACGCTCGCGGCCGAACGCGATGCCCGCGGTGTCGTCACGCGCCGCCCACCGATCCACCGCCGTGGTGGCGGTAACCACCCGCACGGTGAGCGGCGTACCGGCGTCTTCTCCCTCGAATTCACCGAGTTGCCATTGCCGGCCGATCAGCCACAGCGGATCGTGCACGCGCGCTTGGGTTCCTGGACTCGGGTCACCTGAACTGCTCTGCGGCTCCAGCCGGGTCCATGTCGGGGGGTCCGCCAGCGCGAAGACCGGCATCTCGGTCAGTTCCCGAGCGGAAATGAAGTCGGCTGCCATGATTACTGCTCCGCCTCGAGATAGTCGAGCACGCTTCTTGTGTCGAACTCGGTCGCGACCTTCGCCCATTCGATCACCGGCTCACCTTGCAGCGACCAGTCACGGAAGTACAGCGCGGGCAGGTATCGCCCGGCGTAGGGCAGCTGCTGCAGGGTGAGCAGCCGCATCCTGGCCAAGGCCATCGTCTCGTCGAGCACCGCCACGAGCTTGTCGGCGTCCCAGTCCGAGCCGTCCGCGGACAACGCCAGGAGGATCGCCTGCGGCGGACGGGAGCCGGGTGCGTTGGCATTGAGCGCGATCGCGGTCGTCGTCACGTCGACCAGTTCGGGTGCGGCGTCCGGGTCGGTGGGATCTCGCCGCTCGAGCCGCCGCGGCAGCACTTCGGTCCACTCGTCCAGCACGACGCCCGCCACTGCGCCGGAGAGGTCGGCGCCAGGCGGCCCGGCCACCTCGACCACCGTGTTCGTCAGCGGCACCATCGGCGGACGGCCTTCGGGGAACGGTAGGCCGACCCACGACCCATAGGCCCCGGCGGGCGACTGGACTGCGCGTAACCGGGGATGCATGCCGAATGCTTCACGGACGAGCAGCGTTTCGCCGAATGTGCCGGTGTGCGCGCGCATCCGCCCGGCGCGCTCCAGCCACGGCCGCAGGTCCGCCCCGGGCCGCGGGTTCACCGCGGTGGTACCGACCGCACCCGACCACAGGTCGGTTTCGCCGGCCCTCGGTGCGAACAGCAGAGGAATTGCCCGGAACTCGCCGCCGAACACCACTCGCAGCGCCTCGGTCGCCAGTTCCACCACCGACTTCGCCGGCATGTCCACGGTAACCCTCGCCAGCAGAGCGGCCGCCGCCGCCGCTCGCTGCTCGGCTTCCTCGACCAGAGCGTGCCGGGTCGCGGCCTGCTCGCCGCCGTCGGCCGCACCCGCCCCGACCGGCGCACGCACACCGAATCGGAGCAGCATCGGTTCCGGATCGACCCCTGTCGCAGCCGCTTTCAGTTGATCGGTGGCCTGTCGCGCCCGGGCCAGCAGTTCGGCAGTGTCAGGGGCTCGGCCCACGTCCGCCGCGGCGAGCGGGCGGCCGAGGTCGGCCACGTCGAGCGCGCGCCCGCCGGTCAACAAAGCCCGCAGCATCGAGGCCAGCTCCCAGTAGGGGGCGAGTGCCGAGAAGTCGTCGCCGAGATCGGGGAACCGCACCCGTAGCCGGCGGACCAGTGTCGAGGCGCCGACGTTGTCGCCGTCGCTGTCGTAGAGCATGTCGAGGGCGGACAGGCCGGAATAGGCGACGTTCAACGCACGATCGGGCACGATCGGGATAGCCGACGGGTCCGGTAGTGCCCGCTGCGCCCACGCCTCGAGTCGCGGTTCGGCCGCTGCTCGTGGACTCATCGGACTCCACCCGGGCACCCGGGACGGCAACGGGTCCGGCACGACGATCGCGATCCGGTGCTGAATCGGTACCCCGGTGCGGGGCGTGCGGACGACGTCGGGGTCGGGCGGCACGGACTCTCCGGCGCCGAGCACATCGAGCACGGCCGCGGCCCGGGTGGGGTTCCCGGAGACCAGCTGGTGCACCGACTCGGCCAGCAGCAAGTCGGCGACCGCGTCGTGGGTGTGCTCGAGTTCGGCGATTGCGGCGAGCACCGCCTTCGACTCGTCGGCAAGCGGCGGCACCCACTGGTCGATGTACCGGTTGTCGGTGGGGCCTTCCTCCAGCTTCTGCGCGATGAGCTGCGGGTCGATTGCCATCAGCCGCAGGCCGTCCACCACATCCGACGCTGCCAAGCCCTCCTGTACCGGTGCGCCGGGTTCGGTGAGCTTGCCCGACCGCAGCGGAGCGAGTGTGCGTAGCACATAGATGAAACGGTCGAGTTCGAGTTCACCGCCCGAGCGTTCGTGCAGCCGACGCTCCAGCCGGTAGCCCAGTAGCGCGCCCAGCGACTGGCCGTTGCGTATCCCTTCCAGCAACGACAGCGCGTCGCGTGTGCGGTTGCTCGACAGGTCGATGTCGAGAGCATCGGTGTTCGGGTCGCCGCGGCGATGCGTGAGCCTGCCGCTGCGCAGTACCGCGGCGGTCGCGGCGTGGGTGAGGCTGGGCGCGTGCACGTATCCGCCGTCCGCCCCATCCTGCAGCACATCCAGGCCGTCGACGGTCCCCGCGTCGGCCGGCACGCGGATCTCGATGTTCTCCAGCCATCCGTACGCGCCGATGTACGCACCCCGCGGCCGGCTCGACCGCACGTCGGCGAGCCGACGCGCGGCCGCGGCGGAGATCCAGGCGTCGAGGCGGTGCGAGCAGCAGTCCAGCGTCTCGGCGAGCAACAGCCGGCGCTCATCGAGCGAGTCGATTCCCGCGATCGTCTCGAGCGCCGACCGGAACCGCGCGCCCCAGCCGGTCCGCAGGAGCAGCTCGCCGATCACCTGCAGGCCCGCCGCGCCGGTCAACAGCTCCAGCCGCACCTGTCTGCCCGCGACCCGTTGCACGGTAGAGCGGGGCGCGAGCGCCGGGATCGGGTTGCGATCGGCGATCGTCCGCGGATCCAGCCGTCCGACGCGCTCCTCGATGTGCACTGCCGCCGCCGATACCATCGGGTCGTCCCAGCCGCGGCCCTCCAACAGCGAGTCGACGGCTGCCCCGACGAGGTCGCGGTCGAAATCGGTTCGGCTCTCGCCGATGATCTCGTGCAGCAGACCGGCCCGCCCGGCTGGCAGCACCGAGTCGCGGGCGTGCTGTTCGACCGCTGCCGCATGCGCCAGCAGCACCTGCAGCACGCTCTTGGGCCCGCCGGGCGGCTCGCCGCGCAGCAGCGCCTCGACGAACGCCGGATCGGAGTCGTGCGCCAGCGGCAGGGCCAGCGACCGGGTCATGGCGCCGAGCAGATCGTTGTCGTCGAGCGCGTTGTCGGCGACGCCCGCGAGCAGCAGCAGCGTCTTCGTGATCTCGCGGCCGCTGCGGGTATCGCCGAGATCCGGCAGCGTCAACGCCATCGCGCCGCGGACGATCGGGTCGGGTGAGAGCGCCGTGCGCACCCGCAGGCCGCGCAGCACGGCGTCCGTGCCCAGGATCCGTGGTAACGCGTCGTCGAGGGGCTGGTTCATCACCGTCGCGACGTCGCCAAGCCCGTCCTCCCATATCCGCCGAACCTGCTGGTCGATGAACGGGACCAGCCGGTTCTCCACGAAGCCACCGCGTAGCGGTTGCCATGCCTCGTCGGTTCGGACGACGGGGAGCAGCCCGTAGGGCTGTTTGCCCAGCCGCAGCACCGGCAGCGGCCCGCGCCCGCGGACATGGTGAATCCAATGGTCACGCACGGCATCGAGCGCGGCGCTGTCGAGCCGCCGATCACCGTTGGCGCGACCGGCCGGGGTGAGGTGCTCGATCGCCTCACCCCAGGTCGTCGCCCACAGAGCCGTGTTGAACGCCGCCGCGTGCGCCTGCTCGCGGCCATCGGCGCCGGCCAAGGACATGGTCGATGACGGGGAGACGCCGAGCGCGGCTGCCGTCACCGCAGCGTTCGAGCCCGGCGCGGCAGCGGAGATGTCGGTGTCCGGCGGAGCGGGCGGGGTCGATTTGCTCCACCCCGAACGCGCCGACTCGGTGTTGTTCGTCGGCGTACCCTGCGCAACGAATTCGGCGCCGTCGGTGAACTGGTGCGAGCGCAGGAGTTGTTCGAGCCGTTGCGCACTTGCCGCGCCGTCCAGAGCGGCGCGGACGCCGAATACCAGCAGCCTGCGTACGGTCACCCCCGGCCGCGGCAGGGTGACGGTCACGGCCATCCCGATACGGACCGCCTCGTCGTAGTCGACCAGCCAGCGCAGCGACTCATCGATCGGCGGCAGGTCCCGGCCCTCGATTCGCAGCGCACTCAGCTCGTCGCGGTCGGTCAGGCCGGTGGGCACTTCATCCGGTATCGCGTTGCCCGCCACCGTGACCGGCGCTGCCCCGTCCTGCTCGATCCGGACATAGAACCGGTCCGGCAGGGTGCGCGCCGCAGGTGGGCGGGCGGTGCGCGGCGGCGTCGCCGGGAAGTCCGGTGGGTCGGCGGGCCGCCGCGCCAGGTTGCG
Source organism: Nocardia sp. NPDC019323 (assembly GCF_044389845.1). Classification (NCBI taxonomy): domain Bacteria; kingdom Bacillati; phylum Actinomycetota; class Actinomycetes; order Mycobacteriales; family Nocardiaceae; genus Nocardia; species Nocardia sp. NPDC019323. The sequence continues at coordinate 250,572 of NZ_JBIRYN010000005.1, forward strand.
CGGGCGCAGCGCTTCGGCCACCCACGTGGCACGGCGTCTCCCCGTCGCGGCCAGCAGCGTCTGCCATGCGGCGGAGGTCGCGGCGGGATCCGGCCACACGGCGGTCCAGTACGTGATGCCCGCCTCGCGCTCAACGTCCGACAAGCCCTCGTCCAGCGACTCCGAGTGCAGCGTGTCGTGGTAGATCCGCACGCGCAGCCGCGCGCCGTCCTCGGTCGAGCGGGTCTCCACCCGCACCGGCAGCAGCGCCAACGGCAGGTCGGCGTCGAGCCGCAACGTGTTGCCCAGCAATCCACCCAGTTCGAGCCGCACCCGCTCGTCGAGCTCACTGATCGCCCGAGCCGCCGCGGCGCGCTGCTCGACCAGTTCATCGACCCGAGCGGCAGCGGCGTCGCGGTCGCCCGGTGCGCCGGATACCTGAATCTCGCCGAGATATCCTCGTGCCGAGGAGATTTGCGCCACCTGTTCGTTCAGCGAAGCGATCAGCTTCGACCGTTCGGCCGTGGCGGCAGCCAGCCGAATCCGCGCTCGCCCCAGTTCGGCCATCACAGCACCGCCCCCGCGACCATCTTCTTGGCAAGGAACGCGGCTCGCGCCGGCAGTTGGAAGAGCAGATACGCCGTCTGCGCGCTCGACGCACCCCAGCGGCAGTTGTCGAAGGCGATGTCGGTGTGCGTGGTCGCGTCGAGGAACCCGCCGGGCCGGTTGACGCCGAGGTCGGTCCACACCAGATTGTCTCGGGTGATCGGCCCGTCACGGGACGGGTCGAGGCCGAAGCGCGGCTCTGTCGGATTCTCGGACAAGGTGAACCACCATTTCTCGCCTGGCGTATCGATGCGTTCGCGTGGCATCGCGAACCCGACCAGCAGCAGGTTGGGCGGCAGATGAACGTGGAAGAGGGTCTTGATCGGAGAGTCGGCCTCGAAGACGGGGATGCCGCGGTCGCTGGCGGCTTCGCGCGCGGCGTGCGCGACGACGCCGGGGTAGCGGCGGATGAGGTCGCCACGTACCAAGAAGACCAGCTGCCCGTCGAGGTGCGGATCGACATGGGACCGCAAACCGCCACTATGCCAAGCCGTCTCGTGCAGATCTGCCACCAGCTCCTTGGCGCCGGTCCAGAACGAGTCGAAGTAGGTGCCGCGCTGATCTGTCGGGAACTCGCGCCACAGCAGCTCGCGCGCCATCTCGTGGTTCAGGCCGATCAGATAGGCTTCGATGAACCGGTTGTTGGTGAGCAGCAACGTCGCCATATCCGGCGACTCGATCAGCCCGAGCCCTGGGACCATCCATTCGCGGTCGTAGCGGTGCAGCGGCTCGTACATCGGGTAGGTGAAGCGCGGGTGCGCCATCACCGGCTCGACCAGCAGGTCATCGAACCAGTCCGGCCGCAGCCAGTTCGGGAATCGGCCGCTGCCGAGGTGCAGTCGCGCCGAGACCCGGGCCGGGATCGTGCGGGCGGGATCCAGCTTGCGGACGAGCTCGAGCGCCGGAGCGTTGATCCGCCCCCGTGCCGGTGCGGTGAACCGATCATCAATGACCACGCTGGTCGCGATCGCGCGCAGCGCCGCCGAGATCCGGCCGCCGCCGACGTCGATGCTGTCGCCGATCAAGCCGGTCAACCGGGTTGCGGTCTGCGCGAACTCTTCGTCCAGCGCGGTAGCCTCCCACCGCACTGCCCACTCCCTGGCGCGAGCTGCGTAGTCTCGCAGTGCGACCGGTGAGACGAATACCTGGTCCGATTCGCGTGCCGGTCCGAGCGGCTCGAGCTGCAGCCGCTCGGCGTCCGCGCGAGCGACGGGGAACTGGAGCAGTCCGACGATGTCGGCGCCTGCGACGATCTCGCCGAGCATCGTCGCGAATGCCAGCCCGTTGGCGGCGGCGTCCGCGCTGTGTTCCATCTCCGTATCATCGGGCGCGGTGCGGACCAAGCGGGCGCCGAGCGACTCGATGATGTGTCGGCCCAGCGGGACCGGGTCCTGTGGGATCTGATCGAGCGATTCGGGCGTCAACAGCTCCGACGGCGTCGGCTGGGTGAACGACTCCTGCCAACGGGCCAGCAGGGTGTCGCGGTCGACCTGTGGGTCGACCGCCTGGGCGAGGCCGGCGGTGAGCCGCGCTCTGGCCGCGGCGCTCAACGCGCGGATACCGTCCGGCGCAACGTATTTCGCGACCCAGTTGCGGGTGAATCGGTCCGGCAGCACGGTCAGCGCGTCGACACGGGCTCGGCGCAGCGCCGCCTCGCGCACCGCCGTCTTCACGATCGGCCCGCGCACCCGCGACAGCCGACGGAAGGCGCCTGCCGTCACCGCGTGCGGCAGGCTGGACGCGCCGAGGACTGCCCACACGCTGCGACCAGGCGAGTCCAGCACCTTGCCATGCACCCGTTCGGTCGTCGCGAGGACAGCGGCGTCGGTGAACCGGGACAAGTGACGGCGGTGCAGCGAAGCGGTGACGTGTTTTGCCAGCTGCGCCAGCCGCAGCGCCCGGTTGGCCGCCTCGATGCCGGTGATCTGGTTCCAGGCTGCGGCGATCAGATCCTCCTGCTCGGCCTGGACGACCCGCGTGCCCAGCCCGCCGACGATCCGGTTACGTGGATCGGTGTTCAGCTCTCGGAACCATTGCGGCTGGCTCGACAACTGTGGTTCGGCCATCTCGATCCGAGGCTGGCGCGCGTGCATCGCGCCGTAGAGCGGCGGTCCGACCAGCGGCGGCCCGGGGTCCTCGGCGTGCGCGAGTCGCTCCGGCCGGTTCAGCGTCGACACCAGCGTGTCGGTGACATCGCCGGGCCACTGCTGGTCCGCCTCGGTCGGCCATTCTTCCTCCGGCACGGACTCCGGTTTCTGCGGCGACACGACCGGACCGGCCACCACCATCTCCGCGCCCTGGGACTCGGCCGTCAGTTGGAGTTCGGGCCAGGGATGTGTGGTGTCGACCCGGCGGCGCCCGACCCCGGGCGGTGCCACCCGAGGCCGCAACTTCCGTGCCAGGCTCTCGAAATTGCCGTCCTGCGCGGTGGCGAAACTCCACGAGTAGTAGACCGGCAGCGTCACCATGTCGAGCGGGTCGCCGGCGGTGGAGTCGGCCGCTGTGCCCCACGCCGGCGCGAGCGTCGTCACCGGAGTAAGCCCGAGCGCTGCTTGTGCGCCGGCCAGGAACGTCGGCACGACGCACGCGGTGTAAGCGGTGTTGTCATCGAGCCGGCGCGGGCAGACCAGCCGGCTCAGGTTGTGCGCGGCGTTCGCCTCGCCGAGGCGGCGTTCGAGTGTGGGTTCGGTCTCGGCGTCAGCGGCCTTGGCGCCCGTTACCTGGGCGTGCGCCCAGGCCCACGCGTCGTGCAGCGGCTGCAACTGGTCGCGTCGGATCCGCGCCACCCGCACCGATCCGCGCTGCTCGCCGAATTCGACGAGTCGTTTCTGTGCGACCACGAGTGTCAGCCAGGGCACCAGCCGGCCCTGCTCGTCCGGCCCCGCGGGCGTGAACAGCCACGGCAGGTCGGGCCGATCGAATTCGACGTGCACCAGGTCGTCCACCTCGGCGTCGACGGCGTCGTCCTTCGGGAAGGCCCGGATCACCTGACGCGGATCGACCTCGAGGACGTCGGCGGGACCGTAGACGCGCACACGCATCTCGGCGTCCACCGAGCCGCGCTCGTCGACGACCGGCACTTTCAGCTCCACCGCTGCGCGGCTGGGCAGGTTCCAGTCGAACGGCGTCGTCAGCGCGGCGGCGATGCCGGTGCGCGCGTGCGGCATGAACACGTAACGGTCCAGCACGATCTGTTCCGGGGGGAGCGGCTGCTGCAGCGCCGCGATGACATCGTCGGCGCGAAACCTCGCGCCCGCAAGCGATTCCAGGGTGTCGGCCATCAGGAAACTCCGAGCCGTGCGAGTTGGGTGTCAGCGGCCAGGTGCTGCTCCGCCGCGTGGGTATAGGTCTGCCACTGCCCGTCCGTGGCGACAGTCGCCTTGGACACCACCGTGACCTCGGCTGGATCGGCGAGCACGATCGGATCGCGGGCGGCGGAATACCGGCTGCGCGCGCGCAGTTCGCTGCGCGCCGCGGCCCCTGCGTGCAACGCCACGGACGCGGTCGAGGCGAACAACGTGTCTGTGCCGATGAGGTGGAGTCCGAGCAACTCGTCGTCGTCGCAGACGAACGTCTCGTAGCGCGATTGGGTCTCGCGGGCAGCGTCGAAGTTCGCGCCTTCACCGGGTGGCCGGATGCGCGCACCGGCGGGCATCTGCTCGAAGCTCGGCCGCGACAGTTTCTGATCTTCTGCGAGGTCGAGATACGAACCCGGCGCGAACGAGTCGGTCACCTGGCTCACCGCGCCGACCGGTGTGTTGTTCACCAGCGGCACCCCCAGGTGTACCCGGCGCTGCCCCTCGGGGACGGGGTTGGCACTCACCCGCGTGACGATCGTCTCGAGCGGCACCGCGTGCTGGCGCACGTCGAACAGCCCCATCGGGTGCACCGTCACCTCGACCTCGCTCGGCGGCGCGGTCTTCAGCCGCACCACGCGGTCGGAGTCCGGTGGCGACAATGCCTGCCACGCTCCGGGATTGCGATGCAACGCGGCGTGCACGAGCTTGCGGGGCTCCGCCGGGGTCGGCGGCGGGTTGTCGTTGTCACCCCAGGTGAACGGGCCCACGTCGATATCGGCACTCGTCCACAGGACCTCCACCTCGGCGCTGCCCGCCGCCCGCCAGGGCGCCGGGCCCGACAGATGCAGCGTCAGCGAAACGCCCGCGAGGGTGGTTCCGAACACGTGCACGGTGAGACCGGCGTTGGCGTCGATCAGGAACGAGAAGGAGGGCGAGAACAGCACCAGCGCGTCGAACGCGAAATGCCCACTGATATCGGCCACTCCGACGTCGGCCGACATCTCCACCCGTGAACCCAGCTGCACACTGTTCGTTGTCACCGCGAAGTAGGCCTCCGCCCGCAGTGACAGGATCGCCGGGGGCGAGAGATCCATGTTCAGCCGTGTCATTCCGGCGAGTTCTCGCGGCGGCTGGTAGCGCGGGTGGAATCCGCCCGCGCTGATCGCGATCTCGGGTGATCCGCCCCATCGCAACAACAGGCCGATGTCGCCGCCGACGGCGAACCCGGCGATCCTGGAACCGTTGAGTGATACCAACACCAGCAGGTGGTCGGCAGTGATCTCGCCGTAGACGAGCGCCCGCAGGTCGACGATCGGCACGTCGGGGGTCGGCAGCGCGACGCGCACGCGCCCGATCAGCACGATGCGCGGATCGGGCAGCGACACGATCACACCGACCTGGGCGGTCAGGAAGCTGACCGGCCGGCCCCAGCCCAGCTCCAGCATCGGCCCGACGACGATCGATCCCGGCGACGTCGGGAATACCCGCTCCAGGGTGCTGAGAATGGCGGGTGCCGCCGCGACGGGGTCGGCGGGAAACAGGATGTGGTCGAGCGCGCCGTCGGCCATGGCCACACGCAGCGCATCGCTGTCGAGGCTGTGCTGGATGCCCAGAATGCCGCCGACCGCGTTGAGGGTGAACCCGAACGTCAGGTCCATCGGTGGGCGGAACTCCACCGACATCACTATCACGAGCGCGAATTCCGGATCCAGCGTGAGCAACCCGACCGCCTTGATCTCGACCGGTCCCATGCGCAGCTGCAGCGCGCCCCCGAATCCACCGGGACGGATGCCGAGATACCCGCCGCCGCGCACGATCCCGGTGTCCAGCAGCAGGCCGATCCCGGTGGGCTCGCGGACGGCGACCGACACGGGGTTCACGCCGTCGCGCACGGCCGCCGGATCTATGCGCAGGTGCACGCCCGCCCCGTCGACGGTCGCGACTACAACGCCGAGCTCGGTGGTCAGTCCTGCCCCGACGTCGACAGTGTTCGGAACACCCGCAGGCAGCTCGACGGCGATCTCGCGGACGTCGATCGGGCCCTCCTTCGCCCTGGCGGGCAATACGACGCGGGTACCGCCGCCGATCGTCACGCCCCGGCCCAGCTCGACGCCGACGACCGCGTCAGCCTGGAATGAGCCTGCCGCACCGGCGAACAGCGCGGCGAGGGCGCCGCCTCCGACACCGGCCGAGAGCCCGGTCAACGCCAACTTGATCCCGAAGTCCGGTTTCTGCCCGGTCGTTCCGAGCCGCACGGTCACCTTCGCTTGGTCGAACCTCACGCCGACCGGTGCGGCGAACAGACTGCGTCCAGGGGCGATGAGCGTGTACTCGAGGGCGCCGTCCGCGACCCGCAGTTGTGGCACGGCCTTCGGAAGCCCGAGCTGGGCGGCGAGGCCGCGTGGAACCACAGCATCCCAACCGATCCTCGTGGCCAGCAGACCGGTCAGTGACAGGCCACCGACCGCTGCCGTGGCGTCGCCGATCGCCTTCAGCGCGATCCCCATCTGCAGCGCGGCTCCGGCAAGGTCGAGCGCCGCGATCCGAGATGGCACCAGGTCCAGTGCCGCATTCGCGGCCACGAGCAGGCTCGCGACCGCTCCGCCCGCATCCGCGAACCCGGGGACAGCAACGCCGGCGGCGAAACTGGGGACGTCGGCGAGCAGGCCGCGTAGCTCGGCCAGACGCGCGAAGGCGAACTCCAGAGCGCTCGCGAGCAGTTCGGTGGCCAGCGCTGGGTCGGGGTTGCGCGCGGACAAGCCGATCGCGAGGTCTTGCACGGCGGGCGCGGGATCGGCCGCCGCGACTGTTTGTACCGCCGCGGCGACCGTCGGGTCCAACGGAGGAGTCAGTCCGCGGAACGCGATCAGCCGCACACCGGCGTCGGCATCGCCGAGGCACTCGGCAATGAGATCTTTCGCCGCGTCACCGGCCGATGTCGCGCCGAGCGCCGCCGCGGCTCGGGTGCCTGGATCGGCGTGCTGCGCGGCGATGGTCAGTACCGGCACGGCCGCGGCGCTGTGGGTCCGGTCGACAGCGATCGTCGCGAGCAGCGAGGCCGCGCGCGCGGCAACCGCGGGCTCGGGATCGGCCACCAGTATGGTCAGCGCATCGAAACCGTCGCCGCCGACCTCGGCCGCCGCGGCGCGATAGTCCGGTTCGTCGGCGTCGAGCAGTTCGCGAATGCGTTCCTGTGATATGGGCATGTCGTTCAGCCTTCCGCGAGCGGGCTGGCGGAGACGGTGGCCACGTCGTCCTCGGACAACTGCGGCGGGTCGGCTGTGATCGCGGCGGTCGAGGCGTACATGAGATTGTCCGAGTCGGCGGAGTCGCCGAGCCCGAGCACGTGTCCGAGCTCATGCGCGAGCGTCCACTCGCTCGCCAGCGACGCCGAGAGCAGCACTCCCGGCTGTGCCTCGGGGTGGCTCGCGCATCCGGACGCCGCGGGCACCATGTCCCGCACCACCGCGATCAGGACCTCGCTCGCCTCCAACCCGGGGCCGGACTCGTACTCCGGCGAGCGAAACGTCGCATGCAGGTCGGTCACCTCGGCTGTCGGCGCGGCGGCGGTCCCGACGTACAGCGTGCGGAACCGGTCGAGATCTCCCGGGTCCGTCAGGTCTTCCTGGGACACTCCGACAAGTTCCACGCCGTTGGCCGCGAACAGCGTCATGGCGTTGTACAGCATCTGGTCCACCGACGCACGTTTCGGCGGTGCGAGCACCTTGGTGTGCACCTTGACGACCTTGGCCAACGGCAGCGACTGGAGGTAATACACCTGGTAGCAGTGCCGGCGGGTGTCGTTGGTATGGTCACCGAATTCCTTGGCGGCTTTGTGCCGGTCGATCTTGGCCAGGTCGGCGTCGTCCACCGCCGTGGACAATCGCGTCGCGGTCGCGAACAGCACGCCGAACCCCCGGCCCCATGTGGTCGAAGTAATCTCCGTGTGCGCTGCGTCCGGATCCCAGAACAGAAACGCGTCCTTACCGGCGATCGTGTCGTGCGCGAACACGAGCACGTGGTGCTCCGGCTGGGGAAACTTGCTGCGCTCATGAGCAGCGCCGCTCAGCACGCCGCAGTGCACGAACCCCCCGGCGTCGAGCGTGGCGCGCATGCGAGCGTATGCGGCGGCCAGCGCCCCCGGTGAGTTGTGCTGGATCCGCTGTGTGGCGACCTCGTCCGCCGTGGCCGCAACGCCCGGCACCACCACCGCGTCAGCGAGTCGACCGCTACTGATCACCGCCGTCGGCGGCAAGGTCACCGCCCCACGCTTGGCCAGCAGCTTGCGCGCCATAGCGCGCAGCACCTCGAAGCAGCGGTCCTTCTCCAGTTCGTGCGCGGCGAACACCTTGCCGATAGTGTCGGCGCTGCCCGACCAATACGGAGCCGGCGGAATGTCGGGCGTCGACCAAAGCTGCTGAAAGTCCGCGCGCGCGGCAGCCGCGTCGGTCTTGCCCGTGGTGAACAGCTGCCGGATCGGGAACATGTCCCCGTCGACCTCGAGCAAATTCAGCATCGCCAGAATTGCCCCGACATCGATCGGGTCGGCATTGAGCTTCTTACGGAAGAACTCGATCGCCTTGGTCAATTCGGTAGCCGGAAAGAACTGCAGACGGAGATTGCTGCGCAGTTCGGCTTCGATCTGCCGGATCATGCCGGCGACCGTCTTGTTCGTGACGTAGAACTGACCGTCGGTGAACATCTGAGTGTGGCTGCCGAAGTCGGCCTTGAAAGCGGCTACCGCGGCATCGAACTTCGGCGTAGTGAAGTTCATGACCGTGCTCGATGACAGTGCGACGTCGCCATAGCAGACGATATTCCTCGCGAGGGCTCGCTACCCGCACGAGTACCGGACTACTCGGATCCACCCCCGTTGCGTGGTCGACTACCTGCGCCGCAAGTACATGCCCCTCTGACTTCAGGTGCCGGACCTAGCCGGGACAACCCCGTGCCCCGCGATCACCTCCATCGACCTCGACGCTGTCCGCCACAGTGCGCTCGACCCTGTCCGACAGCCCGGATCCCGTGGTTCGCGCCGATCTGGCCGAAATGGCTTACCACGCCGTCAACAGCGGTGTGTTCGCCGCCCAGCCGCTCATCGCGTATCTACGGGCCCGGCTGTCGGCCGCGATGGAAGCAGGCACCGTCGGCGACGACCACGAGATCCGGATTCTCCGCCGTCTGCAAGTAAGCCTGCTGGCGATGCATGGCGAGGAATCGAATCACACCGAGATGGTGGATCTCGCATTCCTCCCTCGCGGATATCGAGACCAGTGCTGTGGCCGGTCTGGCCGGGTTGTTCGTCCCCAAGAACCGACCCGCGGGTCCTGTGCCGGTGCAGGCCAGTGCCGAAGTGCTCATCGCGGTCGGCAGGCGGCTCGCGGGACCAGGGGTCACCAATCGCGCGCCGCGCGACATCGCAGGCGCATGGAAGAGCATTTTCGGCCCATTGCTCAACCAGGCGGACGAATCCACCCTCACGCGCATCGTCGCCGAGATCCCCGCCATGGCGTCCCCGTATGCGGTCAATATCATCCACCGCCTCCCGGAAGTGGGCAGCTCGGAGGTCGCACGAGAACTCGACGCCATTCGCGCGGCGCCACTGGCTGCGGAGGTGCAGCGCCATCGACTTCTATGCCAAACGAGGCGGTTTTCCGATAGGCGGTTGGCCTGAACTGGACGTGGATCTGCGAGAAGCGGAGAAATAGCCACGACTGCCGGAGAACCCGCCGCACAAGCCGTCATCGACACCGACGACACGCGCTTGGGCGAGGTCGACGATGCCGGGCTTGCGATGGAACAGCTCTGATCAGGGCCGACTCGACGACGTGGCGGGGTCCGTCCAGGGCCGGAGGGGCTACAGGCATGACTGGCGCTGCGCACGAACCCGGTGACCAGGGACCGGCGCTCGACACTGATTCTGTTATGTGGCAACCGAATTCGCCGACGGATGGCCGATCGATCCCTGATTCGGACCTCTCCTCTCCCGTGTCGGCTTCACCCCCCGGTCATCCCGTCGGAATCCAGCACGCCGGTAGCGGGCACCGGGCGCCGCAACAACCTCTGCCACCGGTGTATTCGACGCAGCAGGTCGGTCGCAGTAAGGCGGTGTTGATCGTTGCCGGTGTCGTCGGGCTGGGAGTGATATTCCTGGTGATCGGGGTGGTGATCGGTTTCGCCGTGCGGTCCCTGGACAGCGTCAGCGCCTCGGCCATTGCGCCGCCGGGACCGCCGACCTATTCGATGAGGGCGGTCACCAATGCGTGCGACCTTGTCGATCTCACTCCATTGACCAAGTGGGCGTCGGCGCCGTACCTCGATCCGAAACATGAGGAAACTCCGTCATCCGGCAGCTTCGGCACCCTGAGTTGCGATGTGCACTACGGCAATTCGACCGGCGACACCTTCCCCATGAACACCGCGACGGTCAGGGTCCGGGCCGACGTCGTGGATGGCTCGGCTTCCCGGACCTACGACCATTGCAAACGCAGCGCCGCCGACCTCGCCGATGACGGATCCGTGGTGACGTCAGGGGAGTTCACCGGAATCGGTACCCAAGGCTACTGGCAGTTCGAAGACGACAACTTCGGCGGCATCGTGGACGCCGGATACGTGATGTGCGTATGGGACGGCGGTGTCGCGGTGCGGGTGGAGATCGACCTCTCACGCGAAAAGGAAGCACCGGTGGTCGGCAGGGACGAACTCGATTCGGTCGCCAGATCCCAAGCTCGCAAGGTGCTGGCCGGACTGCGACAGAACTAGCGGCCATCGACTCGAACGGGCCGATGCCGATGGTCGGTGGCTACTCGGGCACCGGCGCAGTACGATCGGCGCGAAACGGAGGGGTCGACGGTGAGCACGTCGAGGAATCGAAGGGCTGCGAGAGATGACGGACCCGCGGCACACACCCAGCCAGCCGGTCCCGGGCGACTCCGATCCCGCTTTAGGACAACCACCTTCGTCGACCGGCGACTGGACACGGCCGGTCGCAGGGTACGGCCAACCTGGTGAGGGGTCTCAGCCGTGTGCGCCGCAGGGTGGGTCCTCCTCTGGCGGTTTCGGTAGGCCGGGCCTGCTCGCCGCCGGTGTGGTCGCGTTGGTGGCGATGCTGGGCGCCGGTGTGGTGATCGGCATCGTCATCGCCGACGGCGCCGGCGGCAGTCGGTCCGTCCCTGTCGAGGCGTCCGCCAGCGCCGCGGCGACATCGTCTACCGCCACAACTACTCCACGTCCGGAGCCGGCGCCGGGGAACTATTCGATGAGCGGGATAGCCAACGCGTGCGATCTGGTCGACCCCGCCCCGTTGCTCCAGTGGTCGTCCACGCCGGACCAGCCGCCCTCCCACCACGAAACTCCACCGAGCGTCTACACCCCCGGTCGTCTGTCATGCCAATTCAGCTACAAGAGCCTCGCGCGCGACGGCGTCCACTGGAATCAAGCGGCCGTCGAGCTCAGCGTCGAGTTCACAGCGGCCGGAGCCGCTCCCGCCTATGACGACTGGAAACGCCAAGACACCACTGCCGGGCCGGGATCGAGTTCCGGCGAGATGACCGGAATCGGCGCCCAGGGTTACTGGCACACCGCGGTATCGGAATCCAGCTACACAACTGGAATGGACTACCTCGTCGGCGTGCAGGACAGCAACGTCTCGGTACGAGTACGCATCCCCATCCTGCGCCAGCATGGCGAGCCCTCGGTGAACCTCGACGAACTCGGCACCGTCGCCAGGACTCGAGCCCAGCAGGCCCTGGACGGACTGAGGAAGAGGTAACCCCGCCGTTCACATCGCTGCTTTGTTGTCAGGCACCATGCGTGGTCTCTTCCGTCCGCGTCGAAAAGCCCTCGTTGTCAACGGCGGCTGCGACTGTGGTTCGCCGGCTGAGCGAGCTGCCGGGTTGCCCCGGTTCACTCGAAAGGGGTGAATCGGTCGCGTTCGAATGTTCCTACAGTCGACTGTGTGGCTCTGGGTTGCTCGGCCAGCAGCCGCATCAGTAGACCGTGGCTCCGCTGGATCTGCGGCGAAGTCGATCTGCACGGCGCAATCGCTCATCTCATGGCACATCCGGCCAAGGAGGGTTCGACTATGACGACGTATGCACCGGTCACCATCCAGCAGGCACAGTTCCCGATCGTGGAATCGTTCACCCAGGAAACCGTGACCAACCCGCACTGGCAACTGCTGGGCAGCGCGCGGCTGCACGACGGCAGCCTGGAGTTGACGCCCAACGCCAATTCCCAGGCGGGGACGGCGTTCCTCGATCAGCCGTTCTCGTCCACGCTCGGCGTCACCATCGACTTCGACTACGCGTGCGAGGGAGGGGCCACGCTTGGCGACGGCTTCAGCGTCTATGTGATCGACGGTGCGCACACCACCCAGCCCGGCGGTATCGGCGCCGCACTCGGCTACTCGATGACGAAAACAGGGTCGGGGCAGATCGTCGCGCCCGGGGTCACTGCCGGGTTCGTCGGCGTCGGCTTCGACAACTATGGCAACTTCGCCACACCGTTGGCCGGTTCCGGAGGCGGAGCACAACGGCCCAACACCGCCGGGGTACGTGCAGCCGGCAGTCTGCGGGAGGGGTTCGGTTGGCTCACCGGCGTTGCGGTGCCGGGCGGATTCCGCGCGGATTGGGAGCGCGGCGCTCACATCCAGGTCTCCATCATCGGCGGTCGGCTGACCGTTCGGCACGCCGACAGGAGCAACCCGAACGGCACTCTACTGATCGACAATTTCGATCTCGGCGGCGCGAACGGTCGGTCCCGCGTGCCCGAGACCTTCAAGTTGGGCTTCGCGGCCGGAACCGGCGCCGCGACCGCCTCTCACCGGATCAGGAACCTGAAGGTGACCCTGCCCGCGGAAATGCCTCTGGAGATCAGCGGCCCGCAGACAGCACAGTCGGGACATCGGATCACCTACACCATCGGCGTGCAGAACCTCGGCCCCAACGACGCCCCCGACGCCGTGCTGGACGGCACTGTTCCGACAGAGCTGACCGATCTGGAACTGACCTGCCAGGCCGAGAACGGAGCCGTCTGCGGCACCGCTTCGGTTCGCGACGGCATGCACCTGCCGATCGACCTGCCCAAGGGCAGCAAGGCGGTCATCCACCTGACCGGCACGATCGACCCGCAATTCGAGGGCCGACTCACCTGCACCAGCCTCATCACCTCACCCTCACGGGCCAACACCGCCGAACGGCACTCCGGCTCGGTCACCACCGACGTCGATCGGCCCCCCGTCACCGTCTCCCCCGTGATCGTCGGGCAGTGGCCCCAGACCTGGCCTGACGACGCGAAAGGCTGGGTCATCAGCTATGACCTCACCCTGGCCGCACACGAGCAGCGGGTGGTGTGGTGGGAGATCCGATTCGACGTCCCGCCACGAACCCGCATCAATCCCCAGCAGAGTCAGTGGTATCGCGTGATCGAGGACGGCACAGACGGATCGGTCGTGATCACTACGCCGGATGACACCCACACCATCGAGCCCGGCACACCCCTGACCGTGGCCGTGCAACTGCTCTACCCCTCCCAGCACGAGGCCGGAGACGGCGTCCTGCGCAACCTCCACGCCACCGAGGTGACCCGCCCATAGCCCGGTCGCCGCGCAGTACAGCAGAACAGCGTCAGGATGGCGCGAGAACCAATTCATCCTGACGCTGTTCATCGCGGCGGGCTACCGAGCGCTGACGCGATGGCACGCGCTCGACGAAAAGACCGGCTTCGGCGACGGCGATCCACCCAACGGGTAACGACCGGCTGGATCCATAATGGCGCTCGATGGGGGCGGCGTCCTGGACGCGGCGGGGTGGCGGACAGGGGCGCGGCCCGAGATTCGCCGCCCGCATCGAGGGGCCATGCTGGCTACTTTGTCGCGAATGGGGTGTTGATCGTGGTGAAGTACTGGATCGCGGCGCCGATCGCCACTGGAGCGGTGACCAGGATCTGGCCCGCCACGGTTCCCAGAGCGCCGACCGCGGCGATGCCGACAAGGCAGCCGACGCCCGCGGCCGGGATGAACGGGCCGAACAAACCCGCGATGGTTCCCGCGGCGATGGTCGCGCCCGCAAGGCCGCCGAGCACGCAGCCCACCGCCGCGCCGCCCAGGCCGCCGACCAGGGTTCCGATGGTGGCGCCCATGCTGATCGTGCTGGTCATGCGCGACCAGGCGGCTTGTTCACGGTCGTACTCGGTCTTCCACGGCGCCTTGTCCTCGAACGGCAGCGCCACCGGCTTGTAGACCGCGCGATCCATCGACAGGTCCGGCGTCAGGGTCGCGGTGCGGCCGGAGATCTCGGCGACGATCGGGAATTCGAATTCGTCGACGGTGAACCGCAGCGGCGTCCCCGCGACGGTGACGCCGTCTCGGGACTTCACTTTCAGCGCTCCGTCCTCGACCACCAAGGCGCCGGAGTCGATTTCGATGATCGAGGACGTGTCGGTGGCATGCGCGGTGAAGGAGATGGGCCGGTCGTCGCCCGGGTCGGCGTGGGCGGTGCCCGTCACGGCGGTCAGGGCGGCCAGCGCCAGCGCGGGCACGGCAAGTGTCCTCAGCAACATGGTGGTTCCTCATCATGATCTTGGTCGAGCCAGGTGCGCGACCACGAGTCATTATTGAGAATGATTATCGTTATCAGCAAATTTTTCGCGAAATATGTTGCACCACAATGCCTCTGCGCTCGTCGGTCGCAGAACCCTCTTGCTTCACAAGTGATAATGGTTATCATTATGTGCCGCTCGAAGGTTGGAGGGTTTGTGGGACATCTGCTGATGGTGGAGAGCTGGGTCGGCTCTATGAGCACGCTGCTTCCGGCCGGGATACGCGACCGAGGGCATACGTTCAGCTTCCTCACCCGAGATCTGAGTCATTACCTGCGCGGCAAGCCGAGCACCCATCCGCTTCTGGGCGCGGCCAACGTCCTCACCGCCGAAACCAACGACGAGACGGCACTGGTGGCGTATGTGCGCAGGCTGCACGAGGTACTGGCCTTCGATGGAGTGCTGTCCTCGTGTGACTACTACTTGCCCACCGTCGCGGCGATCGCCGCGGATCTGGGCTTGCCCGGCCCCGCCAGGGACGCCGTCGACGCGGCCTGCCGGAAAGACCGCACCCGCGCGCTCTGCCAGGCCGCCGGAGTGCCGGGCCCGGCCTTCGCCGTTTCCGAGGATTGGGGCGAATTAGCCCGTGCGGCAACAGAAATCGGCTACCCGCTGGTCGTCAAACCGGTGGACCTGTGCGGCGGCATGTACGTCCGCCGCGTCGACGACGAGCAGCAGTTGCGCGCGGCCGTCGAGCGGATCGCCGGCTTTCCGGTGAACGCGCGCGGGCAGATACGCGCACCACAAATCCTTGTCGAAGAGTGTTTGGCGGGGCCGGAATTCAGCGTCGAGACGGTCACCGTGCGCGGCCACACCACCGTGGTCGGCGTGACCGACAAGCGGCTGACCGGAACGCCCGCGTTCATCGAGGCGGGGCACATGTTCCCGGCCACGCTGACCGACGACGAGCAGGCGGCCGTCAGCGCGGTGGCCCGCGACGCGATCACGGCGCTCGGCCTCGACGACACCGTCGCGCACACCGAGATCAAACGCACCGCCGACGGGCCTCGGTTGATCGAGGTGAATCCCCGTCCCGCCGGCAATCGGATCACCGAACTGGTGCGCCGGGTGACCGGGATCGACCTCGCGGCCGTGCACGCCGAGGTGGCCGCAGGTGACACCCCCGACCTGACACCCCGCCCGACCGGTACGGGCAGCGCCGCCATCGCATTCGCGGTAGCCGATCGCGCGGGTGTGCTGACGGCGATATCGGGCGACGAACGCTGGGACGACGATCCGCGCGTCGTCGAGCACACCCTGGCCGAGCCGGGCACCGAGGTCCGGATCGCGACCGACAACAACACCTACCTGGGCCATGTCATGGTGGTCGACGAGCAACCAGGCGCCGCGGGCGATCTGGCGCGCGACCTCATCGACAAGCTCACCGTCGACGTCGCGCGGGTGGCGTCATGACCACCGCCGATCTCGCCCTCGCGCCACGGCCCCGCTCGGTCGTCGAACTCACCGACTGGGCACGGGAGGCTCGTCTCGGCGCCGATCCGGCCGGCCTGGCGGTGGCCACGGCGTTCCACACCCGCTACGGGACCCGGCACACGGGCCGTCGCGGCGGGTATCGCAACGAGGTGCTGAGCGTTCGCGTCGGTGCGGCCGTCGGCTCCTGCGGGCTCGAGCCGGGTGAGGATTGCGGCCGCGCGGACGTGCTCGACGACTGTGTGGGAGCGACAGTGGCGCAGCTGTTGGCCCATCCACGACAGACGGTCCGGATCGCCGCCTTGGACGCGTATCTGATGCATCTACGGCCGCACCCCGTCGCGGCAGGTGTCGCCGCCGAACTCGTCGACGTGACCGGGGGCAGCTCGCTGGAGAAGTCCCGTCAGCGCGCCGAGGCGGTGGTGGATCTGCTGCCCTCCGGCGTGCGGCGCGTGCTGGTCGTCGGCGTGGTCGGCTCCTTGCTCGCGGCACTGCGTGCCCGCGGCATCGGCTACTACCCGTGCGACCTGGTCGGAGGGCGAACCGAATGGGACGAGCCCGTGTATCGCGCCGTCGCCGACACGCCGCCGGACTACGACGCGCTGCTGGTCACCGGGATGACACTGGGCAACGGGACCTTCGACGCGCTGCTGGCCGGAGCGAACGACCGATCACTCCCCCTGGTGTTGTTCGCCCAGACCGGCAGTGCCGTCCTGCCCTGGTTTCTTGGCCGGGGCGTCACGGCGGTCTCGGCCGAACCGTATCCCTTCTTTTCCCTCGACGGCGGCCCCAGCACCCTGTTCCGCTACCGAGACGGGGGAACCTCGTGCAACCGATGACCAGCCCCGCACCGCAACCCGCGCTCCTCGGTTTGGTCGGCGGCACCCCCGTCGTCCCCATCCCGGCCGGCGCGGGCAGTTACCTGGCCAAACTGGAGGCCGCGAGCATCGCGGGCATGAAGGCGCGTGCGGCGGTGTCGATGCTCAGCGCCGCACGCGCCCGCGGCGAACTCACCGCGGGTGCGACGGTGATCGAATCCACCAGCGGCACGCTGGGTCTCGGCCTCGTCCTGGCGGGCAAGGCGCTCGGTCATCCCGTCGTGCTCGTGGTCGACGACGAACTCGAGCCGGAGATGCGCGCGCTGTTCACCGCCTTCGGTGTCGGATTGGAAGTGGTCTGTGACCCGCATCCCGAGGGCGGCTGGCAGCGCGCCCGGCTCGACCGGCTGGCCGAACTGCTCGACGCCACCCCGGGCGCGTATTGGCCCGACCAGTACGACAATCCGGACAACGCCGCCGGTTACGCGGCCATGGCCCAGGAACTGCTCGAGCAAGTCGGCCACGCCGATGTGCTCGTGGCGGGTATCGGCTCCGGCGGCCATTGCGCAGGCCTGACCCGGGTGTTGCGCGCACACTGGCCGGAACTGCGGGTGGTCGGTGTCGACTCGGTGGGCTCGCGCATCTTCGGTCAGCCGGCCCGGCCGCGGCTCATGCGCGGCCTCGGCAGCAGCATTCTGCCGCGCAACGTCGCCTACGACGACTTCGACGAGGTGCACTGGGTCGGCCCGTCCGAAGCGGCGGCATCCTGCCGTCGACTGGCCGCCGCCACAGGTATCGCGGGCGGTTGGAGTACCGGGGCGACCGCGCTGGTCGCCGGCTGGATCACCCGGCGCGAGCCCGATGTTCGCGTACTCACCGTCTTCCCCGACGGACCACACCGCTACCTGCGCAGCATCTACGACGACGAGTGGTGCCGGCGAAACGGCTTGCTCGGATCGACCGTCACCGAACCGGTGGAACTGCCCGCGCCCGACGCCGAAGAGGCGCACGGGTGGGCTCGGTGCGCCGTGGTCCGCGACCCGTTGGGCAAGGAGGTCAGCGCATGAGAACGACGTGGACGACCACGACTCTGGAATTGGCTCGCCCCCTGCGCATCTCGCGCGCGACGATGGTGGAGCGAGTAGCGGTGTGGGTCACGCTGACCGCCGACGGGCACGCCGGACACGGTGAAGTCGTCGGCAGCCCCCGCCTCGGGCTCGACCTCGCCGCGATCGACGCCGCCCTGCGCGGGCTCGCCGGGCGGATCGCGGGCTGCGCCGATCCCGATGAGGTCCGCGCGCTGCTGCCGTCGCTGCGCTCGGAGTTCGCGCTGCCGGTGGTCGCCGCGCTCGACAGCGCGGTCCACGATGTGCTCGCCCGCCGCGCGGGGCTGCCGCTGGGTGCGTATCTCGGACTGCCGCAGTGGGATTCGGTGCCCACCGCCTACACGATCGGCCTGATGAGCCCAGGCGAAGCCGAGGCTACCGCGGACCGCATCACGCGGGCCGGATTCACCGTGCTCAAGGTCAAAGCGGGTGCGCCGGACCCTGCCGAGGACATCGCACGTGTACGCGCGATCCGCGCGGCGGCGCCGACCGCGCAACTGCTGCTCGACCCCAACGGCGCCTGGGACGTCCGCACCGCCATCGCGGTGCTCGACGCACTCGCCGACCAGGGCATCGCCGCCGTCGAACAGCCGGTGACCGCAGGCGACCCCGATCGACTCGCTGCGGTCGCCAGGCAGGTGCCGATGCCGGTGCTCGCCGACGAGGACGCGGGTTCTCTCGCCGATCTGGACCGGCTGCCCGACGGCATCGGCGGCATCAACGTCAAACTCGCCGAATGTGGCGGGCTCGACGCGGCGCGCACGATGCTCGACTGGGCGAGAGCGCGAGAATTGCCGGTGCTGCTGGGCTGCCAGGCCTGCAGCTCACTGGGCATCGCTCCCGCGGCCCAGCTGGCCGGGGCTGCGCGCTGGGTGGATCTGGACGGTCATCTGTTGCTGGCCGACGACCCGTGGACGGGTTTGGGCGGGGCGGACGGCACGCTGCGGCGACCGGCCGGGCCCGGACTCGGGGTACGGCGCGTGCGAGCCGCCGCGTGAGGGGGCTGGGGCTGTTCGGCACGTTCCCGCTCTCGGTGCGCTTACTGCTGGTCAACCAGCTCGTCGGGAACATCGGGTTCTTCATGCTGGTGCCGTTCCTGGCCGAATACCTGCGCACCGATCTGGCGCTGTCGGCGGCGGTGGTCGGTGTGGTGCTCGGCGTGCGCAATCTGAGTCAGCAAGGGCTGTTCCTGGTCGGGGGCTCGGCTTCGGATCGCCTCGGCGCGCGGGGGGTGATCATCGTCGGCGCGAGCATCCGGGCGACGGGGTTCGCGCTGTTCGCCGTCGGCGGCTCCCTGCCGGTGGTGCTTCTCGCGTCGGTGCTCACCGGATTCGCGGGGGCGCTGTTCAACCCGGCGGTGCGCGCCTACATCGCCCGCGACAGCGGCGACCGGGCGGCCGAGGCGTTCGCCTTGTTCAACATCTTCGGCAATACCGGTTCGGCCTTGGGGCCGGTGGTCGGGACGCTGCTGGCCACGGCCGGATTCCGCTTGACCGCGGTGGCCGCGTCCTGCGTTTTCGCCGGATTGACCATCGCGCAGTCGATCCTGCTGCCCGCCCGGCCCGCGCCGCGCAGGGACACCGCACTGCGCGCGGATTTCGCGCGGGTGTTCGCCGATGGCCGATTCTGGGCTTTCGCGCTCGCGCTCATGGGCATGTTCGCCCTGCAGAGCCAGATCTATTTCCTGTTCACCCTGCAGGTGCAGGACCTCGCCGGGTCTTCCGCCGGCCCGGGGGCGGTGGCGGCGTTGTTCGTCGTCGAGACGGTCGCGGTGGTGGCACTACAGGTTCCCATCACCAGGACGCTCTCGCGGCGGACGGACCGTGGCTCCGCGATGGCGCTGGGGATGGCGGTGCTGGGCGCGGCATTCCTGGTCCCGCCCGCCGGGCGAGTCGCCGCGTCGCCGGGCGGCGACGGACCGATCGCCGTCGCGGTGCGAGTCGCGCCGGTCGTGGCGGCCGCGGTGGCGCTCGCGCTCGGTGTGATGGCCGTGCAGCCGTTCGTGAACGAGGCGATTCCCCGCTTCAGCGGACCGCACCTGACCGGCACCTACTTCGGCGCGTTCTATCTGGCCTCCGGCGTGTTCACCGTGGTGGCCACCACCGTCGTCGGCACCGCCGTCGACCATGCGGGCGGACCGCTGACCTGGCCGCCCGCCCTGCTGTGCGCGGGCATCGGCTGGTTGTCCGCCGTCGCCGTGCTGCTGTTGCGCAGGCGCGGCTGCCTCCCGAAGCCCACCGCATCGCAACCCCGACCGATCGACGCGACGCCGAGTCGCACGGCGAAAGGCGATCCCGCCCGATGACTGCTCACGATCAGGGCCCGGTCCTGCTCAGCGAGAACCTGCTGACCGACAATCCCGCGCTCTACGAACGCACTTTTCCCGACAGCGGCCACCGCAACGCGCGCTTCGTCGCCGATCTGCTCGCCCGCTTCGGCGCGGGCACGCTCACCGACCTGCTCGACGTCGGGTCCGGCACCGGTCGCGACGCGGCCCGTCTCAGCGAACTCGGATACCGGGTGCGGGGGATCGACATCTCACCGCGCATGGTCGAATACGCCCGGACCCGTTACCCGGCAGTGGATTTCAGCGTCGGCGACGCCCGCGCCCTGCGCGCCGACGCGCCGGTGGACGTGCTGACCTGCTTGGGAAGCACGCTGCTGCACCTGCACGACACCGCCGAGTTGGTCGCGGCCCTCGACCGTTTCGCGACGTGTCTGCGCCCCGGGGGTCTTCTGATCCTCGAGATGCGCAACGGCGCCTTCCTGCTCACCGATCGCGGGCGACGAGAATTACTCGACGAGCAACTGGTCCGGCAGGTCGACTGGGAAGGCATCACCTACACCTCCCGCACCTCGCTCACCGTGGACCTGCCCGCGCAACTGCTGCGCAGGCAACGGATCTGGACGTGGCCGGGATGTCGGGAGCCGGTCGTCCAGCACACTGCCTGGCGATTGCTGTTCCCGCAGGAACTGCGTCACCTGCTGGCGGGTGCGGGCTTCGAGGTGCTCGCGCTGTTCGACGCGCCGGGACCGTTGACCACACCGGGGTGGCCCGCCGACGGCGTGCTGTCCGAGCGGCTCGACGGAGACCGGCTGCACGTGGTCGCCCGCCGCACCGCCACGGGGCCGCGGTGACCGCCGCACCCCGCGTCGGCGTCGGCAGCGCGTTCGGCAGTTGCGGGGAACTGCTGCAAGGCGTCACCGCGGAGCACGACCGCGACTTCCTGGTCACCCTGCCCATCGCGCGCGGCGCGGTCGCGGTCTTCGAACCCGACCCGCACCGGCACACCGTCACCGTCGTTCCCGCCCACAAGACCAAGTCCGCCGCCCTGGCCCGCGCGCTGCTCGCACGCTCGCCGGTGCTGCGTGGCGGTGTGCTCACCCTGCTCGGCGACCTGCCCGAGGGCAAAGGCCTGGCCAGCTCCACCGCCGACCTGGTCGCCACCGCCCGCGCCGTGGCCGACGCCGAGGGCCGGGAGATCGGCCCCGGCGAGATCGAGACCGAACTACGGCGTATCGAACCCTCCGACGGCGTGATGTATCCCGGCGCGGTCGCCTTCTACCACCGAGAAGTACGGCTGCTGGCTGTGCTCGGCGCGCTGCCGCCGCTGACCATCGTCACCGGAGACGAAGGCGGCCACGTCGACACCGTCGCCTTCAACCGGCGCAAGCGCCCGTTCACCACGGCCGTCAAACGCGAATACAGTGCGTTGCTCGCCGAGCTCACCGGCGCGGTCGCCCGTCGCGACGTGACCGCGATCGGCGCGGTGGCCACCCGCAGCGCGGAACTGAGCACCATGCTGCGGTCGCGGCCGCATCTGGACGCGACCATCGGCGCGGCCAGGGAACTCGGCGCGGCCGGGGTGGTCGTCGCGCACAGCGGCACCACGACCGGCATCCTGCTCGACGAGGCCGACCCGGCGCTGCCGGCGAGAATCAAGGCGGCACAGCGTGTCTGCGCCGGTTTCGCCACGGCGGTCACCGTGCACCGCACGTGGCGGCCCGCGCCGCCGGACTGGACCGAGTCTCCACGGCGTGCCGCGGCGGCGGTGAGCCGATGATCACGGTCGATGACGTGGGCTTCTCCTATGGCGGTCAGGTCGTGCTCGACGGAGTCGGACTGATCGCAGAGCCCGGCACCACCGTCGGCTTGATCGGGCCCAACGGCTCGGGCAAATCCACACTGCTGCGCCTGCTCTATCGCGCGCTGCGGCCCCGGTCCGGTGTGGTGGCCATCGATGACACTCCGGTCGAGGCGCTGCGCGGCCGGGCCCTGGCGGCGCGACTGGCCGTCGTCGCGCAGGAGTCACCCGCCGAGACAGCGATCACCGTCGCCGAAACCGTGCTGCTCGGCCGTGCCCCGTGGGCCGGTGCGCTACAGGGCTACTCGCGCGCCGACCGTATCGCCGCCGCGGCGGCGCTGGCTCGTGTCGGGGCCCGTCACCTGGCCGATCGCCCCTACACCGCGCTCTCCGGCGGCGAACGCCAACGGGTGCTCATCGCACGAGCTCTGGCGCAGCAAGCCGACCACCTGCTGCTGGACGAACCGACGAACCATCTCGACATCGGCTATCAGCACGAACTGCTCGGACTGATCCGGGGTCTGACGACCACCACCACGTTGGTGGTGCTGCACGATCTGAATCTGGCCGCCCGCTACTGCGACCGCCTGGTGCTGCTGCACCGAGGCCGGGTGGCCGCCGCAGGCCCGGTGGCGGAAGTACTCACTCCGGCCGTCCTCGAACCCGTCTACGGCGTCTGCGTCCACATGTCGGCCGCGTTCGGCGCGATGCAACTGCTGTTCGGCCCCCGCGACGCGGAGTCGCCCACCGAGGTTCTGGATCCGGGAAAGGCGGCTGCTCGATGACCGCGACCTCACCCCGCACCGAAGACGCCGACGATCTGGACCACGCGCGCCACCGCGCGACAACCGTGCTGTGGCTCGGCGGGCTCGGCGCCACGCTGGCCGTGGTGCTGATCGTGGCCACCGGGCTGGGGCCGGTGTGGGTGCCACCCGGCACCGTCGCGCGCATCGTCGGCCACCACCTCTTCGGGACGCCCGCAGTGGCGGACTGGACACCGGCCCAGGATTCCATCGTCTGGCTCGTGCGTGTGCCGCGCGTGCTGCTCGGCGCCATGGTAGGCGCGGCGCTGGCCGTCGCGGGAGCGGTGCTGCAGACCTTGGTGCGCAACGTGCTCGCCGACCCGCACATCCTCGGCGTCACCTCAGGCGCCTCGACCGGCGCGGCGATGTCGCTGCTGTTCGGTGTCACCGCGGCCACCGCGAGCGCGCTCGCGGCCAGCGCGTTCGCCGGTGCGCTCGCCGCGACGGTCCTGTTGTTCGCCATCGCCAGGATCAACGGGCAGATGACCTCGCTGCGGCTACTGCTGGGCGGGGTCACCATCGGTTACCTGTTCTCCGCGGCGACCAGTTTCCTGATCTTCGCCTCCGACAACCAGGAAGGCGCCCGGACCGTGTTGTTCTGGCTGCTGGGTTCGCTCAGTTCGGCGGGCTGGTCGTCGGTGGCCACCACCGCGCTGGTCACCGCGGCCATGGCCGGTTCGCTGCTGCTGCTGGCGGCGCGACTGGACGTGCTCGCCGCGGGTGACGACACCGCACGCGCGCTGGGCCTGTCCCCGGTCCGGCTCCGGATGCTCGCGTTGGGCGTCGTCGCGCTCGGCATCGGCGCGGTCGTCGCGGTCGCGGGCGCGATCGGCTTCGTCGGCCTGATCGTGCCGCACGTCGCCCGCCTGTGCGGCGGCGGGACGCATCGCAGACTGATCCCGCTGTCCGCGGTGCTGGGCGCGCTGTTCCTGGTCGTCGCGGACGTCGCGGCCCGCGTGGTCTTCGCCCCCCGCGAACTACCGCTGGGAATCGTCACCGCTGTCGTCGGTGCGCCGCTGCTGCTGGTGCTGATCCGCCGGTTCCGGCACTCACCCACCTGAAACTCTGCAGGAGAGGAATAACGATCATCGTGTCCATAGGTCTCCCCCGGCTCGCACCCGTACCCGTCGCGCTGCTCACCGCGGCGCTGCTCACCGGCTGCGGCAGCCCCGCACCCGCCACCGTCGAGGCGGCGGAAGGGTTCCCGATGACGATCTCCAGCTGTGGCCGCGACGTCACCTTCACCAGCGCGCCCCGCCGCGTGGTGACGGTCGGATCCGTCGCAGCCCCGCTCATCGCGGCCGCGGGCGCCGCCGATCGTATCGTCACCCGTACATTCGAAACCGCTCCCTTTCCCGGCCGATACGCCGACGCCCTCGAGGGCATCGAAATCACGGCCCCCACCGGCGAACTGGCGCGCGAGGAAATCATCAACCGAACCCCCGATCTGGTGGTGAGCTTCGAGGGTGCGGCGGTCACGCCCGAGGATCTGGCACGGGTGCGCATTCCGCTGCTGGTGACCCGCGGTTACTGCCGCGATGCCGCGGGGAACTACGACGATATCTTCGCCGACATCGAGTTGTACGGACGGTTGTTCGGCACGTCCGCGGCGGCGAACGCCGAAGTCACCGCGTTGAAGCAGCGGGTAGCGGCGGTCGCGGACCGCCACCGCGCCGAGCGGGCCGCCCGGCCCGCCGCGGCGCTGATCATCTCGCGCGACGGCGCCAAGCTCAGCGCCTACGGCAGCACCAGCACCGTCGCCACCCAGATGCGGATCCTCGGTCTGGACAACGTCTTCGGCGACGTAGCCAAACGCAACTTCGACGTCAACACCGAAACTCTGATCCAGCGCGATCCCGAAGTCGTCATCTTGCTCACCCAAGGCACCCAGACCCCCGAATCGGCCCGCGACGCCCTGCGCGAGCGCCCCGAACTGGCCGGACTGCGCGCGATCCGCGCCAACCGAATCATCGCCGTCCCGTTCGGCTACACCGGCCCTGGACCGGTCGCCGTCGAGGGCCTGGAAGTGCTGGACCGCGAGTTGGGAGCGCACCGGTGAGCGCGCCCGCCGCCACCGGCTACCAGCTGCGCGTGGCCTGCGCAGACGATCTTCCCGGCGCCCGCAGTGTCATGCTCGACACCTTCTACGACGTGTTCGGCATCGGTTATCTCCCCGAGCACCACTATGACGTGATCGACCCGGAAACGGTGTATCTGCGCCACCCTCGCAACCGGCTCTGGGTCGTCGAGCACTCCGGCCGCATCGTCGCCACCACCGCGATCCGCGCACAAGGCCCTCGCCACCCACCGCACCCGGCGTGGCTGGCCGAACAGTACCCCGACCAGAGCACCGCACAGCTGTTCCGCGTCTACGTCCGCCCCGAGCACCACCGGCGCGGCCTGGCCACACGGTTGGTCGACGCGGCGATCGACTACGTCTCGGTTACACCGGCGTTCGAGCGGCTGTATCTGCACACCGACGCCAGGACGCCCGGCGCGCTGGAGTTCTGGCTCACCTTCGGCCGGATCGTCCACGACGCACGCGGACCGCACAGCGGATTTCAGACAGTGCACCTCGAGATTCCCCTGCCCCGGGCATAGCACAGCCAGCCGCTGCAAGTCGCCGCCGTTCGTGGCTTACGAAGGCGATCGCCCACTACGCACGCAGAGCAGGTATGGTCACGATCGTCAGTGGAGAGACCGCTGGCCCGCAGGTCCGCGACCGCAGCGGGAGGCCGAAGCGCGGCCCACACCGGAAGGGCCCGTATGGCCGCCCAGCTGCCATGTCCCTGGCTCCGGTGCTCGGCGGTTATCTGTTGAGGGAGAATACGGGCGTGAGCGACGCAATCGGCAGCACGTTCGAACATCAGCTCGACGTATCAGCGGTCGTGGCGCCGACGGGTGCAGTGGCACTCGTCGGCTGCTAGCCCGATGTCGGAGCGGGTAGGGCCCGGATGGGAATCCATGCCGCAGTCCGGCGGGAAGAGGTTCGACGAGCCGGAACGGTTGCGCAGTAGGCAGGCAGAAGGAATGAAGGCTGTGGAGATGCCCGGAGCCGACGACGGCACGTCGAAAGTCACCCGACTACCACGCCGCCCGCGACGCGTGGCGGAAGAGGCCGGCGAGCGTCTTCAGAAGACTTGGCGCTCCGACCGTGGCTCCGTCTACGACCCCGCGCCGACCAAGCCCGTCCTGCGATCGGAACTGCAGCGGGAGACAGGCTGGTGGCCGGTCGGCCCCGGCACGGCGCGACATCGCGCTCCGGAGAGCGATCCAGGTGGTGCCGAGCCTGACGGAACTGTGGTCGACCTCGACGCGTTGCGCAGGAAACGAGCTGGTGGCGATAGTCCCGCCGCCGACATCCGGCGCACGGTCAAACCGCGCCGAATCGCGAAGAGCGCGGGCAAGAGATCAGGCACCGAAGATCAGCCCGACGATGGTCGCAGCGGTGATCCCGGTTCACCGCGGGTCGATGGACCTGCTGGGCCATGACGCCGACCGCCGCGGACCCGTGGGATCGGCGGTCGCGATAGTGGCGCGTTCGTGATCGATCGTGCGTGAACAGTTCGTCGCCGGGGTTCCACTCCCTATCGACGGTGAGTACGCAGTTGGTACCGGCGCTCGGCGTACGCCAAGTCGTCACGCCACAGCCGCGTCGCGGCGCGAGCCATCAGCGGGCGCAACACCGGCAGGAGTCGATGCGCGTACCGGAAACCCGGCCGTTCCGAGTTCGCGATCACTGCTTCGATCACCGCGGTGCGCGCCCGGCCGTCGGGGCCGGGGCCGATCGGCGTCGCGTGGGTTTCCACCACGCTTCCGGTTCCCTCACCGGAGACGATTCGCATCACGACGGTGCGCGGATCCGGGCAGGTGAACTCGGCCACGACGGGCACGCCGAGCCTGCGGGTCACTCGGAAGGTCACGGTGAGCAGGAATCGGTGATTCTCCTCGGTGATGTCGTGCCGCGGCGGGGTCTGTGTCACCTCGAGGCGGGTGAACGAGTACGGATGCAACCATGCGCCGTGCCAGGGGTCGAGTCGGTTCGCGATGATGTCACGGGGTTCGCACACGCCGGTCGAGCGGGTCACCGCGTGCACGGTGGTGTCGGCGGGGCGGGGGCCGATGATCGGCGTGTCGGTAGGTGTCTGCTCACCGATCGTGTCCAGCCGCACCCAGGCAAGCACGCCGTCGTCGTAACTCGGGTACGGGCACCATCGGGCGGATCCGGTCGCTTCCACCCGCAGTCCGTGCCATCGGCAGATCAGTGCGGCGTCATCGACCTGCGCCTCGGCGAGCGGCGCCCCCAGGTGTGGACAGGCTCCCGGACCGACGTGCAAGACGTCGCGCTCGTCGCGCCAGGCGACGAGTTCGATCCCGCCGATGGTCGCGCTCAGCGGACGGCCGCGACCGACACTGCGACTGGCCGCGAGGGTGTACCAGTTACCCGAGGGTCGCTGCTGTGACCATCGTGTCGCCGCCGCGATCAGACCGGGGTCGGCATCCGCGTGGGTCGGCCGCTGGCGAGACCATTCCTCCGGCGCGAACCGCTGTAGCGGTATGTCTTTCGGCCATCTGCCGAACTCGGCGCGCTTACTCATCGCTACCCCCGCGAGCGGCGAGCGCGCGCAGGATCGCCGATCGGCCCCGGATGGGGACCGTCTGCAAGGAGTGTCCGGCACCGGCCCACTGACGGACCAGCGTGTTCGCCGCGATCCAGCCGGTGGTGGCGGCGCGTTCCATCAGAGCGACCGGCAGGTCGACGCGTATGCCGTCGCCGGCCAGGACCAATCGCGGGTGCGGAGTAGAGATACCGGGCCGTCGAGCGAAGTCGCCCGGCGCGAACCGTGGGCAATCCTGCCGCCACAGCATGGTCTCCCCCACGATGCGCGCTTCGGCCGTCTCGGGGTAGATATGGTGCAGCCGGGCCAGCATCCGGCTGCGGACCTCGTCACGCGCCTGGCTGGGCGGCATCCCGTCCGCAACGGCGTACGCGTGCGATTCGACGACGCTTCCACCGCTCTCGCGCGCCCAGTCCGCCGCTTGCTTCTCGTACTTGCTCACCACGCTGATGTTGTCGAGCGGGTCCAGATTGCCGGTGCCGAGAAAGCTCGGACGGTCAGCACGAATCGGCTGGTTCAGCCACAGACGCTGCACCGCGAAGGACGGTGCGACAGCCAATCGGGCTACTTGCGCGCGCCATGGGCCGTCGCCGAGCGTGGGTGACGCGGCGACGATCCGGCGCAACCCGGTGATATCGACGGCCAAGACCACCGCGTCGGCGGTCGTCTCGGCGTCGGTGTCGTCGAGCACCCGGAATCCGCTGGTTTCGTCCGCATCGATTCGGCCGACGCGCACGCCCGTGTGAATGCGGACGGTGCCCGGCCGCCGGGGCACTCGCGGCGCGGTGAGGTACTCCGCGAGTGGTGTCCACAGGCTGACATCGAAATTGTCCTCGGCCACGTCGAAGAGCAGGCCTTCGCTGGAGCCCAGAAAATAGATGTGGAACATCGTCGCCAGTTCGGCGGCGGACATGTGCTGGGGAGCGACGAAGAAGCTGCGGGAGAACACCTCGAACGCGAGGTGGCGCGCCGCTTCGGGAAAGTTGACGCGATGCAGGAACGTTTCCGCATCCAGGTGATCGATCCGGTGGTAGATGTCCGGGACCGAGACCGCGGCCAGCGGCGCGGCGGCGCGTGGGTCCATACGAATCAGATCGCGCAGTCGAAACGTCGGGCTGCGCAGGGCGAAGGCGAGCGCGTTCCAAGGCGGAGTGCTCGGAAGATGGCGGAAGGTGTCGCGGCGGCCCTCGGCGTCGATGAGCGGGTAGTCGTCGAGCCGACGCAGCCTGCGTAGCTGCGGATCGGTACGGGCGAGCAGTTTGCGGAGGTTGTAATACTGCGCGAAGAAGGCGTGGAAGCCGCGATTCATCCCGACGGCGCTGCGGTCGGGAAGCCGCTCGGTCCAGCCGCCGACCCGTCCGCCCAGGTACCGTTCGCGTTCGATGACTTCGACGTGGAATCCCCGTTCGGCGAGCCCCGTCGCGGCCGCCAAGCCCGCGATCCCCGCACCGACGACAACGGCGCGCGGGCGGCGACCGTCGCGGCCGACGTCCATGTGCCCCGCGGCGGCGGGAAAGCGGACGCGCCGGGAATCCCCGCGCCGCCGCGAAGCCGACCCATCGCGCCTCATCGCCGCACGCCTTCCTGCCGCTGCCTTGTCCGCTCCCAGCCGAGGAGTACCGAGGTCACCAAGACGAAGCCGAACAAGAAGTCCTCCACCGGGATATCCCAGGGGAACCGGAGCCCCAGGACATGGTCGGGGTTGTACCGCACGATCGGCGCGTCGAGCCTGGTCAACCACCCGTCGACGGGGATTTGAAAACTGAGGACGATCAGCATCGTCAACCAGTAGCCAGGTCGCCGGAACAGCCCGGTCCGCAACAGCGTGCACTCGACCAGACACACCACCACGACCGCCGCCACGGCGGGAAACGTGTACCCCCAACCCACCGAATTCATCGTCGCGGCTGTTTCGTCGGGCTGGTGCTGCCGCGGCGGCGAGCAGCGCCGAGCAGCGTTTCGACCGCGTCGTAGGTCAGCAGCCCGCACAGCGGGACGACGAGGAAGAACAGCAACTCCTCCAGCGGAATCGTCCCGGGCAGGAACACACCCAGCAGATAGCGGGAGTTGTAGTCCCACACTCCGGCGGCGATCGCCACCAGGTCCCAGACGACGAACAACGTGACGGCGGGCAGCAGGGCGCCGAGCAGCAGCCGCGGTCTCCGGTAGACGCCGCCACCGAGGAACTCCAGCGGAGCGGTCAGCACCAGGCAGGTGAGGAGAACAAGTAGATAACGCCAATGGTCCATCCCAACCACCTCACGTAGGTTCGCGCGAATCGGTGGAATCGAGCGGTGATACGGAATCGTGCGCTGCCGCGCGCGGAGTGTTCGGCCGGGTCGGTCCGGCAGGCCGTCGTGCCCACCACGCGCGGAGCTGGCCCGCCGCGCCGACCTGCAATCTTCGACCGGTGCCGACTCTGGCGCGTCGGCCGAACACTTCGAAGTCCGCGGCTTCGATGCGGTCGAGTATCTCCGCGTACAGCGTCGCCGCGGTCGTCACGCATGGCCGCGAGCGAGGTGCGAGCAATGCGATCCCCTCCCGCGCGTGAGCGTAGATCTTCCTGGTGATCGCGTGCTGTGCCGCCAATGCGCGGCGCACTCGCGGCTCGCCTCGGCGATGTCGGCGGCACCACAACAGCAACTCTCGGTCCACACCGTGCGCGGCCAGTTCATCGGCGGGCAGATAGACACGGTCGCGAGCCAGATCCTCGTCGACGTCACGCAAGAAGTTCGTCAGCTGGAATGCCTTGCCGAGGGCGGCGGCGTAGGGCGCGGCCGCCGCCGTGTCCGTGGCGCCCAGCACCGGCAGCAGCTGTAGCCCGATCACTTCCGCCGATCCGTAGACGTATCGGTCCAGCGCCGCGCGGTCCGGATAGTCGGTGACGGAAAGATCCAGACGCATCGAGGCCAGGAACGCACTGAACAAATGGCCCGGTATCCGATAGGTCTGCGCGGTGTGCAGCACCGCGGCCAGTACCGGATCGCCACCGGTGTCCCCGGCTTCGAATTGCCGTGCGAGTGCGTTCAGCCGGGCAGCGCGTTCGGTCGTCGACAACTGCGGGCGGAAATCGTCCAGGATGTCGTCGGCGCGACGGGCGAATCCGTACAGCGCGTGCACGGCGGGCCGCTGATCGGGTGCGAGCAACCGGGTGGCGAGAAAGAAGGTCTTCCCGTGGCGAGCGTTGAGTTCGCGGCAGATCCGATACGACCGGCGCAGTTCCGGCTCCGTGATGCCGGCGGCGTCGAGTTCGGTTCGCATCATGTCCACCTCTCCTCAACGGCGAAATCGGCGGGCACCGTCATTCCCCGTTCCCTTTCCACGGATACCGTTGCCCGACGGCGGGCGCGGATACGGCGGGCCGCCGACCTGCTGTCACTTCGGTCAACACATCCGCGACCGAGTCGAAGGGGGACCGATTCGCGATATCCGCCGCCAATCGGTTCGCCGCGTCACGGAAGCCGCCCGAACTCAGCACCCGGTCGACCGCCGCGATGATGGCAGCGGGTCGCGGCCGTGCGGTGCCGAGATTGATTCCCACGCCGGCGTATGCCACGCGGGCCGCTGTTTCAGGCTTGTCCGCAGTATCGCCCGCGACGATCAACGGCACCCCATGGCGCAGGGCTTGGTTGACGCCACCGTAGCCACCATTGGTGATCATCAAATCGACGCGCGGTAGAAGACGGTCGTACGAGATGAAATCGGCCGCATATGCGTTCGCCGGCAGCGGGCCGATCGGTGCGTGGGAGCCGCCGGTACACGCGACGACCAGCACATCGGGGCGATGACTCAATGCGGTCAGGGAAGGGCGGAGCAACTGATCGAAACACCGATTGTCCCATGTTCCCTGAGTGACATGGACAATCGTTTCGGCACTATCCGCGGCGGGCAACCGGCTCGGTACGGCGGCATCCATGGCCGCAGGAGCCGGGATCGGTCCGGTGAAGACCACCGACGGCGGCAGATCATGTCGCGGATATTCGAATCCTGGCACAGTGAACTGCAATATCCGATCGGCGAGGAGCGGCCAGTCGAGCAGGAAAACCGGCGCGGGCCCCACGCCGAGCGCACGCAGAACTACATCGAGTTTCGCCTGGACACCGCGAAACAGCACCTGTTGTACGAACCGGTTCATGGACGTGTAGTCGCGACCCGCTTGCGGCTGCCATCCGGTCCCGAACGGCGGACAGTCCGCGCTGGACAGCATCAACGGAACGACGCCGCAGGCAATCACCGGCGGACGTTCCCGCTGGGTCAACAGCAGCGGAATGGCCCCGGTGAACATCACATCGACCAGGACGGCATCGAAGTCCGCGCGGTCCAGCTCGGCGCGCAACGCACGGTGCTGTGCCGCTATCGGCGCGAGAAAAGCGGACTGCAATTCCACTCGGCCGATTCGCCACCGCTGGACCAGACCCGAGGCCCGATTACGCGGCTGTGCAGCGCGCGCCACCTCGGCATCGCGAGGTAGCTCCGAGAATTCGACACCTCGCGCTCGAATGGATGTGCCGAACACGGCTCCGGTGAGCAACCGAACCTGGTTCCCACGTCGCCGCAAATCGGCCGCGACGGCCCGCATGGGTGCGACATGACCGGATATCGGACTCGCCGCCAACAGGTATCGAGCCATATCCTGATTCCTTCGCTGATCTCTCGAGACATCGCAATGGGTTCAAGCGTGGCCGCCGTACCAGTCGTCGGCGCCGATCGCCGACTCGCGCCCATCTTTTTCTCGTCGGTGCGATTTCGGGTTCACCGTGAAAACGACGCGGGTGCGCACCCGTACATCCAGATCAATTGTGTCGCATTTTGGCGGGGTATCGGACTGAACGCGGAGAAGACACGCCGATTCGGGGCGCGGGCGGCAACGCACCCTCCGTAGCGTGCTCGGCGCGGCGGACGGCCACGCCAGGCCCCGGGGAAGGTCAGGCTCGGCGAGCGGTCACGAGGCCGGATTCGTAGGCCAAGACGACCAGCTGGGCGCGGTCGCGGGCGTGCAGCTTGGTCATGGCCCGGTTGACGTGCGTCTTGGCGGTCAGTGGGCTGATCACCAGATGCTCGGCGATCTCGTCGTTCGACAGGCCCCGGGCAACGAGCGTGACCACCTCTCGCTCGCGGTTGGTCAGCTCGGTCAGGCCGGGAGCCTCCCCCGAGTCCGGTGGCCTGCTGACGTAGCGGTTGATCAGTTTGCGGGTGATCGACGGCGCGAGCAGCGCGTCACCGCGGGCCGCCACCCGGACGGCGTACAGGAAGTCCTCCGGATGGATGTCCTTGACCAGGAACCCGGCCGCACCCGCGCGCAGGGCGTCGAAGACGTACTCGTCCAGGCCGTAGTTGGTCAGTATCACCACGTGCACTCCGGTCAGGGCCGGGTCGGCGGCGATGCGCCGTGTTGCCTCGATGCCGTCCACGACAGGCATCTGGATGTCCACGAGTGCGATGTCGGGGAGGTGTTCGCGGGCCAGCTCGACGCCCCGGGCGCCGTCGGCGGCCTCGGCCACGACTTCGATATCTTCCTCCGCGTCGAGCAGCGCGCGAAATCCGCTACGGATCAGCGACTGGTCGTCGACCAGCAGGACGCGGATCACCGGGCCCGCTCCACAGGTAGCTCGGCGCGAACGGTGAAACCGCCCTCACCGCGGGGTGCGGCATGTAACCGGCCGCCGAGGGCGGTGACCCGCTCGCTCATCCCGAGCAGCCCCACGCCAGGCGCCGGCGTGGTGTCGGGCGTGGCGCGGCCGTCGTCGTCCACTCGGATCACCAGGGCGTCGGGACGGTGCTCGATGTGGACCGACGCGGTGTCGGCGGCGGCGTGCCTGGTGATGTTGGTCAGCGATTCCTGGACGATCCGGTAGGCGGTCCGGTCCACCGCCACAGGCAGGGCCTCGCGTTGCCCCTCGACCGTCAGCTTCGCGTCCAAGCCGGTCGCGCGGACGCCTTCCACCAGCGCAGGCACCTGATCGAGCCCGTACGACGGTTCGCGGTCGTCGCGCAGGGCCTCCAGTGTGGCCCGCAGCTCCCTGGATGCCTCGCGGCCTGCCGCCAGGATCGCCAGCAACGCCTCGGGGACCTGCTCGCCGCGCCTGCGGGCCAGATGTACGGCCACCTCGGCTTGCAACTTGATCACCGAAATCTGATGGGTCAGCGAGTCGTGCAATTCCCGCGCGATATGCAGGCGTTCTTCGTCGGCCCGCCGCCGCGCGGTCTCCTCACGGGTACGCTCGGCCTCCTCGGCCCGCCGCTCGGCCTGCCGCAGCGCTTCGCCCGCGGCGCCTGCGGCGACCAACCACGCCAGTTGCAGCACGCCACGGGCTTGCGCGAACGCCTCGCCCACGGGCAGCCCGCGCGGTGCGATCAGCAACGCGAGCGGCATGACGAGCACCATGACAACCGACCCCGCCACGGCCGCCACTCGGCGCCCCGCACGGAACGCCGCGTACACGGCGAACAGGAACGCGACAGCGGGCACGTCCACCCCGATGGCCTGGTAGGCCAGCGCGGTCGACCCGGTCACCGCCAGCACCACGACCGGCGCCCGGCGGCTGGCGGCCAACGACAACCCGCCTGCGACCAGCAGCACCCACCCGGCCACCGGCCCCGACAGCCCCGAGACGAGCTGGAACACCGCGATGCCCACGGCGATCGCCCAGTCCCGAAGCCGTTCCATGGCTGCACCCTAACCCGATGCCCGCGCGGGAGAGTCGTCCACCGGAATGATCACTGTCTACCGCGGACGCGGTACTCCCCTCCGGTTCCTACGCCCTCGGTGGCAGCGTGAAGTTGCTGCGCGTGCAGGACGACCGGAAGCGGTACGGCAGACAGGATGGGCTCCGTCCGCGTCGTTGAAGAAGGAGCACACCATGTCCGTTCCGCACCTGCTCGCCACCTCGGAGCTTCTCGCCCAGGCGGGCAGCTCCGGGTTGACCCCCGGCCGCTTCTGGTCCCTGGTCGGTGTCGCGGTGGGCCTGCTGGGCGTCGTCACCGGCGTCCGGGCCGTCATCCACCGCGCTGGACGCCGCGGCGCGATCACCGCGCTGGCTGCCGGAGTGACCGGGCTGGTGCTCGGCGGACTGGTAGTGGCCGCCGCCGAAGGCGGACCGGGCACGGGATACGGGATCGTCGGCGGCTTCGTGGCCTTGGCCGTCGGGCTGGTCGCCGCCGTCCTCGGCGCGGTCGCGTTGAAGAAGAACCCGCTGTCGTCGTGACCCGCGCTCCGCGCCCCACCGGACCATAGTCGAAGGCAGGCCGCGCGAGATGCAGTGATTGCGCTGTTTGCTAAACTCTGCAAACAGGGTGCGGCCGTGGATGCCGAGCCGCCGCCGGTGGGAGTGGAAGGAGTGGTCATCGATGCCCGGACTGCAGCGACCGCTCTATCAGATGAAGGCCGACTTCTTCAAAACACTCGGGCATCCTGTGCGGGTGCGGGTGCTCGAGCTGCTCAGCCAGCGTGAGCACGCCGTCTCCGAGATGCTGACCGAGATCGAAATCGAGGCGGCCAACCTGTCTCAGCAGTTGTCGATCCTGCGGCGCGCCGGCCTGGTGACCGCGCGCCGCGAAGGGCTCTCGGTGACCTACGAATTGACAACCCCCGAGGTCGCACAACTACTGGCCGCCGCACGGGCCATCCTCACCGGCGTCGTCGCAGGCCAAGTCGAAGCCTTGGAAGAACCCGCCTGACCTCCGTCACCCCCGGAGGGTGCGCACGTGGCCTTTGATTGCAGCTTTTCTAAACTAATAACCTAATTGTTTGCGAAGGAGATGTCCGTCTTGACCAACCATCTAGACGTCGCCGCGAGCGTGCAGTGCCCCACCGAGCACGAGGGCATCCTGGCGTGGGTCGCCGAAGTCGCGGAGTTGACCGCGCCCGATCACATCGTGTTCTGCGACGGCTCGCGGGCGGAGTGGGACCGGCTCACCGGACTGCTGGTGGAGAAGGGCACCTTCGTGCCGCTCGCGGCGAAACCGAACTCCTTCTGGTGCGCGTCGGATCCCGACGACGTCGCGCGGGTGGAGGATCGCACCTTCATCTGCTCGGAACTTCGCGAGGACGCGGGCCCGACCAACAACTGGGTCGATCCGCTGGACATGCGCACGGTGATGACCGAGCACTATCGCGGGGCCATGGCGGGACGGACGATGTATGTCATCGCGTTCTGCATGGGACCGTTGGATGCCGACGATCCGAAGTACGGGGTGCAGCTCACCGATTCGGAGTATGTGGCGGTGGCGATGCAGGTCATGACCCGCTCCGGTGCGCCGGTGTGGGACAAGATCACCGATGGAACCGGTTTCGTGAAGTGCCTGCACTCGGTCGGCGCGCCTCTGCGAGAAGGCGAGGTGGATGTGCCGTGGCCGTGCGATGCGACCAAGTACATCTCACATTTCCCGGAGCGCAGGGAGATCTGGAGTCACGGCTCCGGGTACGGCGGTAACGCGCTGCTGGGCAAGAAGTGTTTCGCGCTGCGCATCGCCTCGGTGCTCGGGCGTGACGAGGGGTGGCTGGCCGAGCACATGCTGATTCTCAAACTCACCTCCCCGCGGGGAAAGGTCCATTACATCGCGGCCGCGTTCCCGTCCTCGTGCGGCAAGACCAACCTCGCCATGCTCGAACCCGCCCTGCCGGGCTGGCGGGCGGAGACGATCGGCGACGACATCGCCTGGATGCGGTTCGGAGCCGACGGCCGACTGTACGCGGTGAACCCGGAGGCGGGGTTCTTCGGCGTCGCCCCGGGGACCGGAGCACGGACCAACCCGAACGCCATCGCCACGATCGATGCCGGGAATTCGATCTTCACCAACACCGCACGCACCGATGACGGTGACGTGTGGTGGGAAGGCTTGACCGATACACCACCCGCGCATCTGATCGACTGGCACGGCCAGGACTGGACCCCCGATGCGGAAAGCACTGCCGCGCATCCGAACTCCCGATACTGCACCCCGATCCGGCAGTGCCCGACGGTAGCGGCGGAGTGGGACGACCCGGCCGGGGTGCCGATCTCCGCGATCTTCTTCGGCGGCCGCCGCAAGACGACGATTCCCTTGGTGACCGAGACCTTCGACTGGGAACACGGTGTGTTCACCGCGTCGGTGCTGTCGTCGGAGACCACCGCGGCCGCGGCGGGAGCGGTGGGTGTGGTGCGGCGGGATCCGATGGCGATGCTTCCGTTCCTCGGCTACCACGTCGGCGACTA
Organism: Nocardia sp. NPDC019323; assembly: GCF_044389845.1. Taxonomy (NCBI): domain Bacteria; kingdom Bacillati; phylum Actinomycetota; class Actinomycetes; order Mycobacteriales; family Nocardiaceae; genus Nocardia; species Nocardia sp. NPDC019323. The sequence goes on from NZ_JBIRYN010000005.1 coordinate 287,111, forward strand.
CTTCGCGCACTGGCTGAAGCTCGGCGCCGCCGCCGACCCCGCGAAGCTGCCGAGGATATTCCAGGTCAACTGGTTCCGTCGCAGCGCCGACGGCGGTTTCCTGTGGCCCGGTTTCGGCGACAACGTGCGTGTCCTCCAGTGGGCACTCGACCGCTTGGACGGCGCGGTCGATGCCGTGGAGACCCCGATCGGGTTCGTCCCCACCGCCGAGGCTCTCGACTTGTCCGGCCTCTCGGAGCGCGCCCGGGAACTGGCGACCGCGGCGCTGGCCGTCGATATCGACGAGTGGGTGCTCGAGACCGCGTCGATCGACGAGTGGTACGCCACCATCGGCGGCAACCGGCTGCCCGATCAACTGCGTGCGCAATTGGCCGCGCTGAAGTTGCGTCTGGCCCGAGCCCTGTGAACGCGTTCGCGCTGTTGCCGCGCTGGTCGGACTGGAAACCCGCGCTCCGCGCGCCCGGAGCCGACCTGCTCTCGGGTCTGATCGTGGCCTTGGTGGCGCTGCCGCTGGCACTCGGCTTCGGCATCTCCTCAGGGCTGGGCGCGGCCGCCGGACTCGCCACCGCTGTCGTCGCGGGCGCGATCGCGGCGGTGTTCGGCGGCTCCCGCTTCCAGGTATCCGGGCCGACCGGCGCGATGACGGTGGTCTTGGTGCCCATCGTCGGCCGGCACGGCGCGAGCGGGGTGCTGGCCGTGGGGCTGCTGGCCGGGTTGGCGCTGGTGGTACTGGCCTTCGCGGGGGTCGGGCGGGCTGTGCGCTACATGCCCGCCCCGGTGATCGAAGGTTTCACCGCGGGCATCGCGGTCGTCATCGCGCTGCAACAGGTTCCGTCCGCACTGCATGTCGCGCACGCCGAGGGCGAGAAGGTGTGGCAGTCGGCATTCGACGCGGCAGGGCAATACATCGCGCACCCGCACCCCTTGACGCCTGCGACCACACTGGCGGTGGCCGCGGTGGTCCTGGCCGGTGGCCGGTATTTCCCGAAACTGCCGTTCGCGTTGATCGCGGTGGCCGCCGCGACCCTCGCAGCGCGGGCGTTCGATCTGGACCTGACTCCCATCGGAACCATTCCCTCTGGATTGCCCGCACCGACAACAGGATTCGTACGCCTCGACCAACTCGGGTCGCTGATCGCACCGGCACTGGCAGTGGCGGCACTGGCCGCGCTCGAGTCCCTGTTGTCGGCGACCGCCGCCGACGCGATGGCCGTTGGCACTCGCCACGACCCCGACCGCGAACTGCTCGGCCAGGGTATGGCGAACATCGCCGCTCCCCTGTTCGGCGGCGTGCCCGCCACCGGCGCGATCGCTCGCACCGCGGTCAACGTCCGTTCCGGCGCGCGCACCCGCCTGGCCGCGCTGACCCACGCCGTCGTGCTGGCCGCGATCATCTACCTCGCCGCACCCCTGGTGGCGGAGATCCCATTGGCAGCTTTGGCGGGCGTGTTGCTGGCGACGACCGTGCGGATGGTGGAGACCGCGTCGCTGGCCGCGATCGCCCGCGCCTCACGCGGGGATGCGATCATCATGGCGATCACCTTCGGCGTCACCGTCGCCTTGGACCTGGTGACTGCGGTCGCGGTCGGCGTCGGTATCGCCACCGTGCTCGCCTTGCGGTCGGTCGCCAAAGAAGCTCGGTTGCAGCAGGTTCCGCTGACGAATCCGGCCGACGAGACCGGGCACTCGGCAGAGGAGACCGGCCTGCTGCACGATCACATCGTCGCCTACCGCATCGAGGGGCCCCTGTTCTTCGCCGCGGCCCACCGGTTCCTGCTCGAACTGGCCGACGTATCGGATGTGCGCGTGGTCATCCTGCGCATGTCCGGAATCACCGCCCTGGACACCACCGGGGCGCTCGTGCTGAAGGATGCCATCGGCAAACTCGAGCACCGCCACATCACCGTCCTGATGTCCGGCCTGCGCCAGGATCACCGACGCCGCCTAGCCGCGATCGGCGCCCTGCCCACCGGTGGGGACGCGCACATCTTCGCCCACACCCCCGACGCCATCCACCACGCCCGGGGACCCGCACTTCATCGATAGAGGGCGTCGATGCTGTCGGCGAGGTTCTCGACGACGATCTTGCGGCGCAGTTTCATACTCGGCGTGAGATCACCGGCCTCGACGGACAGTTCGTGGTCGATGATGTCGAATCTCTTGATCTGTTCCCAGCGATCGAGTTGGGTGTTCAGGCGATCGACGTAGCCGGCGATCACCTCGTGGGTTCTTTCGTCCCGCGCGATGTCGGGGAGCGGTTTGCCCGCTAGACCGTGCTTACCGGCCCATTCGGTGATGCTCTGGGCGTCGAGGCCGACCAATGCGACACAATAGGGCCGCGTCTCTCCGTAGACGATGAATTCCGCCGCGTACGGACATATGCCTTTGAACGTGGCGGCGATCGCGGACGGCGCGACGTACTTGCCCTGTGAGGTCTTGAACAAGTCTTTCTTGCGGTCGGTGATGTGCAGGAATCCGTCTGCGTCGATCTCGCCGATGTCGCCGGTGTGGAACCAGCCGTCCGCGTCCAAAGCCTCGGCGGTGGCTTCGGGGCGGTCGTGATAACCACTCATCACACCGGGACTGCGCAGCAGGATCTCGCCGTCCTCGGCGATCTCGGCCTCGGTGCCGGGAAACGGCTTGCCCACGGTTCCGAACCGGTATGCACCCGGGCGATTGATGAACGAGGCGGCGGCGGTCTCGGTCAAACCGTACCCTTCGAGAACGACGAGGCCGATCGCGTCGAACCACTGCGCGACATCACGGTCCAAGGGGGCGGCCGCCGAAACGAAATACCGCAGCCGACCACCGAAGCGTGCGCGGATTTTCGAGAGCACCAGCTTGTCGGCGACTCTGTACCGCCACAAGACCGGCAACGACGGATCTTTGCCGGCCTGCCTCGCCCGCGAAACCTCCAGACCGACGCCGACCGCCCAATCGAAGACCTTCTTCTTGATCCCGCCTTCTTCGGCCATTGCGCTCTCGATCCTGGCATGCGCCTTCTCGAAGATGCGCGGGGCGGCCGCCACGATGGTGGGGTGCAATACCGCCAGGTTCTCCACGATCTTGTCCACCCGGCCGTCGATCGCCGTGGGAAAGCCGATCAGCGGCGCGAGCGCCAGCATCACCTTGCCGAACGCGTGGGACAGCGGCAGCCATAAGAAGTTCAGGTCGTCCGGGCGGAGAACGTTCACGGCATCGATCGCCGCGGCGCTGTACGTCCATGCGGAATGCGGCAGCCGAACCCCTTTCGGAGTGCCGGTCGTCCCGGAGGTGTACATGATGCTGCCCAGGTGCTCGGGCCGGATGCCGCGGATGCGATCGACCACCGCGCCGGGGGACGCGGCGAGCAGTCCGCGTCCGCGCTGCTCGAGCTCATCGAGCGTGATCACCCAGTTTCCGTCGCCTTCGCCGTCGAAGATCACCACCTGTCGCACGTCGGGCAACTCGGCACGGTGCTCGATCAGTTTGCCGACCTGCGACCGATCCTCGGCGAGGACGACACGGCTGCCCGAGTTGGCCACGATGAACGCGACGCCAGGGGCGTTGGTGGTGGGGTACACGGTGGTGGTGGCCGCACCAGCGCACATCACGGCGAAGTCGGCGAGCACCCATTCGTATCGCGTGGACGATATGAGGGCGACCCGGTCCTCGGCTCGAATTCCGAGCGCGATCAGCCCGGCGGCGATGATGTCGACGCGCTCACCGAACTGTTTCCAGGACACGCTCGCCCAGCGACCATCGGAAAGGAATCGGAATGCCTCCGTGGCGGGAGTCTCCGCGATGCGGTCGACCAGGAGCTGCGCAACCGAGGTTGCCCGGTGCTCGATCTTGCTGAGATCGGGAGGTTCCTCGGCATTCCAGAGGAACTTCATCGCCTCATTTTACAAACTCTTTCCGGGACCCAGAGCCGAGACTGCCTCCCGAACCTCTGATCGCGCAGCACCCGGCCGGGCGCGGCGACGCCGGGTCCGATGCCGTCGGCAATCGCGATTCGGGACCTTCGTCCCTCGCGGTGCACCGTCCAGCTCACGAGACTCGAAAACGGACGTCTCTATCCGACCGAACAGAGGTCTCGACAATGCCTGACGACCCCATGGTGATCGATCGTGCCGGTCTGGATCGTCTGGTGGACGTGCTGCGGGAGCGGGGATACCGCGTGATCGGGCCACAGGTGCGCGGTGGCGCGATCGTCCTGGACGAACTGGACTGCGGCGGGCGACTCCCCGCCGGGTGGGGTGTGGAAACCGCGCCCGGACGGTATCGGCTGCGTCGCCGCGACGACGTGGCGGTCTTCGCCCATTCGGCCGGACCCGGCTCCTGGAAACAGTTCCTGCATCCGCCGCGTCGCAAGATAGCCCAGTTGGGGCCGGACCTCGAGCCGGAACCCGTGGCGGACGCACCGGTCCGGTCCGCGTTCCTGGGCGTCCGCGGGTGCGACCTCACCTCGATCGCGATCCTCGGGCGCGTGCTCGGCGGCGGGACGTACTCCGATGCTTCGTTCGTCGACCGCAGGAAAGATCTCTTCATCGTCGCGGTGAACTGCACAGAACCCGGTGGGGTGTGTTTCTGCGCGTCGATGGGTACGGGCCCTGGGGTCTCGGCCGGATACGATCTGGCTCTCACCGAGCGAATCGATGTCGATGGCCACCGGTTCCTCGTCGACGTGGGCAGTGCGGACGGAGCCGAAATCCTCGCCGAGATCACCGCACGCAGTGCCGACGCCACGGAGGTCACCGACGCCCGTGCGGAGGTGTCCGCGGCGGCCGACCGGATGGGCCGGACGATGCCCGAGGTCGACATCCGCGCTCTGCTGCGCGACTCGCGGGAGTCCCCGCACTGGCAGGATGTCGCGAGTCGCTGCTTCACTTGCGGGAACTGCACCATGGTGTGTCCCACCTGTTTCTGCACCACCACCGAGGACGTCACCGATCTCACCGGAGACCACGCCGAACGCTGGGAGCACTGGTCGTCGTGCTTCGAACTGGACTTCTCCTACCTGCACGGCGGCAGCGTGCGGCAATCCGGCGAGAGCCGCTACCGGCAGTGGATCACCCACAAGCTCAGCACCTGGCACGACCAGTTCGGCAGTTCGGGGTGCGTCGGCTGCGGACGGTGCATCGCCTGGTGTCCCGCCGAGATCGATCTGACCGCCGAGGTGGCCCGGCTGGCCGAACTGGCCGAGGAAACCGACCATGCCGACCGGTGAGGAATTGTCCGGGTTCGGGCAGTTGGCGGCGCTGAGCGAGAACGAGCTGCGCACACTGGCCCGCGCCGGGCGTGACGTGGCCTTCCCCGTCGGCCACCGGATGATCACCGAAGGCGGGCAGGCCGACCGATGCTGGCTGATCGGACACGGCCGAATACTGCTGGACGCCCAGGTGCCGGGGCGCGGAGCCGTTGTCCTCCAGACACTCGGCGGCGGCGATCTGCTCGGCTGGTCCTGGCTCGTACCACCGTATCGGTGGCATTTCGGCGCGGTGACCGCCGAACCGGTCGAGGCCGTCGAATTTGACGCGCGAATATTGTCCGAACTGGCCGATCAGGACCCGCGATTCGGCCGCGCGCTGGCCATGATGCTCTTCGAGGCGCTGCTGGAACGACTACAGGCTACCCGGGCGCGGCTGCTCGACCTCTACCGCAACCCTACCGAAACGTGCGCCGCCGCCGCAGCGCGCGGCACGGCCGGACGAGGCGCCCGATGAGCGTCGACACGCAGACCCGCACGGTGCCGTACGGCGACACGATGCTGCCTTACCGCGTGATAGACCGTGTCATACAGACCCCGGACACCGTGACACTGCGCCTGGAGCCGGTGCGGGATGCCGCGCGACGTTTCGGGGCGGGGCAGTTCATGATGCTCTACAGCTTCGGTGTGGGCGAGATCGCGATCTCGATCAGCGGGAATCCCGCCGCCGACGACGGCATCCTCGAACACACAATCCGCGCGGTCGGAGCGGTCAGCGCGGCGTTGCACGACACCGAGATCGGCGGCCGGATCGGCGTCCGCGGTCCGTTCGGCACCGGGTGGGACCTGGCGTCAGCGATCGGAGGAGATCTGGTCATCGTGGGCGGCGGCGTCGGGCTCGCGCCGCTGCGATCAGCGGTGCTCACCGCGCTCGCCGCCCGGTCGGACTACCGGCGGATCGTGCTGATCAGCGGAGCCCGCACCCCGGCGGACATGTTGTTCCGTGACGACCAGCGACGGTGGCCGACGGCGGGTTCGGTCGAACTCGAGCAGACCGTCGATCGCCCCGCGCCGGGCTGGCGAGGCCGCGTCGGCTTCGTCACCGAGCCCCTGGCCCGCCTGACCGTGGACCCCGGCAACACCACGGCCCTCCTCTGCGGCCCGGAGACGATGATGCGCTTCTGTGCGCAGACTCTCCTGCGCAGAGGGATCTCCGCCGCCGACATCCAAGTGTCCTTGGAGCGCAACATGCAGTGCGGTGTCGCGCGATGCGGTCACTGCCAACTCGGCCCGCTGCTGTTGTGCCGGGACGGACCCGTGGTCGACTACGCGACCGCCGAGCCACTCCTGGCGGTGGGTGAACTATGACCGAGACACCGACCCTCGCGGTGTGGAAGTTCACTTCCTGTGATGGGTGCCAGCTCACCCTGCTCGACTGCGAGGACGAACTGCTCGCCCTGGCGGGCCGGGTGCGCATCATCCATTTCGTGGAAGCTTCCAGCACCATGGAGCCAGGCCCTTACGATGTGTCGCTGGTCGAGGGCTCGATCACGACCGAGGAACAGCGCCGCCGCATCGTGGAGATCCGCGAGCAGTCCAGGATTCTGGTGGCGATCGGGGCATGCGCTACTCATGGCGGGATCCAGGCGCTGCGCAATTTCGCTGACGTCACCGAGTTCACCTCGGTGGTGTACGCCAGCCCGGAGTACATCGCCACCTTGGGCGCCTCCACCCCGATCTCCGCGCACGTACCGGTGGACTTCGAGCTCCGTGGCTGCCCGATCGACCGGCGTCAGCTTCTCGACACCCTGTGCGCGTTCCTGGCCGGCCGCGCACCCGACATCCCGAACACCAGCGTGTGCACCGAGTGCAAACGCCGCGGCACCACCTGTGTGATGGTCGCCGAGGGAATTCCCTGCCTCGGCCCGGTCACGCAGGCGGGATGCGGCGCCCTGTGCCCGGCCTATCACCGCGGGTGTTTCGGTTGTTTCGGTCCGATGGCGAAACCCAATATCCACGCGCTACTTCCCATACTGCGCGTCAACGGCATGGAACCCGCCGACATCGACCGCGTTTTCGCCACTTACGCCGCAGCCGCTCCGGAGTTCGCGAACAGGGACGGCGATGATTCAGCGTAGGCAGCTGAAGGTCGGCTCGCTGGCTCGAGTCGAAGGAGAAGGCGCGCTGCGCGTCGTCATCGCGGACGGGCAGGTGGAAAGCGCCGAGCTGAACATCTATGAGCCACCGCGATTCTTCGAAGCATTTCTGCGCGGACGCGCCTACACCGAGCCCCCGGACATCACCTCCCGCATCTGCGGGATCTGCCCGGTCGCCTACCAGACCAGCGCATGCAACGCGCTCGAACAGCTTTGCGGCGTCGAGCTGGACCGCCCACTGGCCGACCTGCGCAGACTTCTGTATTGCGGCGAATGGATCTCCAGCCACGCCCTGCACATTCACCTACTGCACACTCCGGACTTCCTCGGCTACCCGGACGCCATCGCGCTCGCCACCGACCACCGCGAACTCGTCGAACAAGGACTGGCGACGAAGAAGGCGGGCAACGCGCTGCTGGAACTCCTCGGTGGCCGGGCCATCCATCCGGTCAACGTCCGGCTCGGCGGCTTCTACTCGGTCCCGGAACCAGCCGATTTCGGTCCCGTGATCGAGTTACTCCGCAACGCGCGCGACTGCGCGGAGCGAACGGGACGTCGAGCGGCTGCCTTCGAGTTTCCCGAGCTTGAACTAGATTCCGCCTTTCTCGCCGCCACGGTACCGGACCGATACGCCATCGACACCGGGACTGTGCACACCAGCACCGGGCTCCGGCTCTCCGCGGCGGAAGTTCCCGTGCACGTGCACGAGCACCAGGTACCGCACTCCACGGCCTTGCACGCCATGCTCGACGGCGAACCCTATCTCACCGGACCACTGGCCCGGTACACGCTCAACTACCACCAGCTGTCCCCGAGCGCCCGCCAGGTCGCGGCCGAGATCGGCCTCGGCACCGAATGCCGTAATCCGTTCCGCAGCATCCTGGTTCGCGTGGTCGAGGTCGTCTACGCCATCGAGGAGGCGCTGAGTCTCATCGCCGCCTACGAACGCCCCTCCCGTGCGGCGGTGCCCGTAGCGCCCCGCGCCGGAACCGGCCACGGGGTGAGCGAAGCCCCCCGTGGACTGCTCTACCACCGCTACGAGATCGACGATCGCGGCATCGTGCGCGCGGCCACGATCATCCCACCGACGTCCCAGAACCAAGCCGTCATGGAGGACGACCTGCGGCGCGCGGTCGCGGACAATCTCGATCTCGACGATGCCGCGCTCGCAGCGGTATGCGAGCGCGAGATCCGCAACTACGATCCGTGTATCTCCTGCTCGGCGCATTTCCTGGACATCGACGTGGTGCGCCGATGACCGAGCATTGGGCCGTGGTCATCGGCGTGGGCAACGCCTACCGCAGTGACGACGGAGTCGGTTCGGCCGTCGCACTCCAGATCGAAAGATTGGACATTCCAGGAGTTCTGGTAACCCTGTCGGACGGTGAACCCATGAGCGTCGCCGATCTCTGGGCCGGTATGGACCTCGCCGTGGTGATCGACGCTGTGCGCTGTGAGCCGTCGGCTCCCGGCCGGGTACGTCGCGGTGGTATCGATCTGCTCCGGCACACCCGCACCGTCGCGTCCTCTCACACGCTGGGGATCCAGGACGCGTTACCGTTGAGTCGCGCGATCGGCCGCGTGCCCGGCCGGATCGTCGTCATCGCGGTGGACGCGGCATGCCTGGACCTTGGGATCGGCTTGTCGGAGCCGGTCGCCGCCGCCGTTCCACACGCGGTCGAAGCCGTCCGCGCGGAACTGCGCAGAGCCGCGCCGGCGAATCACCCGCACCGGTAACTCGGATCAGTGTGCTGGGCGCCGGACCGACCTCGATTCGGCGATGCTCGGTCCGGTCGTCATCTCGAACGGACCACGATCATCGGCACGTCGATCGAGTGCAGCAGCGCATTGCTGGTCGACCCCAGTACCGTGCTCGCGAAGCCGCCTCGCCCGTGCGTGCCCACTACCACCAATTGCGCGGTCGCCGACGTGTCCAGCAGGGATCGCGCCGGGCGATCCGCGGTGACGATACGCCGCACGGGAACATCGGGGTAGCGTTCGCTCCAGCCGGCGAGGCTCTCCGCCAGCACCGCCTCCGCCGATTCGCGGGCTTCGTCCCATGCTCGGATCGGCACGTCGGGACCGCTGGTGTCGCTCCATGCGTGCAGCGCCACCAGCTCCACTTTCCGCCGCGATGCCTCCTCGAAGGCGAGTTCGACGGCGGGCACGCTGTTATCGGTGCCGTCGACGCCGACGAGCACGGGTTGACGGGCCGATACCGGGTCGATCGCCGACATTCCATGGATCACCGCGACCGGGCACAGCGCGTGATGAGTGGTCGCGGTACTCACCGAACCGAGCAGTCCGCGCTGGAACGCGCCGAGCCCGCGGCTACCGACCACCAGCATCCGTGCCTGCGCGGAGCGCTCGATGAGCAGCGGAATGACCAGTTCGAAGCTCACCTCGGTGGTGATCGCGGGCTCATCCCCGGGCGCGGCTGTGCGCGCGACCCGCGCGGCCTCGGCGAGGATGCGTTCGCCGTCCCTGCGCATCCACTCCAGGTCCGCCTCTCCCAGCGAGATACCCGGCCCGAAACCGGTCGGTATGGCCATGGACGTGATGATGCGCAGCGGGCAACGGTGCAAAGCCGCTTCGGCGGCCGCCCAGGCCACCGCTTGATACGAACTGGCCGAGCCGTCCACCGCCGCCAGGATCGACGAGTTCGGTGGGGCGAGGCGCGAGGACTCTTCAGTGGACATGCCGAGTTCCTTTCAGGGCCGGGTTCACTGCCTTACGCGGTGGCCGGGTGGCGGGCGGGAGATTCGTTCCGATATCGCCGCCCACCTCTTCCGACGACCGGCGCCATCAGCTTCGAGGATCGCGCTTCGGGCGGATCGTCGACAGAGACAAAGGTCATGCGTCGGACGGGACATCAGACCCCGCCTCGACCGCCGCGCGAAGCCGCCACCTCGATCGGCAGCGTGCGCGAACACGGCGCTGGCCGGTACTCGAGGTGAGCCAGGAAGACCACCGCCCGGCCCGCCATGGCGAAAGTCCCACGGGAATGGTCGATTCGCCTCTGTTGCCGTCTCTCTCCGCCGCCCTACCGTCGGAGACCTCACCCGGTAGAGCGCAGAGGAGAACATCGTCATGCGCGCGCGAATAGTCTACGAATCGATGTTCGGGAACACCGCCGCGATCGCGGAAGCCATCGCCCAGGGACTGCGTGAGCATGTCGAAGTGGAAGTCGTGAACGTGGTGGCGGCGGCGGAAGTGTGCGCGACGGTGAACCTGCTCGTGGTCGGCGGCCCTACTCACGCGTTCGGGCTCAGCCGCCCGCAGACCCGCCGCGACGCCGCCAAGCTCACCAATGCTCCGGTCGCGACCGCCATCGGTGTCCGGGAATGGCTCGCGGCCGCACTGCCGGTATCGGCCGGCCACCGCGCGCTGGCTTTCGGCACGAAAATCGCCGAACCGCCCTGGCTGGCGGGCTCGGCCGCACGCGGTATCGGGAAACGACTGTCCCGCTTGGGCTATTCGCTCGCCGATCAGCCGGTGGATTTCCTCGTCGCCGATACGACCGGCCCGCTCATACCGGGCGAGCTGGACCGCGCTCGGGTGTGGGCGGCCCGAATCGCCCACACCGAACTCGACCGAAGGATGCACCACACCTGACGGTGTGTCGATGCGATTCAGTGTTCGCGGTGACCATCCCGACTATTCACCCCGCGAGTCCGGGTACCGAGTCCATCAGCCGGACCGTCTCCCCTGGCGTCAGGCGTGTGGTCTGATCCCGGCAAGTGATCTCGATAGGCGGTGACGGGCCGGGATCGGAGCTGATCTCGACGCCTTCACCGCTGACCCGGACGGTCAGCCGATGACCGCGATAGATCACCGGGAAACACAGGGCGCCGAGGGACTCCGGCCAGTAAGGGCAGAACACCAGCCGGTCGCGGCGCAGCTCCATGCCGGTGAAGCACCGTTGCAGCAAGTCGACGCTGCCCGCCATCGCCGCGAGGTGAATTCCCTCCGCGGTGGTGCCGCCCTGGATATCGGCGACGTCGGAGCCGAGCACCTGATCGAAGAACTCCACGGCGCGATCCCGGTTGGCCCGCGCCAGCACCCACGCGTGCACCAGCGCGCTGAGTGTCGAGCCGTGCGACGTGCGCGACAGGTAGTAGTCGATGGTCCGCGGGATCATCTCGCCGGGCAGGTCGTATCCGAGATGGGCCAGCAGTTCTCGGAGTTCGTCGGCGGACAGCAAGTAGAAAAGCATCAGCACATCCGCCTGTTTGGCGGCCCGGTAGCGGTTGACGTCGTCGCCCTCGGCGTCGAGTATCCGGTCCAGCCGCTGGATGTTCCCGTAGCGCCGCCGGTAGTGGTCCCAATCCAGCTCGGCCAGTCGCTCGTATCCCTCGAACTGGCTGATCACTCCGTCATGGAACGGCACATACATCCGCCGAGCCACGACCGGCCAGTGCTCCGCTTCCGACGGCTGCACCGACAACTTCTCCAGCAACTCCGACCGCTCGCGCGGAGCCAGCAGGGCGAGCGCGTCGATCGCGCGCAGGATCACCCAAGCCGCCATCACGTTGGTGTAGGCGTTGTTGTCGATACCGGCCTCGGGCGCGTCCGGATAGCCGGAATGAAACTCGTCGGGGCCGATCACGCCGCGGATGGTGTAGCGGTCGCGCCCGGCGTCGTAGGCGGCCAGGCTGGACCAGAAACGGGCGATCTCCACCAGTAGCTCCGCGCCGCACTCGACGAGGAACTCACCGTCTGCGGTGGCTTGGTAGTACTGCCAGACGTTGTAGGCGATCGCGATACCGATGTGGTGGGCGCGGCGGCTCGGATCCGGATTCCACGCGCCGGACAGCGGATTCAAGTGCAGCCGCTGGCTCTCCTCGCGGCCGTCGCTGCCGGACTGCCACGGAAACATCGCACCTACCAGCCCCGCTTCCGCGGCTGCCCGCCGGGCCTCGGGCAGGCGGCGATAGCGGTAGCGCAACAGGGAGCGGGTCAAACCGGGGAAGCGCGGATTCAACACCGGGAAGACGAACAGCTCGTCCCAGAACACGTGCCCGCGATACGCCTCGCCGTGCAAGCCGCGCGCGGGCACACCCACATCCATGTCCGTCGTGTTCGGCGACAGCGTCTGCGCCAGATGCAGCAAGTGCAGACGCACGGTCCGCGTCGCGTCTCGCGCACCGTCCAGATCGATGCGCAGCCGCGCCCACAAGTGCTCCCACGCCACGACATGGCCCTCGAACAGATCCGCGTAACCGCCTGCGCCGGTGATCGTCCGGGCAGCTTCTTCCTCGGGACCCGCGGCCGCGTTGTCGCGGCCGGTGAACACCGCCACGATCTTCTCCACCGTCACCGGCTCGCCGGCTGCGATGTCGACGGTGTACTCGTGACCGATTGATCCGTCTCGATCGATCAGTTCCCTCGCAACGCAGGCCGGTTCCCCGCCGCGTCGCAGCGTGCTGCGCGTCGCGATCGCCACCGGTATGGCGGATGAGTTGGTCCGCACCGCGAGCAGCACCGAATCGCCGGACAGGGCTACCGCGTCCTCGACGGTCAGGTGCGTGCCGGAGAGGGCGCTGTAACGCTGCACCAGATGATTGCGTACCCTTCCTTCGATCGCCGAGCGGATTCGAACGGTGCCCGACCAATTCTCGGGGGTGATCGTCACTTCCAAGGCCCCCAGATGCGGGCAGTGCATGGCGACGAAGCGGCGTTGCGATACCACGGTGATCCGCCCCGAGACGTCGCGAAAGCGGAACCGGCGTACCAGTTCGGCGCGGCGCAGATCCAGTTCCTGGCGGTATGACACCAATTCGGCGGTATCGAGGTCGAACCAGTCGCCGCCATCGATCTGAAAGGTCACCGGAAGCCAGTTCGGCAGATTCACCAGACTCTCGTTGTCGATGACGTGCCCGGCGATCTCGTCGGAGAGCCGGTTGTACACCCCGGCGACATAAGTACCCGGATAGTGGACCGCCCCCGCGACGGTTTCCGGCGCAACCCCACGGGTGGCGAAGTAGCCGTTTCCGAGCGTGCACAGCGCCTCGCGCAACTTCTCCTCGGTCGCGTCGTACCCGTCGAAGGTGAGCGTCCACGACTCCGGCACGACGGCATCCGGTTCGGCCCGCGACAATTCCGCCAGCCGCTCGAGAAAAGCGCGCACCTGTTGTGGTCCGCCGACCGAGTAGCGGGCAGCGGTGTGCCGGTCGCCGGTCTCTTCGGCGCGCACCACGATGGCGATGCCGTCGGCTTCGACGGCATCGAAGGCGTCCTCGTCGGTCAGGTCGTCGCCGAGATAGATCGGCAACACCGGGACGGTGAGACGATCGAGGATCCACCGCAACGCGCTGCCCTTGTCCCAGTCCACATCCGGTCGCAATTCGGTGACCCGACGGCCGTGCGTCACACGCAGGCCCGCCGCGTGCCCGGCCTCGTGTACCGCGGCGATCACCCGCCCGACGTTCTCGGTCGCCACATTGCGGTGATGAACCGCGACCGCGAAGCGCTTGTGCTCGACCAGCGCTCCCGTGATGTCGGCCGATCTCCGGCGTAGTTCACCCGCGGCTTCGGCGAGGGCCCGCTCCGCTCCCGGCATGGCGTCGTGGACATGCCGGGTACCGTCGGGGGCCATCAGTTCGAAACCGTGGCTACCGGCATACCAGATGCCGTCGACACCGACGCGGTCGCGCAGGTCGTCCAGATCACGGCCGCTGATGACCGCGACCGGGCACTGCGTGGCAAGCGTCGTCAGCGCCGCGGCCACGCCGTCGACGGGTTCGGCGGCGGCGGGATCGGTGACGATCTCGGCCACCGTGCCATCGAAGTCCAGTAGGACGGCCGGCTTCTCGCCACCCAGCAGATCCACGATGCGCGACCAGTACGCCATGGCGTCGGGGATTTCCGATATCCGCCGGAAGCCGCCACGCAACCGCACCTGCGCCAGGTCGGCGACGACGAAGTCCGCCCCATGCGCCAGGAGACGATCGACGCCCGCGTGCCGGTCGAGGCCGACAACCAGTGCGAAACCTCCACTGCGGCCGGCTGCCACCCCCGCCTCGGCGTCCTCGACGACCACCGTCCGGTCCGGTTCGGCACCGAGCCGCCTGGCTGCCTCGAGCAGCATCGACGGATCGGGCTTCCCCGGCAGGCCCAGCTTCTCGGCATCGATGCCGTCCACTCGCACGGTGAACAAGTCGGCGACGCCGGCTGCCGTGAGCACTTCGGCGCAGTTACGACTGGCGGAGAACACCCCGGTACGAATGCCCGCGTCGCCGAGGCGCCGCACCAGTGTGACGGTCGATTCGAATACCCGTACTCCCTCCCGCGCGACTTGCGCCAGAAAAAGGTGATCTTTCCGGTTGCCCAGCCCGCATACCGTCTCAGCCGTTTCCGGATCGGAGGGTCTTCCCCAGGGCAGTGCGATTCCACGTGCGGCGAGGAAATCGGCGACACCCCGATAACGCGGTTTGCCGTCCACGAAGCGTAGATAGTCGTCCTCGGTGAACGGTGAGCGGTCCTGTCCGGCGCCCGCGGGGCGTTGGTTCAGGAAGGAATCGAACAATTCCGTCCAAGCCGCGGCGTGCATCGATGCGCTATCGGTGACCACCCCGTCCATATCGAAGATCACCGCGTCGTGCCTGCGTGCGTCGATCGGCGGGTCCGCCGTGGCACCTTTTCCCACGCATCCAGCCTGGACGCACCGAACCCTCCCGTCTAGGGGCCGAGGTCCCATGGCACTCGACCGACCGGGGACCACCTGCGACGAGATTCGGGACCTACGACTCCTCCGGACGCCACCTCTCGATCCCTACCGTGGCGGTATGAACGTGCCACCGTCCGGGGAAACCATCGAGAAGGCCGTATCGCTGGCCGGGCGGGCGCCGTCGCTGCACAACAGCCAACCCTGGCACTGGACATTCGACGGCCGAACCTTGCGTCTGTTCGCGGTACCCGAACGCATGCTTCCGGCGACGGACACCTCCGGCAGGCAAATGCTGATCAGCTGTGGAATCGCTCTGGATCATCTGCGCGCGGCGATGGCCGCGGCGGGCTGGCGCGTTCACGTTGCCCGCTTCCCCGATCCGAACCGCCGCCAACACCTGGCCAACATCACCTTCCAACCGGCTCCCATCATCACTGACGGCGACCGTGCTCGCGCCCACGCCATCCTGCGACGACACACCGACCGGCTGCCGTTGCAGGCGCCTGTCGGATGGCCCGACTTCGAAACCGTTCTACGCTCGACCTTCGATCCCTCCGACGCCACACTCGACGTGCTGGGTGACGACTGCCGCCCCGATCTCGCCCGCGCCTCGGAGATGAGCGCCGCGCTCCGCCGCTACGACGCCGGATACCACGCCGAATTGCAATGGTGGACCGGGCACACGATCGGCGACGCCGGTGTGCCCAGCGACGCGCTGATCTCCCAGGAGGAACGGCAGCGAGTCGGCGTGGGGCGTGAGTTCCCGACCACCACCACCGGCGACCGGCGCGGCGAGATCACCGAGGACCATTCGAGGATCCTGGTGCTTTCCACCGACGGCGACACACCCGCGGACCTGGTTCGCTGCGGTGAGGTGCTGTCGACCGTGTTACTGGAATGCACGCTCGCCGGCTTCGCGACCTGCCCGTTGACCCACCTGACCGAAGTGCCGAGCAGCCGTGCCGTGGTCCGGGAGTTGACCGGACACTCCGGCCTGCCCCAGGTGTTGGTCCGCGTCGGTATCGCACCCGAATCGCAGCCGAACGCTCCGGCGACTGCGCGCCGACCGCTCAGTGAGATCCTGGAAATGCCCGAACCCGCCCGATAACCGGATCGAGTTCATCCACCGCCGTGCTCCATCCCATCCCGTTGGACCAATGTCGTCGCTGGGCACCGTGCGCCATGCGCACGCCTTGAATTCGACCCCGAGGTTTCTCGTCCGATGCCCTGGGTACAGCCGGCGTTGCCGAGTAGCGATCACGTGTTCGCAGTGAATGGAGGCCGGGTCAATACCCGACGTCGCGGCGCCGGAAACCGGCGACAGCGATCAGCAGCCCGGCCGAAGCGGTCAGGAGGATCACGACTATGGGCGTGGCGGTGACGGGGAGCAGCGGGGCTTTCGGAAGATGGGTGAACGGCGAGGCGTCGTCGAACCAGTCGGGCAGATCGAAAGCGGCCGTGAAGAGCAAGGCGACGGCGCAGTAGGCGAAGGCGGCCCAGGCCACCGCTACAGCCGCTCTCGGAGCCCAGCCGACGCCCAGCACCGCAACCGCGATCACCGACCAGACCGCTGGTAGGTACACCAGCGCCACACCGGACATGCGCAGCGCCTGCCCGAAATCGGAGATCGTCAACCCATAGGTCAGACCGACGGCGAAACCGCCGACGGCCAGTATGAGTGCGCCGCCCCCCAAAGCGATGGCGAGATGGCTCGCCAGCCAGCGATACCGGCTGACCGGAGCGGCCAGCAGCGACTCGGCTCGTCCCGCGATCTCCTCCCCACGCGCGCGCAGCACACTGGCGACGCCGAACGCGGCAGTGAGCAGCGCGACGATCGACACCGTCAGGGACAGATACGAATTCACCGCGTCGGCCGCACCGCCGGGAAGGTAGGCGGCGATCTCGGGGTTGTCGGCGAGATAGTCCTCGATGCTCTCGGTGAACGAGCCGTAGGCGGCCCCCAGCGCGAATACGCCCAGGGCCCATCCGGCCAGCGAACCGCGCTGCAATCGCCAGGCCAGACCCAGCGGCGAGCCCAACGCCCAAGACGCCGTCGCGCGCCCTGTGCCGTAGGGAAGGAGCCCGGCGCCGAAGTCGCGTCGGTCCAGCAGAGCCAACGCCGAAGCGGTCAGCGCGACAGACGCGGCGGCGAACAACAGCACCGTCCACCAGCGGTCGCCGGCGTAGGGGTAGCTGCGCTGGGCCCACCCGATCGGCGATAACCAGGCGACTGCTCCGCTGCCCACATCGCCGATCGCCCGCGCCACGTAGGCGGCCGCCACAGCCAGCCCGACCGCCCCGTAGACGCTGCGCGGATTCTCGAAGATCTGCGCGGCGACGGCGGTGACAGCGGCGAACGTGACACCCACGCCACCGGTGACCACGCCCAGCAGCAGCGAGCCGCCCGCCGGAAGCCCGGTTGCGACGGCGGCGGCGAAGAGGACCAGAACGACGGCGATATCGGCCAGCCCCGCCAGTGTCAGCGCGGCGACGGCGGGCGCCCGGCGCCCCACCCGCGCCGAGCGGAGCAGTTCCGCTCGCCCGGTCTCCTCGTCCGAGCGAGTATGCCTGCCGACCAGGAACATGTTCATCAACGCGACCACGACCGCCAGATACGCGAGTATCTCGAACACGATCTCTCCGCCGATGGTCGTCAGCAATCGCGTGGGTCCGCCCATAGCGACGGCAGCCGCGCTGGCGCTCACCGTCTCGCGCAGCTGCGCGAGTTTCCGCGGTGTGTCATAGAAGCGCTGACTACCGACCGACTGGAAGGCGAGCAGCGCGGCGGCGCCGAGCAGCCAGCACGGTAGCGAGAACCGCTCGCGCCATAGCGCGAAGCGCAGCAGCGTACCTGTCCCGGCAAGCTCTCCTCGCGGTATCGGTCGCGAAATCAAAGTCGAGCTCACCGGTTCTCCTGCCCTGCAGGGGCCGAAGCGGCGCCGTAGTGGCGCAGGAAGATGTCCTCGAGTGTGGGCGGCGTGCTGGTGAGGCTGCGCACGCCGAGATCGGCGAGTACGCGCGTCACGGCGTCGAGGTGCGCGGTATCGACGTCGAACCTGGCCCGAGTACCGTCGCGGACGAGGTCGTGCACGCCCGTCACCGCGTCCAGAGCCGTCAAAGGCCGGATGGTCTCGACGGTGATCGTGGTGCGAGTCAGATGCCGCAGCTCGGACAGGGTGCCGCTCTCCACGGTGCGCCCACGCCGGATGATGCTCACCCGATCGCACAGTGCCTCCACCTCGGACAGGATGTGACTGGACAGCAGGACGGTCCTGCCCTCGTTCTTGGATTCCGCGATACAGCACTGGAATTCGGCTTCTTTGAGTGGATCGAGCCCAACGGTCGGTTCATCGAGCAACAGCAGTTCCGCGTCCGACGCCAGCGCCGCGACGAGCGCGACCTTCTGCCGGTTGCCCTTCGAGTAGGCACGCGCCTTCTGGTGCGGATCGAGATCGAAGCGCTCCAGCAATTCGGCGCGGCGGCGCTGGTCGATGCCGCCGCGCAGCCGGCCCATCAAGTCGATGACCTCGCCGCCGGTGATTCCGGGCCAGAGGAGGACTTCACCGGGCACGTAAGCCAATCGCGCGTGCAGGGCGACCGCGTCCGACCACGCATCACCGCCGAGCAGCCGCACCGTCCCGGAATCCGCACGCAGCAGGCCGAGAAGAATACGGATCGTCGTCGTCTTGCCCGAACCGTTCGGCCCCAGGAAGCCATGGATCTCACCGGTGCCCACGGTCAGATCCAGTCCGTCCAGCGCCGTTGCGGGACCGAACGATTTCCTCAGGCCGGCGATGGATATCGCAGACCCGGTCATCGCGGCGACCCCTCCCGCAACTGGGTAGCTCCAGGCCGGGCCACGTCGTCGACGTCGGCTGCGTGATCGCTGTCGCGCGGTTGTTGTCGGTACAGCTGCGCGATGTGCTCGTGGCGGCCGGGCCCGGTACCGGTGGTGGCGAGCGCCGCGGTGGCGGCGGCGATGCCCAGACGCACCGCCTCGGACAACTCGTACCCCCGAGCCAGGCCCACCACGACGCCCCCGACCATCGCATCGCCGGCCCCGATACCGCTGCGCACCCGCGCCTGGATCGGCGCGAACCATTCGTGCGATTCCCGAGTCACCACAAGCGCGCCCGCGGCGCCGAGGGACAGCAGCACCATCTCCGTCATTCCGGCGGTGATGAGGCTGCGGGCCTGCGCCAACTGTTCGGCGCGGTCGCTCAACGGATGCCCGGCGTAGTCGCCGAGTTCCCGCACGCTCGGCTTGATCAGGTGGACACCGCGGCGCACGCTGCGCAACGCGTTGCCTGAGGTATCCAGCACCATCCGCACACCGAGGTCGGCGACGAGATCGGTGAGGATCTGGTAGAAGTCCGCGGAAGCGCCCGGCGGGAGGGTGCCGCTGGCCACGAGATAGTCCGCGCCGAGCGCCGCACGTTCGACTGCGGCCAGGCAGCGGTGCTGTTCCGGATCGGTGAGCCGAGGGCCGGGAAAGACGAACCGATACTGCTCGCCGCCGGCGGTCTCGGTGACCGAGAGACTCTCCCGGGTGGATTCGGCTATCTGCACCGGTACCGGCGGCACTCCGGTGTCGCGCACCAGCTGTTCCAGCAGTCGGCCGTGCGGGCCGCCGGTGGGGAACACCGCTCTCACCTCGACACCGAGTTCCGCCACGGTACGCGCGACGTTGATGCCGCCGCCACCCGGGTCGTAACGCGGTGTCGCGCAACGCATCTTGTCCGTCGGTACCACCTTGTCCACCCGTGTCGCGAGATCGATCGCTGGGTTCATCGTCAATGTCACGATCCGGCTCACCGAAGCCTCCTCGCTGCCGCCCCATTCCCATTCCCGACGATTCGATCCCGTCCCGGACGCCTGCCGTCGGGTTACTCGTCGCGGCCCGGTACCGAATACTCTGCGCACTCATCGACGACCGGAGCAGAGTCGACCGCCCTTCGGACGCTGGGACCTAGGTCATCAGGCCGAACTCGGCACCGGATTGTCGACCGAGGGCGCCAGAGTGAACAGAGCTTCGTCTTCCTGCGCGAAATGCAGGGTGAGTACGGCGTCCAATCCATAGAGCGTGGCACGCAGATCATCGATCTGGTCCGCGCGGATTCCTTGTGGCGCGTCGTCGAGATGACGGCCGATGCGCCGGATGAGGCGTTCGATCTCGGTGTGCTCCCTACTCATGGTCACCATCGCCTCCGGATCGCGCAGATAGCCGGTCAACGCTGGATACAGTTCCGATTCCTCGGCGTGCTCATGCGGCAGTATGTCGTCCACCAGGAGTTCGAACGCGCGGCGGACCGCGGCGTCGGCGGTCGGCCCTGGACCGCTCGACAGTGCGTCGGCGGCCTGCCGCACGGACGCGCGTGCGGCCCGCAGTCTGCCGTGCTCACGCGCGAAACGGGTGACCAACGGCTCGATCGCCGCGGTCGGCCGACCGCGATGTACCCGCAGAGCGCGTAACGCGTTCAGGATCACCGCGACATCGATGCCCTCCTGCAAGAGCGCGCCTGCCGCGGGCATCAGCAGTCCGAACGCCGCGGCGATCATCGCCGCCAGTGACATCGCCATCCCGGCCGTCGCGCTCTGTACCGCCAAACGATGTGATCGCTGAGCGATCTCCACCGCGTCGGCGAGCCGGTCGATGCGGTCGTCCACGATCACCGCGTCGGCGGCCTGCACCGCCGCCGTCGACCCGCGCGAGCCGAGGGCGACGCCGACGTCGGCGGCCGCCAGCGCGGGCGCGTCGTTCACTCCGTCGCCGACCATCACCGTCACACCGTTGTGGCGTTCGGCCCCGATGGCCGCGATCTTGTCGGCGGGGTCGGCGTCCGCGACGACTTCGGTGAGACCGAGCAGGTGAGCGACCTCGGCCGCGTTGTCCACTCGGTCGCCGGTGAGCATGAGCAGTCGTCGAAGACCCGCCGAGCGCAGTCTGCGCATCGTTCGCTCCGCGTCGACGCGAATGCGGTCGCGCACCATCAGCGCGGCCATCGGCTGTTGATCGACGCACACCCACACCACGGCGGCCAGATCCAGCCGCGCCCGCCGCATCGCCGCCAGTGCCCACGGCGCCGGCTGCGCCTGCGCCGGAAGCCGGCCGACCCGCACCTCGCGGCCCTCGACCGTCCCGCTCGCCCCCTGCCCCGGTTCTTCCGACACCCCTTGCGCGACCGCCCGCTCTATACCGCGTTCCGCCGCCGCGGCGACCACCGCACGCGCGAGCACATGCGGCGAGAACTCTTCCACCGCCGCTGCCTGGCGTAGCACCTGCTCGGCGCGGACGCCGGGCGCGGTGACGATGTCGAGCACCTCCGGCCGTCCGACGGTCACGGTGCCGGTCTTGTCCATCGCCAGGCATCGCGCCTGCCCCAGAGTCTCCAACGCCGCACCGTCTTTCACCACCACACCGGCCCGCGCTGTCCGCGACATCCCGGCCGTGATCGCGACCGGCACCGCCAGCAGCAGCGGACAAGGGGTCGCCGTGACGACCACCGCGACCGCCCGTACCGGATCCCCCGTGAACAGCCAGGCGGCGCCCGCGACCGCGAGAGCCAGCGGTAGAAACCACACCGCGACGCGATCGGCGAGCCGCACGGTAGGAGCTGCCGCAGCGGCGGCCTGTCGCGCCAGTGTCACGATGCCGGCATAGGTGCTGGCCTCGACCGTCGCAGCGGCTCGGATGTCCACGGCTGTGCCCGCGTTGACCACACCGCTGCGCACCTCGGTATTCGCCCGTCGGACCACGGGTACCGACTCCCCCGTCAGCGCCGATTCGTCGAAGACTCCCGCGGTGCTGAGGACGCCGTCGACCGGCACCGTCTCACCGGGCAGTACCACCACGAGATCCCCGGGCGAAATCGCTGTCGCGGCGATGGTCTCGATGCCGTCGCGGCGACGGCGATGCGCCTGGGCCGGGGCTCGGCGCAACAAGGCGGACAGGTCGCGTCCGGCGCGGCGGCCCGCGTACGCCTCCAGCACCTGCCCCGTGGCCACCATGAGCGCGATCAGAGCACCGGCGAAGTACTCACCGACGACCACCGCGCCGACCAACGCCACCAAGGCGAGCAGGTCCGCGCCGTAGCGCCGTTTCAGGAGATCCGACAGCACCCATGCGGTCGCGGGAACGAGCGCGGCCACCGTGGCCACCAGCCACATCAGTTCAGCGACCTGCGCGCTCGACAGATATATCGCGAGGCCTGCGGTGACCAGCACAGCTATCACGCAGACCAACACGAGCGCACCGACCATCCGGCGACGCGCGGCACGCGATTCGCCGTCGGGCGTCGCAGCGGCGGCCGGTGCATCCGCGTGGTCAGGCAGACGCGGCATGAACTCTCCGATCATCTCGTGCCGGTGCTACGCCCGGCCGCCGTGAGCTACGGAAGGCGCCGCTCCGGCTCGGGCAATGTGACTCCAGTCTGTCCCCCTGCGGCGGATCACGGCAGGTCCACGGGTCGACGATCGTAGGGGAGATGGTCCCGGCCTGATCGGACGAACGACCTTCGCGCCCGGCGCTCACAGACGACATCGCACGGCACGGTATGCCAGGGCGGGGCAGGCCATTGGACCCTAGGCAGCGCAGGCCGGCCCCGGCCACCCTGTAGATCAACTCGTCTACCAGAGGGAGTCGTCATGCTCGATGCCTCGGCCCTGCGCACCGCCCTCCACGCCACCCACGAATCCTTCGCGCAGCTGCGCGAGACGCATACCGGGCTTGTGGTGCTGTGCGGAGACCGCGCCTACAAGGCCAAGAAGCCGGTCGTCACGGACTTCCTCGATTTCGGCACGCCCGAGAAGCGCGAGCGAGCCTGCGTTCGCGAGGTCGAGTTGAATCAGCGCCTGGCACCCGACGTCTATCTCGGCTTGGCCCACCTGACCGACCCCGAAGGCGGCGCCCCGGAACCCGTCATCGTGATGCGCCGGATGCCGGACGCACTGCGCTTGTCCACCATGCTCACCGACTCCGCCCGGCCGGCACCCGGTCTGTCCGCGCTGGCGGAGACTGTCGCGCGTTTCCACGCGGCGGCGCGGCGCGGCGCGGACATCGACCGCGCGGGCACACCGGCGCGGCTGCGACGACGCTGGGACACGCTGTTGCGGCCCCTGCGCGAACGCCCTCCAGCGGCGAGCGATCCAGCACTCCTCCCCTGCACCGAGCACTTGGCGATGCGCTTCATCGACGGCCGCACCCCCTTGCTGGCGCAGCGCATCGCCGAGGGCCGCGTCGTCGACGGCCACGGCGATCTGCTCGCGGAAGACATCTTCGTCCTGCCCGACGGCTTCCGCATCCTCGACTGCCTCGATTTCGACGACGAGTTGCGCTGCCTCGACGGCCTCGACGACGCCGCGTTCCTCGCGATGGACCTGGAATTCCTCGGGCATACGGAAGAATCCACCTTGTTCTTGAACGAATACCTGCGCGCGGCGGGCGATTCGCCTCCGCCATCGCTTCGGCATCATTACATCGCCTACCGGGCGACGGTCCGAGCGAAGACCGACAGCATCCGCGCCGAGCAAGGCGATCCGGAAGCCGCGGCACGCGCCGGGCGGCATCTCGCACTCGCCGTGGAGCACCTGGAACAGGGTGCCGTGCGTCTCGCGCTGGTCGGCGGCCTGCCCGGCACCGGGAAGTCCACCGTGGCGGCCCGTTTGTCAGCGGCGACCGGCGCCGTCGCGATCTCCAGCGACAGCGTCCGCGCCGGTCTGCGCGCCACGGGAGCCATCGAGGGCGCCGCGGGTGCATTCGGCGCGGGTGCCTATCGACGCACGGCGAAGGAAGTGGTGTACACGCGTATGCTGGCGCGGGCCAGAGACCTGCTCGAGCACGGCGTCTCGGTCGTCCTCGACGCCAGCTGGACCGACGCCGACCAGCGCACCCGCGCCGCCGCTGTGGCCGACGAGACACGCAGCGATCTGGTATCGCTGCGGTGCGCCTGTCCACGCGCCATCGCCGCCGAACGACTCCACGCCAGGCCCCGAGGTGACTCGGACGCGACTCCCGCTATAGCGGATGCCCTAGCGGCTGAGGCAACGCCGTGGCCCGAGGCCATCGAGCTCGACACCACCCGAGCGATCGAGCACTCGGTCGCCTTGGCGCTCAACGCCTGGCGCGGCGCGCCATATCCGGCCCCGGTCGCTGTCAGCCGTAGGTGAGCGAATTCAGCAGCAGGCGCCTGCTTGCCGGATGGTGAACCCCGTGGCGGCCCAGCTGCGCGCCGGCGGAGGACAAAGGACCTTCACATAAGGGTCTTCGTCACCGTCCGCCGACCGAACCGTATCCAGCAGACTGAGTGTTATGGATACCGCGGAGTCCGCTGGTCCGGCGACAATGCGCAGCATCTTCGCCGCGCGGCTCTCGCCCCAGCACACCCACATGTCACAGTCGGATCTGTTCTCCTGGAACATGGAGCGCGATCCGGTCCTGCGCTCGACGATCGTCTCGGTGCTGGTGCTCGACACCGAGCCGAATCAAGACCGCCTGCTGCGGACGATCGACCTCGGCACCCGGATCGTCCCCAGGCTGCGACACCTGCTCGTCGCCGCGCCGCTCGGCCTCGCCCCGCCACGGTGGGCGCTCGACCTGGATTTCGATCTGTCCTGGCACGTGCGACGATCCGTGTTACCGGAACCGGCGGACATGAGCGCGGTGCTCGAATTCGCGCGAACCGAGGCCATGACCGGGTTCGACCAGGCCCGCCCGCTGTGGCGCGCGACGGTGCTCTGCGGTTTGGACGGCACGCGATGCGCCTTGGTGCTGACGGTGCACCATAGTCTCACCGATGGCATCGGCGGCATCCAGATCGCCACGGCTCTGCTCGACTTCGATCGTATGGGCACCGACCATGGTCATCCGCCGGAGCCGAAGGCCGACTACCCGAACACGCTGCGCGACATCATGGCGTGGAACTTCGCCGTCGGCTCGGAACTCGTTGTGAGCGGCGTTCGTTCGACACCGCCGACGGTACGGCGAGTGCTGCGCGATCCGGTCCGGGCGGTGCGCGACGGCGCCGCTCTGGCTGGTTCGCTCGTCCGCTTGGCGCGGCCGATCACCACGACGCTGTCACCTGTGATGACCAGGCGGGGTCTCGGTCGGCGGGTCTCGGTGCTCGACGTGCCCCTCGAAGGACTGCGCGGCGCGGCGCGTGCCGCGGGCTGCACCTTGAACGACGCCTTCCTGACCGCCGTGATGATTGGATTGCGCACATATCACGCCAGGCACGGGGCTACGCTCGACCAGCTGCGGGTCACGATGCCGATCAGTCTGCGCACCCCCGGCGAGCCGCTCGGCGGCAACCGCATCACCCTCGCTCGTTTCGCCTTGCCGGCCGGCATCGCCGCGACCGCTGACCTCATGCGTGCCGTCGACTCCGCGGTTTCGGGTTGGCGGCGGGAACCGGCGATTCCGTTGTCCGGTGTCGTCGCGGCCACGCTGAACCGACTGCCCGCGAGGGTGCTCACCGAGATGCTCAAACACGTGGACTTCGTCGCCTCCAACGTCCCCGGCTCCCCGGTGCCGCTCTACATCGCCGGGGCGCGCATCGATCGCATGTACTCCTTCGGCCCCACCATCGGGACCGCCGTCAACGTGACGCTGACCTCGCACGCGGGAACCTGCAACATCGGAGTCAACGCCGACACCGCGGCCGTCCCCGACACCGAAACGCTGACCGAGTGTCTCGCCGAAGGCTTCGCCACCGTGCTCCGACTCGGCAGCGAGCACGCATCGGAAGCCGCGGGCGTAGCCCGGTCGTCGTACACACCCCGAACGACCGGTGTCTAGTGGGTCCGGTGACCACCGCGAAGCGCACGCTCGAGAGGTGGCTTCGATGAAATACGTGGCGGCGTCGCGGTGACCGGCCTGGTCGAAGCGGAGACCGGTCTGCGGATCGATCCCACCGAGCGGATCGATCTGCTGCTTCGCGATCTGCGTGGCAGCCGCCGCGGCCTAACCACGCGCGAGGCCGAACGGCGACTGATCCATTATGGGCCCAACATCCTGCGGCGACGCGGCCGCCGAAGCCCGCTGCGTGAGCTGGCACGCCAGTTCACCCACCCGCTGGCGCTGTTGCTGTGGGCGGCGGCCGTGCTCGCGGCGGCGGTCGGCATCGTCCCGGTCGCGATCGCGATCGTGGTCGTCATCATGATCAACGCGGGCTTCGCGTTCGCGCAGGAGCGGCACGCCGAGCAGGCGGTGGAGGCGCTGGCCGCCTTTCTGCCGCCGCGAGCGAAGGTCGTGCGGGACGGGCAGGTCGCCGAGGTGGGGGCGATCGGTGTCGTACCCGGCGATGTCCTGGTCATCGCGGAAGGTGACCGGATCTGTGCGGACGCACGGCTGCTCGACGGCGGCATCGAGCTGGATCTGTCCGAGCTGACCGGGGAATCGGTGCCGGCCTACCGCAGCGCCGACGCCGTCGACGCCGGAGTTCCGCTGGCGCAGGCCCGTGAACTGGTCTTCAGCGGCACCTCGTGCACCGAGGGTGAAGCTCGCGCGATCGTCTTCGCCACGGGCATGCACACCGAACTCGGACGCATCGCGGCGTTGTCCGAACGCGTCGAACGCGACGAGAGCCCTCTGGAACTTCAGGTGCGCCGCGTGGCCTGGTTGATCGCGCTGATCTCCGTGCTGCTCGCCGCGGCGTTCATTCCGGTCGCGATGCTCGGCGCCGGACTGTCCCCGGTCAATTCCGTGGTCTTCGCCGTGGGGCTCTTGGTGGGTAACGTCCCGGAGGGTCTGCTACCGGTGATCACCCTCGCGTTGGCGATCGGCGTGCGCGACCTGGCCCGCCGCGGGGCGGTGGTCAAGCGCCTCAGCGCTGTGGAAACCCTCGGCTCCACCGACGTGATCTGCACCGACAAGACCGGCACCCTCACCGAGAACCGCATGCGCGTCGTCGTGATCGATACCGCGACCGGGTCCCACACCCCTGAGGCCACCTCCGGAAAGCGCGACCCCACCTTGGCCCGGGTGACCGAAGCGATGGTCGCCTGCAACAATGCGCGTCGCACCGAAACCGGATCCCTCGTCGGTGATCCCACCGAACTTGCACTGCTGGCCGCGGCGTCAGCACTGGGCGAGCAGGTCCTCATCGAACTACGAGAGCGCTCCCGGCAGCGGCTGTTCCATTTCGACCCGATACGCAAAAGGATGTCGACCGTCGACGCGGACGAGACCGGTCGGCTGCGCGTGCACGTCAAAGGAGCCCCGGAGTCGCTGCTGCCGCTGTGCACCGCGGAACTCGGTTCCGACGGCCGCATCCGATCACTGAGCGAGCAACGCCGCGCGCAACTCGCCGAGCGCGTCGATTCCCGCGCCGAGCAGGGGCTGCGGATGCTGGCCGTCGCCGACCGCGATGTCGCCGCTCCCGCTGCGCCGCAAGACCGGGACCAAGCCGAGCGGGACCTGGTCCTGCTCGGCCTGGTTGCGATGGAGGACCCACCCCGGCCCGAGGTCGCCGACGCGGTAGGGCAGTGCCACACTGCGGGCATCCGGATCATCGTCATCACCGGCGACCACGGATTGACCGCGGCGGCGGTCGCCGGACAGATCGGTATCACCCGCGGACCGCCGACAGTGATCACCGGTGCCGAACTCGACCGGATGAGCGAGGACGACCTCGACCGGTTGCTGGCGGGACCGGCGGAACTCGTCTTCGCGCGGTCCTCACCCGAGGCCAAACTGCGCATCGCCGACGCGCTGCGCGCCGCAGGCCACGTCGTCGCCATGACCGGCGACGGCGTCAACGACGCGCCGGCACTACGCCGCGCGGACATCGGGGTGGCGATGGGCCGCTCCGGTACCGACGTGGCCCGCGAGGCCGCCACGATGGTGCTCACCGACGACAACTTCGCCACCATCACCGCCGCCATCCAGGCCGGTCGGCGGGTCTACGACAACATTCGCAAGTTCATCTGCTACATCTTCGCCCACACCACACCCGAGGTGACACCACTGCTGGTGTTCGCGCTCTCCGGTGGCGCGATCCCGCTGCCGCTGACCGTGATGCAACTGCTGGCCTTCGACATCGGCACCGAGACACTTCCGGCACTGGCGCTCGGACGAGAAGCGGCCGAACCCGGCCTGATGCGCCGGCCGCCCCGCAAGCGCAGCGAATCGGTGATCCGCACACCGATGCTGCTGCGCGCCTGGCTGTTCCTCGGAGTGATCGCGGCGGTGCTGGCCATGGGGGGCTTCTTCTTCGTGCTGCTGCGGGGTGGCTGGCACCTCGGAGATCCCACCGGCCCGGGAACGCCACTGCACCACACCTACCAGCAGGCGACCACGATGACCTTCTTCGGCATGGTCGCGGGTCAGATCGGCACCGCGTTCGCCGCGCGGACCGACCGCGCCTCGCTCCGCTCGATCGGCGTCCTGTCCAATCGCCTGCTGCTGTGGGGCATCGCCTTCGAACTCGCCCTCGCCGCGACGATCATCTACGTCCCCGTGCTGCAGAGCCTGCTCGGCACGGCCGCCCTGACCCCTGCCATGCTCGCTTTCACACTGCCCTACCCGTTCATCGTGTGGGGCGCCGACGAACTACGCCGCTGGCTGCTGCGCCGCCACCGGCGGTGACGATGGTCCCCCGGGCGCGGGCACGAGTCCTCTCATCGGAGACCGCGCCGGCGAGGAAGATTCTCGGCATGGACCAGGACAAACATCACGTCGCTGTCGTCTACGCGACCGAACAGGGATCGACCCGCGATATCGCCGAATTCATCGGCACCGAGCTGTCGGGCCGCGACGCCATCGTCGAACTCGCCGATATCGACCACGCGCCCGAGCTGTCCAACTTCGACACCCTCGTGCTCGGCAGCGCGGTGCACAACATGAAACTCCTCCCTTCCGTCGCCGACTACGTGCACGCCCACCAGGACGAGTTGGTGGAAAAGGACGTGTGGCTGTTCAGCGTCGGCCTCGCCCCGGCACTGCGCGGCCCGATCGGCAGCCGCCTCGGGCGATTGGTCCCGAAGAAGATCGCCGCACTGCGCGATTCGGTCAAGGCGCACGACTACCGCGCGTTCGCCGGACGGTACGACAGCGACGGCATCTCCCTACGGACCCGCATGCTCTACCGACTGCTCGGCAAAGGCCGCTACGGTGATCTGCGTGACTGGGCAGCGGTCCGCTCGTGGACCGACACCATCGCCCGCAGTCTGCGGCTGCCGTCGGCCCGTTCCACCACCATCACCCCATGACGAACGCGTCCGGCGACTCGGCCCCCACCGAGCCGGATGGCACCTGGTGATCCGGCTTGCGCGGCCGTGGTGGACGCGCATCACGTCGCCGGACCCACGCACGCACGTTGATATTCCGATTGATCGGAGCCGTTATGGGCGACTATGTGGCCGACCTCGCCGATCTGCGGCTGGCGGACGCCGACCGCGCAGGAGGCAAAGGCGCGAATCTCGGTGAGCTGGTGGCGGCACATCTGCCGGTGCCGCCGGGGTACGTGATCCTCAAATCGTGTTACGAGCAGGTGATCATCCACGGACCGCACGGCGCCGAACTCGACGCCTTGCACGACGAGGCGCTGCGAGCCGCCGCGCAGAGCGCTCGCTCCGACGACGCGGAACTCGACGACCTGTGCGCCCGGATGCGCAAGCTCGTGCACCAGACCCCGATGGCGGCAGCCGTGCGCGACGCCGTGCTGGCCGCCTACCACCGGCTCGGCGAATCCGTTCCGGTCGCGGTGCGCTCGTCCGCGGTCGGCGAGGACAGTGCGACCGCCTCCTTCGCGGGAATGAACCTGTCGCGCACCAATATCCACGGTGACGACCGGCTCATGGAGGCGGTCGTCGACTGCTGGGCATCCCTGTTCACCCCGCGCGTACTCACCTATCGCGCCCGCCGTGAGATGCACGAGCGTCCGGATATCGCGGTGGTGGTGCAGCGCATGGTCGCCGCGCGCAGGTCGGGCGTGGCGTTCACCGCGGACCCGGCGACCGGCCGCCGCGATCGCGTGGTGATCGAGGCGGCGCGCGGGCAAGGCGAGGTGGTGGTCTCCGGCGCCACCGAGCCCGACACCTACATGCTCGACGCCAAGGGGCCCACTCTGATCGCCGCTCGCGCGGGCCACCAGGAATACGCCATCGTGCCCGGACCCGACGGCGACCAGCGGATCCGGCTGAGCGACGACCAAGCGGCGGGCCAAGTGCTCAGCGAGGACGAAGCCATGTCGGTGACCCGAACGGCTCTACAGGTACAGCAGTTGCACGGGGGCCGCCCGCAGGATGTCGAATGGGCCTTCGACGACGAGCGCCTGTGGCTGGTGCAGGCCCGGCCCATCACCACGCTGGCCGCGCGACCCGAGGGAAAGCCCGAGGCGCGTGCGGCGGCCACGGCTGAGGTTCTACTGCGCGGCCTCGCCGCCGCACCGGGGCGAGCCAGCGGCGCCGTACGCATCCTGCGGTCGCCGTCGGAGGGCTCGACACTGCGCGCCGGCGAGGTCCTCGTCGCGACCATGACCAACCCCGACTGGCTGCCCACCATCTCGCGAGCATCCGCCCTGGTCACCGACAGCGGCGGAATGACATGCCACGCCGCGATCGTGGCACGCGAACTGGGCGTGCCATGCGTGGTCGGCACCCGCACGGCGACCACAACGCTGACCGAGGGCGCCGTCGTGACCGTCGACGGCTCCGCGGGCCAGATCCGGGCGGGGCGCTCGCAGCCGGCACAGACCGAACCTCGCCCGTCGGCGCCGACCGCCGCGACGGAACCGACCGCGACCCGCATCTACGTCAATCTCGCGCTACCGGATGCCGCCGAACGCGTCGCGGCCACCGACGTCGACGGCGTCGGATTGCTGCGCGCGGAAACGCTGATCACGCAGGCGCTCGACGGACGTCATCCCCGGGATCTGATAGCTAGGGGTGAGAAGGAACTTTTCGTCGAACGTCTGTCGGAGCCCTTGCACCGGATCGCTATGGCGTTCGCCCCCCGGCCGGTGATCTACCGGGCGACCGATCTACGCAGCAACGAATTCCGTGATCTCGCCGGTGGAGCAGTCTACGAACCGGACGAGCGCAATCCGATGATCGGGTACCGCGGCTGTTATCGCTACATCCGCGAACCGGAGGTGTTCGCGCTCGAACTCACCGCGCTCGCTCTTGTCCGCGAGAAGACGCCGAATCTGCACCTGATGATCCCGTTCGTGCGCACCCGATGGGAACTGGCGGCCTGCCTCGACCTCATCGACGGCAGTCCGCTGGGCCACCAACGCGGATTGCACCGCTGGGTGATGGCGGAAGTCCCCTCGGTGGTGCACTGGCTGCCCGAATACGTCGGTCTGGGCATCGACGGCGTCTCCATCGGCAGCAACGACCTCACGCAGTTGATGCTCGGCGTCGACCGTGACTCCAGCACATGCGCCGAGTTGTTCGACGAATCCGACCCCGCCGTGCTCGACGCTATCGGCAAGATCGTCCAAACGGCGCGGCGGCTGAAGATCACGGCCTCGCTGTGCGGGCAGGCCCCCTCGACACGCCCCGAATTCGCCGAACACCTGGTACGAATGGGCATCACCTCGATATCGGTGACGCCGGATGCCGTTCCCGCGGCTCGTCGGGCGATCGCCTCCGCCGAGCGGCGAGTTCTGCTCGAACGGGCGCTCGCCACGCGGGAGGCTCGTCCTCACAACCCCCGTCACCGCTGACGCACGACGATGATCGGGCACTCCACCGAATGCAGCAACGCCGCGCTGGTGGAACCGAGCAGCATACCGGTGAACCCACCGCGGCCATGGCTACCCACCGCGAGCAGCTGAGCCTCGTCCGATTGATCGAGCAGGGACCTAACCGGCCGGTCACGGACCAGGACACGTCGCACGGCGACATCCGGGTACCGTTCGCCGCATCCGGCGAGATTCTCCGCCAGCAACGCGTCCTCGCGTTCCCGCACAGCGTCCCACCCTGGCACGAGGTCGATGCCACTCGAATCGCTCCACGCGTGCAGCGCGATCAGACCGACCTTGCGTCGCGATGCCTCATCGAAGGCGAGTTCGACGGCGGGCACGCTGTTGGTGGTCCCGTCCACCCCCACCAGAACGGGTTTGCCCGAGGAAAAGGCATCGGTCGCCGACGTCGAGCGCACGACCGCGACCGGACAGTGCGCGTGCCGGGTCATCGCCGTACTCACCGACCCGAGCAACTCACGCCGGAACGCACCGAGGCCGCGGCTGCCGACGACCAGCATCCGCGCGCTCCGGGACCGGTCGATCAAGTCGGGGATGATCGGTGCGACGGTCAACTCGGTGCTGATCGTCAGCGCCTCGCCCGCCGCGGTCGTCCTGGCTACGCGAGCGGCTTCCGTGAGCACCCTTTCGCCGTCCTTGCGCAGCCACTCCACATCGGCTTCGGTGAGCGTGGCCCCCGGACCGTATCCCGGCCGCACAGGGACGGAGGTGACGATGTGCAGCCGGGCGCGATGCAGGGCGGCGTCGGCCGCCGCCCACGCCGCCGCGTGGTATGAGGTGGCCGAACCGTCGACAGCCACCACGAGCGGCGGGTCGATCGGACCGGCGGTTTCCGTCGAGTGCTCCGTCATCGCGTTCTCCTCGGTCCCAGGTCGGACGTGCCGCATCCGTGGCGATCGGTTCCTCCGATCATGTCTCCGGCGAACCCAGCGGCTGCACCACCTCGGCGAGCGGGCGGCGTGGCGTGGGCGGAACCGGGTCGGCGCTGGTGACCGCGTAACCGGCACGGATGATGATCTGCGGATATCCGGCGTCGTCCAGAACCTCGGCGCGAATGCGTCTCCTCGTGTCGGCCAACTCCATCGGCTCGCTCAGCGGACAGGTCGCAAGGCCGAGTGCCGTGGCGGTCAAAAGCACCGCGCTCGCGGCCTCCCCGGCGCGCAGCTGGGACAATCGGTCGTCACTGGTGGTGCTCAGCAGCAGCATCCGATCGGCGGCATCGATGTCGCGCACCACAGCCTGTGGCAATCCCGGGTTCGAGAAGGGACGCACCGTGGGATCGGCTTCGGTCAACACCGCGTTGCGCGCGGGCACCCCTTGCGGCGCCGCGTGCCTGCCGCTCCACTGCGCCAACTCGGCGCCATAGGAGACGTCACGGGCGTGTTGCCAGGCCGCTTGTTCGAACGCGCGCAGCAACTGGGTCCGCGCCGGTTCGGCGTCGACATCGTGCACGAGTACCCCGGTGGCCAGTCCGGCGTCGATCATGGCCGCGATATGCGCCGCCGGTACCTCCCACGAGCTGAAGCGGCGGCGATCCGTGCCGCGCCTGCTGATGGCGCGGGCCAACTCGACGTCCTCGGGACCGCAAGTGGTGCGACGGAACTCGATCGACGCGAGGTGTTCGGGCGCGGCCGGATTCGGTAGCCGATGGATCATCGTCTCCCAACCCTCCGCACGAGCGGCGACTCGGAAATGATGCAAGGCCGCACCACAACTGAGCAGCAGATCGCGTCCGTCGGGATCGGTGTGCGGCAGTCTCCGGCTGTCGTCGGCGTACAGATGCACCGACTCGTGTCCGACCCTCCACAGCCACGGCTGGGTGTTGTGCACCGATGGCGCCCGAGACGCCAGCGCCAACGCGGATCGGAGTGTCTCGGGGTCTGGGTGTGTTCGCGGCATCGCTCGCCCTCTCATCGGGAGCCGTCCGGCAGGCCCGGAACCTGCTCGGCGGTGCGCCACCGCCGAGCAGGCTGGTTCGCGGCAGCGGATTCGTCCAGCGCTGCGGGCAACCATGAGGGTCGATCACCGTTCGGCCGTGCTGTCCGTTTTTGTCGGCTGTGATTCAGCATCGCGCGAACCAGCAGCACAGGTGACGGGCCGAAGGTCATCGAATATCAGGTCCTCTGACCACGATCGGCCCGGCGGTGTATCGGCATCGTGTGTCCTGGGGAACGGCCGGAACCGGCCCTCGGCGAACCCGAGATTCGGCCGGTGACGGCCCGGTCGGAGCACACTCTCGACGAAGGTCATCGGACGTTCCCGCGGGGCCATCGGACCCTAGACCGCTCGACGACATCGGGACGACCCTGGTGTCGCATCGATGCCGGGATGCGCCGGCCGAGGCAGGAAAGGGCGAACAGATGTCTACCAGCAGCAATCCTCCCGTCCTCGTCGGCGTCGACGGCTCGCCTGTCGCGCTTGCGGCGCTACGCTGGGCAGCTGTCGACGCTGCCCGGCACAACGTACCGCTGCACCTCGTCTACGCGATCGGCGTTCTCGGTGTATTCGGATCGGGCTTCGAGCTGGAACAGTTCGACTTCGACGGTTATCGGCGAGGCGGGCTGGAAGCGCTCGAAACCGCCCGCGCGACCGCCGTGTCCGAATCCGCGTCGATCGCCGAACTCGAGATCACCACCGAACTGGTGGACGCGCCTCCGATCCCGCTGCTGCGCGATCGGTCGAAGACCGCGCGACTGCTCGTGCTCGGCACCCACGGGCTCGGCACCGTCAACCGCAGGCTCCTGGGCTCGGTGAGCACCGCACTGGCGCGGCACGCCGCATGCCCAGTCGCGGTGATTCCGGAAACAATCGCGCCGCCCGACGGGCCGGTGGTGGTCGGCGTCGACGGCTCACGCAGCAGCGCGCACGCCGTCGAGATCGCTTTCGACGAGGCCGCTTTCCGCGGTGCCGAACTCGTCGCGGTGCACACTTGGTCGGATTTCCTGCACTTCGGATCATCCGAACAGAGGCAGGAGGAGGGTGAAGAACTGCTCTCGCGGAGTATCGCCGGATTCGGTGAAAAGTATCCGGAGGTCCCGGTGCACCGCATCGTGACCGTGGACCGACCCGCAGAGCGGCTTCTCATGGTCGGCGAGAAAGCTCAGCTGATCGTCGTCGGCAGCCACGGTCGCGGTGGTTTCCCCGGGATGACGCTCGGCTCCGTCGGTCAAGCCGTCCTGCACGCGGCCGACGTTCCCGTGATCATCGCCAGATCGGCGAGTTGACGAAGACGGAGCCGGGGCGAGCCACTCTGCGGCCAGCCCATCGGTCCCAGGAACACCCTGGTCGGCAACTCGTGGGCGATCCGGGTGTCAGAGCGGAATGTCGCCGTGCTTCTTCGGGGGCATGGCGACCATCTTGCGCTCGAGCAGTCGCAGGGCGGAGACGATCTGGTCGCGGGTGTGCGAGGGCGGAATGACCCGCGTCCACGTAGCCGCGCTCGGCGGCGACGTACGGGTTCACGAGCGTGTCCTCGTACTCGTTCTGGAGCGCGAGCCGCAGCGCATCGACGTCCGCGCCGTCTTCGGCGGCCTGCTGCAGCTGCTTGCGAGGTCTTCTTCGGTGAGCGAGTCCTCGATCGCGCCGTCGATCGGGTCGGTGGCCGGGAACCGCGGGGCCTCGGCCCGGTTGTTGCTGGGCAGGTAGGACAGCAGGTCCTTGACGTAGTCCAGGGCGTCTTACTCGCCGGAGGCGACGTAGTGCTCCACGCCGGACCGATGAGTTCCGAGCGCGTAGGAGGTCTACCCGGTCATGAGGAAACTGATCTACGGCTTCGGCGTGTCCCTGGACGGCTACATCAACGACCGGGACGGCAGCATCGACTGGACCGACCCGGACGAGGAACTGCACCAGTTCCACAACGACCGCTACCGCGAGATCGAGATCTCGCTGCACGGCCGTCGCCTGTACGAGCTGATGGCCGAGTACTGGCCGCACGTGCCCGAGGACGCGCCGCGCATCGAGCGCGAGTTCGGCAGGCTCTGGATGGACAAGCCGAAGGTCGTCTTCTCCCGCACGCTCACCGATGTCCACTGGAACAGCACGCTGGTCAGCGAGAACGCGGTCGAGGAAGTCCGCAGGCTCAAGGCTGGAGGCGATGGCGTCATGGAGGTCGGTGGCGCGAGCCTGGCGGCCTCGCTGATGCCACACGGGCTGATCGACGAGTACCAGCTGTTCGTCTTGCCCGTGGCGCTCGGCGGCGGCACACCGATGTTCCCGTCGCTGGACACGCGCATCCGGCTCCGATTGGTCGAGACGAGGCACTTCGACACCGCGGTGATGCTGCGCTACCTCGCCGAGTGAGGTTCGTTCGACCGCAGCAGCTCTCGCTGTGCAAGCGAGTCGGCTCGGTGGGCCCACGGGCTCCGCAAAATCCGTTGGCGGGCCGCCGAGACGCTGCTAGCCTTCCGGAAGCCGTGCCAGAGAACGAGGAGGTGGTACCCGTGAACACAGTATTCACATGGGTGCTCCCCTCTGGGGTCACGGTCGGGCGATAGGTCGTCCGGGAGCGCCGCTCGAGAGCACTCCCGAAAGGCACGACCATGCACTTCACTTCCGAACAGCGCTTCGATGACGGCGTCCTCGAACGCGAGTTCACCCTCGGCGAGATTCCGGGCATCCTGTGGACGCCCGGATCCGCATCCGCACCGGCGCCGCTGATCCTGATCGGCCACCCCGGCGGACTGCGTCAGATGTATCCCCGACTGGTGGCCCGTGCCAGGCACTCCGCGGCGGAGGGCTTCGCCGCGGCCACCATCGAGCTCCCCGGCAGCGGTGACCGGCCCCGGTCGGCCGCCGCCGAGCAGGCTCGCGCCGACCTGCGTAGGGCGGTGGAGGCGGGCGGACCGGTCGACGACGAGATCGTCGACCGGCTCGTCCTCCCACTGGTCGAAAAGGCGGTTCCGGAATGGCGGGCCGCCCTGGACGCCCTCCTTTCGCTGCCCGAGATCGGCGGCCCGGTCGGGTATTCGGGAGGGGTGATCTCCATCGGCATCCGGCTGGCGGTGGTCGAGCCGCGAATCTCGGCCGCCGTCCTGTTCGCCGGCAGTTTCGTGCCCCGCAGCATGTTCGAGGAAGCCCGGCAGATCACCATTCCGCTGCACGTCCTGCTGCAGTGGGACGACGAAGGAAACGACCGGCAGATGGCCCTTGACCTGTTCGACGCCTTCGGCTCGAAGGAGAAGACGCTGCACGCCAATATGGGCGGGCACACCGGCGTCCCGCAGTTCGAGGGGGACAACGCAAACCGGTTCTTCGCCCGGCACCTGAGGTGAGACCGGACCGTCAGGCCGCCCAGCAGACGATAGGAGCTGTCGGCCTGGCGCCGCTCATCTAGGGCAGGTCCCCGGCTCTTCTCGATGGCGGTGGCCGACAGATGCACAGCCGGCCCCGACCGCGCCAGTACCGGTCATCAGCGGTACCGGCCGGTCGGGGCGCGCTGCACAGGTATCGGCGTCGGGACGGTCCAGCCGATGGGGTCGTATGTTCAACGGTCGACGACGTGACCGGGAGACGAGTACCGCGGACAACGATTCATGGTGTTCGCAGCAGTGTGCGCCTCGATCTCGACCGCACCGATGAACTCCGGGTGGATTCGTCGTCGATGTCTTTGGATGGGCCGAATGATCTCATGGCCTCCCATGGGGGCCTGCAGGTGATCGCGCAGAAACGGAGAGGAATCCAAGCATGACGAGACCGTTTCGATTCGGGGTCGTTGCCCCGTTCAGAACCGACCTGCCGACGTGGCCGGCCCGCGTGCGTCGCATCGCCGACAGCGGCTACTCGACACTGTTGATGCCCGACGTCCCGCAATGGCAACCGGCACCCGGCCCCGCGCTGGCCACCGCCGCGGCCCTTACCGACCTGCGCGTGGGCACCTGGGTTTACGCCTCCCCGCTACGCCCGGCCTGGATGACGGCGTGGGAGGCCCACTCGCTGTCCGAGCTCACCGGCGGCCGCTTCGAGCTGGGCATCGGCACCGGCAGACCAGGGATCGAAAACGAACTCCGGGAGAGAGGACTGCCAGCCGTCCCGCCGAACGAGCGGCTGGCCCAAGTGCGTGAGACCATCATGGCGCTGCGAGACCTCGACGGCCCCGACTGTCACACGCCCGTCGTGATGGCCGTACGCGGTCCGAAAGCCCGTGCATTGGCAGCCGAGGTCGCGGACACCGTCACCTTCGCACTGATGCCGGATGAGTCCCGGGCCGAAGTCACACGGCTGGCACACGACGTCCGCGCGCTCGCAGACCTCGAACTCGCCCTGCACGTGCCGATCATCGGCGACACGGTCGCGCCGTTCATGGCGCCTCCCGACACCGATCCTGCCGCCCTTCCACCGGACTCGCTGGCCGTGCTTCCGGCGGACCCGGCGGCCGCCGCCGAGGAAATCCAGCGGCGACGGGAGGAGATCGGCTTCTCCTATTTCGTCTTCGGCGCCGACTCCGCCGAGAAGTTCGCTCCGCTCGTCGCCGAACTCGCCGGGCGTTAGTCGGGCGAGGAATGACTCCCGAGATCGACCACACCGCAGTCGCGGCCGTATCGAGTGTGTTCTGTAGGGTGGCGATCCAATGGTGACCGAAGCCGGGGGATGTGATGGCACGCAGACGTTTACGACGATTCGCGATCATCACGACGGTGGCGTGGGCGGCCGCCATGGTCCCAGCGGCGCCGGGCGGGGCCGCCCCTGGTTTGGTCTCAGCCGACGCTGTGGTCGTGTCTGTGCCTGCACCTACCGGCGGCAACCCTGTCGGCGTGGCCGAGCTTCATCTCACCGACCCCGGCCGGTCCGACCCGTGGGACGAAGGCCGCCGGGAGGTCCTGGTTCAGATCTGGTATCCGGCACAGGACTCGGGTACTTCCGCGACGGCGGCCTGGATGTCACCTGGCGGGCGGGAGGAACAAGCCGACTACCTCGCCGAACTCGGCGTCCCACGACAACGCTGGTCGCTGGGCGCGAGTCACAGCTACCCGGATCGACCGGCACGCGAAGGAGCCGGCAGGTTCCCGATCCTGTTGAACTCCCCTGGAATGGGCGATGCCACTGGCTGGAGTACCGCCCAGGCCGAGGACCTGGCCAGCCACGGGTATGTCGTGGTCGCGATCAACCATACGCACGAGGCGTTCTCCGTCCATTTCCCCGACGGGCGGGTCGAACATACAGTTGTCCCGCTGGATTCGCCGCTAGAGGTTCTGCGGGATGTCCTGCTTCCGACGCGGGTGGCTGACACCCGCTTCGTGCTCGATGAACTCTCGGCGGCCGCCACCGGACAGGGATCGCGGGCCGGTGGGCCCCTGCCTACCGGATTGGCCGAGCGCATGGACATGACAAAGGTAGGGATGTTCGGGCATTCGCTCGGTGGCTCGACCACGGTGCAGGCTTTAGCCGACGAACCCAGAATCCGCGCCGGCATCAATTTGGATGGACCGATCCTGGGATCGGTCGCCGCGGAAGGGACCGACAAGCCCCTGCTCATGCTCGCCGGTGGCGCCTCTCCCTGGTACGGCCATCCGGGCTGGGAGCCGTACTGGCGCAACAACACCGGCGTGAAGCTGCCCCTTCAGGTGTCGGGCACCGAGCACATGTCGTTCTGCGACCAGCAGACGATCCTGCCGCAACTGACCGCTGCCGGGCTGCTCTCGGCAGAAACAACGACGAAAGCAGTCGGCAAGATCGACTCCCAGCGGTCGATCGACTTGCAACGGATCTATCTGCGGACCTTCTTCGACGCAGTCTTCGGCCAGAACAACGTCAGCGTCGTCGACGCGATCACCGCCCTGGCCCAACCCGAAGTCCTCCCCCACCTGTAGCGGCCGCGTCCCAGCGAACCAGGAGCTGTCGACGCGGACGCGGATGCCATCGGTGCCGCGCAGCGATCGGCGAACCTCAGTCGGTGACCACTTTGATGATTGTTCTGCCTCGAGTGCGGCCATCGGGGCTGAAGGCTTTGGGGGCCTCGGTCAGGGAGCGGACTGTGGTGACGAGAGGGACGAGCCTGCCCTGGTGGAGGCGGGTGGCCAGTTGGGCGAGTTGGTCGCGGTTGGGTTCCACGACGAAGAAGATGGCTCGGCCGTCCTGGGGGTGGATGGTGGGTGGACCGGCGATGGTGACGAGGGTGCCGCCAGGGCGTAGGAGCGCGGTGGACCGGTCGCGGATGTCACCGCCGATCACGTCGAGTACCACGTCGACCGCGCCGGCGTCCTCCAAGGCTCCGCCGTCCAGGTCGATGAACTCGTGGACACCCAGATCGCGGGCCGTGCCCTCGTCGGAGGCTCGGCCGGTGCCGATGATGCGGGCTCCTGCCTCATGGGCCAGTTGTGCGGCGACGGAGCCGACTGCGCCGCCGACTCCGTGGATGAGGACCGTTTGGCCTGCTTTCAGGTGAGCGTGGTCGAACAGGGCCTGCCAAGCCGTCAAGCCGGAGATCGGTAGAGCGGCCGCGGCGACGTGGTCGACGTCGGCCGGGAGCGGGGCCAGGTTGCGGGCCTCCACGGCGGTGCACTCCGCGAGCGCACCGTCGCGGGCCCAGTCGGTCACGCCGAAGACGCGCTGCCCTACCGTGAGACCAGTGGTTCCGTAGCCGAGCTCGGCGACGACGCCTGAGAGTTCGTGACCGGGGACGCTGGGGGTGCGGTCGCGGCCGGCGCGGTCGGTCCACGTGCCCGGCCAGTCCAGCTCGCCGCGGGTGAAGCCGGCCGCGTGGACTCGCACGATGACATCGTTCTCGGCGGCGTGAGGGTGGGGCAGATCGGTCAGGGTCAATCCGGCGACGCCGGCTTCGCGGTCGCGGACTGTGATGGCTCGCATGGCGATCCTTCCGGGAGTCGTAGGACTGATCGGTTTCGACGGTACGCACTCCGGTCCGCCGGCGGCGGGCCACTGGCGGGACTCTCTGGGTCGGCAATGAATGTCCACGCCCGTGCCGTCGCAACGGACCAGGGCCTCCACGCCGTACTGTCGAAGCATGAGCGATCTGGACGACCTCGTGATTCCCGAGACGGCCACCTCATCGGCCGCCTTGGAGGTGGCCTCCGCTTACCACTGCGCCGCCTTGCTGAACCACTCGCACCGCGTCTATGTCTGGGCGGCTGCCTACGGCAGACAGCAGGGCATCCGGTACGACTCCGAGCTGCTGTTCACGGCTGCGATGCTCCACGACATCGGCTTGGCGCCGGAGTTCGACAGCCACACGGTCTCCT
Source organism: Nocardia sp. NPDC019323 (assembly GCF_044389845.1). Lineage (NCBI taxonomy): Bacteria > Bacillati > Actinomycetota > Actinomycetes > Mycobacteriales > Nocardiaceae > Nocardia > Nocardia sp. NPDC019323. The sequence goes on from NZ_JBIRYN010000005.1 coordinate 328,024, forward strand.
TCGAGGAGGCAGGCGGCCATGTCGCCCGGGTGTTCGCCGCCGGGGCCGGTTGGCCGAGCGAGCGCCGCGAACACCTCGGCGAAGTCATCGCCAGGCATATGGGGCCCGACGTGGACGTGGCCGACGACCCGGAAGGCCACATGCTGTCGCGGGCGGCGGCGTTGGACGTCGTGGGACAGAACATCGACGATTTCAGCCCCGCCTTCCGTGCCGAAGTACTCCGGCGGTACCCCCGGCTCGGGTTCGCCGACGAGTTCCTCGCCCGCTTCCAGGTCCAGGCCGACCGGAAGACCGGCAGCTCCGCCGCGCGTGCCGTTCAATCGGGCCTCGCCATGAGGATGGCCGCGAATCCTTTGGACGCCGATTCCGGGCATACGCACGATGAACGGTAGGGCAACGTCCGCGTATCTCAGTCGTTTCGAGAATGACTCGTCGTCGACGCCGTAGAAGTGGATTGTCACCATTCCGAGCACGGAACGCGCACTGTACGCAACGACGGAATATCGAACATCCAATAGGTGAAGCAACCCCGGCAGTTCGACTTTCCACGTACGGAGTAACACGGCATGGCGGAGTGCCGTGCCTGCTAAACTGACCGCGTAGGCACCGCCGCGAGGCGGTCGGTATATATGCCAGATCCGCGGCGGTCGCCGCTGGCGGCGGTACGCTCCGCGCGGAACTTCGTTGCGCCTCGCGTCGACTGCGATTCTGATGAAGAAGCCCGCCATCTCGGAGTCTTGACAGTGCCACTGGAGCCATCCTGCTGGAGACGGAGGCGACATGACGACAGGTGATCGGGATTGGTCCGAGCCGGCGGCGGTGGCCATTCCGAAAGAAGGATACTTCGAGCTGGAAAATGGCCGGTACGGACCGATATTTCCCCGTACACCCGCCAATTACGGATTCTCGATCATCGCGAAGGTCAAACCCGGCCGTGAGGCGGCGATCCGGGAGTACGGTAAACAGCTCGAGGCCGCGGTCGAGGAAGACCCCACGGTGCTGGCGCCGCTGCGGCTGCACTACCTGCGGTGGTTGCTGTTCGACATCGGTGACGGGCTGTACTTCCAGTATCAGGGGATCTTCGACACCGACTTCGACAAGTACGTCGAGGACGCTGTCGCTCTGTTCTCGTCGACAGGTATCACAACAGTATTCGTCAACCTCGAAGGCTTCCCCGAGGACTGGAGGACCGATATCGACGCCGTCGTCGAATTCTTCCGTGAGCATCAATGCCCGAGCTTCCTGGAGTACGGCGAGTACCCGTATGTGACCGGGGAAGAGATCAAGAAGGCACTGCGGATGAAGGCGGCGTTCTCCGACATGCTCGACCAAATGCAGTAGCACCACGAGGTCCTCGATGCTCGAAGTCGACGATATCCAGCACATCGTGCTGACCCGCGTCCCCGCGCTGACCGGTCGCTACGAGTTCTTGTCGTTCGCCGGTGGCGACGGTGCGCGGGCGTGGTTGTCGGCCATGGTCGATCAGGTCGCCTCGGCGGCAGACGCGCAGCGGGGTGCGAGCACCGACCGCCGATGGGTGACACTCGCGTTCACCTGGACCGGGCTGCGCGCACTCGGTGTGCCCGAACCATCGCTGGCGACGTTTCCCGAGGAGTTCCGGCAGGGCATGGCAGCCCGGGCGGACATCCTCGGTGACGTCGGGCTCGACCACCCCGACCACTGGGTCGGTGGATTGGCCGGTGACCAGCTACATGCGATCGCCATCCTGTTCGCCCACGACGACGCCGAACGCGCTCGCTGTATTCGAGCGCACGACGAACTCCTCACCCGCTGTGCGGGAGTGACGGTGCTCTCGTCGCTGGATGTGGCGGCCGTTCCGCCGTTGGAGTACGCGCACGACCATTTCGGCTACCGCGACCGGTTGTCGCAGCCGGTGATCGAAGGCTCCGGTGAACAGCCGACGCCGGGCACGGGCGCTCCGATCAGAGCCGGCGAGTTCCTCTTGGGATATCCCGACGAGGCAGGCCCTCCCGTCGGATTGCCGCAACCGCAGCGGTTGTCGCGCAACGGCAGCTACATGGCCTACCGGCGCCTGCAGGAACATGTCGGGCGCTTTCGCGATTTCCTCGCCGAGCACAGCGACACCCCGGATGAGCAGGAGTTGCTGGCCGCGAAACTGATGGGTCGCTGGCGAAGCGGCGCCCCGTTGGTGCTCGCACCCGAGAAGGACGACCCCGAACTCGGGGCCGACATGCAGCGCAACAACGATTTCAACTACAAAGAGATGGACCCCTACGGGTACGCGGCACCCCTGGGTTCGCATATCCGCAGGCTCAATCCCCGCGATACCGCGGTGAACATGCAACGTCGGCGTCTGATCCGCCGGGGCGCCACCTACGGACCGCACCTGCCGGAAGACGTTCCCGAGGACGGCGCCGAACGTGGCATCGCGGCCTTCGTCCTGTGCGCGAGCTTGGTGCGCCAATTCGAGTTCGCCCAGAACGTGTGGATCAACGACAAAACGTTCCACGAACTCGGCAACGAGCGCGACCCGATCATCGGCAATCAAGACGGCACTCTGGAATACAAGATTCCGCAACGTCCGATTCGCAGAACCATCAAGGGATTACCGGCGTTCACCACTCTCCGAGGCGGCGCGTACTTCTTCCTGCCCGGTCTCCGCGCACTGCGTTACCTCTGTACCGACGGCGAGGTAGCACCATGAGCACCATCTCTCCGGCGCGCACCTACAACCAGTGGCAGCTGCCGCGCCCCCACACGTCCGGCAGACGCCGATTGAGTATCTACTGGACCTGGAGCTATCCCTGGGAAGCCCAGCGCGACCCCGCCGGGCTGGACAATCGTTTCTCCACCATGACCGAAGTGCGCCAAGCCACCTGGCCGGCCTACGAGACACCCGAATACGACACCGCCCACTTCCTGCAAGGCATCGCGGGAACGCTGGAGCTGTTCCACCGTTCCACGCTTACCTTTCAGCAGGTCGCCGCGGAGGCCACCGGCCATCCCGTCGCGGTCTACCAGCGCATCGATCAGGCCGGGTTCGAACTGCCCATCGACGAACGCGTTTTGAGCGACACCGACACTTTGATGATCTTCGGCCTCGACCACGTGGCCGGCCAGGCAGCAGCCTCCCCGGCCGAGATCGCGGCCATCGACGAGTGGCTGCAACGCGAAGACACCTGCCTGCTGCTGGCACCCCACCACGACGTCGGCTGCACCGACGACCTCCGGCAACGCCGCGTCGAGCACGAGCACCACCGCGACCCACTGGTGCCACGGCAGCAACGCTTCAGCGCCTACACCCGCTCACTCATGAAAGCCTTCGACGTTCCGGTGCACAACATGTACGGACTGCGTCCCGCCGTCGTCGAGGACACGAAATCCATTGCCCCGCTGACCACATTCCGCGACCTCGATGCCCTGCATCTGCTCGACGACGTCACCACGTTGAACTTCCATCCCCACCTCCCGCACTATCACCTGACCGCACCTGCCAGCGAGTCCGTGCGGCTGCTCGCCCGCCAGCCCGTCGACCGCGAACGACCCCATCCGTTCACCGCCGAGGGCAATACCGAGTTCAACGCCCTGATCTGGCTGCCGCCCACCGAACGACGCGCCGGCGACATCGTGATCGTCGACTCGACCAATTTCACCACGTTGTTCGGAGGGACCGAGAGCCTCGTCAACTTCTGGCGCAATGTCGCACTCATGAAGTGACACCGCATCAAACCCCGCACCGCCCACAGAACCGATCAGAAGAGGTGAACGGCAATGTCAGCAACCGATGAGCATTCCGTCAAGCAGGCAGTCGCCGCCACGACGTCGATCGGCGCAGCGGTTCTTCTGCTCGCGGCCGGCGTCCTGTCGATCTTCCAGGGCATTTCCGCACTCGACAAGGACGACATTCTCGTGTCCGGGCCCAATTACACCTATGAGTTCAGTGCCGCCGGCTGGGGCTGGATCCATCTCGTTCTCGGGATCTTGATCGTGATCGCCGCAGTCGGGCTGATCGCGGGAGCCATGTGGGCGAGGGTGATAGCGGTGTTTCTCGCCGCGTTGTCGATCCTGGCCAACTTCCTCTGGCTGCCGTACTACCCGTGGTGGTCGACCGTCGTGATCGCCTTGGACGTCGTAGTGATCTGGGCGGTGACGACCTGGCGGCCCGGCCGGATCTGACCTGGATGGGATCGAGCACTTCAGCCGGCCACGGTCGGCGCCCGCATCCCGTCTCCTTTCCGCGGAGGAACACGACGCCTCTGGCCGCGCCGGTTGTCCGTCGGCTCACACTCGGGCTGCGGCATCGTCGTCCGTTCCGGGCTCTCCCTGTTGCCGGACGCGGGCGGGACGAATCAGCAGTTCCAACGCGAGTAACGCCAGCAGTGCGCCGAGGATGATCCACACCACTACGAGCCCGGTGGGGTAGCGCCAGAACACCAGCAAGAGCGCGGCAACGCCGAGGATCGTCCAACGCAGCGCCGAGCGGGCTCGGAAAGCCCACTTCTCCACCCGGTTCGGCGGACGAGATCGCCGCAGCCGCTGCACCGCGTCCATGCCTCGACCGAATCCGCGGCGCACCGCGCCGGCCGAGGCCGAGTTTCCGCCCAGGTATGCGCCCAATGCGATCGCCAGGCCGAGCACGGCGATGCCGCGCAGCGCCGTCCGCAGCGGCACGAGGACCGTGTCGATGATCGCGGTGGCTGCCTGCGGCGACAGGACGTCGGCCGGGATCTCGTCCAGATACAGTGCGCGGGCCACGGCCAAGGCGATGGCGAGGATCAACATTCCTGCCGCCAGCGCGAGCCCGACGAACGCCGAGGCGAGCTTGCGACGACCGGGAGGAGCCGCGGCGATCGCGGCCACGGCGGCCGCGATCGTCACCCACGGCAGCACGGCAGAGGCTTTGTCGAGATTGTCGACCGCCCGCTGCGCTCGGACCAGTTCCGGGGATCGGAACAACACGAATTGCTTGTCGACCGCGGGGATCTTCTCGGCGAAGGTAAAGCCGCGGGCGAGCAGCCTGGCTTTGACGTTCTCGATCACCGTGCGCAGGGAGATGGCGACCGTGCCGTTCTCGTCCACCGTCACCGACTCGGGGCCGACGTGCCCGGTGGCCACCGCCACCAAGGCGGTGTGCGCGGCGCGGTTGGCTTGTAGCCACAGGTCTTCGAATTGGTCGCTGCGCACGAAGGACAGCGCGGTGTCGTGGACGAACTCGCGGGCCTGCTGCGTGATCACCGGCGCGAGCCCCTCGACCGCGCGGTCCACCCGTGGCCGGTCCGCTGTCGCAGGGGCGGCGTCGGTGATGGCGGCGAGCGCCTGTGCGGTGAGACCCTCGATGTCAACGCGGGCGAAGATCTCCTCGGTGATCGTATCGGAGACCTCGGTCTGCAGTACCGGATCCGAGGCCAGCGGCGCCACTGTGCTCAGATATCGATCGGTGTCGAGGACCTCTCCGCGCACGAACCGCGACACCACCGTGGTCATCGCCAGAACAGCGACCAGCACCGTCAAGATCGTCACCGCAGTCCAGCGCCACCCATGCCGCGGCGACCGGCGCACGCCGCCGCGCCCTTTCACCCGCAGTGTCGCCACCTCGGCACGCAGCCGCTCGAGCTCCGCGCGTTCGTCGGCGGTCAACTTGCCGCCGGGTGCGTCCTCTCGCGCATCCGAAGCCATCGGTACCCCTTACTCCGAGAACGGACACGGGCAGTTCGCCTGCGTCACCGAGCCGACGGTCTCGGTGCCTGCGCACCTGCTCTTCGTCGGTTGCGTCCACCGCGGCAACCGTCGTCGCGGGGCGGGTTGGCGGCGCCGCCCCGTCTCGGGCGAGGGCGGCGCCGCCCGGTCTCGGCGGAGCGATCCGCCGAGGGCATGGTGAGCTGAACGTTCCAGGGTCCGATGGCTCCACGACCACGGTGCCGAGGACGGCCGGAGTCGGCGACAGCGGATGGTGCGGCGGTTTAAAACTTTCGAGGCAAGATATTCGAATAAGAGGATGCGCTGATTCACGCCGGGGCGGATCCCGTCAGGCGTCCGCCTCCAGTAAAGAAACAGCGACCCGGTGACGATCAGGGGCGTACGCTGGGACCGACATTAGCACCACTCAGCCGATGAGTCCGAGGTTCTTCTCCAACGGCAAGCAATTGATATGCGAAGCAATTCATGCCGGTTCGGTAAGAGAGCCGGATCGATTCGGCTCCCTTTCTCGTGACAGGAAGAGGGCTATTGTGACCGGAACCGATATCGATGCGTTAGGTCCCATCGATTATCTCGTGATCGAATTCCCTGCCGACCGGCCTCCGGACGGGTCGGCCCTGCCGTTGCTGCGCGACCTCGTCGATCGGGGCATCATCCGGGTGTTGGACTTGGCGTTCGTCCGCAAGGACGCCGACGGCGCACTTTTCGGAGTCGACATAGCCGACCTCGGTCTCGAAGGGGACGTCGATATCACCCTCTTCGCGGAGGCGGGTTCGGGCTTGCTCGACGACGCCGACCGCAAGGAGGCGGGCAAGGCGCTCGAGCCGGGATGCTCCGCCGCGATCCTCGTCTACGAGAACAGGTGGGCGGCGCCCTTCGCGTCCGCGCTGCGCCGCAACGGCGCCGAACTGGTGGCCACCGGACGTATCCCGGTGGAGAGCATCCTGTCGTCCCTCGAAGTCGCCGAAGCGGGGAACCGATGATGGCACGATCATCGTCACCGGCCCGACAGTAAGGAGAGTGTCATGCCCGGACTGCTGCGTGGCGTAGCCCGCACCGCCATGGTCGCCGGCACCGCCACCGCCGTCTCCAATCGCGTCTCCCGCCGACAGGGACAACGCTGGGCCGTGCAGGATGCCCAGTACGCCGCTGACGTGCAGTCGGCGCCACCACAACCGGCGCAGGCGCCGCGATCCGGCGAGGGTGTGCCGATGGACCGGATCACCGCTTTGAAGGAACTCGCCGAACTCAAAGCGCAGGGTGTGCTCACGGATGCCGAATTCGAAGCCGAGAAGGCCAGAATCCTCCAGTCCTGAGGAAACTTCTTACACGGCAGCGGAAGCGTGCCGGGGCAGCAACGCCCCGGCGACGAATCCTGCCGCTCCGATCGCGGCCAAGACGATCATCGCAGCGGCGTAGGCGTGGCTCGTGAGCCCGGCTACGAGGATGGTTCCCGCGATGGCGGTGCCGAGCGAGGAGCCGAGATTGGACACGCTGCGCGACAGCCCGGAGATCTCGCCCTGCTGGTCCTCGCCGAAACTGGACTGGACGACATTGACCGCCGGGGTCAGCATGACACCGAGTCCGAGGCCGATCAGCAGCAGGCCGGGCGCGAACGCCCACGGATGCACCAGCGTCCCGGCCAGCGCGAGCAGGACGCCGATGCCGGCGATGGTCACGAGAAATCCCGCCATGATGAGGGTGCGCTGCGCGCGCCGCCGCGCCAGCCGTGCGGCGGCCAAGGACGACACCAGCAACCCCAGGGTGGCCGCCGTGAAGATCACACCGGTCTGAATCGCGTTGTATCCCCGGACGACCTGCAGGTAGGCCGCCACGACGAATGATGTTCCCATCAGCAGCAGCCACTGGATGTGTTCGGTGATCAAACCCAGGTTGGAGGTGCGGTTGTGGAACAGGCCGGTCGAGATGAGGGGTTCGCGTCCGGATCGCTCCCGGGCACGGATGTGGAGAAAGAAGCACCCCAGCGCCACCACGCCGAGCAAGAGCAGGAGCAGCATGACCCAGCCGTTGTCGTCGGCCGCCAGGATGCCGGTCACGAGCAGGACCAGACCGGCCGCCGACAGAACCGCGCCACCGATATCGAAGACCCGGGTCGGATCCGGCGGCAACGGGTCGGCGATGCGCCGGCCGAGCAGCACGATCAACGCGACCACCAACGCTTGGAACGCGAACGCCGCCCGCCAGCCGAACGCTGAGGTGATGACTCCGCCGAGCAAGGGGCCGGCCGCCGCACCGATCCCACCCAGCGCCATGATCGCGCCGAAGGCCCGCGCCCGCGAGGTGGTTTCGGTGAACAACAGGGTGGTGAGGATATAGACGGGCGGGATCAGCATCGCGGTGCCGAGGCCCTCCAGAATCGAGTTGCCGAGAATCAGCACACCCAGCCCGGGAGCGAGCGCACTCATCACGGCGCCGACACCGTAGATCGTCAGGCCCAGTTCGAAACAGCGTTTGCGGCCGTAGCGGTCGGTGAGCTTGCCGCCCGGAATCATCAGCGCCGCCATGACGAGCAGGAAGATCGTGATGACGATCTGCACGCCCTGCGCGGTGGTGTTCAAGTCGGCGCTGATGTCGTTGATCATCACGTTCATGTTCGAACCGGCGAAGCTGCAGATGAATTGCGCGAGCGCCAGCGGAACGAGCGCACCGCGGGGAGGGCTGGCCGCACCGGGACCGGGCATCCGCGTGTTCGGCCTATCCGGATGTCGTCGCGGGCCGGGCTTCGGCGCGGTCGAGTTGTTCATCCAGGGCCATGGCGGCCGCGACAAGTGCCAGGTGGGTGAACGCTTGCGGAAAATTGCCCAGCTGCTCGCCGGAAGGACCGATCTCCTCGGCGAAAAGACCCACGTGGTTGGCGTAGGTGAGCATCTTGTCGAAGGCATACCGGGCTTGACCCACCCGTCCGGCACGGGCGAGTGCTTCTACGTACAGGAAGCTGCAGAGATTGAAGGTGCCTTCGACACCACGCAGACCGTCCGGAGATGCTTCCGGGTCGTAGCGGTAGACCAGGCTGTCTCTGACCAGTTCGTCGTCCATCGCGTCGAGAGTGCTCAGCCATACCGGATCCCGCGGCGAAAGAAATCCCATTCGCGGCATCAGCAGCAGTGACGCATCCAGCACATCGGTGGCGTAATGCTGTACGAACGCCTGCCGCTTCGCGCTCCAGCCGCGTTCGACGATCTGGGCGAACACCGCGTCCCGCGCCTGCGACCACCGGGCCACATCGGCCGGCCGCGAGTAGTCGGTGGCCATACGGATACCTCGATCGAACGCCACCCACGTCATCAGGCGGCTGTAGGTGAATTCCTGCTGCCCGCCGCGCGTTTCCCAGATTCCCTCGTCGGGCCGGTCCCAGTGCTCGGTCAGCCAGTCCATGAGGTTCGCGAACGACCGCCAACCCCAGATCCCACCGATGTCCGAGGACTGGGCCAGGGCATCGGCGGCCTCACCGTAGATATCGAGCTGGATCTGGTCGGCCGCCCCGTTCCCGACCCGCACCGGCGCGGACCGGCGATAGCCCTCCAGATGGTCGAGCACCTCCTCTTCGAGGCGGGGGTCGCCGTCGATCCGGTACATGATCTGCAGCGGCTCGCCGGATGCCGTGTCGTCGGCCTCGAGGCGATCGCGCAGCCAGCGCCGGAACGCCAACGCCTCTTCGGTGAAGCCGAGATCGATCAACGCCCGGACCGACAAGGAGGCATCGCGGACCCAGGTGTAGCGGTAGTCCCAGTTGCGCTCGCCGCCGATCTGCTCGGGCAGACCCATCGTGGCCGCGGCGATCGGCGCGCCGGTGGGGTGATAGGTGAGCAGCTTCAAGGTGATCGCCGATCGATTCACCATATCCCGCCACCGGCCCCGGTAGGTGGACGAACGCAGCCACGACTGCCAGAAATCCCGGCACTGCCCGAAGGCGGTGGAGATGTCCTCCCGCGATGGATGCGGCGGAGCCGTACCGTCGCTCGCCATGCTCGTCAACACCAGCACGGCGGTCTCCCCCTCGGAAAGCGTGAAACGAGCCGTGATGTCGCCGTCCTCGGCTTGCAGCAGTACCGGGTCGGTGGCCTGCAGATGCAAGTCCGTGCCCGGGCCGTGGAAGACCGCAGCCCGATCGCCGAGTCGTTCGAGGGTGTGCGCGGCGCGCCCGTAGTCGAATCGCGGGCGGCAGGTCAGCGTGAGCGGCAAGCTACCACGCACCACCCGTGCCACCCGCACCAACCGATGCCGGTCGGTGGGTGCGGAATCGAGGATCGGCACCATGAAATCGGCGACCTCACCGACCCCTTCGGGAGCCATGAACCGAGTGACCAGGATCGCCGTGTCCGGCAGGTACAACTGGCGGATCGCCATTTCCTCGGTCCCGACATCGGCGGCCAGCCCGCAATGTCCGCCCCGCTCACTGTCGAGCAGCGACGCGAAGACGCTCGGCGAATCGAACCGCGGCGTGCACCACCAGTCGATCGTGCCCGCGGAGGAGACCAGGGCCGCAGTCTGCAGATCGCCGACGATGCCGTGCTCGGCGATCGGTGGGTAGGCGTTCACATCCACTCCTTCGTACCGGGAATCGGGCATGACCGAACGGCCCAGAGTGGCTCGCCCAGCGTGCGCACCTCCCTCTCCGGGAGCCACTGTCTCTCACAGTGTGCGCCGCGCCACCGCCGAATGCGTGCGGACCGACGAAAGTAGATCGGTTCGCAAGCGAATCTGCGGCGAATCGAATGATGGTCTCCATCGACACAGAAAAGCCGTCTCGACCAGGATTCGAATCCGAGCGTGGTGAGCGTCGCGCGACAATCAACTGGATCAGCAACCATCCAACGAACTCGGTCCCTTCGATAAGACACCGGTGTGGCCGCTGAACCCTGTGAGGGCTGATGGAAGGCAACAGACACGAACTCTTGCACGGACCCTTGTTCTCCCGCAGCGTTCCACTCGACCGCGGGAACGCGGCCAGCAGGATCAGCGCGTACATCTACGGGAACGTCCTGATCCTCGCGGCCTTGATCCCGGTCACACCGTCCGCCGAGGATGTCGGCATCCTGGTCGTCCTCGGGATCGCCCTCTCCACCTTCATCGCGCATTCCTTCGCCGAAGGCGTCGGTCGATCGGTGCGCCAGAGCCATGCGCTGTCTCCCCAGGAACGATGGGCGGACCTGCGCGACTCCTTGCCCATTCTCAGCTCGGCAGTGCTGCCGTGTGTGATCCTCGCGGCCGCGGCGATCGGATGGATCGAACCACGCACCGCGCAGCTGCTCGCGGAGTCGGCCATACTGGTGCGAATCGGCGGGATCGTCTTCGTCATAGGCCGACTGCACGGCGAGCGGCCGCACCGTTCGACGCTGATCGGCTCGGTGCTCTTGGTCTGCGCCGCCACCGCCGTCGTGGCGGTGAAGGTCATCCTGACCCACTGATCCGCACACCCTCTTATTCGCGCGAGACTCGCAAGAATGGGCCGAAGTCATGACAGAGCGAAACGATCCCGCTGTCGCGGAGTCCGACGAGCACACCGACGCGGCCGACCGATCGACCAGCGCCGAGCGTGCCGAATACGGCAGATCCGTACAGCGCCGGGCGCCGTCCGGCCTGCTGGCCGAATTCGAGCCCAGCATCGATCGGGATCCGCTCGGGCTGCTCGAAACACAGGCCGCGACACGAATCCCCGAACTCGTCCCGGTGCGGTACGGGCGAATGGGCACAGCTCCTTTCGCGTTCTATCGCGGTGCGGCCGTGGTCATGGCCGCGGATCTCGCACATGCCCCCACTACGGGTTTGATCACTCAACTCTGCGGCGACGCCCATCTGAGCAACTTCGGACTGTTCGCGACGCCGGAACGCAATCTCGCCTTCGACCTCGACGACTTCGACGAGACCTATCCCGGCCCGTTCGAATGGGACGTCAAACGACTGGTCACCAGCCTCGCGGTCGCCGGGCGCGACAACAACCACAGCGGCAGACAACGCAGAAAGTATCTCCGTGCCTGCGCCGCCGAGTACCGCGAAGTCATGATTCGCCAGTCAGCCCGCGGAGAACTCGCGGTCTGGTACTCCCATATCGACGCCGTGACCCGATTCGACGAATTACGCGAAGTCCTCGATCCACCGACGAGGAAACGCATAAAGAAGACGATCGACAAGTCCTGGGGCCGAGACAGCGTCCAGGCCCTGTCCAAGCTGACCACCATCGTGGAAGGGCAGCCCCGGATCACGAGTACGCCGCCGCTGATCGTTCCGGTCGAGGAGATCTTCACCGGCGCCGACGCCGAGCAGTTGAACCGTGCGCTGATCCAACGGCTCGATCAGTACCGCGACACGCTACAGTCCGACCGGCGCGCCCTGTTCGACCGATTCGAGTACGTGCAGGCGGCGCGCAAGGTGGTCGGGGTGGGCAGCGTGGGCACCCGGGCATGGATCATCCTCCTTCGCGGGCCGGGCAACGACCCGCTGTTCCTGCAGGCCAAGGAGGCCCAGCCGTCGGTCCTCGCGCAGCATCTCGACGGACCGTCGTTCACCAACCAGGGCGAACGTGTCGTGGCAGGGCAGCGGCTGCTGCAAGCCGCCAGCGACATCTTCCTCGGCTGGCAGCAAGGCGCGGGCGAAGACGGAGTGGTGCGGGACTTCTACGTTCGTCAACTGCGGGACGGCAAAGGATCCGCCGACATCCAGACCATGTCCCCCGAACTGATGACTCGCTACGGCCGACTGTGCGCGTGCGTGCTGGCCTACGCCCACGCCCGCTCCGGCGACCGGTTCTCGATCGCCGGTTACCTCGACGCGGACGACGACTTCGCGGACGCGATGGCCGTGTTCGCCGAAAGTTACGCCGACCGGAACGCACGCGATCACGCCGCGCTGCGCGAGGCGATCGGGAACGGCACGATCACCGCGTGGCGGGAGGTGTGAGGATGAACGGCAGAGCATCGGCCGCCCGATCGAGTTCGCTCGTGCTGGTCGTGTTGGCGTCGGGGCAGTTCTTGATGACGCTCGACAGCTCCGTGATGAATGTTTCCATGGCCACGGTCGCCCAGGATCTCGGTACCACGATCACCGGCATCCAGACCGCCATCACCCTGTACACGCTGGTGATGGCCGCGCTGATGATCACAGGCGGCAAGGTGGGCGCCATCCTCGGCCGCCGCCGGACGTTCGGATTCGGCCTCGTCGTCTACGGTGCAGGCTCGTTCATCACCGGGCTCGCCCCGAACCTGCCGATTCTGCTGCTGGGGTGGTCTCTGCTGGAGGGAATCGGAGCCGCCCTGATCATGCCCGCGATCGTCGCTCTCGTCGCTGGGAATTTCGCACCCGAACGCCGGTCCGCGGCCTACGGCCTGGTGGCGGCGGCGGGAGCGATGGCAGTCGCCGTCGGCCCACTGCTCGGTGGCGCCGTGACCACGTTCGCGTCGTGGCGGTATGTCTTCTTCGGCGAAGTGGTCATCGTCGTGTTGATCCTGCTGGTGCTGCGCCGGATCGAGGACGCTCCCGCCGAGCGTGTCCGGCTGGATGTCATCGGGTCGCTGCTGTCGGTGATCGGCCTCGGCACAGTCGTCTACGGGGTGTTGCGGTCGAGCGAATGGGGCTGGGTGCGGGCCAAGGCCGGCGGACCCGCCGTGCTCGGTCTGTCGCCGGTCATCTGGCTGCTGATCGGTGGCCTGCTCACGCTGTACCTGTTCCTGCGGAGACAGACGTATCTGGTGGATCGGGGCCGCGACCCGCTGGTGGATCCGGGACTGTTGCGGAATCGGCAACTCGTCGGCGGGTCGGGCATGTTCTTCGCGCAGTTCGCGGTTCAAGCCGGGGTGTTCTTCTCGGTGCCGCTGTTCCTGTCGGTGGTGCTCGAACTCAACGCGCTCGAGACCGGGGTACGCATCCTTCCGTTGTCGATCGCGCTTGTCCTGGCCGCGGCGGGCATCCCCCGGTTCCGACCGCGGGCCGACCCCCGCCGGGTCGTTCGGCTGGGTCTGGGCGCGATGATCGTCGGCGTTCTGATCCTCGCCGCCGGGATGGACCCGGGCGCGAATGCGGGCGTGGTGTCGATCCCGATGCTGTTGATGGGTCTGGGGCTGGGCGCGTTGGCCTCCCAGTTGGGCGCCGTCACCGTATCGGCGGTGCCTGATTCGCGCAGCTCCGAGGTCGGCGGACTACAGAACACCGCCAGCACCCTCGGTGCGTCGCTGGGCACCGCGCTGATCGGTTCGATCCTGATCGCCGCGCTCACCTCGACCGTCGTCGCCGGCATCGAGAACAACCCGGCGGTTCCGGCGTCCGTGCGAGAGCAAGCAACCACGGAACTCGCCGCCGGGGTGCCGTTCCTGTCCGACAGCCAGCTGGCGGGCGCGCTCGACAGCTCCGGTGTCGACGACGCCACCGCGGACGCCATTTTGGCGGTCAACTCAGACGCCCGTCTCGAGGCGCTGCAAGTGGCATTCGCCGTGACCGCTGTGCTGGCGGTCGCGGCATTGTTCGGTACCGGTCTGTTGCCTCGCCGACCGGCCGCTCCGCGCGGCGGAGAGGATGGACGCCCGTCAGGAAAAGCCGAGTCCGGCGCGGAGCGCTGACAGACCCACATCGGCGGCCTGGCGTCGCATGCCGCGGCCGGTGCGTCATTCCCGGTCGTCGTCGGCTTGCCCGCGCAGATAGTGACCGATCGCGGTTTCGTCCAGAGCCAGCGCCTTGACGATCGCGGCCGCGCCCACGATCACCACCGACAGGACGAAAAGCCAACTCACCGACGTGAAGGCCAGTCCCAGTGGACCGAAATGCTCTCGGGCGTTCGTCGTGATCCGAGGCAAGAGGACCCGGCCTGCCGCGTGCACCGCTGTCAATCCGATCGCGGTGAGCGCCCCGGAGACCCACAACAGACGGCCCGTCAGCGCTCCCTTCGTCAGAAGGAAGGGAGCGAGCATCCACACGAACATCCAGATGACCACCTCACCGAGTAGTGCGAGCAGCCTGCCTGCGTAGCGGATCTGCGTGAGGTCGCGGATCTGCCCCACCAGCCCGGCGGCGAGAGCGACAGCGAGCAGCGCGGCCAGCCATCGCCAAGCCTCTCGCGGACCGATGGCGGGCACTTTCCAGACCGCCTCGTACATGCGCGCGAGAGCCCGTGCGAACGACGTGCCGCCGAGCAGGACCATCAGCAGGCCCACCGCACCGAACGCCGCTATCGCCGGGTTGGCGGTAAGCGATCCGCCGTCGGCGGACACCGCTGCGGAGTCGAAGCCGAACTGGTCGTTGATCGTCTCCGCAGGCGCATGCCAGCCACTGAAGACGGATGCGGCGATCATCACCGGCAAGACCGAGGTGAAGATCTGCGCGGCCAGGGCCAGCGACCGGTCCACGAGCTGGATTTCGGCGAGACCGTCCATCACACGGCGCAGCGTCCGTCCAAATGGCGTTCCGCGCAGCCAGCCGGTCGCGACCTGGGTGCGCGCGAGAGATACTTCGCGAGCCAATGCCACCGACAACTTCACGGACCGCACCGCGCTCACTGTCCTTTTTGCTCGTTCCGTCAGGAATTGTCGTGCGAACTCGTCTCGGTGGAGACGAATCGAACGCTACGCCCAGTTCCCCGCGACCACGTCTACTTGATCGATTCCAGTGGCCGAACCGACTTCATTTCGGCCGGGACACCGAAACCACGTTGCGAATGCCCCACCTGTGCCAGGATCACTGTGCGAGGCGTCACCGATCGACGTGCCCGGCCGGACCGGAGTCCGGCCCTGCGGAAGCGCCGATGTCCAGGCGTCGAAGGACGCGAACGGAATTCTCCAGCGCATACAGGAGTAGGCCGATGAGATCCAAAAAAAGCGTCAGTGGAATCGCGATGGCCGCGGTGGTTTCGATCATCACCGCAGGGTGCGGGTCGGACGACGGATCGAATCCGGCGACACCGACGGATCAGCGGACGCACGGTTCGCGGACCTTGGGGGCGACGGCGTCCTCTGTCGTGGGCTCGGCCCTGAATACCGCACAGCAGAAGATCCAGGACGTGATCAACGCGGCAATCGCCGCCGTGCCGATCACCTTCGACAGCGGCAGCTCCGATCTCGGCCCCGGTGATGTCGCCACCATCAAAGCGGTCGCGATCCCGCTGAAAGGGAACGAGACGAAAATACAAATCACGACATACGCCCGCGACGCCGACATCGTGGCCGCCAGATCTCTGGCGAAGGCCCGGGGCGACAATATCGCGGCCGAACTCGAGGCCGAAGGGATCGATCGGGCGCGCGTCGCTGTTCGAGCCGAGGCCAACCCGACGGCGCCGGATGTTCAGGTCGACCAGGCGCAGATCACGGTGGTCGCCGAATAGGACGTGGAGCTACGACCCCGGAAACGGGTGGTCGTGGCCGAAACCGTTCCACAACCACCCGTGTGCGCAGCCGAACCCGTCAGGGCTCGAGGTCGACCACGCCTTTGCCGCTGGAGATGTCCAGCGGCACCGAGACTTGGTCGTGAGCGATCAGCCAGGCGTCGTCGATCTTCCGCATTCCGTAGGTCACCCGGACCCACATACCGCTCGTTTCCGCTCCGTTCTTCAGCGTGCCGCTGAGACGAGCGAAGGCGTGCCCGAAGGCCACATCCCCGCCCACGGTGAACGTCAGGTCGCGAACCTCATAGGTCACCTTCTCGAAGAACTGGAACACTTTCGCCCAATTCTCCAGTTTCGCCGCTATCCCGACATGCTGGAGCGGCGGCTCGACATCGAAGGACACGACATCGGGCGTGTACAGCCGCTTCAGGGCATCGAGGTCCTTGACCCGCAGGCCTTCGACCGCCTTGTCGATTGTTCGGCGCAACTCGACTTCATCCAGCTCAGCGCGTGACTGGATGTCATTGTTCCCGGTCATGATCGCCTCCTCAGGAATGGGCGAGAGTGGTTTCGGCGTCCGCGCGAAGCGGTGCGAGCGCAGCGCTCCAGGAGATGATCTGATCCAGCGTTTTGTCCAGGGCGGCGGCATGGTGTTCACGCGGTGTGAAGGTGGTGTGGTTCTCGAAATCGGTGAGCACCGAGATCGCGACCTGATAGCCGACGACGGCCATGCCCAGCGTGCTGCAGACCGTCCGCAACTGCACCACCGCGCGGGCGCCGCCGTTGACGCCGTAGGAGACGAATCCGACCGCCTTGTCACCCCACTCCGCGAACAGGTGGTCGAGGGCGTTCTTCAACACGCCGGGGACTCCGCCGTTGTACTCCGGGGTCACCACCACGAAGCCGTCGAACGGGGCGATCCGTTCGGCCCAGGCGCGGGTATGCGCGTTGACCGACGGACCGAACATCGGCGCCACCGGCTCGTCCAGATGCGGTAGCGGGTGGTCGCGCAGATCGATCAATTCGAACTCGGCGTCGTCGCGCTGCGACGCCGCCTCCAGGACCCACCGGGCGACCTGCGAGCCGTTGCGGTTGGGCCGGGTACTGCCGAGGATGATGCCGATTCTGGTCATTGTCCGAACTCCTGGTCTGCTGACAGTGTCACGACCTACCGACGACACAGCCGTCCGGAATGTCAGGCCGCCTCACAAATCAGGTAGCGGATTCGTCGATTCCGTAAGTGACCCACAGACCGAAGGAGCCGAGCATGACCGACCCGCACCTGCCTGCGGTGATCAGTGAACGACGCCAGCTGATCAATCTCGCCTACCGGCTGCTCGGCTCCCTGGCCGAGGCCGAGGACGTGGTGCAGGAGACCTATGCGCGCTGGTACGCGCAGTCCGAGCGGCAGCGGCGGGAGGTGGCGGCGCCCGGCGCCTGGTTGACGACAGTGGCCAGCCGGATCTGCCTCGATCTGCTCGGCTCGGCCCGGGCCAGGCGGGAAAGTTATGTGGGCGAATGGATTCCGGAGCCGGTGCCGGGCCGGTCCGAGTGGCTCGACGGTCCCGCCGATCCCGCCGACCGGGTCACCCTCGACGAGTCGATCAGCATGGCGTTTCTCGTCGTGCTGGAGTCCATGACCCCGGCCGAGCGGGTGGCGTTCGTTCTGCACGACGTCTTCCGTTACTCCTTCGCCGAGATCGCCGAGATCGTCGGGCGCACGCCCGCGGCTTGCCGCCAGCTCGCCTCCAGCGCCCGCCGCCGCATCGATACCTCGCGGAACCCGTCGAACACCGAACGAAGCGAGGTGGTCCGGGATTTCAAACGCGCTTGGGAGGCCCGGGATATCGGGGCTCTGATCGGCCTGCTCGATCCGCAAGCGACCGCGAGAGCCGACAGCGGCGGCCTGGCACCGGCCTTCCTCGACCCGATCGACGGCGCCGAGCAGATCGCCCACGTCTGGATGGAAATCGCTGCCAGGGGCCCCGCGGTGACCCTGCTGGAGCGCACGGTGAACGGCCAGCCCGGCCTGGTCGCACTGCTCGACGACGCCATCGTCTCGGTCTACGCCTTCGACATCGCCGACGGCAGGATCACGCACATCTGGGCGATCCGGAATCCGGAGAAACTGCAGGCATGGACCGTGGGCTGAAACGGCGGACGGCGAGGTACGAGCTCGGCTACAGCATCGCTGCCGGAACGACCGAGATCAGTCCGCCGTCGACGAGGATGTCCTGCCCGTTGATGTAGGACGCTTCGTCCGACGCGAGGAAGGCGACCGCCGCCGCTACCTCCTGCGGGGTTCCGACCCGGCCTGCGGCAACCGTGGTCGCGATCGCGGACTCGATCCCGGCCGACGCTTCGGCTCGGAAGGCCGGGGTGTCGATGTACCCGGGGCTCACGGAGTTGACGCGGATGCGCCGGGTGGTGAGTTCGGCGGCGAAGGTTCGGGCCAGGCTCTGCACCGCGGCTTTGCTCGCGGTATAGAGCGCGGCGGCCGGTGCGCCGCGATACGAGGCGAAGGACGCGTTGATGACGATCGCCGCACCGTCCGGCAGGAGGGGCAGCGTCTTCTGGACGGTGAAGAACGCGGCCTTGAGGTTGGCGTCGAGAACACGATAGAACTCGGCTTCGGTGACCTCCTCGATGGTCTGGAACGCGCCGATGCCCGCGTTCGCGAACACCACGTCCAATCGGCCGAACCGGTCGCGGATGGTCGTCACCAAGGCGTCGAGGTCGGTGAGATCGGTTGCGTCACCGGCGATTCCGAGCGCCCGATCCCCGAGTTCACCGACCGCGGCGTCGAGCCGGGCCTTGTCGCGCCCGGTGACGATCACCTGCGCTCCTTCGGCGATGAGCCGGTGCGCGGTGGCCGAGCCCATGCCGCTGGTGCCGCCGGTGATGAGTGCGATCTTGCCGTTGTATCGGGAGCTGTCGTGCGTCATGGGTTCAGCGTGCCGACACGGCCCCGGGGCGAACAGTGCGCGTTTATGGTGGGTGTGGGACCACCACCTTGCGACCGTCAGGCGGGCGAGGTGACGCGGTGACGGTGCAGCCGTTCCAGGCGCTCGCCGGTGTCGGTGCCCGGCCGCGGGTTGTACAGCACCAGTTGCCACGCGGGATGGTCCGCGACCGTCAGCGTCGTCGCGTCGAAGAACAAGTCACCCAGGTCGGGATGACGCAGCGCGTTCACCGCCTGCGCGGGAACTCCGACTTCCTGCCGCTGCCAGAGTTCGGCGAATTCCGGGCTCACCGTACGGAGCTTGTCGACCACCCTGCGGAAATCGGCGTCACCGGGACAAATGGCCGCGCTCGCCCGGTAGGCGGCAACGACGGCGGGTGCGTTCGCCGCCCACAGTTCGTCCATGGCTCGATAGCGCGGATTGGTGAAATAGGTCAGCAGGCAATTGTGTTCCCCCTCGCCGTAGCCGAACACCACCCGCGCGGCGTCGTTGTACGTCAGCACATTCCAGTAGCGGTCGCGCAGCACCGCGGGCCGCCCGTCCCAAGCGTCGACCAATTGCCGCACTTCCGGCGTGACGGCTGTGACCGGGGCGCAGTCCAGAGGAGGCGGATTGAGTCCCGCCAACAGGTACAGATGAATGCGTTCCGGTTCGCTCAGCATCAGGACCCGGGCGATCGCGTCGAGCACCTCGTCGGAGACGGTGATGTCGCGCCCCTGCTCGAGCCAGGTGTACCAGGACACTCCGACCCCGGCCAGCACGGCGACCTCTTCCCGTCGCAATCCAGGCGTGCGCCGACGGCCCGTCGCCGGAATACCGGCATCCTCCGGCCGCACCCTCGCTCGCCTGGCGCGCAAGAAGTCACGTAGCAACTCGCGGCGGCGCGGCACGGCTTCGCTGGTCATGAGCCACGGTAACAAGGGCACCGCGGGTCGTAGGCGCCGGTGCACCGCACCGTTATCGTTTCCCTGACGAAATCCTCGCCCGCATCCGCGCCTGTGCGAGGCGGGGCGCGCAGCGGGATACCGTCATGACCAAACGAACGGGAGGTTCAGACGTTTATGGCGATCGACGGTCTCGGACGGTACGGAGTATGGCGCGGCTACCGGGGATTCACCCCCGCGGAGGCCGCCGAACTCGAGGGACTCGGCTACAGCGCGCTGTGGCTCGGCGGTTCGCCGCCCGCTGATCTGCCGGTGGTCGAGTCGCTGCTCGAGGCGACGGAGAC
The DNA here is from genome assembly GCF_044389845.1 of Nocardia sp. NPDC019323. Lineage (NCBI taxonomy): Bacteria > Bacillati > Actinomycetota > Actinomycetes > Mycobacteriales > Nocardiaceae > Nocardia > Nocardia sp. NPDC019323. The sequence goes on from NZ_JBIRYN010000005.1 coordinate 348,218, forward strand.
GCTGATCGTCGCCACCAGCATCGTGAACATCTGGACGGCGCCGGCGAAGACGGTCGCCGAATCGTTCCACCGGATCGAACAGCGCTTCCCCGGCCGCTTCCTGCTCGGTGTCGGCGTCGGGCATCCGGAGGCCAACAAGCCGTACCGGAAACCGTACGACGCGCTGGTGGAATACCTCGACGAGCTCGACGCGGCCGGGGTGCCGAAACAGCGGATGGCGCTGGCCGCCCTCGGGCCCAAGGTGCTCGAACTCTCCCGGGAGCGCACCGCGGGCGCGCTGCCGTATCTGGCCCCACCGGAGCACACCGCCCGGGCGCGCCGGATCCTCGGCTCCGCGCTGCTGGTCGCGGAGCAGAAGCTCGTGCTCGACGACGATCCGCAGCGGGCGCGCGAAGTCGGCAGGCAGATGGTGGACATGTACCTCGGCCTGCGCAATTACGTGTCGAATCTGCGGCGTCTCGGCTTCTCCGAGGACGATGTGGCCAAACCGGGCAGTGACCGGCTCATCGACGTGCTCGCGGTGCACGGCACGCCCGTGGAGGTCACCGGGCAACTGGTCGAGCATCTGAACGCGGGCGCCGACCACGTCGCGCTGCAGGCATTGGGTGCGGACTATCTCGGCTCGCTGCGCCAGCTCGCGCCGCTGCTCACCGCAGCCGAGTGAATCGCCATGACGGTGCGGCCGGTCGGCCGCACCGTCAGGAGTCGACGAGGTTCAGGCGCATCCCTCGAGGGTGGCGCGCGCCAGTTCGGCGATGACATCACCGATTTCGCGGCGGGCGCGCATCGCACGGAGCTGGCGTCGGGCGCCGTTTCCACGCTCGTCCAGCGCCGCGATCGTCTCGGTGACGAAGGTATGGTCGCCGAAGTCGCGCAGGGCCTGCTCGTTGTGATCGACGAGTTTGTCCAACAGGGCCCGGTGCGGGACCACGCGCCCTTCGACCGGATCGAGCCCGTCGCCGTCCAAGCCCGACTGCGCGGCGTTCCAATAGGCGGCGCGGAGCACTTCGGCAGGGACGGGTGGCGCTGGCTCACCCCGCTCGATCGAGCGCAGACCCGTGGCAACGGTGGCCCGGATCAAAGCGGCGAGCAGCGCGGCTTCCTCCGCGGTGGCAGGCACGTCGCTGACCCGGATCTCCACGGTGGGAAACGATTCCGAGGGCCGGATGTCCCAGTACACCATCTTGTTGTCCAATATGCTGCCGCTGGCGAGCATCATGGCGACGATCGCGTCGTAGTCGTCGACGGAAGGAAAGTACGGCGGTGGTCCCGCGCTCGGCCAGCGCCGCCAAAGAATGCTGCGCCAACTCGCGTAGCCGGTCTCGCTGCCACGGTAGATCGCGGAATTGGCGGTCAATGCCAGGAACACCGGCAACCACGGACGCACGTAATTGCCGACCAAAATCGCGGTGTCGCGGTCGGGCACTCCGACGTGCACGTGGCATCCGCACAATCCTTGCTCATGAGCGATCATGCCGAAGGTTTCCCCTATCCGCCCATATCGAGGCGTATCGGTGACCGGGAAGCCCTCGGGAACGGTCGGTGGCACGGCGACAGCGAGCAGTCGAGTGTCGTTGTCGGCCGCGCATTCGGCGACGGTCCTGCGCACTGTGCGTAATTCCGTGAGCAGGTCTCCGATATCGGTGTGCACCGCGCTGCTGGTTTCCACCTGACAGCTGGTCAGCTCCAGTTGCAGGTCGACATCCGCCTTCTTCGCCGCTTCGGCGACCCGGATGTTGTTCGGTGCGGGAGCGCCGGTTTCGGGATCGGTCAGCAGGAATTCCTCTTCGACACCGACAGTCGGTACGCTATCCATGGCTGTGCGTCACGCCCTTCGACTCTCGGTCATCGATCGGGCATTCATCCGCTGCCCCAAGCATTCTCACGTCCACACCGGTCCTCCTTCACCACAACCCCTTCGGACTCGATGTCGAGCCCGCATTCACCAGCTCGCGCGCCGACACGGTCCACGGGGCGAACTTCCGGCTCCGGCGAGCAGTGTCCGACCTGCGCATCGACGGCGCGAACAGAAGGTGTTCGGGCTGTACCCCCGGCATACGAGCCCAAACAGTTCCGGTGTCTTCGGCGAGGCAGGCCACGGTGCCGCGCCTGCGCGACGAAAGGGGACGATTACTGCTTGCGTACGACCAATTCCAGCGCGATGTTGTCCGGATCGCGGAATTCCAGAATGTACATCGGACCGAGGTCTTTCACCCCCGCGTGCGCGATGCCGAGTTCATCGAGCACGGCAGCCGCCGCATCGAGATCCTCCCGAGTGGCGAGGGCGAAGGCGAGGTGGTCGAGCCCCACTCGATCTTCGTCGAACTGATCGCTGGCGACCGGGCGGAGTCCGAGCAGCGCGTCACCCATCTGGCAGATCACTCCGCCGAAGAGGAACCCGAATCGCGCGCGGGTGGCTTCGTCCGCGTCCGCGGGACACTCCCAAGCGATCGGCCATCCGAACACGGCGTCGTAGAACGCGCGGGATCTGTCGATGTCGGTCACTGTCAGGCGGACATGGTCGAACGAACTGGTCGAAATCGGCATGGTCGAGATCCTGTCACGATCACAGGACGCCGCTCGGACGACCCGACCGCCCGGTGGCGAGGCGACGGCTGGGAGCGTTTCAGCGCTCGGGCCGGTCCACGTGCTCGGCACCGGCGCGCCCGCCGCGACATCATCGCCGCGAGGAGGCGGGCCGATTCGAACCGATGGACCCGGATCTCCGTTCGGTCCGCGACGATCTCGGATCAGCAGGTGACCTCACCGTGGGCGGCTTGATCGAACGACACATGCACATGGTCGTAGTGATTGGCGGTCGGGCTTCCGCGGTCTTCCAGGTAGGACCAACCGCTGCCGTCGTTGTAGCGCTGCCGCCAGATCACGTAGGTCACCCCGAAACGCTGCTGATTGGCGAGTACGAATTCGGCGATCGCGTCGCCGCGCGCCGGATCGGGCGTCATGAAATCGAGCGCCAAGCCCGCGCCGTGATCGCCGTCGCCACGGCCGACGGCGCCGCCGACATCGGCGACGGCGAATGTCTTCTTGAGCAGGTTGCCCACCTGCGCCACGTGCGGCCGTGCGCCGGCGAGTTCCGTCGAACACGGGACGGGGGGCGGCGGCGGGGGCGGATGCTGCTGGGCAGCCTTGGCCGACGGGAATGATTGCCCGGCCGCGGCCACTGCCGGCGCTTGCTGTGCCGTCGACGGCACGGTAGTCGGCGCCGGATCGGTTTCGACCGCGGACGAAGGCGAATCGACGGCGGCATGCCGAGCCTCCGGGGCAGTTCCCATCGCCGCGCACAGCACGACGGCCAAGGCCGCCACGACGCCACACGCAGCCAAAACGGTGAACTTTCGGCCTGCGGCTCGTTTGCGGTGTTGGCCAGACATGATGTCGATACCGATTACTGTCGGGGATAGGTCACCGACACATTACGAAATGGTCGCGAAAATGTCACGCCAAGGTCGTGGGCGGGCGGAAATGCGCCCGGCGGCGACATCGGACTCTCGGGCGCCTGCCGCGCGGGGGCGAGTGCGCGAAGGCAGTCGCACACCATCGTCGGGGCAAGTCGGGAATGTGGAGCTGTCCTCGCGCCTCGGCTCCTGCCCAGAGGTAAACTTTGGCTGGCTCCCGGGTATCCGAAGGATGAACGCGACGGAGCGACTATGACGATTTCACCAGGTAGGACATCAGCGCCCGCACGGCCGACGCGACGGTAGCCGGGGCTGTCGATGGGCGCTGCCGCGGACGGCCGACAACGAATGATCAGTCGACGATTTCGATGACCCGTAAGCGCCACAGCATCGCGTACAGCTCCCGCAATGGCACGGCCAGCACCTGTGTCAGTGCGCCGGTCAGCGGATCGGAGCCGCCACGTCGATCAGTCGTCATCACATAGGACACCGTGCGGATGCCAGGCGTCGACTTCTCGAACAGACCATTACCGGGAGGCAACAAATGGCCGAAAAATCATCCACCGGCCACCGGAATGCCGTCGATCAGGTGCTGGCTGCGCAGGGTTTCGCGATGGACCTGCCGGTCGTCGGCCGGATCCGTATCCCGCGGCCCGAGCAGTTGGCGTACTACGGCGCACTCGGCGCGCTGGCTGCCGCGGAGATCATCGAATGGCCCGTCGCGGTGGTCCTCGCGGCCGGTCACTGGCTGGCGCAGGATCAGCACAATCGCGTCGCGCACCAGATCGGTGAGGCTCTCGAAGAGGTCTAGAACCCACCGCTTCGGCCGCTATCGTGTGCTCACTGCTGTCGATCGGACATGTGAGGAGAACCGATATGGGGCGGCTTGTCCCTGGTGCATTGGCCGCGGCGGTGTGCGCGGGATTGAGCGGTGTCTGTGTGGCCGGCCTCGCGCCGACCGCCGCCGCCGCACCTTCGATCTACGAACCGAGCATCACCCCGTGCGGTCACCTGTTCACGACGCCGCTCGAACCCGCTCGCGCAGGTGCGAGCACCTATTGGAGCCCGTTCGGCACCGCCGACATCGTCTGTTATGACGTCGGTTCGCTGCCGGTGAGCTACTACCAGCGCGATCCGGCGGGACAGTGGCACGCGATGAACCAGTTGATTCCCGGCCACTACTTCATCAACATCGTCGGCTACGGCCACCTGCCCGCGTAACGGCGCCGGAACGCGAGCAGGTGGAAGGTCCGCGCGTCAGGTGGTCGCGGTCAGCACGTGGTCGTCGGCGGCGCCGTCCAGCCGTGCGCCGACCTGAGGGTAGGTCGGATACTCGATGCCCGAGATGTACTGCACGGTCCGCACCACCTGGCACGAGTAGCCGAACTCGTTGTCGTACCAGACATAGAGAATCGCGGTGTCACCCTCGACGATCGTGGCATTGGCATCGATGATCGACGCGGCGCGCGATCCGATGAAGTCGCTGGAAACCACGTCGGTGGCGGCGGTGTAGTCGAGGTTGCGGCTCAACGGCCCGGCCAGCGAAACCCCGCGCAGGTAGGCGAGCACTTCGCTCTTGGTCGTCTCCCGCCGCAGCTGCAGGTTCAGGATCGCGACGGACACGTCCGGGGTGGGAACGCGAATCGAGTTGCCGGTGATCTTGGCCTTGAAATCCGGCATGGCCTTCGCGACCGCGGACGCGGCGCCCGTTTCGGTGAGCACGAGATTGAACGGCGCGGAACGACCGCGACGATCCGCCTTGTGGAAGTTGTCCAGGAGGTTCTGGTCGTTGGTGAACGAGTGCACCGTCTCCACATGCCCGCGGATGATGCCGTACTCGTCGTCCATCGCCTTGAGCGGCGGGACGATCGCGTTGGTCGTGCAGGAGGCACACGAGAAGATCCGCTGGGAAAGATCCAGGCTGCGATGGTTGACGCCGTGCACGATGTTCGGGATATCGCCCTTGCCTGGCGCGGTGAGCACGACCTTCGCGATGCCAGGGCGCAGATGCTGCGACAGCCCGTCGCGATCGCGCCACCTGCCGGTGTTGTCGATCAGGATCGCGTTCGTTATGCCGTAGGCGGTGTAATCGATGGTCGTCGGATCATCGCTGTAGATGAATTTGATCGTGTTCCCGTTCGCGGTGATCGTGTCATTGCCGGTGTCGACCTTGATCGTGCCGTTGAAGTGGCCGTGGACCGAATCCCTGCGCAGCAACGACGCACGCTTGCTCAGATCGTCGTCGCCTCCTTTGCGCACCACCACGGCACGCAGGTTGAGCCCGTTGCCGGATCCGGCCTTCTCGATGAGCAGGCGAGCGACGAGGCGACCGATGCGCCCGAAGCCATAGAGCACGACATCCCTCGGTCCGGGTGACTGAGCCTTGTTGCCGTTGGTCACCTCGGCCAGCACCGCTTCGGTGAACTCGCGGATCGAAAGTCCGTGATCGTCGGCACGATAGGTCATGACCAACTGGCCGAGGTCGATCTTGCACGGCCCCAGGTCGAGTTCACCGAGCACTTGCAGGAACGGAAGGGTCTCGTCCACCGACAACTCTTCGCCTGCGATCTGCCTCGCGAACCGGTGCGTGCGCAGGATGCTGATCACCGACTTGTTCACCAGCGACCGGCTGTGCAGCAGGATCGTCACGCCCTTTCGCCGATACAACGTGCCGATGATGGGAATCATCGCCTCGGCGGCGGCTTCCTGGGCGTTCCAGCGGTCAAGTTGTTCGGTGCTCAACGTGGGTTCCTCGGATTCCTCGATTTAGTCGTGCATTGATGCTAATGAGGGCCGCGATATCACCGAGGCCGGATCCCTGGCGGTGAGGTCGCCAGGTGGAGTCGCCGATCGCGCGCTCCCAGCGGCGGGCGCCTACCCGATATCGACCAATCGGGCCCAGCCGGGCGGCGCCTCCGGAATGTAGTCGGGATCGTGTTCACGCCAGGAACCGGCGTGCTGCCGACGGAACAGGCCCACCACCGTCCGGCACGGTGGCCGTCTGGACGGCCATGGCGTCTGGCCGTCGGTCAAGACCACGAGGACGTCGGGGTGGGGATGGGTCCGCACTGCCGTGGCAATGCCGGTGCGCAGGTCGGTACCACCGCCGCCGACCAGCGGTATGCGCTCGGCACGGCACAGCGGATGGACGATCCTCGCCGCCGCGTCGCACGACAGCACGGTGACCAGGTCGCGGCGCCCGCCCACGGCACGGGCGATGGCGGCCACTTCGAGCAGCGCGCTGCCCAGCTCGGTGTCGCTGACCGACCCCGAGGTGTCGATGAGCACCGAGACCCGAGGCGGTGTTCGCCGCAGACTCGGCAGCACCACGCCCGGTACCCCAGCCGAGCGCCGTGCCGGCCGGCCATAGGTGTAGTCCTCCCCCGCTCCGGCGCCACCGACCGCTGAACGGATAACCGCTCCCAGCAGATCCCGCCATGGTTGCGGTGGGTGGAAGGCCTCTTCCGCCCAGCGCCGCCAGCCTTCGGACGCGTTTCCCGGACGGCCGATGATGCCTTGCGCCACCCTGAACCGGACGGCGTCTCGTTCCTGTTCGCTGAGGCCGTCCGCACCGTCCGGTCCCAGCTCCCACTCGCGTTCCGATCCGTCCGCGCCGCTGCCGCAGTCGAGCCAGGCTATGCCGTCCGTATGCGGTCCGAGACGGAACATGCGCAGGTAGTCCTCCATGAGCTCCCCTTCGGGCAACCCCAACGACGCCGGTGTGACAGCGTCGCCCGGCCTGGCCAGACCGTCGCCGAACGCGTCGTCGTTGATCTCGCAGTCGGCTGCGATGTTCATCCGCAGTCGTTCCGCCGGGCGGGTCAGGTCGTGTCGCCGGGCGAATCGGTCGCTGCGGCCATGGTGGTCGCGCAGCAGATGCGACACCTCGTGCACCCACACCGAAGCCAGGTCCTCCACCGAAATACGGTCGACGAACGCGGGCGAAACGTAGCATCGCCAGTGCCGGTCGACGCCCATGGTCGGTACTCGGCGCGACTCCACGACGTGCAGGGCGAACAAAGCGGTCGCAAGATAGGGCCGGACCCTGGCGGCCTGCAAGCGGGCGGCGAAGAGTTTGTCGCGGTCCAGCGCACCGGGCGCGTTCGCGGTCATCGGCCCGCCTTCGCGGCGACACGGCCCGCTGCCCGATCCGCTTCCTGGGACACCGATGCCACTGCGGCGAGTCGCTCGATCGCAGCGGGCACGTCCCACTCATCCCGGCGCAGCGTGGCGAGAGTGGTTGCCGGAACGACGATCAGATCGGGGGCTCCGGTTTCCGACGCCTTGACCAGAAGCGCCCATGCCGCATCCCAGCGGGACTTCTCCGGGCGTTTGCGGACTGCCGCCACCACGCCGTCGAGCACGGCCTGGCGCAGATCCCCACGCTCGGGCAAGACAGCGCCCGCCGGATCGGCGAGCAGTGCCTCCGGGTCGGGGAGGTCCATCCGGTCGAGGGCCGCCAGCAGTTCGAAACCGGGCCCGTCGCCCACAGCGCCCCGGACCAGCAGGGAAAGCACGTCACGGGAGGAATCGGCCGCGGTGGCGAAGGCGATCAGCCGCAGTGTCATCTCCCAGCTTCGAGGCGACGGCCACGCACCGCCCCGGCGCGTTTCGGTGCTGGGCAGCTGATGCACGAGAGCGGGACGGGCCGCGAGCAGCCCGCACACCGCACGGCGTGCGAAAGCCACGGCCTCGCCGAGCTTTTCGGCAGCCAGCCGTGGCAGCGTCGCGTGCGGCCAGGTCCCGCCGAGGCCGCGGACCACGACGTCGTGATCGTGGGTCCATTGCAGATGCACGAACCGGTTCGCCAGCGGCGGGCTCAGCTCCCAGCCGTCGGCCGCCGATGAGCGCGGGTTGGCCGCGGCCACGATGCGCACATCGGGCGGCAGTCGCAGGGTGCCGATCCGCCGCTCCAGGACCAGACGGAGCAGGGCGGCCTGCACCGCGGGCGGTGCGGTGGACAACTCGTCCAGGAACAGCAGTCCGCGACCGGCCCGGACGAGTCGTACGGCCCAGTCCGGCGGAGCCATCGGGACGCCGTGTTCCGCGGGGTCGTCTCCGATGATGGGCAGGCCCGAGAAGTCCGATGGCTCGTGCACACTCGCGATCACCGTGGTCAGCGGAAGGTCCAGATCGGCGGCGAGCTGGGTCAGGGCGGCGGTTTTCCCGATTCCCGGTTCACCCCACAGCAGAACCGGTAGGTCGGCGGCCACGGCCAGCGCCAAAGCCTCCAGTTGGGGGTCGGGGCGCGGTTCGGTGGTCACCTCGCGCAGCAGAGTCAGTAACTCGTCGGCGACATCGAGTTGGGTGGGGCGGACCGGATCGGCGGACGTGCGGACAGCAGTAAGCATGCGTGATCACCTCGAGGTTGGCGGAGTCGAGTGGAAGTGGGGCGAGGATCGCCCGGTCAGTGCGAAGTCGCGTTGCGCGGGTGCGCGCGACGATCGCGTGGGCGGCGCATCGGTGGGATGCGGCCGATTCCGAGTTCGGACAGGCCGGACTTGAACAGGCCGTAGGTGATGCGCCGTCGCGCGGACGTTTCGAGTTCATCGCGCAGAGCACCGTCGCGCAGTATCGCGTCGGGACCGAGCAGTCCTCCCACGATGGCCAGCGCACCGGCGGTGTCGCCATGGTCCAACCGCTCCCGGACACCGGCGAGACAATCCGGATGACGGTGCGCCTCGTCGATAGCCCGCAGGCAAGGCAACGGAGTGCCGGTCAGAGCGACCAGCAGTTCCTCCCGCCGGATCTCGGCCTGGTCGTGGTCGAGCGCGGACAAGACCCCGTCGACCAGCCCGATCCGGTGCTGTTCTCCCCTGCACCGCACCAGGCGCGGTGTATCTGCCCGGTCGGGCAGGCGCGGCGCGTCGCTCGGCGAGTAGTCGGGTACCAGCGCCGGGGCGACCAGCGGATGCAGCCGATCGGCCGCTATCGCGCCGGTACGGATCAGCTCCAGATCGGGCAGCACCCAGGTCGCCGCGTCGGGCAGGACGGGCAGTGCCGAGACGCCGCCGAGCGGGTATTCCGCCGCGATCCGCACCGTGGGCGGCACGGCGCCGTCGTCCGCGTCCAGGTACAGAACCAACCGTTGCCGGGCTCCGAACCGCACGACGAAAGCACCGCCGCGCCGTCCCTCGGCCTGGTGCAGAATCTCCGCCTCGGCCGCCCATCGGTCTACGGCGCAGCGCCTGACCTGCGGCACCGTGGCGAGCAGTTCGGGATCGAGGACCGGACGGTCATTCGCCGGTTGCGCGGCCCCGGACCGTAATCCCAGCTCATCGACCCTGCGCGCATCCCACAGGTGACGATGGAGATCCAGGCGGAAACGCCGATCGGGACGAGGATGCGGATGCAGGCCGGCCCCGGCAGCGGATCCGTCCCACAGCGCGAGGCTGATCCGCTGACCGGCATCCGCCCAAGCCGGGGCCGTCCGTGCGACAAGGTGCATCGGGGGTGCGCCGCCGCACAGGTCCGGCTCCGCGTCGTACCGAGCCAAGGCGATGGTCAGACCCGGTCGCAACAACCCATCGGGAGCGACCCTCGGCATATGCCAGCGCAACAGGTCAGGAGCCAAATGCCGGAGATCGGCTCGGATTCGAGCCGCGAGTGCGTGTCCGTGACTACGCGTCACCGACCGCAAACTGAAATCGATATCGAAGCCTGCCGCGGCGCACGCGCCCGCCCAGTCCCCCACACGACGGCGGGCGGTAGCAGTCTCGATCATGGTAGGCGGCACGGCGAATTCACGCACACGCAGCCAGAAGGAAAGGCGGGAGTCGTCCCCATTCGCGATGTGAGTGAGCATCAGCACTCACCTTGCGCGAATGGAACCCCCAATCTTCGAACAGAAGGAGTCGTCATCGCGTCGATCATAGCGCCCCGCATCGGCCCCGGCCAGCCGACGCAATTCGGCTGCCGCCCCGTCGCTTCCAGCTGATCCGGATGCGGATGCGACAAGTCGGCCCACGACTGCCATTCGAGCACAATCACTTTCGGCCCGGACGGGTGGCGACATCGGCCACGCTGTCGGCCGGCGCGCCGTGGAATGCCGCCTGCTCGATGACGTTGTTCCCGAAGAAGACAGGAAGCGAAGGGGCCTTGCCGGATTCGGCAAGGCCCACCGGTCGGCGTAGCCGATCGGCTATCGCATCGGCGCGGGTCCGCATTCCTTGCCCATCACGTCGGGCAGGTGAGCCCAGCCGGATGAGCAGCTCACGACCTCGCCGCCGTTCACGAGGAACGGCTGCGTGATCTCTCCGCTCGCCGGTGCGCCGTTGGACGGCGTGCACTCCATAGCGGTCACCCTGCCCTCCCACACCGGCGAATGGGACGAACAGTTGTAGTTCCACATCTCCTGCGCGGATGCGGTCGGCGGACAGAACAACAGTGCCGCCGCGGCGGCGAAGAACGGGGGAAGCCCGAGACGAACGAGGCGTGTGGCTCTCATGACGATCTCCTTGTCCTGGTTCCGTGCGGTCTGGATTCGTAACCGTCCCGGACGACAGCCCGGGTGGTAGCGAGCAGAAACTGCGTGGTTGCTCAGGAGAGAACGTGCACACTGCGAGAAGGACGCTACGCCGGAGCCGCCACGACCCGGGGCGAAATCCGGTCGCTGTGACCATCCGGATATCCGGCCGCCGATGCTGGCGGAAGCCGGGCACGCAGATGACCTTCTGCCCTGTCGATCCCTCCGCCGCCGTCGAATGATGATCGGAGTAGCGAGCACGTCGCCGTAGTGGAAGGGAGACGCATCATGACGACCGCGCGGACGATCATGCGGCCCGACGTACAGCACATCAATGTCCGAGACACCATGGAAACAGCCGCCCAGCGGATGCGGCAACTCGACATCGGCGCATTGCCGATCTGCGATGGCGAATGCCGTCCCGTCGGCATCGTCACCGATCGCGACATCGTCGTGAAGGTGGTCGGCATCGGCGCGAATCCGAAATCCACCACCGCCGGCGAATTGGCACAGGGCGCCGACCGACTGCACACCGTCGATATCGACACCGACGTGCACGACGTGCTGCTGCTCATGGAGCAACAGCGGATCCGTCGGCTCCCGGTCACCGACAAGGGCATGCTGGTCGGCATCATCACCGAGGCCGATCTGGCGCGAAATCTGTCCGACAGCACCGTCGGCGAATTCGTGGAGGCGGTCTGCGCGGCCCATCTGCCCGCCACCGAGAAAGTCTGAGCTGAACGGAATCACCGGAATGGATGGGGATTATGCGGCCAAGGTGGTGATGCAGTAGGAAAGTCGGGCCGATATCATCGATATGCGACCTATTCACGATTCTGATCCTCCATAGCGAACGCGATTCATCCGTGCGGGAGGTGGTCGGTGAACGGCATGCGTTCGGTCGCTACCGGTTGCACGAACTGATCGGTGAGGGCGGCATGGGCCAGGTATGGCGGGCCTACGACACCGCCACCGACCGCATCGTGGCAGTCAAGTTGCTGCCCGAACGGTGCGCCGTCGATCCCAACTTCCGGGAGCGCTTCCGACGCGAAGCCCACGACACCGCTCAACTGCGCGAACCGCATGTGGTCCCGATCCACGGCTACGGCGAAATCGAACGCCACCTCTACCTCGACATGCGCTTGATCGACGGCGCCGACGCGAGGACCCTGCTCAACCGCGACGGCGCCATGGAGCCGGAGGCGGCGGTCGCCGTGATCACCCAGGTCGCGGCGGCTCTGGTCGAAATGCGGTGCGTCGGCTCCGGCGGTGGGCGGCCGGCCGTCGCACGCGCCGGTGCCGACCAGCAGACCCATCCCTCCTCGGCTCCGGAGATCATCGCGATCCGCAGCTCCGGGTTTTCCGTGTTCCACCGGTTCCGGCGGCGGTCGTGACTGATTGTCGGCACGACCAGCGGTTATTGCTGCGACACAACGTTTTCCACTTCAGCAGGTGGTAGGAGCGGGCTCTCCACGAACTCGGGCGTCGAGCCACAGCGACACCGCTGGCGCGCCCAGTACCGCGGGGGCCACGTGCTCGAGTGCGGACGGCAGCGCCACCGAGCTCACCAGGTGCGTCTGGATCCGCACCCCCGCCGCACACCAGCGGCGGACCGTGTTGTCGATGGCACCGATCGGGATCTGCCGGTCGTCCGGCGAATGCCATTCGAGAATCGGGGTCCGCGGCACCCCACCGTAGAGTTCGAGGCTGTTCTCCTCCACCACCGACCGGGCGCTGCGGCTGTCCACGATCGAGGTGTCGGTGAGGTATTCCCGAGCGCTGCCGTCGACCCCCTCGGTGAGGATCTCGCTGCTGCAGCTGTCGGCCATGTCTCGAGCGACCGCGAGACCACGCGGGTTGAGATACGAACTGATCGGAAGCCGGTCCGGGTACTCCCGCTCCAGACCGATCGCCGCGGCCATGGCCAACCCGAACGAAGGATGCTTGTCCATGCCCAGCGCCTCGGCCATCGTCACCAGATTCATCGGGGCGCCGCCGATGGCCGCGCCCGCGAGTTCCAGCTCCGGTGCGTAGGTCGGCTGCAATGCGGCCGCCCATGCGGTGGCCAGGCCACCGCCGGAGTAGCCGGCCAGCACCGCCGGTCCGTTCTCCGCGGCGAGTGCGGGCAGGCGCTTCACCGCACGGATGCCGTCCAGGACGATCCGGCCGCCCAACCGCGCGGCCCCGAGCGCGAACTGCGGCCCGAGGTGATCCGGCAGTGCGACACTCCAGCCCCGCGCCAGTGCCAGGTTCAGGATCGGCGTGGTCACCGCCAGGCTCGGATCGCCGCCGTAGAGCTGGTGCGATATCGCGCAGTCGGTGCCGAGCGCATTGATGAAGTGCTGATACGACAGCAGCGGCCCGCCGGGCCGACTGCCGAAAGGGGTGAGGAGGGTCGTCGTCGCCGCGATCGGCGCCCCATGGGAGTTGGTGGACCGGAATTTGACCAACGTGACAGTGGATCCGGGGAAGGTCGCCAGCGGCGGCAGTGCCCGCACACCGAGCACCTCCCCTGGTTCATATGCCGCGAGATCCGCCGGAGCCGCATAAAACGGGTCCGGGTCGGGCCGCGGATACAGCGGTTGCGCGGTTGCCGTCGTCGCCAGCAGCAGCCCGAGTGCCACACCGCCGATCGCGCTGCGGACCAGCGCCGGACCGCTGCGCCTGCCGCCGGGCAGGGGGAACCGCCGGATCACGATCTCGACCTCCACAGTTCGCGGCGTTTGTCGACCAGCCAGCTTCACATTCAAATCCGCCACGGCTGGCAAACCTTCGGCGACACGCCGGACGGGGAGCTGAAACGCCTTCGACCACGTCGCCGATCGGGCCGTGTCCGTGGTCGAAGGCTCTGGCTACACCAGTGGACGGCTGCTCCGAGTTCGGTGCCTCGGCCCTGCCGGTGGCCGGTCGAGACCGTACCGCTCGAGTATCGCAGCGTCGATGGTTCGGGTCCGCTGAGCTCTATGGATGTTCGGTTCGCTGCACCTGTTCGTTGATGAGGGTGTCATCGTCGGCCGGGGGCTCTGGGTCATGCCATTCTTCTGCCCGGCTGGAACGATTGCCGCGTAATGTGCCCTCCAAGTCGTGGGCCAGCGCGTCATCGTGCACGGGACCGTGCTTGCTACTTCCTCGTTCCATGATTCTTTCTCCTGTGTTCGATTGCTGGACATGCGCTAGCGGTGGCGCAAAAGGGTGGCGACCCCTTCCCGGGGTACGACAGCACCTTCGACGGGCACGATCGAGCCGCCCTGCAGCAAGGTGACCACCGGCAGCGCTTCGTCCGCGCGGTAGGCGCGCGACGACGTCGCATCGTCCTCGATCCATCCCGCCGCGGTGATGCCGCGAAGCAATTGCGGATCCAGTTCGACGGATCGGTCCCCCACTGTCTTGGCATCGATCAGCAAGGTATCGGCATTCGCCGCCAGCAGCGCCGAGACCGTCTCGGGCAGCCCCTCGACGGCCAGGCCGTCGGCCCTGCCGCGCGCGGTGTTCAATTGCTCGACGACCTGCCCCTGCTGCTGCCGTGCCTGCGTCAGCACCGCCTGCTCGACCTGCGCTTCGAGCGCGGCGGTATCCACACCCGCGGCGCGAGCCCCTGCGTCGACCTCGACGACCCGAGCGGTTGGCGGCGACTCGAGCGCTCTGGCCAGCGCGGAGCGAGCGCCGACCTCACCGACCAGCACGATGATCCGCGCGCCGACCCGATCCGCGAGATCACGGACCGCCGTGGCGACCTCCTCGACGTTCCGCCGGATCATCTCCTCGACGCGGCGACGCATCGACAGATGCGCCCACCCTCCGCCGTGACGGATCTTGTGCACCGGATGGGCGGTGCCTTCGGCGGTCATCTCGATCAGATTCTCGTCCTCGTCGACGCCGTACAGGTCGCAGCCGACACGATCGACCACCGCGATCACATGCGGCACCGCACGGGACTGCTGCTCGATCAGCGGCAGTAGATAGGGAAGCGCCGACACCCGCACGATTTCGCGTGCGGGCGGCTCCGGGAGCACATGATCGACCAGCAGGCTGTCCGAATCGGCGATCAGCACGCGCCCGGCACGCCCGTGCCCCGGCACCTCGCTTATCGCGTCGTCGAGCAGCTCCAGCGTCTTCTCCGGAACGTATTGGGCGGCCAGTCGCTCGCGGATCGAGCGCCACCGTAGCGCTCTCTGATTCTCGGCGTCTTCGGTGTTGTGCGAGGCGTCGATGCAGAGCGAGACGAACGGTCCTCGCCGTTGCGCTATTTCTCTGAGTTTCATGCCGTACACGTCCTGCGACTACCCGGCTCTGCGTCGACGAATCCGCGCTCGCGAACGCGCTCGGTACTGCTTGCGCACGGCGGTTTCGCCGGGTCCGGCCCGGGTAGTCGAACCATCGACAAGGAGGTGAGAGCCGTGGCCGAAACCGACGTCGACGACGAGCTGTGGGAGGAATTCCACCGCCTGGTCAATATGTCGTCCCGGCAGTTGCGCGATTGGCTGCGCACCGAAGGAGCAGGCATCGGCAGCGAAACGGAACCCGATCGCGCGGGACCGGCGATCGGCCGGGACATCTTGGCGGTTCTCGGTAAACGCCGTACCGACCTGAATGCCGACGACATCGCGGTGATGCGCCGAGCCGTCGACGAGATCACCGCGGTGCGGGGCGAGGACGCGGAGCGCGAGCCGCGCGCGGGTGAAGACGACTGGCGCCGACACCTGATGTCACTGGGACACGATCCACTCCAGCCGTCGTGAGTTGCGGCGCCGGGGCCTGGCCGGCAGGGAACTCGGCCGCCGGTCGACTCGGCACCGTGAGGGTCGCCGGGCTCAGGTCGACCGCGATTCGCTGGGCGTATGCATGGCGTCGAGGGCCTCGATGACCTCGCGACACCAGTCCGCCCAGGCGCGTTCGGTGCCCAGGCCGGCCTTCAGAACCAGATGCCGCATCGCATCGGCGTCGTCGCCGATGGCCGAGAAATCACGTTCTTCGATCTCCCGGTAGGTCGCCAACGTCCTTTCGTGCACGTCGAGATGGTGCGTGACCACCGCGCGGACACCTTCGAAGTCCCCGGTGGCGGCCGCGGCGCGCAACCTGATCAGCAATGTCTCGCGCTGCTGTGGCGGCTCGTCGACCTCACTCACCCAACGGTGCAGCGCGGCAGTGCCCGCCGGTGTGATCGAGAAGCGCCTCGGCTGACCACGCCCTGGCGACTGCGGCGAAACCTCGGCGACCAAGCCGCCGCCGCTGAGGCGATCCAATTCGCGATAGATCTGCTGGTGGGTGGCCGACCAGAAGTAACCGAACGCGCGGTCGAAGCGCCGAGCGAGCTCGATGCCGGTCGAGGCCCGTTCGGTCAACGCGGTCAGGATCGCGAACTGTAATGCCACCGCCCCATGGTAGAGAGCGCCGCCTGATTCCACGTACCTGCGAGCGAAGGGCACAGCGCGGTCTGGAAGACAGCGCCGCGTAGCACGGCCCCTGGACCCGATGACCTTCACAGTGATGGGCGACACATGTTTATGCAACTTATTGCAGTAAGGCGGTGGCGTCGATAGCTTCGTCGTAGCGCAGCGCCATTCGGCCCGAATCGCCGCGAGACAACCCTTCCGAACTCTCGAAGGACCCCATCATGGCCCTACCCGCCGCTCTCTCCGGTCGCCTGACGCTGCCCGTCGTGGCCTCACCGATGTTCATCTCCTCCGCACCGGAGCTGGTGATCGCTCAGTGCCGGGCGGGGGTCATCGGATCCTTCCCGGCGCTCAACGCCCGTCCGGCGGCACTGCTGGAGGACTGGCTGGCCCGCATCACCGAGGAGAACGCCTCGTATGCGGCAGCCAACCCCGACGCGACCGTCGCGCCGTTCGCCGTCAATCAGATCGTCCACCGGACCAATGACCGCCTCGAACACGACATGGACGTGATCGTGCGGCACCGCGTGCCCATCGTGATCACCTCGCTGGGCGCACGCCCGGAGATCAACGACGCCGTCCACTCCTACGGCGGGATCGTCCTGCACGACGTGATCAGCAACGAATTCGCTCGCAAGGCAGTCGAGAAGGGCGCCGACGGCATCATCGCCGTGGCCGCGGGCGCCGGCGGCCACGCCGGGACCCAGTCGCCGTTCGCGCTCGTTCAGGAAATCCGTGCGTGGTTCGACGGGCCGGTGCTGTTGTCCGGCGCGATCGCCCACGGCCGTTCCATCCTCGCCGCCCAAGCCGCGGGCGCCGACT
Organism: Nocardia sp. NPDC019323; assembly: GCF_044389845.1. NCBI lineage: Bacteria > Bacillati > Actinomycetota > Actinomycetes > Mycobacteriales > Nocardiaceae > Nocardia > Nocardia sp. NPDC019323. The sequence continues at coordinate 365,314 of NZ_JBIRYN010000005.1, forward strand.
TCGCCTACGTCGGTTCGGCATTCCTGTCGACCGCCGAGGCGGTCGCGGCGGCGGAGTACAAGCAGATGATCGTCGACTCCAGCGCCAAGGACATCGTGTACAGCAACTTGTTCACCGGGGTCCATGGCAACTACCTGCGCGGCAGCATCGTCGCCGCCGGTCTGGACCCGGACAACCTCCCCCACTCCGATCCGTCGGTCATGAACTTCGGCTCCGGCGGCAATGTGAGCGCCAAAGTATGGCGGGACATCTGGGGCGCCGGGCAGGGCATCGGCGCGATCACAGAAGAACTCACCGTCGCGGATCTGGTGGCCCGTTTGAAAGCGCAGTACGACGAAGCGCGCCAGGATCTGGCCCGCAAGACTCGCATGCCCGCCGCTGCCGTGCAGCCGGCTTGATCCGGGCGAGAGACGCAACCGGCACGTTGTGCCCGACGGCGCACGGCCGTCGGGCAGCGCGAGCCATGATGATGTGATGGTCGTCACGACAACGGTTGTCGAGAACGCGGCGCCGGCTCCGTCCCAGGGATGCGAGCAGCCATGAGGGCCGCGCGACGAACAAGGAGGACGACCATGAAGTACCTGCTGCTGAAGCACTACCGCGGCGCCCCGGCTTCGGTCAACGACGTGCCGATGGACAAGTGGACGCCGGAGGAGTTCGACGCGCACGTGCAGTACATGCGCGACTTCGTCGCCCGCTTGGTGGAGACGGGAGAGTTCGTCGGCGAGCAGGCACTGACGCCGGAGGGTGCGTGGGTGCGTCACGACGGCGAGGGGCGGCCGCCGGTGACCGACGGCCCGTTCGCCGAGACCAAGGACCTCATCGCCGGGTGGATGATCATCGACGTCGAGTCCTGGGAGCGTGCGGTCGAGCTGGCCGGAGAGCTGTCCGCTGCCCCCGGCGCGGGCGGCAAGCCGATCCACGAGTGGCTGGAGGTGCGGCCGTTTCTCACAGCGACGCCCTTGGCGACCGAGTGAACGAGGCGCTGCTGCGAGAGCTCGTGCCCGCGGTGATCGGTATCCTCGTCCGGCGTGGCGCGGACTTCGCGTCGGCCGAGGACGCCGTGCAGGAGGCTCTGGTCCGGGCGTTGGAGACCTGGCAGGACGATCCGCCGCGCGATCCGCGGGCGTGGCTGGTCGCGGTGTCGTGGCGGAAGTTCCTCGACGCCGCCCGCGCAGAGGCGGCGCGGCGGGGGCGGGAACTCGCCGCGGACGCCGAGCCGCCCGCCGGTCCGGCGCAGGCCACGGACGACACGCTGCGGCTGTTCTTCCTGTGCGCGCACCCGGCGCTGCCGCGGGCGGCGGCCGTCGCGTTGACGCTGCGTGCGGTCGGTGGGCTGACCACCCGCCAGATCGCCGAGGCCTACCTGGTCCCCGAGGCCACGATGGCGCAGCGGATCAGCCGGGCCAAGCGGCGGATCGCAGGGCTGCCGCTGGACCAGCCGGGTGATCTCGGCACGGTGCTGCGCGTGCTCTACCTCGTCTTCAACGAGGGGTACGGCGGGGATGTGGACTTGGCGGCCGAGGCGATCCGCCTGGCCCGCCAGCTCGTCGCTCTTACCGACGAACCCGAGGTCGCCGGCCTGCTGGCGCTGATGCTGCTGCACCATGCGCGGCGCGCGTCACGCACCGGCCCCGGCGGTCGCCTGGTGCCGCTCGCCGAGCAGGACCGCGGTCTGTGGGACACGCGCCTGATCGTCGAGGGCGTGGAGATCCTGCAGGCCGCACTGGCCCGCGACCGGCTGGGTGAATACCAGGCGCAGGCCGCGATCGCCGCCCTGCACGCGGACGCGCGCTGCGCCGCCGAGACGGACTGGGTACAGATCGTCGAGTGGTACGACGAGCTGCTGCGCCGCACCGGCAGCCCGGTCGTGCGGCTCAACCGCGCGGTAGCGGTCGGCGAGGCCGACGGCCCGCGGGCAGGCCTGGCGGCGTTGGCCGGAGTGCGTCCCGACTTGCCCAGGTACGCCGCGGTGACGGCGTACCTGCACGAACGCGCGGGCGATCTGGAGCGCGCCGCCGAGCTGTATGCCGAGGCGTCTCGCGTCGCCACCAGTGTGCCCGAGCGCGACCACCTCACCAGGGAAGCCGCGCGAGTGCGCCAGCTGCTGCGGCCGTGAGTGCACCGCGGGGACCCTACTGCACGCTGATCGTGACGGTCCTCGTAAGCGTCTCGGCGGGCAGCTCGGTGGTGTCGACCATCAGCACCTCACCCGAGTCCTGCGCGCCGTCGGCCAGGAGCTTGGCTTGGAGCCCGAACGGCGGCCGGTCGCCGGTGGCGGCCTCGATGCCGAAGTCGCTGTCGGCGGCGATGTAGAGGGTCTTGCCGCCGTCACGGGTGGCGACGCCCTCGATCTTGTCGTGGCCGAAGAACTCGCCCGCGGCGTTCAGGCCGTCCAGCAGGCCGCCGAGATCCAGGGCGGACGTCTTGGCGACGGGGGTGATGCCCGCCTTCCGCAGTGTGGCCACGCCGTCGGCGGTCGGCACCGCGCCGACGAGGAGTTCCAGCGGCTTGCCATCGACCAGCAGGCCCAGCTGCGGATCATATTGCGCGCCTTGTACCTTCGCCTGCGGTCCGACATCGGTGGCACCGGCGATGTCGATCGTCCACAGCTTCTTGTTCGCCTTGGGCGGTTTGTCGCCGTCGCGCTCGTCGACCAGGAAGGTGGTGTCGGTCAGCGCCGTGATCTCGGAGACCGCCAGCTTCTGTTTCGGCTCATCCAGCGGATACACGAATTCCTTGACGTCCCTGGTCTTCAGATCCACGGTGACGATCCGGGTCATGGGCACCTCACGCGCCGAGACGACACCCGGCTCGCTCAGCGCGCTCTGCACGATGCCGACCAGTGTCCTGCCGTCCGGTGTGATGGTGAGACCCTCCATGCCCTGGTTCGGGGTGCGCAGCGAAAGTTCTTCGGGCAGACCGCGCCCCGGCGCCAGCCGCTCGAGCTCGGTGCCGTCGGCGTCGAAGTGCACGAGGAACGGCCCGTACTCGTCGGACACCCAGAAGGTGCCGTCGGCCAGCGCGGCCAGGCCCTCGCTGTCGATGCCGTGATCGGTGGGAGGAAGGACGGCGCCGTCGAGGCCACGCATGGTCTCCCCCGTGCTCGCGGAGGTGTCGATCAAGCCGTTGAACGGCTGGCCTGTCGAACTCTTCAGGGGAATGGTTCTGTCCAGCACCGCCGTGCTGCCGACCATCTTGAATTTGGCGATGGCGGGCGTGAAAGCCGGTATGGGCGTGATTTTCTCGTTCTTGCCCTTGCCGTCTATGTTCGGACCACGGTCGGTGAGACCGTAGAACTCGTCGGCCGATCCCGGCACCGGCGTGAACGCCGATCCGTAGCCGCTGCCTTGCACGCTCACTCCGCCGAAGTCACCGAGCGGCGGGATGTCGGTGGTGAACAGCTTCACGGCGTCGGTGGTGGTCACCGTGATGCTGTCGGACCCGGTGTATCCGGCCGCCGGTGTGTACACCACCGCGCCATCGGCGCGGCGGCTGATCGTGCCGTGCCGTGGATCGGCGACCGCCACCGCGGCGCTGCCCCCGGTCGCGGCCAGTAGATCATCCAGCGAGATCACCAAGGGTTGATCCTTGGCGGCGGTGAAATCCGCCGGGCTCGACGGCGAGCAAGCCGGCAGCGCGGCGGTCGCGCACACGGCGGCCATGACGAGTGCGCTTCGGGTACTGCGGTGTGTTCTCACCAGCGATGCGTACCGTCCGAGCCCGGCCACCAGGTGGCGTCGAGCTGAACGTGAGCCGTCGTTCCCCACAATCATCCGATCATTCTGCGGTGTTACCAACGCTGACGAGCGTGGATATCGCGACACCGGAGCATGCGCTGAGCCGTCACCGGAGTAGGGCGCTCGGCGCTTCGAAGTGTCGTGTCGTCGCCCGTGGAGACCTACGGTGGAGATATGACCGCCTTGGAGTATCGGCATGTGCTGGTCGCGCGCGACGGCGACACGGTGCGCATCACCATGAACCGGCCGCGGCAGCGCAACGCGCTGTCGGGCGAACATCTGGGCGAGTTGCTCGCCGCGTTCCGGGCCGCAGGCGAGACCGACGCCACGGGGATAGTGCTCGGAGCGAACGGCCCGGTGTTCTCCGCGGGGCACGACTTCGCCGACGTCGCCGCTCGCGACCTGCTCGGCGTCCGGGAACTGCTCGTGCTGTGCACCGAACTCATGTCGGCCATCCAGTCGGTGCCGCAGGTGGTGATCGCCCGGGTGCAAGGCCTGGCCACGGCCGCGGGCTGCCAGTTGGTGGCCTCGTGCGATCTGGCCGTCGCCGCCGAATCGGCCGGTTTCGCGCTCCCCGGCGGCAAAGGCGGCTGGTTCTGCCACACGCCCGCGGTGCCGGTGGCCCGCGCCGTCGGCCGCAAACGGCTGATGGAACTCGCCCTCACCGGCGACCCGATCGATGCCCGCACCGCCGAACAGTGGGGCCTGATCAACCGAGCGGTGCCGGACGCCGAACTGGACACCGCCGTCGACGAGTTGCTGGCCCGCGCGACCAGGGGCAGCCGGGCCAGCAAAGCGCTGGGCAAACGCACTCTCTACCGCCAACTCGACCGTCCCGAAGCGGATGCCTACACCCTCGCTCTCGAAGTCATGGCCGCCGCCGCTCAACTTCCCGCCGCCCGCGAAGGGATGGCGGCCTTCCTGGCGAAGCGTCCACCTGTATGGCGGGATTAGCGCCGTTCCCCGGCCCCGTCAGAGGCGGGCCGTTCAGCGCTTGAAACGTCCGGCGAACCCGCGCAGGGGCAGATCCGCGCTGGTGATGATGCCGGGTCGGGCGGCGACGACGGATCTGATCGCATTGAGGGCGGGCAGGCCGGTGACGGTCATGCCGATCGAGGCGAAGCTCTCGGGGTCGGACAGATCGGTGCCCGCGCGCGGAATGATCATGTGTTTGCTGTAGATGTTCGGATCACCGGTGATCTGAGTGATGTAGCAGCCCTTGATTTTCCAAGCCGGATCGGTGTGCGGCGTCATCTGCCATTCGAGGTGGCTTTCCACGCGCGGTACGCCGTCGACCAATCCTTGGTACTTGATGTAGCTGGCGCCGAGCGAACCCTCGGGCAGGAAGTACCAACCCAGGTCGACATCGTTCGTGCACGCGCCGAGTTCGTAACCGAAGCGCACCTCGTCGAGTTCGAGGTCGAAGGCGTCGGCCATGAGATAGACCGAGTCGGCGAACACCGCGGTGTACTTGTAGAGCGAGTCCGGGACGGTCGGGTCATCGACCTGGCGGCCGTAGCCGACGGCTTTCCACGTGTCGACGGAATGATGGCAGGAGACATCGACCGATTCCGTGACGGTGATGTTCTCGATGTCGGCGACGTCGGCGCTGTGCACGATGCCGAGTATCTGGCACAGGCCGGGATTCATGCCGGTGCCGTAGAAGGTCGAGCCACCGCGCTCGCAGGCGGCTTGGATGACCGCGCTGACCTCACGGCCGGAAGGATGGGGATGGTTGGTGTCGCGGTGGAATCCGGTGATCCAGTCCGCGGTGGTCACGACGTCGATTCCCGCCTCGAGAACCTTCTCGTAGAGGTCCTCGTCCGGAAATACCCCGTGAAAGGTGAGCACGTCCGGTTTCGCGGCGATGATCTGCTCGACCGAGCCCGTGGCGATCACCCCGATCGGTCCGATGCCGACGATCTCGCCCGCGTCGCGGCCGATCTTGTCCGGCGAATAGCAGTGCAGTCCCACGAGTTCGAGATCGGGGTGGTTGCGGATCCGGCCGATCATCTCGGTACCGAGGTTGCCGGTCGCGACCTGGAATACCCGGATCTTGTCGGAGGTGCTCATGACATGGGCCTTTCGGGATAGAACTGCGACGCCCACTCACGCAACGCCTTGAACCCGGCGAATTCCTTGCGCGACAACGCGGGCGGATCCGAATAGCGCTGGTGCGCCCAGATATCGACGTCGGCCTCGAACTGCTGGATGACGAAGCCTGCCATCGTTTTTCCGTACCGGGTGATCTCGGGGCCGTCGTCCCCGGCCTTTCGTCCGATCCACACGGTGAAGCGGACGTCGGAGGTGTATTCGTCCACGGGCGTCACCGCGGGCATCGTGCGGTTGTCGACCATGCCCCAGCTCTTGGTGATCGAGCAGCCCAGTCCCGCGTTGATCGATTCGACCCCGCTGTTGACCTGGTCTGCAGCCACGTTCTCGTCGAAAGCGATGGTGAAGTCGACATACGACACGGGGCCGGAGAAGTCGTGACGGGTGAATTCCGGGATGAACGGTGTCTTGTGCACGAACTTGAAATGCGCGAAATCGACGCCGTTCTCCATGACGTACTGGGGATGCAGTTGCAGACCGGGCCGGTAGAGCGTGGCCGCGGGCACCGGCGGGTAGTAGTCGGCGGCGGTCTTGCCGTCACCGAAGGCCTCGAACACGTCCGGGATTTCGAAATAGGGGTCCCGTCCATCGATGTCGTGCCATATCCACACCGCTTCGTTCCGCTCCACCACCGGATAGCTGCGAATCCGGCGGCCCTTGTTCGGATGGCTCTCGTACGGGATGCAGACGTTGCGCCCTTCCCCGTTCCACTCCCAGCCGTGGAACGGGCACACCAGATGCTCGCCCACCACATGACCGCCGTAGCCGAGGTGAGCGCCGAGGTGCTCGCAATAGGCGTCGAAGACCGCCACCCGGCCGGATGACGAACGCCAGGCGACCATCTCGCGCCCGAAGTACTTCATCTTGTGCACCGCGCCGACCTCGATCTCGCCGCACCAGGCCACTTGGAACCAACCCGTCGGCTGCATCGACAGCGGTGGTTTTGCCATCTCGATCCTCCAAGCTCCCGAGGGCTCGGCTCCTGAGCCTTCCCGCGGCGCCTTGAGCGTAGAACCCTCTGCGAAAGAATTCAAGAGGCTTCTACGAAACTGGAAGGCCCTGATCAGGGCCCGATAGACTCGGTTCTCGTGACGGAAGCGGCGGTAAGCGGGCGACGCGCCAACAAACGCGGGGTTCGTTCCCGGGAAAGCATGCTCGAGGCGGCGATCGCATCGCTGGCCACGGGCGACCCCGCCGCGGTGTCCGGTAACCGGATCGCTCGCGACATCGGCGCGACCTGGAGCGTGGTCAAGTACCAGTTCGGCGACATCGACGGTCTGTGGGCCGCGGTCCTGCGCCACACCGCCGACAAACGCGGCGACCTGCCCGCCGGGATCAAACCGGACGGGACGCTGCGCGAACGGGTGACCGCCATGATCATGGCGATGGCCGTAGGGCTGCGCAAGCCCGAATCGCTTGCCATCGAAACGCTGCGCGCCGCGCTCCCCCGCGAGCACGCCGAACTCGAACGCGACTACCCGCTGACCGCCGCCGAACTGGCGTCCTGGAAACCGCACTGGGACACCGCGTGCGAGAAAGCTTTCGCCGACCTCGAACTCGACCCGGTCAAGGTGCGGCAGGTGGCCGCGCTCATCCCTGCGGCCATGCGCGGCATCACCTCCGAACGCACCCTTGGCACCTACGGCAATCTCGACGACGCGCTCGACGCGCTGATCGGCGGAATCGTCGCCTACCTCGAAGCCTGACCGCCCGGTCGGCCACACGGCTGCTATGGTCGACGGACAGCGATCGGAACGAGGAAGTCGAACATGGCAGGTGAACTCGACATCTCGGGATAGGTCCCGAGTCTGACGGCCACCGGTAGCGCGCTCGAAGCGCCGCCGTCGTGGCCATGTCGTCGTTTTTCACCATCCTTCCTCGCGCGGTATCGATCCCGCGCATCCACCCGACTTCGAGGTAGCCATGTCCGCTGCGTACATCATTTGTTCCGACCTGTCGTTCTCCTGGCCGGATGACACTCCGGTCTTCGATGGACTGTCCTTCGGCGTGCCCGGCGGACGGACCGGGCTGGTGGCCCCGAACGGCGCCGGGAAGAGCACCTTGCTCCGTCTCATCGCCGGTGATCTTCGGCCCAGGGGTGGGGGCGTTTCGGTCCGGGGAGCCCTCGGCTACCTCCCCCAGCATCTCCCGTTGACCGGCGATCTGACCGTTGCCGAAGTCCTGGGGATCGCGCCGATCCTCGCCGCGCTCGACGCCGTGGAGTCCGGCGATACCAGCGAGGAACATTTCGCCACCATCGGTTCCGACTGGGACATCAAGGAGCGCACCCGCGCCCAGTTGGCACGCCTCGGCCTCGGCCACCTGTCCCCCGACCGACGTCTGCACACGCTCAGCGGTGGGCAGGTCGTCTCACTGGGGCTCGCAGCGCAACTGTTGCGACGGCCGGAGGTGCTGTTACTCGACGAACCGACCAACAACCTCGACTCGGAGGCCCGCCACCGGCTCTACGATCTGCTCGCTGACTGGAACGGCTGCCTGCTGCTGGTCAGCCATGATCGCGCGCTGCTCGACCGCATGGACCGCATCGCCGAACTCGATCGCGGCGAGATCCGATTCCACGGTGGCAATTTCACCGAGTACGAAGCCGCTGTGCGCGCCGAGCGCGAGGTCGCCGAGAAGAACATCCGCAACGCCGAGCAGGAGCTCGAGCGCGAGAAGAGGGAGTTGCAGCAGGCGCGGGAGCGGGCCGCGCGTCGCGCGAGCAACGCCACGCGCAACCTGGGCAACGCCGGATTGCCGAAGATCTTCGCGGGAACCATGAAACGCAACGCCCAGGAGTCGGCCGGGAAAGCGAACGAGACGCACCTGGCGCGCGTGGGAGCGGCGAAGAATCGGCTCGACCAGGCCGAACGCGCGCTGCGCGAGGAGCAGCGAATAGTGGTGGAATTGCCCGACACCGAAGTCCCCTCTGGGCGTATGGTTTTCGTCGGCGAGCGCATCGACTTCGAGTACGAGTACGAGAAGCAGCCCATTCTCACCGGCGTCGATCTGATCATCCGCGGCCCCGAAAGGATCGCGGTGACCGGGCCGAACGGCGTGGGGAAATCGACTCTGCTGCGCGTCATCCACGGTGATCTGGCCGCGCAGCGCGGGCAGATCACCCGCGCCGAGGGCCGCGTCGCATATCTGTCGCAGCGGCTGGACCTGCTCGACCCCGACCGCACCGTCGCGGAGAACCTGGCCGTGTTCGCGAAGAACATGCCCGAGTCGCGGCGCAGGAATCTCCTGGCGCGGTTCCTGTTTCGCGGCTCACGAGTCGATCTGCCGGTCGGGGTGCTCTCCGGTGGCGAACGATTGCGCGCCACCCTGGCGTGCGTCCTGTTCGCCGAACCGGCGCCGCAACTGTTGCTGCTCGACGAACCGACCAACAACCTCGACTTGATCAGCGTCGGCCAGCTCGAGAGCGCGCTGAACGCCTACCGCGGCGCCTTCGTGGTGGTCAGCCACGACGAACGCTTCCTCGCCGAGGTCGGGGTGCGGCGCTGGCTGCGCCTGTCCGAAGGCAGGCTGCACGAGGTCGGCGCACCAGGGCCGGTCGTCTGAACGGGGTAGGGGGAGCAGCCGCCTGTCGGCGCAGGCGGCTGCGAACTCTCCCCCGGCGAAGCGGCGGACGCGGCGAGGATTTTGCCGCGTCAGCTTTTCATCGGATCATGGCCCCAGTTCATCAGCGAATAACGCCATCTACTGTTCTCGATGTCCCCCGAAGGTCGCTGCTCGAGATGGCGATGCGCATATCCGATCACTTTGCGCATGTGCGCGTAATCGTCGCCGGACGGTTCCTTTTTCTCGAGGATGTCCACGATGCGCCGACCGCTGGCGTGCCCGGTCGACTCGCCACCGCCTTCCGGTTTCTGCCCCACCGACTTCGATTCGTCGGTGTCGAGCCACCGGCGCAGCTCCGCCGGCGTCATGTTGACGATCTGGTCGAATTGCGTGCGCGTATCTTCGTCGTCCGTCGTCGTCATGGTGCGGCTCCGAATTCCATGTCAATCGTCGTTCGGACGCAGCGCGCCGGGCTTGTGCACCGCATCACGACCGCTTTTCGCGCTGCGGACTCGATACTGCGGCTGCTCTTCGGAGGCCCGTACGGTCCGTCCGGCCGCCTCGGTATCGGACGTGATCACTTCTTCGACCGTGCCCTCAGCGGTACTGCCGTGGCTGTTCCATTCGACTTCGTCACCTTTGCGGAAAGATTGCTTACCCATGCCGTATCCCTTAACATCCACGTATTCAACGAGGTTGTTGTACCCGGGTTACGGCCGGGGAAACTGATAGCTGGATAGCCCGTCTAGTGCTGGCCCGGATCAGTACCGTTCGACAGCAGGCGGCGTCAACGTCGAGTCGCGCAGCGGTCCGATCGTTTGCTCGAACGCCTTCTGCCAGGAACCGTCGGCGATCATCTGCTCGATCGCGTCATTGAGCTTGGTGCGGGTCTCCTGATCGCCCTTCTTCAGGCCGATGCCGTACTTCTCGGTGGTGAACGTGTTGCCGACCAGCTTCAGTTCGCCGGACGCCTGCCCCGCGAAACCGGCCAGGATGATGTCGTCGGTGGTCACCACGTCGACCGAACCGCGCCGCAACGCTTCGATGCACTGCGAGTAGTTGTCGAGTTCCACCAGCTGAACGTCTTTGGCGTGATGGTCCTTGACGTATTGCGCCGGCGTGGAGCCCTTGACCGAGCAGAGCTTCTTGTTGCCGTTCAGCGACTCGACACCGGTGATATCGGTGGTCTCGTTCTTCACCAGCAGCGCCTGCCCGGCCACGAAGTACGGTCCGGCGAAATCCACTTTCTGCTTGCGCTCGTCGGTGATCGAGTAGGTGGCGACGACGAAGTCCACCTCGCCGTCCATGATCATCTTCTCCCGCTGAGCGGTCGGCGCTTCCTTGAAGGTGATGCCGTCGGGCCGTACACCGAGCTTGCTCGCCACATACTTGGCGATCTCGACGTCATACCCTTGGTAGGAGCCGTCCGCTTCGCGAAACCCGAGGCCCGGCTGATCGAATTTGATGCCGATGGTCAGCTTGCCGTCCCGCACATGATCGGCTGTGGTCGCGGCTTCACTGCCACCACCGCAGGCGGTGGCGACCAAGGCGACGGCGATCGCTCCGATACCGAGGCGAAGTGTACGGTTGATGCTCATCGAATTCGGCTCCTTTCACGGCGAGCTGTCAGGCTGGCACCGACGACACGTCATCTTTCCCGGAAACTCCGAGCGCCCGGCTCCACCGTCCTCCCGCCAGTGGAAAGGGTGTTCCGCCCGTAGGAGAGCCGAATGGCCGCCGGCCTATCGGTCGCGCGGGCCCGTGAGCTCACGCGGGTGCGCAGGCAGCGGCCGCGAAGGGCTGACGGGGCGATCGGGGCGAGGAGCGAACCGCTCAGGGGGCGATCGGTGCGAAGGGGCGCGTTTCATCGTGGCCGAGACGCACCACACCAGCCGACGATTCCTCGACTTCGTTCCACGCTCCGGGCAGATCGCGCAGCGGCTCGGAGACCACGAATCGGGCGTCCGCCCCCAGCGTGCGGAGCGCTTGCACTTCCGGGTGCAAGGCACGCACTTTCGCCACATCGTTGGAATAGAACAGCGATCGCGACCGCCGTTCGGTGGAGTACCGGAAGAACCACATGGACTCGCCGTCGGTGGTCGCGACGGTCATCTGCACCGGAGCCTCGACCTCGTGTGCGCGGCCGACGTCCTCGATGAAGCCGACCGCACGGGCGACCGCGCCGAACGGATCGTCGACGAGCCCGAAGGTCAGGGCCAGGAAGAAGAACAACTCCGAATCCGTGGAGCCCTCGATGTCGGCGAACAACAAGGGATCGACCGCCGTCGCCAAATCGCGCTTGCACTGCCGGAACCCGCGCAGCGCTCCGTTGTGCATCCACAACCAGTGCCCGTGCCGGAACGGATGACAGTTGCTGCGCTGCACCTCGCTGCCGGTCGACGCCCGCACGTGCGCGAAGAACAGCGACGTCTGCACCTCCGCCGCGATCTCCCGCAGGTTACGGTCGTTCCAGGCCGGTTCGACGCTCTTGAACACCGCCGGACGCGGGCCCGCGCCATACCAGCCGATCCCGAAGCCGTCACCGTTCGTGGTCGTCGCACCGAGCTGAGAGTGCAAGCTCTGGTCGATCAACGAATGCACCGGCCGGAACAAGAGGTCCTCGGCCCAGATCGGCTCACCCGAATAAGCCATCCACCTGCACATCCCTCGATTGAAGCAGACCGGGCGGTATTCAGCTACCGCATCGCCGCAGCCGGTGCGTCACGCCGGGTACGAACGGGTTTCCGTCGCCTTCACCGCGGCCCACAGCCGCTGACCCGGACGCAGGCGCAACTCGGCGACGGTGGCCGGGGTGATGTCGGCGAGCACGGGTGGGACCCCGTCCAGACGGATCCGGGTGACGTGCGCGTGTTGCTCGATGCCGGTGATCGTGACCGGCCAGCTGTTGCGGGGGCTGCCGACGGGTTGTTCGGGATGCAGGCCCACCGCGTTCGGGCTGAAGGCCACATGCACCCGTCCGTGCGCGGGTTCGGCGATGGTGATGACGCCGCCGCCGTCCAGGTCGACAGTCGTACCGCGCGCGGTGCCACGGTAGAGATTGAGGCCCATCAGAGTGGCCACGTAGTCGGAGCGCGGGCGTGCGGCGACCTGCGCGGGCGGTCCTTGCTGGACGATCGCGCCGTCCTCGAGGATGACCAGCCGGTCGGCGAGGACCATCGCGTCGAGGGGGTCGTGGGTGACCAGGACGGTGTGGCCGGGGTAGTCGCGCAGGTGGTGGGCGAGGTCCGAGCGCACTTGGAGCTTGGTGCCCGCGTCCAGCGCCGCGAGCGGCTCGTCGAGCAGCAGCAGCTGTGGTTCGGTGGCCAGCGCGCGGGCCAGGGCCACCCGTTGCGCCTGCCCGCCCGACAGCGCCCGGGGTTTGCGATGCGCGTAATCGGCCAGTCCGACCCGTTCGAGCCATTCGTCGGCCCGCGCCCGCGCGGCGGTGCGCCCGCAGCCGCGGGCGCGCAGCCCGAAGGCCACGTTCTCCAGCGCCGACAGGTGCCCGAACAACAGATAGTCCTGGAACACGACGCCCACCCGGCGGCGTTCGGCGGGCACGAACGCCGCCGGCGGCGCATCCCACGTGGTTCCGTCCAGCCGGATGTGCCCGCCGGTGAGCGCGATCAGCCCCGCCAATGCTCGCAGAGCGGTGGTCTTGCCCGCCCCGTTCGGCCCGAGCAGAGCGATCACTTCGCCCGGCGCGGCGACAAGGGGTAGCTCGAGCGCGAATTGCCCGCGAACGATCCGCAGGTCGGCCGCCAAGCTCATACCGCCCCCTTGATCCATCGTTCGCGCAACGCCACGAGGACGGCGACCGAGACGGCCAGCAGCACGAGGCTGAGCACGATCGCCGCGTCCGGATCGGTCTCCAGCGCGAGATAGACCGCCAGCGGCATGGTGGTGGTGCGGCCGGGGAAGTTGCCGGCGAAGGTGATGGTGGCGCCGAACTCACCGAGCGCGCGGGCCCAGCACAGCACCGCGCCCGCGACCACTCCCGGCAGCACCGACGGCAGCGTGACCCGGCGAAAGGCGTACCAGCGAGTGGCGCCGAGCGTGGCGGCCGCCTCCTCGAAACGCGGATCGGCCGCCCGCAGGGCTCCTTCGACGGAGATCACCAGGAAAGGCATGGCCACGAAGGCTTCGGCCACGATCACCCCGGCGGTGGTGAACGGCAGGGAGACGCCGAACCATTCGTAGAGATACCGCCCGAGCAGGCCGCGCCGTCCCAGCACCAGCAGCAGTGCGACACCGCCCACCACGGGCGGCAACACCAGCGGCACCGTGACCAAGGCCCGGATCAGCCCGCGCCCTGGCAGTTCGGCGCGCGCGAGCACCCAGGCCAGCGGGATGCCCAAGACCACGCAGATCACCGTGGCCGCGCTCGCACACCACAGCGAGAGCCGCAGCGCCTGGCCGACTTCGACGCTGAACAACCGAGCCGGCATGGCCGACCACGGCGCGCGCGCCAGCAGCCCGATGAGCGGTACGACCAGGAATGCCAGGCCGCAGGCCGCGGGCAGCATCAGCGCGACCGGCCGCCGCCCCAGCACCGCACGCCGCCGCGAAGGCGCCATCACGGGGTGTCGAATCCCGCCGCGGCGAAGACCGGCCTGGCCTGCTCCGATGTCACGAAGTCGACGAACGCCGCGGCGGCCGCCGCGTTCGGCGCGTGCGCCAGCGGCGCGATCGGGTAGTCGTTGACCGCCTTGCCGGACTCGGGGAAGTCGATGCCATCGACCTTGCCGCCCGCGGCCTCGACGTCGGTGCGGTAGACCAGCGCCGCGTCGACTTCACCGAGCGTGACCTTGGTCAGCACCGCTTTCACGTCCTGCTCGCGGGTATCGGGTCGCGGTGTGATGCCCGCGGTCTCCAACACCGTCTGCGCTGCCGCGCCGCAGGGCACCTGCTCCGCGCACAGTGCGAGCTTCGGCTCGGTCCTGCCGAAATCGGCCAGGCCGGTGATGTGGCCCGGATTGCCCTTCGGCACCGCGATCTCGAGCCGGTTACGCGCGAAGGTGACCGGCGCGGCGGTGACCTCACCCTTGTCCCGGACCTGCTGCATGTTCTTCGGCGCGGCGGAGGCGAACACGTCGGCCGGTGCGCCCTGATTGATCTGCTCGGCGAGCGCGGAACTCGCGCCGAAGCTGTAGATCACCTCGACGCCCGGGTGCGCGGCCTCGAACTGTTTGCCGAGTTCGGTGAATGTCTCGGTCAGCGACGCGGCGGCGAACACGGTCACCCTGCCCGAGACGTGCCCCGCGCCGGTGTGTTCGGTCGCGTCGTCCGAACCACAGCCGGTCGCGCTCACGACAGCCAGCACGGCCGTGGTGGCGACACCCAGATTGCGAATCATCCTCGACCTCGTCAACTTTCCGGTATTTCCACGACGACGTGCGTGGACTTCACCGACGCGACAGCGACGCTGCCGACCTCCAAACCGAGCTCGTCCACCGATTCCCGGCTCAGCAGCGACACCAGCCGGAACGGTCCGGCCTGCATCTCCACCTGCGCCATCACGGTGTCCTTCACCACCCGGGTCACGATTCCGCGCATCCGGTTGCGGGCCGACGCCGCGACCGTCACACCGGGCTCCGGCGCCTCGGCGTTGGCCCGCAGGAACTCGGCGAGCTCACGGCCGCTGACGCCCTTGCGGCCGTTGTCCAGCTGAATCGCGGTCAGACGGCGTTGGTCGATCCATCGACGCACCGTGTCGTCGCTGACACCCAGCAACGCGGCTGCTTCACTGATCCGTAGATTCGACACGAGTGACAGTTTATTGCCGCATACGCGGTATAGATAATCGATCCACTCCGCGAGGTCGACTACTCCGGCGCCCGACCCTCGCCTCGGCACGGGGTCGCCGTCATAACCGGACGGCGTGGTCGATGTACGGCTTCGCGGTGCGACGGCGTCCGCCGTGTAGATGGCCGACCGAGCGTCGCCGCCGGTGCGGCATTCCGCTGGCTATACCGTCGTGGTACGCCACCGCTCGCGAAGTCGTGGCGCAACGGCCGACCAGAAGGACCCCGAGCGACATGCCGACATCGAAGAAGGCGACTCCGGACGCCTGCACGCGGGCGCTGGTGGCCGCCTGCCGCGCGGAGATCCCGGCCCTGACCGATCGGCTGATCGCGGAGATCTTCACCGACAACCCCGAATGGACCGACTACTCGCGGGTCGCCCGCGCGGATCTGGTCGATGGCTGCCGCCGATACGTGACCCGGATCCTCGACCTGCTGGGCGCTCCGACGACCGCGCTCGACGACGACGTCGCCGCGTCGATCGGCCGCCGCCGCGCCGAACAGGGTGTGCCGCTGGAGGCCATGCTGCGCACCTTCCGGCTCGGCGGACGGATCGTGTGGGAAGCCCTGCTCGACCAGGCGGACGACCTCGCTCCCGGCGAGATCCGCGCGGCGGGCACCGCGTTGTGGGCCGTGATCGATGGGCTGTCCACGGCGCTGGTGACCTCATACCGCAATACCGAACTGGAGCAGTTGCGCAGCGACGAGCGCCGTCGGCACGCCCTGATCGAGGACCTGCTCGCGGGCCGGGCGAACGACACCACCTTCGCCGCGCGCGCCGCCCGGGAGCTGAACCTTCCTGCCGGTAGTGACTATCTCGTCGTCGTCGCCTGCGGCGCGGGCGAGGCGATGCACACCGGCACGGAGGCCGCTTTGGCCGCGGTCGGCATTCGATCGGTGTGGCACGATCGCGTCGACTCGACGGTGGGGTTGATAGCGGTCGAGCGCCACGACGTCGCCGCGGTGTTGCGCCGGATCGAACCGCACGTGCGCGGCCGAGCGGGCGCCTCACCCGCGGTCGGCGGCTTGGCGCGGATCGGCACCGCGCACGGCTGGGCGCTGCTCACCCTGCAGACCTTGCCCGACGACGCGACGGGGCTCGTGCCGCTGCACGAGCGCTTCCGACACGCGCTGCTGATGCGTTCGACCGATTTGACCGACATGCTCGTCGCGCACACCCTCGGTCCGGTGCTCGCCCTGCCCGCCGCCGAGCGCGTGACGTTGCTGGACACGCTCGCGGCATGGTTGGCGCACGACTGCTCGGCGGCCCACGCCGCGAGCCGGTTGCACTGTCACCGCAATACCGTCATCAACCGCCTGCACCGGGTCTCGACCCTGCTCGGGCGTCCGCTCGAAGGCCAGCGCAGCTATGTGGAACTGTCGCTGGCCCTGACCGCCCTCGACCTCGTCCGGATACCGGAGAGAGCCTGAGCAGGTTGGGCGCTGCGCCCAATTGGGCGAGTGCACTACTGGGCTTCGTGGTGATTGTTTGTGCACTCCGCCACGGCAACACTCGATAGCGATGATCCGCCCCACAACCGGAGGCGGATCGAATCATCGAGGACGAGGAGCACCACGAGTGCCGGATTTCGATCTACTGGTGGTCGGCGGCGGCCCCGGCGGGTACGTCGCCGCCATCCGCGCGGCCCAGCGCGGCTTGCGCGTCGGCTTGGTGGAGAAGGAGCGCCCCGGCGGCGTGTGCCTCAATTGGGGCTGCATTCCGACCAAGGCGATGCTGCGGTCCGCCGAGATCTTCCAGACCGTCGCGGCCGCAGCCGATTTCGGCGTCTACGCCGACAACGTGCGCTATGACTTCGCCGCGGTGCGTGAGCGCAAGGACGGCATCGTCAAGCAACTCACCGACGGTGTGGCGAGCCTGCTCGCCGCGAACGGTGTGACGGTGATCGAGGGACACGCCCGTTTCACCGGACCGACCAGCGTCGAGGTCTTCGAGGCGGGACAGTCGCCGATCTTCCCCGGCGGCCCCCGCTACGCCGCCGCTCCCACAGCCACCGCCACCCGGACCATCACCGCGAGCGATGTGATCATCGCGACCGGATCGGTGCCGGCGCGGCTGGCGATTCCGGGCGCGGACCTGCCGGGCGTCATCACCTCCGACGGCGCGTTCGGGCTGACCGAGGTGCCCGAACGCCTGGTCGTCATCGGCGGCAGCGCGGTCGGCGCGGAATGGGCCAGCCTGTTCGCGAGTTTCGGCAGCCGGGTGACCATCGTCGAACTACAGGACACCCTGGTGCCGCTGGAGGACGCCGACGTCGGCGCCGCCCTGCAACGGTCGTTCACCAAGCGCGGCATCACCGTGCTCACCGGCTGCACCGTCGAGGCCATCGCGCGGACCGACGCGCTGCGGGTCACCGTCGCTGGCGAACACGCCGGTGACCTCGACGCGGACGTGGTGCTGGTCGGCGTCGGACGCCGTCCCAACACCGCCGACCTGGGCTTGGACCGCGTGGGCATCGACACCGACCCCCGCGGCTTCATCCCCGTCGACCAGCAGCTGCGCACCGGCGTAGAACACGTCTACGCCATCGGTGATGTCACCGGGCGCGCCCTGCTCGCGCACGTCGCCTCCCATCAGGGACTCACCGCCGCGGACGTGATCGCCGGTCACTCGGCGCACCTGGACTACTCCGCGATCCCGGCCGCCACCTTCACCCACCCGGAGATCGCCAGCGTCGGGCTCACCGAGGCGAAGGCACGCGCCGCGGGCCACGACGTCGTCACCGCGCGGTTCCCGTTCGCGGCGCTGGGCCGGGCCAAGACCTTCGGCGAAACCGAGGGCTTCGTGAAGATCGTCGCCGGACAGCGTCATCGCGAAGTGCTCGGGGTGCACATCATCGGCCCGTCGGCCAGCGACCTGATCACCGAAGGCGCGTTGGCCATCTCCCTGGAGGCGACCCTCGACGAACTCGCCGACACCATCCACGCCCACCCCACCCTCGGCGAGATCGGCATGGAGGCGGCCATGGCCGGACTCGGCCTGCCCGTGCACATCCCGCCCCGGAAGCGTTGAGGAGCCTGCCGTGACCACCAGCACCGCATCCCGTAAACCGAGCCGCAAGACGGCCGCACGCGCCTCCGCCCCGGTCGCCGGCGACCACGCCGTACCCGCGCGGACGCGGAACGACGCCGCTCCGGTGGACGCGCGCATCGCCGCGGAGGATTCGGACAGCCTGCGCGGGCTGTTCCGCGACATGCTGTTCGTACGCCGATTCGAGGAGCGCACCGCGCAGAGCTACCAGCAGGCGAAGATCGGCGGCTACTGCCATCTCAACCTGGGTGAGGAAGCCACCGTGGTCGGGCTCGGCGCGGCCATGCGCCCGACCGACTATCTGTTCACCAACTACCGCGAGCACGGTTACGCGCTGGCCAAGGGCATCGAGCCCGGCCGGGTCATGGCGGAGCTGTACGGCCGCGCCACCGGAACGTCCAAGGGCTGGGGCGGTTCCATGCACATGTACGACACCGCGACCCGCATGCTGGGCGGTTACGCCATTGTCGGCGGCCAGGTTCCGCTGGCCGTCGGCGCGGCGCTGGCCATCGACTACCGCGGCGAGGACGACGTGGTGGTGTGCCAGATGGGTGAGGGCACGACCAACATCGGCGCGTTCCACGAGGCGCTGAACATCGCGGCGCTGTGGGATCTGCCGGTGGTGTTCCTGGTGATCAACAACCAGACCGGGATGGGCACCACGGTCGAACGCTCCTGCGCCGAACCGGATCTGTGGAAGCGCGCCGCCGCCTATCGCATGCGCGGGGAGCGTGTCGACGGCACCGATGTGCTCGCCGTCCGCGATGTGGCCGGTGAGCTGATCGAAACGGCCCGGCGCGAGAAGAAGCCCGCGCTGCTGGAAGCGGTCAGTCACCGCCTCAAAGGCCACTCCGTGGTCGACCCGGCGAAATACCGCACCGAAGACGCCGTCGCGATCGCCAGGAGCAACGATCCCATCGTGCGCTGGCGCGACGCACTGCTCGCCGCCGGTGTGCTGGACGATCGGTCCGTGGCCGAACTCGAAGCGGACGTGACGGCCGCGGTCGCCGCGGCGGTCGAATTCGCCGACGCGAGTCCCCATCCGGAGCCGTCGAGCCTGTTCGACTACAACTACGCGACACCCGTGGCGGGCGATTCGCGCCGCCTGCCCGCCGACCCGCTGTTCACCACCTAAGGACATCACCGTGGCTGTCATGACCTATCGCGAAGCGCTGCGCGAGACCCTCCGGGAGGAGATGCGGCGCGACGACGACGTCTTCCTCATCGGGGAGGAGATCGGCGTCTTCGAAGGCTCCTACAAGATCACCGCGGGACTGCTGGCCGAATTCGGCGAGAAGCGGGTGCGCGACACTCCGATCGCCGAGGAGGGTTTCGTCGGCGCGGCCATCGGCGCCGCCATGCTCGGACTGCGCCCGGTCGTCGAGATCATGACGATCAACTTCTCGCTGCTGGCGCTGGACCAGATCGTCAATCACGCCGCGAAGATCTACGGCATGTTCGGCGGGCAGACCAGCGTGCCCATGGTCATCCGCACTCCGGGCGGCGGCGGGCAGCAACTGGGGGCGACGCATTCGCAGAACGTGGAGTTGTACTACGCGTTCGTGCCGGGCTTGAAGGTGGTCGCGCCGAGCACTCCGGCCGACGCGCGGGCGCTGCTGAAAGCCGCCATCGAGGATGACGATCCGGTGCTGTTCCTGGAGAACCTGTCGCTGTACAACACCAAAGGCGAAGTGCCGGAAAACCTTCCGAGCGCCGAGATCGGCAAGGCCGCGGTCACCAGAACCGGCTCCGACATCACGCTCATCGGCTACTCCCGCATGGCCACGATCTGCACCGAGGTCGCCGAACGACTCGCCGCCGACGGATTCTCGGCCGAGGTCATCGACCTGCGCAGCCTTCGTCCGCTCGACCGCGCCACCCTCGTCGCGTCCGTCCGCAAGACCGGCTGCGCCGTGATCGGCGAGGACGACTGGCTCACCTACGGCATCGGCGCCGAGGTCGCGGCCTCCATCTCCGACGGCGCCTTCGACTACCTGGACGCCCCGGTGCGCCGGGTGGCCATGGCCGAGGTGCCACTCCCCTACGCCAAGCCGCTCGAACGGCTCGCCCTGCCGTCGGCCGACTCGCTGTACACCGCCGCGCTGGAAACCCTCGCGGCGGTCGGCAAGCGACGCTGAGACACCAGAGGACGCATCCATGCCCGAAATCACCATGCCCCGCCTCTCCGACACCATGGAGGAAGGCGTCGTCGTCTCCTGGCTCAAGCAGGTGGGCGATCCGGTCGAGCGAGGCGAAATCCTCGCCGAAATCGAAACAGACAAAGCCCTGATGGAGCTCGAGGCCTACGACAGCGGCGTCCTCGAGCAGATCCTCGCCGCGGAGGGCGCGCGGGTGCCGATCGGCACGCCGATCGGCCTCATCGGCGACGGCAGCGGCACCACCGCGAGCGGCTCCGGTGGTAGCGCACCCGCGCCGGCCGCGACCGCCTCCGGCGAGCAAGCTGCTGCGGAGAAGGGCTCCGGGCCGGCCTCGAACCGCGTGGTGCCCGAATCCACCGCCGACGCTCCGGCAACGGCGGAGCGAAAGAAGGCGTCGCCGCTGGCGCGCAAGATCGCCGATGAACTCGGCGTGGACATCACCACCGTCACAGGCACCGGCCCGGGTGGACGAGTCATCCGGCAGGATGTCGAATCCGCCCAACGCACAGGCGAACTCGAACAGCCGGGGGAAGCCGCCGCCTCGCCCGAGCCCCCGGCTCCGGCCCCAGGCGACTACGAGGAACTTCCGCTGACCACCATTCAGCGGGTCTCGGCCACGCGGCTCACCGAGAGCAAACAGCAGGCGCCGCACATCTATCTCACCACCGCGATCGATGTGACCGAACTGTTCGGCTTCCGCGCACAGGTCAACGCCACGCTCGCGCAGGCAGGCGGGAAGGTCAGCGTGAACGACCTGCTGTTGAAGGCCGTCGCGGTGACGCTGCGGAGCAACCCTTCGGTCAATGTCTCCTTCGCGGGTGACAAACTGTTGCGCCACCGCGGAATCCATCTCGGCATGGCGGTCGCGACACCGGCAGGCCTTCTCGTCCCCGTGCTGCGCGACGCCGATCGCAAGAGCGTGTCGGAGATCGCCGCAGACAGTCGCGACAAAGCCGAACGCGCCCGCGAGCGCAAACTGCGCAGCGACGAGATGAGCGGCGGCACTTTCACCATCTCCAACCTGGGCATGTTCGGCATCGAGCACTTCACCGCCGTCATCAATCCGCCGGAGGCCGCCATCCTCGCCGTCGGCGCGGCCACCGACGAGCTGCGGCTGGACGACGGCCAGGTGGTGACCCGCAAGATACTGCGGGTCACCATGTCCGCCGACCACCGCGCCATCGACGGAGCCGTGGCCGCGCGGTTCCTGCAAGAGCTGAAAGACCTGCTGGAACATCCGCTTCGGATCGTGACCTGAGGGCGCTCAGCCCACCGCCTTGCGCACCAGTTCACCGATCCTCGCCTCCTCGACGGCAGTCACCTTCGTGAGCGCGAAGTACGTCGGCCACATGGCGCCGTCGTCGAGGTCGGCGAGGTCGTTGAAACCGAAGGTCGCGTACCGCGACTTGAACTTCTCCGCGCTTTGGAAGAAGCACACGACCTTGCCGTCCTTGGCGTAGGCGGGCATGCCGTACCACAGCTTGGGCGACAGTTCCGGAGCGCTGGCTCGGACGACGGCGTGCAACCGCTCGGCCATGACGCGATCGGATTCGGCCATCCCGGCGATCTTGGCGAGCACGTCCTGCTCCCCGTCCGCCTTCGTCGCGCGCGAACCCCGGCGCGCGGCCGTCTTCAGCTCCTGGGCGTGCTCTTTCATCGCGGCGCGTTCCTCGTCGGTGAACTTCACCGCGGTCTTCGTCTCGGCGCCGGTGCGGGTGGCGGACTTCCGCGTAGTCATGAGTCTGGTCTCTTTCGTTTCGGAGGGGGTGGATTGGATGCTGGTCACGCTGCTCATCGGTCCTGGATCAACCCGAGGACGTGGCCGTCGGTGTCGGTGACGGTGGCCACCAGGCGGCCGCCGCCGACGTCGTGCGCCGACTCGGCCACGGTGGCGCCCGCGGCGGTCAGTTCCGCCAGCTTCGCCTCGATGTCCGGCACGTGCCAGTACGCCACCGGCGCGGTCATGCCCTGCGGTCCGCCGTTCGGCACCAGCCCGATGTGCTGCCCCTCGGCCTCGAAACCGACGTAGTAGGGCGAGTCGGTCTGCGGCTCGGTGCCGAGCAGGGCGGTGAACAGCGCCTTGGCCGCCGCCAGATCGGACACCGGATGCAGCACGGTCTTGATGCCCTGGGTGGAAGAGCTGGTCATGATCACTCCTGAATTCGTCGGTCTGGTCGTCCTCGTGGTGCCCGTTCTGTCGGGCGAACCGGACGTGTTCACAGCTTCTCTCCCGGCACAGGCAACCCACATCCGTGGTGACCACGGAACCGTCCACTGATCGCGCACGGACCGCCCACGGCCGCGGCACCCACCACCACGGAAACAGACCGCAGAGTTCGAAGATGACGCGATAGGGCAGAATTGCCGCCATGGCGGCGACAGTGGAGATCTCGGCTCGGGAAGCCGAGGTGCTGGCGCTGGTAGGGGACCATCTCAGCAACGCGGAAATCGGGGCGCGACTGTTCATCTCCGTGCGCACCGTGGAAAGCCATGTCTCCTCGCTGCTGCGCAAGCTGGACGTGCCCGATCGCCGCGCGCTGGCCCAGCGCGCGTCCGATTCCGCTCCCGCCGACCGGCCGCACCCGGCGCCGGTGCTGCCGACGCCGCTGACCTCCTTCATCGGCCGTGGCCGGGAGCGCGCCGAGCTGACCGAGATGATCCGCGCGCACCGGCAGGTGACCGCGGTCGGCCCCGGCGGAGTCGGCAAGACCCGGCTCGCGCTGGCCGTCGCCGCGGACATGGCCGCCGAATACTCCGACGGGGTCTGGTTCGTCGACCTGGTACCGGTCGCGGCCGCGGATACCCGCGTGGTCGCCGGTACGGTCGCCCTCGCCCTCGGCCTCGGCGAACAGCCCGGCCGCGGCATGGACGAGTCGGTGCCCGCCGCGCTGGCCGACCGGCACGTCCTGCTGGTGCTGGACAACTGCGAGCACGTGCGGGACGGGGTGGCCCCGTTCATCGAGCGGCTGCTCGCGACGTGCCCGCGATTGACGGTGCTGGCGACCAGCCGGGCCCGGCTGATGGTGCCGTTCGAACGGGTCTACACGGTCGCTCCGATGTCGTTGGCGGGCGACGGCGACTCCGACGCGGTCGCGTTGTTCATGGACCGCGCCGCGGCCGGCGGCTGGCCGCCGAATCACGCGCTTCGCGACCAGGTCGCCGCCTTCTGCGCGCGACTCGACGGCGTGGCGCTGGCGATCGAGCTGGCCGCCGCCCGCTGGACCACGCTCGGGTTGGATGGTCTCGAAGCCGGGCTCTCCGATCAGCTGCGCATGCTGGCCGGGGGCCCGCGCGCCGAGGACCGGCACCGATCGGTGCGCGCGGCGCTGGACTGGAGTCACGCCCTGCTGGAGCCGGAGGATCGAGTACTCCTGCGCCGGGTGTCGGTGTTCATGGGTTCGTTCACCGTCGAGGCGGCGGCGCAGGTCGCGGCGTCGGAGAAAGCCGTCGTCGCGGACGGATTGGCCCGGCTCGCCGAGCAGAGTCTGCTGGCGGTGACGCCCCGTCCGGGCGGGACCGGTTACCGGGCCCTGGAAACCATCCGTCAGTACGGCATGGAGCAGTTGGCGCAGGCCGGGGAGCTGGCCGACATCCGGGCCGGGCACCTGCGCTGGTGCCTGGCCGAGGCCGCCGAACTGTCGGTGGTGGG
The DNA here is from genome assembly GCF_044389845.1 of Nocardia sp. NPDC019323. Classification (NCBI taxonomy): domain Bacteria; kingdom Bacillati; phylum Actinomycetota; class Actinomycetes; order Mycobacteriales; family Nocardiaceae; genus Nocardia; species Nocardia sp. NPDC019323. Next base: position 389,391 of record NZ_JBIRYN010000005.1, read on the forward strand.
AGCGGATTGGCGGGCACGGTTCGACGCGATGGCCGATGATCTCCGCGCCGCGCTGGCATGGGCGGCCGACCAGCCCGCCCAGCGCGTGGAAGCCTTCCGCTCGGCGCAGCACCTGGCGCAATTGTGCTTCACCCGCAATCTGATCGGCGAATCCCAGATGCGCTACGAACAGGCGGCCGCACTCGCGGAGGACTCGGCCGCCGCCGCTTCGATGCTGCGCCACGCCGCCGCGGCGGCCGGATGCCAGATGCGAGGGGACGATATGCACCGCCTGACCCGCGCGGCCGCCGACGCCGCGCTGGAGTCCGGCGACTCCGCCTGCGCCGCCCGCGATCTGGCGACCGCCGCCGCCAACGCGTACCGGTTCGCGAGCAAGTTCGTCCGTCCTCTGTCGCCGGAGGAGGCGAGCACGCTCATCACCGAGGCACGGCGGCTCGCCGATGATGATCCGGCCGCCCAGGCCGCCGTGGCGCTGGCCGACGCCGGACGAGCGCTCACCGATGCGCTCACCGCCCAGTCGTCATCCGGCAACGTCGTACCGGAGACCATCGCGTGCGCTCAACGCGCGGTCGAACTCGCCGAACGCACAGGTGACCCGCTGGCCCGATCCGCGGCGCTCGACACGCTCGCGGGCGCGCACAGCTTGGCCGGTGACACTTTCGCCGCGGCCGCCGTCGCGCGCGGCCGCATGGCGCTGCTGAGGTCCACCCCGCATTCTCCGGACGGCGCCCATGAACTGATCGACGCGCTCGGCGAGGCCGCCGAAGCCGAACTCGGCGCGGGTGATCTGCGGGGCGCTCGGCGTTGGGCGCAGCGACTCGCTGACCATCCGCTGCTCGCCGAGGTCGGGCATCGTGCGACGAGCTGGCTGCTGGTGACCGACGCGCTGGCTGGCAATGTCGAGGAGATACGCGCCAACAGCATCCGGTTCCTCGAGTCGTGGCATCGGGCCGGCAGCCCCGTCCAGTCGCTTCTCGGCCCGGCGGTCGCGGGTGTGGCGATGATCCACGACTTACGCGGCGACCACGACGCTCGGGCCGAATGGGACGCTGTCATAACCAGGCTCGGCACGCCGCCGGGGCATACGCACGGCTACGGCGCGGTCTTCGACGCACTCGCCATGATCCACCACGGGCAGGTGCGCGAGGCGCTGGATCGGATGTCCTCCGATCCGGGCGAGGTGTGGAGATGGGTCACGTGGATCTGGCTGCACTGGTACGTGGCGTTGCGGGCCGAAGCCGCCGTGCTCGCCGGGGCGCCCGATGCGGGCGACCGCGTAGCCGAGGCCAGGACCATCGTCGCCGGCAACCCCATCGCGGGCGCCATCGTGGAACGAGCCGCGGCACTGCACGCCGGTGACCGAACGCGGCTGCTCGCCACGGCGGCCGCGTTCGACGCCGCCGGATGCCGTTACCAGTCCGCGCGGACCGCCGTGCTGGCCGGTGGCGAGCACGCTGCCCGCGGCGCGGCCGCCCTCGCCGAACTCGGCCTCACACCGATGGCCCCGATCAGCTGGTGAACCGCCGGGCACGGGCCTCGCTTACTTCTCCCGTCGTGACCAGCGAAGGAACAATCGCCGGACACGCTCGCCGAGACCCGGCACAGGTTGCGGCCGCGCATCGCCGGTTTCGTCGACCGCCGATGCCGCCTCGGCGAATCGGGCATGCAGTTGTTCGCGTACCTGGTCGGGGGTGTAGGCACGGCGGCGGCGCTCGGCGCGCACCACCACGACACCGGTCGCAACCACACCGGCCACACCCGCCAATCCCACTGCCTTCCACCACCTCATACCGCATAGGCTACGACCATGACGGGGACGGGCATCGATCTCGACCGGGCGGTCGAGATCACCAGGACGGGTGACATCTGGCTTTTCCGTGGCCATTCCACGGCCGACCGGGTGATCCGCATGACGACGAACAGTCCGGTGAACCATGTCGGCATGTCCGTCGTGATCGATGACCTGCCCGCGCTGATCTGGCACGCGGAGCTGGGACGCTCCCTGCCCGATATGTGGTCGGGCACCGCGCACCGCGGCGCCCAGTTGCACAACCTGCGCGATGCCGTGCTGGTGTGGGCGCACCGCTACGGTCAGCAGGCGTGGTTGCGCCAGTTGAACCCGCCCGCGACCCGGGAGATGGAGGACGGCGCGCTGCGCGCCATCGCACGGCTCGACGGCACTCCGTTTCCCTCCACCGCGGGCTTGGCACGGCGCTGGCTGCGTGGGCGTGCCCGACTCCCCCGCCGGAAGGCGAATCGATCGACCACCCGTGAGCTGGAGAACGCGTACTGCGCCGAAATCGTCGCCGCGACCTACCAGGCGATGGGACTGTTGCCGCAGCACCGCAGCCCCGACTGGTACGACCCGGGCCGCTTCTGGAGCGGAGACGGGCTGCGACTGTCCGGCGACTACGCGCTGAGTGGCGAAATCGCCGTCCGCACACCGGATCCCGCGGATTCCTGAGCACGGGATCGGACCGCACCAGGCTGGCTCCAATGGCCGACCCGCTGCACTTCGAAACGCACGCCGAGATCTACGACCGCGCCGGACCGCCTTACCCGGACGCGCTGTGGTCGCGGTCGACCGAGCGCGGATTGCTGCGTCGGGGCGTGCGGGTGCTGGAACTCGGCGCAGGAACCGGACTGGCGACCGAACCGATGCTGCGGGCAGGAGCCTCGGTCACGGCCGTGGAACCCGGCCGCTCGCCGGCCGAGCGCCTGCGCCTGCGGTGCCCGGATGCCGATGCGCGCGTCGCGGGAGCGGAGGTGGTGCCGTTGCCGACGGCGGCCTTCGACCTCGCCGTCGCCGCGACGGCGGTGCCGGGTTACTTCGGAGCCTGCGAGTTGTACTTGTTGGTGTAGAACTTCGACGGCTCGAACGAACCGGTGATCGCGCCGGTATCGCGCAGCCAATCCTCCCAGCGCAGGAAGTCGGCGTCGACGATCGCGCCGTTGACGGCGGGAACCCCGACCGAAAGCCAGTACTTCACCGACGCAGCGTCCTCGCCCGAACGCTTCCGCTTCTGGATGATTTCGGTGAACTTCGCGACGACCTGGTCACGAGGGGTGGTCTTCTGCCACTCGATGGCCTTGGCGACCCCGTCGACGAATGCCCGGACACTGTCGGGATTCTTGGCGATGAAGTCGTTGCGGAATACATACTGGCCGCCGTTGAACGGGCCGAATTCTTCGTAGTCGGTGAATACCGGACGCAGGCCGCCGTTGGCGATCGCACGCTGCTGGAACTGTCCGCTCAGCGCTGCGACGTCGACCTGGCCGCGCCGCACGGCGTCCTCGGTGTTCGGCGGGGGCAGCACGACCAGCTGCACCGACTTGATCTGCTGTTCGGTGAATCCGGCCTTCTTCAGCGCGGTGTGGATATCCGCCTCGGACTGACCACCCAGCGTATTCACGCCGATCTTCTTGTCCAGCAGATCTTTCGGAGTCCTGATCGGACTGTTGTCGGGCACATAGAATCCGGTGAACGTCTTCTCATCGGAGCCGTAGTAATTCACCACCGCGGTGATCGGCGCGCCGCCCTGCGCCAGTTTGGCGACCGCGCCCCCGAACGCGCCACCGAAGTCGACCTGCCCGGTCGCCGCCGATTGGATGTCCTGCGGGCCGCTGATGGTATTGCCCTGCCATTCGAGCTTCACTTTGCCGTCGAAGAAGCCGAGATCCTCCGCGAGCTCGGGAATGACGACTTGCGAAGCCCAGCCTTGATACCGCAAGACCGGCACGCCGCCGGAAGTGCGGACTTCACCACCACCGCACGCGGTCGAAAGCATTGCCACAGTTGTGGCGACTATCGCGCCTATCAGAAATCTGCCGCGCGCTATCACGCTCATACTCTCCCTCGATACATCCGCCGACGCGCCATCGCGTCGCAGTGCAGCGATCGTTGAGCATTCGCTATTTCATGTCCATAGTTGTCTTCGGGGAGATTCCAAAAGGACGCCGACCGGGAAACCGCGGCGGGCACCTCGTCGTGCCCGCCGCGGTGCGGCGCACAGCGGCGCTCAGGCGCTGCGCGTGCCTTCCAGCGGCCGTGTGACGGCGGACTTCTCGGCACGGCTGAAGGTCAGCACCCCGTCTTCGAGCGCGCCCTTGCGCAGCAGCTTGCGGTCGCGGAAGTAGTTGTTGATCACCTGCCACGGGCCGTTGGTGCCCTGGCGCGGCATCACCGCGTCACCGCGCTGGATATAGCCGGAGGTCAGCGCCCCGCCCATCACCGAGTCGGCGCCCCGGTCGCGGTCGGTGGCGACTGCCTCGACCCGGGTGAAACCGTTCCTCTTCATGTGGTTGAGCACCCGGCAGAAGTATTCGGCCGCCAGGTCGGCTTTCAGCGTCCAAGACGCGTTGGTGTAGCCGAGCACCATCATCGCGTTCGGCACGCCGTCGAGCATGGCGCCCTTGTAGACCACTCGCTCGCGGGTGACCACCGGTTCGCCGTCGATCTCCAGTGTCATGCCGCCGAGCATCTGCACACTCAGACCGGTGGCGCTGATGACCAGGTCGGCGGGCAGTTCCTCACCCGAGACCAGGCGGATGCCGTTCTGGGTGAAGGTCTCGATGCGGTCGGTGACGATCGAGGCTTTGCCGCTGCGCAGCACTTTGAACAGGTCACCGTTGGGCACCACGCACAGCCGCTGGTCCCACGGGTTGTAGTTCGGCGTGAAATGCCGCATGTCGATGCCGGGGCCGACCTGCATTCGCACGGCGGCCAGCAGCAGTTTCTTGGCCGCCTCCGGGTTGGTGCGCGACAGTTGGAAGCTCGCGCGCTGCAGAGCGATGTTGCGCGCCCGGCCGATTCGGTAGGCGAGCTTCTCGGGCACCTTGGCGGCTTTCATCCCCACCGCCACCGGGTCGTCGGCGGGCAGCGCGGTGATGTAGGTCGGCGAGCGTTGCAGCATGGTGACGTGCGCCGCCGCGTCGCTCATGGCCGGGATCAACGTGATCGCGGTGGCGCCGGAGCCGATCACCACCACACGCTTGCCGGAGTAGTCGAGGTCTTCGGGCCAGTGCTGAGGGTGCACGATCTGGCCCCCGAAGTCCTCCTCACCGGGGAACTCGGGCCGGTAGCCGTTGTCGTAGTCGTAGTAGCCGGTGCAGCCGACGAGGAAGTCGCTGGTGTAGATCTCGGTCTCGCCGGTCCGCTCGTCGAGCGCCTCCACCGTCCAGGTGGCCTTTTCGCTGGACCAGCGGGCCGTGGTGACCTTCCGGCCGAAGCGGATGTGCTCGGTGACGCCGTACTCGGCCGCCGTCTCCTCGATGTACTGGCGGATGTGCGGGCCGTCGGCGAGGACCTTGGTGCCGTTCCACGGCCGGAAGCCGTAACCGAAGGTGTACATGTCGGAATCGGAGCGGATGCCGGGGTAACGGAACAGGTCCCAGGTGCCGCCGATGGCGCTTCTGCGTTCCAGGATCGCGTAACTGCGTCCGGTCCGCTCTTTGGTGAGATGGCAGGCCATGCCGATTCCGGACAGCCCAGCGCCGATGATCACTACGTCGACATGCCGCGTCATTGAGGTACTCGTTTCGTCCGGTCCGCCTCGCACACCTGAGGGTGCGTGCTGAGGCCAGATTACGTGTTATTCGTGGTTACGTCTAGTCCGAATGGTGACACGGATCGGCACCGGAATAAAAACCGGCCTGGTTCCAAATCGTGACCTCGGCCGGTCCAGCGCCCAGCATGGATCACTGCGGCGCGCCCACAAGGCGCACCGCCCGATCTGTCCCGCTACCCGAGGCGCCGCGGGCCCGTGATGGCTACGGCGCCGGTTCGGGTGGCTTCGCGTGCGCGCTGGTCACCACGGTGGCTCGGGCGCGGTCCCCGGAAGGGAGTTGGCTCGTATGAGTCTGTCGTTCCACTGGTTTCTCCCCACCTACGGCGATTCCCGCGGCCTGATCGCGGGCGGGCACGGCACCTTCATGTCCGGCGACCGACCGGCCAGCCTGCGGTACCTGAACCAGATCGGCGCCGCCGCCGAGGACAACGGTTTCGAGGCCGTACTCACCCCCACCGGCGCGTGGTGCGAGGACGCGTGGCTGACCACCGCGATGATGGTGGAGACCACCGAGACGCTGAAGTTCCTGGTGGCCTTCCGTCCCGGCCTGATCAGCCCGACGCTCGCCGCGCAGATGGCGGCCACTTTCCAGCGGCACTCCAAGGGCAGGTTGCTGCTCAACGTGGTGACCGGGGGCGAGCCGCACGAGCAGCAGGCCTACGGCGACTTCCTGGACAAGACCCAGCGCTACGCACGCACCGGCGAATTCCTGCACGTGGTGCGCGAACTGTGGAACTCCACCGAGCCGGTGACCTTCGAGGGCGAACACATCCGGGTCGATCGGGCTCTGCTGAGCAACCGGCCGGACCCGGTGCCGCCGGTGTTCTTCGGCGGTTCCTCCGAACCGGCGGGCCCGGTCGCGGCCCGCTACAGCGACACCTACCTGACCTGGGGCGAGCCGCTGCTGGCGGTGAGCAGGAAGCTGGAATGGATCCGGCGTCTGGCGGTGGACCACGGCCGCGTCCTCGACTACGGCCTGCGCGTTCACGTGATCAGCCGCGACACCTCCGAGCAGGCCTGGGCCGAGGCCGACCGCCTGCTGGCCGGCATCGATCCCGCCGACATCGAACGGGTGCAGGCCAATCTGGCGCGCAGCGAATCCGAAGGCCAGCGGCGCATGCTGGAACTACACGGCGGCAGCACCGATCGGCTGGAGATCGCGCCGAACCTCTGGGCGGGCGTGGGCCTGGTCCGCGGCGGCGCGGGCACCGCGCTGGTCGGCTCGCACGCCGAAGTCGCCGAACGGCTGGCCGAATACGCGCGCCTCGGCATCACCCACTTCATCCTCTCCGGCTATCCGCACCTGGAAGAGGCGTACTGGTTCGGCGAGGGCGTGCTGCCGATCCTGGAGCGCAAGGGCCTGTGGCGCCATCCCAACCGCACCACCCGCGTGGCCGCCTCGACGCCCTTCGCGACGTCATCCAGCAGCTGAGAGCAACACCCCAGTTATTCCCACGCGCTGCGACGCGGCGAGAATGGTCTATCGGTCCGGCACACCGGCCGCGACCGATGGACCATTCCGAGGGAGTCATGACCACCGCTTCAGCCCGGCGCTGGCGCCGCCGCCTGCCCGACACCGCGACCGAGGCGGGCGCGCCCACGCTGGCGCGCAGACTCGGCAGGCTCGATCTCACCGCCATGGGCGTCGGCACCATCGTCGGCGCGGGAATCTTCGTCATCACCGGTGTTGCGGCCGCGGAGAAGGCCGGGCCCTCCATCGTGCTGTCGTTCGCCCTGGCCGGAACGGTGTGCGTGCTGGTGGCGTTGTGCTACAGCGAACTCGCGGCGATGGTCCCGGTCTCCGGCAGCGCCTACACCTACACCTACGCGACCCTCGGCGAAGCGCCGGCGTTCCTGGTGGGCTGGAACCTGCTGCTGGAATTCGTCATCGCCGGCGCCGCGGTGGCGATCGGCTGGTCCGCGACCACTGTGTCCGCACTCGACTCGCTCTTGGGCATCACCATCCCGCATGCCCTCGTCGCGGGACCCGCCGAAGGCGGCGTGGTGAACCTGCCCGCCTTGCTGATCGTCGCCGCCGTCGTCGCGGTGCTGGTCGGGGAGGTGTCGTTCACCGCGCGCATCACCAAGGCGCTGGTCGCGGTGACCATCGGCGTTCTGGTGCTGGTGATCGCCGTCGGCGCCCCGCACGTGAGCGTGGACAACTGGACACCGTTCGCGCCGTTCGGGGTCGGCGGGATCATCGGCGGCGCCGCCATCGCGTTCTTCGCCTTCCTCGGTTTCGACGTGGTCGCCGCCTCGGCGGAGGAGGCCCGCAACCCGCGCCGCGACGTGCCGTTCGCCATCATCGGCACGGTGCTCATCGCCACCGTGCTCTACGCGCTGGTCAGCGCCGTGCTCACCGGCATGGTGCCGTTCGCCACACTGAACAACAGCGCGCCGATCGCCACCGCGTTCGGGGCGGTGCGCATCGGCTGGATCGGCGACGTCATCGTGATCGCCTCGATCATCGCGCTGACGAAGGGCCTGCTGCTGATCGTGTACGCGCAGGTGCGGTTGATGTTCGCGATGTGCCGCGACCGGCTGCTGCCCTACTCCCTCGCGACCACGGGCAAACGGTCGACCCCGGTGCGCCTGACGCTGCTGCTGGGAGCGCTCGGCGCGGCGATCGCGGGCCTGCTGCCGATCGACATCGTGGTCGAACTGGTGAACATCGGCGCGCTGTCGGCGTTCGCAGTGGTGTGCGTGGGCGTGCTGGTGCTGCGCAGGGTCGAACCCGAGCGCGAACGCCCGTTCCGCACCCCGCTGGTGCCCGTGGTTCCGCTGCTGGCGCTGATCGGCTGCGTGCTGCTCGCGACCACGCTGGATGCCCTGACCTGGGTGCGATTCGGTGTGTGGGTCCTGGTCGGCATCGCGGTCTACCTCGGATACGGACGCAAGCGCTCCACCCTCGCCGAGACCGCGCCCAGCGCTCCGCCGACCGGCCCCTGACTCACCCCGCGACGAAGAACAGTCCGGCGCCGTAGGCGTCGCGCGCGGAGACGTGGAAACCCTCGTCCGTCTCACGAACCGGCACATTCGCGTTCCGGATGACCTCGCGGGCGACGGCGAGATCGCGCACGGCGATGGTCATGGCGGCCAGGTACGACGGTGCGGGTGCCGGTTCGCCCGGCAACACAGCGGCGACCTGCGACGCGCGCACCAGTTCCAGCCGGCCCGAGCCCATCTCCAGCACGGTCAGCGGTGCCTTGTGCACGGCGGCGACGTCGAGAATGCGGGAGTAGCGTTCGACGACCGCGTCGAAGTCGGCATCGGCCACGACGATCAGCACGGCGGCGATGGCAACGGCGCCGTTCGGGTGCGACAGGTAGCGCGGCTGGTGCACGTAGCCGCGGGTGAGATGCTGGGCGACGCCGAGCAGCGCCTCCGGTGTCGAACTCGGGTCCACGTGCACCGCCCGCGCGCGGACCGTGCGCACGCCGTCCTCGGTCTCGACGTCGCGCTCCAGGTCGAGCACACCGGTGGCGCGCAGGCCCGCGGCCAGGAGTTGCCGCCGCGCCGACTCGGCGTCACCGGTCTCGAGGTTGAGCAGACGAAAACCTTCGTATTCGTCGGCCATCGCCTTGGTATGCCAGGGGTCCGGTGCGGACTCGTCCACTATGCCGAGCAGCTCGAGGTAGGAGCCGCCGAACAGCGCGCACCGGTTGGCCGTGCATCCCGGCGTCGGCGGTTCACCGGGTCGCGCGCTCAGCAGATGCCGCGAGCGGGGACTCAGCGTGAATCCGAGGTCGAGGTAGCGGCGTTCCAAGCCGTCCAGATCGCGGGTCAGGATTCCGGTGTGGTGGATGGCGTCGATCGGTTTCTGCATGCCGACGATGCTCGTGCGGCACCCGCCGCGCCGCCCGTCAGCACGGACGATTCGCCGGATTCCGGCACTGACCTACGCTGACGTGGTGGATTCGGTCACTTTGGACGGCGTCGACCGAGGCCTGCTGCACGCGTTGCAGCTCGACGGCCGTGCGCCGTTCAGCAGGCTCGCCCCGGTGCTGGACGTCTCGGAGCGCACGCTGGCCCGCCGCTACCGGCGGCTGCTGGACACGGGCGGTTTGCGGGTGACCGGGGTCGCCGACACCGGCCGGGTGGGCCACAGCGAGTGGCTGGTCCGTCTTCGCGTCCGACCGGATGCCACCGCGGCCATGGCCCGCGCGCTGGCGCGCCGCGCCGATACCGCCTGGGTGACCGTCATCGGCGGCGGCACCGAGCTGACGTGCCTGTTCCGCGTGCCCGGCGACGCTCCCCTGCCCGAACTGGCCCGCCATCCGGCCGTCGGCGCGGTGGACGCCCAGCGTGTGCTGCGGCACGTCATGCGACGACGCTGGCGGGGACGGATGTCGGCGCTGTCCGCCGAACAGAGCGCGGCGCTCGGCACACCCCACACCGGTCCGGCCGCGACCGTGGCGCCGAGCGAACTGGATCGGCGGCTGCTTCTCGCGCTTGCCGCCGATGGACGGGCAGCGTATCCACGGCTGGCGCGAGCCGTCGGTCGGTCGGAATCCGCCGTGCGGCGGCGAGTGGAGGAACTGCGCCACGCCCGGGTGCTCGGTTTCGACGTCGAGATCGATCCCGCGCTGTTCGGGTTCACCGTGCAGAGCCTGCTGTGGCTCATGGTTTCCCCCGCCCACCTGCTCGCCGTCGCGACCACGCTGGCGGCCGATCCGGAGGCGGCGTTCGTCGGCGTCATCACCGGACCGCACAATCTGCTGGTGTGCGTCGTCTGTCGTGATGCCGACGACCTGTTCCGCTACACGACGGAGCGGATCGGGGCGCTGAGCGGGATCGACCGGATGGAGATCAGCCCGGTCAGCGGATACGCCAAGCGCGCCGCGCCGCCGCGATACACCTGACGCCGGCTTGCATTCGCTGCTGAATTTGCCAGCGGCACAGTCTCTTACCCGGCACCGAGTGCATCGGCGGTTCCACGTGGATCACGACGGCCACACCCACAGTTCGGACGATCCCGCCACTCGCGCGGCGGAGTTGTGAATCACAACAGCCGCACCGGCACGCCGCGGCACGGGCGGTTAGGGTCGGTCAGGTGACCTGGACCGTGGGCTTCGACTTGGACATGACGCTGATCGACTCGCGGCCGGGCGTCGCGCGCGCCATCGACCTGCTCGGCGTCGAATTCGATCTGCCGCTGTGCGGGACGACCTTCGCCGATCGGCTCGGCCCGCCGCTGGCCACCCTGCTCGTCGAGGCGGGCGCGCCGGAGGATCTCGTTCCGGCGCTGGTGACTCGCTATCGCGCGCTGTATCCGACGATTGTCTCGAGCATCCCCCCGATGCCGGGCGCACAGGCCGCGCTGGCGGCCGTCGAGGCCCGCAACGGCCGAGTGCTCGTGGTCACCGGCAAGCACGCCCCGCTCGCGCAGCTGCACATCGCCGAACTCGGTTGGCGCGTCGACCATCTCGCGGGTGACCTGTGGTCGGCGGGCAAGGCGGCGACGCTGCGCGAACAGGGCGCGAGTTTGTTCGTCGGCGATCACGTCGGCGACATGAACGGCGCACGCGCCGCGGACGTCTTCGCGGTCGGCGTCAGCACCGGGCCGTGCACGACGGACGAACTGCGCGCGGCGGGCGCGGACGTGGTGCTGGCCGATCTCACCGAATTCCCCGCCTGGCTGGCGACAGAGTTCGGCGCGGTCACCGCTTAGGCCGCTCCGGTCGCGACGTCGGCTTGTCGGGACCGCCCCCGGCCGGTGCCGAACTCCCTTTCTCGAAACAACCTCGCCCGGCGCACCGACAAGTCCACCTCAGTGGTGCCGCGGTGGATCGCCGCTTCGTGCCAAAAACTTGCACCGTTAGTTTACCGGTCGCTAGCCTACTGCGCATGAACCTCGAACTGTCCGGCGAGCAGACGGCGGCACGGCGGCTCGCTTCCGATTTCGTCGACCGGGAGATCGCGCCGCACGCCGCGCGATGGGATCGCGACGAACAGGTGGACCGTTCGATCGTCGCCCGGCTCGGTGAACTGGGCTTCCTCGGGCTCACCATCCCCGAGCAGTACGGCGGCAGCGCGGGCGACCACCTCACCTATTGCCTGGTCCTGGAGGAACTGGGACGGGGCGATTCCTCCGTGCGCGGCATCGTCTCGGTCTCGCTCGGCTTGGTCGCCAAGTCGATCCACCATTTCGGCACCGAGGAGCAGAAGCAGACCTGGCTCACGCGGCTGGTCACGGGGGAGGCGCTCGGCTGTTTCGGGCTCACCGAGCCCGGCACCGGATCCGATGCCGCCCAGTTGCGCACCCGCGCGACGCGCGACGGCGCGGACTGGGTGCTGTCGGGCACGAAGATGTTCATCACCAACGGCACCTGGGCCGATGTGGCGCTGGTGTTCGCGCGTACCGGCGGCGAAGGACACCGGGGCATCAGCGCGTTCCTCGTCCCCACCGACTCCCCCGGCTTCGCCGCGCGCGAGATCCACGGCAAGCTCGGGCTGCGTGGCCAGGCCACCGCCGAACTCGTCCTCGACGGGGTGCGCGTACCCGACAGCGCCCGCCTGCACGACGAAGGCAAAGGCTTCACCGTGGCGATGGCAGCGCTGGCCAAAGGCCGCATGTCGGTCGCGGCGGGGTGTGTCGGGCTGGCCCAGGCGTGTTTGGACGCCGCCGTCGGCTACGCCACCCAGCGGGAACAGTTCGGCAAGCCGATCGCGGCCCACCAGCTGGTGCAGGAACTGCTCGCCGACATCGCGCTGGACGTCGACGCGGCGCGGCTGCTGGTATGGCGGGTCGCCGATCTCATCGACCGCGGCGAAGAATTCGCGCTGGCGTCGTCGAAGGCGAAGCTGTTCGCTTCCGAGGCCGCGGTCCGTGCGGCCGATCGCGCGGTGCAGGTATTCGGCGGTTACGGCTACATCGACGAGTTCCCCGTGGGCAAGTATCTGCGCGATGCCAAGGTGATGACCCTCTACGAGGGCACGAGCCAGATCCAGAAACTGCTCATCGGCCGCGCCCTGACCGGCGTCGCCGCGTTCTGACAGGAGAACTTCCGATGCACCGCTTCACCGACCGCGTCGCGGTCGTCACCGGCGCGGCTCAGGGCATCGGCGCGGCCACCGCGCTGCGCCTCGCCGCCGAGGGCGCGGCCGTGGCCGTCCTGGACCGCAACGAGCCCGACGAGACCGCCGCGCGGATCACCGCCGCGGGCGGCGTGGCGCGCGGTTATGTCTGCGACGTCACCGACCGCGGCTCGGTGGGGCAGGTTTTCGATCGCGTGGCCACCGATCTGGGCAGCCCGCAGATTCTGGTGAACAACGCGGGGATCACGCGCGACGACCTGTTCTTCCGCCTGTCCGAGGAGGACTGGAACGCGGTGCTCGCGGTCAATCTGACCGGCGCCTACCACTGTGCGCAGGTGGCGCAGACGTTCATGGTGGCCCAGCGGTACGGCAGGATCGTCTCGCTGTCGAGCCGGTCGGCGCTCGGCAATCGCGGGCAGGCCAACTACGCGGCCGCCAAGGCGGGCATCCAAGGGCTGACCGCCACGCTCGCGCTCGAACTCGGGCCCTACGGCATCACGGTGAACGCGGTGGCGCCCGGCTATATCGCCACCGCCATGACCGCCGCCACCGCACACCGGGTCGGCCTGACGGCCGAAGACCACCAGAAGGCCGCCGCGGACCGGACGCCACTGGGCCGGGTGGGACAGCCCGAAGAAGTCGCGGCGGTCATCGCGTTCCTCGCCAGCGATGAGGCGAGCTACGTCAGCGGCCAGACGCTGTATGTCAACGGCGGCGCGCGCTGACCAGAGCGGCTCCGCCGTGACCGCACGTGGCATCGCTCGATGCGCACGCGCCCCAGCGACCCGGCCGCCGGTCCCGTCGGCGGCTCACCACGGGACCGGCCCGACGCGGTCGAAGAAGCCGCCGGTCGGCCCGTCCTGCGGAAGCGTGGCCAGCCGCACGATCGCGTCGGTCCCCTCGGTGACGGTCTGGAAGCCGGAGTGCCCGTTCAGGTCCGTGGCGGTGTAGCCGGGGTCGGCGGCGTTGACCTGGAAGCCGGGCAGTGCCCGAGAGTACTGCGAGGTGATCATGTTCAGCGCCGTCTTCGACGCCGGATACGGCAGGCCGAGCAACGTGGATTCGATCCGGCTCGGGTCGGAGGTCCGCGCCAGCGAGCCGATACCGCTGGAGACCATCACGATCCGCGGCTGAGCCGCGGCCCGCAACAGCGGCAGGAACGCGTTCGTCACCTGCACCGGACCGAAGACGTTGGTCTCGAACACCGCGCGCATGTCCGCGGCATCGACGAGATCCGGCGTCTTCCTGGTGCCCCCGATACCCGCGTTGTTGACCAGCACGTCCAGCCGCGCGGTGCGCTGGCGGACGTATTCGGCCGCAGCCGCGATCGATGCGGCGGAGGTGACGTCGAGCGGGACGAACTCGACCGACACCCCCGTCGCGGTCAACTCCGCCGCGGCCGCCTCGCCCAGCTTCTCGTCGCGAGCGGCCAGGAACACCCGCCAGTCCAAATCCGCCAGCCTACGGACAGTTTCGCGTCCCAAGCCCTTGTTCGCCCCGGTCACCAGGGCCGTAGTCGTGTCGTTCACGGAGCCAGCGTCACGGTTCCGGCAACCCCGCGCCAGGGATGCCATCTCCTGGGAGCAGCGATCCCACCCCCGCACCGAACCGCTGCGGCATGATCGGGATGTGGATCGAACCGAGCTGGCCGCCCTGCTGCGGCAGGCGCGTGACCGGGTGCGTCCGGTGGATGTCGGGCTGCCCGCGGGCGCGCGCAGGCAGGTGCCGGGATTACGACGCGAGGAGGTCGCGCAGCTCGCGGGGGTCAGCGTGGACTACGTGGTGCGGCTGGAGCAGGGGCGCGGCCCCCGGCCGTCCAGCTCGGTGCTGGCCGCGCTCGCCCGCGCGCTGCGGCTCAACGACGAGGACCGCGCACTGCTGTTCCAGCTCGCGGGCGCGGCGCTTCCGCAGGCAGGCCGGATCGACATGGTGGTGCGGCCCAGCGTCTTGCGTCTGCTGGACCGGATGGCGGATCTGCCCGCGCTGGTGCTGTCGGCGAAAGCCGATCTGCTGGCCTGGAATCCGATGGCGACCGCGCTGCTCGGCGATTTCTCCGCGTGGCCGCCCGCCCAGCGCAACATCATCTGGCAGCGCTTCCTCGGCACCGAGCCCGGACGGGTGATGATGACACCCGCCGAGGCGGACAATGCCGCCGCTTTCTCGGTCGCCAGTCTGCGCAGCGCCCGCGCCCGCTACCCCGACGATCCCGGACTGCTGCGATTGGTTTCCGAATTGCGTTCGCGCAGTCCACGCTTCGAGCAGCTGTGGAACGCGCGACGATCCGGTCAGTGGCGTAGCGCGACCAAGACGATCGATCATCCGGAGCTGGGCTGCTTGCGGTTGGACTGCGACACCCTGCTCGTCCCGGACACCGACCAAGCCGTCGTCGTCTATTCGGCGGCGCCCGGCAGCAAGGAAGCGTCGGCCCTGGAACTGCTCCGAGTGACCGGCGCTCAGCGGTTCACGGTCACGGAGCCCTCCGGTTGACCACCGCACTACAGTGACAGCGTGCGCGATGATCCCTACTGGAATCACAACACTCACTACCACCCTTGGTTGTTGAAGCAGGTGCCACGCTCGGCGCGCACCGCCCTCGACATCGGCTGCGGGGACGGCTTGCTGGCGGGCAAGCTGGCCGGACGCGGGCTGACGGTCACCGGAATCGACGTCGACCCCGCCATCATCGCCCGAGCGCCCGCCGTGGCGGGGGTGTCCCTCGAACAGGCCGACTTCCTCGACTACGCGGGCTCGTTCGATGTCGTCACCACCGTGGCCACGCTGCACCACGTTCCCCTGCGGGCGGGGCTCACGGCGCTGCGCCGTCTGGTCGCACCTGGTGGCGTGCTCGCCGTGGTCGGCTTGTGGAAGATGTCGCCGCGCACGGACTTCCACTACTTCCCGCTGTTCCCGCTCATCTGGGCGATCCACCTTTCCCACCGTGTCGGCGGGCCGAATGCGCGAACGCGCGACCCCATCGACGGATTCGCCGAAATCCGTTCCACCGCAGCCGAACTCCTGCCCGGCGCGCGCGTACGGCGGCGGCTCATGTGGCGCTACACACTGTTGTGGCACAAGCCCGCGTGATCCTCGGTCCCGAGGACGCACCCGGCTAGAGTCGTGGCATGCCGCCGCTTCGGGAGCACAGACCGCGAAAGGCCATCCGCACGCTGCCCGGCCACGCCGTGCCGATGCCCCCGCTACTATCCGGGGAGGAGGTGCGCGCACGGCTCGCCGGCGCGGCGTGACCTCCCGGGCCCTCGGCGGTGTCGTCTTCGACGCCGCGGCGGTCGTCGCGTTCGCCAACCGCGCCAACTACGCCCAGGCGGTCGTCTGGGCGACGGTCGAGGCGGGAAGCACCATCGTCGTTCCGAGCACCGTGCTCGCGGCGGCGCGCACGCACATCCCGGCCGACCGGCTCGATATCCTGGCCGTGCTGGTCGGGTTGCCGCACACCGTCGTCCCGACGTTCGACCGCACCGGCCCGCCACTGCCGGCATTCGGCGATGATATCCTGGCGGCCGCGGGGCATGTCACCCGCGAAGCGGTCGCCCGCACCTGGCCCTGCCTGACCAGCCGTCCGAGACGGCTCCGGCAGATCGATCCGCGCGTCATCATCGATCCGCTGCCCTGACCCGCACCCGGCGGCTCAGCGCAGCAACTCGATGACGGGGGCGAGTTTCTCCATGCTGTCCTCGAGGACGGTGACGTAGCTGATGCCGTAGCGATCGCGCCGGTCGCGCAGGCGGTCGGCCATCTCCTCGGGTGTGCCCATCAGCAGGAGCGGGTGCTCCTCCGGGGAGTCGGCGACGTCCGGCGGCAGCGCCGGACCGAAGAGTTCCAGCACGCTCGCGCGTTCGCGCGGCGGCACCACCCGCTGCACGAGGATGTTGAACTCGACCTTGTCCAGCCGTGGACCGAGCAGTTGCCCCACATAGGCGACGCGCTCCTCGATCTCGGCGAGCCCGGCCATCTGCAGCGGCCCGCCGTTGCGCGCGGCCGCCGCGCCGGTGAAGGCGATGATGTCGGCGTGCCGCGCGGCGACGCCGAGCAGACGATCACCCCATCCGCCGATGAGGACAGGCGGCCCCGACGGCTGCGCGGGCTGCGGCTGATACTCCGGATCGGCGAACAGCCTGCGCAGGGTGATCACCGTCTGCTCCAAGTGCTCGACGCGCTTGCTCCCGCTCTCGAACGGGATGCCCGCGGCCTCGAACTCGGCCTGCACATAGCCCGCGCCGAGCCCGAGTTCCACCCGCCCGTCGGTGAACTGATCGGCGCCGGCCACGTCGCGGGCCAGCAACACCGGGTTGTAGAACGCGGTGTTGAGCACGAAGGTGTTCAACCGCACCCGCTCGGTCGCCTCGGCGGCCAGGATCAACGCGGGGAACGGCGCGGGCAGGCCGAGATGATCGGCGACACCCACCACGTCGAAGCCGAGTTCTTCTGCCCGACGGCACTTTTCGATCCAACCCGAACGTGATTCGGGGACCACCATGTTGACACCGAACCGGAAAGGGTGCTGTGCAGTCACGTGTCCTGTCTAGCGAACCGGGCCGGGCCGCCGTACTCCGGGGCCGGGTCAGCACTGGGCGAGCGCACCCGCGGCAACTACGACGCCCAGCAGTGCGACGACCGTGGCGGCCGCCGGCACCGGCCGTCGCAGCGCTCGCCCGACCGGGCCGGGAGCGGTGTGCCCGGCGGGGTTCACGCGCGGGGATCGACGGGCGGACCGGCGCCGGATCATGGCGACCGTGGTGATGATCAGCGTCGCGATCAGCATGTCCGCACCCTCAGACCCGCACGGCGTGCGGCGCGGTGGCGTGGGGGGCGGACTTGCCGCGCGGCGGCGCGACTATCCGGTGGTGCAGCAGACTTTCGGCGGTGTCCAAGACGGTTTCGCGCACCGGCCGCATGGTCCAGCCCAGTTCGCGCCGGGCTTTGTCGGCGCTGAGCGACTCGGTGCGCCCCAGGGTCGGCACGGTCAGCCGGAGACTCTTGTCGAAGATCGCGACGCAGCGTACGAGCCAGTTCGGCAGCTGCCTGGTCGGCACCCGGAATCCGCGCGGCCCGTATTCCTCGGCGAGAATGCGCGCCATCTCCCCCATCCACAGGTGCTCGCCCGCGCAGATGTATCGGTTGCCCGCGGCTTCCGGCGTCTCCAGCGCCAACCGGTGGGCTACGGCGAGATCGCGCACGTCCACCGGCGCCCAGCCGACGCGTGGCATGCCGGGCGCGTCCGCGGCGAGCAATCTGCGCACCGGTTCATGCGAGGTGCTCGTCGCGGCGGACAGCAGCGGCCCCAGCACCATGCCCGGATTGACGACGACCAGTTCGAAGCGCTGGCCCGCCGGAAGCCCCGCGACGAAATCCCAGGCCGCCCGCTCGGCCAGCGTCTTGCTCTTCTGGTAGGCCGGACTGCGCTCGACCACCGTCCAGTCGGCCTCGGTGCGGAGGCCCTCATCGGTGTGACCGGCGACGATCGCCGCGATCGACGAGGTGAGCACCACCCGGCGGACGGTGCCCGCGGCGGCGCAGGCGCGCAGCACGCGCAGCGTTCCCTCGACCGCGGTATCGATGAGTTCTCGCTCGTCGTCGGGCGGCGTGGTGGGGAACGGGGAGGCGACGTGCAGCACCGCCGCGCTGCCCGCGACGGCGGCCGCCCAGCCGTCGTCGCCGTTGAGGTCCGCTTGCGCGAACTCCAGTTCGCCCCCGGTTCGCCGGGCCAGCTCGACCAGGTGTGCCCGTTTGCCGGTGGCGGCGAGGTCACGAACCGTCGCGCGCACGGCGTAACCGTGTTCCAGCAATTCGGCGATGACGTGACCGGCGACGAATCCCGTTGCGCCGGTGACCGATACCCGTGTGCTCATTAGTTCATCCGTCTCGTGGATTGGCTGAGGCGGCAGTCATCTGAGCGCCGCTCAGATAATCTAAGCATCGCATAGTTAGGTTGTCCAGGAGGCGTCGCATACGCTCGGACGGTGACGCGGACCAGTTACCACCACGGCGCCCTGCGCGACGCGCTGCTGGCCGCCTGCCTGCGTTTGATCGAAACCGAAGGGCTCGCGGCGGTCAGCCTGCGCCGGGTGGCCCGCGAGGCGGGCGTGAGCACCGCGGCGCCGTACCATCACTTCCCCGACCGAGCCGCCCTGCTGGCGACGCTGTCCACCCAGGGATTCCAGATGCTCGGAACGCGACTGGCGGCCGCCCGCGCCGAAGCGGAGACGCCCATGGCCGCCCTCACCGCGCTGGCGCACACCTACGTGCGGTTCTCCCGCGAGCAACCGGCCTACTTCCGCTTGATGTTCCGGCCCGAACTCTCCCAGCCCGACAAGCATCCCGACACCATGGCCGCGGGCGACGCCGCTTTCGCGGTGCTGGCCGACGCGATCGCGGAGTGCGTGCGCGCGGGCGCGCTGCCCGCCGACAAAGCCGACACACTGGCCGTCATGTTCTGGGGACTCGGCCACGGCCTTGCCTCGCTGTGGCTGGACGGACAGCTGGAGAAGCGCGCCGAACAGTTCGGCTCCACCGCCACGGCGCTGGTGGACGATGTGATGCGGACCTTCGCGACATTGATCGAACCCGGCGAGTCACCGCTGCCCTAGAGTAAACGCCAGACGTTTGCTCCTCCGATGCTTCCCACACCGATCCGAGAGGACGACACGGATGACCGCACAGCTGGATCCGACGGTGCAGGAGTTCGTCGACGCTCTCAACGCCAATGATCAAGACCGCTTCTACGCGGTTCTCACCGACGACGCCACCATGTCCGACGACGGCGTGGAGCGCAACCTCGCCCAGTGGACCGAAGCGGAGATCTTCGACAGCAACGGCCGCATGCGCGTCGAGTCGGTCGGCGACAACGGCACCGAACTGGTCGCCGACTACACCAATTCGCGCTGGGGCTCGATGCGAACCACCTGGCGGTTCGTCCTGCGGGAAGGCAAAGTGAGCCGTTTCGAGACCGGACAGGCGTGAAAGCCCTTGCCAGCTCGCCGCCCGCGTTGACATCCTGACCCTCGTGTTCGTCGCGCCGCGCTACGGTACCGGTTCTCTCGCCGACCTGCTGCCCTCCGTCCTCGCCGGTCTCGGCGTGCCCGGCGAGGCCGACCGCCTCGGGCTCGGGCTCGACGCCGACCGGGTCTGCGTGCTGCTGGTCGACGGGCTGGGCTACCACGATCTGATCGCCAATCCCGCTGCTGCGCCCTTCCTGTCCGGTCTCGCTCCGATCTCGCTCACGGCCGGCTTCCCGACCACGACGGCCACCAGCCTCGCCTCGCTCGGAGTGGGCGTTCCCCCTGGCGAGCACGGCATCGTCGGCTATCTGTTCCACGTGCCCGGATACGACCCGCTGTTCACGCCGCTGTCCTGGCGGCTGCACGGCGTGCCGAAATCCGATCTGCGCAAGGAACTCGTTCCGACGGAATTCCAGCCCCGGACAACGGTTTTCCAGCGGGCCGTCGCCGACGGCATCGCCGTGGCACAGGTATCGCCGCGCGATCAGGCGGGATCGGGATTGACCGAGGCGGTGCTGCGCGGTTGCGAGTTCCGCCCCCAGTTCTCGTTCGGCGATCTCGTCGCGAATGTGAGCGACGCGCTGCGCGCCGGTCCGCGTTCCTTGGTCTACACCTATCACGGCGATCTGGACCTCACCGGGCACGTGCGCGGGCCCGCATCCCGTTCTTGGGAGCTGGAACTGGCGAACACCGACCGGCTCGCCGCCGCGCTCGCCGAGGAGTTGCCCGCCGGAGCGGCGCTGCTGGTGACCGCCGACCACGGCATGGTGCACTTGGACGACCGTATCGACTTCGACACCACCCCCGTGCTGCAAGAGGGCGTTCGAGCGCTCGGCGGCGAGGCCCGCGCCAGGCACATCTACACCGAGCCGGACGCCGAATCCGACGTCGCCGCGGCGTGGGAGGCCACGCTCGGCGCGGACTTCGAGGTGCTGACCAGGGCGGAGACCATGGGACGCGGCTGGTTCGGCCCCACCGTCGACCCCGCGGTCGCCCAGCGCATCGGCGATCTGGTCGTCGTCGCGCGCGGGCGGCGCGGCGTCATCCGGACCGGCGCCGAACCGCTGCAGTCGCGGTTGGTCGGTCACCACGGTTCGCTGACCCCGGCGGAGATCGACGTCCCGCTGTGCGTCTTCCGCGCCTGATCGAGTGCCGCGAGCCTGCCGAATCCGTCGGCTCCGTAGCCGGCGGCGATCGCTCGCTGCACCTCGGCCCGGGCGGTACCGAGTGCGCCGTCGGCGAGGCCCTTCGCCCGGACGGCGCTCAGGATACGATCCAAGATCGCCGCGGTGGCGGTGATCGTTTGGATGCAGTACCGGCGGACCCACCGCGGTGGTCGGGCAGTTGGCGCCACTATGTGGTGGCCGACTCCGCGAGGTTGTACCGGGCCGGAGGTTTGGCGGTGGCGAGCAAGTCGTCCAGCAGCGACCGAGTGTGGATCAGTTGGTCGATGTCGCCGGTGATCCGGCGGCGTTCTGTTTCGAGACGTTCGCGGCAGCTGTCCAGTAACAAGGATTCGCCGGACAGGCAGGCCAGGATCTGGCCGATGAGGTCCATGCCGAGACCCGCCGCGAGGAGGGTCTGGATGTGCGCCACCGTGCGGACATCGGCTTCGGTGAAGATCCGGTATCCGCTGTGGGTTCGATCCGGATTCAGGACCCCCTTCTCCTCGTAGTAGCGCAGCGCTCGCACGCTGACGCCGGTCCGATCTGCCAGCTCGCCGATCTTCATCGGGCCGCTCCGTTCGCTACCCGGGCTTGACTCTCACGTCGACGTGAGAGTTTAGCGTGCCGGCATGCTTCGAATTACGGTCCTCATGTTCTGCGTCTTCAGCATCACGACCGGCGAGTTCGTCGTGGCCGGAATACTTCCCGAGGTCGCCACCGATCTCGGGGTCGCTGTCGGCACCGCGGGCCTGCTGGTCACGGCCTACGCCATCGGCATGATCATCGGCGGCCCGGTGCTCACCGCGGCGACCGCCGGGATCAATCGAAAGCGGCTGATGCTGGCGCTGCTGGTTGTCGCGGTCGTCGGAAACGCGGTCTCCGCCCTGGCCTCCGGGTTCCCCGTGCTGCTGGCCGCCCGCGTGCTCACCGCGCTGGTGAGCTCCACCTTCTTCGCCCAAGCCGTTGTGATCGCCGTGCGGTCCGCGCCCGCAGAACGAGCCGGGACGATGGTGGCCCGGTTGGCGTTCGGGATGAATACCGCCATGATTCTCGGAGCGCCGATCGGCACCTGGATCGGCCATCAGTCGGGTTGGCGCGCGACGTTCACTGCGATCGCGGTTATCTGCCTGATCGGCCTGGGTCTGGTGTTCTGGCTGCTCAGCCCACCGAGCGATGCGGGCCGGACCTCGGCGGTCGCGGAGTTGCGGGTGTTGCGACAGCGGCCGGTGCTGGTGGCGCTGGCCATCACCGCGGTCGGCAACGTCGGTGTTCTCATGGTGTTCAGCTATCTCGCCCCGCTGCTCACCGATCTCGGCGGTCATCCCGCCACCCGGCTGCCGGTCCTGCTCCTCGCCTACGGCGTCGGTGCGACGATCGGCAATCTCGTCGGCGGCACGCTCCATGACCGAAATCCGCGCTTCTTCCAACCCGCCCTGCTCGGACTGCTGGCCGTGATCCTGGCGAGTACCTGGTTCGTCGCCACCTCGACCGCACTCACGGCGGCGGCGGTCGTGGTGATCGGGATGCTCGGCTTCGCGATCATCCCCGGCATGCAAGCACGCGTCATGACGGCCGCCGCCGAGGCGCCCACGTTGGCCATGGCCGTCAACGCGTCCGGTTACCAGGTCGCGGCCGCCTGCGCCGGCTTGTTCGGCGGACTCATCGCCGACTCCCCCGCCGGCCCCAGGCCCATCTACCTCGTAGCCGCGAGCCTGACCATGTGTGGCCTGCTGCTGACCGCCACGGCTACCCGCGCGCCGCGCGGAACCCGCGGCGAAGACGCCGCGGTGATCACGGACTGAGGGCCGCCTGTCGGGTCAGCGTGGCACCGACGGCGCGGCCTCCTACAACTAGTCTGGAGTCCGATCGCGGCGGGCAACGCCGCCGAACCGTCAGGAGGAGTCCCATGAACGCCACGCTGTCACGAACCGGCCGAACCGGCCTCGGGATCGCGATGGTCGCCATGGCGCTGGCGGGCTGCACCGACATCGAGCGCGCGCTCAACCGCGGCGGCGACACCCCGTGCAGCGAGTACATCAAGCAGGACCAGGACACCAAGCGCACGACGATCACCAAGTTCGTCAAGCAACAGAGCAACGACGACCGCGAGCCCGCAGGAACCGTGGTGGACGCGACGATGGTGTCGGTCGACCTGCTGTGCGGCGCCCAGGCCAACGCCGACACCCCGATCAAGAACGCCGACGTCGCGGGCATTTTCATTCGGAAGTGACCGATCAGCGCGGTGGATGGGCGGCCAGCCAGTCCGCCGTGCGCTTGCGCGAGGCCCGCGACAGCCAGGCGTCCTGGATGACCTCGGCGAGTTCGCGACGACTCAGTTCGCCGAGCCGGGCCGCGCGCACCAGGACCGAGGGATGCCCTTAGGGCATGTCCGCGGCCATTTCGTGGACGTCGGCGAGGCATGCCCGCGCAGAACCGGTCGCCATGGCGTCAGCTTATGACGCGACCGGCGGGTAGCGGCCGAACGGTTCGCCACCGTCAGCGGCGTCCGCCAGAATGAGAGTGCGAATACGAGCTCACACGACGATGGGTCCTCCACGTGGCGCTGTTCCGCACCCTCACCCAGCAGCGGGTCGAACTGGAAAGAGAATGGGAGCGATGGGCGACGGCTCCGCCGATGCCGGAGCCACGAAACACCGTTCTGCGCAACGAAGTAGCGCAATCCTGGCGGCGGTCGCTGCACACCGTCGATCCGGGTACCACCGTCGCACCGGGAGTGGACGACATCGGCGACCGCTGGGCCGCTTCCCCGCTGCGCGAACCGGTGACGGCGCTGGCGGGTGAACTGCGCGCCGTCACCGAGGACTCCGGTTACCTGGCCGTGGTCACCGACAGCGCCGGCACCGTGCTGTGGTCCTGCGGTGACCGCACCCTGCGCAGACGAGCCGAGCAGGTCAACCTCGCGCCCGGCGGCTGCTGGGACGAAAGCCACATGGGCACCAACGGCGTCGCCCTCGCGCTGCACACCGATCGCCCCGCCACCGTGTTCTCCGCCGAGCACCTGGTCGCCGCCCTGCACGGCTGGGTCTGCTATTCCGCGCCGATCCACGGACCCGACGGCAGGCAGGTCGGCGCGCTGGACCTGTCCAGCTCCTGGGACCGCTCCCATCCGGCGGTGCGCACGTCGGTGCGGGCGCTGGTGACGGCGGTGGAGACGATGTTGCGCACGGCCGCGCCCGTGCCCTCGCGGGGGATCCGGTTGGAATGCCTCGGCACCGCTCGACTGGTGCGCGAGGGGGCGCCGCTGCCGCTGCCGCCTCGGCAACTGGAGATCCTCGCCCTGCTGGCGCTGCAGCCGGACGGCTTCTCGCCGGAACAATTGCATGCCGCCCTGTACGGCGACCGTGCGGTGTCCATCAGCACGCTCAAGGCCGACGTCTCGCATCTGCGGCGCGCGATCGGCGGCCAGATCAGCAATCGCCGTTACGTGCTGACCGGCCCGGTGTCCTGCGACGCGGTCGACCTGCTCGCCGCCGTCACGGCGGGCGACACCACCTCGGCGGTATGGCTGTACCGGGGGCCGCTGCTGCCCGGCTCGGAAGCGCCGGCCGTGCTGCAGTGGCGCGACCATCTCGACGTGGGTGTGCGCACCGCCGTGCTCGCCGGTGACCGCGCCGAGCACGCGGTGGCCTTCGGCGAGCGCGTGCCCCGTGACATCGCGGTGCACGAGCACGCGCTGCGGCTGCTCCCCTCCGACGACGTGCGCCGCGCCGTTGTCGCGGCTCGGCTGCATACGGCGTTGCGGGACTGAGGTTTCCACCAACCTCGCACCAACCTCCCCGGACCATAGTTGGTTCGGTCCGAGATATCTGCGAGGAACCATGAGCTACACCAGACCGGGGGCGGGACTCCGGCACCGCCGACTACCCGACGTCCGGATCCGTCGTCCCCGCGGTGCGGTGGCGCATCGAACGCGGCGGGTGGACATCACCGACCGCGCCAGGGCCGTGCTGCGCCATGTGATCGACCAGCACGGGGCCGTGCTGCTGCACCAGTCCGGCGGACACCGCGACAGCGGCTCGCCGCGCTGCCTGCCCATCCGGGAGTCCCGGATCGGCGGCGGGGATGTTCTGCTGGGGAACCTGCCCTGGCACACCGAGTTGTGGATCAGCGGGGAACAGTACGAGCGCTGGAAGCACGCCCACCTCACCGTGGACGTGACCGACGACCCCGGCGGCGATGCTTCGGACACGCTCGAGGACATGCGTTTCGTCATCAGATCACGGCTGCTCACCGACGAGGAAGCAGCGGCGCTGGCGGCGGGCGGGCCGCCGCGCACCGGAGCCGACCGGTTGGCGTGACCCCTGCACGGAACCGGCGGGCCGTCCGTCCGGGTGGGCACGACCACCCGGACGGACGCGTGCCTCAGCGTCCGGGCAGGAAACGCAGGTTGCGGGCCACGGTCATCAGGAACGGCTGCCACTTGCCCTTGGGGAAGAACTTCGGCGCGTCGAGATTCAGGAAACGCGTGACCACGATCGACTGCGGCTCGGTGAATTTGAGCAGGCCGTCGGGCCCGTGGCGGCGCCCGACACCGGAGATGCCCATACCGCCCATCGGCGCGCCCGTGGTGCCCCAGGCCGGCGCATAGCCTTCGTCCACACAGACCGTGCCCGCGTGCAGCCGCGCCGCGATTCGCTCGCCTTCGGACTTACTCGCCGCCCAGACCGAGGCGTTCAATCCGTAGTCGGTGTCGTTGGCCAGGCGGATGGCCTGCTCGACATCGTCGACCGGATAGATCGACACCAGCGGGCCGAAGGTTTCGTTGCGAGCGCATTCCATCTCGTCGGTCACCTCGGCGAGCACCGTGGGCTCGAAGAACAGCGGCCCCAGATCCGGGCGGGCGGTGCCGCCGGTGAGCACCTTCGCCCCCTTCGAGGTGGCGTCCGCGACGTGCTTGGACACCGTCTCCAGTTGCGCCTCGGAGATCAGGCTGCCGATGTCGGTGGAATAGTCGTAGGCCGCACCGAGTTTCGCGGCGTTCACGGCGCCGACGAATTTCTCGGTGAACGCCGCCGCCACCTGCCGCTCGACATACAACCGCTCGATCGAGATGCACAGCTGCCCCGCGTTGGAGAAGCAGGCGCGCACGGCCGCCCGCGCGGCCTTGTCCAGATCGGCGCCCGCGGTCACGATCATCGGATTCTTCCCGCCGAGTTCGGCGGAGAAGCCGATCAGCCTGCGGCCGCACTGTTCGGCCAGGGTGCGGCCGGTCGCCGACGAACCGGTGAACATGAGGTAATCGCAGGCATCGACGATCGCGGTGCCGACGACGCCGCCCGCCCCGGGGACGACCGCGAGCAACTCCCGCGGCAGACCGGCCCGGTAGAGCAACTCCGCACCGGCCAGCGTGGAGAACGGAGTCTGGCTGTCGGGTTTGACCACCACGGCGTTGCCCGCGACCAGCGCCGGTATGGAATCGCCGATCGACAGCAACAGCGGGTAGTTCCATGGAGCGATGACGCCGACCACGCCCTTGGGCTGGTAACGCACGGAGGCGCGGTTGAGCACGGGAAACGCGCCCGGTACCCGGTGGCCGCCCAGCACGCCGGGCGCGATTCTGCCGAAATAGCGGGCCGCGAACATCAGGCCCATGATTTCTTCTTGCGCCGCCCAGCGCGCTTTGCCGGTCTCGGCCTGCACCACGTCCATCAGGAAGTCACGGTGCTCGACCACCAGCGCGCGGTAGCGGTCGAGCACGGCGGCGCGCTCGGCCACCGGCCGCGCGGCCCAGCGCTGCTGCGCTGCCCTGGCCTTGTCGAAGGCGGCGGCGACATCGGCGGCGGTGCCGACCGGCACACTGCCGAGCGGCTTTCCGGTGAAGGTTTCGGCGATCGTCCTGCTCTGACGTTCCGCGGGCGCCTCGATCGCGGCCAGCGCGCTGAGGCGGTCGAATACATCGGCTTCCGGCGCGGGCATCGTTGCCTCCTACTTGTGAGTAACCGAGGGATACGGACAATCTACGCCGCGTACGAGGCGCCATGAACCGGCTACGGGATGATTTCGCGGTATCGCCGCACGAGTGATCGCGCAGGCGGGCCGCACCGGACCCCGCTGACTCCCAGTTATGCGGCAACGCAATAATTTTCGGCAGATCGTGCGCGGAATCACAGGAAAGCATGTCACGTCAAATCCAGTCCCGCTCACCGGGACAGGACGTCCGGATCGCCGGGTTCGTGGTTTACGTTGTGCCGATGTTCAGAGCGAGGCTCGGGGTCCGCACCCGGATTCTGGCGATCGCGCTCATTCCGAGCCTGACTCTGCTCTTGGTCGGTGTGGGCGCAGCGGGCTATCTCGTGGCCGAAGGGACCAAGGCCAAGGACTGGGCCGCCGAGAGCCAGAACGCCATCGCGGTGACCAGCGAGGTCATGGACGCGGTGCAGCAGGAACGCCACCTCACGATCGCCCAGCTGTCCGGTGACGACACCCTCTCCTCCTCGCTCGCGAGCGTGCGCCTGCGGGTGGACGCGGCGGTGCGCCGCCTGCTCACGGCGTCACGCAACCTGCGCAACGTCGACGATACGAAGATCACCGGCAAGGACGCCGACTTCGATGTCCTGATGCAGAACATGATCATGGTGCGCTCCGCCGCCGACGCGGGGGCATTGCCGATCCCGGACGCGTACATGTTCTACAACCGGCTGCTCGAGCCGATTCCCAAAGGCGCCATGGACGCCGTGCAGGGCGCGCCGGACAGCGACACCGCGGTGCGGGCCGTGGCCGGTGTCCGGTTGTACTACGTGAGCGAGGCCATGGCCCGCAGCAACGCCCTGGGTGCGGTGTACGTCAACGGCGCCACGCCGCCACCCATTCCGATCGAGGAGTACATTCACCAGACCGGCTTCTACCACTCGGAGTTGGCCAACCTCATCACCGAACTCAGCGGTCCGACCAAAGATCGATTGCAAGCGCTCACCACCAGCTCCGCCTGGCAACAGCTGACCGCGATGGAGAACGCCATCATCCAGCGCGCCACCGCCGCGGGCCAGAGCGGCGGCGCACGGCAAACGAGCGTGCCGCCGCTGCCACTGAGCACGGAGGAATGGCACCGCGCCGCCACCGAGGTCGGTCGCACGTTGCTCGACACCTGGGCGGCGGACAACCGGAATGTGCAGCGGTCCGCCGAGGACAAGGCCGCCGCGACCGCGACCAGCTCCGCCGTCACCGGCGGCGGCATGCTGCTGGTGGGCCTTCTGGTGCTCGTCGTGGCGGTCGTCCTGGCCAACCGCGTGATCCGCAGGCTGAAGCGGTTGCGTGGGGAAACCCTTGCCTTGGCCGATGAGCGGTTGCCGGAGATGCTGCGCAGGTTGCGTGCGGGCGAGGATGTCGATCCCGCGGCCGAATCCCCGAATCTGGACTACGGCAGCGACGAGATCGGCCAGGTCGCCAAGGCGTTCCAGCACGCGCATTCGGCGGCCGTCTCCGCGGCGGTGGCCGAAGCTCGTACCCGCGAAGGCGTCAGGGCGGTGTTCTTGAACATCGCGCACCGCAGCCAGATCGTGGTGCACCGGCAGCTGGAGATCCTCGACGAAGCCGAGCAGCGGCAGGAGGACCCGATCCTGCTCGACACCCTGTTCCGCCTCGACCATCTCGCCACCCGCGAGCGGCGCAACGCCGAGAACCTCACCATCCTCGGCGGCGGCAAGCCGGGCAGGCAGTGGCGCAACCCGGTGCCGCTGATCGATCTGGTGCGCAGCGCCGTCGGCGAGACCCTCGACTACGCGCGGGTCCGGGTGTCGCGGCTGCCCGAGGTGCATGTGCTCGGCACGGTGGTCGCCGACCTCATCCACCTGCTCGCGGAGCTGGTGGACAACGCGACCTCCTTCTCCCCGCCGCAGTCACGGGTGGAGGTGACCGGCAACGTGGTCGGCAAGGGCGTCGTGGTGGAGATCGGCGACCAAGGCATGGGCATGTCCGAACCCGAGCTGGCCAAGATGAACGACATGCTGCGCGACCCACCGGATTTCGGCGTGGCGGCCCTGTCGGCGGACTCCCGGCTCGGGCTGTTCGTGGTCGCGCAGCTGGCCACCCGCCACGGCATCACGGTACGGCTGTCGGACTCCGACTACGGCGGCATCAAGGCCATCGTGATCATCCCGTCCGCGCTCATCGCGGCCGATTCCGCCCCGGCGCAGACTCCGGCGGAGCTCACCGATCCCGGCAGCCGGCGCAAGCTCGTCGCCGGTCCGGCGGTGGCGGACACGGGAAATCCCACGCAGACCGCGCCGTCGCCGGTGGCGACCCTGCCTGCCGAACCCGCCGAACTCCCCCGCTACGGACCCCGCCCGTACACCGAGGCGCCGACGCAGGTCACGCCGGACGGGCGTCCGGCGTTGCCCCGCAGGCATCGACAGACCAACCTCGCACCGCAATTGGCGCAGCCGGTCCAGGAGCAGGCCGCATCCGTGCAGTCGCACCGCTCCGCCGAGCAAGCCCGTGATCTGATGTCCGCCATCGAGAACGGAACCAGACAGGGCCGTCGCGCTGTCATCTCCGACGAACAGGAAGGCTAGGTGTGTCCGCTTCTCCCGCAGGTGATCTCAATTGGCTGCTCGATGATCTCGTCGACCGGCTGGCAGGCGTGCGCCACGCGGTGGTGCTGTCCACCGACGGGCTGCTACTGGGCCGCTCCGGCGGAATGAACCGCGAGGACGCCGAACACTTCGGCGCGATGTCCTCGGCGCTCTACGGGCTGGCGCGCAGCGCGGGCAACCGGTTCGACGGCGGCGGCGTCCGCCAAGCGGTCATCGAACTCGACCGCGCGGTGCTGTTCGTGACCTCCGCGGGCGACAACGCCTGCCTGGCACTGCAAGCCGCCGAATCGGCCAATCTCGGCATGGTGGCCTACGAAATGAACCTGACCGTCCAGCGCGTGGGCAACTACCTGTCCACGACCCCGCGTCAAGACCTCGTCGGGCATGTCGAGTAGCGACCGCCATGACCAATCCGCGTGAGCCCTGGTTCGACGAAGCGGCCGGCCCGCTGGTGCGCCCCTACGCGCTGACACGCGGGCGCACCAGCGGCGCCGGGCCGGAACTGGATATGCTCACCACCGTGGTGGCGGACCCGTCCGCGACCGCGCTGCGACGCAGCGAACCCGAGTACGCCGAAATCCTTCGCCTGTGCCGGGTCTCGCAGACCGTCGCCGAACTCTCCGCACAGTTGCGTTTGCCGCTGGCGGTGACGAAGATCCTCGTCGGTGATCTGATCGGCGACGGGCAACTGATCTTCCGTGCTCCCGTCCCGACGGAGGCCGGACCCGATGACCTCAACATATTGCGAGCGGTACTGGATGGAATCCGAAAACTTTGATCCGAGCGGCACACCGCAACTGGCTGCCTCGGTCAAGATCCTCGTCGCCGGCGGGTTCGGCGTCGGCAAGACCACGATGGTCTCCGCGATCAGCGAAGTCGCGCCACTGCGCACCGAGGAGCTGATTACCGAAGTGAGCACCGGCATCGACGATCTGTCCGGCGTCGAGCAGAAATCCACGACCACGGTCGCGTTGGATTTCGGCAGGCTCACGATCGACCGCGACCTGGTGCTGTACCTGTTCGGCACGCCGGGCCAGGATCGGTTCTGGTTCCTGTGGGACGAACTGGCGCGCGGCGCGCTGGGCGCCGTCGTGCTGGCCGACACCCGCAGGCTGGGCAACTCCTTCGCCGCCGTGGATTTCTTCGAGCGGCGCGGCCTGCCGTTCATGGTGGGCGTCAACTGCTTCGACGGCGCACCGCGGTACACCATCGACGAAGTGCGCGACGCCCTCGATCTCGACTCGGTGACCCCGGTCATGCTGTGCGATGCCCGCGAGCGCAGCTCCTGCAAGGACGTCCTGCTCACCCTCGTCGAGCACCTCATCCAGCGGGCGCAGCGCGCACACGCCACCACCTGAGCGAGGAATTCGTGCATAGGGTCGCCAGGGCGGTGGCCGCTTCGTACGTGGGTGCCGGACATCGATGATCGATCGGTGGCCGTCACCTACGCGGAGAGAGTCCTCGCCACCGCAGGCTTGCTCGAACAAGCCGCCCTCGCTGGCCGCCTCGTCAGGTTCGGCGCATGAACGCCAACGTGTAGTTGACGTTCGAGATGTTCCGGTCGAGCACGCTGACCAGCTCCCAACCCTGGGATTCGAGCAGTTCGATGCCGTTGACCAGGTGGACGACCGGCTCGAAGATCGCACGCTGGTAACCGGCCGAGCCGAACGCGAACCCACCGCCCTGAAGCGAGCTCAGGACCAGGTTCCTGCGCGGATAGGAGCGCAGGTCCACCGCACCGTTCAACACAGCGATCACGTCGAAAACAGGGCCGGGAGCGGGAGCGTTCACGTTCCCATCGTCCTTCATGGTGGATGCCGCTGCCGTGATCGGGTCCTCACACCTGCCGGATCCACGCGACGAACAGCAGCGCGCCGCCCGCGACAATCGCGACCGCGGCCGGGGCGGGCCAGCGCGGCCCGTTCCGGCCGAGCAGGCCGCGGGTGAGCCGCAACTGGAACGCGCCCAGCCCGGCCAGGATCAACAGCCACACCGGTAGCAGTCCGACACCGAGCGCCGCGTGGACCGCCCACGCTCCCGCCAAAGTCGGACCGCCCCACGATTTTTCGAGATCGTGGCCTGCGACGAGCGGAAAGCAGACGCCACGGAACGCGGCGAGGACCGCGAGGAACGCCAGGAACCACGTCTGCAGGCCGACGCCGCCGCTGAGCACCGAGTGCGACACCGACCGTAGAGCCGAGAATCGGTGCGGCAGAACGGATTCACCGAGCATTCGCCGCGGCGCGCGCAGCCGGGTCGGAATCCGCCGCGCCGCCAGCGGCAGCGCGCGAAGTGCGTAGGCGGCGTAACGCAGCAGCGCCCGAAACCAGGACATACCGCCGACGGTAGCGCTGTCCGGCCCGCGATTCACCGCAGCAGGCCCGCGTGCACCAAATCGTCGAACAGCAATTGATCGACCGGGGGCACGAGGGGGCGCTCGGCATAGGAGAACCAGGCGACCTCTTCGATCTCACTGCTGGCGGCGAGCGTTCCGCGATATTCCGCGGTGTAGCAACTCATCCGCACCAGCGCCCCGTCCTGCGGGCCGTGCACTGCCTCGTAGGTGCCGACGTGCGCGGCGGTCTCCGGCAGCAGTGCGACGGTAAGTTCCTCCTCGATCTCACGCAGCAGCGTCTGCAGATCGGTTTCCTCGCCCTCACGCTTGCCGCCCGGGATGTAGAAGACGTCCTTGCCGCGGGGTCTGGCGCAGAGAATGCGCCCCTTCTCGATGCGCACCCATGCCACCGTGTCGATCAGCTGCCGCACTCGCCCGTCCGCCACCGCCGCAGCCTAGCGCCGCGCGGCGGCGAACACGGAATCGGTCGAACCGGCCTCAGCTCGATGGCAGCAGCGAAGGATCCTTGGCGCCGGGACCGAGCACCGGACGCAGATCGCGCACCGCGATGCGCTCACCGCACACGGAGCACACCGGCTCGACGGTCGCGAGGTGCCCGCAGGTGGTGTGCAGGGTTTGCACCGGCGGACCGTCCGGGGCGGCCCATTCGTCTCCCCACTGCCGCATCGCGGTGACCACCAGCCACAGCGAGCGGCCTTTGGGGGTGAGCCGGTAGTCGTAGCGCACCGGGTTGTCCTGGTAGGGCTCCCTGGTCAGCACTCCGTGCTCGATCAGGTGCTCGAGACGCTGGGTGAGCACGTTGCGGGCGATGCCGAGGCGTGCGCGGAAGTCGTCGAAGCGCGTCACGCCGAACAGAGCGTCGCGCACGATCAGCAGCGTCCACCACTCGCCGACCACCTCGAGGCACTGGGCCAGTGAGCAGTTCATCTCCTCGAAGCTCGTCCTGCGCATGGTCGTCAGCATAGTCGGTTGCGTCATAAAACTCACTACCCTATGGTGCGTTGCATGAAACAACTCACTAAGCGGAGCCTCGCCGAGGAGTTCGCGCTCACCGAGTCCCGTGCCGGGTGGCGGGCTCGTGTCGACCGGTCCTGGCGCGGCTGGACCGGCCCGCACGGCGGCGTGATCGCGGCACTGCTCATCGAGGTGGCGCGCGCGGCGGCGACCGAACCCTTGCCGGTGCGGGCCGTCGACCTCCGGTTCCTCGGCCGCCCCACGGACGGCGTGCTGACCTTCCACGCGACCGAGCGCGCCGTCGGCCGCAGCACCGTCGTGGTCGAGGTGGGCGCGGAGCAGGACGGCAGGCCCGTCGCGGGAGCGTCCGTCACACTCGGTCGTACCACGGCATCGGGCGTCGCGGACTACGCCGGCGCGCCCGCACCACGAGTACCCGAACCCGAGTCCTGCGCGCGCTTCGCCCTGCCGCCGGAAATCGTGCCGGCGAGCGCTCATTTCGACATCCGCCCCGCAGCGGGCCCGCTGCCGCTGACCGGCGCGGACGAACCGATGATGTGCGCGTGGATCGAACTCGTCCCCGAGCCGCCCACCGATGCCGCGGCCCTCGCCATCCTCGCCGACGCGTTGCCGCCCGCCGTCTTCCCCACGCTGCGCGCGCCCGTCGCGATCCCCACCGTGGCGTTGTCGATCCATCTGCACCACGTGCCGACCGGCGGCTCCCCGGTGCTGGTACGCACGGTGAACGCCTCGACCGGCGGTGGCTGGTCGGTGGACGACACCTCGATCTGGGACCGGAGCGGCCTGCTGCTCGCCTCGGCCCGCCAGACCCGCCGCGTGCTCGGCTGAAGGAGACGATCGTGAATTCCTCTGTTACACCGCCTGAGCGGACCGACTTCCGAGTCGTGCTGGCCGTCGTCTCGATCGGCGTCCTGCTGTCGAGCCTGGACCTGTTCATCGTCAACGTCGCCCTGCCGGACATGGCCGCCGATCTCGGCGGAGCGCGCATCTCGGGCCTGTCCTGGGTGCTCAACGCTTACGCGATCGTGTTCGCCGCCCTGCTGGTCCCGGCGGGACGGCTCGGCGACCGCCGCAGCATCCGGAGCACCTTCCTGCTGGGACTGGCGATCTTCGTCGCCGGATCGGCGCTGTGCGCGACCGCATGGGACGTCGGGTCGCTGGTGGGATTCCGCGTCCTCCAGGCCGTCGGCGCCGCGCTGCTGACGCCCGCCTCGCTCGGCTTGGTGCTCGCGGCCAGCCCACCGCACCGCCGCGCCGCCGCGGTGCGGCTGTGGGTCGCCTTCGGCGGGCTCGGCGCGGCGCTCGGCCCCGTGCTCGGCGGCCTACTCGTCGAATTCGGCTGGCGCTGGGTCTTCCTGGTCAACGTGCCGATCGGCCTGGCCGCCGTGATCATCGGTCTGCGGACGCTGCCCGACCCCGAGGGCGACCGTGGGCGGCTGCCCGACCTGCTCGGCGCGGCGCTGCTGGTCGGGGCGATCGCGAGCCTGGTGCTCGGACTGGTGGAGGGCGAGGACTGGGGCTGGTCGTCGGCGCGGGTGCTGAGCGCGTTCGCGCTGGCGGCCATCCTGACCGTGGCGTTCGTCGTCTCCTCGGCCCGGCACCACAGCCCGGTAGTGGATCCGGCGCTGCTGCGCGCGCCGAACTTCGCCTGGATGACCGGTAACGCGGTTTTGTTCAACGTTGCCTTCGGCGCGATGCTGCTGTCGGTGGTGCTGTGGGCGCAGAACGTGTGGGACTGGTCGGCGTTGCGCACCGGACTGGCCATCGCGCCGGGCCCGCTGATGGTGCCGGTGGTCGCCGCCTCGGCGGGGCGGCTCATCGGCCGGATCGGAGCCGGGCCGGTCATCGCCGCGGGCGGGATCGTGTTCGGCGCGGGCATGCTGTGGTGGGCGCGGGCGATCAGCCTGACACCCGACTACGTCGGCGGCCTGCTCGGCGGCATGGTGGTCAGCGGCATCGGCGTCGGACTCACCCTGCCGACCGCCTTCGCCGCGGGCACCAGCGGACTGCCGCCGCAGCGGTTCGCCACCGGGTCGGCCGTGCTGAGCATGGCGCGCCAGATCGGTCTCGCGATCGGCGTCGCGGGCCTGGTCGCGGTACTGGGCTCACCCGCAGGCCCCGAGGCGACGCTCGACGCGTTCCGGCGCGGATGGTATGCGACCGCCGCGGTAGCGGTCATCGCGGGACTGGTCGGCGCGGTCGCGCGCACGCCGAAACCCGCTGTCGTGCCGCAAGAACCGGTCGCCGATTCGGCCGTCGCCTGACCCGGGATCGTCTCGGTGCGTACGCGCCACCGCGTCCGGACGACGCGGTCGGGTCCGGCAGTGCGGGTCGCGACGCCCTTTGCGCCGCGACCCGCCCGTTCCGGGGTCGAAGCACCAGCAGCCCGCTCTGGTGTGCAGCGCATCCTCCACGCCCTGGAACGCCGGGTGGCCGCCGCACTGCGCCGCTACGCGGCACGCACCGTGAGGCTCTGGCGTCCGGCCGCCAGCGCCACGTGGGCGACGGCCGCCTCCAGCCCCTGCGTGGGCAACGGCGCACCGTCGAACATGGTGATCTGGACGGCGTCCCCGGTGAGTTCCCAGACGCCCGCGATGCGTCCGCCCACCACGACGATCGGAGAGATCCAGCCCGCGGCGCGGCTCACCTTCGCGCGGTGGGCGGCGGGCAGCAGGTCGGTGTCGCCGGTGCCAGGACCCAGCACGTATTGGTCGAACGCGCCGAGCAGGTGGACCGTCGCGCTCGGCGCGGTGGCGGCCATGGCATCGACCTGGTCGGTCGGCAGGAAGGCGCGACGGCCCTCCACGTCGACTTCGGTGATCAGGTCGCCCAAGTCGGCGAACCAGCGGCGCACCGTGGTCTTGCGCAGGCTGCCGCGGGTGAGCCAGGCGTCGAAGGTCTCCGGCGTCGCCGGGCCGTAGGCGCCGAGATAGCCGAGGATCGCCGCAGGCGCCGCGGCATCGGGCTCGGGCAGGCCGGGCCAGTCGCGCACCAGGTGCGCCGGGCTGGTGAACGTCACCTTGGTCCCCCGTGCCGGGCCGTGACACAGCGCGCCCTGCCAGGCCAGCGGTTTGAGCAGCGCACCCCAACCGGATCGCAGCTCCTCCCCCAGCCGGTGGAACTCCGGCGCGGACACCAGGGCGTCGACCAGCTCCTCTCTGGTGAGCACGGCGGCGTCGAGCACCTCGGCGACCGCCTCGGTCAGCGCCGCGACCTCCGCGGGCGACGCGCCGAAGGTCTTCTGCCACGAAGGCTTCTCCCAGGTGCGCGCGGAACCGATCAGCGCGAGAACGGCGGCGGCCGATTCCGGCGGCAGCGCGTGCAACGTGCCGCGCATCGCCCAGGTCTTCATCAGCGCACCGTCGTCGAGCGCGCGAACCAGCGCGCCGGATTCGGGCTTCGTGCTGCGCAGTGCCACCGCCAGCTCCGCCGCCGAGGTGATCTGAGCCTGCACGCCGCACAGACGCCCGGCCACCGCTACCGCGCCTTCGTCGGTCCGCGACCGGACGTACTGCCGGTCCAGCCGCCAGGCGAAGACCTGATCCCAGGTGGCCCGCACTCGTGCTCCTTACTCGTGGTCAGTTCAGCAGCGTGCCCGCGCAGGCCACCGTCGCGGCGGCAAGCGCAGACCCGGTGACCGTCATGGCGATGACGCCGAGCAGGGCGGTGCGGGTGGTGGCGCGCCGGATCGCGCCGACCGGGTCGGCCAGCCGCTCGGCGCGGGCCAGTACCGCCGTGCCCGCCGCGGCCAGCGCACCCGGCGGCGCGGGTTCGGCGATGCCGACGATCGCCAGCAGGCCGCCCAGCAGAGGCAGCGAACCGTGCTCGTCGGCGGCCTTGTCGTCGGCGCACATCTCCAGCAGACGGGCGATCTCGGCCGCACCGCCGGTGAACAACCGCAGGCCGGGCAGTGTGCTGGCCACCGCGCGCAGCACCGCCGTCAGCGCCGCGTGCCTGCCGGACAGGTGCGCGCGTTCGTGCGCGAGCACCGCGGCGAGCTGGTCGTCGTCCAGCGCATCCAGCGCGGCGGTGGTCACCACGATGGTGTCGGGTCGTCCCGGCACGCAGTACACCTGCCGTTCCGGTGAGTCGAGCACGACCGCCCCGATACCCGGCACCGGTCTGCCGACCAAGCGGACCGCTCGGGCGTGGACGCTGGTGCGCTTGCGCATGTCCATCACGACACCCACGGCGCGCGCGATCAGCGCGACGGTGCCGGTGGCCACCAGCGCCGCCACCGCGAATGTCGCCGCGTGGCCTGCCGCGGCGCCGTGCGCATCCGCGGGGGCCCACAGGAACGACGCGCAGGCGCGCAACGCGTCCTTCGGATGTCCCCAGTAGGTGGCGAACTCGACGGTCAGCACCGCGGCTGCCACGCCCCACGCGCTCAGCGCGCCGATGATCGCGACCACCCAGGCGATCACACCCAGTCGCGGCGCGATCCCGCGGTGGGTCAGTCTGCGCAGCACGGGCGGACCGAAGGTCGCCACGACGCCGCCGTACAACGTCAGTGCCAGGGCCAGGCTCACGGGACTTCTGGTGACTTGCGCGCCGCGAGTCTGCGGAGCGCGGCACGCAGCCCGGCCGACTCCTCGGCGCTGATCCGATCGACGAAATGGCTGAGCACCAGATCCGAGCGTCCGCCGGAACCGAGCGCTTCCAGCATGAGCCTGGCGCTGTGCTCCTCCCTGGTCAGCGTCGGCCAATATCGATAGGCCTTACCTGCGCGTTCGCGCGCGAGCCACCCCTTGCGATGAAGGTTGTCCATGGTCGACATCACCGTCGTATACGCGATGTCGCGCTGGGCCGACAGTTCGTCGAAGATCTCACGCACCGTTGTGTCCTCTGCGTCCTGATCCCAGATGCGGTCCATGATCACCGCCTCCAGATCCCCGAATCCACGCACCGTACCGACTCCCTCATCCGAGCTGTGCCCCGTCGTGGGAACAGGTTACCGGTTGAGGCGGGTTACTACGGAGGCAACCAGTAGATCGATTCACCTGTCGGAGGCCTGTGCGAACATATGTTCGTGTCCGATGCGCCCCGCTCCCGAAGGCCTCGGATCCTCGCGCGGCCGGAAGCATCGATCCTGCACGCCGACCTCGACTCGTTCTACGCGTCGGTCGAGCAACGTGACGATCCGCGACTGCGCGGAAAGCCGGTGATCGTCGGCGGTGGCGTCGTCCTGGCGGCCAGCTACGAGGCGAAGGCGTTCGGCGTGCGCACCCCGATGAACGGCGGGCAGGCGCGCCGGTTGTGCCCGCACGCGATCGTGGTGGCGCCGCGCATGTCCGCCTACGCCGAGGCGAGCAAAGCCGTCTTCGAGATCTTCCGCGACACCACCCCCGTGGTCGAAGGCATCTCGATCGATGAGGCGTTTCTCGACGTCGGCGGCCTGCGCCGGATCGCGGGCGAACCGGTCGCCATCGCGGCGCGGCTGCGCGCGCAAGTTCGCGACCGGGTCGGCTTGCCCATCTCGGTGGGCATCGCCCGCACCAAGTTCCTCGCCAAGGTCGCCAGCGCCGTCGCCAAACCCGACGGGTTGCGGCTGGTGCCGCCGGACGGCGAACTGAATTTCCTGCATCCGCTGCCGGTCGAAAGACTCTGGGGCGTCGGCGATGTCACCGCGCGCACGTTGCGCGAGCACGGCATCACCCGCGTGGGTCAATTGGCCGAACTGGGCGAGCGCCCGCTGCGGGCGATCCTCGGTCCCGCCGCGGCCCGCCACCTCTACGCCTTGTCCTGGGCACGTGACCCACGCCGGGTCGAGACCGGCAGGCGGCGGCGCTCGATCGGCGCCCAGCGCGCACTCGGCCGCAAGCGCCGGCCGCCGGAGGAGATCGAGGCCTATCTGCACGGACTCACCGATCGGCTCGGCAGACGCCTGCGCACCGCCGACCGGGTATGCCGAACCGTGGTGCTGCGCCTGCGTTTCGACGACTTCACCCGCGCCACCCGCTCGCACACCCTGGCCGAAGCCACCGACCACACCGAGACCATCCTGCTCGCCGCCCGCACCCTGCTCACCGGCGCGATGCCCTTGATCCAGGAACGCGGCCTCACCCTGATCGGCCTCGCGCTGACCAACCTCGACGACGCCGACTCCGTCCAGCTCACCCTGCCCTTCGAGCCCCGTGCCGCGGGCAGCCTCGACGCGACCCTCGACGACTTGCGCAGGCGCTTCGGCTCCGCCGCCGTCACGCGCGCGGCTTTGCTGCACCGCGGTGAGGGGCTCTCGGTGCCGCTGCTGCCCGACTAGCGCTGCCCCGCCGCTCAGTACGACCGTTTCGGCCGCTTGTCCATCAACCGCAGGATCAGCGGCGTGAAGATCAACTGCATGGCCAGCTCCATCTTGCCGCCGGGCACCACGATGCAGTTCGACCGGGACATGAACGAGTCGTGCAGCATCGACAGCAGATAGGGGAAGTCGATCACCTTCGGGTCGGCGAACCGGATCACCACGAAACTCTCGTCCGCCGTCGGAATGGTGCGCGCGATGAACGGATTGGACGTATCCACGGTCGGCACCCGCTGGAAGTTGACGTAGGTGCGGGAGAACTGCGGGCAGATGTAGGTGACGTAATCGGGCATCCGCCGCAGGATCGTATCGATCACGGCCTCGCTGGAGTACCCGCGCTCGGTCTTGTCCCGGATGACCTTCTGAATCCATTCCAGATTGATGATCGGCACGACGCCGACCAGCAGATCGGTGTAGCGCGCCACATCGACGGTCGAGGTGACCGCCGCGCCGTGCAGGCCCTCGTAGAACAACAGATCACTGCCCGGCGCCAGTTCCTCCCACGGCGTGAAGGTGCCCGGCGGCTGACCGTAGGGTTTGGCTTCGGCTTCGTCGTGCAGGTAGCGGCGCACGGTTCCGACGCCGGTCTCGCCGTAGTCTCGAAACAGCGTCTCCAGTTCCTTCAGCAGGTTGGCTTCCTCACCGAAATGGGAGAACCGAACATTGCGGTTCTGCTCGGCCTCGGCCATGGCCAGTTTCATCTCGTTGCGGTCGTAGCGGTGGAACGCGTCGCCCTCGACGACGGCCGCGTTGATCCCTTCGCGACGAAAGATTTCCTGGAACGTCCGCGTCACGCTGGAGGTCCCCGCCCCGGAGGATCCGGTGATGGCGACGACCGGATGCTTGACCGACATGGTTCTCCTGTTCAGCGCTGGGCCGGGCGAAACAGCGACCGCCTGCCGAACAGCGAGGTGTCGAAGCTGGGGCCCTCGTCGGGTTCACGGTGATACCGCTCGATGCGCTCGACTTCGTTGCGGGAGCCGAAGATCAGCGGCACCCGCTGATGGACGTCGCGGGGCTCCACTTCCAGCACCCGCTCGCTGCCGGTGGTCGCCGCGCCACCGGCCTGTTCGACGATGAACGCGATGGGATTGGCGCCATACAGCAATGCCACCCGGCCCGGACGCGTGGGCGGACGGGTGTCACGCGGATACAGATACACCCCGCCTCGGGTGAGGATGTGGAACGTGTCGGCCACCAGCGAGGCAACCCAGCGCATATTGAAATCGCGTTCGCGCGGGCCGTCGACGCCGTCGAGGCACTCGTGCACGTAACGGCGCACCGGCCGTTCCCAGAACCGCTCGTTGGCCGCGTTGATCGCGAAACCGGAGGTGTCATCGGGGATGCGCATCCGCGGGTGGGTCAGCACGAACGCGCCGATCTCCCGGTCCAGGGTGAACCCGTCCACCCCGCTGCCGGTCGTCAGCACCAGCATGGTCGCCGGGCCGTACAGGGTGAAGCCCGCGCACACCTGCTCGATGCCGGGCTGCAGGAAGTCGGCCGCGGACGGGGCCGTGCCCTGCGCGGGCGCGCGCAGCACGCTGAAGATGGTGCCCACCGGAAGATTGACGTCGATGTTCGACGAACCGTCCAGTGGGTCGAAGGCCAGCAGGTATTTTCCCCGCCGATGCGTGGCGGGCACCGGATGGATCTCGCTGATCTGTTCGGAAAGCAACGCCGAAAGATGGCCGGTCCATCGCGTCTGGGCGACCATGATGTCGTTGGAGATCGCGTCCAGCTTGCGATGTACCGTCGGCGGCAGATTGTCCGGTTCGGACGCGCCGATCGAGCCGGCGATCGCACCCCTGGTGACCTGGTTGGCGACGATCTTCGTCGCGGTCGCGATCACGTTCACCAGGGCGGAGAACTCACCGGACGATCCGGGATGCCGATGCTCCTGCTCGATGGTATAGCGGGTGAGGGTCTTCAGTCCTTCTGGCATAACGCCTCGATCTCGTCACCGCGGTCACACGGTCGGCCCGCCCGCGGGCTCCGGGTCGGTGAACACGCTGCTGCCGTAGACATCCTCGTCGGTCAGCGTGATCAAATCGGTTCTGGTCAGCGGTCTGCGCAGTTCGACGAGACGTTTGGCCTGCCGCAACCGGCAGCGGTCGAGCGCGTTGCGCACGCTGCGCGCGTTGGAGAAGCGCGGGCGGGCCATCCGGCGCTGGAGGTACTCCCCGAAAGCGGTGCGCGCCGCGTCGTCGAAGTGGAAATTCTCCCCCGCGACCATGAGTTCGGCGATGCCCAGCAGCTGCGCGTGCGTGTAGTCGGCGAATTCCAGGTGATGAGCCACCCGCGAGGACAGGCCCGGATTGGCGGAGAAGAACCGGTCCATCCGGTCGGGATAGCCGGCGAAGATCACCACCAGGCTGGCGCGTTCGTTCTCCATCTCCTGCAACAGGATCTCGATCACCTCCTGCCCGTAGTCGCGTTCGTTCTCCGGCCGGAACAGGTAGTAGGCCTCATCGATGAACAGCACCCCGCCCGCAGCCTTGGCCAGCGCCTCCTTCGTCTTCGGCGCGGTGTGCCCGATGAACTGGCCCACGAGATCGTCGCGAGTGACGGTGTGCACCTTCGGTTTGCGGATGTAGCCGAGGGCGTGCAGCATCTGCGCCATCCGCAACGCCACCGTGGTCTTGCCCGTGCCCGGCCCGCCGGTGAAGCTCATGTGCATGGTCGGCCGCGACGAGGTCAGCCCGAAACGCTGCCGGGCCCGGTCGATCAGCAGCAGCGCCGCGATCTCGCGTACCCGCCGCTTCACCGGAGCGAGCCCGATCAGCTCCGCGTCCAGCCTGCGCAACGTCTCCTCGACGTCGTGCCCGGCGACGTCGCTCGACAGGTCGAGCACCGCGTCCTCGGCCAGGATCTGCGGCTCCTCCGATTCGGCGGGCGCCGTCCGCACCGCGCCGGGGACCTCGGCCCCCGGCCGGTGCAGACGGAATCCGGAGCCGTTGCGCTCAGCCGCCATACCGCTGTCCCGGCCGGACGGTCGTGGCATACGAGTGCAGGCCGTAGGTCTGCCTGCGGTCGGGGCCCTCGGTGCGGGTGAGCACGAAGCCGGGCTCGTCGGGCGGCCGCTGCACCAGGAAACTCAGCGCCGTCGTCTGTCTGGTGTAGCGGGCGTCGTAGGCGAGCACCCGCACGTAGTGCCGGGGGAACGTCGCCCGGCACGCGTTGATCTCGGCCAGCACGCCGTCGGGCTCGTCCAGGTCGAACAGCGGCAGCCCCCACATCTCCCAGTAGGCGTTGCGTGGGTGTGGATCGTCGGTGTACTCGATGGACACAGGCCAGCTGTTGAGCAACGCGTAGCGCACCTGGGCGGCGATCTGCTCATCGGTCAGCGGCGGCAAGTAGCAGAACGTTCCGTGCCTGAGATACATCGGTTTTCCTTCCTGAACGGTCAGCGACTGGCCGTCGGCACGGCGTCCGGCGCGTCGGTGGAGGTGTAGTCGAAGGTGACATCGCCCCAGGTCGCCAGCGCGACGTCGAGCGGACGGCAGATCTCGGCCGCCTTCCGTAACACCTCGGG
This sequence comes from Nocardia sp. NPDC019323, assembly GCF_044389845.1. Taxonomy (NCBI): domain Bacteria; kingdom Bacillati; phylum Actinomycetota; class Actinomycetes; order Mycobacteriales; family Nocardiaceae; genus Nocardia; species Nocardia sp. NPDC019323. The sequence continues at coordinate 431,891 of NZ_JBIRYN010000005.1, forward strand.
GCCTTCCTTCAGCAGGTCGCGGCCTTCGTTGCGAGCCTGAACGACCGCCTCCAGCGCGACCCGGTTCGCCTCCGCGCCCGCGGCGATGCCGAGCGGATGCCCGATCGTGCCGCCGCCGAACTGCAACACCACGTCGTCGCCGAACAGGTCGAGCAGCTGATGCATCTGCCCGGCATGGATGCCGCCGGAAGCCACCGGCATCACCCCGGGCAGGCTGGCCCAGTACTGGTCGAAGAAGATCCCGTTGGCCGGCTCGGTGCGGATGTGGTTGTCCCGCAACGTGTCGTAGAACCCCTTGGTCGTCGCCGGGTCGCCTTCCAGCTTCCCGACCACGGTGCCCGCGTGCAGATGGTCGACGCCGATCAATCTGCACCACTTGGCCAGCACCCGGAAGCTGACACCGTGCGTCTTCTGCCGGGTGTAGGTGGAATGCCCCGCGCGATGCAGGTGCAGCAGCACCCCGTTGCGGCGCGCCCAGTGCGACATCGACTGCATCGCGGTGAAGCCGACGGTGAGGTCCATCATGATGACGACGCTGCCGAGTTCCTTGGCGAATTCCGCGCGCTCGTACATCTGCTCCATCGACGCCGCGGTCACATTGAGGTAATGGCCTTTGATCTCGCCGGTCTCGGCCATCGCGCGGTTGACGCCTTCCATCGCGAACAAGTAGCGGTCGCGCCAGCGCATGAACGGCTGCGAGTTGATGTTCTCGTCGTCCTTGGTGAAATCCAGACCGCCTCTGCACGCCTCGTAGATGACGCGGCCATAATTGCGGGCCGATAGCCCGAGTTTCGGTTTCACCGTCGCGCCGAGCAGCGGCCTGCCGTATTTGTTGAGATATTCGCGTTCCATCACCGTGCCGTGCGGCGGCCCCTGGAACGTCTTCACGTAAGCCACCGGGATGCGCATGTCCTCCAGCCGCAGCGCCAGCAGCGGCTTGAACCCGAACACGTTGCCGATGATCGAAGAGGTCAGATTGGTGATCGACCCTTCCTCGAACAAGTCGAGATCGTAAGCGATATAGGCGAAGTACTCCCCCGGCCGTCCTGGCACCTCGTCGATGCGGTAACACTTCGCCTGGTAGCGCGAGTGCGCCGTGAGCCGGTCGGTCCACACCACCGTCCAGGTCGCCGTGGAGGACTCACCCGCCACCGCGGCAGCCGCCTCGATCGGATCGACGCCGCGCTGCGGAGTCACACGGAACACGGCGAGCACGTCGGTGTCCGACGGTTGATAGTCGGGCGCGTAATACCCCATCGACGCATAGGACTGGACACCCGGATCCCAGCGGTCGCGTTCGGTTTCTTCGGCCATCGTTCCTCCTGCTGTGCCACTGCGGGACACCCGCACCCGGGTGAACGGGCGTGCCTCGAGATTTCCAGGATGACCGGCCGGATACCGACAAACAATTTGATTGTTCCTCGCGATATTCAACGTATTCGTTGAGTTTGTTACCGTTTTCCGGTGGGTATGGTGACCGCGGCTCGGATGGAAACCTTCCTGGCCGTCGCCCGCCACGGCAGCGTTCGCCGCGCCGCGGCGCAACTGCACATCACCGAGGCCGCCGTCTCCGCGGCCGTCGCACACGTCGAGAAACAGCTGGGGGCCAAGCTCGTCGCGAAGGCCGGGCGCGGCATCGCGCTCACCGAGGCCGGGCGGGTCTACGCCGAGTACTGCCGCGGCATCCTCGGGTTGATGCAGGAGGCGCAGGCCGCCGTGCGCCGCGCCGAGACCGGGCGCCTGCGGATCGGCGTGGTCGCCACCGCGGGCGAGTACATCCTGCTGCGGCCGCTCGCGTCGTTCCGCCGCCGGTTCCCCGACATCGAACTGAGCCTGTCGGTGCATCCGCGCGACGCGCTGTTCCTCGAATTGCAGCATCACGAAACGGATCTCGTCATCGCGGGGCGCCCGCCGCGCGACACCGGGCTGGTGGTGCGCGCCCGTCGGCCGAGCAGCCTGGTCGTGGTCGGCCTGCCCGAACTCGACCCGCTGCACGCCACCTGGCTGCTGCGCGGGCGCGGTTCCGGCACCCGCGAGGCCACCCTCGGCTTGCTCGATCAGCTCCGGATCGAACCGCCCACGCTCACCCTCGGATCCCACGGCGCCGTCCTGGCCGCCGCGCGCGAAGGACTGGGCGTGACCTTGATCCACAGCGACGCCATCTCCCAGGACCTGGACAACGGCGTGCTGCGCGTGCTCCCGGTCGATGGCACCCCGCTGGATCGTCCGTGGCACGCCGTCACCACCCGCACCCCGACGCCGACCACCCGCCTGTTCCTGGCACACCTGCTCGACGCCGCCGAGGCCGGCTCCGCCGCATTCCACCCCCATTGAAGCCGCCACCGACAAGCCCACGATCGGCGCGGAATCCGCTGGCTGGATGTGACAGACTGGCTCGCATGACCGGAGGGGAAGTACCGTCCAACGTCTCGGACACCGCTCGCTGGGTCGCGGCCTACCGGGCACGCGAGACCGAGCGCCCGGACGCGCTGTTCCGCGACCCGCTCGCCGACCGGCTGGCCGGCGAACGCGGCCACGCCATCGCCGACAACGCACCCCCGGTGATGCGCGGCGGGTGGCCGATCGTCACACGGACCAAGTTGATCGACGACCTCGTCGCCACCGCGATCGGCGAAGGCTGCGACCGCGTCCTCAACCTCGCCGCAGGCCTGGACACCCGCCCCTATCGGCTCGCGCTGCCCGACGATTTGCTGTGGATCGAGGCCGACCTGCCCGAGCTCGTCGCGGAGAAGGACAGCGCCCTCGCCGGTGAGACGCCGCACTGCGTGCTCATCCGCCGAGCGGTCGATCTCGCCGATCCGGACGCGCGGGCGAAGTTCCTCGACGAGGCGCTCGGCGCGATCGGCCCGGTCACCGCCCCCGCGTCGAAAGCCCTGGTACTCACCGAGGGCCTGCTGATGTACCTCGACCCGCCGACGGTCACCGACCTTGCCGCCGCACTGTCCCGCCCCGAGATCGCCTGGTGGTTGCTGGATTTGAGTCTCGGGATGCGCAAGATGCGCTCCGGGGACACCTTCGCCAACGCCCCGATGAAGTTCGAGCCCGCCAACGGCGTCCGCTTCTTCGAAGACCTGGGCTGGCAGCCGATCGAGCTCGAGAGCCTGCTGCTGCACGCCCGCAAGTTCCGCCGGGCGCCGTGGTACCTGCGGCCGTTCACCTACCTGCCCCAGCCCGACCCCCGCAAACCCGTGCGCAACCCGTGGTCTGGCATCATCCGCTTCCGCCGCACCTGAGCGCGCCGATCGCCGCCGCCCGCCGCTACAGCTGGCCGTGCTGGGAGTCGAAGGTCAGGACGCGTCCGCCCAGTTGGATCTGCGCGCCCGGTGCGAGGACGATCGGCTGGCCCGGCACCGCCCGGACCCAGTCCTGGCGGCCGGGATGACGGATGTGGGTGCCGTTGGTCGAGCCGCCGTCCACGACCGTGACATCCCAGTCGAGCAGGCGGATCTCCGCGTGCGCCCGTGACATTCCGCCCGAGCTGTCCTCCAGCCGCACCGGCCGCGCACCACGCGCGACCGCCTCCGAATGTTCCGGCTCGCGACCGAGAACGCAGTCGCTGTCCAGGACGAACGACGTGCCGTCGTCCAGCAGCAGCACACCGAGCGGTGGGCGCACCCCTGCGCTGAGCACGCAGGTGAGCTGATCCATCCGGATGCCGCACACCGCGCAGAACGACACTCGCGGATCGTTGTGATGACGCCGGGCGCACTGGAAACCCTGCACGATCACCCGATGCCCCATCGTGTTCGATCCGGTCGAACCGAGCGCGGCCGCGACGACTCCGGCCGAGGGCGCCACGGTCTCGGCGAGGTTCGCGTCGTTGGCGATCGCGTGATCCCGATCCGTGCGGTGTGCGGGCGGTGGCGCCGGCGGAATCGGCTGCGCGGCGGGTGTCACGCCATCGCGTGGCGTGGCGCGCCGCGACGGCGCATGGAGATCGATTTCCGTCGCGGCATCAACGGAGTCCTCGCCTTTACGCAAGCTCGGCGCTCGCCGTGGTTGGGCCGCGGGCGTGTCGGAACCCGGCTGCGCACCGGAACGGTGTGGTTGCGGCGCCGCCTGCGGTGCGGCGGTCACATTCGGACCCGGCATCGGCGCCGGGGCCTGAACGGGATGCGGTTCGGACGCCGGTCGTGGCGCGGCGTGCGGCGGCTCCGCGGTTCCCCGCGGTTCACCGGTCGGCTCCGGTTCGGCGTGCGGTGTGGATCCAGCGTGCGGCTGCCGCAGCCCCTCGGTGACGCCGTGGCCGCGCGGCTCGTCACCGATCGCGGCCGACCACAACACCGCTCCCGATCCAGGTGCGGTCCCGGCGCCGAGGGAGAGGATCCCGCGCTCCGGCAGCGATTCCGCGGCCCAACCCGCCTCGTCCACGAACAGTCCCGCGCCACTGCCGGGTGCAGGCGTCACCATCCGGTCGACGGTGAATCCGGCGTCCCGGCCGCGCAGCACCTCCGTGTGGCCCGGCCCGGCGAGCACCGCGGTGATGCCCCCGTGCAGGAACACCGCGAGTCCGTCGTCCACCGGCGTGATCACGCCGAATTCGACCTCGTCCTCCTCGCCGTTGGACAAGCCCATCAGCCATGTCGTGGCCAGCCGCGCCACCGCCCGCCCGCTACGGCGGTCACGCGCGACGGCTTCGCCCACGATGTCCAGCAGCGCCGTCATCGTGCGGGCCGCGACCGTGTCCGCCGTGACCGGTCCGTCGCTCCGGTGCGCGACGACCACTACGGCGCCGCTGGCGCTCGCCACCAGGTGGGCGCCCGGTAACACCTCGATCTGCGCGCTCACAGGAATCGGCCGCCTTGGAAGCGCCACCGATGGAACACCACCCGCATCGGCCCGTTCACGATCAGCCAGAAGACGATCCACGTGATGACGAACTGGAGCAGGAAGGCGGTGAGCGACGGGCGCAGATGCTCGGGCAGCACCATCGTGGTGTAGCGCACCAGCACCCAGATCAGCACTCCTTCATTCAGGATGGTGACCAGACCGAACAGGGTCGGCCAGTCCTTTTCCCAGCGGAACTGCTGCAGCAGATGGTAGAGCAGTTCCCAGAGCACACCGACCAGAACGGTGGCCAGCAGCACCGACAGCGTCACCCGGTAGGCCTGCCCGGTGCTCAGCGAGCCGGTCGGCAGCAACGGGGTGATCAGCAGCGCGACGACGAAGCCGATCACGCTCAGCGCGAGCAGGCGGGTCTGGATTCGCCCGTTCAAAGTTGGGAGCATTGTTCAGATCTTCTCGTTCGTAACCCACAGCCACCATTGCCGCGTCGAGCGCAGCGGACCCATCCTCCGGCAGAACCCGACCGCGGCCAGGTCGTCGGCGATCTCCTGCGCGGCGATCTGCAAGCCGAGGAAGGTGTCCACGCCCACGAACGGCCCGCCGAGCGTCGCGCTGCCGGAGGCGTACATCCGTCCCGCCCCGCTGCGGGTGCCGATCAGCTCGAAGGTCGTGTCCACGTCGAGCCTGCCGAGCGGATTGCGACCCGCGCCGGCGTGATCGAGCAGATCTGCCAGCAGCCGGTGCTCGCGGATGTCGGCTTCCAGGCCCGTGCAGTCGATGATGTAGTCGACGGTCGTGTCGAACGGTTGCGTCGGCGGGGGAAACGGCAGCGGCGCACCGGCGTCCGGGAGAATCGTGGCGACCACGCCCTGCCGTCCCGCGGCCGGACGCGGGGCACGCATCGTGCCCGCCATCACCTGGTACCACCCCTCCCGGCGACCGCGGCGCAACTGTTCCTGCCAGTTGTCGCGGATGGGGGTGTTGGTGCCGGAGATCTCCTTGTACGCCCGCGCCCGTTCCTCGCCTTGCAGCCGCCGCACCTTCTGCTTGAGCTGACCGCCCCACACCGACTTCGGATAGTTGAAGCCCTGGTAGGCCCACCCGTCGCCGCCCTTGCGCCTGCTGAAGACGTTCTTGCCGTGCGGTCCGGCGATATAGGTGCGGAACAGGTGCAGGATCCGGGTGTCGAGGCGGTATTTGTCCCGGTCGTCGATGAGCCGTTGCAGGACGCGGCTGGCCACGATCCCGCTGCCGCGGATCAGCACGGTACCCGGCCGCCGCTGTAGCGCCTGGTAGACGTGCTCGTGCGGCTCGTAGGCGTTGACCACGCGCGTCGGGTCACGATGGGTTTCGCGATACTCCTGCAGGTCCGGCAGCAGCTTCAAGCCCGGATACCCCACGGCCACATGCACATACGTGCTGCGGAAGGCGACGCGTTTGGTCGGCGTCGATCCGGCGGGTGGAGTGAGGATGGTGAAGTACCCGCCGCCGTGGCGCTTGCGGACCATGCGCACGTGCCCGCGGTGCAAGGAGCGGGCGTAGCCGATGCGGTGGAATTCCCGCTCCATGGACTCGAACGCCTGGCCCGCCCGCGGGGTGTAGTAGTTGGCGAAGATCGGCTCGACCAAAACGTTCCACAGCGCCTTGATCGACTTGTCGGCGATCGCCTCCCGCACCGCGTAGGACGGGAAGCCCCAGATGTTGTCCGGGGTGGAGGCGGAGTCGCTGCGCAGGCGCTCGCCGCGGGGGATCTGAGACACCCTGGTGAGATACTCGTAGGAGGCCCACGGGTGCTCCTGGGGACCGAGCACCGCCATCGCCTCCGCGGGCACGCCGAAGATCCGGAGCGTGTCGTAGGTGACGAAGGACCCGATCCCGCTGCCGATGGTCACGAACGGTACGTCGATCACCGGAATCCCGGCGCCGCCAAGCATTTCATCGGTCCAGACGTCGGTGTCGACGAGGGCCTGCGTGATGTCTCCCCGCATTGGCCGGACTCTACCGGCAGATTCTTGTCAACTGCTTGCCATCGGCTTTCGGGGGACGACTGCACTGGTGACGCGCGGTGCACGACGCGCGCGAATCATCTGCGCCGAACCTGCCACGCGGTGCGCCGTCGCGGACGTACCATGCCGTTCGTGGCCGATTCTCCTCGTTCCACCCCGCTGCGGGTTCTCGTGTACAGCAACGACGCCGACACCAGGCGCCAGGTGATCCAGGCCTTGGGCAAGCGTCCGAGCGCGGAGCTACCGGAGTTCGAGTATCTGGAGGTCGCCACCGCCCCCGTGGTGATCGCGCAACTGGACGCAGGCGGCATCGACTTGGCTGTGCTCGACGGCGAGGCCTCCCCGGCAGGTGGGCTCGGCATCGCCAAGCAGTTGAAGGACGAAGTCGATCCGTGCCCGCCGCTGCTGGTGCTCACCGGCAGGCCCGACGACGCATGGCTGGCCAGCTGGTCACGGGCGGAGGCGGCGGTGGCGCATCCCATCGATCCACTGCGGCTCACCGAGGCCGTCGTCGCTCTGCTGCGCAACCGCACGGCAGCCTGATCGCACCGGCCATTCATAGCGATCATGAATTAGTTTGCTCGGGCGTGCCGGCTCCTGGCGGACGCCCTGCGCGCCCACGGCCCCGTGTGTCACACAATTGTCGCCCTTCCCGACTGCGAACCCGCTCGGGACCACATTTGACGTCGCGAAACCCGACATCTCAGGCTTCCAACTGACCGTTCACCCAACCCTGCGGACGCTCCGCGCGGATTACCACCGTTTCGGTCATAAATGCTTGTACTGAATTCGATCAAACGCCGTCGCCAAACACGCTGCGGGCCGCCCGTTCAGTTGTAGGCTGTGCCCTATCTCACACGGAGACGGATCCGGTAATGACCGTCCCCGGGTGGAGCCGAGGGGCGAGTCTGGCCGAGGCGGACAACGACGTCAGCCCGCCTCGGACGCTGTTATCTGCCGCTCGCAAGGAGGGGAAGTGCAGTCGTGAACATCGAGGTGCCGACGCTTGTACTCGGCGCGATCGCGGCGGCGTTCGCGTTGTTCTCCATCGTCCTGTCCGCCCTGGTCGGTCCGAAACGACGCAACCGGGCCAAGCTCGAACCCTACGAATGCGGTATCGAGCCGACGCCCCACGCCGTCGCGGGCGGGCCGGGAAACGTTACCGGGCAACGCTTTCCGGTGAAGTACTACCTCACCGCCATGCTGTTCATCATCTTCGACATCGAGATCGTGTTCCTCTACCCGTGGGCAGTCCACTTCGATGCGCTCGGTCTCTTCGGTCTGGCCGCGATGGCGTTGTTCATCGTCAACGTCTCGGTGGCCTACGCCTACGAATGGCGGCGGGGTGGGCTCAGCTGGGAGTGACCGCCCGGCAGCCGATTTCGTAGCCGACGAATGGAAGCGAGTCAGTAGAACATGGGTCTCGAGGAAAAACTGCCCAGCGGCTTCCTGCTGAGCACGGTCGAGGATTTCGCCGGATACCTGCGCAAGGGCTCCCTGTGGCCAGCCACCTTCGGGCTGGCCTGCTGCGCCATCGAGATGATGGCCACCGGCGGGGGCCGATTCGACATCGCCCGCTTCGGCATGGAGGCCTTCCGCGCCTCGCCGCGGCAGGCCGATCTGATGATCGTCGCGGGCCGGGTGAGCCAGAAGATGGCTCCGGTGCTGCGCCAGGTCTACGACCAGATGACCGAACCGAAATGGGTGCTCGCGATGGGCGTCTGCGCCTCATCCGGAGGGATGTTCAACAACTACGCCATCGTGCAGGGCGTCGATCACGTGGTGCCGGTGGACATCTACCTGCCCGGCTGCCCGCCCCGGCCGGAGATGCTGCTGAACGCGATCCTGGCACTGCACGCCAAGATTCAACAGATGCCGCTCGGCGTCAACCGCGAGGAAGCCGTCCGCGCCGCCGAACAGGCCGCGCTCGCCTCGACGCCGACCATCCGGATGGAGGGTCTGCTGCGATGACCTTCGACACCCCCGACGACACCGAGACCCCGCCCGCGCACGACGCGATCGATGCCGCGGCCACCGCGGGGCCGGAAGGCACACTGCCGGAGGAGGATTCCGTACCGCCTGAGGCCGACGTCATCGGCGTGCGCCGCGGCATGTTCGGCGTCACCGGCACCGGCGACACCTCCGGTTACGGCCGCCTGGTCCGCCCGGTCACCCTGCCCGGCGGCACGCCGCCACCCTACGGCGGGTACTTCGACGAGGTCGTCGACGTGCTGCGCGCCGCGCTCACCGCCGCCGGCTCCCGTCCGGAGGCGGCGCTGGAGAAGGTGATCGTCTTCCGCGGCGAGCTAACCCTGCACGTGCGCCGGGAGCAGCTGCCCGTGGTGGCCCGCGCGCTGCGGGACGACCCCGCTTTGCGTTTCGAACTCTGCCTCGGTGTGAACGGCGTGCACTATCCGGAGGATTCCGGCCGTGAACTGCACGCCGTCTACCACCTCATGTCGATCACGCACAACCGCCGCCTACGGGTGGAGGTCGCCGCGCCGGACGCCGATCCGCACATCCCCTCGCTCTACGAGGTGTATCCCACCACCGACTGGCACGAGCGCGAAACCTACGACTTCTTCGGCATCCGGTTCGACGGGCACCCCTCGCTGACCCGGATCACCATGCCGGACGACTGGCGCGGCCACCCCCAGCGCAAGGACTACCCGCTCGGCGGGATCCCGGTCGAATACAAGGGCGCGCGCATCCCGCCGCCCGACGAGCGGAGGGCATACAGCTGATGCACGACACCGACACCGAACCCGAGGTCACCTCCCCCGAGCCCGCCACGGTCACCGTCGCGGGGCAGGACTGGGACCAGGTGGCCGAGACGCTGTCCGGCGCGGGCGAAGAACGCATCGTCGTCAACATGGGCCCGCAGCATCCGTCCACCCACGGCGTGCTGCGGCTGATCCTGGAGATCGAAGGCGAAACCGTCACCGAAGCCCGCTGCGGCATCGGCTACCTGCACACCGGAATCGAGAAGAATCTCGAATTCCGCAACTGGACCCAGGGCGTCACCTTCGTCACCCGGATGGACTACCTGTCGCCGTTCTTCAACGAGACGGCGTACTGCCTGGGCGTGGAGAAGCTGCTCGACATCACCGAACAGATCCCAGAGCGCGCCACGATCGTGCGCGTGCTGCTGATGGAGCTCAACCGCATCTCCTCGCACCTGGTCGCCCTGGCCACCGGCGGCATGGAGCTCGGCGCGCTGACGCCGATGCTCTTCGGCTTCCGCGAACGCGAGCTGATCCTCGACGTGTTCGAGACGATCACCGGTCTGCGCATGAACCACGCGTTCATCCGCCCCGGCGGCCTGGCCCAGGACCTGCCCGAGGACGGCGTCACCAAAGTGCGCGAACTGCTCGCGCTGCTGCCCAAACGGCTGCGCGACATGGAGCACCTGCTCACCGCCAACCCGATCTGGAAGGCACGCACCCAGAACATCGGCTATCTCGACCTGCAGGGCTGCATGGCCCTCGGCATCACCGGCCCCGTGCTGCGCGCCACCGGCCTGCCACACGACCTGCGCAAAGCCCAGCCCTACTGCGGCTACGAGAACTACGAATTCGACGTCCCCACCACCACCGGATGCGACTGCTACGGCCGCTACGTCATCCGGGTGGATGAGATGAAGGAATCGCTGAAGATCGTCGAGCAGTGCCTGGACCGGCTCCGGCCGGGACCGGTGATGATCGACGACAAGAAGATCGCCTGGCCCGCCGACCTGCAACTCGGCGCCGACGGACTGGGTAACTCCCCCGCGCACATCGGCAAGATCATGGGCACGTCCATGGAGGGCCTGATCCACCACTTCAAGCTGGTCACCGAAGGCATCCGCGTGCCCGCGGGCCAGGTGTACGCGGCCGTGGAGTCACCGCGCGGCGAACTGGGCGTGCACATGGTCAGCGACGGCGGCACCAGGCCCTACCGGGTGCACTATCGCGACCCCTCGTTCACCAATCTGCAAGCGGTCGCGGCGATGTGCGAGGGCGGCATGGTCGCCGACGTCATCGCCTCGGTCGCCAGCATCGACCCCGTCATGGGCGGAGTGGACCGATGAACCCGGCAACGCACGGCGACACCCCCAACGGCGGCTACGCGACCGGCGGGACGCAAGTCCTGCTGAAGCTCAGTACCCGCCCCGAGCCCTATCAGCCCTTCGTGCGCGAACGGCTCGAGACCGACGCCAAGGAGATCATCGCGCGTTACCCGCATCCGCGTTCGGCGCTGCTGCCCCTGCTGCACCTGGTGCAGTCCGAGGAGGGCTACGTCACCGGCACCGGAATCGAGTTCTGCGCCGAGCAATTGGGCCTGACCGGCGCCGAAGTCACCGCGGTCGCCACCTTCTATTCGATGTTCCGGCGCACACCCACCGGTGACTACCACGTCGGCGTCTGCACCAACACCCTCTGCGCGGTCATGGGCGGCGACGCAATCCTCGCCGCGCTCGAGCGCCATCTCGGCATCGGGCACGGCGAGACCACGGCGGACGGGTCGATCACGCTCGAGCACGTCGAGTGCAACGCGGCCTGCGACTTCGCGCCGGTGATCATGGTGAACTGGGAGTTCTTCGACAACCAGACCCCTGAGTCCGCGCGAGCGTTGGTGGACGCGCTGCGGGCCGGACAACAGGTCACCCCGACCAGGGGCGCGCCGCTGTGCACGTTCAAGCAGACCGCGCGCATCCTCGCCGGGTTCCCCGACGAGCGCCCCGGTGTGCTCGACGGCGCGGCCGGTGAGGCGACGCTCGCCGGTCTGCGGGTCGCCCGCGAGGAGGGCACGCGATGACGCTCACCCCGGTGTTGAGCACCTACTGGGACGACCCGCAGTCCTGGACGATGGACACCTACCTGCGCCACGACGGCTATCAAGCGCTGCGCGCCGCACTGCGGATGGAGCCGGATCAGGTCATCCAGACGGTCAAGGACGCGGGCCTGCGCGGGCGCGGCGGCGCGGGCTTCCCCACCGGCATGAAATGGAGCTTCATCCCGCAGGGCCCCGGCCCCGACGGCGTCACCAAACCGCACTACCTGGTGGTGAACGCAGACGAGTCGGAACCCGGCACCTGCAAGGACATTCCGCTCATGCTGGCCGCGCCGCACGCGCTGATCGAAGGCGTCGTCATCGCAGCCTACGCCATCCGCGCGGCGCACGCGTTCATCTACCTGCGCGGCGAAGTCGTTCCGGTGCTGCGGCGGCTGCAGGCCGCGGTGGCCCAGGCCTACGAAGCGGGTTTCCTCGGTCACGACATCCTCGGTTCCGGCTACGACCTGGAACTGATCGTGCACGCGGGAGCGGGCGCCTACATCTGCGGTGAGGAGACCGCGCTGCTGGACTCGCTGGAAGGCCGCCGCGGCCAGCCTCGGCTGCGCCCGCCGTTCCCCGCCGTCGCAGGCCTGTACGCCTGCCCGACCGTGGTGAACAACGTGGAGTCCATCGCCAGCGTGCCGCCCATCATCCGCAACGGCATCGCGTGGTTCCGGTCCATGGGCAGTGAGCGATCGCCCGGCTTCACCCTCTACTCGCTGTCGGGTCACGTGACGCGGCCGGGGCAGTACGAGGCGCCGCTGGGCGTCACGTTGCGCGAGCTGCTCGGTTACGCGGGCGGCGTGCGCGCCGGGCATCGGGTGAAGTTCTGGACGCCGGGCGGCTCGTCGACGCCGCTGTTCACCGAGGAACACCTCGACGTGCCGCTCGACTACGAAGGCGTCGCCGGCGCGGGATCCATGCTCGGCACCAAGGCTTTGCAGATCTTCGACGACACCACCTGCGTGGTGCGGGCGGTGCTGCGCTGGACGGAATTCTACGCCCACGAGTCCTGCGGCAAGTGCACCCCGTGCCGGGAGGGCACCTACTGGCTGGTGCAGCTGCTGCAACGCATCGAGGCGGGCACCGGCGTCGCGTCCGACCTGGACAAGCTGCTCGACATCAGCGACACCATCAACGGCAAGTCGTTCTGCGCCCTCGGCGACGGCGCGGCCAGCCCGATCGTCTCCTCGCTGAAGTACTTCCGCGCGGAGTACGCCGAACACCTGCGGCTCGGCGGCTGCCCGTTCGATCCGGCGCGCAGCACGGCATGGGCGGAGTCAGGAGAAGAGGTCCGATGAAACCGGTATCGCGCAGCGATGCGATCAGGGGTGGCGGCCGTGCGGCGAGCGGGCCCGCCACCGTGCGTGACGACAACGGCGGCCCCGCGCCCACCGACCTGGTGACCGTGACAATCGACGACACCGCCGTCAGCGTGCCGCCCGGCACGCTGCTGATCCGGGCCGCCGAACTGATCGGCATCCAGATCCCCCGCTTCTGCGACCATCCCCTGCTCGACCCGGTCGGCGCCTGCCGCCAATGCCTGGTCGACGTCGAAGGGCAGCGCAAACCGGTCGCCTCCTGCACGATGGCCGTCGCCGACGGCATGGTGGTGCGCACCCAGCTCACCTCCCCCGCCGCCGACAAGGCGCAGGAGGGCGTGATGGAGCTGCTGCTGATCAATCATCCGCTCGACTGCCCGGTGTGCGACAAGGGCGGCGAGTGCCCGCTGCAGAACCAGGCGATGTCCACCGGCCGCGCCGAATCCCGATTCGACGGCCGCAAACGCACCTACCCCAAACCGATTCCGCTGTCCACGGCCGTGCTGCTGGACCGCGAACGCTGCGTGCTGTGCGCCCGCTGCACCCGCTTCTCCCAGCAGATCGCCGGCGATCCGTTCATCGAGCTGATGGATCGCGGCGCGCTGCAACAGGTCGGCACCGCGCAGGCCGAACCGCTGGACTCCTACTTCTCCGGCAACACCGTGCAGATCTGCCCGGTCGGCGCGCTCACCGGCACCGCCTACCGATTCCGGGCGCGCCCATTCGACCTGGTGTCCAGCCCGAACGTCTGCGAGCACTGCGCCTCCGGCTGCGCCCAGCGCACCGACCACCGCCGCGGCAAGGTCCTGCGCCGGCTGGCCGGCGACGACCCGCAGGTCAACGAGGAGTGGAACTGCGACAAGGGCCGGTGGGCCTTCACCTATGCCACCGAGCCCGACCGGCTCACCACCCCCTTGGTGCGCGGCTGGGACGGCGAACTCACCCCCGCCTCGTGGTCGCAGGCGCTGGCCGCGGCAGCGGAGGGACTGGCCGCGTCCTTCGGTAACGCGGGGGTCCTGGTCGGCGGCCGGGTCACCGAGGAGGACGCCTACGCCTACGCCAAGTTCGCGCGAGTCGCCCTCGGCACCAACGACATCGATTTCCGGTCCCGGGCGCATTCGGCGGAGGAGGCCGACTTCCTCGCCGCCCGCGTCGCGGGCCAGGACCCCGCGGTCACCTACGACAGCATGGAAGCCGCGCCGGTCGTGCTGCTGGTCGGATTCGAACCCGAAGAAGAGTCACCGATCGTCTACCTGCGGTTGCGCAAGGCCGCCCGCAAGCGCGGCCTGCCGATCTATGCGCTGGCGCCGTACTCATCGCGCGGGCTCGAGCGCATGTCCGGACGGCTGATGCGCACCGCGCCCGGCGCCGAACCGCATCTGCTCGACGCGATCCGCACCGGCGAGATCACCACGCCCGGTGCGGATCCCGCCCAGCTGGCCGACCTGGCCCGGCTGCTGCGCGAACCGGGTGCGGTGATCATGGTCGGCGAGCGCATGGCGGCCGTCGCGGGCGCGTTGTCGGCCGCCGTGCGGCTCGCCGATGAGACCGGCGCCGCCCTCGCCTGGGTGCCGCGCCGGGCGGGCGAACGCGGCGCGGTGGAAGCGGGCGCCATGCCCGGCCTGCTTCCCGGCGGCAGGCCGGTCGCCGATCCCCGTGCCCGCCAACAGGTCAGGGCCGTCTGGAACGTGCCGGAACTGCCGGTGGGCGCCGGCCGCGACACGACGGCCATCCTGGAGGCGGCGCCCGGCCTCGGCGCGCTGGTCATCGGCGGAGTCGACGTCGCCGACCTGCCCGACCCGGCCGCCGCGCTGGCCGCCATCGACGCCGCCAGATTCGTGGTGAGCCTGGAACTGCGCCGCAGCGCCGTCACCGAACGCGCCGACGTGGTGTTCCCGGTGGCCACGGCGATGGAGAAATCCGGCACCTTCCGCACCTGGGAGGGCAGGCCGCGCCCGTTCGCCGCCGCGCTGGGCGACGACATGGTACGCCGCCGAACCGCGCCGCTGTCGGATCAGCGCGTGCTGCACGCCATCGCCGCCGAGATGTCGGTGCGCCTGGGTCTGCCCGACATCGACTCCGCCCGCGCCGAACTCGACGAACTCGGCGCGTGGGACGGCACGCCCGTCACCGCACCCACCCATGCGCCGAACCCGCTGCCGCGGCCGGAACCAGGAACGGCGGTGCTCGCCGGCTGGCGCATGCTGCTGGACGAGGGGCGCATGCAGGACGGCGAACCCAACCTGGCCGGCATCGCCCGGCCTCCGGTGGTGCGGCTGTCGGCGGCCACCGCCGCCGAGATCGGCGTGCAGCCCGACGATCCGGTCACCGTCGCCACCAGCCGCGGCGCGGTCACGCTTCCCCTGCTGATCAGCGACCTGCCCGACCGCGTGGTCTGGCTGCCGCAGCACTCGCCCGGCTGCTCCATCGCCGAGCAACTCGGCGTCCAGCCCGGCGCGATCGTGCAGCTGCGGCACGCCGACGAGAGGATGAAGGAGCACCGCCATGAGTGATCTCGCCACGCTCGTCCTGGCCTCCACGGTGACCGACACCGCCGCCGATCCCTACGCACCCGCGGGCTTCGGGCACGACCCCCTGTGGCTGGTGATCGTCAAAGCGCTGGCGGTCTTCGTCTACCTGATGCTGATCCCGCTGGTCGCGGTGCTGGCGGAACGAAAGATCGTGGCGCGCATGCAGATGCGTATCGGCCCGAACCGCACCGGGCCGTTCGGTTCGTTGCAGAGCATCGCCGACGGCGTGAAGATGGCCCTCAAAGAGGACATCGTCCCGGCGATCGTGGACAAGCCGATCTACATCCTGGCGCCGGTCATCTCGGTGGTGCCCGCCTTCATGGCCTTCGCGGTCATCCCGTTCGGACCGGAAGTGTCCTTCTTCGGTGTCACCACTCCGCTGCAGCTGACCGATCTGCCGGTGGCGGTGCTGTACATCCTCGCGATCACCTCCATCGGCGTCTACGGCATCGTGCTGGCCGGATGGTCCTCGGGCTCCACCTACCCGCTGCTGGGCGGGCTGCGCTCGACGGCGCAGGTCATCTCCTACGAGATCGCGATGGCGCTGTGCTTCGCGACGGTGTTCCTGCTCACGGGCACCATGGCCACCTCAGGCATCGTGTCCGCGCAAGAAGGCACCTGGTATGTGTTCCTGCTGCTGCCGTCGTTCCTGATCTACTGCGTCTCGATGGTCGGCGAGACCAACCGCGCGCCGTTCGACCTGCCCGAGGCCGAAGGCGAGCTGGTCGGCGGCTTCCACACCGAGTACTCCTCGCTCAAGTTCGCGATGTTCATGCTGGCCGAGTACGTCAACATGGGGACGGTGTCCGCGCTGGCCACCACCCTGTTCCTTGGCGGCTGGCACGCGCCATGGCCGTTGAACATGTGGGACGGCGCGAATTCCGGCTGGTGGCCGGTGCTGTGGTTCACCGCGAAAGTCTGGACGTTCCTGTTCGTCTTCATCTGGCTGCGCGGCACGCTGCCACGGCTACGCTACGACCAGTTCATGAATCTCGGCTGGAAACTGCTGATCCCGACCTCGCTGGCCTGGGTCATGGTGGTGGCCACCGCGCGGGTGCTGCAAGCCGAGGGCTACCGGGTGCAAACCCCCATCCTGGTGATCGGCGGCCTGGTGGTCACCGGCCTGCTGGTGCTGCAGTTCCTGCGCGCCGGCCGAGCGCAGGCGGCGCCACCACCGGTCGAGGAACCCGTGGCAACGGACGGCACCGACTCGACGGTCTTCCTCGGCTTCCCGGTTCCGCCGCTGCCCGCCGACGCGCACGCCCGCGACGCCACCCGCGCCAAAGCCGGGCTGTTCGAGCCGCTGGCCGGGTTCGCCGCCACCGCGGGCACCATGTTCAAGAAGCCGAACACCGAGTTCTATCCCGAGCAGAAGACGCCGACCGCGCCGCGCTACCACGGCAGGCACCAGCTCAACCGGCATCCCGACGGGTTGGAGAAGTGCATCGGCTGCGAGCTGTGCGCGTGGGCCTGCCCCGCCGACGCGATCTATGTCGAGGGCGCCGACAACACCGAGACCGAACGGTATTCGCCCGGTGAACGATACGGCCGGGTCTATCAGATCAACTACCTGCGCTGCATCGGCTGCGGCTTGTGCATCGAAGCCTGCCCCACCCGGGCGCTGACGATGACCAACGACTACGAGATGACCGACGACAACCGGGCCGATCTGATCTACGAGAAGGACCGCTTGCTCGCCCCGCTGCAACCGGGAATGACCGCGCCGCCGCACGCCATGCACCCCGGCGCCGACGAGGCGGACTACTACCTCGGCCGAGTGCCGGGCGCCACGCCGGCCCCCAACGGAGCCACGGCGACCGATGTGCCCCGCCGACCTGCCGCCGCCGGTGTGGAAGGAGCGACACGGTGACCGAACTGATCCTGGCCGCGGAGCCATTGACCCGCGCCTCCACCGGGGAGACCGTCCAGTTCTGGATTCTCGCCCCGCTGGCCGTACTCGGCGCCCTCGGCATGGTGTTCGCCCCCAAGGCGGTGCACTCCGCACTGTGCCTGGCCGCCACGATGATCGCGCTGGCCGCGTTCTACATCGCCCAGGACGCCCTGTTCCTCGGCATCGTGCAGATCGTGGTCTACACCGGCGCGGTGATGATGCTGTTCCTGTTCGTGCTGATGCTCGTCGGCGTCGACTCCGCCGAATCCTTGAAGGAGACCATCCGCGGCCAGCGGCTCGCCGCCGCCGCGGTCGGCGTCGGTTTCGGGTTGCTGCTCAGCAGCGGCATCGCCCACGGCGTGCGCGAATCCGGCATCACTCTCCCCGCCAGGGGTTTTCCCGGACGCAACGTGATCGCCGAATTGGCCGAACTGATCTTCCTGCGCTACGTGTGGGCCTTCGAACTCACCGGCGCCCTGCTGATCACCGCCACCATCGGCGCCATGGTGCTCGCCCACCGCGAGCACTTCGGCCCCCGCACCGACCAGCGCGAGCTGTCGCGGCGCAGGTTCCGCGAGCAAGGCCACCGCGCCACACCACTGCCCACCCCCGGCGTCTACGCCAGGCACAACGCGGTGGACATCCCCGCGCGGCTGCCCGACGGGTCGTTCGAGGAACTGTCGGTCAGCACCATCCTGCGGCACCGCCGCACCAGGGCGCTCACCGAAGCGGCCGTCATCTCGGTCGGCACCACGCCCGCACCGGACGGGACCGACACACCCAGCGACGAGGAAGGCAACCGGTGAATCCCGAGAACTACCTGTTCCTGTCCGCCCTGCTGTTCACGATCGGAGCGGCCGGAGTGCTGCTGCGGCGCAACGCCATCGTCGTGTTCATGTGCGTGGAGTTGATGCTCAACGCGGTGAATCTCACGTTCGTCACCTTCGCCAGGATGCACGAGAACCTCGACGGACAGGTGTTCGCGTTCTTCACGATGGTGGTCGCGGCGGCCGAGGTGGTCGTCGGCTTGGCCATCATCATGACCATCTTCCGTACCCGCCGCTCGACCTCGGTCGACGACGCCAGCGCGCTGAAGTTCTGACGTGGACACCGCGACGCTGTGGCTGCTGCCCGCCCTCCCCCTGGCGGGCGCCATCGTCCTGCTGCTGACCGGACGTCACGCCGACAAGTGGGGTCATCTGCTCGGCACCGCGCTGGCCCTGGCCTCGTTCGTGGTCGCTGCGCTGGCGTTCACGGACATGCTCGGGCGCGACACCGCCGACCGCGCGGTGCACCAGGACCTGTTCAGCTGGGTCCCGGTGGCCGGGCTCCAGGTCGACTTCGCGCTGCGCCTGGACCAGCTCTCGATGTGTTTCGCGCTGCTGATCACCGGTGTCGGCTCGCTGATCCACGTCTACTCGATCGGCTACATGAGCCACGATCCGGCGCGGCGGCGGTTCTTCGCCTACCTGAACCTGTTCCTCGCGGCCATGCTGCTGCTGGTCCTGGCGAACAACTACCTGGTGCTCTACCTCGGCTGGGAAGGCGTCGGCCTGGCCTCCTACCTGCTGATCGGGTTCTGGTACCACAAGCCGTCGGCGGCAACGGCGGCGAAGAAGGCGTTCGTGGTCAACCGGGTCGGCGACATGGGCCTGGCGATCGCGATGATGGTCATGTTCGCGACGTTCGGATCCATCGACTTCGACGTCGTGTTCGGCGCCGCGTCCGGCGCGGGCGAGGGCACGCTCACCGCGATCGGCCTGTTGCTGCTGCTGGCCGCGTGCGGCAAGTCCGCGCAGGTGCCACTGCAATCCTGGCTCGGTGACGCGATGGAGGGCCCCACCCCGGTGTCGGCGCTCATCCACGCGGCCACCATGGTCACCGCGGGCGTGTACCTGATCGCGCGTTCCAACGCGATCTTCGATCTCGCACCGTACGCGCGCCTCGGCGTGGTGCTGGTCGGCGCGGTCACCCTGCTGTTCGGCGCGATCATCGGCTGCGCGAAGGACGACATCAAGAAGGCGCTCGCCGCCTCCACCATGAGCCAGATCGGCTACATGGTGCTGGCCGCCGGCCTCGGTCCCGCCGGGTACGCCTTCGCCATCATGCATCTGCTCACCCACGGGTTCTTCAAGGCCGGGCTGTTCCTCGGCGCCGGTTCGGTGATGCACGCGATGAACGACGAGACCGACATGCGCCGCTACGGCGGACTGCGCACGCTGTTGCCGATCACCTACGTCACCTTCGGCCTCGGCTACCTCGCCATCATCGGCGTGCCACCGTTCGCCGGATTCTTCTCCAAGGACCGGATCATCGAGGCGGCGTTCAACCAAGGCGGCCTCGGCGGGGTCGCACTGGGGCTGGTCACGCTGCTCGGCGCGGGCCTGACCGCGTTCTACATGACGCGGGTCATGCTGATGACGTTCTTCGGCGAACGCCGCTGGAAACCGGACACCCATCCGCACGAAGCTCCCGCGGTGATGACCGGGCCGATGATCCTGCTCGCCGTCGGCTCGATCGGGGCCGGGGCCGTGTTCGTCTTCGGCTCCTCGCTGCAGAACTGGCTCGAACCGGTCGTCGGCGCCCACCACGGCACCGAAACCGTTCCCGCGGCGCTGGTCACGGTTCTCGCGCTGGGCGTGGTCGCCGTGGGGGTGTGGGTGGCCTACTCGCAGTACGCGCAGCGTGAGGTCCCCGAGACCGCGCCCGACGCTGTCTCCGCGCTCACCGTCGCCGCGCGCCGCGACCTGTACGGCGACGCGGTCAACGAGACCGCGCTCATGCGGCCGGGACAGTACCTGACCCGGGCGCTGGTCTTCCTCGACAACCGCGGCATCGACGGGATCGTCAACGGCACCGCGGCGCTGATCGGCGGATTGTCCGCGCGGGCCCGGCGAGTGCAGTCGGGATTCGTGCGCTCCTATGCCCTGTCCATGTTCACCGGCGCGGCCCTCGTGGCCGCCGCCCTGCTGGCGGTGAGGTTGTGGTGAACGAATACCCCTGGTTGACGACGCTGTGGCTGGCGCCGGTGGTCGGCGCGGCGATCGTGCTCGCGCTGCCCGCCGCGCGGCGCACCCTCGCACGCGCGGTGGCACTGGGCTTCTCGGTGCTGGCGCTGGGTATCGGCATCGCGCTCGCGGTGCGCTTCGAACCCGGCGGCGCGCAATACCAGTTCGTCGAATCCCATCAGTGGATTCCGGCGTTCGGCGCCGGTTACACCCTCGGACTGGACGGCATCGCGCTGGTGCTGGTGCTGCTGACCGCGGCGCTGGTGCCGCTGCTGATCCTGGCGGGCTGGCACGACGAACGCGAAGTCGGCAGCGGCAGACGGGTGGCCCACACCTACGTGGCGCTCATCCTGCTCGTCGAGGCGATGGTGCTGATCTCCTTCCTCGCCTTGGACATCCTGCTGTTCTACGTGTTCTTCGAGGCGATGCTCATCCCGATGTACTTCCTCATCGGCGGGTTCGGTCCACGCACCGGCGACGCGCTGCTGCGCAGGCAGCGGTCACGCGCGGCGGTGAAGTTCCTGCTGTACAACCTGTTCGGCGGGTTGATCATGCTCGCCGCGGTCATCGGGTTGTACGTGCTGACCGCCCGCGAGGGATTGGGCGAGGGATCGGCGGGCACGTTCGATTTCCGCGCGGTGGTCGCCGCCGCCAACGCCGGGCAGCTCGGCGCGGGTCCGGCGGTGCTCAATGCCCTGTTCCTCGGATTCATGTTCGCCTTCGCGGTCAAGGCGCCGCTGTGGCCGCTGCACACCTGGCTGCCCGACGCCGCCGTCGCCGCGACGCCGTCGAGCGCGGTGCTGATGATGGCGGTGGTCGACAAGGTCGGCACCTTCGGCATGCTGCGCTACTGCCTGCTGCTGTTCCCCGGCGCGTCGGACACCTATGCGCCGCTGGTGATCACGCTCGCGGTGATCGGCATCGTGTACGGCGCGCTGCTGGCCATCGGGCAGACCGACGTGATGCGCCTGATCGCCTACACCTCGATCTCCCACTTCGGTTTCATCATCCTCGGTGTCTTCGCCATGACCAGCCAGGGGCAAACCGGCGCGACGCTGTACATGGTCAATCACGGCATCTCCACCGCCGCGCTGTTCCTGGTGGCCGGATTCCTCGTCTCGCGGCGCGGAACCCGGCTCATCGCCGAGTACGGCGGCGTGCAGAAGGTGGCCCCGGTGCTGGCAGGCACGTTCTTCATCGCCGGTCTGGCGACGCTGTCGCTCCCCGGCCTCGCGCCGTTCGTCAGCGAATTCCTCGTGCTGATCGGCACCTTCACCCGCTACCGATTCGCCGCCGTCATCGCCGCCAGCGCGCTGGTGCTCGCGGCGCTCTACGTGCTGTGGCTCTACCAGCGGATGATGACCGGACCGGTGAAGAAGGGCAACGAACGGATCTGGGATCTCGCTCCGCGTGAACTCGCCGTCGTTATCCCGCTGATCGCCGCGCTGCTGTTCCTCGGCATCTACCCGAAAGTCCTGACCGACTTCATCGATCCCGCGGTGAGCCAGACGCTCACCACCATCGGCCGCAGCGATCCCGCGCCGTCGGCGCCACCGGCGGAGGCGGGATCGGCGAACCATCCCGGAGGTGCCCACAAATGACCGACCTCGCCTCCACCGCGACGCTCGCCGCGAGCGTTCCCGCGCCGAGCATCGAATACGGCGCCCTGTCGCCCATGCTCATCGTGTTCGGCGTTGCCGTGCTCGGTGTCCTGGCCGAAGCGTTCGTCGCGCGGCCTTACCGCTATGCCACCCATCTGGTGCTGAGCGTGGCGGGCTTGATCGCCGCGCTGATCGCCGTGGCGCTGCTGGCGGGCACCGAAACCGCGGCTGTCGCCGGTGCGGTCGCGATCGACGGCGTGACCTTGTTCCTGCAGGGCACGATCCTGGTGGTGTCGCTGCTGGGGATCTTGTTCATCGCCGAGCGCGGAGCGCAGCCGCGTCAGCGGGCGCGGTCGGGCCCGGGAACCTGGAGCCGGGCGGCCGCCACCCTCGAACGCGGCGTCGATGCCTTCACGCCGCAGGCCTCCGCGGTGCCGGGCAGCGCGGACGAAGCGGCGGCGCTGCGCGCGGGTGTCGCGACCACCGAGGTGTTTCCCCTGACGCTGCTCGCTGTCGGCGGGCTGCTGCTGTTCCCGGCGTCCAACGACCTGCTGACCATGTTCGTCGCTCTCGAAGTGCTGTCGCTGCCGCTGTATCTGTTGTGCGGTCTGGCCCGGCACAGGCGGTTGCTCTCCCAGGAAGCGGCGCTGAAGTACTTCCTGCTCGGCGCGTTCTCCTCGGCGTTCTTCCTCTACGGCGTCGCGCTGCTGTACGGCCAGGCGGGCACGGTGCGCCTCGGCGGCATCGCCGAGGCGATCGCGCGGCAGCCGGACAACGCGACGCTGGCGGTTCTCGGGATCGCGATGCTCGCGGTCGGGCTGTTGTTCAAGATCGGCGCGGTGCCGTTCCAATCCTGGGTGCCCGACGTCTACCAGGGCGCTCCCACCGCGATCACCGGGTTCATGGCCGCGGCGACCAAGATCGCGGCGGTCGGCGCGCTGGTGCGCGTGCTGCAGGTCGCGGTGCCCGGCCTGCGCGACGACTGGCGTCCCATCCTCGCCGCCGTCGCCATCGCCACCATGGCCGTCGGCGCGGTCATGGCCATCACGCAGACCGACGTCAAACGGATGCTCGCGTATTCCTCGGTGGCCCACGCCGGATTCCTGCTCACCGGCCCGGTGGCGGCCAACGACCGCGGCGTCGCGGCGGTGTTGTTCTATCTGCTGGCCTACGGCATCGGCACGCTCGGCGCGTTCGCCGTGGTCAGCCTGGTCCGCGAGCCGGACGGTGACGAGGCCACCGGCCTGCCGCGCTGGGCGGGGCTCGGCCGCCGCTCGCCGTGGCTGGCGACGGTGTTCGCGCTGTTCCTGCTCTCCTTCGCCGGATTGCCGCTCACCAGTGGCTTCGTCAGCAAGTTCACCGTCTTCGAGGCCGCCGCTTCGGGCGGCGCCACACCGCTGGTCATCATCGGCGTGATCTGCAGCGCCATCGCGGCGTTCTTCTACCTGCGGGTCATCGTGCTGATGTTCTTCACCGATCCGCCCGCCGACGCGCCGGTGCTGGTCAGCCCGCCGCTGACGACGACGATCGTGGCGATCACCGCGGCGGTCACGTTCGCGCTCGGCGTCTTTCCGCAGCCAGTGCTCGACCTCGCCGACCGCGCGGCGACCTTCGTGCGCTGACGCGCCCCGGTGCCGCCGCCCCATCGCGGCGGCACCTGCGGCTGGACGTACTCAGGCGCCGCGCCGGCGTTCCAGCGCTTTCGCGATCAGCGCGCGGGCGCGATCGCCGTACTCGGCCTGCTCGGCGAGGATCGCGAAGGTCTTCTCGTGCAGCGCGATCTCCGAGGGCCGCGTGATGGTCAGCTCCGCCGAGACCGTCTCGGTCAGCACCTGCGCCCGGTCGTAGATGACGAAGTTCGTTGCCGGAGCGCGGTACTCCGCACAGATCGGGATGATGCCCAGCCGGACGCTCGGGTTGGCCATCACCGCCAGCAGGTGGGCGAGCTGCTCGGCCATGACGGCGCTGTCACCGACCGTGCGCCACAGCGCGGCCTGATTGACCACGAAGTGGAACCGGTGTTTCGCCCGGAAGAGCACCTGCTTGCGGCTCATGCGCGCGGCCACCGCTTCTTCCAGGTCGTCACGGCCGCCGGTGACGGCGATGCAGGCGGTCAGGATCGCGCGCGCATAGCCCTCGGTTTGCAGCAGCCCCGGCAACGTATCCGGCGCGTACCAGCGGATCTGTGTGGTCTGCGCTTCCAGGTCGATCGACTGCCGCTGCCTGCGCGCGTGCCCGGAGGCGACGGTGCGCTGCCATTCCAGGTACATCGATTGCAGATTGCGTGCGTTGGCGACGAGATCGTCCAGCACGGCGATATTCCCGCACGCTTCGCACCAGGCGGCGAGATCGGCTTCCGAGGGCGTCTGCTTGCCGCCCTCGATCCGGGAGACCTTGCTCGAATGCCACCCGCACCTCGCGGCCAGCTCCAGGCCGGTGAGGTGGGCGGCGCGACGAAGTTCACGCAGGCGGGCGCCCAGCACCTCACGTGCGTCCGACACACCGTTCACTCGTGTACGTGCTCACTCTCGTAATATCGTTGGTGCTCGATTCCCATGGGCCACAGCCGTTCCCGCACACCCAGGTACCTGCTGACCAGCGCCGGATCGGTGGTGATCGACAAGCCGGTGAACGACCCGTTCTCGGCGAAGGTGTTGAAGGCCACGGTGTGGGTGTCGAACAGCCAGTGGTCGTCGTGCGGCAGATCGGCGGGGTCGACCAGATGCCGCGGCAGCCAGCGCACCGCCTCACCGGTGGCGATGTTGTCGTCGGTGGCCGACAACAGCCACCGGGTGTAGCCGGTGTGCGGGACCGTCACGACACGTAGTCGTTCGAGGGTGACTCCGCGGGCGGCCGACTCGACCATCAGGGCATCCCAGGATTTCCATGACTCGGGCTGTTCCTCTCGCTCGTACGCTACTCCGGCATCGAAGCGGCGCAATGCTTCCTGCTCGTCCTCCATGACGTAGTGATCTCGAACCTCCAGGTGAAAGGCGCGGAATCGAGCCGCCCGGAACAGCGGCTCGAAACAGCGATCGCCTGCGACGTGCAGCATCAGCGCACCACCACGGCGGTTTCGTGACAGTCGAGGGTCAATTGGGCGAGCAGTTCGGGGTCGGTGACCGGTTCACCGGCCACCAGCACCGAACCGCAGGTTCCGCTGGCCTCCACCCGTAGCCACATGCCCGGCTCCAGCCAGTCCAGCAGTTGGTGCGGTACGCGGACGGTGCCCGTGCGGTCGGTGGCATCGCCCTGCACCACGAGCACGCCGGTGTCGGTCGCATACACGGCGGGGCAAGCTCCATGGTCGGATCCGGATCCGAGAAGTCGCAGGTTCATAGCTGATCCTTTGCGAGAGCGGGCGGACGATGTCGTGCAATCGTCCCCACCGGACCCGATGCCGGTCAACGCACTTCGCAAAGTCGCGCAAAATGTGGGCGGCGGTATCGGTGTGGCTTCTACCGTCGATTCGGCAACTCGGGCCGCCGCGCCGATGTCGATCCCGGGCTGCGTTCTCCGCGAGGGAAAGGGCTGCGAACATGATGAGACGACCCAGGACTGCCGCCGATTTCGCGGTGCTGGGTGTGCTGGCGCCGGGTGGATTGCTCACCGTCGAGCAACTGGCGCAGCAGGCGCGATTGACCGCCTGGTCCGTGCGCAGCGCATTGCTGCGCCTGCAGTCGCGCGGTTTGATCATGGACTGCCAGCACCGCGGCCGCTGGGCCATCACGCCGCGCGGCCGTGGTGAGTGGGCGGCGAAGGGACGCAGATTCACGTTGTGAGCCGAGACCTCGGTGGTTCCCGGCTCAGGACACGCTGACGACCTCGCGCAGCCGGTCGGCGAAAGCGCCAGGGTCGTCGACGAATCCGGTATGTCCGCCCGGGAACAGCGCCGGTGCCGAACCGAGTGCCGCGGCGAGTGCGCGCGAGGTGCGATCGCAGAATTGTCCGGCGGATTCGGCGCCGATCCCGACGACGAGACGGGTGGGCGCGTGGCGCAGAGCGCGGAGGTCGGGCTCCCACGTGGTGGTGCCGCGGATCTCGTGGGCGAACCAGTAACGTTCACCAGCCAGTTGCCGCGGGTCGCGATCCGGACCGAACATCTGCTCGAGCACCGGCTCGGGCATCGCGATGTTCGCGGCGGCGAAGAATTTCCGCCAGGCGCCGGGTATGTCACCCCTGGCGTAGGTCGCGACGATGTCTTCGGTCGCGGCACGGTGGGCGTCCCGGTCGGCGATCAGTGCGTTGATCGGCGGTTCGTGCGCGATGACCGTGGTGACCAGCTCGGGACGAGACTGGGCCAAGGCGAGCGCGGTCACCGCGCCGCCGCTGGAACCGAGGACCACGGCGGGTCCGGCGTCGACGTGCGCGATCAGCCGGGCGAGGTCGTCGGCGCGCAGTTCCGACGTCGAGTCCTGTTCGGCGTCGTCGAGCGTGGAGTTCTGATGCCCGCGCGGGTCGGTGGTCAGCACGGTGTGGTCGGCGGCGAGCAGATCGGCCAGTGGCGCGAACGCGGCGGCGTCCATCGGCGCGCCCACCAGCACGACCAGCGGTCCCGCGCCACGCAATTCGTAGTACAGGTGGGCGCCGGGAACGTCGAGGGTCCGCGCGCTGACCGCGGACGGCAGTGGGGTCATGAGTTCTCCTCGTGCAGTCGGTTCTCGTATCCGCAATGGAGACGATGCGCACGACCGGGATTCATCGCGAGCAGCCGCGATTGCGAAACCTAGGGCAATTAGGATACTAACTAATAGTCCGAGTTTATGGAGGTGTGCGCATGATGGCCCGAGCGGGACTGACCGCGGAGCGGATCACGCGAGTCGCCGCCGATCTCGCCGACGAGATCGGATTGGAGCACGTCACCATGTCGGCGGTGGCCAAGAAGTTCGGCGTCCAGGACGCGAGCCTGTACTCGCACGTGAAGAATCTGCGCGACCTGCGGGCCCGGATATCCGTTCTGGCGGCCACGGAGAAGACCGAACTGATCGCGGCCGCCGTGGCCGGTCGCGCCGGACGCGACGCGCTCGCCGCCTACGCCCACGCCTGGCGGGACTACGCACTGCGCTACCCCGGCCGCTACGCCGCGACCCAGCTGCCGTTCGATCCGGAAGGGGCGCGCACCGCGACCGGCGCCCTGCGCGCCATCGATCTGACCTATGGCGTACTGCGCGCCTACGGTCTGGCCGAACCCGACCTTACCGACGCGGTCCGGTTGCTGCGCAGCACCTTTCACGGTTACAGCGTTCTGGAGGCGACCGGCGGCTTCGGGCACGCGCGCTCCACCGCCGAGTCCTGGGAACGCATCATCGATGCCCTGCACGTAGCCCTCGAGCAGTGGCCGACCGACAACGAGGAGAAACCATGAGATCCGGCACGCTGCCAGTTCCGGGAGCCACGCTGTACTACGAGGTGAGCGGCGCCGGGCCGGTGCTGCTGTTGCTGCCGGGCAGCGGAGGCGACGCGGCGGTGTTCGACCCCATCCTCGACCCGCTCGCCCAGCACTTCACCGTGGTCACCATCGACCCGCGCGGATACTCGCGCAGCGTGCTCGACCCTGGACCACCGGCCGACATCGAGGTCGAGGTGCAAAGCGAGGACGCCCACTCACTCCTGCGACATCTCACCCCTGCGGGCGAGGATGCCTACGTCTTCGGCGGCAGCGGCGGCGCGGTGGTGGCACTCGACCTGCTCGCCCGGCACCCGGACCGGTTGCGGTTGGTGATCGCGCACGAGCCGCCGTCTTTCGCAGTGCTGCCCGATGCCGCCGAGCACAAAGCGTTCGTCGACGAGGTGTACGAACTGTTCGTCACCGAGGGCCTCGCCGCTGCGGGCGCCCGCTTCCTCGAAGGGATCGGTGGAGGCGTGCGCATGCCCGATCCCGCCGGACTCTCCCCGCGCGCCGCGGCGATGATCGAACGCCTGCACGCCAACGCGCCGCGCAATATGGCGCACGAACTGCGCACGATCACCTCGCATCTGCCCGACGTCGCGGCGCTGGCGGCGGTCGCCGACCGCCTCGTGCTCGGCGCGGGCCGCGAGACCAAGGGCAAGCTCCCCCACCGTCCCGCCGAGGAGCTCGCCCGCCGGATCGGTATCCCGCTCATCGAGTTCCCCGGCGGACACAGCGGATTCACCGACGCGCCTGCCGAATTCGCCCAGCTGCTGCTGGAGTTGCTGCTCGCGGCACGCGTGGAGTGATCCGCGCGCAAGGAGCAGGCAACTCAGGTCGGTTCCCCGACAGCGTTTCCGCGCAGGGGGAGAAGTGCGCACTCGCCGCCCCGTCCCAATAAGACGGCCGATAGCACCTCACGTCCGCGGAATTTCCGACTGCGGCCACGGACGGCTGGAACTCCTTCGCGTGGATTCCACCTGAAGCAACTATGCGATGAGTAGATTCCACTGATCGCAATCGGGCGGATAATCGGGTGTCATGCCGAATTCCCGGAGTTCGGAGTATGACCGCCTTCGGCGTCCTACCGAGGCAGAATCATCGATTTCAGATTTGGTAGGTTGCCGATGCGCTGAGATGCGGGCCGGTCCGGGGCATCGGTTTGCGGCGTGCCGGTTTCCCGTAGCCGGGCGCGCACTTCCGCGGGAGTCTTGCGTCCGGCCGCGGCCGCGCTCATGCCCTGATAGCTCGTGACCGCGCCGACCACGATCGGGGACGCGCTCGAAGTTCCGCTGAACACGTCAGTGTACCAGAGGTCCTCGTCGGGACCGCCTTGCAGGTCACCGTATCCGGTGGTGGTGACCTCCAGGCCCCAGCCTTGCACGTCGATCCGCTCTCCGTAATTGGAGAACGGCAAGCGTGAGCGGGCCGGACCGTTGTCGCGGCCGTGGAAGCCGGGTGGGGGTGCGCCGGCGCCGACGATGATGGCCCCGGAGTCGGCGTCGCCACCGCGGAACGGATTGCGCCATATGCTCGGGAACTCCGCGGGGCGGGCGTCGTAGAGCGCGGCGTCGAGGTCTTCGCCGCCGTTGCCTCCCGCTTCCACGACGACGATGCCTCTGCCGACCGCGTACCGGATCGCCGCGAAGTCATCGGGCCACCATTCGACCGCGATATAGCCGCGCTGATCGGGCCGGTTGGCGTAGTCGAAACGCGGTCCGGGACGGTGCAGTTCCAGCAACATCACATCGCCGGGCCCGAGCGCGTCCGCCGCCGAGCGGATAGCGCTCGCCGATCCGGACCCGAAGATCGACACCGCGCGGATGTGGGCTTCGGGCACGATGCCGGTGATGCCGTAGGCGTTCACGTCGCCGCTGATCACCCCGGCGACCGCCGTGCCGTGGTCGCGCCAACCCTGTTGCGGCGAGGGGCTGCCCCCGATCACCCCGCCTTGGTTGACCTGCAAATCCTCGTGGGTGAACCGCCATGCGCCCTCGACATCCACCACTCGCACGCCGGTCCCGCGGCCTCCGCGGACCGTCCAGGCCCACCGGGCGTCGATCCCCTGCGGAGCGGCATCCAGATATCCCTGCCGCACCGTGAAATCCGGCGTGACCGGCGGCGCCTCGGCGGCGGAGCGGCCTGTGATCGCTCGCGCGCCCTCCGGCGCGATCGGCGGTTCCGCGGGCGGTTTCACATATGCCGCCGCCACGTCCTCGGCGGTACGCAACCGCGCGGCCAACTCGTCGAGTCGGCCGGTGACACCGCGGACGTAGAAGTAGCGCAGGTATTCCGCTCCGGTCTCCCGATATGGGGTGGCGGTGAGCCTGCGCTCCAAACGGTTGGCCGGCCCGAAGATGCGCACGAGTTCGCCCCCGGCCGGAAGCAGTTCCGTCAGACGTGCTTGCGCGCTGCGACTGTCGCTCAGCGCGATCGGCGTGATCGCGGTGCCGGTGCCGTGGGTGACCACGACGAGTTCGGCCGGCGACCGGAGTTCGGATTGCTGGGATGCCATGGCGCCCAGTCAACCGGGATGCCATCCGGCTCGCCACCGGATGCGTCGTCGCGCTCAGCCATCCAGGCGCAGGGTCGCCACCATGCCCGGCAGCGCGACCGCGTCGCGCCGGGAGCCCACGGCGAACAGGGCTTCCAGCGTTCCTATCGCGATCAGGCACGAGCCGGCCACCCAACCGAGCGTGTCGGGTGACTCGAACGGCACCGAACCCACCAGCACACCGAGTGCCAGCGTGACCAGTCCGAACAGCTCCTGCCGTCCGCGCCCGGCCAGGTCGTCGACCCAGACCGCCACGGTGGCGTGACAGATCCCTCGGATCGCCCACGCCAACCCGATCCAGAACGACAGCAGCGGAGCCGAATTCCCGCCCGCGAAGCACAGCACCGCCAGTAGCGCCGACAGCGCCCCGCTGACCAGCACCAGCACTCGCAACGGGGTCACGAAGCGCGCGCCGAACGCCACCACCAGTTGTAGGACGCCGTTGAGCAGCAGGTAGCCGCCGGACAGCAGTTCCGCTGTCGGCAGCGACTTGTGCGGCCACACCGCTAAGGCCACACCCATGATCATCGAGCAGGCACCGGCCACCAGTACCGTCTGCCGGGCTGCGCCGGCCAGTGGTTCCGTACGCCCTTCGACCTCGGTTTCGGGCATAGCTACATGATATGACCAGAGGCGCCGTTAGCGATTGGTTTGCCCGATCACAGTCATCGTCGTGCGCGTGGCGCCGCCGCCGCTCTCGAATTATGCAGCCACGCTGATCAATACACCCTTGCCGATGACGTCGGCGCCCAGCCGCCACGGCGCGCTGACGCGGCCGGCTACCGCCGGCTCCGCGGGCGAGATCGGCGCTTGCAGAAGGCGATGAATGCGTATGATCCGACTGCCCACCGTGATGTCGGTGGAGGACGACCCGTCTCGCACCGGACCGAATCCTACTGCGGCAGACAGCGTGTCCGTGCTATGCACCGTGACCGAGGGGTCCGGTGTGTCGCTTGCGCTCTGGGCTTGGGGCCGCGCGTGTCCGGTGAGCAATGCGACGATCTGGGCCATCGCCACCGGGTCCCGGGTGGCGTCGTATACCCATCGGGTGCCGAGCACACCGTGTTCGGAAGTGCCCACGAGTGCTTCGGCGGCGTCGGGTAGCGGCGAGCCACGGTAGGTCAGCGGCACGTGGTAGGTGTGCGGCTGCGTGCCGGAGTGCTCGGTGACCACCATGAATTCGATCCCGACTTCCCCGTCCGGGTCGTCGAGCCGGAAACCACCGGCCTTCTGCGGATCCGGTACCTTCCCACCGCGATACCAGGCGCGGCCGGGCAGCCAGGAGGCCAGCAGTTGCCTCTCTAGATGTCGTCGCGCCGACCGGGCTCCTGGATAGCGGGTGATTTGCGAGGTTCAGCGAGAAGGGCGTCGAGCTGGGCTTCGGCGCGTTCGGCGCGTGCGAGGGTCTGCAGGCGAGCTTCATCGAGCGCTTCCAGTCGCGAATCCGCTTCCGCGCGCGCTTTCTCGACAGCCGCGGCGGCTTCGGCACGGACGGAGGCCAGTTCCGCTGCCGCGGCGCGACGGGCCTCGGCGAGTTCGGCGCGGGTGGTGTCGAGTTCGGCACGTACTCGGCGCCATTCGGCACGCGCTTCGTCGGCGGCTTCGGCGCGCTCCGCGGCGGCGCGCTCCGCTCGTTCGGCCGCACGTTCGGCGTCCGCCGCGCGTTGCACGGCGAGATCGCGCTCGGAATGCGCGGCCGCGACCAGTGCTTCGGCCTCACGCCGAGCGTGCGCGATATCGGTGTCCGCGCGGCGCTCGGCCCGCTCGACCTGTTCGGCTGCTTGCTGTTCGATGCGTTCGATCTGCTCGGCGGTCTCGCGGCGCACCGCGCGGACTTCGGATTCCGCGGCGCTGCGGGCGGCGAACACGTCGTCGGCCGCCTGCTTGGTGACGCGTTCGACCTCCCGCAGCGCGTCGTCGCGCGCGGAATTCGCCTCGGCGATCTGCGCTTCGGCCTGTTCGGCGGCGCCGGCCGCGTCGTCGGCGGCGGACTCGGCGAGTGCCCGTGCCTCCTGCGCTTCCCGCCGCGCCTGCTCGGCCGCCACCGCCGCGCCCTCCGCCTCGGCGATCCGCCGGGCCGCGTCCACCTGTACCGCCTGCACTTGGGCTTCCGCGACCGCCGGATCGGCCAGTGTGGACAACTCCGCGACCGCCGCGTTCAGTGTGGTGTTCAACTGCTCGGCGAGTCCCCGGAACTGGGTGAGCAGTTCATCGGCCCGCAATCGCGCGGCCGTCACCGGGCCCGGTTGCGTCACAGTGACGGCAGCGGTCGCGGCCTCTGATTCCTGTTGTTGCCGTTGCCGCTCGCGCCACGCACGCCAGCGCGTGTGATCGGGCCGGTCACAGTACTCCGAGGGACGACCGGGACCCGCCCCGCTCGTGATCGGACGGGAACAGCCCGGATAGTTGCACACCTTCGACACGGCCAGATCGTAGCGTTCGATCCGTTCCGGAGGCGTGACCGCTGAGCGAGGGGTCAGCGCGCCGGGCGGGCAATGCTTCCGCCCCACCGCCCATCACGACGAACTACCAGGCACTGCGCCGAATGTCCTGGACCCGGAGAGGCGATCTCGACCGCGTCAAGGTTTCGGGACGGGGCAACCCTCTTTTCTTCCGCGGGTCCGGGTGCCCCGAGCGGCGAACCGTTGACCCTCGGTTCTCGGAGACCGGCCGTAGCCGACAGGGTTGCACTCCCCTTCGAAACGAGAGAACCGTAGCGTTTGTTTCGTTGGCCTGCGATGTATCCAGACGAAATAACCTCCATTCCGCCCCACGGCCGCTAGATACAACCTCCTACTCCTGACCGCCGATAAGTGAACCTTATCGGTGGTCAGATGCGCGGGCTCCAACACCCTTTGGTGTGTGCGTTTAGTTTCGTTTCGTCATTGGTGACGAAACGAAACTGCTACGGAACTAGTGGAAAACTGGGCACCCCCTCGCTGACTACTGGGCCCTAGACCCATGAGCGTCTCGAGGACGAGGCACGGTTCGACGGCAGCCGGAGGAAGTCGCCGAACGGAGGTGGCCGAAGAGCAGACGCGAAGAGTTCGTCACTGACTGCGAGTTGGCCCACCTCCCCGACTGCCTTGCGCACCGTCACTGTGACGCTCCATGACTGGTGGCCGACGGGCATCCGTGCGGGGCCGGTCCGCCACCCGACAGCCCCCGCGAGGATGCCGTCTCGGTGAAGTAGGCTGACTGCCTGCGCCGAAGGCCGTGGCGCTGAACAGTTCCGTCACCGAAACGCGGGAGCCCGAGTCATGGACGATCGATCCGGCGTGGTCGCGGTTCCGGAGTCGGTGCGCACCGAGCTGCGCCGCGGGGTGGGCAGCGTGCTGGTCGACGCGGCGGCACTGCGGCTGGTGCGTGACCGTTTCGACGACGGTCAAGCCGGTTCGCTGCGCCGGTATCTCGAAGCGTCGCAATCGGCGAACACGCTGCGCGCCTATCGGTCCGATTGGGTGGCGTGGTCGGCATGGTGCGCCGCCGAAGGCCGTCAGGCATTGCCCGCCGACGCGCTGGACGTCGCCGTCTATCTCGCCGCGGCCGCCGACGCGCGCCGCGAAGGCGGCGCATGGGCGTTCAGTCCCGCGACGTTGGAACGCAAGTCGGCCGCCATCGCCGCGGTGCACGCGGCCAACGGTCTGCCGTCCCCCACTCGATCCGATGTGGTGCGCCTGACCCTGCGCGGCATCCGCCGCACCCGGCGGGCACAACCCCGCCGCAAACGCCCGGTCCTGCTGCACACCCTCGATCAACTACTGGGCGAGTTGCCCGCACCGGGCTGGCCCACCGAACCAGCCCGCCGCCGGGATGCGCTGGCACTGCTCATCGGTTTCGCGGGCGCCCTGCGTCGCAGTGAACTGGCCGGTTTGCGCATCGGGGACGTCGAGGTGGGCGTCGACCACACGACCGGCGAACCGATCCTGCTGATCCGGTTGCCCATGACGAAGACCGACCCCACCGGCGCGGCCGAACAGCGCGTGGCTCTGCCCCGCGGCCGCCGCCCCGCGACCTGCCCGGTCTGCGCCTTCGCCGACTGGCTACGCCTGCGGGAAACTTATGCCAGCGCAGGAACCTCCGGTGTCCGGGCCTGGCTGGCCGAGCTTCCCGCGAAATCGGCCGACATCCACCGTTGCCACGGCTTCACCGGCACCACGCTCACCGACGCGGACCTGCCGCTTTTCCCGACCGTCAATCGGCACGGCGGAATCGGCGACCGCGCGATGTCCGGCCGGGCGATCGCCGAACTGGTCAAGCGTTATGCCGCCCGCGCCGGGCTCGACCCCGACCTGTTCTCCGGTCATTCGCTACGCGCCGGATTCGCCACCCAGGCCGCGCTCGGCGGCGCCAGCGACCGCGAGATCATGCGTCAGGGCCGCTGGAGCAACCCGCGCACCGTCCACGGCTACATCCGCACCGCCAACCCGTTGGAAGACAACGCGGTCACCAAACTCGGACTGTGAGCCCCAGAACTGGACTTGCGTTGTCTACAAAGCTGAGCACTTCCAAATGAAAGCTGCGACGCAGGCCGAGAGTGATGGCTGTCCTCGTTCTACAAGTAACCACAGCCCGGCGAAGCTCCCCATCACGAATGCCTTTCGAACGACAATTCGAGCAAGGATGCGATACCGCTACTTCACCGATTTCCGGAAATGAATCGCACATTCGGGCGCGCCCGGGGCACGCCTGCCTCGCAGGCACATCTCAATGCATTTCCCGGTAGCCCATCTCGCCGCAAACCGCCCTGACCGGCCGGTAGAACCCTCTGCGGTCGGATCGGGAACACGGCAGCCATGGTGACATGTATCCCGTTGATCGAAACTGCGTTTCATGGCCTGTGCCAATCGCTCTGGTTGTGCCGACAGCGTGACCTGGGACAGGAGAGAACGAGTGCGTTGATTCGCACCGGAGGTCACCCGTCGGAGTTTCCCGTTTGCGCGAACCGGCATTTTATGTCCGTCACGGCAGGCCGATACCGTCCGATTCATGGAGTGGAATTTTCGGTCGGCCGAAGAGCTCGCGGCCGCATTGCGTGCCGGTGAGGTGACCTCGGTGGAACTGACCGGCGAAGCGATCACCCGTATCGAGCGGGAAGACAAGTCGATCAACGCGATCTGCGTGCGGACCTTCGACCGTGCGCGGGCCGCCGCGCACCGTGCCGACCAGGCGCGCGCCCGCGGCGAGGACCGACCACTGCTCGGCATACCGGTGACGGTCAAAGAGTGCTACAACATCACCGGGCTGCCCACGACCTGGGGCATGCCGGAGCACCGGAACTATCTGCCGGCCGAGGACGCGCTACAGGTGTCGCGGCTCGAGGCCGCGGGCGCCGTTGTGCTCGGTAAGACCAATGTGCCGCTCGGTCTGCAGGATATACAGAGCTTCAACGAGATCTACGGCACCACCAACAACCCATGGGATCACGGTCGCACGTCGGGTGGTTCCTCCGGCGGGTCGGCGGCGGCGCTGGTGTCTGGATTCGGCGCGCTGTCCATCGGCTCCGACCTGGCCGGTTCGCTGCGCACCCCCGCGCATTTCTGCGGGGTCTACGCGCACAAGCCGACACTCGGGCTGGCGGCGCCGCGCGGGATGGTCCCGCCGTCCGCGCCGGCCTTGCCGGTCGATCTCGACATGGCCGTCGTCGGTCCGATGGCGCGCACCGCCCGCGACCTCACGCTGCTGCTCGACGTCATGGCCGGACCGGACCCCCTGACACGCGGCGTGGCGTTCGATCTGGCTCTGCCGCCGGCTCGTCACGAACGGCTCTGCGACTTCCGGGTTCTGGTCCTCGAGGAGCATCCGCTCATCCCGACCGGATCCGCGGTGCGGGCGGGGGTGAACCGGGTGGCCGACGCGCTCACCGACGGCGGCGCCCGCGTCGAACGACACAGTCCACTGCTACCCGATATGACCGAAGCCGCGGCGCTCTACATGCAGCTGCTGTTTTCGGGCTCCGTGGCATACTTCCCCGTCGACGAGTACGAGCAACTGCGCAGCCGCGCAGCCGAACTGAGCGCGAACGATCAGAGTTTGGACGCGGCCCGGCTGCGCGCGATGGTGTTCGATCACCGCGACTGGCTGGCGGTGAACAATCGTCGCGAGCTACACCGCCACGGCTGGCGGCAACTGTTCGCCGAGTTCGATGCCGTGATGTGTCCGATCACGCCGACTCCCGCGTTCCCGCACGACCACCACCCTGATCCACTGGCACGCCGGATCGACATCGACGGTGTCGCTTACCCGTACTTCGACCAGCTCGTCTGGGCCGGTGTGGCCACCATGCCCGGCTTGCCCGCCACCGCCATACCGGCGGGCCGCTGCCCCGATGGCCTGCCGGTGGGCGTGCAGCTCATCGGTCCGATGTTCGAGGACCGAACCCCGCTGCGGCTGGCCGAACTGCTCGAACAGAAGATCGGCGGCTTCCGGGCACCGTAGTGCGCGCACCGCGGCAGACCAGTGCGTCGGCGGCGGTGCTCCGGCCAACGCGCCTCATCGCAGCGGAGGCATCCACGGAACTGCGTTGTGGGCGAAACTCTGCTTGACCGGGACCAGGTCGGCATGATCGTCCAACGCCGTGATCGTGACCCCCACCGAGCCGGCTTCGTCACCCTTGGACGCGACCGAGGAACCGCACTTCGGACAGAACCCGCGGCAGATTTGCGGGAACGTTTCGTACCAGGTCGGCTCCCCGCCCGGACCGGTCCAGGTGAATCCTTGCGCGGGGAAGGACACCCACGACATCACCGGAGCGCCTGAAAGCCGTTGGCAGTGCTCGCACGAGCACAGGTGAGGGAAATCCGGGTCGCCGGTCGCGGAGAACCGGATATTGCCGCACAGGCAGCCGCCATTCACATTCGCTCCTTTGCTGGACACGTTTCATCTTGTGCCGCGCGTTGTCGATCAGCGACACCCGATCCTCGACAACGGCTTTGGCCGGCACGGCCGATCGAGCATGGCCACTCCAGCGCAGCCGACGATGAGTTCGCTAACAGTTTGCGTGATTCGGGCCGGACCCTGCGGTTGCGACTTGATCTAGCAAAGCTAGACAAGCTAGCGCCCCAGTGTTACCGTTGCTCCAGGTTCTAGCGATGCTAGATGTGCGGAAGGAAACGGAAATGCTGATTGTCGCCGGCCAGATCATGGCCGCCGTGGCCGTTGTGTCCAATGCCATCGTCTATGGCACCGATGTCTCGGTGGCGTTGATCACCCGGTCGGTGTATCGCAGGCTGGATGACGCGACAGTCACCATCAGCGCGGGGTGGGGTCACTACTACGGTGACAGGCGGATGCCGGTGGTCGGTGTGGTCGGTGTGGTGACCGCGGTGCTGACGGTGCTGATCGCGTTGGGGGCCGGGCGGATGGGGGCGGCTGTGTCGGCGGGGGTCACGGTGGTGGCGCTGGCGGCTTGGCTTGTTTTCTATGTCCGTGTCGCCAAGCCGATCAATTCCCGGCAGACCGCCGCGGCGCGCAGCGGCATCATCCCGGCGGATGCCCGTGCGCTGCAGGACAAGTGGGACAGCATTCTGAAATACCGGGTTGCTCTGCAGTTCGTTGCCATTGCCGGACTGTGCGCCGCGTTGATCCTGTTCTGATCACGCAGCGCGGGGGTGTGCCGTCCTGCGCGGTGTCGCGGTCCGGCTGAACCGCCGGCACAAGACGAGCGGCAGGCGAGGGCTTGCGCTCGCCGCGCTCGAGGACTTCCGGCTCATCGCCGGGGCTTATCTGATATCGAATTCACGAAGGAGTTGTCGACATGATTTTCACCATCAATGAGCGGAAGTTTCTCGCCGAGGCGGGAATCGGTCGGTTGGCCACGGTGTCGCCCGATGGGGTGGTGCAGAACAACCCGACCGGCTATCGGGTCAACGCCGACGGCAGTATCGACATCGGCGGTATGGGCATGCGCAACAGCCGTAAGTACCGCAATGTCCGGGCCGGTAGCCGGGTGTCGTTCGTGGTCGACGAGCAGGTCTCACTGGAGCCGTATGTGATTCGCGGTATCGAGGTGCGCGGCACGGCCGAGGCGCTCGAGGATCAGGAGCCGCCGTTCCCTTCTCAAGAACGCGCGGTCATCCGGATCCACCCCGAACGGGTCATCTCCTGGGGTATCGACGGCGGATCCTTCGACTTCACCAGCCGCCACGCCGAGTAGCTCAGCATCGTGGGCGACCCCTCGAACGCACGTGATCGCCATTTCACTACGTTCGACGGGGTCACCGCCCGTTGGTCGACCTGTCGACCACCAGGGACGGCAGCCAGATCCGAGTCAGCTGAAGAATTGCCAGTGCTGATTTATGAGCGACCGATCTTCACGCCGGTATGGAATAGAGCCTGATCAAGCTCGTGCTTAATGGGGGAGCGCCGAGAAGCTGAAGATATGCTGATAGTGTGCTGTCAGCGCCGGCGCCGATGCTGGCCGTCTCCGGACGGCCGCCGAGGGAGCGTGGCCGGTGGGCGTTGGAGATGAAATGGGACGGCATCCGCGCCATCGCGCTTTGCCGGCCGGGGGAATGCCGGTTCTACAGTCGCAACAATCGGGATCTCAGCGGCTCGTTTCCCGAACTCACGGCGGTCCTGGCGGAACTGGCCGAGGCCGGTGAGCTGATTCTGGACGGGGAGATCGTGGCACCGGACCCGAAGACGGGGGCGCCGTCGTTCGGTCGCCTGCAGCGGCGGATGCATGTGGTCGCGCCCAGCGCGGAATTGCTGCGCGGATTCCCGGCGCAGTATCTCGCGTTCGATCTGCTGGCGGTCGGCGGCGCATCCATCATGACTCTGCCCTACACCGAGCGCAGGGAGCGTTTGGCCGAACTGGCGCTGGACCGGCCGCTCGTGCGGACGCCGCCGTTCTACCGCGACATCGACGCCGACACGCTGCTGCGCATCGCCGGCGAACACGGCCTGGAGGGCATCGTCGCCAAGCGGCTCGATTCGGCCTACTACCCCGGGCGTCGCTCTCCGTTGTGGATCAAGACGCCGCTGCGCAAGACGACCGAGGTCGTCGTCGCGGGCTGGCTGCCCGGTACGGGCCGTTTCTCGGCGACCTTCGGCTCGCTGGCGCTCGGCGCCTACGACGACGAAGACCAGCTGGTGCACGTGGGCAATGTCGGCACCGGCTGGACCATGCACGACCGCCGTTCGCTGCAAGTTCGCCTCAACGAGCTGTCCCGTCCTGACACGCCCTTCGACGTTCCGCCGCCGCGGGCGCTCGCCGCCTCCGCCCACTGGGTCGAGCCGGTCCTCGTCGGCGATATCGAGTATCGCGAGGTCACCTCCGAGGGTCTACGCCACCCCAGCTGGCGCGGCCTGCGCCCCGACAAGTCTCCGCATGACGCGAAGGTTCCTTCATAGGATCAGACGCACCGCGGATACGGCGGTGCCTCAGGCCCGCCCAACGCGAGGTGGACACCACTCGAAGTGACCCCGCCGCAACAACTCACGTTCGCAACCCGGGACCCGTGGCCTGGACGCGGTCGCCCTCGACATCCAGCCGGTAGACCGCGGGCATCGGCATCGCGTGGCTGAATGCCCAGTCGACCTCGCTGCGGCCGAACGCGACCAGAGCCCGGGAGACGAACGTCCCGTGGCTGCCGATGACGACGGTCCGGCCGCGGTGCCGGTGCGCCAGCGTCGTCAGGATCGCCGCGGCTCGGTCGGACACCTGCCGCAGACTCTCACCGCCGGGCCTGGCGAGCGAGGGGGCGGCCCAGCTCTCGCGGTAGTAGCGCGCATAGTCGGGTCTCGGGCCGATCCCGGACTGCCACTCGCGCAGGTCGGGGTGGGTTTCGATGCGCAGGCCGGTGCGGCGTGCGAGCGGTAGGACCGTTTGCACGGCGCGCAGGAACGGGCTGGAGAAGATCGCCGCGGGCTGCAGGGCGGCCAGTTCGGTGACCAGCCGCTCGGCTTGCTGTCCGCCCGCTGCGGTCAGGGACCGCTCGTAGTCACCCGGCCCACCGGCGCGAGGGATGAGGGGCTCGGCATGACGGACCAGAACGAGGGTGGATCGCACGGTCATCGGCGCCACTCAGCGGCCTGCCTTGCCGGAACACCCGAATTCGCGCCCGGCCCAGCACAAGAGCCCCGTACTCGGTGTGTACGGCAACGGTGGGGTGTCACCCGGCCGGACCGGTACCTCGACCTGGCCCATGACCTGCCCCGTGTCGCAATCGCCGGAGACGAAGTGGACGGATGCGCCGCTGACGGGATCTCCGGCGTCGAAAACGGCTCGGTGCACATGGTGGAGTGTTCGACGAGTGCGGCGCGGATGGCTTCATCCGGGTCGTGGTGGGTGCGCCCGGCCAGGTGCCGGGCGGGAATCGCGTTGTCGCGGGCGTAGCGCAGCGCCCCGGAGTCGCTGTTGTTGCTGATGACGAGCACGATGCGGAAGCGTGCGTCCGCGAGGAGGGAAGCGCGGTGCAGCGCGCGCGGATCGGATCCGGCGTGGGAGGCGATCACCGCGACGCGAAGTTCCGGCACGGTGTCGCATTGTCGCACAACGAACTTCGCGACAACGCGCGGGCTGCGCGGTCGGGTTCGGTACTTCCACTGCCGCGGTTGCGAACTCGAGCGGGCGGGCGGCGGGGTATCAGCGGGTGGGTTGCGGGCGGTGGGCGTGGTCTTCGACGGACGCGGGCCACTGATCTATGCGAGTCAGTGGGGTGCGGCGGCGGGGCGTGAGGAGATCACGCACGCCGCGATCGGCGCGGAGGTCCGCACGCGCTCGCGCCGCGTAGTGTCCGGCATGGCGAGCCGTTGGATGCCTGCGCCGGGCTTCTGCGAGCCATCCGCTGGCTTGGCGGAGGGCTTCGGTGCGGGTGAGGGGCGGGTCGGTGGGCAGCAGCAGCGTGGCGTGGCCTGGGTCGGCGACAACCGCGGAGCCGAGGTGCTGCAGGCAGCGGCCGATGCCGAGGTCGTCGTCGATGGCTCGGTAGGCGGTGAGGGCGAGTTGCCAGCAGCGCAGGGCTCGGCGGGGTTCGCCGCGAGCCCACCACATCGTGCCCATGGTCTCGTGGGTCTGCGCGCGTCCGTCGGGATCGAGGCCGGTGCGGGTGAGGGATTCGGCGAGTTCGAGACGGTCCTGCGCGGCGTCTGGTCGTCCTTGCCGGATGTGCACGACGGCGAGGTTGATCAGGGCGCACACCTCACCGGCGACGTCGTCACGCGGCAGCAGCCACCACG
Organism: Nocardia sp. NPDC019323; assembly: GCF_044389845.1. Taxonomy (NCBI): domain Bacteria; kingdom Bacillati; phylum Actinomycetota; class Actinomycetes; order Mycobacteriales; family Nocardiaceae; genus Nocardia; species Nocardia sp. NPDC019323. The sequence continues at coordinate 472,995 of NZ_JBIRYN010000005.1, forward strand.
CGGCCTCCAGCTGGTCGGCCACCTCCTCCAGCGGCGGCGACGCGGCGTCCAGTTTCCGCAGCGCCGCCTGATGCTCCCAGCGGGCGGCCAGACTCGTCGACAACCGCCGTGGCCGGTAGCCGCGTGGCCGTTCGGTCAGCCGTCCTGCTCGCAGCCGCACCAGATCCCGGTTCAGTTCGTCGATTCCCGGAAGGGAGCACAGGTCGTCGGCCACACCGCGCTCGTTCTCCCCCAGCCCGATACGCGCGTACCACACGTCCAGGGCGTTGCCGAGGCGAATCAGGTATGCGACCGCCGCCGGGGGAAAATCCACGCCGGGATTCGCGCACGCGGCCACCAGAGCGCGCAGGTACGGTTCCTCGCTTTCGAACCACCGGCGAGCGCCCACGGCGAAGCGCCGTGACTCCAGCGCGATGGCCCAGCGGCGCGCACGGTCGGCGTAATGGTGCAACAGCGCGGTCAGCGCCGCCGCCCACTGCGGTCCGTCGGTCACCGTCGCTCGATCCGGCAGCCTCGGCACCTGCCGCACGCTCCACCGCTGGGCGCCGTCCTGGGCGACAATCCCGCGGCGCAGCAGGCCTTCCAGCAGCTTCGCCGCGGTGCGCGCCGAGGGTTCCCGTGCCAGCGGCAACCGGCCCGGCGTGTCCCGGATGGCGTTGAGCACCGCCAGCAGCGCGACGGTTTCGTAGTCGTGCACCGGCAGGTCGCGCAGCACGGCGGCGATCAGATGCCCGTTCAGCTCCGCGACCGGCCGCGGTGGCGGCGCGGCTTGCCGCGGTCCGCGGTCGGCGAGCGCGGGGCCCGGCTCGATGAGTCCGGCGATGAGGTCCATTTCGCGGGCAGTGCGCACCTTGGTGCGGTACCCGCGCGCGAACCGGTACAGCGCGTAGGTCGCCGCCGCGGCGATGAACAGCACCGACAACCAGCGCAGCGGCCCGTTGAAGAACTGCACGACGGCGTTCTCGCCGAACGAGTTCACCACCAGGGTGCGCACCAACTCGAACAGCACCGTGTAGGCGACCAGCGACGCGGTGCCCAGGAACCCGATCCAGATCGAGGATCTGGGTGTGGCGGTCTGCCCCACCGGTTCGGTGTGGTCGGTCGATGTGCTCACCCGAGTCCTCTCTCGCGGCCACCGGCCCTGGTCATCGCAGCACTCCGCCGGTGAGGCCCGGCACCACCCAGCGCCGCCAGGTCACCAGCAGCAGCGCCACCGGCAACACGGCCGACAGCAGCGATCCCGCGGCCAGTTGCGCGCTGTTCTCGCCGAACTGCCTGGCTTCGCCCCACAGCAGCAGCGACCACGGGCTCGCTCCCGCTCCGCTGACCACCAGGCCGAGGAAGAAGTCGTTCCACACCTGGACGAATTCGAGCACCGCCACCGCACCCAGCGCGGGCCCGGAGGAGGCCAGCACGCGCTGGGCGATGGTGCCAGGACTGGCCAGACCGTGCAGGGCGTCCGCGGCGGCGCTGCCCGGCGGGGCGAGCATCGCGCCGCGCAGCACGAGGATGGCGATCGGCAGTCCGGCGGCCGCGTGCACCAGGATCAGGGGAATCCTGGTGCCCGACAGCTCATAGGCGTCGATGAGACCGTCGATCGGTCCGAGGTAGGTCTGCGCCGGGATCACCGCGAGCACCACCAGCGCGGCGACGGCCAGCCGGGCGGCGGTGCCGTTGGGCCGCAGCGCGGCCAACCGGTAGGCCACGGGAGCGGCGGCGGTCACCACGACCACGGTGACGATCCCCGCGACCCAGGCGGTGGTCTGCAGCGAACGCCACAGTCCGTCGTCGCCCCACACCAGCGCGAGCGCCGAGAAGCCGAAGCCGTCGTGCCCGCGCAATCCGGTGTAGGCCAGCACGCCGATCGGGTACAGCACCAGCACCGAGACCAGCACGATGCCCGCCGCCCGCACCGGACCGATGCGCCGTCGTCCCGCCACCGAGAACACCCGCACCGCGGACCAACTCGCGCGGTGGCGGCGTACGTCGACTTGCAGCAGCCAGGCGACCGCGCCGACCAGCACCGCCAACGGCAGCGCGTAGGCGGCCGCGACGCCGGGTTCGGCGTCGCCCGCCAGCCGCCACCAGTGCACGGTCGCGCTGTCGACCTGGTACTCGAGGGCGCCCGGCACTCCGATCAACACCACATCGAACACCCGCGCCGCCGCGACGCCGACGGCCAGTCCGGCGATCAACAGCACCGGCCGCAGCAACTCGTACAGCCGGATCGCCAGCGGCCTGCCGTCGTCGCGATACAGGTACCCGGCGCGCGCCGGATCGGCTTCGATCGCATGGATTCCCGCGCGGAACAGCGCCGTGAGGAAACCCAGCCAGGTCCACAGGAACGCCGACCCCAGCATCGCCGCCAGCCACCATCGGTAGAGCGTGACGTCCTCGATGTCCAGCCATCGCGCGCCGTTGCCGAAGATCACCCGGAACGCCACCCCTGACACGAACGCCGACACCCCGAACGGCACGATCAGCGGCAGCCACAGCCAGCGCGCCGCCCGCCCCCACCAGGCGATCGTCAGCGCCACCAGCAGCAGCCCGATCCCGAACGCCACCCACAGCAGCGTGCGCAGGTACGCACCGCGCCCGTCGGCGCTCATGGTGCCTGCCAGCAGCGACAGCCCGCCGATCGTGGCGCCGATCGACGCAGGCCACACCAGGATCCGGATCCACGGCACACCCAGCCGCCTGCGCAGCGCGGCGGGCAGCAATGCACCGGTCGCGGCGACCGCGCAGCCGAGCACCGACAACGGGCTGGCCCTGGCGGCGATCAGCACGGTCCACCCGGCCGGTAGCACCAGCAGCGCCACCGTCAGCAGAGTCGCAGGCAGTCCCGCCAGCCGGCCCAGCCAGCGTCGTGGCCTGCCGCCGGCGACCAGCGGCCCGCGCATGCGGCGGGTGGCCAACTCGATGCGCAGACCGTTGACGTCGAAATCCTGCCGCGTCATCGGCGCCGCCGGTCCGCGTCGTCCAGCGCGGCGATCGCGCGGTCGGTGGCCGCGGTCGTTCCCGCTTGCGCGCCGTCGCCGATCGCGATGAGGAATTCCGTCAGCACCCGCCACAATCCTTCCCGGCCGCCCACCGGCCCGATCCGGTCGGACAGATCGAAGGTGCTGCGCGCGGCCAGCTCCCGCGCCGAGGGCGCCAGCAACGGCGAGTAGTCCGCCTCGGTGCGCAGGTTCGGGGCGAGGAAACCGCCGTAGCGCTCGATCCACGGCAGAGGGGCGCGGGCGCCGGCCAGTTTCTCGACCAGGTCCTCGGCGCGCGGGTTCGCCTGCCTGGTCACCACGATCACGTCGCCGCCGACGATCTTCGGCGGCAGCGACGCGGCGTTCACCGGCGGGAAGGCCACCACCCCGACAGCGTCGTCGATCGCTCGCCCGGACGCGCGGACGGCGCTGCGCACGATCGGTTCGGCGAAGTCGGGCGCGACGACCGCCGCGGCACGGCGATGCTGGAACACCTCCCGGACGGCGTCGGAGAACTGCCTGGTCAACGCGACGCCGACCCCGCCGGGAAACGCGTGACGCTGCCCCCACAGGACGCCCAGATGCCCGAAGGCGGCCCGCACCGCCGGGTTGTCCCACTCCGGCTTGTCCTTGGAGGCCAGATCGTCGTAGATGCGCGGTGATTCGGCGAGCAGCACGTTCTCGAAGAAGTCGGTGAGCACCCAGCCGTCGGCCGCGGCCAGCGCCAGCAGGCGGATCGGCGTCTGCGCGAGCACCTCCATCCGGTCGACCCAGCCACCGAGCGTCCATGCCGCCGGTTCGCCCAAGCCGTGGGCGGCGAACTGCTGCCGGTCGAACCAGACCAGCGATTTGTCCGCCGCCTTGAACGGCACACCGTAGAGCCGACTCTCGTGGCGCAGCAACAGCTGCCAGGGTTGGGCGTAGCGGCTGCCGGATTCGTCGGCCCACACCGTCTCGTCGACGGGCCGCAGCTTGCCCGCTTCGGCGAGTTCCCGCACCCGCCCGGCCTGCGGAAGCAACACCACGTCCGGCGCGGACCGGCCACCTGCGGTGAACGCGGTGTCGGTGTTGTCGCCCAGCGGGATCACCTCGACCTCGAACTCGAGGTCGAGCCCGTCCAGAACGGCGTGGAAGGCCGCGAGTTCCTGCCCGCTCCAGGACACACCGACGCGCACCGCGTCCGAACTGCCCAGCAACAGCTCCGGCGCGCACGCGGCGGCCAGCGGGAGAACCATACCCGCTTGCAGCACCGCTCTGCGTGTCCCCATCGACCCCCGATGTCCTTGTGTTCCAGACGGACTCGATTATGCGCCGGAATCGTCACGCCGGGGGCGTCTTGGAAAACTCCGGTGCGCCGGCGCGGCTGCCTCTGCTACCGTCGCCGGCATGGAGCGCGCTGCTGTGACGACGACGCCGGAATTCGTCCCGGCGCGCTGATCCACGTTCATGCCAGCCCCGGGGCGAGTGCCCCGGGCCTTCTTCTCGTGGTCACTCGCCCCCTCTCGACGAGGAGACCACCATGCCCGACCATCGCATCCTCGGCCGTGCGCTGAATCTGTTCGACACCGACCCGCTCATCGGCGCGGGACTGCCGTTCTGGCTACCCGACGGCGCGGCCGTGCGCCAAGCCCTGGAGGACTACCTGCGCACCGCCGAACGCCGCGCGGGCTACCAGCACGTGTATTCGCCGGTACTCGGCAAGCGTGAGCTCTACGAATTGTCCGGACACTGGCGGCATTACCGGGAGGAAATGTTTCCGCCGATGGATCTCGGCGGTGAGCAAGTGCTGCTGCGCCCGAGCCTGTGCCCGCACCACGCGCTGCTGTTCCGTTCGCGGGCGCGCAGCTATCGCGAACTGCCCTTGCGCATCGCGGAATTGGGCGGCATGTACCGCTCGGAACTGTCGGGCGTGCTGGGCGGGCTGACCCGGGTGCGCGCGATCCAACTCAACGACGCGCACATCTTCTGCACCCTCGAGCAAGCCGAAGCCGAAGTCGCCGGGGCGCTGGCGATGATCGCCGACGCCTACGCCGCGATGGGTATCCGCGCCGCCCGCTATCGGTTGTCGCTGCCCGGCACCGGCGGGAAATATGCCGCCGCCGCGCGCTTGTGGGAGCGCTCGATCACCTTGCTCACCACTGTCCTCGACGACTGCGGCCTTGATTACGACGCGGTGGAGGGCGAAGCCGCGTTCTACGGCCCGAAGATCGACGTGCAGGTGCGCGACAGCGCGGGACGCGAATCCACCTTGTCCACCGTGCAGGTCGATTTCCATCAACCCGAGCAGTTCGATCTGCGCTACACCGGCGCCGACGGCGCCGCGCACCGGCCGGTCATGGTGCACCGCAGCGTCATCGGCAGCTTGGAGCGGGCGGTGGCCCACCTGATCGAATGTCACGGCGGGCGGTTCCCGGCCTGGCTGGCGCCCACCCAGGTGGTTGTGCTGCCGGTGACCGACGCTCAGCATCCGGAGGCCGCGCGGTGGGAAAGCCGCTGCCGTGACCGCGGGCTACGGGTGGCGATCTCGCCGGCCGATCGCGGCAGCCTCGCCGCGCGTATCCGCGAACACCGGCTCGTGCCGTATCAGGCGGTCATCGGCGCGCAGGAGGTCGCCGCAGGTGAAGTGGCGTTGCGGCTGCGCGATGGCCGCCGCCCGGGCTCGCTGCCCGCCGCCGAAGCACTCGACCGCATCGCCGCCGCGCTCGCCGCCCCCAGTGCCCGGTTGTGGGACATCTCGTGACGACGGTGTGTAATCCTTGCCACAGCGTGGTACGTACGCGTACCGTACGGGTGGTACATCGAAGTACCACACGAGGAGGTGGGCGCATGCCCGCTGTGCGACTTCCCGACGGGCCATCCACCCCGCCGATCGTGCAGAACCTGCAGGTCCTGACCGGACGCACCCGGACATGGCGGCGCCTGCACGACCGTTACGGATCGGCCTTCACCATCCACATGCCCCGATTCGGACGCGCCGTCGTGCTCGCCGACCCCGCCGAGATCAAAGCCCTGTTCACCACGAGCGCCGACCTCGTCGACAACATCGACGTCAACCTCGGCCAGTTCCTCGGCCCCGGTTCACTGTTCGCCCTCAGCGGCGCCGAACACCGCAAGCAGCGCAAACTGCTCACCCCACCCTTCCACGGCCGCAGACTCACGGTGTACGAAGCGCTCATCGAAGACGAAGCGGTCCGTGAGATGTCCTCCTGGCCCTCGGGCCGGGAGTTCGCGACCATGGACTCGATGATGCGCATCACCCTCAACGTGATCCTGCGCGCGGTCTTCGGCGCCGAGGGAGCGGAGTTCGAGGAACTACGCCGACTACTGCCCGAACTGGTCCTGATCGCCTCCGCCCTCGCCGCCGTCCCGGTCCCCCAGCGGACGCTGGGCAGATTCGGCCCCTGGGCGCGCTTCGCGGCCCACCGCCGCCGCTACGACGAGATCGTCGGCCAGCTCATCGACCGCGCCGCAGCCGAGAACCGCATCGATGAGCGCGACGACGTGCTGGCGATGATGCTGCAAGCCCGCTACGACGACGGCTCGGCCATGTCGCGCGGTGAGATCGCCGACGAACTGCTGACCCTGCTCACCGCCGGGCACGAGACCACCGCCACGACGCTGGCGTGGACGATCGAGCGGCTGCGCAGGCACCCGGACGTGCTGCGCCGCTTGGTCGCCGAAGCCGACGCCGGGGGTTCGCAACTGCGCGAAGCCACGCTGCTGGAGGTGCAGCGAGTGCGGCCGGTGATCGACGCGACGTTCCGCCAGGTTCGGGCCGAAACCGTGCAGCTGGGCCGCTGGACCCTGCCGCGCGGGCAGAAGATCGTGGCCAACATCCGGCTGATGCACGACAACGAGGAACTCTTCCCCGACGCCCGCGCCTTCCACCCCGACCGGTTCGTCGGTGTCCGTCCCGGCACGTTCAGCTGGATCCCGTTCGGCGGCGGCAGCCGCCGCTGTATCGGCGCCGCCTTCGCCACCTTGGAGATGAACGTCGTCCTGCGCACGCTGCTGCGCGATTTCACACTCGAACCCACCACCGCCCGCGACGAGCGCACCCACTTCCGCGGCGTCGCACTGGTCCCGGCGCAGAAGGGCCGCGCCGTGGTGCATCGCCGGACACCCAGCGGGCAAGCGCTAGAGCGCGCCGTCGAGGCCACGGCATGAGCGCACATCTCGACGTCCTGATCGTCGCCGCGCCCACCTGCCAGCCGGTCGGCGGCTACGTACTGCGTGACATCGACCCGCCCCCAGGCGGCTGGGCACGAGCCACGCCCACGACGTGCACGCCCTGCGCTACGGTCGCACCGATGACGGCACCATCGCGTCCCCCGTGGCGGCGCTCTGCCCGACCACGGGAAAGGCCAAGACATCGCGACCCGGTGCTGGGCAATGCACGGCCCGACCACCGCCCTGCGACGCTCGGGCCGGACGCGGCGAACCGAAGGGAGTAACTACCCTGATTCTCGTGACCCGCGCCGCGCCCGTACCCCGCACCGCCGCCGACAACGGCCAGGATCCGGGGTTCCGCCGCCGCCTGCTCGACGCCATGGCCACCGCGGTGCGCGAGCGCGGCTACCAGGACTCCACCGTCGCCGACGTGGTCCGCTACGCCCGCACCTCGCGCCGCACCTTCTACGAGCACTTCACCAGCAAACAGGACTGCTTCATCGCCCTGCTCACCGAGCACAACAAGGACATGATCCAACGGATCGAGGCCGCCGTCGACCCGCACCTGCCCTGGCGCACCCAAGTACGCCAGGCCATCGAAGCCTGGATCCGCACCGCCCAACAAGAACCCTCCCTCACCCTCAGCTGGATCCGAGTCGTCCCCGCTCTCGGGGACGACACGCGGCAGCTGCAGCGCGAGGTCGGCGCGGCATTCGTGACGCTCATCCAGAAACTCGCCGACACACCGGAATTCGCGGCCGCCGGACTGCGGCCGCCATCGCGCCAGGTGGCCACGATCCTCTTCGGCGGCTTCCGCGAACTCATCGCCACCACCGTGGAAGACGGCGACGACATCGCGAGCATCGTCGACGTGGCGGTCGAATCCGCGATCGGACTGATCGCACCCCACCGCTGACACCCACCGCTTCGGTGTCACCTGGCGGCATCGACGAACGCTCCGTCGGTCGAAACCGGCACCACCGCGCTGCTGTCGAGCTCGTTGGCCACCGCGACGCGACCCCGGTCGATACTTCCGAACGATGCCGGCCCGGATCGGCTCAGCCCTGTCCGGGCCGCTCCGGCCGGTAGAACCACTCCTCCACACCGAAATCCTCCCGGATCTTCTTCTGCTCCACGAGGAACTGCTTGGTACCCGTCAGCAACTGGACGCCCTGCGGCGCGAAGATCTCGTCGGGAATGTAGCTTTGCCGCGCGGTCGCACGCACCACCGCTTCCGGCGATTTCGACTGCGACACCTCGTAGTTCAGGTATTCGTCCCAGTGCTGCTTGGCATACCGGTTGGCCTCGGCGATCACCGACTGCCACGCGGCACCGAACCGAGGATGACTGTCGAGAAAGTCCTGGCTGCTCACCGAAGAGCTGGTGCCGGCCAGATCGGGATGATTGTCGTGAATCGAGTCGACCTGGTGGAAACCCTTGGCCAAGAACGCGTGGAAGAACGACGACGGGTTCACATCCGGCAACGCGACCGCCGCGACGTCACCGCCGTTGAGTGGCGCCTCCGCGTCGGTGGCCAGCAGATGCACCAGCTGCGCCTGAATACCCTCTGCCTTCAGCGCACCCTGCAGATAGCGATCGATATACGAACCCGACTGCACACCGATCTTCCTGCCCGCCAGATCCTTCAGCGTACGGATCGCCGGATCCTTGGCCACCACACCGGCGTTGTAGTTCACCGCCGCGATGGCCAGCAACCGCGTCTTCAACCCGCTGCCGCGCGCCACCAGCGCAGGGGTGTCACCGTAGGTGGCGACATCGAGGCGCCCACCGACCAGAGCCTGGTTCAAGTCCGGCCCGTTGGGGAAGCTGTAGACCTCGACGGCGTCCACCCCCAGCGGCTTCAGCGCGGGCAGCACAGCGCCACGCTGATGAGCGAAGCCGACCGGCCCGGTCAGCACGTTGCCGGTGCCGATCGTGCCGATACGGAGGGTCTTGATCTCGGCGCGAGTCGCCGAACCCGCGTCGTCCGACCCACAGCCGGTGAGGACCAGCAGCAAGGCGGACACGACAGCAGGCACCATCAGCCGAAGTTTGCGCATGATTCGCTTTCGTAGTTCACAGTTCCGACAACCGCGGCGGCGCAGTGCCGTGCGGCAGACGCGGTCCCACCGCGACCAGACTGCCCGGTTTACGGCCGCGGCCCCAGCCGATCTCCTTGCGGTAGCGGCCGATGTGCTCGCCGCGCACGGCGTCGTGATCGGCCAGCGGCGTCGCCTCCGGATCGACGTACAGCGCGTCCGTCGGGCAGTAGGCCTCGCACATGAAACAGGTCTGGCAATCCGATTGCCGCGCGATGACCGGAATGCCGCTGTCGGTGCGGTCGAACACATTCGTCGGGCACACCTCCACGCACTTGTCGCAGGCGATGCAGTCACCCGCGCGCAGGATTTCGATCATCACGCCACCGCCAGGGTGGTGGCCGCCGCCGACGTCGCCGTCCACACCTCGTCGAGCCCGCCGGACAGGATGTGATGGTGCTGCTTGGGGTCCAGATCCGGGTGATCCGCGCGTTTGCTCATCCCCCGCGTCTCGGTGCGCGCCAGCGTCGACCGATACATCAGCCGCCCCACGGCGGTCATGGCCGCCGCCTGCCGAGCACGCACCCGCTCGTCTCCCGTACCGCCGCCCAAACCACGGCTGGCGTCGGCCCACACATCGTCCAGCCGCTCCACCGCGGGCCGGATCCGGTCACCATGGCGCAAGTAGTTCTTTTCGAACGGAATCACCTCTTGCTGCGCCGCCGCCACCACATCCGCGGCCGACACCGACTCCGCGTGCTCCGGTCGCAACCCGGTACGCCCCGCGCCCCGCACATCGGCACTCCCGACCCGGCCCGCCCCCAACGCGAACAACGCCGCGCCACGGCCCGCCCAACTGCCCGACGACATCGCCCACGCCGAATTGTGGCTGCCCCCACCGGTGAAGCCACCGCAAATCCGTTCCCTGGTCGCCGCGTCACCCGCGGCGTACAGTCCCGGCACCGTGGTGGCGCAGTCGTCGTCGACGACATCGATGCCGCCGGTGCCGCGGACGGTGCCCTCGGCGAGCAGGTCCACCTCGAACCGATCGGTGAACGGATTGATCCCGCGCCGATCGAACTGCAGGAAGAAATTCGGCTGACCCAGCCGCATCTGCGCCTGCACCGCCGCATCGGCCCGATCCAGCTGCGCGAACACCCTCTCCCGCAACAGAGTCCGCGCGATCACCGAACGGCCCTTGGTCGAGCCCGCCCCCTCCAGCACCCGCCCGTCCTCGTGGAAGAACGTCGCATACCCGTAGTAGGCGGTCTTGGTGATCGTCGAGCCCTTCGGCACGATCGCATAAGCGTTGGAGAATTCCATCCCCGAGAACCGCGCACCCACCTCGGCCGCCATCAGCGCGCCGTCACCGGTATCGACATTGGTGCCCAGCGCACGGGACAGGAACGCGCAACCGCCGGTGGCCAGCACCACCGCACCGGCCACCACGCGGTAGTCCCGGTCGGCCTGACGCTGGTAGCCCGCGGCGCCGCGCACCACACCGTCGCCGTCCACCAGCAATTCCAGCGCGGGCGAGTGATCGAGGACGCGCACCCCGGCACGCTTCACCCACGCCCGCATCCGCCGCATGTACTCCGGCCCCTGCACACCGGTGCGGATCTGCTCACCCGTAGCGGGATCGACGGGGAACGGATACCGCCCCTCCACCGCGAGCCGATTCATGTTCGCGTACGTCTGATCGAGTACCCGGTCCATCCAATAGTGGTCGGCCAGATGCCCGCCCAACGCCTCCCGGCTGGCCTTCGCGTTCGCCCGCGCGGTCGCCTCCGGCGCCACGTACCACACGCCGGTGCCGGAAGGGGCGGTGGCGCCGCTGGTCCCGCAGTAGCCCTTGTCCACCAACGTCACCTCGGCGCCGGCCTCGCGGGCATGGATCGCCGCCCAGCAGGCGGCGGGCCCGCCGCCGATCACCAAGACGTCGGTACTGATCTGCAACGGTTCACTCATGCGTCTGCTCCTGTCGGTGCCTCGGGGTTCACGCCGAGTGCGAGCAGCAACCGGCGGCGAAGGTCGGAGAATTCGGGGTCGACCACCGAACGCGGGCGGGCGACGGTGATAGCGAAGGATTCGGCGATGCGGCCCGCACGCAGCACGAGCGCACGATCCGCCAGCAGCAGCGCCTCTTCCACGTCATGAGTCACCAGCAGCACCGACTGCCGGTGCAGCGTCCACAGACGCGCCACCAGAGCCTGCACTTTCAACCGGGTCAGCGCGTCGAGAGCACCGAACGGCTCGTCGAGCAGCAGCAGCTCCGGATTGCGGACCAGCGCCCTGGCCAGTGCGACACGCTGCGCTTCCCCACCCGACAGCGTCGCGGGCCACGCATCCGCTTTCGCGGTGAGCCCCACTTCCTCCAGCGCCGTCAACGCCCGCGCCTTACCGGCCCCGTGGACGCCGAGAATGACGTTGCGCCACACGTTGATCCACGGAATCAGCCGATGCTCCTGGAACACGATCGCCTTCGAACCGGGCACCTCGAACAACCCGCTGAAGCCGCGGTCGAGACCACCGATTCCACGCAGCAGCGTGCTCTTGCCCGAGCCGCTGGCACCGAGCAGCGCGACGAATTCACCCGGCGCGATATCCAGATCCACCCCGCGCAGTACCGTGCGCCCGCCGAAGGCACGCGCCGCCCCGCGGATGCGGACACCGGTTCCGATGGTGGCGGTCATCTACTTCCCCTCGTATCCGGTGCGCCACGCCAGGAACCGATGTTCCAGCACGCGCACGAACAGATCGGTGAGCAACCCAAGCACCGCGTAGATCACCAGGACCAGGAAGATCTGGTCGGTCCGCAGGAACTCCTTGGCATCGTTCATCAAGAACCCGAGACCGACCGGCGTCGTCTGCATCTCCGCGACCACCAAGGTCAGCCAGCCGATGCCGAGCGCCTGCCGCAAACCGACGAAGATCTGCGGCAACGCTCCGGGCAGGATGATCTTCGTGGTCAACTCGAACCTGTTGAGCCCCAGCGACTCCGCCGCCTCCACCAGCCGCCGGTCCACGCCCCGGATCCCCGCCAGCACGTTCAGATAGATCGGGAAGATCGGCGCGACGATGATCAGCGCGATCTTGAACGAATCGCCGATACCGAACCAGATGATGAACACCGGCACCAAAGCCAGCGTCGGCAACATCCGCAACGCCTGCAGCGGACCGTTAACCAGATCCTCGGCGACACGGAACAACCCCGCCGCCACCCCGCACACCAGACCGATGCCGATGCCGATGGCCAACCCGACCGCGACCCGGCGCCCGGAGGCCGCCAGATGCTGCCACAACTCCCCCGACCTGATCAGCTCCCACCCCGCCTCGAGCACCTCCGTCGGCGCGGGAGTGGTCGCCCCCAGCCAGGATCGAGCGCCCAGCTGCCAGATGATCACCGCCAAGACCAAACCGGAAGAAGCCCGCGCCAAGCCGATCAGCCTGCGAGCGAACGGGAACGAGCTCTCGGTCACCGCCTCGACGGAGGCGGAAGGCGGCGCGGAGGTGGCCGGATCCAACTGCAACGTCATCTGACACGGTCCTCACACGAGAAGTACTGTCCGGAACAGTAAGGTGTGCGGACGGTTCACAGAATGATTGCGATCAGCGCGATCCTGAACCCGGGCGCGGGCGCTCTTCCCGCGCCGACCTGCCGCGATCAGGTACGACGCGGATCCGAAATCCAGTCACCCGTTTTCGGTCACGGTGGTGTCGGGGTGCCGACGGCTGGTATCGGGCTTGACGAAGTGCCCGGTGATCGCCGAGCGGTCACGCCGATTGTCCCCAGCGTGCGGCTCGTCCTCACCGAGCGTCGTCCTCGGGTTCTCCGCCGCGGTCTCCTCACTCACGTATTCACCGGTTTCGGCGGAGCGATAGCTCTTCTCGGCCACGGGATCCTCCTTCGATCGCCCCTCATCGGGGCACTGTGTCCACTCCTTCCCCGAATAGCACCGCCACGCCACGGGAAACGTCCCCCTGGTCAATGACCGATGTCCATGCCGGAACGGGTCACACGCGCTGCACCGCGGTCCCGGCCGCAATGAGCACACGATCGGGACTACGCGCGCCCTGCGGGATCGGCCGTGGCCGGCACGCGCGTCCCGTCCAAACACTCGGCGAGCGCGGGCAACACCGTCGAACACCCGCCGTCCAACGTCAGCGCCGCCAGCTCGTCGCCGCGCGTGCGCCCCCGATTGACGATGACGACGCGACGACCGCGCTTTGCGGCGTGGCGCACGAAACGCAATCCCGACATCACGGTCAACGACGACCCGGCCACCAGCAGCACGTCCGCGGCCTCGACCAGTTCGTAGGCCGCGACAACCCGCTCCTTCGGCACGCTCTCCCCGAAATAGACGATGTCCGGCTTCAGCAGTCCGCCACAGCGCTCGCAGTCCACCATCCGGAAGCCCGTGGTGTCGGCGACCACCGCGTCGGCGTCCGGCGCCACCTCCAGCCCATCGGTGGTCACCGCCTCCGCGAAGCCCGGGTTCGCCGCCTCCAGCCGGTCGGCCAGCGACATCCGTGAGATCAGCGATCCGCAACCGAGGCAGCGCACCCGCGCGTAGGTGCCGTGCAGGTCGATCACCCGCCGATGCCCCGCCTTGGTGTGCAACAGATCCACATTCTGCGTGATCAACCCGCTGACCACGCCCATGCGCTCCAGCCGCGCCAGCGCCCGATGCCCCGGATTCGGCCACGATCCGTCCATCCGCCGCCAGCCGACGTGATTACGCGCCCAGTACCGCTGCCGGAACACCGGATCGCCCACGAACTGCTGGTAGGTCATCGGGTTGCGCGGCGGCGAGGACGGACCACGATAATCCGGGATCCCGCTGTCGGTCGAGATCCCGGCGCCGGTCAACGCGACCACCCGGCGCCCGTCCAGCAAGCCCACCAGCCGCTCGAACCCGGCGCCGGACGGCATCCGCACCAACTCCGACATGCCGTTCAGGGTACGACCGCCACGATCACCGCACCCGGCGCACCGCCGATTCGTCGAGGTCAGACCCGCCGCATCACCGACACGACCTTGCCGAGCACCACGGCTTCGTCGCCATCGATCACCTCGTAGGCGGGATTGCGCGGCTCCAAGAACACGTGACCGTTACGCCGCCGGTAGACCTTCACCGTCGCTTCCCCATCGATCATCGCCGCCACGATCTCCCCCGAATGCGCCTCGTGCTGCTGCCGCACCACCACGATGTCACCGTCGCAGATGGCCGCATCGACCATCGAATCACCACGCACCCGCAACCCGAACACCGTGCCGCGGCCGACGAGTTCACGCGGCAACGTCATCGTGTCGTCGGCATGCTCCTGGGCCAGGATCGGAGCGCCCGCCGCGATATCACCCACCACCGGCACCGCTACCGAATCCTCCGCCGTCTCCCGCGCCGAGGCCTGCAAGAACATCCGCACATCGATCGGACGCGACACCGTGCGGCCGCGCCGCAGAAAACCACGCTCCTCCAAGCTCCGCAGATGCTTGGACACCGACGACGCCGACCGCAGACCCACCGCAGCACCGATCTCGCGCGTATTCGGCGGATACCCGTAGCGCTGAACCCAGTCCCGAATCGTGGCGAGAATCCGCTGCTGGCGCGGCGGCAACGTCGAGGTGTCGAGATGCTCGAACGCATCGAGCGGGTCGTATCCGGTCACCCGGGGAATGGTAGAGGCACCGGCCGACACTGCCGACCGGCCATCACACCCGGCACGCCGAAACCCGATACCGCCATCGCCCGCACGGCGACCTCACAGTGCGTCCTCGCCCAGCCTGCCCGGCGGGCGCAGCACAGCCACGTCCGTGAGTGCTCCCGCATAGCGCTCGATCTGCACCATGGTGAGCTGCCCCGCGCACCCTTGGCTGAGCGTCGAGGACGGACGATCGGCGATGAGCACATTCGGATTGCCGTGGCGGCAGAACGCCGGATCCGCCGGATCGGGGCCGCACCCCCTCGTCCACCACCAGGCCGGCCAGGCAACTACCCCGGTCGTTGAACACCCGCACGATGTCACCAGCACACAGGCCACGAGCGCCGGCGTCCGCGGGATGCATCCGGATCGGTTCGCGCCCCGAGATCTTCACCGACTGGCTGTAGGCGCCCACATCGAGCTGACTGTGCAACTTCGTGCGCGGCTGATTCGCCACCAACTGCACCGGAAACCGCTGCGCCACCCGACCACCGAGCCACTCCTCCGGCTCCAGCCACACCGGATGCGGCGGGCAATCGGCGTACCCGAAGCCATCGATGGTCGTCGAGAAGATCTCGATCTTCCCGCTGGGCGTGGCGAGCGGGCATCGGTCCGGATCGGCGCGAAAGTCCGCAGCCAGCACCTGCCGTGGGTCCGGCACCGGAAGCTCGATCGCCTCACCGGACCAGAACAGGTCGAAATCCGGGAAGTCGTGTCCCGCATCCGACCGCTCGGCACGCCACCGCTCGTACAGATGCCGCAGCCACTCCGCGACGGACCGTCCTTCGGTGAACTCCTTGCCGACCCCCAGCCGATCGGCCGTCTCGGCGAAGATCCGGAAATCGTCGCGCGCATCGGCGGGCGGACGGGTCAACGCGCGCATCGCGAACAACGACCGATCACCCTCTCCCGCACCGAAATCGTCCCGCTCGATCGACATCGTCGACGGCAGCACGATGTCCGCGTGCCGCGCGGTAGCCGTCCAGAACGCGTCGTGCACCACGACCGTGTCCGGGCGTCCGAACGCCGCCCGCAAACGGGCCAGGTCCTGGTGGTGATGAAACGGATTGCCACCACACCAATAGACCAACCGCACATCCGGATACACCAGTTCCCGACCGTTGTACCGATAGGGCGCACCCGGGTTCAGCAGCATGTCCGCGATCCGCGCGACCGGAATGAACGCGTCGACGCCGTTGCGCCCCTGCGGAAGACGAGGCACCGGCCCGCGCGCGGGCTCACCGACGCCCGCGGCCGATCCGTAACCATGCCCGAACCCGCCACCGGGAAGCCCGATCTGCCCCAGCATCGCCGCGAGCACCACACCGGCCCACACCGGCTGCTCACCATGACGCGCCCGCTGCAGCGACCAGCTCACCGTCACCAGAGTCCGGGCAGCGGCCATCTCGCGCGCCAGCATCCGGATGCGCTCGGCCCGCACGCCGGTGATCGCCTCGGCCCACTCCGGATTCTTGACGACTCCGTCCGCCGACCCACGAAGATACGCCGCGAATCGGTCGTAACCGACCGTGTACTCGCGTAGGAACTTCTGGTCGGCCAGGCCTTCCGCGTCCAGCACCTGAGCCAGCGCGAGCATCATCGCCACATCGGTGCCCGGCACCGGCGCGATCCACTCGGCTGCACTCTCCGGCGGGGTGTCGTCGCGCAACGGACTGATCGACACGAACCGGCAGCCCCGGTCTCGCGCCGCCGTGATCCAGCCCCGCATGTTGTGCCGGGAGACCCCGCCCGGTGACACGGCCGCGTTCTTCGGCGACAGACCACCGAAAGCCACCACGAGTTCGGAGTGCTCGGCCAGTACCGCCTTCGCCGTGGCCTGTTGCGTCACCCAGCCGATGTCACCGATGACGTACGGCAGCAGCACCGTCGAGGTGCCCAAGCTGTAGCTGTTCACGTGCCGGACGTAGCCGCCGAGGCAGTTGAGGAAGCGGTGCAATTGGCTCTGCGCGTGATGGAAGCGCCCCGCGCTGGCCCAGCCGTACGAACCGCCGAACACCGCCGCCGCACCGTACCGCCGGTACACCCGGCCGAGCTCGCCGGCCAGCAGGTCCAACGCCCGCTCCCAGGACACCGGAACGAAAGCCTCCGAACCGCGCGGGCCCGGCCCGGGCCCGTTCTCCAGCCAGCCCCGGCGCACATACGGCCGATCGATACGAGTGGGGTGATGCTGCGCCGAAGCGACATTGCCGATCAACGGCATCGGCTCCGGGTCACCACGCCACGGCCGCACCTCCGTGAGCCGTTCCCCGTCGCTGTCCGCCTCGAAGGCCCCCCAGTGGGTCAGATGCGTGGTCACCGCCCCACCGTAACCGTCCGCACCCACCCCGCGCCTCTGCCGATTCGCGTTGCCTCAGTGCGACTTCCGACGCAGCTCGAAGATCCGGAACAGCCGGCCGCCGGAGAGCTCGTACTCCATGGCGTAGCCGGGCCAGAACTCCACCGCCAGATCCCAGACGGACTTGCGCTCCGCGCCGTCTATCTCACGCACCGCGACCAGGAACTGCTCGCCCTTGTGGCGGACCGAGGCGGTATCCGCGGCGCGCAGATTCGCCGACCACGCCGGATGCCGGGGACTACCCCAATTCGAGCCGAGGACGATGAAGTCCGCACCACGTGGCACGTACAGCAACGACGTGGTGCGCGGGATCCCGGTCTTCCGGCCGGGCACGGTGACCTCGATAGAGGGCAGGCCCGCCACATCCAGAACGCCCCTTCGTCCGCCGGTGACGCGCCGGATCAAGCGCTCGAACCGAAGCACGACCGGCGCCGTCCGCATCACCCAGCGGCGCTGGGCGAGCCGTCGGGCTACTCGCGGCAACGGATTCGACACCATGGGCAAATCCTGACACGCCCCAGCTTCCGATCAGGTGATCCAGGCCGCGACCGAGGGGCATCTCACAGCCGATTCGCCCCCTCCGTCCTTGCTGTCTTTTGGAAATGTGGTGTTTGAGGTTCAGCAAAATAGATAGTTAGATGCGAATATCTACGTATCCATATGTAATACCCCACGTCCTGCGCCGGCATCGCGGTCGTTGCGGTTCTCCGCTCCGCAGGACCATTCAGTCCGGGCTCCCCGCCTTCCCCGAGTCCAAGAAAACGGTCAAGCGACCAGTTACCCTGTCCCCCATGCCGCCCTCCCCACCGCGGCCTCGTGCGCCGAGGTATCCACGAGGGCCCGCCACTTCTCGGAACAGGAGTTCGATGCGTTCACACCGCCGCCATCTGTCGGCTGCGCTGGCGGCCGTCGCCGCGGTACTGCTCGGAGGCGCCACTCCAGCGGCCGCCCGTCCCGCGCCGCCCGCCGCGGTGGCGCCTATGGGCCCGGATTTCCTCTGGGGCGTCGCCTCGTCGGGATACCAATCGGAAGGCCACGCACCGGACAGCAACTGGTCCCGCTATGTCGCGTCCGGGAAGACGACAGATCCCTACCTGGATTCGATCGACTTCTACTCGCGCTACCGCTCCGACATCGCCCTCGCGGCCGATCTGGGCGTGAAGGTGTATCGCATCGGCGTCGAGTGGGCTCGCCTGCAGCCCGAACCAGGCACCTGGGATCCCGCAGGGCTGAAGTTCTACGACGACGTCGTCGGCGCGATCACCGCGGCAGGCATGCGCCCCATGATCACCATCGACCACTGGGTCTACCCGGGCTGGGCGGTGGACCGCGGGGGTTGGAACAACCCGGGGATCATCGAGGACTGGCTGGCCAACGCACGCGCGGTCGTGGACCGCTACGCGCCGTACCAGCCGCTATGGGTCACGTTCAACGAGCCCGCCTTCTACCTGGTGAACGAACTGCGCAACGGCGGATTGCCGCCCGCGGCGGCGCCCGCGATGCAGGACCGGATCGCCAGGGCCCACGACGGCATCTACGACTACATCCACCGGGTTCAGCCGGGCGCCATGGTGACCAGCAATGTCGCCTACATCCCCGGCGGCGAGGACGTGGTGAACAAGCCGCTGATGGACAGGATCGCCGCGAAGCTCGACTACATCGGCATCGACTACTACTACGGCCTCTCCCCCGACAGCCTCACCGCTTCCGCTAGTTTCACCGAGTTGTGGAAGAACCCGCTGCAGCCGGAGGGGATCTACTACGCGCTGCAGCACTATGCGCGTCAGTTCCCCGGTAAGCCGCTCTACATCGTCGAGAACGGGATGCCCACCGAGAACGGCCTGCCACGCGCGGACGGATACGGCCGCGCCGACTCGCTGCGCGACACCGTCTACTGGCTCCAGCGCGCCAAGGCCGACGGCATGAACCTGATCGGCTACAACTACTGGAGTCTCACCGACAACTACGAGTGGGGTTCCTACACACCGCGTTTCGGTCTCTACACCGTCGACGTCCTGACCGATCCGGCCCTGACGCGCAAGCCGACGGACGCGGTGGCCGCGTACACCGGCATCACCCGCAGTGGCGGCGTCGCGCCCGATTACCGGCCGACCCGTGCGCCGAAGGATTGCTCCCTTGTCGACGTGCCCGCCAGTTGCGCCGATCCGGTCACCGTGCCACGGTGACGCCGCTGGGTACACCATCGCGCGGAGGTGGACGATGACCGACGATCCCATCGAAGTGCTGCGGCGCTGGACCGATTCCGGCGGGATCTGGCGCGTCGCCGGACGTCGATCCGGTTCGGTCACCGTCGCCCTCTACCAGTGCACCGGTGGCGAGGAGGTCGACCGGCTGGTCTCTTCCGATCCCGAGCTGATCCGCTATCTCGGTGACCGAAGCAGCAGCGAGGACTGAAACGCTCAGCTCGCGACCGACCCGGCCGCACCCGCCCACAGCCGCTCCAGCACGCGCGCGACCGGTTCCACGGCGGTGACCAGGCCGACGCCCTCCCCCGCGTCGATGGGCGTGACGGCCGGGTCGGCGGCGGCGAGCGCCGCGGCGAGTGCGCGCTTGGCCGCCGCGTCCATGGCGAGTTCGTCTTCGCGTCCGGTCCACCGATCGGTGAATCCGGTGCGCAAGACTCGCGCGGGAAACCTTGTCGGCCAGGGCAATTCCATTCCCACGTCGTAGGCGCGGGTGAGCACCGTGTCGTCGCCGCGCGCGTCGATCATGGCGCGACGGGCCGCCTCCGGCAGCAGCGACTCCGAACACGCTGCCAGACAGGTGCCGAGCCAGGCGCCACCGGCTCCGGCTCGCAACACGGTGGCCAGGTCCCCCGGTGTGCCGATTCCGCCCGCCGCGAGTACGGGAACCGACGCCACCTCCAGCACCTCCTCCAGAAGCGGCAGCAGCGCGGAGTTCACGGCGCCGTGTCCGCCGCCCTCCACACCGCGGGCGACCAAGAGGCCGACACCGCCGTCTTGCGCACGCCGCGCATCCTGCTCGCTGTACACCTGGGTGGCCGGGACGATCCCCGCGTCCGCGACGCGTGCCGCCCAGTCCAGGTCTTCCCCGAAGCTCACCGAGATCAGTGCGGGACGGGCTGCGATCGCGACCTCCAGCAGACGCGGCTCCTTCGCGACCACCCAGTCGACCAGACCGATGCCGAAAGGGCCGTCGCTGCCGCGGACGTGCGGCAACTCCCGCTCCAGCGCCGCGACCGATCCGGCGCTGCCCATTCCGATCATGCCGAGTCCACCGGCGGCGGTCACCGCCGCGGCGAGCCGTCCGCCCGCCACACCCCCCATCGGCGCGTTGACCAGGGGCATGCGCGCACCCATCCGGTGCGCCCATGCGGTTGCTGCAGACTGTCGGCCGGGCGTCGTCACGCGTTCCATCGCAGCACATGCCGCCGCGACCGCTCACCGGCCCCCGGTCGGCCGGGAGCTCATCCGCGGTGACCGAGCAGGTCCAGCAGTCCGCCGAGCTGGAGTTCGAACAGCTCGTCGCGGTCGGCGAAGGTCTGGGCGCCGTACATGTCGAACACGTCCGCGCTCACCGCCCCGAACAGACCGACCCAGAACGTCACGCCGCGGACGATCAGCCAATCTGGTAGGTCGAGCCGGAACTCGTCCCGGATCAGCGCGAAGCTGCCCGCGAGCGGCGCGGATATCCGCGGCTGCTCGCCGGGTGCGGCGAGTCGGCCCGCGCGATGGGCGCGGGCGAACAGGGCGAGCAGCGCGGCGATCACCCTGGTGCCAGGAGCGATGGTCTCGGTGGCGGGCGCGTCGTAGCCGGGAACCGGTGTGCCGAACAGCAACCCGTAGCGGGCCGGCTCGGCCAGCGCCCAGCGCCGCACTGTGCGGCCGAGCACTCGTAGCCCCTCGATCGGATCGTCCCCGCTCTCGGCCAGCGCTTCGTCGACCGCGTCGCCGAGTGCGTTGTAGCCGTCCACGACGAGCAGGGTGAGCAGTTCGTCGCGACTGCGGACATACCGGTAGACGGCCGAGGAGACCACGCCGAGGTCACGTGCCACCGCGCGCAGCGACAGCGCGGCCGCACCCTCGGTCGCCAAGTGCTCGCGCCCGATCCGGACGATGTCGTTCATGGTCTGAGCCCTGGCGCGGGCGCGGGGTGTCGTCGGCATAGCAGAAACGATGCGCGTTTCAGAGAGCGTTGTCAACTATTGCGAGCATCGCTCTGGAATCGGGGCGGACAACTACTGGCAACGCCGAATACCGGAGCGATCCGCCGATTCCGGCCGACTTGCGAACCGTTACTTACCCGGGAGTAGTGTTAGCCGAGTCACTGGCGACACGATCGAGGAGTTCCACATGGACCAGCGGACGACGGATTTCGACGTGCTGATCGTCGGTTCGGGGTTCGGCGGCAGCGTCACCGCGCTTCGGCTGGTGGAGAAGGGGTACAAGGTCGGCGTACTGGAGGCGGGCAGACGCTTCGCCGACGACGAACTGCCCAAGACCAGCTGGGAGCTGAAGAAGTTCCTCTGGGCGCCCGCGCTCGGCTGCTACGGAATCCAGCGCATCCACCCGCTGCGCAACGTCCTCATCCTCGGCGGCGCCGGCGTCGGCGGCGGTTCGCTGAATTACGCGAACACCTTGTACGTGCCGCCGGAGCCGTTCTTCCGCGACCCGCAATGGCGTGACATCACCGACTGGCGCGACGAGCTCACCCCGTACTACGAGCGGGCGCAGCAAATGCTCGGCGTGGTGCGCAATCCGCACATGACGCCCGCCGACGAGGTCTTCAAGGCCGTCGCCGACGACATGGGCGTCGGTGACACCTTCGTGCAGACACCCGTCGGCGTGTTCTTCGGCGAACCGGGTAAGACCGTGCCGGACCCGTACTTCGGCGGCGTCGGCCCGGACCGCACCGGGTGCGTGGAATGCGGGGACTGCATGGTGGGCTGCAAGTACGGCGCGAAGAACACTCTCGTGAAGAACTACCTCTACCTGGCCGAGCAGGCCGGCGCCGAGGTCATCCCGATGACGACGGTCACCGAGCTGCGTCCGCACCCGGACGGCACCTGGGATGTGTCCACCGCGCGTACCGGCGCCTGGATTCGCAAGCAACCGCGCACGTTCACCGCCGCGCACGTCGTGCTCGCCGCGGGCACGC
Source organism: Nocardia sp. NPDC019323 (assembly GCF_044389845.1). Taxonomy (NCBI): domain Bacteria; kingdom Bacillati; phylum Actinomycetota; class Actinomycetes; order Mycobacteriales; family Nocardiaceae; genus Nocardia; species Nocardia sp. NPDC019323. Next base: position 495,380 of record NZ_JBIRYN010000005.1, read on the forward strand.
GCGGCACCCAGAAGCTGTTGTTCGCCATGCGGGACAAGGGCGTGCTGCCGGATCTGTCCGACCGGCTCGGCGTGCTCACACGCACCAACTCGGAGTCGATCGTCGGCGCCGCGACCAAGACGGTGCGCCCCGGCACCGACTTCACCAAGGGCGTCGCGATCACCTCGTCCATCCATCCCACCCCCGACACGCATATCGAGCCGGTCCGCTACGGCAAGGGCTCCAACTCCATGGGCCTGCTCCAGACGCTCATGGTGGACGGCGGCGGCCGGATCCCGCGTTGGCTGCGCTTCCTCGGCTTGGTGCTGCGCCACCCGATGAACCTGCTCAGCTTCCTGAGCACGAAGAACTGGAGCGAGCGGACCATCATCTCGCTGGTCATGCAGCACCTGGACAATTCGATCACCACCTACACCAAACGCGGACTGTTCGGCCGTAAGCTGACCAGCAAACAGGGCCACGGCGAACCCAATCCGACCTGGATCCCCGTGGGCAACGACGTCACCAGGCGGGTCGCGGAGAAGATCGGCGGCATCGCCGGCGGTAGCTGGGGCGAGATCTTCAACATCCCGCTGACCGCCCACTTCCTCGGCGGCGCGGTGATCGGGGCCGACGCCGAGCACGGCGTGATCGACGCCTACCACCGCGTGTACGGCTACCCCACGCTCAGCGTCGTCGACGGCGCGGCGGTCTCGGCGAACCTGGGCGTCAATCCCTCCTTGACGATCACCGCGCAGGCCGAGCGGGCGGCGGCGTACTGGCCGAACAAGGGCGAGGTGGACACCCGCCCGCCGGTGGGCACGGGATACCGGCGCATCGCTCCCATCGCACCGGTGCATCCGGCGGTGCCCGCGAGCTCACCCGCCGCGCTCGTGCTTCCGATCGTGGAGATCCGCGAGACGCCCGCCGCAGGATGATTCCGCCCGCCGGGTCCGGTCAGCCGCAATTCGACGGCGGCCGGGCCCGCCGCGGCGGCGAAAATCAGAACCGACCCCCACAGCAATCTCGACTCAACTAGCCTTTGTCTGGTCTTTTGTCGCTGCAACGGCCAGGAGGCGACCCGTGAGCACACTGCGGCGCGCGTTGCTCGGTCCCACGGCGATGGTGACGGCCGCCGTCCTCGCGCTGACCGGATGCGGCGGCGACCGAGCCGACACCACGCAAACGGGGGCACCGTCCCCTTCCGCGGCGCTGCCCAACCAGATCGCCGGGGTGCCGATACCGGACGGCCGGATCGATGATGCCGTGAACGAGCTGGACCGGCTCGCCGAAGACCTGTTCGCCTCCTCCGGCGTTCCCGGTATGGCGATCGCCGTGGTGCACGGCGGGAAGGTGGTGTACAGCAAGGGATTCGGGGTCCGCAATGTCGTGACCAAGGAGCGGGTCGACCCGGATACGGTTTTCCAACTGGCGTCGCTGTCGAAGCCGGTCGGGGCGACGGTGGTCGCCCGCCGGATCGCCGCCGGGGGCGTCGAATGGGACACTCCGGTCCACCGGCTGCTGCCGTCCTTCGCCTTGGCCGATCCCTACGTCACCGAGCACGTCACGATCGGCGACCTGTACGCGCACCGATCGGGTCTGCCCGATCATGCGGGCGACCTTCTGGAGGACCTCGGCTACGACCGCGACCAGATTCTGGACCGGCTGCGGCTGCTGCCATTGGGTCCCTTCCGGAATTCGTACGAATACACCAATTTCGGACTGACCGCTGCTGCCGTCGCCGTGGCCGCCGCCGCGGGCACCCAGTGGGAGACGTTGTCCCAGCAGACGATCTACGGCCCACTCGGCATGAAATCGACCAGTTCTCGCTACGCCGACTTCGCCTCCCGCGCGAACCGGGCGGAGGGGCACGTGCTGATCGACGGGAAATACGAGCCTGCGAACCCGCAGCGCCAACCGGACGCCCAATCCCCGGCGGGAGGGGTCAGCTCCTCGGTGTCCGACATGGCCGCATGGATGACGATGGTGCTGGCCGACGGTTCCGCAGGTGGCTCGGTCCTGGTGCCCCCGGAGGATCTCCTGCCCGCCATCTCCCCCCAAGCCGTGTCCGCGCCACCGAAAACGCCGGACGCGCGAGCCGGGTTCTACGGATTCGGTTTCAATGTGAGCGATTCCGCCTCCGGCCGCGTCGTGCTCGGTCACTCGGGGGCGTTCGGCCTCGGCGCGGCCACCGCGTTCACCCTGATCCCGTCCGCCGACGTCGGCATCGTCACGCTCACCAACGCGGCGCCGATCGGGGTGCCGGAGACACTGAACGCGGAGTTCGCCGATCTGGTCCAGTTCGGGAAGGTTCAGCAGGACTGGCGCGCTCTCTACCGCGAGGCGTTCCAGCCGCTGGGCGCACCGGCGGGGGCGCTGGCGGGCAAACAGCCGCCCGCCAAGCCCGCTCCCGCCCGGTCATCGGCGTCGTATGCGGGCACCTACGACAACGCCTACTACGGGCCCGCGACGATCAGCGCCACCGATCAATCGCTGACGCTCACCCTGGGTCCGAACAACATGACCTTCCCCTTGACGCACTGGGACGGCGACACTTTCGCCTTCACACCGCCCGGCGAGAACGCCAATCGCGGATCGCTCTCCCAGGCCACCTTCGACGGTGACCGGCTCACCCTCGAGTACTACGACACCGAACACCTCGGCGTGTTCACGCGACGCTGACCGTCGCGGCACGCCGACCGCGATCCGGGGCCGCCGAGCACGGCACCGCCGCCGATCGGGGATATCGCCCGTCCATTTCCCAGGGGTTTGCCGACCGCGGTTGCGGGAAGTCGCTGAATGCAGGAGAGGAGGCAGTGATGACCGAACCGAACGAGACATACGACCCGCCGCAGGACACCGGCGCGCCCGACTCGGTCGAAACCGATCCGGCGGCTCTCAACAGCGCCGAGGATCTGGACGAGGACCGGCTGCGTTCCGACCCGCTCGAGGCCGGAATGGACCCACCGGAGCACTGGAGCGGCGTCACGAAGTACGGCGTGACGCAGTGGGAGCAAGCTCATCCCCGATCGATCGGAGACCGGCTCGCCGAGGAAGAGCCCGACACCGATCCCGGTCGTGACCCGGAGCCGGAGGCCGCCGGAAGCGAGGACGACCGGCGGCTCCAGGACATCACCGACGACAGCGAGCAAGTGCCCGCCGCACACCGCTACGAGGAGGAGATCGGCGTAGCGGCCGACATCGCGGGCGGCTCGGTGGGCGAGGACATCCGTCGCCCGGCGCCACCCGACTGACGGGCGCGGCCGATCGGTGGACGCTGCCGCGGCCCGGCCCGCCATCGGAGACGATCGCGCGATCGCTTCCGTGTGGCGGGCCGAGTCGCGTCCAGGTCCCCGGCTGCGGTTGTCACTCCTCCGGAAGCCACACCAGGCAGAACGTGTGCCCCACCGGGTCGGCGTAAACGCGGAATGCTCCATCGGTTCGGCCCTGCACGAGAGTCGCGCCCAACGCGAGCGCCGCAGGCTCCGCTTGCTCGATGTCGTCCACCAGGACGTCGAAATGTACCTGCTGCGATCCCTCGGGATCGGGGAACCGCGGCGGCTGGTAGTCGGGCGCCGTTTGGAATGCGATGCGCCGGCCCGAAGTCTCTACGAGAACCACCCAATCGTCGTCATCGTCCTCGAGCAGGTCTCCGCCGAGCAGCTCTTGGTAGAACCTGGCGAGTTTGCGCGGTTCGGGACAATCCAGCACCACGCTGCGCAACTGCCCGACCCCGTTGTTCGATGCCATACTCCGACCTCCTGACCTATGCCATTCGTCGTTGCCTACCCGCGCCGCTCGGCGGCAAACGCCGCACGGCGCCCAGCGTCGCGCACGGATTCGGTGGAGACAGGCCGGAGCGAACGCAACGGCCCGCCCGGCGCATCGCGATACGCCGGACGGGCCGCTTCCCCGTTCGCCGTGCGACGCCGCCACGTCACACAGCCCGTTCATGGTAAGCGCCGATGCCCGGCATATCCGGCAGCCACGCCGGATCATCCGATGTCCGATCGCTGACGTCGCACCGGTCACCGTCCGTGCGCGAAGGTCATTCGCCGTGCGAGGCCCGCCACAGCGTGTGTTCCCGGCTGATCGCTTCCTCGGCGTCGGATACCGCATCGGCCCAGTCGGCTTCGGTGTCGTGCTGTTCCAAGACTTCGGCCACGATGCTCAGTTCGTTCGAGGCGACGGCATAGGCGGCAGCGCCGGTGCTGTGCTGGCGAGCCGACGACCATGCGGCCAACCCCGCGACCGCGGACGCGAAAATGCCTGCCAGATCGAAGCTCACCGCGTTGAACGCCTTCACCAGCGCTCCGGCGACACCCGCTACCTCGAAAACCAGTGCCAGCGTGCCGAACAGCTGCGACCTGCGCTGATGGTATCCGGATTTGCTCGCGTACCACCGCTGTTGCTCCCGGATGCGGTCGTCCAGATAGACGCGTCGCCGTTCGTCGAACGGAGCGCAGCGCAGCTGCCGCATCCGAGCGGTGATGGCCGGGGCAGTGGTCGGCCGCAGCGCGAGCGCCGAGATGTCCTGACGCAGCAGCATGAGTCGCTCGATCAGCATCCGATCGGCGTCGGCGGCGGACAACGTGCCTGCGAACGGCGCGCCCTGCACCGCGTACTTCCAGGTCAACGTTTTCACCGACTCGGCGAGCGCGCGACCTTCGTACCAGGACTTGCCCGGACGGCCGCGCAGGACGCCCACATCCACCGCGAGGATGCCCACGAAGGCCATCGCGGTGAGAATGGCCGCGATATCGGTCCGCGACGAGCCGACACGGAAGGTGAATGCCGCACACGCCGCCGCCACCACAGCCAGCAAGAGCCGGGTTCCGTAGGCGCGAAGAAAGAACTTCTGGCCGTACAGCGATGCGGTGTCCGCGGACTGGAACAGCCCCGGGTAGTCGTCAGCGTGCTGCACGGGACGCGGGACGCGTTCGAACCGACATGGCCGAAGTGTACCGGGTTCGGGGGTAGCACCGAATCTATTTGCACCGCACCCGAATCCGGTTGTGCCACGACGCGGTTTCCCGGGCCCGAACGCGGGCGTACAACTCCCCCCATGCCGCTGACCATCGTCGACGAACCATCCCGTCCCCGCAGACGAATATCCACATCGGCGTGGCGCATCCGCCGCGTCGGTGATATCGCCGTGCACATCAGCCGCTTTCACCGCCGAGCATCGGTATGGACCCGAACCGGTCGGGTCACACCCGTTCCACTTGCGCTGTGGCCCGGCGGCTCACGCCTACCCGAGGTGAACCGGCGCCGACTTGGGGAAGACGACCGGCAAGGCCATCAGCGCCCGGTGAAACGGTCCCGGTCGCCACTGCAGTTCGCTCTTCGGCTGGCCCAGTTGGATTTCCGGCAGGGCGTCGAACAGCTGATCGATGGCGTTCTGCACCGTCATGTAGGCGACGGATTTGGCCGGGCAGGCGTGCGGACCCGCACTCCACGCCAGATGGGACCGATTGCCGATACGGCTGCCACCGGGCTCGTCGGTACCGCGGATCTGGGGGTCGTTGTTGCACCCGGCGAGACTGATGACCACCGGCTGGTCGGCGGGCAGCCAGACACCGTCGACCATGATCGGCTGCCGCGGGTACGTCGTGCAGAAGTTCGCCATCGGCGGGTCGTTGAACAACACCTCGTCGAGCGCGTCGGTGGTGGACAGATTCCGTCCGAGGACGTCGCCGAAGCGGAACCGGTCGTCGGTGATCATCAGCAGGACCGCGTTCGTCAGCAGATTGCGCTGCGCCTCGAAACCGGCGCCGTAGAAGCTCATCAGCTGGGCGAAGATCTCGATATCGTCGAGTTCGGTGGAGTGGTGCGCCAGCCGTGAGGTGACGTCGTCGCCGGGCTGTTTGCGCTTGAGCCGGATCAGCTGCATCAGCGCGTCCTTGAGCATCTTCATGCCCTCGGGGCCCCGCACGGTGTCGAAGCGCGCGGCCATGCCGGTCGCCACCCGCTCCCCGATTTCGGCCGGGCAGCCGACCATCTGGTTGAGCACTTCCAGGACGAGCGGAAACGCGTACTGGGTGACCAGATCGGCGGATCCGGTCGCGCAGAAGGTGTTGATCAGCGGAACGGCGATCTGCTCCACCGTGGCGGGCACGTCGAACAGATCGATCCCGTCGATGGCGTCGACGGAAGCATGCCGGTAGCGATCATGGGCCAGTCCGGTGTTGTAGCGGGCGGCCGGATACCACTCCATCATCGGCCGCACGGGCGAGTCCTCGGGAATGGTCTTCTGCCAGGTGCGCGGATCAGCTGGGAAATGGTCGGGATCGCTGAGGATCCGCACCGCGGTCTGATAGCCGATCACCAGCGTGGCGGGCACGCCGGGCGCCAGTTCGATCGGAACCAGCGTGCCGTGTTCGCGGCGCATCTCGCGATACGCGCGGTGCGGGTCGGCGACGAACTCCTTCGTATACATCGGGACACGTGGGGCGTCCGCTTCCGTCACGGGGCCGTGCTGGACGGGGCACGCTCCGGCTCCAGTGGTGTGCGGCGCGGCCATCGGGGACTGTGGTGTGGTCAAGAACGTGACTCCAGGTTATGGAACAGCAATTCGACGAACGTGATCTGTGAGCGGGTACACGTGCCTTCCAAGACCTGTTGTCCAGAGCTCGGCGACCCGCTTACGCTAGCAACATAGCAACGCTCCGATCCCGCCGCTGACGTAGGCGGCGCCGATGGGCGCGAGAACCACATTCGGACAAGACAATTCACCGGCCATCAGCCCGCAAGCACACCGTACGCGCTGGTCGGCAGCGCACGATCCGGTGCTCGCGCATCGGCGCCGGATCGTGCTGCGCGCGTGCGGACCGCTGGCGTCGCCCCACCGTCACGCTCCGTCGGCTATCGCCCGGCAGATCACTGTCCGGGTTCCGCGCCGCCGGTCAGCGCGACCGTGGTGGCTACCGCCTGCCGAGCGGCGTCGACGGTGCATCGGCCGAGTCCGCAGGCGGTGGCGACACCGTAAGCCGAGCGCCCGGCGGCTTGTTCGAAGAGAGCGAGCGCACGAGCGCTGTCCTCGCCGGAGTCCGGAGAGACGACACCGGCGATCACTTTCCACTCGGGATCGAGCTTGCGCAACGGCGCGTAGAACCGCGGCTCCAGCGGCGCGGGCTCGGCGCCGTAGGCGCATGGGATATGCACCGGGGGTAACGGTGTGCCCTGTCGGCGCAGTAGCCGTGCGGTGCGGCCGAGCAGCTTGACCGCCGGAGCGAGAGTGCGCGGGGTGAGCAGGCTCTTGTGCTGATAGTCGCCGTAGCACAGGTGCACGATCGCTTCCGCGCCGATCTCGTGCATCCGCCCGAGGAAACCGGCGAGCTGCCGTGCGATCAACGGCGCGAGCGCCCACTGCGAACGCAGTTGCTCGGCCTTGACCATGCTCAGCAGCGCGATCGGCGACTCCACCTGCCAGACGACACGGTCGCCGTGCCGTTCGACGACCTCGGTCATCTCCCCCACCACCGCTTCGGTGAACACGGGAAGCTGCCGAAGCGCGCCGACCACGAGCCCGGAGCGCCGGACGGCAGGCCAGACGGGGAGCCCACCGGAGACCGCGGCGCCCGCGAAGACGAACATCGCCAGATCCAGCGGACTGGGCTGGCTGATCTGCACTTTCGTTCCGGCGAGCGCCGGCCGGTCGGCGCGCAGCGACTCGAACGTCTCCACGACCCGGCCGATCCGCTCGACCCGGTCCATCGACACATGCCGCGGCTCCAGTGTGCAACCGGATCTGAGCCCGTAGCTGGGGAAATCACCGTAGTCGGCGTAGTCGCCGGGGCGGACGATCTCGAAGACGTCGGCGTGCTGTTTGCGCGTACGCAGATAGTCGAGAATCCAGTCCGGATCGAGATCGCAGGGCACGGCGGTCACCGGCCGCCCCTCGCTGTGGTCGGCAAACCATTGCATGACGGCACGATCACCCGTCATCAGCTCGGCAGGCAGGCTGCCGACATAATGCGCGTATCTGGTCATCTGTGGCTCTTCTGTTGTCTGGACGCGCGATCCGCGACCCAGGATCTTCCCGTTACGCCGATCGGTAGCTGTGCAAGCGTACCTGGATGCGCTCCGATCCCGCATCTCCTGATGTTCTCACGCTATCGACGCGCGGAGGGGCGTTTCCGGATGCATTCCGCCGTCGTGGTGGGCCATCCAGGTATTCGCGCCTTCGATCTACCTCGGTATCAAATCCTCTGTGAGCCAGAGCAATAGGTCGAACGATGCGTCCGGGGGCGGGTCTGCTGCCGAAGTCGCGGCCGATGAGCACCACCGTCACGAGATTCCCCGCATCAGCGCACGTTCTGGCGACACAGGATGCTTGCCGGCAGTTCCCCGCGGCCGGTGACCCGGCGCGACCCCGGAGTCGTGGACACCCCGCACACGGCACACCCCCGTTCCGGGTGCGTGCGGCGGGACATTCCCAAATTTCGCCACAGGCAGGCGGTTTCGCGGTCTACTATCGGTGTGGTCCGAACCGGTCTGTCGGATCGGACGATCTCACGGCGCCTGATTCGCAACGGCGCCGCATCGTGTCACCGCTTTGCCGTGCATCACTGATCAGATCCGAACAGTCGCAGACTCTCGACGGCGTGATCGTTGATCGTCTCGGTATCCATCTCGGGGGTGAGGGCCACGCATGATCATCGAAATGCCTGTCCGCAGCGGTTCCGGCGCGCCGGATAGCCGAAAGCTGCCGAACGTCTCGCGGGATCTGGTCACGCCCGGTCGGCACTGACAGCTACCCAGCTCCAAGACGCTCCCGCAACCACGCCGTCGCGCCATCGCCGCGGCCGCGCGCTTCGGAGTGCGCGGAAATCGCGCACCACTCCAGTGCGACCGGCCCTGCGACGCCACGGTCGCGAGAACCACTCAGACAGAACGGAGTCCCGCATGGCCTTCGAGTTTCTGGTGCCTGCTCTCACCGCGCTCGTCGCGGTGGTCGTCTTCGTCGCCGGTGATCGCCTACATCCGAAGGCATGGCGGCACACCGACGACGACACCGTCGGCGCGCTGGTGCTCAACTTGATCAACACGATCTTCATGGCGGTGGTGGCATTCATCGTGGTCATCGCCTGGCAGCAGTACGACAACGCGCGCAATCACACCATCGCGGAAGCCAAGGCGCTCATCGATACCTATTGGGCCGCGCACGGGATGCCCGAACCCGACCACGCCCGCGTCCAAGGTCTGGTGCACGACTACACCCAGCAGGTTCTCACCGACGAATGGACCGTCATGGCCGACGACGGTTGTCTCAGTCAATCCACCCAGGACACCCTCGACACCCTCCGCGACGCGGTGGCCGCGGTGAATCCGGTCGATCCCGAGGTCGACGCCCTCCGGACCAGTGCGCTGACCAGCCTGGACGCGGTGGCGCAGGCACGCGCCGATCGCGCGCTCGACGCGGGCTACCGGGTACCCGCCTTCCTCTACCTGGCCATGTGGATCTGCACGGTGCTGCTGCTGTTCAGCGTGGTCCTCTCCGGCGTCCAGGTCACCAAGCGCACCGTCGTGACCACCGCGCTGCTCGGCGCCATCGTCGGCGTGGTGATCCGGGCGATCTACAACCTCGACGAGCCGTTCTCCGGCGGGAACGTGGTCCCGAAGGAGGCTTTCGAACTCGCGCTGTCGCGGTACCAGCACACGACATGAACTTCCGGCCGGTTTCGACTATGACGAGGCGACTGCACATGCGACCCAACCGAGACGCATCTCGAACACCCGGATTGGCAAAGGGGTTGGCCACTGCGATGTTGCCCCTGACCGTGGCGGCATTCGTGGCTCACCCGTCGGAAGCATCCGCCCAGGCGCCGCCGTGGCCGCCCTTCGGTGACCTCGCCACCGGGAGTTCGGGCACTGCTACCGGTTTCGACCCGGTGGGCGCCTTCCCTGGGGGCGGTTCCAGCCTCGGGCCCGCCGTGCCCTCCGGCAGCGCCGCCGAGGCCGTGTCGACCGGCAGCGCCGCCGAGGGTGAAACTTTCGGCGGGTCCTCGAGCCTCGGTCCGATCAGGCTACCCTCCGGCAGCGCCGGTCTCTCCCCGAGCGGTAGCACCGGAACCGGTGGTGCTCGCGGTCTTCTCGCCACCGGCGATGCGGCATCCGGCGACGTGACCCACCCGGTGGAGACGACGCCCCGCCAGGACACCGCGACGGAACATCCGGCCGCGGCGCCGGGAGTCGACGCGGGCAGCGCCCAGCTGGCATGTACCGGCAGCGCCGTGACGGGAAGCGCGTTGCTGCTGCTCGGACTGGTGACCGGCAGCGGCTTCGGCTCGCTGGTGCCGGGTCTGATCGGCCCGGGGTCCAGCGGATCCGGTCTGGGCAGCGCCGCCGTCGGCAGCGCCGCTACCGGCAGCGCGGTGCTGACCTGCCTGCTGCTGCTTCCCACCACCCCGCCCGAGCCCATGAGCCCGCTGCAGCTCGGCCCGCCCGCCCCGGTTCTCCCCATCGTCCCGGCACCTGCCGCCGTCCCCGTACCGGTCCCGCCGCGAGCCGACCGCCCCCTCCCCGAGTCGCCCCCTCCGCCGCAGAACCGGCAACGGGGAAGGGACATACAAGCCGTCGAACCGGCCCACGACCCGGACGCCTGGAGTCTCATGAAGCTGATGACGGTATTGGTGGTCACCGTCATCACCGTGGTCGGGATCCGTCTGTCGCCCGGCTCCAAGCGACCACGCTAGATCTCGATCGACGCCGGTCGGCTCGATCGACCGGGCAGCCTACGTGGTGCTGTCGGGCTTCCTGACCAGCAGCGGGAGGTCCTGAGACGAAAAGGGCGGTGCGGATGCGGCTTACGCCGACACCCGCACCACCGCTGCCTTCGGAGCCCCGATGGGCACTACCTCAGCGCGGCGCCATCCGGATGGCGCCGTCCAGGCGGATGGTCTCGCCGTTGAGCATCGGGTTCTCCACGATGTGGCGCGCGAGCGCGGCGTACTCGGCGGGATCGCCCAGGCGCGACGGGTGCGGCACCTGCGCGCCCAGGGAGGCGATGGCCTCATCCGGCAGCGTGGCGAACAGCGGCGTGTGGAACAGTCCCGGCGCGATGGTCACGACCCGGATCTTGATCGCCGCGAGGTCGCGCGCCACCGGCAGGGTCAGGCCGACGATTCCGCCCTTGGACGCCGAGTACGCGGCTTGTCCGATCTGGCCGTCGAAGGCCGCCACCGACGCGGTGTTGATGATGACACCACGCTCCTCGCCCACCGGATCGGTCTTCGCGATCCGCTCGGCGGCCAGCCGGATCACGTTGAAGGTGCCGATCAGGTTGACGTTCACGACCTTGGTGAAGTCCGCCAGCGGGAACGCCCCGTTCTTGCCGACGGTCTTGATCGCGTTGCCGATACCCGCGCAGTTCACCGCGATCCGCAGGTCGCCCAGCTCCTGCGCGGCGTCGAGCGCCGCCGTGACCTGCTCCTCGTTCGTGACGTCCGCCGCGGCGAAGACCACGCCGTCGCCGAGTTCTTTGGCCACGGCCTCGCCGGAGGACGACGGCAGGTCGATGATCACGACCTTCGCTCCCTTGCCGTGCAGTTCCCGCACGGTCGCCAAGCCGAGTCCCGACGCACCACCGGTCACCGCAGCGACCGCGTTGCTGATCTCCATCCCACTCCTCTTCTCCGGGTTGTCCAACGACGACGCGAAACGCCGGCCGATCGGTCCGCGCCGCCACCCCGGTGCGGGGCGCCAGGTGCCGTGACCGATCGGGACACGGCGACAGGCTAACCGCCCAGGGAGCATTAAGTAAACAGTCATTCTCGTTCGATTCGATCCGAGGGTGCGACGATGTCCCGCGAACCCCCTGCAAGAGCGCTCATGTCGGCGTGATGGCACAGTGTTCGTTATGGCCGATATTCGCCTGGACGTCTCCGACGCCATCGCCACCGTCACCCTCGACCGCCCGCGGCAGCTCAACGCGTTCACCACCGCGATGGGCGCAGAGCTGATCGAAGCCTTCGACACCTGCGACCGCGACGATTCCATCCGCGCGGTGATCATCACGGGCGCTGGTCGCGCCTTCTGCGCCGGCGCGGACCTGTCGGCGGGGGCGGAGACCTTCGCCGCGGGCGACAACGACGCCGCGGAGTCCTTCCGCGACAGCGGCGGCGAGCTGGTCCTGCGCATGTACGAATCCCGCAAGCCCATCATCGCCGCCGTCAACGGCCCCGCCGTCGGCGTCGGCATCACCATGACGCTCGCGGCGGACTTCCGCATCGCCGTCGACAACGCCCGTATCGGGTTCGTCTTCAATCGGCGCGGCATCGTGCCCGAGTCCTGTTCCAGTTGGTTCCTGCCCCGCTTGGTGCCGATGCAGACCGCACTGGATTGGGTGTACTCGGGCCGACTCGTCGAGGCGGCCGAAGCGCTCGAGGCGGGACTGTTCTCCGCGCTGTATCCGGCGGACACCCTGCTCGACGAGGCGCATGCGCTCGCGCGCCGCGTCACCGAGCATTCCGCGCCGGTCTCGGTGGCCCTGTCCCGGCAGATGCTGTGGCGCAACTTGGGAGCCGATCATCCGATGATCGCGCACCGCATCGAATCCCGCGGCATCTACCACCGGGGCGCGAGCGCCGATGCCAGGGAAGGGGTCACCGCCTTCCTGGAGAAGCGGCCCGCGCGCTTCCCCGACAGCGTCGACCGCGACCTCCCGGACATCTTCGGCGACGATCTCGCGGTGCCGCCGTTCCGGCCGTGAATTCTCGGCGAGACAGTAGATTCGGCGGACGAGGGGCCGTTCAATACCGGTGGTCGATCCACGCCACGACACGCAGGGGGAACGACCCCATCCCGTGCACCGGTGCAGGTAGCGCGACCAGCCTGGCGCCTGTGCCGGGAAGCGCGTCCAGGTTGGTCATCTGCTCGATGATCGGGATTCCCGCTCCCAGCAGCGTGTGATGGCACGGACGCGTCGGCAACGACGTGTCGTCGACGTCGAGCGAGTCGATTCCCACCAGCGCGACGTTGGCGGCGACCAGCGCCTCGGCGACCTCACCGACCAGGAACGGATGTGCGGGGTCCCGGTACTCGGCCGAACCCCACCTGGCCGACCACCCGGTGTGCACCAGCACCGCCTTGCCCCACAGCAGCGCCGGATCGCCGAGCACGTCCGGACCCACCGCGCGCAGTCCCGACGCGCGGATCACCACGATCGGCACATCGAGCAACCGTTCCAACGGCAGCTCGGCGATGTCCGCGCCCTCCGCGTGGAAAAGGCGAGGCGCGTCGATGTAGGTCCCGGTGTGGCCGACCATGTCCACCCGTGCGATGTCGAATGTCATGTCGATCAGCGGTGATCTGTCCGGCGCCACTTCGGTGGTGATGCGCGGGGCAGGCTGGCCCGGACAGGTGAGCATGCCGTCCGAGACCGGATGCGACAACTCCACGATCGCTCGGCTCATACCCCGGACGCTACCGGCCGATCCCGTGCTCGTATACGGAGTCGCCGCGTGCTCGCACCCTGGCAGAACCACGAGCCGCAGGCTCGAATCGGCCCGTGCGCTTCGCCGCGCGGAAGTGCAGAATGGATACCGGAAGGTCGTCATGCGAGCGTTACAGGGCCTGCTCGGCGTCGTGCTGGGGATCCTCACCGCCGTGCTCGGCACGGTACTGGGGCTGGTGGCGGCCGTGCTGTGGCTCGTCGGCGCGGTGCTGTGCGTGACGGTCGTTCTCCTTCCCCTCGGCCTCCCGGTCGTGAAACTCGCCCGCCGCCTGCTCACCCTCTCCCGGCGGCTCATGCGTCTGCCCTGATCGGGCGTCGCCGCGCGCCGGCGGGTATGGCCGAACCGCGGGCGACGGTCGCCGCGTCACGCACGAGGCCGACGACCGCCAACCGTCCGGCTCCAGCGGGAACCCGACTCGCTCCCGGCAGCACGGAACGGATGTGCTCGAGTCCAGACCGGATAGCCTTCGATCGTTTTCGTGAATCTCAACCCATCCGATCCGCCGAATTGATAGCCTTATCGCGGTTGAACTATCAACGGCTCAGCACTCCGCGCACGGAGCGATAGACGACCTCTCTTCGGGCGACGGGTTGGATTGTTGCGCGAGGAGTGGGACGTGTCCGAGCATGCGGCGTCCGCCGAGTGGCCCTCCGGCGGGGAACAGGGCGCGGTTCCGCTCGCGGTCGCGCTGGCGAGCCGGACCGCTTCGAGCGCAAGGACTTTCGGTCGCACGGTGCGACTCGGCGCACGCTCCACCGCCATGCTCGCCATCGATCTGGTGCTGCGCCGGTTCCCGGTGCGGGAGGCGCTGGTGCAGGCGTGGTTCTTCGCCTCGGTGTCCCTGCTGCCCGCGATACTGATCTCGCTGCCGATGGGCGTGGTGATCGCCGTCCAGGTCGGCAGCATCACCGAGAACGTCGGCGCCGGTTCGATGGCGGGCGCGGTCGGCGGCATGGGGGTGATGCAGCAGATCGCGCCGATGGCGGCGGCCCTGCTCGTCGGCGGCGCGGGCGCGTCGGCGATCGCCTCCGATCTGGGAGCGCGCACGATCCGCGAAGAGATCGATGCGCTGCGCACCATGGGCATCGACCCGCACCGCAGGCTCGTCGCGCCCCGTCTGCTGGCGATGACCGTGGTGGCGCCGATGCTGGCGGTGCTGGTCATCCTGATGAGCATCCTGGCCAGTTTTCTCGTCGCCTCGGTCGGCCAAGGCGTCGCGCCGGGTTCGTACTGGCTGTCGTTCGGCAGCTTCGCCACCGTCACCGATCTGGTGATCTGCATCGGCAAAGCAGCGGTTTTCGGCTATCTGGTCGCGGTGATCGCCTGCCAGCGCGGGCTGGAGGCGCGGGGCGGGCCGAAAGGCGTGGCCGATTGCGTCAACGCTGCGGTCGTGCTCGGACTGCTGGCCTGCTTGATCGTCAATCTCGTCATCACCCAGGTGGTGCTGTTGTTCGTGCCGTTGGGATTCCTGTGATGGCCCTGCGAAGCGGGCCGCGAACCGCGCGGCCGTCGGAGTACCGGCCCCGTGGCCTGCGCTGGACACGACACCTGACTCGGTTGTGGGAGCCGCTGGACGAGTTGGGGTTTCAGCTGCGCTTCGCGACCGCGGCGTGTCTTGGCGCCGGTTACGCGCTACGCCGCTACCGCAAGCAGGTGGTCGCGGTCTTCACCGACCTGGCCTGGGGCGGAGGACGATCGGTCATCGTCGGCGGCGGGGTGGTGCCCGTGCTGGTCATCATGGGCGTGGTGGCCGGGGCGATGATCGGCATCGTCGGCTTCACCGCGCTGGACATGCTGGGTATGGGCCCGTTGGCGGGCGCGATGTCGGCGCTGGCGAACCCGAGGGAACTGGCCCCGCTCATCGCCGCTGTCGGCTTCGCCGCGCAGGCGGGATGCCGGATGACCGCCGAGATCGGCGCCATGCGGATCTCCGAGGAGATCGATGCGCTCGAAGCGCAGGCGATCGACCCCATCCCGTACGTGGTGTCCACGCGGTTGGTCGCCGCTGTGATCACCGTGATACCCACCTATCTGATCGCGCTCGCGCTCGGATTCCTGACGACCCGGCTCACCGTGACCGCGGTGCACGGCCAGGCGTCGGGCGCCTTCGCGCACTACTTCCACATGTTCGTCGCGCCCACCGACTTGGTCTACTCGCTGATCAAAGTGGTGGTCTTCGTGCTCGTGATCACCGGCGTGCACGCCTACCAGGGCTTCTACGCCACCGGCGGCCCCGAAGGGGTTGGCATCGCCTCGGGCCGGGCGATCCGGGCGAGCCTGGTGCTCATCGCATCGACCGACATGGTGCTGACGATCGCCATGTGGGGCTTCGACACCGACATCAGTTTCGCGGGGTGAGCAAGTCATGAGTCGTGCGGCGCAGTTCTCGGTTCGCGGTCCCGGCCCCGCCGGTCTGCGCTTGCGCGGGCTGGCGCTGCTCGCGGCACTGGCCGTGCTGGCCGTGGCCGTCTGGCGCACCTCCGAGCCCGCCCGCGCGGACCTGGCCGGTTTCGACCTCGTGATGACCGGCATCGGCGACGGCGTCGGCACGCACACGCCGGTCCGGCTGCGCGGCATGACGATCGGCTCGGTCGAGGCGATCGAGCCGATCGGCCCCGACCGGCAGCGGGTGCGAGTCGGCGTCGAAGCGCCGCGGCTGACCGAGCTGTCGACGACCATGCACACCCGTTTCGTCTCCGCCAACGTCTTCGGATCGACCGCGCTGGAACTGGTCCCGATGCCGGGCGGCGACCCGATCGCCGCGGGCGCGACGCTCGATATCGGCGATCGAGTCGACAACTTCACCGTGACACGGATCCTGCGCGACTCCGGCCGCGCCGTGGCCGACGTGCTGACCTCCCGCATGACGACGTCGCTGGAGAACGCGGCGAGCCTGACCGATGCGGTGGCTCCGATGCTCACCTCGGCCCTGCTGCTCGCGCGCACCTGGCAGCGCGCCCGGCCCGGCCCGCTCGCCGACCTGCTGCGCGAGTCGGCGGATGTCGCCGAAGGCGTCGGTGCGTTCACCCCGTCGGCGCTGAGCATCCTCACGGCCCTGGCGTCGGTCACCGAACTCGACGACGACCTGCGCACCCGCCAGGCCTCCGACACCATCTCCGAGGTCTCCAACCTCGTGTTCGCCTTCGCCGGACAACTGGTCGGCGCGCTCGGCCCCACCTCGCAGGCGGTGGACATGCTGCTGGACCTGGTGATCCCGCTCGATCGGGCGATGCGGGGAGTCACGCCGCGACAGCTGCACGATCTGGCCGCCGGCATCGACGGGGCGCTGCACCGCCGCGACGACCGGGTGGTGCTCGACGTGGAGGTGCTGATCGCGGCGGTGCCGGCGTTCCGCTTCCCGGTCCAGGCCACGGGCGGTGCGCCGCGATGAGGACACCACGAGCCGCCGCCGTGCGCCTGCTGCTGTTGCTGCTGGTCGTGATCGCCGTGGTCACCGTGGTCGTGCAGGCGATCCACCGGCCGGTCGGCGGCGAGACGACCGAGTACCACGCGGAATTCGGCGACGTCTTCGGACTGCAGCAGAACGCGGACGTGCGGCTGCGCGGCGTTCAGGTCGGCAAGGTGACCGGCATCTCGCTGACCGCCGATCATCGCGCCACCGTCCGCTTCACCCTGCTGTCGCGGTATCGGCTGCGCAGCACCGACCGTATCGCCGTCCGCTTCCAGAATCTCACCGGGCAGCGGTATCTGGCGGTCACCGCCGAGGGGCGAGGAGCGTTCCTCGACCCGGCCCAACCGGTGGTCGACACGGTCGACTCGTTCGACATCACCACCGTGTTCAACGGATTGCGCCCGCTGCTGCGTGAAGCCGATCCCCAGGTGTACAACAGGTTCGCCGCCCACCTCGTCGCGATGGTCGAGGGCAGCGACGGCGACATGGCTCCGCTGCTGCGCGATCTCGCCACGCTGACCGCCTACGCCGAGGACCGCACCACCGTCATCGCGACCATCGTCGCGAATCTCGACGCGCTGTCGCAGCGGCTGCGCGGACGCTCGGCCAATCTGGAGAACATCCTGCGCGTCTTCCACTCCATCTTCATGCCGGTCGCCAGCCGGATGGAGGAATTCCTGAGCCTGATGGACAAGGGTTCGGTCGAGATGACCGAGATCGTCCGCACCGCCGAGGCACTCGCGCGGCTGCTGCTCGGCGCCCGTGACAGCTCCGACGCGCTCACCGAACGCATCCACCAGGCCATCCCCGACACCACCGCCGCCGTGCGCGCGCTGTCGGCCCTGCCCGGCCTGCTGGAAGCGCTCAACGCGCTGATCCCCCGCTCCGAGCCCTCCCGGCACTGTTCGAACGGCACGGTCGCACTGCCGATCACGGCGGCCGTGCTGCTCCACGGCCGCCCCTTGACCGTTTGCGAAGGGAGTCGGTGATGCGATTGGTCCCGGCGCGTCCCG
This sequence comes from Nocardia sp. NPDC019323, assembly GCF_044389845.1. Lineage (NCBI taxonomy): Bacteria > Bacillati > Actinomycetota > Actinomycetes > Mycobacteriales > Nocardiaceae > Nocardia > Nocardia sp. NPDC019323. The sequence continues at coordinate 513,241 of NZ_JBIRYN010000005.1, forward strand.
TCGTCTCGCTCGGGCCGGAAACCCCTTCTCCCCGAACGCAATTGACGTGGGCGCTGATCAGCGTCATCGCTGTCACACTGGCTTTCACGACGGTGGGCGTGCTGTATCTCCGCCCGCCGGACTCTGTGACCTATCGGCTGCACTTGCCGGAAACGGGTGGACTGACCACCGGCGACAGCGTACGGATCGCCGGCGTGAAGGTGGGCCGGGTGCTGTCGATCCGACTGGGCGAGGATCACGTCGAGGTCGAATTCATCGTGCGATCCGAACAACGTCTCGGTGACCGCACCGCCGTGGACGTGCGGATGCTCACCCCGGTGGGCGGGCTGTACCTGGCGCTGCTGCCAGCGGGCGCGCAGCCGTTGCGCGCGCCCATTCCGATGGAGCGCGCGCACCTGCCGTTCCTGGTGAACGAGCTGATGCCGGAAACCGTCAGGGTGACCGACCAGATCGACACCGAGTCGCTACGCAAGACGCTCGACGCCGCGGCGCACGCGCTCACCGACGCCCCCGGCGCGGTTCGCCAGGCGGTGTCCTCGCTCGGTGCGGTGGTCGGCACGCTGGCCGAGCAGAAGGATCAGGTCCAAGGGCTGCTGGCCCTGTCCAACGAATACCTGGCGACCGCGCGGGACAACGAGATGCTGGCCACCGAGGTGATCCGCGCCTACGCCGTGCTCGGACCGCAGATCGTGGCGGCGCGATCCAAGGTCGAGATCTTCGCCGACAAAGTGACCGCCGTGGTCGGGCTGCTGTTCGACTTCCTCGCCGGTCCCTACGCCGAGAAGCTGGAACCGCTGTTCTTCCCACTGGAGCAGAGCCGCGATCTGAGCCGCGAGCTGCTGAGTTCGACGGACGCCGTCATCGCCGCGATGACCCACACCATGGAAGAACTCGCCGGACTGGCCGGACCGGAGGGTCGAGCGCTCATCGATCAGAGCGGCCTCACCGTGCGCCGCCCCGACGTCTGTCTTCCGGTCCCGGGAGCGGGGTGCTGATCATGTGGCCGATGCAGAGCGGACGACGCCGGGCGCCTGCGATCCTGATCGCGACCGCGGTGGCGGTGACCGCGGTGGCCGGCGCGGCGATCCACGACGCCGAGCGCCACACCCGTGCGGTGTGCGCCTTGTTCGACGACACCTTCGGGCTCTATCCGGACGCGCCCGTGACGATCCGCGGTGTCGCGGTCGGGAAGGTGCGAGCGCTCGTGCCCGACCACCGACACGTCCGGGTGGAGATGACCATCGGCGAGCGCCCGCTCTCGGCTCGTATGCGGGCCGTGGTGATGAATTCCTCGATACTCACCGACCGTCGCGTAGAACTGGTGGACACGCCGGTGCGGGATGGACCGGCGCTGCCCGCGGATCACTGCGTCGCGCCCGACCACACGGCCACGCCGGTGAGCGTCTCCGACGCGCTCGGCTCCTTCACCGGACTCCTCGACGATCTGACCCGTCCCGGACCGGACGGCGCGACGCCGTTGCGGGCCCTGCTCGACGGTACGGACCGCGAACTGCGCGGACTCGGCCCCGCCGTCGACCAGCAGCTGCGGCAGCTGTCCGACCTGCTCGCCGCGCCGGACGCGTTCCTGGCCCAGCTCGGCGAACTACTGGACAACTCCGCCGAGCTGAGCCGGTTCGTCGCCGCGGAATGGAGCGACATCAAGACCTCGCTGATCACCTTCGGGCCGGGGCTGGAACTGCTCGAACGCACGCTGGTGATCGTCAAGATCCTGGTCGGCAAGCTCGCGGCGGCGATCGGCCCGCTCGACCGGCTGTTCAACCACCACTTCCCCTACCTGATGGAGATCCTCGAATCCTCGGTGCCGATAGTGACGCTCGCGCGCACCAGAGCCGAGGAATCCCGTGATCTGCTCGCGGCCATACCGGGGGTCATGACGATGTTGCGCAGCATGATCGAAGACGGGTCCGGCCTCAGCTTCGACTATCGTCCGCCCGCCGTCGTTCTCGGCGCGGCCGATGCGACGGCGCTGTGCGCATCGGTGCCGGATCCGCCTACCTGTCAGGCGCTTTCGGCGCACGCGGCCCAGCTGCCGTTGCCACTGGCCGTTCTCGCGACCGTCGGAGGCGCACGATGAACGGATGGCGACGGCCGAGTGGTCCGCGGCTGCTGCTCGCGGGCATCGTCACCCTGCTGCTCACCGCCTGCGGCTGCGGTTTCGACCCCAGTGACCATGCCCTGCCCGGCACCGGCGTCGACGGACCCGCCTATGGCCTCGCGGTCGAGTTCGAGTCCGTGCTGAGCCTGCCCGCGGGCGCCCGGGTCAGCAGCGACGGCGCCGACGTGGGCCGGCTGCGGTCGATCGATCTCCTCCCGCACGCCGCGGTCGCGCACATCGACGTGCGTTCGGACGTGCGCCTGCCCGTGGGAACGCGCGCCGAACTGCGGCAGAACACCGTCCTCGGCGACATCTACCTCGCACTGCTGCCGCCGCCCGGCGACGCGGTCGCACTGCTGCGCGACGGGGACACCATTCCGTTGCGCGACACCGACACCGGCCCGCAGATCGAGCAGATACTCGAGCGAATGGCGGCGTTCGTCAACGGCGGCAGCGCCGCCAGGATGCAGGACGCCGTCGAACAACTCGACCGCGTCCTCCCCGCTGATCCGGCCGAGACCAGGGAACTGGCGGGCCGCGTAGCCACCGACCTCGGCGCCGCGGCCGACGGTGTCGGCGACATCGACCGGATCGTCGCCGCCACCGATCAATTGGCGCGGCGGCTGCACCAGATGCGCGAGGAGGTCGGATTCCTCTTCTCGGAAACGGCTGCGCGGCGGCTCGGCCGTGTCCCCGAATTCATGACCGCGGTGCTCAACGTCGTGATCGATGTCAACACGCTCACCACCGGGCTGGACTGGCTCATTCCCCGGCTGCCCCACCTCAACGACGCGCTGGAGCGAACGGCGGTGCTGTTGCGGGACCCGTCGCCCGATGCCGCCGTCTGGACCGGCAACGGCGCGCTGCTCGCGGAGTTGCTGTCCGGCAAAGTGGTTCCGTTCCTGGGCAATCCGGCGCTGGAACTGCGCCGGGTCGGACTCGCGGGCAGTCCAGACCGCGATGTGGACGCGCTGATCCTGCTCCGGCTGATCGGAGTCCTGCCATGACCAGGATTCCCGCCTGGCTGTCCGGCGTGGCGCTCGCGGTGGTCACCGCGCTCGGCAGTGGCTACCTGGTGCTCGGTGTCCTCGACCTGGAACCGATGGCCGCGCGCGACCATGTCACGGTCCGGATGGACCACGCCGCCGGCCTGCGCCCCGGCTCGGCCGTCGTCTACCGCGGCGTGGACATCGGCACCGTCGACGAGGTGCGCAGCGTGCCAGGAGGTGTCCGGCTGCGGCTGTCCTACGACCGTGCCCGCCCGATCCCGGTGAACAGCGTGATGAAAATCGAGAACCTCTCCGCGCTGGGCGAACCGGTCTTCGCCTTCCTACCGGGCGAGCCCGGCCGCGCCGGCTACCTGCGCGACGGCGACGAACTCGCCGGCTCGGTCGACACGCCCGCCACCGTGCCGGAACTGCTGGCGGCTTCGGCGCGGCTGCTCGACCAGGCCGACGCGGCCGCGATCAGCCGGTTGGTGGACACGTTCGCCGCGGCGGTCGAGCACGCCCCGCAGGTGGCTCCGGCGATCGAGCGGGCCGCCGGACTGCTCGCGGTCACGCTCGCTCGGCACGAGCCGTCCCTGGAAACGGTGTTGCGCAATCTGCTGCGGCTCATGCCCGACGCCGACTGGGTGCGGCCCGCGCTGACCGCGGCGCCGCCGCAACTCGACCGGTTCGGCGCGACGCTCGGCGTGTCCTACCAGTACCTGTTCGAGGGATCGGCCCTGCTGCGCGGCCGTGAAGTGCTCGGCTCGTGGCGGGAAGAGGAACAGCAGTTCGTCGACTTCCTGAGCCGGCTCGCGCCCGAACTCGGCGCGCTCGGGGTGGCGCTGCGGCCGGTGTCCTCAGCCGCCGGGCCCGCGCTCGGGGCGGTCGACATGGCCACCCTGCTCGACCGCGCCCTCAGCGCACTGCCCGGCGACCGCCTGCGGATCACCCTCCGGACAGCGCAGGCCGACGAAGGAGAACGATGAGCACCACGGACCGGATCCGCCGGACGACGCCGGACGGCACGACATCCGAAAGCGCCGCTGCCGACGATGCGGAACCGGCGGATACTTCCAGCGAACCCGCGGGACCACGAGTCGGGCGCATTCGCGGGATACGCGCACTCCGTCGATGGGCCCGTCCCACCGCCGCCGTGGTCGCGGCCGCCGTCGTGACCGCGGTGGCTTTCGCCGCCGGGCGGCTCAGCGCCGGTTCCGATGACGAACTGGCGTCGTTGCGCGCGCAGCTGGCCGTGGACGCCGCCGCCGAACAGGCCGCCTCGTCGTACGCGCTCAATGTCTCGCAGGTACGCCCGGGTGACATCGAGGGATGGCGCAAAGCCTTGCAGGCCGGCGTGAGTCAGCAACTCGCGCCGAAGCTCTCGGCTGCCGTCGACGTCGTCGGGCCGTGGTTGTCGCAGATGGAATACACCGCGACCGCGAAACTGCTCGCCGCGAAAGTCTCGCGCCGCGACGGCGATCTGTTCGTGGTCCAGGTGTTCGTCGACATGAATTCGCGCAGCAGACAGACCCCGGAGGGCGTCACCGCCACCGCCGCCTACACCGTCACGCTCAACCGCGCGGCCGCCTGGACCATCACCGACGTCGGCGGCGTGACTCCCGATCTGCCCGCACCGACCCCCGCGCCTGCACCGGCGCCCCGATGAAGCGCGATCCGCTTTCGCAGTCCATGAGACAGGAGAAGATGATGACCAGAGCCTCACGCGATTCCACCAGCACGATAGAAGCCGCGCGCCCCGGTGCGGCCGCCGCAAGGGTGGTGACGGTCGACGGAGAACCCATCGAACTGGTGTCGCCGGACTCCATGACCGCCGAAATGGTCGGCCATTGGACCTATCTGGTGGTCGAGGGCGCCGCGTTCGCGATGCAGGGGCTGCATCCGGTGATCCGCGATGTCGTCGACCGGTATTCCGTCGCCCGCACCGATCCGCTCGGCCGCGCTATCCGCTCGGTCGACTCGGTGTTGCGCTGGACCTACGGCGGCATGGAGGCCATCGACGAGGGCAAACGACTGCGTTCCCTGCACGAGCCGCTGACCATGCGCAACGCGGAGGGCAGACATATCAGCGCCCTCAACCCCGAGGCGTACCAATGGGTCATCGCGACCGCTTACGTCACCACCGCCAAGGCGGGGCCGTTGCTGATCGGACGCGAGTTCACCGCGACGGAGCTGGACGATCTACTCGCCGACAACATCCGCATCGCGCGGATCCTGCGCGTGCCGATGAAGGGCTATCCGAAGACCAGGGCGGAATTCGACGCCTACTACGAGCACATGGTGTCGGATGTCCTGTGCGCCACCGACGACGTCCGGCAGCAGTTCGCCGACCTGCGCTCCGGTGACAGCGAGCAATTGCGGGCGCTGCCCTTCCCGGTCCGCTCCCTGGCGCGTGGGCTGGCTCGTCCCCTGCTGCGGTTCAACTATCTCTCGATCGTGGGAATGCTCGATCCGCGCCTGCGGGCCATGATCGGGGTGGAATGGAGCGAGCAGGAGCAACGGCGACTCGAACGGATCTACGCGGTCATCCGCCTCGCCTACCGGGTGCTGCCGGAGCGACTCACCTACTTTCCCATCGCCTACCACGCCAGGAAGCACCACCGGTGCATCGAGCGGATGAAGCAGCGAGAACTGAAATCCGCGGCGTATCGCGTGCGTCCCAAGCAGTAGCCGCTGCCGGAACGGGCTAACCGCCGCCGGGATGCGGGAAAAGCAACGGGGCGAGGAAACGCCGGGCGAACTCCTTCGCCGCCGCGGTGTCGGCCAGCGGCAGCGCGCCGTGCGGGTTCGAGATGAACGACATGGTCAGGCGGACGAACAGCTCGGCGACCACCTCGGCATCGAAGACACCCAGTTCGCCGCGTTTCTGCCAGTGCACGATGAAGCGCGCGACCAATGTCCTTCCCTGCTCGATGAATTCGTCGCCGGTGAGGAAGCGGGTGAGTTCCCCTGCGGCGGACGAGACGCGGAGGCTGCGCGTCAGCAACCGTGGGGCCTTCGCCTCGCTCACGAACGCCGAGAACATCTCCGCCAGTGCGCTCACCGGCCCCGCCGAGCGCTGCACCGCCTCCGCCACGATGATCCCGACGCGTTGCGATTCGGCCATGAGGGCATAGCGGACCAGGGCCGATTTGGTGCCGAAACGGCGATAGACCGTGGCGACGCCGACGCCGGCCTGCTCGGCGATGCGGACCATCGTCGTCTCCTCGAAGCCGACCTCGGCGAAACAGTCGCGGGCGGCCTCGACGATGCGACGGGATCGGGCATCCAGCGCGGTGAGATCGGCCCACGCGTCGCCCACCGCGTTCAGGAACTCCGCGACCGCCTGTTCACCGCCGCGTCCCTGCGGGCGCACGGAGGCGTGCGGGCCGGCCGGGCCGACGTCATCCGCGGCCTTTTCCCGCCGGGTGCTCGCCTCGGGCTTGCTCGAATCGTTTCGCTGCGCCCTCATCGGCGTGAGCCTACCGCGCATCGTTCGCGTCACCTCGCCACCACCATCGGCTCTTCCACCGCCCCCGTCGCAGCGGATCTCGTCGTACCACTCCAGAAATGATAGTCTTGAAGCTATGTCACTATCACCCGTAGTTCAGAGGTGACCCATGGCAACGAACGCAGAGCTGCCCGTTGTTTCCGAGCCCGCCACCGCAGCGGCGCTGTCCGATCGGGTGCGCCCCGAGGTCATCGCCGAGTTCCGCAAACACACCGGCAGTGTGCTGTCGGGCGTGTTCGCCGGCGCCGCCTTCGATCAGGTCGCGCTCGTCCCCGTCGCCGCCGCCGTCGACCGCACCGGTCGCTTCGCCGCGAACTTCGCCGACCGGGGCGTGCGTTCGGGTTTCTCGGCGCTGCTGGCGATGTGGGGCGATCCGGCCGACCGGCTGGCCGAGGCCGAATGGCTCAAGCAGCGCCACCGTGACGTGCACGGCCGGGGCCGCGGCGACTATCGGGATGTCCGCTACAGCGCCCTCAATCCGCAGACGTGGATCTGGGTGGGGGTCAGCGGGATGTTCGTCGCGCTGAACACGTTCACCTACTGCACCGGGACGGTGCTGCGGCCGGAGGAGAAGGAAGCCGCCTATCAGCTGCTGCGGGAAGGGTTTTCCGGGCTGGAACTGGCCGCGCGGTCGGGCAAGCTGCCGCCGGACCTCGCGTCGGCGACCGAATACTACGACGCGATGGTGGAGCGGGAACTGGCCGCGAACCCGTTCCTGGTCGAGCAGTTCGCCGGCCTGACCCGGCTGCCGTTGCCGACCCTCGGGCTGCCGCCGCTGGCTCGTACCGTGCTCATGCCGTTGTGGCTGCTGCTGCGTCCTCTCGCCGGTCACGTGATCCAGGTGTGCTCGGCCGAGGTCATGCACCCCGGCGTCCGTGACATGGTCGGCTTCGAGCTGAAACAGCGCCATCACCGGGAGTTCGCGGTGTACGTCTGGTTGCTGCGGGCGGCGTGGCGGCTGCTGCCGGATCGCCTGCTGCTGCTCCCGCTGGCCTACAACCGCCTGCAGTACGAGAAACTGGTCCGCTACCACCGAAGGTTCGCGCTGGACTCCTTCGCGCCGCCCACGAGCACGGCGGGCGGCTGCCCGATCTGAGGCGGGGCCACCGCGCCGATGGCCTGATGATAGTCTCAGGAAATCTGACTATCGCTACGCTGAGCCGTCCCCAGCTGCGGCACCGCGGAAGCATACGGGCATGGTGTGCCTGCGTGGAACACGATGGTCCGCAACACAATCGGGCCCGTCCCGGTAGGAAGCCCCGGCGATTCAGCGGCTCGGGAGCGCCGCGTGGCGGGTAGCGTGTGCCGCTATGGCGACCCCTGTGGTGTACACGGCCACCTACTCCCATTCGGCCGAGGCGCTTCGCGCGGCGTTGTCCGACGAGCAGTACTGGAAAGACCGGGTCGATGAGGTCGGCGGAGTGCTCGTCGCCTTCGACGCCGCCGACGACCGTGTGCGCGTGCGCATGACGCAGACCGTCGCGGCGGCGGAGTTGCCCGGCGTCGTCACGGCGGTGCGACCGGAGGGCCTGGTCGTGACCCGCACCGAGATCTACGCCCGCGACGGCGGCAGTTTCGACGCTCGCGTCGAAGGAGTGCCCGCGCGGGTGAGCGGCACCGTCCGGCTCACCGAGTCCGGCACCGCCGCGGTGGCGATCGTGGACGGTGCGGCCGAGGTCGGCATCCCGCTGTTCGGCAGGAGGATCGAAGGCGCGGTCGTCGCCCGGCTCCGCGACGTGCTCGCCGCGGAAGCGGAATTCACCGATACCTGGATCACCGGCCACCGCCGCGTCGATCGGTGACCGTCACGCAAGCCCGCGGACACAACCGATCAAGCGGTCGCGGTCACCGCACCGGCGTCGTGCTCGGCTCCGGTCGTCGGCCGACGGCCCAGAGCGGGGGCGATCAGCTTCACGGTGTCGTGCAGGATCTGCTCGTAGTCGGCGCGTTGGAACTCGTACGGCAGTTCCAGCCGCAGCTCCGAGGTCTGCGCGAGCACCGGATCGGCGCGCAGCCGGTCGACGATCTCCACGGCGGGTCCGACCAGATCGGGCGCGAACAGGACGCGCCGCTCCCCCTGTGGCGCGAGGGTGCGCTCGTGCCTGCTCGCCGCGTATCGGCGGTACCGCTCGCGAGTGGCGCGGTCGGCGCTGTCGAACGGGACGATCACCCGCCCCACCGCTACCCGGGCGGGCCCGGCCGGATCCACCAGCCGGCGATACTCGGTGACCAGGCTCGACTGAGTAGTGGCGAAATCGTCGCTGTGCTCGCCGAAGACGATGTTCCCCGTCAGCAGGTTCAGGCCGTTCTCCCCCGCCCAGCGCACCGAACGGCCGCTGGCGCCGCCGTACCAGAGCCGGTCGATCAGGCCCGGATTGTGCGGCTGTAGCCGGGGCCGCTGAGTGTTGCCCGGGGAGTGGATCACCGTATCGGAGGCACCGAGGTAGTCGCCACGCAGGTTCTCGATCAGCCGGGCGATCCGCCCGTAGGACAGATCGTAGGTACGCCAGTCCCCGTCGAAGACCAGATCGCCGATCAAGTCGGCGTGCGGCGGTGTGCCCGCGCTGAATCCGGCCTGCAAACGGCCCCGCGACAGCACATCCGCCAGCGACAGATCCTCGGCCAGCCGGAACGGGCTTTCGTAGCCGATGGGAATCACAGCAGTGCCGAGCTCGATTCGACTCGTGCGCTGACCGGCGGCGGCCAAGAAGACCGCCGCCGACCCGACGCCGTGCTCGAGATGACGCTGCCGGATCCACGCACCGTCGTAACCGAGGCTTTCGCCGTACTCGAACAGCCGCAGTGTGTCCTCGAGCCCGGAGTAGGGGTCGTCATCGGGATAATTGCCCGGCGTCAGGAACGACAATGTCCTGATCCGGGGCGTCGTGTCGCTCATCGAACTCCGCCGCGTTCGTACGGCAGCTTCTCACCGGCTTCGATCGCGAGCGGGAGCCGGTTTTCCGCGGGCGGCAACGGGCAGGTCGCCAGATCGGTGTAGGCGCAGGGCAGGTTCGCGGCCCGATTGAAGTCGAGCCGCACCGATCCGTCGGCCTCCGGCGGCGACAGTTGCAGCACGCGGTTGGCGGCGTAGGTGGTGACCCCGGAGGTCTCGTCGGTGAAGAGCACGGTCAGGCCGCCCGGGTCTTTGCCGGGGAAGGCGGTCAGGCGCAGCGGCCGTCCGTCCAGCTCGAACTCCACCTGGCCCGGCGCCTCGTAGACATGTTCCAGTCCTTCGACAGCGGCGCCGACCGTGGTCGGCCGCGGCTGCGGGAAAGCGACATACCGCCCGGTGACCACCCACTCGGGATGTGGCGGGTACGCGGGCGTGCCGCGGAACGCCGTGCGCAGCGGGTTGCCGGGGTGCCGCGGGCGGACGATGTCGTGCCCGCCGCGCTTGGCGACCTCGATCACCGCGTCACCCCAAACGGCGTTCACCCCACCGCGTTCCGGGATGACCCCGAACACATGCCTGCCGCGCACGGGTGTGCCGTCGACCACCAGTTCGTCACCGTCGTCGAGAACCACCGTCACGCCATCGGCGCCGGTGGACCAAGCGCCCGGCGCGTCGGGGAATCGCTGCGGCGTCTCCGAAAGCCAGTGCAGATTCGTGATGGCCAGGAAACCGTGCGGGTCGGCCAGCCGCGCTTCTTGCCCGCGGTGCCAGTCCTGCCAGTCGGCCACGAAGGCGTCGGTCGGAGTTGCCGCGGCGGCCTGCGCTGTCATGTGGTGCTCCTCGTCTGCAGCCGTGCCCGTCCCCGGTCCGGTGCCGTTCACGATTCGAGCCGAAATGTCGTGGCACCACTGCGGACTGCGGACGGAGGTGATACCGGATTCAACCGCAGGCCGCGGCGCACCGACAGGATTGCGATCAGCGCGAACGCAACCGGCCCGCGCGCCGGCTCTCATCTCGTCGTGTGCGCGCCACCGTTGACGTGAAGGGTCTGGCCCGTGATGTGCCTGGCGTGCGGCGAGGCCAGGAACTCGATCAGCCCGGCGACGTCATCCGGATCACCCGCGCGTTTGTCATGGGTGGCCTCGATCAACGAGGTGCGTCGTTGCTCGCTCAGCTGCCCCTGGAAGAAGTCGGTGTCCTCGATGTAGCCGGGCGCGACCGTGTTCACCGTGACGCCGCTGGGCGCCAGCTGCGCCGACAGCCCGGCCGACCATGCCGCCAGCGCCGCCTTCGCGGCGCCGTAGGACCCGGCGGCGTACTCGGCGCCGATCGAGCCGACGTTGATCACCGCCCCGCCGGGTCGCAGTCGCTCCCGCAGCGCCGAGGTCGTCAGGACCGCGCTGAGGAGGTTCGCCGACAGGTTCGCCGTCCATCGCTCGGCCACCTCCGCCAGCGACGCCGCATCGGCGCTTCCCGCGGCGAGATCGGTGTTCCCGCCGGCCATGTTCACCAGCACATCGACTTCGGGCCCGACCGACTCGGCGAAACTCTCCACCTCCGACGGAACCGCCGCGTCGCAGACGATCCCACGCGCTCCGAGCTCGCGTGCCGTCCGCTCGACCCGTTCCGGCGATCGCCCGGTGATCACCACGTCCGCCCCACTTGCGGCGAACCGCTGGGCCACCCGGCGGCCGATTCCCCCGCTGGCCCCGGTGACGACGACCGTTCCGCGCATTCTCGTCTCCTCTCGCTATATTTAGCACTAAATGTAACGAGGAGAGCGAATTCCGGCAATGACGCACGAAACACACGACGAGATACCGTCACCCGCACAGATCGCCTCCGCTTGGCGGCGCGAGCTGCCCGGCGCGCGGGTCGAGTCGATCGAGATCCTGACGCCGCTGTGGCGGGTAGCCAAGCTCCTCACCGACGAGCGCCAGCGCACCCTCCAGCGGCTCGGCATCGACGAATCGACCCTCGACCTGCTCAGCACCCTGCGCAGATCCGGGCCGCCCTACCAGCTGACCACCCGCCAGATCGCCGCCCGCAGCCTCGTCACCGCCGGCGCCATCTCCCAGCGCCTCGCCCGCGCCGAAGCGGCCGGGCTGATCATCCGCGAACCGACCTCGGCCACCCGGCGCGGCGTGCTGGTCACGCTCACGCCGGACGGCCATCGCCGCATCGAACGAGTCGTCCCCGCCCTGCTCGAGCACGAGACCGCGTTCACCGACCGGCTTGCCGCCGACGAACGCGCCGTGCTCACCGCGGCATTGCGCACGCTCGAGGCGGCGATCCGATCCGCCGAACCGGCCTAGGCCACCGTGGCGCGCCCGAACGGATCAGGTTCCGGACAGATCCGCGGACAGATCCCTGGCTTCCACACCCTCGGGCAGCCGCACTTCCGCCACCGGTTCCGGCCGGTCGTCGTATTCCAGGCGCAGCGCCCGGCAGATGGTGGCATGCATGTCGTAGAGAGTGGTGATGTAGGTGAACTCCATGATCTCCCGATCGGTCAGCTCGGCCCGCAACACCGCGAACACCTCGTCCGGAACGCGCCCTCCGTCGTAGACGAGAGCGTCGGTGTAGGCCAGCAAAGCGCGTTCCAGCGGGGAGAAGCAATCGCTGATCTGCCAGTGCGGGATCGCCGCGATCTTCTCCTCGGGCACGCCAAGCGAGCGCATCTGCTTGCAGTGCTGAGAGAAGACGAACTGGCTGCCGCGGGCGTATCCGGCCCGGCTCTGCCCCAATTCGCGCAACGCCGGATCGAGGGTCGCGTTGCGGTAGACGGCGAAACCGCGCACGGCGTGCCGGAATACCTCCGGCGATTGAGCGAACACCGTCCACCAGTCGCCGGGCGTGGCGTGGATCGTGCCGTGATCGACGGCTGGGTCCTTGTCGGGGCCGAACAGGCGGTCGTAGAAGAACAGGATCCGCTCGTCGGTGACTTCGGCGCGGGGCACTTCACGCAGTCGGGGCATGACGCTTCTTTCGGTTCAGCGCGACGCGGGGATTCGGCGGTCGGCGGCGGTCTTCGGCTCGTGGGAGACGTCGGCCTCGGTGAACGTCCGCGTCCAGCAGGCGAATTCGAGCAGCACGCCGTCGGGATCCTGGAAATAGAACGAACGCACGAACGTCCCCGGGTGCACGTCTCGCGACACACCGGCCGGACTGTCGTCGTGGTTGAGCACGCGGCTGACCTCGATGCCCTCGTCGCGCAGCCGCTGGTAGTACTCGTCGAACCGCTCCGGCGGAACGGCGAAGGCGACATGATTCATCGAGCCGACCGCGCTGAGGAGTTCCCCCGCGTCGGGCAGGCCCCTGGGCGCCGCCACGCCCGGTGCGGCGTCGGGGGCGTCGGCCAGCCAGAAGAAGGCCAGGGTGTTGCCGTTACCGCAGTCGAAGAAGAAGTGCTGCCCCAGATTTCCGGGCAGCTCGATGGTCTTGATCAACGGCATCCCCAGCATTCCGCTGTAGAAATCGATCGTTCGGCGCATATCGGAGCACACCAGGGCCAGGTGATTGATTCCGCGCAGTTCGTATTTCGAATTGGGAGCGTTCATGGCAATCCTTCCGATGAGCGACAATGGTCGCCGACGCAACCGATCCGGCACCGATGGCCGGACAAAAGATGACTTGACAGTCATGTCATCTTCGGGAATAGTCTGTCTCGTGGCGAAGTCATCTGTCAATAGTTCCCCCGCCCCGGTGGACACGCTGACCCCGCGAGGACGCAAGACGCGCGACTCGCTGCTGGACGCGGCGCGGAAGGTCTTCGAAACAGTCGGTTTCCTCGACGCCAGGGTGGAGCACATCGCCCAGGAGGCCGGGGTCTCCTACGGCACCTTCTATCGCTACTTCGAATCGAAGGAAGATGTCTTCGGCGAGCTCAGCAATCGGCTTTTCGAGGACATGCACCGCCGCGAACCGGCGGAAGGCAATCTGTCGCCCGCCGAGAAATTGATCGCGTCCAACCGGTCGTATTACCGGGCATACCGGCGCAACGCGCTGATGATGGCGATCATCGAGCAGGTCGCGACCATCAACGACGACTTCCGCCTGCTGCGGCACGAGCATCGCCGCCAGCTGATCGACCGGACCGCGCGCGCGATCGCCCGCTGGCAGTCCGAAGGCCTGGTGCGCGCGAATCTCGACCCGGAGCTGGCCGCCCGCGCGATGGCCGCGATGGTCGATCACACCTTGTATCTGTGGTTGATCCAGGGCGACGACGCGAACGAAGAGGCGCTGCTGGAGACCCTCGACCAGATGTGCGTCGGCGCGCTCGGCCTCGATCAGGAGCGCTGACCGACCCTCGCTCTATCCAAGAACCCTTACTCGAGTGGGCTTTTCGGTGCCTGCGAGCCGACCGGCGCGTCGCTTGCCGCGACCGATCCCACCATGTCGCCATTCCCCGAGGAGGCATCATGACAACGGGGGCTCAGCCCGGCGCGGACGCGCCCCCCGGCGCGCTCGACGGGTACCGAGTGCTCGAGCTGGGAACCTTGATCGCCGGTCCGTACTGCGGCCGCCTCCTCGGTGATCTCGGCGCGGACGTCATCAAGATCGAAGCCCCCGACCGCCCCGATCCGCTCCGCGAGTGGGGGCAGGCCGCGGGCGGGCACCAGTACTTCTGGTCGGTGCACGCGCGCAACAAGCGGTGCGTCAGCCTGGATCTGCGCACCGAGGCCGGGCGCGAGGTCTTCCTGGAACTCGTGCGCACCGCGGACGTGGTGGTGGAAAGCTTCCGTCCGGGCACCTTGGAGCGCTGGGGGCTCGGCTACGACGTCTTGTCCGCGATCAGTCCCGGGCTGGTGCTCGCACGGGTATCGGGCTACGGGCAGACCGGCCCCTATGCGTCGCGACCGGGTTACGCCTCTGTCGCCGAGGGCGTCAGCGGGCTGCGGTACCTCAACGGGTTCCCGGGACAGGCGCCGCCGAGGATCGCGCTGTCCCTGGGTGACAGTCTCGCCGGGCTCTTCGCCTGCCAAGGCGTTCTCGCCGCGCTGCTGGTGCGGGAACGCACCGGGCGCGGGCAGATCGTCGACGCCGCCCTGACCGAGTCGTCGCTCGCCATTCAGGAATCCACCGTCCCCGACTATCACAAGACGGGACACGTCCGGCAGCCGTCGGGCACCCGGCTCGACCGGATCGCGCCCTCGAATCTGTACCGCTCCAAGGACGGATTGTGGGTCATCATCGCGGCCAACCAGGACACCGTGTTCGGGCGGCTGGCCGCGGCGATGGAGCGGCCGGAGCTGGCCACCGACCCCAGATACGCCAACCACACCGCGCGCGGCGAACATCAGGACGAACTCGACGAGCTGATCGCGCAGTGGGCGGCGGGATTCACCGCCACCGATCTCATCGACCTGCTCGCCCGCTTCGGTGTGGTCGCCGGTCCGGTCAACACCGTCGCCGAAGTGATGACCGATCCCCAGTTCATCGCCCGCGAGATCTTCGTCGACCATCGTGATCCCTCCGTCGGGCCCGCCGACGAGGAGTTCGATCCGGTCCCGGTGAAAGGAGTCGGGGTGGTCCCCAAACTCAGCGACACACCCGGCGGTGTGCGGTGGGGCGGTCCCAGCCGCCCTGGCACGCACACCGACGAGGTCCTCGCCGGGCTGCTCGGCTACGACCGGGACCGGCTCGCCGCGCTGCGCGCCCAAGGCACGATCGCGTGACCGCGCCCGCGCAGGTCGAGATCCGGGAGGTGGGGCCGCGCGACGGCCTGCAGATCGAAGCGCCCATCCCCGCCGAGGCCAAACTCCAGCTGATCGATGCGCTCGTCGCGACGGGCGTCGGCCGTATCGAGGTCACCTCCTTCGTCTCGCCCCGGGCGGTTCCGGCACTCGCCGATGCCGAGACCATCGCCGCCCAGCTGCATCGATGGCCCGGTGTCGTCTTCTCCGCGCTGGTGGCGGGGGTCGGCGGTGTCCGGCGAGCGCTCACGGCGGGCATGACGCGGCTCGAATACGTAGTCTCGGCCTCGGACGGGCACAGCGTGGCGAATGTCGGTCGCACGAGCGAGGAATCGGTTGCGCTCATCGCGCCCATCGCCGATCTTGTCCACGCCGCGGGTGGCGAGCTGGAGGTGATCATCGCCATCGCTTTCGACTGCCCGTTCGACGGCCCCACCCCGCCGGAGCGAGTCGCCGCGATCGCCGCCCGCGCGATAGCCTCCGGCGCCGACAGCCTCTCCATCGCCGACACCGTCGGCACCGCCACCCCGCGCCGCACCGGCGCGGTGATCGATCTGGTGCGCGCGGCGGCCCCCGGCATCGACCTCGGTCTGCACCTGCACAACACCCGCGGCCAGAGTTCGGCCAACGCGTGGTCGGGCTACTTGCACGGCATCCGCCGGTTCGACTCGTCCGTAGGCGGTTTCGGTGGCTGCCCTTTCGCCCCGGCCGCCAGCGGGAACCTCGCCACCGAGGAACTGGTCTACCTGTTCGAAGACAGCGGCATCGCCACCGGCATCGACCTCGAGGCGACCCTCGACGCCGCGCGTCTGCTCTCCCGCCTGCTCGGCAAGCCCGCCGACAGCAACCTGCTGCGCGCGGGCGGACGCCTCGCCCCATCCTCCGCCGCCGGGCGCTGACCCGCGCGGCACGTGCTCGAAGAAGAGGACACCCCATGAATGAACTGGCCGATCGTTTCTTCGCCGCCGTCAGCGCAGGCGACGCGACGGCGCTGACCGACCTGTACGCGCCGGATGCCAGGATCTGGCACAACGACGACGGCACCGAACAGACCGTCGCCGAGAATCTGCGCGTGCTGCGCTGGCTGTCGCGCACCGTCGAGAATCTGCGCTACGAGGACATCCGCCGCTACGCGCTCCCCGACGGCTTCGCCCAGCAGCACGTTCTGCGTGGTCATCTGCCGGGCCACGGCGCGCTCGAGGTTCCGGCGAGCCTGTTCGTCCAGGTCCGGGACGGGCGCATCACCCGGATCGACGAATATGTCGACTCGGCCGCGACCCGGCCGCTGCGCGAGGTGTCCACCGCTGCCGGGGAGCGTCGCGCATGACCCACGACCGACCCGCGGGCCGAGTAGCCGAATTGGCCTCGCGGCTGCGTTCTTTCATCGATGACGAGGTCATCCCGCAGGAGGCCGTTCTCGCCGTGCCCGGCGCTGCCGCCGCGGCGGTGCTGGCACGGCTGCGAGAGCGGGCCAAGGAGCTCGGTCTGTGGGCGCTGGGCCATCCGGCGGAAGTCGGGGGCGGCGGCCTGCCGTTCCTCGATTTCGTCTATCTCAACGAGATCATCGGCCGTTCCGAGTTCGGCCAGCTCGCCGTCGGCTCGGTGTCCATGCAGGACACCCTCATGCTGCACCGGCACGGCAGCCGAGAGCAGCGCGACCGGTGGATCGAACCGATGGTGTCCGGGGACATCCTGCCCTCGGTCGGATTGACCGAGCCGGATGCCGCCGGTTCCGACCCCACGCTGATCGAAACCCGCGCCGAACTCGACGGCGACAGCTGGGTGATCAACGGGCACAAGTGGTTCACCACGGCTGCCGAGCAGGCCGCGTTCTGCACCGTGTTCGCGCGAACCGAGCCCGGCACCGCGCCCAGGCACGAACGCATCAGCGCGATCATCGTTCCCACCGACACCCCCGGGTTCGAGATCGTGCGCGCCATCCCGACCATGGGGCACGACCCGAGCGATCATTACGAAGTCCGGCTGACCGACGTCCGGGTGCCAGCGGCGAACCTGCTGGGCGAACGCGGCAAGGGATTCGTGGTGGCGCAGGACCGCCTCGGCGCGGGCCGGATCTTCCACTGCATGCGCTGGCTCGGCCAGGCCCAGCGCGCCTACGAGCTGATGTGCGCCCGCGCGAACACCCGCTTCGCGCACGGGTCGGTGCTGGCGGAGAAGGGCGAGATCCACCGCTACATCGCCGAGTCCGCGGCGCAGATCCACGCCGCGCGGCTGATGACCCTCGACGCGGCGCGCGCGATGGACGCCGGAGCCGACTACCGCGTCCGGGTGGGGCTGGTGAAGTTCTGGGGCGCCCGCATGCTGCACGACGTCATCGATCGCGCCATCCAGGTGCACGGCGCACTGGGCCTGACCGCCGATACGCCATTGGAACGTATGTACCGGCAGGCTCGCTACGCCCGCGTGTACGACGGTCCGGACGAGGTTCACCGCATGTCGACCGCGCGGCGGCTGCTGCGCGACCCCGGGGCCGCACCGTGGCTGTGACGACCTCCGCGGTGACCTTGGCCGACGGCGTGCGCGCTGTCCTGAGCGAGGCGACCGGCGCGCGCCTGGCCGCCGCCGAGGTACGCAGGCTCACCGGCGGCGCGAGCCGCGAGGTGTACGCGGTCCGCGCCACGGACGAGACCGGACGACAGCTCGCCGCGGTGCTGCGCCGTGATCCGCCGGGCCACGGCGACATCGGCCGGATGCGCGCCGAGGCGGCCTGCTTGCGGGCCACCGCGGCGGCCGGGGTCCCGGTACCCGAAGTCCTCGCCAGCGGCGACTCCGCACCGGGCATCGACGCGCCCTATCTGCTGATGAATATGATCGATGGCGAGTCGATCCCCCGGAAATTGCAGCGGAATACGGAGTTCGAGAACGTTCGCGGCCATATCGCCGAAGACTTCGGTTATGTGCTCGGCCTGATCCACCGCACTCCCGTCGACACGCTCACCATGCTCGACGATGCCGATCCCCTCGACGCCATCGAGCGGGTCTATCGCGATATCCGCGAACCCCGCCCCGCCGTGGAGATCGGCTTGCTCTGGTTGCGCGAACACCGCCCGCCGGGCCGGCCCGCAGGCTTGGTACACGGCGACTTCCGGCTCGGCAACCTGCTGATCGACCCCACCGGCATCCGGGGCGTCCTCGACTGGGAACTCGCCCATCTCGGCGACCCCATCGAGGACCTCGGCTGGCTGTGCGTCCGGGCCTGGCGCTTCGGCGCGCCCGCGCCCGTGGCCGGTCTCGGCACCCGCGAACAACTTCTCGACGGCTACCAGCGCGCCACCGGCGACCGTCCGTCGGACGCGGAACTGCACTGGTGGGAGGTGTTCGGCACGCTGAAGTGGTTGATCCTCAGCAGGTTTCAAGCCGAACGTCACCTCGGCGGCGCGGAGCGGTCACTCGAGCTGGCGGCGATCGGCCGCCGGGTCTGCGAATCCGAATACGACCTCATCGACGCGCTCGATCTGCTCGACACAACCGCTCACGGCAATCGCCCCGCGACCACCGAGGCCAGCGTCCACGACCGCCCCGGCGTGACGGAGATACTCGACCTGGTCGCGGAGACCTTGACCGATGACATCGGCCCGGCTCTGACCGAAGACCGCGAGCGGCAGCGCTATCTGTTGCGGATCTGCGTCTCCCTGTTGCGGATATCCGGCCGCGAACTACGCGACGCCGGCGCCACGTCCCGGGTGGCGGAGCTGCTGGATGGGCTACATTGCGCGTCGGAAGCGGAACTGGCCGAGAAACTGCGTGCCGGGGAACTGCCGTACCGGGCCGAGGCCGTTCGCCGGACGGTCTCGGCCGCCGTGCTCTCGCGTCTACGAGTCGCGAATCCGCAACACCACCGGACCCCTTCCGGGAAGCTGCCTTCCGAGCGCTGACGCCGGCCAACTGCGTGACGGGGAAGAGGCGCGTACAGGTGGCGGAGGTACGGCGCGATCTCGCGGCGACCTCCACCACCGCGCCGCCTTCGATCCACCGATACGGCGGCCGGATCGCGGTGTCGCCGGTCGGCGCGGGAAACTCGCCGGCTCCCCGGGCGGCAACTGCCTACCGTGAGGCGATCGTCCAGACGAACTCCGACGCGGAGACGACGCGCATGGCCGTGAACGACAGCACCCGCACGCTGTGGCGTCCGACGAGACCGGATGAACCGGGGCACCTGGTCTCCGGAGGCGACAGATCCGATATCCGGCCCAGCACTCGACCGGCGGCTCCATCCCGGCGCGGATTACCCTCGGTTCGACCCGGACCGACTGCTCCTGGACTACGAGTCCACCGGGTGACTCCGATGAATTCGTCCCGGGCCGACGACTTCGCCGCCCACCTGCACCGGGCTGCGGTCACGGACTCGGGAACGCCGAAAGCCGTTCGACCGGCTCGGAGGTACGCGAGGCAGTCCTCCGAGCCGGTCGAGCCGTCACGACCGATGCTCAGGCCGATTCACTCACACGGGAGAACCGTTCGCGCAGTTCGCGTTTGAGGATCTTTCCGGTCACGTTCTTCGGCAGTGCGTCCACGAAATGGACGCGGCGGGGGACCTGGAACCCGGCCAGGTGCTCGCGGCACCCGGCGACGATATCCGCCGCTTCCGCGACGGCGCCGTCCCGCAGCACCACGACGGCGCAGACCACCTCGCCCCAGGTGTCGTCACGTACGCCGATCGCGGCAGCTTCGGCCACGGCGGGATTGCGATACAACGCCTGCTCCACCATGAGCGACGCGACGTTCTCGCCTCCGCTGATGATGAGGTCCTTCTTCCGGTCCACGATGTAGACGAAGCCCTCCTCGTCCTGCCGGACCAGGTCACCGGTGTGGAACCAACCGTCGGTGAACGCGTCCGCGGTCGCCTCCGGGTCATTCCAATAGCCGACGGTCACCTGATCACCGCGCACCACCATCTCACCCACCGTGCCGAGGGGGACATCGTTGCGGTCGTCGTCGACGACACGAATATCGGCCAGCCGCATGGGCTTTCCCGCCGACGCGAGCAGGCCCGTTTCCCCGGCCGCCGCGCGGCGATGGGCGGCGACATCGAGGTGCAGGACATTGCCGGACAGTTCCGTCATGCCCATGCCCTGATAGAAGTCGCATCCGAAACGCTCCAGTCCCTCCCGCAGCACGGCCGCCGGAATCGGCGCGGAGCCGTAGCCGATCGCTTGCAGTGATTCCAGCGCACGGGTGTCCAGCGCGGGATCCCGGAGCAGGAAGCTGATCATCGTCGGAGCGAGCCCGGTCTGCGTGACCTGCCATTCGCGTACCAGTCGCAGGAAGGTGGCGTTGTCGTAGGCCCGCAGGAAACCCACAGTCGCGCCGAGCAGATGGTTGAGCACCGTGACGTATCCGCCGACGTGGCACAGCGGGAAGCAGAACAAGAAGACCGTGTCTTCGGGCAGCTCCCAGTGCAACGCGGAGGAAGTGATCCCGGTGAGCAGGTTGCGATGACTGATCATCACTCCCTTGGGCATTCCGGTCGTCCCGCTCGTGTACACCAGCCAGGCGGTGTCATCCGCGTCCGGGCGCACCGCGGGAACCGAAGCCGGGGCGCCACCGGCGAATTCCTCCCATCCGAGCAGGCCTTCGGCGGCGCCGATGGAAACTATGGTGTGCACGCCGGGGATGCGATCGCGAATACGCCGCACCACGTCGGCGAATTCCGCCGCGACGATCAGCACGCTCGCGCCGGAGTGCTGGAGCAATGCCGCCACCTGATCCGGGTGTGAGCGGAAGTTCAGGATCGTGAGCACCATTCCGGCCATCGGAACGCCGTAATAGCAGTCGAAATACTCGGTGCAGTTGCCCGACAGGATCGCCACGCGGTCTCCCGGCGCGGCGACCTGCAGCAGAGCGTTCGCCAGGCGGCGGCTCCGATCGCGCAACTGCCGGTAATCGATCTGCTCGTCCTCGAAGCGAAGCGCGAGCCGATCCGGGTGCTTGCGCGCACCGTACTCGATGATGTCACCGACCAACATTCACATCACCCCTCCGGGTCCACACAACGGTCATCACTCGCCTCATCTGATCGCGAGGGGGTTGATCGGAGAGCCGACCCCGCGGGTGAACTGCAACGGTGGGCCCGCGTAGAAGAACTCGTAGCGGCCGTCGGCGGCGCACGCCTCGGCCAATGCCTCGAAGTCGAGCATTTCGGCGAGGGTCAGTCCCATGTCCCGGATCAGGACCATGTGCAATTCGAACGCTCCGCCGGGGTTCTCGCCCGGCATCACTTCGACCGCCCAGTTGTCCGAGCCGACCACCGCCACATCGCGCTCGCGCAACCAGGTGGCGCAGCTCAGGCCCAGTCCCGGCTCACCGGCCATGAACCCGGCCGCGTCGCGATCGGCGAGGAACTTCTTGCGCCATCCCGTCCTGATCAGCAGGATGTCTCCGGAGCCGACGGTGACCCCTTGGGCTTCGGCGACCGCGGTGAGCTCATCGGGACCGATCGCGGTCCCCGCCTCCAGCCAGTCCACCCCGCGCGCCCGCGCCACGTCGAGCAGGACGCCGCGACCGGCGATGCCGGCCGCCTGGGTGTGGATGCCGCATTTCTCCGCCCCCTTGACCGTGACGCCGGAGCCGGAGAAGCCGTTGTAGAGCTGATCGTCGTAGTGCACGTGGGCGAGCGAGTCGTATTGCGACCCCGCCTGCAGCGGCATGAAGACGTAATCGTCCGCCCACTTGAACCCGCCCGGCAGAACCTGTTCTTGCCCGTTCTCCGACATCAGCCGAATGGGGTTGATCCGCAGGCCGCCGGGTTGTGGACCGTCACCGTCGAGGGGAATGCCGAGATGGAAGACCTCACCGGTCCGGATCAATCCGGCCGCGGCTACCACCCGATCGGGCGTGATGAGATTCGTGGTCCCCCGCTCGTCGTCGCTCCCCCAGCGACCCCAGTTGCTCACTTCTCGCCCGAGCGTGCGCATATCGGGAACTGCAGGCACCGATGCCTCCTGACTAACTGATAATGACGTGACAGTCATGTCAACTTTCTTCGCAAAGTGTGATTGCTGACACGTCGCCTGTCAAGCCTCCATGTGCCGCACGGCCGGGGCTCCGCCTAGCGGAACCCCGGCCGTGCGGCACGCGGCGTCAGAGCGGGTGTCGCTCCGCCGCGCCGGCATGCCCGCGCCACGACGCCCGTGGCCCGATTCCGTGGAATCGCCCGCTCGGCGGCGAGTCGGCCAGCGCATCCTCGAGGCGGGAGTGAACGGGCCGAAGCGCGTGGAGGTCGAGGACGGCCACGACGCGGCCCACGACCAGCCGGTTACCGACGATCCGCAGACGGATGCCACGGCGCGAACACGCCTCGGCCTCCTCGGCCAAGACCACCAGCGAGCGGCCGGACATGAAGCGGAGGCCGGTGGTGTCGATCACCATCGGCCCCGGCGCCGCGGTGGTCGTCGTCGCCTCGCGTAGGAGTCGCCGCCACGCGGGCAGGGTGTAGGCGTCGACTTCACCATGGGCGTGGACGATGGTCGCGTCGCCGCGGTGTTCGAAGGTGGCGTCGAGTCCGAGGAGGGCGTCTTTCCACCCATCCGAGGACGTCGCGGCGCCGCCGTCGAGACCGTGCAATTCTGTGCTCATCTGGCACTCGATTCATTTCGCGCGTAGCGCGCTCGATACCGGGCCACCCTGCATCTTCAAGACAGACCCATCCCTCCTTGCTAACAGACGCATGCCCGTCTGTACAGCGGTGGCGCGATTCCCTTCCGCCGGAGGCTGTTTCAAATCCGCCACCGCGTCGGGTTCACGACACGTGCCCGCGCGGCGCGATCCGCCGGATCCGGTCGCAGCCACCCCGATCGACTCGCTGATACGTTGTGCGCCTTACCTTTTCGCATGCTTACACGGCCGGATACATCCGCGTTCGATATCGTAAGAGAAATACTCTCTCTTTATCTCAGGAGTTCCGTGATGCGTCCCCGGCTCGACTATCGCCGCAATCCGCTGTTCCGGGCGTTCCTACCCGCGATGGAGGCGGCTCACCGCATGATCGCCCAATCTTCACTGGAGGCGAAGACCCAGGAATTGGTGCGCATCCGAGTGAGCCAGATCAACGGTTGCTCGTTCTGCGTCGGATTGCACAGCCAGGACGCTCTGGCGGCAGGCGAGGATCCACAGCGGCTCCACCTACTGCCCGCGTGGCGGGAGGCGGCGGTCTACACCGACGCCGAACGCGCCGCCCTCGAACTGGCCGAAACCGCTACGCGGCTCGCCGACGGCGGGCGCGTCGATGACGAGACCTGGGAGCGCGCCCGCGCCCATTACGACGAAACGCAGCTCGCCGCGCTGATCTCACTCATCGCCGCGATGAACGCTTTCAATCGCATCAACGCCATGGTGCGCCAGCCCGCATCGCCGTGGACGCACCCCCGCCGCGAGCAGGCCTCTCGCGGCTGAGCCAGGCCCGGCACCCACCGGTTCCGCAGATCTATTGGCAGATCGCCAACTGGTGGCGGGAACCATATTGACAATCCGCCAACAGCAGTGGACATTTGTTGACGCAACGCCAACAAGGCGTGTGCAAGTCGCTGCGTGCGGCGAGGGGCGCCATCCGCTCCCCTCGCCCCGCGGTCCACCGGTACCTGCACACCATCTCGAGGGAAGTCATGCCCGAGGCCTATATCTACGACGCCATCCGGACCCCGCGCGGCCGCGGGAAGAAGACCGGCGCGCTCCACGGCGTCAAGCCGATCGACCTGGTGGTCGGCCTGATCGACGAGTTGAAGACGCGCAACCCCGACCTGGATCCCAAGACCGTCGACGACATCGTGCTCGGCGTGGTGTCCCCGGTCGGCGACCAAGGCGGCGATATCGCCAAGACCGCGGCGCTGGCCGCAGGACTGCCCGAGACGGTGGCAGGCGTACAGCTCAACCGCTTCTGCGCCTCCGGCCTCGAGGCCGTGAACACCGCCGCCCAGAAGGTCCGTTCGGGGTGGGACCAGCTCGTCATCGCGGGCGGCGTGGAATCCATGTCGCGGCTGCCGCTGGGCGCCGACGGCGGCGCGTGGCCGATGGACCCGGCGACCAACTACAGCACCTACTTCGTGCCGCAGGGCGTGTCGGCGGACTTGATCGCCACCGTCGAAGGCTTCTCCCGCGCCGACGTCGACGCCTACGCGGTCCGCTCCCAGCAGCGCGCCGCCGCCGCCTGGTCGGGCGGATACTTCGCCAAATCCGTTGTGCCGGTGAAGGACATCAACGGCGCGGTGATCCTCGACCATGACGAGCTGATGCGGCCGGACACCACGGTGGAGAGCCTGGCGAGCCTGCCGCCGTCGTTCGCCTTCATGGGCGAACAGGGCGGTTTCGACGCGGTCGCGCTGCAGCGCTACCACTGGGTGGAGAAGATCGACCACGTGCACCACGCCGGCAACTCCTCCGGCATCGTCGACGGGTCCGCGCTGGTGCTCATCGGCAGCGAAGAGGCGGGGCGCCGGGCCGGGCTCACTCCCCGCGCGCGCATCGTCGCGGGTGCGGTCAGCGGCGCGGACAGCACCATCATGCTCACCGGCCCCGTCCCCGCCACCGAGAAGGTGCTCGCCACCGCGGGATTGACGCTCGACGACATCGACTTGTTCGAGCTGAACGAGGCGTTCGCCTCCGTGGTGCTCAACTACCAGAAGAAGCTCGGCATCCCGGACGAGAAGATCAACGTCAACGGCGGCGCCATCGCCATGGGCCACCCACTCGGCGCGACCGGCGCGATGATCACCGGCACCATGGTCGACGAACTGGAGCGGCGCGGCGCCGACCGCGCGCTGATCACCCTGTGCGTCGGCGGCGGCATGGGCATCGCCACCATCATCGAGCGCGTCTGAGCATCCGGAAGTAGTAGAGGCGAAAAGCAATGAGCGACAACATGATTGCCTGGGAACTCGGTGCGGACCGGGTGCTGGTGCTGACCATCGACGATCCCACTCAGGCCACCAACACCATGACCGAGGCGTTCGCCCGGGATCTCACCGCCACCGTGGACCGGCTGGAAGCGGAGAAGGACAGCTACGACGGTGTCATCGTCACCTCCGGCAAGGACTCCTTCTTCGCCGGGGGCGACCTCAACCTGCTGATGAACGCCGGGCCGCAGGACGCGCCCACCATCGCTCTCGGCCTGGACACCTACAAGGCCGCGTTCCGCCGCCTGGAGACCCTCGGCAAGCCGGTGGTGGCCGCCATCAACGGCACCGCGCTCGGCGGCGGCTTCGAGCTCGCGCTCGCCTGCCACCGCAGGATCGCGCTGGACGTCAAGGGCTCGCAGCTCGGCCTGCCCGAAGTGACGCTCGGCGTGCTGCCGGGCGCGGGCGGCGTCACCCGTACCGTGCGGCTGCTCGGCATCACCGGCGCTGTGCTCAACGTGGTCGGCCAAGGGCAACGTATGAAGCCCGCGAAGGCGCTGCAGGTCGGCATCATTCACGAAGTCGTCGCGACCCGCGAGGAACTTTTCGACAACGCCCGCGCGTGGATCAAGGCCAACCCCGACGCGGTCCAGCCGTGGGACGTCAAGGGTTACAAGATCCCCGGCGGCACCCCGGCCAGCCCGTCGTTGGCGGCGAACCTGCCCGCGTTCCCGGCGAACGTGCGCAAGCAACTGAAGGGCGCGCCCATGCCCGCGCCGATCGCCGTGCTGGCCACGGCCGTCGAGGGTGCGCAGGTCGACCTCGACACCGCGTTCAAGATCGAGACCCGGTACTGCACCAACCTCATCTGCGGCCAGATTTCCGCCAACATGATCAAGGCGTTCTTCTTCGACCTGGGCAGCATCAACAAGGGCGGCAGCCGCCCCGAGGGTTACCCGGTGCGCAAACCGGAGAAGGTGCTGGTGCTGGGCGCGGGCATGATGGGCGCGGCGATCGCCTACGTCCAGGCCCAGGCCGGAATGCGGGTGGTGCTCAAGGACGTCACCGTCGAGGCCGCCGAACGCGGCAAGGACTACTCGCGCAAGCTGCTGGACAAGGCGCTGGCCAAGGGCCGGATCACCCAGGACAAGCGCGATCAGGTACTGGACCGCATCCACCCGACCGCCGACCCGGCCGATGCCGCGGGCTGCGATTTCGTCGTCGAGGCCGTGTTCGAAGATCCGGAGCTGAAGAAGAAGGTCTTCGCCGAGATCGAGTCGGTCGTGAACGGCGACGCGCTGCTGGGCTCGAACACCTCGACCCTGCCGATCACCGATCTGGCCACCGGCGTCACCCGGCCGAAGGACTTCATCGGACTGCATTTCTTCTCCCCCGTCGACAAGATGCCGCTGGTGGAGATCATCGTCGGCGCGGAGACGAGCGACGAGGCCATCGCGCGGGCTATCGACTACACCCTCGCCATCAAGAAGACGCCGATCGTCGTCAACGACAGTCGCGGCTTCTTCACCAGCCGCGTCATCGGCCAGTTCATGGACGAGGCCGTCGCCTTGGTCGCCGAGGGCGTGCACCCGGCCACCGTCGAACAGGCCGCCACCCAGGCGGGCTACCCGGTCGGCGCGCTCGCGCTCAACGACGAGATCAATCTCGAGCTCGCGCAGAAGATCCGGCGCTCGCTGCGGGAGAACTTCCTCGCCGAGGGCAAGCGCTGGGTCGACTCCAACGCCTACCCGCTGGTCGACGCCATGGTCGAGGAGTACGACCGACCCGGCCGCTTGGCGGGCCGCGGCTTCTACGAGTACGACGAGCAGGGCAACAAGCTCGGCTTGTGGCCCGGCCTGGTGGAGAAGTACACCAAGGCCGACCACGGCATCCCGTTCCGCGACATGCAGGAGCGCATGCTGTTCTCCGAAGCCATCGACACCGTCCGCTGCTTCGACGAGGGCGTCCTGCGCACCGTCCCCGATGCCAACATCGGTTCCATCTTCGGCATCGGCTTCCCGGCCTGGACCGGCGGCGTGATCCAGTACATCAACCAGTACGAAGGCGGCACGGCCGGTTTCGTGGCACGCGCCGACGAGCTGCGTGCCCGCTACGGTGATCGGTTCGAGGTTCCGGATTCGTTGCGCGCCAAGGCCGCGGCCGGGGAAACCTACGCCTGAGCCCGGAGTGAACGCGGCGGTTCGTGCCCAGCGCAGGGCACGAACCGCCGCGTTTTTCACCTCAGTAGAAGACCGGACCGGGGACGCCCCCACCGTCCGCGACGGCGTCACCCGACGACGCCTCCCCACCGATGGATCTCCCGCACTCCCGGAGCGGGCGAGGCCGACGTGGCGGAGTCGGCGTTTCCCGAGGACACTGGGGAGATAGCACTCGACAAGCCCCAGGAGTACATGCGATGCCAACCAACGGGCCTTTCGGCATCGACCCGGAAGATTTCGAACGCGCACTGCGCGGGGCGGGAACCGAGCTGCGCGACCTGCTCGGGAAAGCAGGCGTATACCTGGACCGCGTAGATCACGCGAGCATCGGTTCACTGGCGTCGCTGCTCGGACAGTTCGTCCAACCGCAGCGGACGCGTCCACCGGAGCCCGAGGGCGACATCACCGGTGAGACCGGCAGCGGGGTATGGGTGATCTACCGCATCGACGACAGCGGCGAGGCCAGGGTGGACCAGGTCTTCCCGAGCGAGCTCGAGGCCTTGCGCGCGCATCGCGACAACACCGATGAGCGCCGGCGGGTGCGGTTCCTGCCGTATGGGGTTCCGGCAAGCGTGCTGGATGCGCCCTGACGACGCCGGCTCGCCGTACGAGTGGGTTGCCGCTCCCGCGGCACACGTGCTGAGCGCGCGGAGAGTCGCTGCGTGCGCCCGGCCGGATCGCTGATTCTCGCGTCATCTCGCCTCGGCATCGGTCAGGTCGCCGGGCGCTGCGGCTCGAGTTCTCGCACAGCGCGGCGAGTCAGCCGTTGCCGTAGACGCGATCCGGCGAGATCAACACCACCGCCCGGCGCTCGGCGGCCATCACCCGGTCGTACTCGTCCCAATCCTCGTGCGTGCCACCGGCCGCGGTGAACACTTCACGCAGCAGAAGACGCAACCGTTCGGCGTCGATGCCTGGAGCCGGGTCGTCGGGGCCGACGATCCACACGGGCCCCTCGGCTGCGAGCCATTCCCATCCGACGCGCACCACGATCGTCGCACGCGGCCGGGCACGCAGATTATCCAATTTGCGCGTACCGCCGCGCACCACCAGACCCACCGCATCCGCCCCGCTCTCGGGGTGTGGCAACACGCCCGCGTTGACCAGAGACGACTGGATCGTGTTATCGGCTCGAAGCGTGGAGACGACGCAGAGTCCATGGTCGCCGGCGATCAGCCGGGCGAAGTCCGCGAGATCGGTCATGCCGAGAGTCTAAGTACGCGAGTCGGCGAAGACCGCCCGGAACAGCGAATCACCTGGTCGGCCGCCGATGCCGGTGGATCGACGTCATTCGCAACGCAGCTGCTTGTCCAAGTGCATCGAGGACACCCGGTAGCCATTGCGGCGGTACAAGGCGATCGCCGCCGCGTTGTCGCCCACCACGTTCAAGCCGAGCCTGGTTCGCCCCTCACCGGCTATCAGTTCCTCCGCGGCGGCGAGGATCGCCGATCCGTAGCCGCGGCGGCGGAACGGCTCGTAGACGTTGATGTCGTACAGCCACGCCGACTCGGCCGTGCCGGTGGTATCCCGGGGGTCCGGGCCGATCCACGCGTTGCCGACGACCTCACCGGCCGCGTTCACGGCGACGACCAGATGATGACCTTCGGTGTCGCGCCCGGCCGGAAGGAACTGGGCCGTGCCGTTCCGCGCCCGCCTCCAAGCCTCTTCCTCTGACATGAATTTGCCGAGTTCGCGTGCCCCCGCCGCCTCGCGGTCCCGCCTAGCCTGCGTGTACTCCGCTTCCGTCATCCTCCGCAGAGTCACCTTCGACGATTCCATGCCGACCATCATCGGCCCGCTACCCGCGCACACAAACGTTTTCAGCTCCGCGGTGCCCGTTCGGGGCGAAACCCTCCGTGGGCCTGCCTGTCGTTATCCACGACTATCGGTGATATCGAACCGCACGCCGGTGTGGAGCAGGTCGGTCGCGGAGAGACCGAACGTGTGCCGGAAGGTGTCACTGAAGTGCGATGGTGAGGCGAATCCCGCCTCGGCGGCGCTGCGGGTCACGTCGTGGCCCGATGCCAGACCGTGGACGGCCCGGCGCAGGCGGGCCCACTGCTGATAACGGCGGAATGTGGTGCCGGTACTGCGCTCGAACAAGCGCAGGAAATGCGAGGTGGACAAGCCGAGCCCGGCGGCGACCTCGTGCGCCCGGTATGCGCGCTCGGGCGCGGTCCGGATGGCTCCGGTCAGGCGGGTGATGCGCGGATCGGCGATGACGTCGGCGTGCAGCGCGGTACGGCGGGCGATCAGTTCGGGCGCGCCACCGTCGCGGCATGCCGCGGCGATCTCGGCTTCCCACCGATGTCCGACGCCGAAATGACCGACGGACCCGCGCATGGCGCCGGACACCGCGCGGCAGGCGGGATCGGCGAACAGCAGCAAGACCCTTCCTTCGGGAGCCAGCACCCGGTGCGGAAGACGCGCAGGCGCGTAGACGCTGCGCACGCGCAGACGGCCGAGGCCGGGAGCTTCGAAGGTCAACGGCGCGTCGACCCCGATATTGAGCACGTCGACCGCGGCGGAATGGTGTTCGACTCGGATGTTGTGGCCGAGGTAGCCGGCGTGGTCCGGCCTGATCCACACCAGCGGCGGCGGTTGACCACCGCACGTTTTCGGAAGTCCGGCGGCGAGCACATCTGCGAGGCTAGCGGCACGGCGCGCAGGCGTCGAACCGCATCGGAAAGAGTGATGATCATGCTCCCTGTTCGCGCCCGTGAGGAAATTCGCGCACGCGCCGACCGCGTCTCCGAGACGGCTGGGGCGCTCCGGGTGTCCGCGGCGACGACGCTGCGCGCGCATGCGCAGTCCGGCTTCCCTGCCCGTGAGCTTCGCCTGTACCGCCCGTGGTACCCGGCATCCGGCTCCGCACTGCCCGAACGGATCTTGCTGAGCGTCAACGAATTCCGCCCGCACCGGTTCCGCGACGTGGTCCCGGTCGCCGTGATCTCGGCCCGATTGGAGCAGCAGGTGCTTCGGACCGACGGTGCGCTCGGCATCGTCACCGCCTATCAGCCGTGGGGCCGGATCACGTACTCGCTGTCCCTGTGGAGCGGCGAAGCGGCGCTCGAGGAGTTCACCGGCAGTCCGGAGCATGTAGCCGTCATGAACACCTACCGCTCACGCGGATACCTGCGCCACATCCACTGGTGGGGGCGGCACCACTCGATCGGCGCGTCGATGGCCGAGGCGCGCCGCCGCCTCGACGCGGGGCAGGGACGACGCGCCGGTGCGCCCCGCGACGAGTGGGCCCGCTGGGACCGGCGGCGCTTGTCCGCCGCGTCCGCGCCGGATGATTCGCTGCGATGAAGGTCCTGGTGCTCGGCGGCTACGGTGCGGTCGGGCGGCATGTGGTCACCGAACTTCGCCGCGGCGGGGCCACCGTGATCGCGGCTGGACGCGATCGCGTCCGCGCGGACGCGGTCGTCGACCTCGGCGACCCGATGCTCACGGGCTATCGCGCGGCGCTGTCCGGAGTCGATGTGGTCGTCAACGCCTCCGGCTCCGAGAATCCGGAATTGGCCGCCGTCGCCGGCGCGGACGGCTGCGCGTTCGTCGACATCACCGCGACGCCGGGCTACGTCGATGCGCTCCGTCGGCGGCCCGCGGCGGCGCCCATCCTGGTCGACGTGGGGCTCGCACCCGGCCTGACCAACCTGCTGGCCATCGCGGTTCATCAGGAGGCGCCAGGGCCGATCGACCTGGCCGTGCTGCTCGGCGCGGGTGAGCGCCACGGCGCTGCCGCCACGGAATGGTCCTACCGCCTGCTGGGCGCGCACTTCCACGAGGACGGCGAGCGCATCCGCAACTACAGCCAACCCGCACGATTCCTGCTACCGGGACACCGCGGGCGGCGGCTGTTGTTCCGGCTGGACTTCTCCGATCAGCACACTCTGCGCCGGGAACTGAATATCCCGGTCCGCACCTACTTCGGACTGGATTCCCGGCCCGCCACTATTGCACTGGCCGTCTTGACCTGGCTGCCGGGAGCAGCGAAAGCCCCACGCGGACTGCATATTCCGGGGACGGACCAGTGGATCGTGCTCGCTCGCGGTCACAACGGCACCACGCGCTGGGCGCGCGGGCGCAACCAGTCCCGCGCCACCGCCCTCGTCGCCGTCGCGGCGACCGAGCGAGCGCGGGGCGCCGCACCGGGCGTACACGCGCTGCACGATGTCCTCGGTCTCTCCGGCCTCTCGACAGACGAAATCGAGATCGGCCACACGACGGTATGACGCGGACCGAATACGAGACCAGCGGCGGAAAGCACCGACGACGAGCAGCACTCTGCCGCCGCGGTGCTTCCCGGCGACCACGCCATGCGACCGACTCCACGGGGAACACGACGGCTGATCGGGCAGCCTCGCACTCCGGCCGTCGCCGCAACCGACACCCGCCTTGTCCATGCCGCGAAGTGGGGACTTACAGCGCCTCGTAGACTGCCGCGACGAGGTCGTGGGCACGGGTGTCACCGTCGAGCCCGTCGCGGCGCAGGGCGGCGTGTCCTGCCGCCGCCCGGCCGTTTCGGCGCGTCCCGGTAACGACGGAGAACTGCGCCGGTCCCGCCGTTGACGGCAAGTGTGAACCGCATCTGGCCGGGTAGTGCCCTCGATATCGCCGCCGCACCGGTTGCTGGGCCGACGCTGGACCGGTCTCGTCTCCTAGGCAGCGAGCACTTGCGAAGACAGAGCAACCCGAAGGTTGGTGCCGTCATGGCGTCGCAGGAACTGGGAGCGCGTCTCCGATCGAGGGTCGCGGCGTGACCGCGCGCGGCTCGTCGCACTCGGTCGTCCACACCGACCGACCGGAGCGGTACGGCAAGCAATTGGTGTCGCACCTGGGGCGGCGCAACGGCGGCGAGTGGTCGTCGGAATCCTCGGCGGGCTGGATCGACCTGGACATAGGCCGAGCGACGGTCACCGCCCGTCCGGGCGAATTGCATCTGCGGATCGATGCGGCTGCCGAGGATCTGCCGCGGCTCGAGGACGTGCTCGCCAGGCACCTCGTCCGTTTCGGCGAGCGCGACCAGCTCGACGTGACCTGGCGGCGCGATCCCGCCACAACGGCCCCGGACGATCCGGCCGGTGATCGCCCGTCGGACAGCTGACGCCCACCGCGAGGAGACCCCCATGACCGGCCACAACGGCGACGAAGAACCGATCACCGACCTCCGATCCGCGCTCCGCAGGTTGGCGCGGCATCCTGGTCAGCTCCTCGAGACCGACCACCCGGTCGACCCGATCGGTGAGCTCGCCGGGGTCTATCGGCGGATCGGGGCGGGCGGCACGGTGCAGCGGCCGACCCGGCTCGGACCGGCGATGATCTTCGACAACGTCACCGGTTACCCCGACGCCCGCGTCTTGGTCGGCTTGATGGCCAGCCGCAAACGCGTGGGCATCCTGCTCGAATCCCCACCCGACCGGCTGACCCAGCGCATGTCCGAAGCCTATGACAAGGCCGTGGGACCGGTCGAGTTCCATGGCGGCGACGCGCCATGCCAGCAGGTGGTCCATCGCGCCGACGATCCCGGCTTCGATCTGCGCAAGGTGCTGCCCGCCCCGACCAACACCGATCAGGACGCGGGGCCGTACTTCTGTCTCGGCCTGGTACTCGGCAGCGATCCCGAGCTCGGCACCGACGTCACGATCCACCGGTTGTGCGTGCAGAGCCGCGACGAGATGACGATCTTCTTCGCTCCGGGACGCCACATCGACGCCTTCCGGCAACGAGCCGAGCAGGCGGGCCGCCGGTTCGAGATCACGGTCAACATGGGCCTCGACCCCGCCATTCACATAGGCGCCGAATTCGAGGCCCCGACGACACCGCTGGGCTACGACGAACTCGCCGTCGCCGGTGGCCTGCGCGGAAAGCCGGTGGAACTGGTTCGCGGGGTCACGGTGGCCGAAAAGGCCATCGCCGCCGCGGAGGTGGTGATCGAGGGCTATATCGTTCCCGGCGAGCGCCAGGCCGAGGACCAGAACACGCACACCGGGCACGCGATGCCGGAATTCCCCGGCTACGACGGCCCGGCCAACCCGGCGCTGCCGGTGATCAAGGTGACCGCGGTGACCACCCGCGAGCGGCCGATCCTGCAGACGCTCGTCGGGCCCGGCGAGGAACACGTGAGCTTGGCCGGTATCCCCACCGAGGCAAGCATCTTCCACGCCTTGCACGACGCGATGCCCGGCTTCGTCACGGAGGTCTACGCCCACAGCGCGGGCGGGGGGAAGTTCCTGGCGATCCTGAAATGCGCCAAGCAAAGCGCCTTCGACGACGGGCGAGCCCGCCAGGCCGCATTGCTGGCCTTCGGGGTGTACTCCGAGCTGAAGAACGTCGTCCTCGTCGACACGGACGTGGACATCTTCGACACCGACGACGTGCTGTGGGCGATGCAGACCCGCATGCAGGGCAATCGGGACATCATCACCGTGCCCGCGGTGGCCGGACACGTGCTCGATCCCAGTCAGCAGCCCGCCTACGACCCGAGCTTGCCGGCCAAGGGCACCACGTCGAAAACCATCTTCGACGCCACCGCGCCCTATCACCTGCGCGCGGAATTCACCCGCGCCCGCTTCCGCGACGTCGACCCCCGCCCGTACGCACCCGACCTGGATCTGGAGTACCCATGACGCCGACGCCCACCGACCGGATCGTCGTCGGAGTGACCGGCGCGACCGGGATCGTCTACGCCGTGCGCGCGCTCGACGTACTGCGCACGGTGGGGATCGAGACCCACCTCGTCGTCACCAAGGCCGCCGACCTCACGCGCGCGTACGAGACCGACCTCACCCGCCGCGACCTCACCGACCGCGCCGATCACGTGTGGGCGCTCTCGGACGTCGGCGCCCCGCTGTCGTCGGGATCGTTCCACACCCGCGGCATGCTGATCGCCCCGGCCTCCATGCGCAGCGTCGGCGAAATCGCCTCCGGCGTCACCTCTTCACTGCTCACCAGGGCCGCCGACGTCACGCTCAAGGAGCGCCGCCCCCTCGTGCTGCTGGCCAGGGAAGCACCGCTCACCCTGATCCACCTGCGCAATATGGTGACGATCACCGAAGCGGGCGGCACGATCATGCCGCCGGTCCCCGCGTACTACTTCCGCCCACGGGGCCTCGAAGACGTCATCGACCACACCGTCGGCCGCGCCTTGGACCAGTTCGGCATCCACACGGACATCTTTCCCCGCTGGGACGACGAGCTGCGGCGCTCGGTGACACGCCCTGGTGAAGACCCGGTTCTCTGATTCGAAAGGAACATTCATGCGACGCAGGACCATGCTCGCCGCGCTGGCCGCAGCGACCGCGACCCCGCTGGTCGCCTCCGCCTGTGACTCGCAGGAGGACAAGGGGTCCGAATCCGGCACCTCGGACACGCTGCGCTTCGATCCCGAGAAGTTCACCACGGAGACCGCGACGGTCACCACTGCCGACGGCGAGCGGAAGATCACCTACCGCCAGTACAAGGGCATCGTCTATGTGGCGAAACCGGTGGACGAGCAATACCAGAGCCTGAACGTCAAGGTTCCGGTCGAGATCGATGGCGCCGCGGTGGACGCGAGTAAGGCGCCGATCCTGCTCAGCAACAACATCGCCGGATACCTGTCGGGCTCGGTGACCGGTACCGGCGGCATGCCCGGCGGCCTTCCGTCCGGGGCGACCCCGCCCAGCGGCACGGCGCCCGGCGGACCGGGCGGGTTCGACGACGGCGGGAACCGAACCAGCAATCCCGACCTCGCGCTGGCAGCTGGTTACGTTGTCGTCGAGGCGGGAGCCCGCGGCCGCGACCTGGTCGCCGCCGACGGCGTCTACTACGGGGTCGCGCCCGCGGCCATCGTGGATCTGAAAGCGGCGGTGCGGTACCTGCGCCACAACAGCGGGCGGGTGCCGGGCAACACCGACTGGATCGTCTCCACCGGTGTCAGCGCGGGCGGAGCGATGTCGGCGCTGCTGGGCGCGTCCGGGGACAGCGACCGCTACGACTCCTACCTCACCGATATCGGTGCGGCCGACGCCTCAGATGCCATCTTCGCCAGCGCCGACTACTGCCCCATCGCCGACCTCGAACACGCCGACATGGCTTACGAATGGAATTGGGGCGGCAATCCGCTGCAGTCCGGTGAACAGGTCGATCGAACGGTGTCGCGCGAACTGGCCGGAGCGTTCCCGGCCTACCAGGCATCGCTGAACCTGCGGGGACGCGACGGGTCGGCGCTCACCGCCGACAACTACGGCGAGCACCTGCTGCGCACCTACCTGCAACCTTCGGCCACCGAGTACCTGAAAGCCCTGCCGGACAGCGACCGCGACTCCTACCTGGCCGCCAACCCGTGGCTGCGCTTCGACAACGGCACCGCGACCTTCACCTGGGCCGACTACCTGACGCATGTCGGCGCGCGCAAGAAGAACGTGCCCGCCTTCGACGCGTTCGACCTGTCCTCCGGGGAGAACAACGAATTCGGCAACGGCACCACCAAGGCACGCCACTTCACCCTCTACAGCCTGCGCCACGCCACCGGCGAGGCGAACGCGCAACTCGACAGCGACCTGCCGGGCAAGCTCGAGTTGATGAACCCGATGTACTTCCTCGACAACCAGACCCCGGGCCGGGCCGAGCACTGGTGGATCCGCGTCGGAACCAAGGATTCCGACACCTCCCTGACCGTCGTCGGCAATCTCGCCGCGAAGCTGGAGAACCTCGGCGCGAATGTCGACGCCGCCATGTATTGGGATGCCGGGCACGGCAGCAACGAAGACGCCGCGGATTTCATCACCTGGATCCGCGGCATCACCGGATACGGCCGTTGACTCGGCCGGGTGGCGCAGCCGGCCCGGAACCTACGGCGGAGTTCCTTTCGGGGCGGGAATGGTGAGCAGACCGAGGAACGCTCGCGCTTCCTCCGCGGTGGGCGCGGGCAGGCTGCCGCGACCGTGAATGAAGCCGATGCCCAGATACACCATCGCACCGGCGCGCAAACGCGCTTCGTCGGGAGCGAAGCCCAACTCCAGCATCGCCTTTCGCACCGTCTCGAAGACCTGCCGATCCAGGGCGCGCACCGTCGCGGCCACCTTCTCGTCGCTTCGCGCCCACTCGCGCACGGTGGCCTCGGTGGCCCAGGTGCCCTGGTCGATGAGATTGGCGGCCATATTGGCGATGCGCTGCTCGACCGGAACGGAGTCGATCGCCCCGAGTGCCCGGATGATCTCGGTTTGCCGCGCGCACCACCGATCGGCCATCGCCTCCATGAGTTGTTCGATGTCGTCGAAATGCCAGTAGAAGCTGCCTTTGGTGACGCCGAGTTCGTGGCACAGCCGCGGAATCCTGATGGCGGAGACGCCTTCACGAGCGAGCAGTGCCAGCGCACCGTCGACCCACGCCTCGTAGGAGAGCCGGGGTGCGCGGCCACGGTGCTGTGCCGCCGCCTTGCGGGAACGCCGCGGCGACGACTCGGTGACGTCCACGCCGGAGGGCCCGCAGGCATCGGCTGCCTGCGGCCGGTCCGCCGTCATCGGCGCTGCCCCGCATCGGTGGAAATCACCTCTCGATCGTAGGTGACCACCCCGCGAGGTTCAGGCGCGGCGACCGTCCGCCGTCCCGGGCTGGCGGCTGCGCCGTCTCCCGCGACGTATCTCCATTCGAAATGGTACCGATAACTATACCCAATGGTATGGTCACCGGCGTGGGTGTGCGCCGAAGGCGCCCCGAGAAGGGTTCGAAGATGAGACAGCGGATCTGCCGCGAGTTCCGCATGGTGTCGGCGCGGGCTTCGCCGGTTCGACCCTGGCCTGCGGCCATGCCGTCGGACCGATCCGCGGGAAATGCAGGCCGTCGGCGCCGCTCCGCATGCGTAGCTGATCGAACCGCCCCGTCTCACGCACTCCTCGGTCGACCAGCCCGAGGGCGTCGGGCAGATCATCACCGATTGGTCGACGCGAACTGGTGGGCTGAGCGGCCCCGCGACCGCATCGAAGAGTAGGAGCACCCATGTCAGTGAAAATTCCGCCTGCGGGCGCGGAGGCCGGCGACCAGCCACCGGTGAAGTGCCCCACCGCGTTCAGGTACTGGGAAGCGCGCCGCACGCCGAGGGTGCGACGGTTCGAGCGTCTCTTCGCGAAAGTCGCCGGGACACAGTTGTTTCCGACCGACGCGCAGGCCGTCGCTTTGTGCGAGGACCTGTTCACCGGTGATCCGGTCGCGGAACGGTTCGTCGCGGAGGTGATGCACGGTGAGATCGGCCCGCAGGCCGGGCGCCGGATGTTGGAAACCGCGCTGGCCGCTGGCATCGACGCCGTGCCGGACGCCCCGGAGTCGATGCGCGCCCTGTTCGAGGAATTCGAGACGGTGCCCGAATGGGTCGTGCCCGAGCTGGTCGAGCAAGGCGCGGCGATCTGGCGGCGGTGGGGAACGATGCTGTTCAGCTTCGCCGGCGCGGAAACACTCGAGATGTACACCGAGGCGGCGGTGGCGACACCGTTGTCGCTGGCCGGTGGGTACGCCGGGGACAGCGCGCTGCGTCGTTTCCTGGAGACCACCCGCTTCTGGATGGACGTCTCCGCGCCCGGTGCGCTGCTGACGCCGGGATCGGCCGGGCGGGCCACGGCGTTGAAGGTCCGCGTCATGCACGTCTCGGTCCGCGCGAAGGTCGCCGGGCATCCGGAATGGGACATGGACCGGTGGGGCCTGCCGATCAGCCAGACCTACCAGATGCTGACCCTGCTCGCCGGCAGCGTCACACCCGGGCTGGGCCTGTGGGCGCTCGGGTACCAGACGACCGCGTCGGAAATCCGGGCGCTGCTGCATTTCCAGAAGTACATGGGATACCTGCTCGGCGTGCGGCTGCGCTGGTATCCGGAAACCGTCCTCGACTCGTTGCGTGTGCTGGCCATGACCATCGCCTCGCGGTCCTACGACGCCGGTCACCACGGCGCGGAACTGATCGAGTCCTATCCGATGGCGTTCGCGCCGCGCGACGGCCATCGCGGTCTCACGAGGCTGCGCGAAGCGTACAACTTCCGCATCAACTCCGTGTACTCCGCGATGTACATGGCGCCCTTCACCCGGCGCCGCTACAACTTGCCCCCGGCCTTTCCCTGGATAGTCATTCCCCTCCTGCGCTTTCCGCTGATCACGGCGATGGAGATCCTGCGTAGAACGCTCCCGCCCTTCGCGCGGGCGCACGAGAAGCTCATGCTCTGGCATCGCGAGAATTGGTACCGCGCTCAGATGCACGGGCGGAATGCGGCTTTCGACGCCAGCGGGGCGCTGCGCCGATGACATCCGCGTCGCGGCGGCCCTCTCACAGAACCGGTACTTCGATGCGCACCGGCTACGCCTTGCACGAGCTGGTCGCCCTGGCCTGAACCGGGCACAACCAGCTCGGTCCAACACCTTGCCAGATTGTTGCCATAATTATCGACAAAACGGTTGTCACATCGATCGGCAGGACGGTGTCAGTGTCGGAGACTCAGGGGCTCGAACGGGGAACCCAGGGAAAAGCCATCGCGATGGACCAGCTGCGCAGGGCCATCCGGCAGGGTGAGGTGGCGCCGGGGCAGCGGCTGGTGGAAGCGGAGCTGGTCGAGCAGTTCGGCGTCACCCGCGGCAGTGTGCGCGCCGCCATCGATGAACTGGTCGCCGAAGGACTGGTCGAGCGGATCCACAATCGGGGCGCCCGGGTGCGCAAGGTGTCGCGTGGGGCGGCGATCGAGATACTGGAGTGTCGCAAGGTGCTCGAGGGGTTGATCGCGGCAAAGGCCGCCCAGCACGCCACCGCCGCCGACCGGGATCGGCTGCGCGAGTACGGCGAGCAGCTCACCGCGGCGGTGCGCGACGGGGAGCCGATGAAGTATTCGAGCC
Organism: Nocardia sp. NPDC019323; assembly: GCF_044389845.1. NCBI lineage: Bacteria > Bacillati > Actinomycetota > Actinomycetes > Mycobacteriales > Nocardiaceae > Nocardia > Nocardia sp. NPDC019323. Next base: position 552,366 of record NZ_JBIRYN010000005.1, read on the forward strand.
TCAATCACGAGCTGCACGCCGCCCTGCGCGACATCGCCGGGCAAGCGACCGCGGCCGATCTGATCGATCGGCTCAACGCCCAGATCGTGCGCCATCAATTCCAGCTCTCGCTGCGGCCCGGTCGCCCGCAGGTCTCGCTCCGAGAACACCTGGCCGTGGTGGAGGCGGTGGTCCGAGGTGATTCGGCCGGCGCGGAACAGGCGATGCGGAACCATCTGGACAGCGTCATCGCCGCTCTGGACGAGTCGGCTGAGCAGGCGCCGTAGCAGCCGCACCTATGCGTCAACAGAATTGTTGACAATTTTGCGAGCATCCACTTACCCTCGGTCACGGGCGCGCCGCCGCGCCCGTGACCCGTTCGGTGAGAACACGTGAGGTGAGGCGATGCCCGAGAACACATCCGAGTCGCTACTGGTGGTCAGCGCCCATGCCGGCGACTTCGTCTGGCGCGCCGGTGGCGCGATCGCGCTGGCCGCTTCGCGCGGCGAGCGCGCCACCGTGGTGTGCTTGAGCTACGGCGAGCGCGGCGAATCGGCCAAGGCGTGGCGCGAAGGCAAGCAGCTCGACGAGATCAAGGCGCTACGCCGCAGCGAAGCCGAGGCGGCAGCGGATGTGCTCGGAGCCGACATCCGTTTCCTCGACGCGGGCGACTACCCCCTGATCGAGTCGCGCCAGCTGACCGACCAGCTGGTGCACATCTACCGCGAGACCCGGCCGACGGTGGTTCTGACGCACACCTTGGTCGACCCCTACAACGGCGACCATCCGGCCGCGGCGCGCATGGCCTTGAACGCCAGAATCCTCGCGCAGGCGGTGGGATACGACGCGCCGGGCCAGCCGCTAGGTGCGCCGCCGGTGTTCAGCTTCGAGCCGCACCAGTCGGAGATGTCGGAATTCCGCCCCGACGTCCTGCTCGACATCACCGAGGTGTTCGAGCTCAAGCGCAAGGCCATGCGCTGCCTGGGCGCCCAGCAGCACATGTGGACCTACTACGAGGACCTCGCCGATCGCCGCGGCGTACAGCTCAAGCGCAATGCCGGGCCGAATCTCGGCCTGCCGCACGAGACCAAGGCCGAGGCGTTCGTACGCCACTACCCCCACGTGACCGACCGGTTGTCATGACCTCGCCGGTGCGGGTCGCCGTCCTGGGATTCGGGGAAGCCGGAGCCGAATTCGCTCGCGACCTGGTCGTCGCGGGCGCCGACGTGCGGGGATTCGACCCGGAAGTCCACGCCCCGCACGGTGTGGCGCAGCGGGCCGACGAAGCCGACGCGGTACGCGACGCCGAGCTGGTGTTCAGCCTGACCACCGCCGAACAGGCGGAGGCCGCGCTGCGCGCCGGCCTGCCCGCGCTGGCGGCGGGCACGCTGTGGGCGGAGGCCAACACCTGCGCACCGGCGCTGAAGGCGCGGCTCGCCGAACAGGCCGCCCGCGTCGACGCCGAGCTGGTCGACGTGGCGATCATGGCTCCGGTGCCCGGCACCGGCCTGCACACGCCGATGTCGGTTTCCGGGCCGGGAGCGCCACGTTTCGCCGAGCTGATGAGGGGCTTCGACGTCACGGTGACGGTGGTGGCCGGCCCGGTCGGCGCCGCGAGTTCCCGCAAACTGCTGCGCAGCGTCGTATACAAAGGCCTCGCCGCGGCGGTGGTCGAGGGCTTGGCGGGAGCCGAGGCCGCGGGCTGCGCCGACTGGTTCCGCTCGCACATCGCCGCCGAATTGCGCGGCTTCGACGAGCAAACCCTGGACCGGCTGATCGACGGCACCTATCTGCACGCCGCCCGGCGCGCCGAGGAGATGGCGGCGGCCGCCGCCCAGCTCACCGACCTCGGTGTCACCCCGCACAGCGCCACCGCGACCCGCGACGCGCTGCGCGCGATCGCGAACGGGCCCGGCCCGGACAGTACTCGACCTTCAGGAGAGAAAAGATGAAATCGATTGTGGTCACCGGCCACCCCCGCGCGGCGCTCGAGGACGCGAATCGACTCGGCGAGTACGGTGTCGCGACCGTGCACGAGGCGGCAGGCCGGGTCGGCTACCTCGGCCCGCGGTTGCGGCCCGCCTGGCCGGGCGCCCGCATCGGCGGCACCGCCGTCACGGTCCTGTGCTGGCCGGGCGACAACCTGATGATCCACGTCGCCGTCGAGCAGTGCCGTCCGGGCGACGTGCTGGTCGTGGCGACGAACTCGCCCTCGACCGACGGACTGTTCGGCGAGCTGTTCGCCACCGCCTTGCAGCGGCGGGGCGTGCGCGGCGTCGTGCTCGGTTGCGGGGTGCGCGACGTCGCCGAGCTGCGCGAGATGAACTTTCCCGCCTGGTCGGCGGCGGTCAGCGCGCAGGGGTCGGTGAAGGCGACCGCCGGTGCGATCAACGTGCCGGTCGTCGTCGAAGGACAGGTGATCCATCCCGGGGATGTGATCGTCGCCGACGACGACGGCGTGACCTGTGTGCCGCGCGCGGATGTGCCCGATGTGCTGGCGGCCGCGGCCGCACGGCTGGCCAAGGAGGAAGCCTCCCGGGCGGCCTTCCAGGCGGGTGAGCTCGGCCTCGACCGCTACGGTCTGCGGGATCGCCTGGGCGATTTCGGCATCACCTACCTCTCCTACGAGGACTACCTGGCCGCGGGAGAACGGGCGTGACGGCGCCGGACGCGGGCGTTCCATGCGTGTGGATGCGGGGCGGCACATCCAAGGGCGCGTACTTCCGCGCCGACGATCTGCCCGCCGATCCCGCCGCCCGCGACGATCTGCTGCTCCGGATCATGGGCACGCCCGATCCACGGCAGATCGACGGCATCGGCGGCGCGACCTCACTGACCAGCAAAGTGGCCGTCGTGTCGCCGTCGGCCCGGCCCGACGTCGACGTCGACTACCTGTTCCTCCAGCTTGGCGTCGCCGAGGCGACCGTGTCCGACCGGCAGAATTGCGGCAACATCCTGGCCGGCGTCGGACAGTTCGCGGTCGAGTCCGGGATGGTGCGCGCGGTCGGTGACCAGTGCACGGTGCGCATCCACTTGGTCAACTCCGGCGCCACCGCCACCGCGACATTCCCGGTGCGCGACGGTCGCCCGATATACGCCGGTGACACCCGCATCGACGGCGTGCCCGGTACGGCTGCCGCAGTGTTGCTGGCTTTCCAGGACACCACGGGATCGGCCACGTCAGGGTTGTTTCCGACCGGTAGCCCGGCCGATACCGTCGACGGCGTGCAGGTAACCTGTGTCGACAACGGCATGCCGGTGATCGTCGCCGAAGCCGAGAGTTTCGGCATCACCGGATACGAGTCGCAGGCCGAACTAGCCGATGACGAGGCACTGCTGACCCGGATCGACAGCGTGCGCCGCCAGGCGGCGACGTTGATGGGCTTGGGCGATGTCGCGCGATCCTCGGTACCGAAGACGGTGCTGGTCGCTCCCGCCCGCGACGGCGGACAGGTGAGCGCGCGCTCGTTCATCCCGGTCCAGCCACACACCTCGATCGGCGTGTTCGCGGCGATCAGCGCGGTCACCGCGATGAGAACGCCGGGAGCGGTCGGTTACGACCTCACCGCGGACTGGCCCGCCGGTCCGCAACGGGTGGATGTCGAACATCCGTCCGGGCGGCTTCGAGTCGATGTCGACGTCGACACCAGCGTCTTCCCGCCGCTGGTGCGTCGCTCCGGGGTGGTCCGCACCGCTCGCAAATTGTTCGCCGGTTCGGTTTTCCCCCGCACCTGAGGCGCCTGTTCGTCAAGGAGGACATCACCATGGCACCTGGCCACGACATCGCGCATCTGGCGCACGTGCAGCTGTTCACCCCGAAGCTCGACGAGAGCATCGCGTTCTTCGTCGATTTCCTCGGCCTGCGCGTCGTCGGCTCCGACGGCGACGACGTCTACCTGCATGCCTGGGACGACTATCAGCACCATACGGTCACGCTCAGCGCGCGCAAACGTTCCGGCATCGGGCGCACCTATCTGCGGGCGTCCAGCCCCGAGGCGCTGACGCGGCGGGTCGCGGCGCTGGAAGCGGCTGGCCGTGGCATCGGCTGGACCGACGGCGAACCCGGCTTCGGGCCCACCTATGTGTTCACCGATCCGGACGGGCACGAATTCGGCCTCTACTACGAGGCCGAGTGGCACCTGGCCGAGGAGGAGACCCGGCCCGCCCTGAAGAACCAGGCCCGCGCCTATCCAGGTGGCGGAGTTCCGGCGCGACGACTCGATCACGTCAACTTCCTCGGGCGCAGCCCGGCCGACAATCGCGACTTCCTGGTCGACACGCTCGGCGGCATGGTCACCGAGCAGATCGTGCTGGACGACGGCACCGTCGCGGGCAGCTGGACGACTTTCACCAACAAGAGTTACGACCTGGTCTACACCCGCGACCATCTGGGATTCTCGGGGCGGCTGCACCACATCGCGTTCGCGGCCGACAGCCGCGCCGACATCCTGCGGGCCTGTGACGTGGCCCTGGACCAGGGCGTGTTCATCGAGACCGGCCCGCACAAGCACGCCATCCAGCAGACGTTCTTCCTCTACGTCTACGAACCCGGCGGCAATCGCGTCGAGCTGTGCAACGCCGGCGCCCGGCTGATTCTCGCGCCGGACTGGAAGCGCGTCGACTGGACCGAGGCCGAGCGCCGCAAGGGGCAGGCGTGGGGCTTGAAGACCATCGAATCGTTCCACACGCACGGCACCCCGACGGCCGAGGAACTGGCCGCGGACCACTGACCGAAATAATTGTTAACAATTTCTTCAGCAATATTGTGCGCGACATCTCCAACGTTGTAGCGTGCGTCACATGAAGTACCCCATGGATGAAAGGGACGATGTTGTCCTCGACTGAACCGAACGGCCGCGCGGCTTCCGCCGGCGGCCGACTGTCGATCCGCGTGACGACGCTCTGCTGGTTTCTCGTCCTGCTGGACGGCCTGGATCTGTTCGTCTACGGCGCCACGCTGCCCGGTGTCCTCAAGGACGAAAGCTTCGGCCTCACACCCGCCATCGCGGGCGACATCGGCAGCCTCAACACCTTCGGCATGCTGCTGGGCGCCCTGGGTTCGGGCCTGATCACCGACCGCGTCGGCCGCCGCAAGATCATCGCCGCCGGCGTGCTGATCTTCACCGTCGCCGCGGCCGTCTGCGGCGCGGCGCCCAACGTCGAGATCTTCGGCGCGGCCCGCTTCTTCGCCGGCATCGGCCTCGGCGGCCTGCTGCCGACCGCCATCGCGCTGGTCATGGAATACGCTCCCGCGCATCGCAAGAACCTCAGCGTCACCGTGCTGATGACGGCCCATCAGGCAGGCGGCGCGATCGCGGGCGCCGTGGCGATGACGATCGTGGAATCCCTCGGCTGGCGCTCGGTCTACTGGTTCGGCGCGGCGCCGGTGGTGATCGCACTGCCCGCCATCCTGTTCCTGTTGCCGGAATCGCTGACCTACCTGCTGGCCTCGGGCAAACAGCAGAAGGCCGAGGCGATCGCGAACAGGTTCGGCGTCTCGTTGGCGGCGTTCGCACCGGAAGCAGGCTCACAGCAGCGGCGCGCGAAAGTCACCGCGCTGTTCACCCCGGCGCTGCGGGGAACGACGGCTTTGTTCTGGATCGCGTCGTTCGGCGGCCTGCTGCTGGTGTACGGCGTGAACACCTGGCTGCCGACCATGATGCGCGGCCACGGCTACAACCTCGGGTCGGCCATCAGCTTCCTGCTCGTGATCAATATCGGCGGCATCGTCGGCATGCTGGTCGCCGGACGCCTGGCCGATCTGTTCGGGCCGCGCCGGGTCACCGTCATCTGGTTCGCGATCACCTGTGTCGGCATCGGACTGCTCGCGGTCCACATGCCGCTGGTCGTCACCTACGTCAACGTATTCCTCACGGGCGGTTTCCTGTTCAGCGCGCAGACTCTGATCTACGCCAGCGTGGGCACCTACTACCCGCCCAGCGTCCGGGCGACCGCGCTCGGCTGGGTCGCGGGCGTCGGCCGCACCGGAGCCGTCTTCGGCCCATGGCTGGGTGGCATCCTGGTCTCCCACCAGGTGTCGAACTGGGGTTTCGCGGTGTTCGCGCTCGCCGCTCTCATCGCGGCGGTGATGGTCGGTCTGGTGCGCGCGCGTCCGCTTACCGAGCCGGCACCCGATCGTGTCGCTCCAGCCGCGCCCCGAACCGTGGACCTGGCGTCCTGATCCTCCCGTGGCCGGCGACGTGCCGATGAAGCGCCAGGTCCGCTCCGCCGCGGGCCTGGCGCCCCCATCGCCTGCCGGAGTTTCTCCACGCGCCGCCCGGCGTCACCTTCGGTCGAGTCTGCTCATCCGCGGGTGCGCCGACAGCTGCAATTGCCCGGTCCAGCTGTCGGTTTCATGGGCGATCACCTCGTTGACCCGGTAGGAGAAGTCCCGCAGCAGGCCCATCCTGCGGTCGATCTCTCCGTTCGAGTTCGCGGGCGCGCGCGAGACGGAAGCCCACTCGAGCTGGAAGTCGCACAGCATCGCGTTGATCGACTGGGCGCTGCGGAGGTCGCGCATCCACGCGGTGGACACGCCGAAGAGCCGGTCGCATGCCAGGCTTCCTGCGGCGCAGGCGAGCAGGATGTATCCCCAGCTCGGGTTGATGGCGTCGACGCCCGCGGTGGTCAGCAGCGGCACCAGGATTCCGAGTAGGCCGAGCACGATCAGCGCCGCGGTGAGGGCTAGGCTGGCCCGCCGCTTCGTCAGACCGTCCCGCGAATACCACTCGCGTGCGTCCATGGCATACGCCTCGACGCGTTGGAACAGCCGGGCAAGGGTCTCATCGGAACTCGACCAATCGGCGGAGCGGAGGTCCAGCGAACGCGGCACTCCGAGGTCCTGCGAGCGATCCCCGCCGAGGGGCGATCGGTGCTCTGTCACGGCCCGTACTGTATCTCCCCTGGCGCTCCCGAATCACCTTTCGCCCGTTTGCCGGTCGGGCCGAACGGTGCCGCGGACCTCGACGATGACGCGGGCGTAGTTCTTATCGATGCTGTTCGATTCAGCTTGCACTACAACACATTTCGAGACAGCGCCCAGTCGCGGACCGGGTCCGGTCGCGCCGTGCCCAAGGGTGCGGACGCGGTGGATTGCACGAAAGTTGCGACTTAGTAACGGATTCGGGCAGCTCGCGTCCCACGGCAAGGCGTCGGTCACAACCAGCGCCGGGACCGAAGAGACTTCCGACGGCACCGATGGAATTGTGCGACCGGCCCTACCCTCCGATGAGTCGGTCACTCCCGTCCGACCGCGGGTACGTCGTCGCGACCTCGTCGGTAACCGCTTTACTCGGAGGATTCAGAATCCCGTTGATCGCAATCATTTTCCGGCCATTGCGCAGCTCCTAGTGTCGGAGAACCCTGCTGAGCACCGTGCCCGAGGACGACCGCAGCCGGGGATCGCCATGTCCGCCTCGGTTCCGCAGCGAACCGATCCTCGATTTCGGAGCGACGTGCAGCCAACTCCCTGGTCAGCGAAGGACTCTCGGCTCGAGCGAGTACCGGACGCGACGCCGGGACGGCTCGGCGCATCGCGCGCATCCCGGCACGCGCTGCACGGCCACCGGGGCTATCTCGGCGCCGCGGCAGGCAGCCTCGTCACGCTGATCCTGCTGTTCCAGCCGTGGCTCATGGCGGCGGGCGCCGACGGCAGAGCCAGTGCGAATGCCTTCGGCCGGATCACCGCGACCACCTCGTATCTCAACGTCTGGTCGGCGACGCAACCGCCCACCGCGCGGATCAGCGGCGCCCTGGCGCTGCTGTCCGCGGGCGCGATCGTCATGACCGTCTGCGTGGTGGCGGTGAATCTCCGGCTGCGCACCGAGATCCTGGCGCGCGCGGCGACGGCGTGCGCGGTGACGACCGCGGCGCTGGTCGCGCTCACCGTGCTCTACGTCAACAGCAAGGCTCCCGAGCTGCGCGCCATGCTCGCGCGCTCCTCGGACTTCGGCGGGCAGGTCGGCATGGTGACCAGCTGGGCGTTCGGCAACGGCAGCCTGATCGCGCCGGGGGTGCGGCAGGTCTCCTACAACACCGCGGGACTCACCCACTGGCCCCTGCTCGCCGGGGTCACCTCGCTGGGCTCGGCCGTCGTCGCCGTCGCCCAATGGGCATACAACCGTCCGGCCACCTCACTGCGGCTGCCGCGACTCGCCGGTGCGCGTTCCGGCGAACCGGCCGGGCGCGTCGAGTGAGCGGGCCGGCACGCCACCACGCGCTCCGCTGACTCCCCGCCGATCCGGGGTAGGACCAGCGCCGCACCCCCTGCGGCGGCACACCGTGACCGGCCGCGGTCGCCGGGCGATCCGCGCTGAACTACCGGACACCGAGGGACTCTCCGGTGCGGAAAGTAACCGGCGCAGCGGACTTTCGGCCCTACGGCCACGCCGCGCGCCGCGGGCACAGTCGTGCCAGGTGAGTCGGTGGGGCGAGAGCAGTGGAGGATGGGATGTCGCTGGTGTCGGAGGCGTGGTCGTCGACGTCGTTCCCGGAAGTCGCCGTGTTCGCCGCGGGCCGGGTGCCCGCACTCGAGCGGGAGCGCTTCGCCGGCACCGTGTGCCGTCTGCTGTCGCGCTTCCCTGCCGCGGGCAGCGCCCGCCTGCGGATCACGGGGCCCGATCACGACGACGGCCCGATGGTCGTCCAGGTGAATCTGTCCGTCGGCGGCACGCCGGCACGCATCCAGACACTGGCGCGACGCCGTGGTGACGCGTTGCCGACGCTGGTGCGGTTGGAACGGCAGATCAAGGCGTTGCAGAAGACGTGGGAGCCGCGTCCGTGGCCGGATCCGGGTCGTCGGCCGCTGGACGCCCCCGGTCCGGGCGAACTGGTCCGCCGCAAGGTCGTCGCGCTGATGACCTGCGGGTTGCCCGCGGCGGCGGCGATCATGGACGCGATGGATTACGACGCGCATCTGTTCACCGATGCCGAGACCGGAGAGGACGCCGTCGTCCACCGCGCAGGGCCGTTCGGGCTGCGGATGGCGCGCCAGCACAGCGTTCATACCCCGCCCTGGATCGCGGGCACTCCCGGACTGGTCACCATCAATCCCCGCCCGGCCCCGGAGCTGACCGAAACCCGAGCCGTGGCACGGGTATGCGAATACGGCTTGCCGTCGCTGTTCTACACCGACTCGGCGTCGGGACGCGGCCGTCTGATGTATCGCCGCTACGACGGCGGCCTGACGCTCGTCGCACCCGCCGACCGCATCGACACCGTCACCGCCTGAAACCGCACTCCCCGGCGCTGCCCGTCCGGCACCGGTCGTCGCCGGTCACGCCCGGACCGAGCCGTTATCGATCACCTCTCCTTCCGAACCATGCGCAAAAGAAAGGCGGACACGACGTTGGCGCGTGATCTGACACAGCTGGAGATTCTCACCGAACTGGAACAATTCGCGGGCGCCGCGTTGGACCGGCACCTGTCCATGGTCAAGGAGTGGCATCCCCACGACTACGTGCCGTGGGACGCGGGACACAACTTCGCGATGCTGGGCGGAATCGATTGGGAGCCGAGCCAATCGCGACTGTCGGAGGTGGCGAAGGCGGCTTTGATCACGAATCTGCTCACCGAGGACAATCTTCCCTCCTATCACCGCGAGATCAGCGCGAACTTCTCCCGAGACGGCGCGTGGGGCTCGTGGGTGGGACGATGGACCGCCGAGGAGGCCCGCCACAGCATCGTCCTGCGCGACTACCTCGTCGTCACCCGGGCTGTCGACCCGGTCGCCTTGGAGAACGACCGTATGGCGCACATGTCCCACGGTTTCGCCGCGCCGATGCAGCGCACGGACACCTCCGGTGACGGCGGATTCCTGTTCTCGGTGGCTTACGTGTCCTTTCAAGAGTTGGCGACCCGCATCAGCCATCGCAACACGGCGGCCGTCTGCGACGATCCGGTCGCCGACCGCATGCTGCAACGCATCGCCGCCGACGAGAACCTGCACATGATCTTCTACCGCGGCATGTGCGCCGCCGCCCTGGATCTGGTGCCCGATCAGGCCATCGAAGCGATCGACCTGATCGTGCGCAATTTCCGGATGCCCGGCACCGGCATGCCCAACTTCCGGCGCAACGGCGTCCTCATGGCCAAACACGGCATCTACGATCTGCGCCAGCATTCGGAAGAAGTGCTGCAACCGGTCATCCGGCAGTGGAACGTATTCGAGCGCGACGACTTCGGTCCGCGCGGCGAGCAAGCCAGGGAACGACTCGCCGCCTTCCTGGACGACCTCGAGCACGTGCGCATTCCCCGGTTCGAGGAACAACGCGACCGCGCCCTCGCGCGGGAAGCGCGCCGGGGTGTCGGCACCGTGGCGGGATAGTGGCACCGGAGGGATCCTGGCCGGCGAAACGGGCGTCAGCCCACATAGCGCCGCGCGGCGGAATGGCGCTGGGATTCTTCCAGCAGAACGAGCCCCGCCTCCACTCGCGGCGGCAGGACTTTTCGTTCGCGCAGCACCCACGGCATCCCGCGCAGCGTGTCGAGAACGGCCGCCGCGGTCGTCAGGTCGGCCGGGGCCGATCTGAGCACCACGGCGGTCCGCCGCGCGGCGCTGCGGGCCGGGCGGCGCAACCACAGCGTCCACAGCGTGTTCCGGATGCCGAGGCGGCGACGATGGGTCGGGTCCCGGGTGGTGGACGGCTCGTGGTGGATCACGATGTCCTCCACCCAGCACATCCACCAGCCGTACGCCGCGAGGTCGAGCGCGAGCAGTTCCTCTTCCCCACCGAACCACAGGCGCCGGGAGAACCCGCCGACCTGACGGAACGCGCTGACCCGGAAGGCGGACAGCGCCGCCATCACGCCGAGCAGGGCGGGGCCTGGCAGCCAGTCGGGCCCGGCGACCGGCGAGTAGCGCAGTTCCGGCGTGATCGGGTCTTCGCGGAGGTCGGGGGCGACCAGGCAGCGTCCCGTCACCGAGCCGAGGCCCGGATACCGGTCGAGTAGATCGGCCGCGCGGGTCAACGCGCCCGGCTGCCAGCGGGTGTCGTCGTCGCAGAACGCCACGTACGGCGTGACCACCCGCTCGACCGCGATGTTCCTGGCCACCGCGCCCAGGTTGTCCGCCGAGCGGATGAGCTGCACGGAAGGGAACGCCGCGGCGACCGCGTCGGCCGTTCCGTCGGTGGAATCGTTGTCGACAAGGATGATCGGGGCCGCGTCGGCGAGCGCGGTCATGTGGGCGAGGGTGTGCAGCAGTTGCTCGCGCCGGTTGCGGGTGATGATGACGACCGTCATCCGTTCCGTTGGCATCCGTCACTTCCTTCCGTGGGCGAGTTCCAGAGTTCTGGCCCTGCGCTCGATCTCCGGCGGCAGCCTGCGCCGCTGCGCCAGCGCCCTGGGCAGGCGGCGCACGATCCCGGCGAACGCCAGCACCGTTCCCGGGTCGCGCACCGTCCGGCACAGCAGGCTCGCGGACTCGGCCGCGCACCGCCGCAGCGGCCTGCGCATCCAGGCGATCAACGCGTTGTTGCGCTGTTCGGCCCGTCTGCGCCACGCCTGCGGCGGCCGCCGCGCCGAGGGGTGGTGATGGGCGCGCACCCGCGCCACGTAACAGAGGTCCCAGCCGCACGCCGCCATGTCGAGTGACAGCAACCGTTCTTCGGCGCCGAAATGCAGGAGCGGGCTGAACCCGGACGCCTGTAGATACGCGTCTTTGCGCACGATCGCCGCGCAGGCGAGAAAGCCGAGAACCAACGGGCCCGGCAGCCCGGGGGGATGCCCGAGCGGGCTGGTCGCCATCAGTTCGTTGACCGGATCGTCACGGTGGTCGGCGCCGACGAGCGTGCGTCCCGCGACCAGGCCCAGCCGTGGATGGGCGTCCAGCACCCGCTCGGCTTCCCCGAGCGCGTCCTCGGCCCACCACGAGTCGTCGTCGCTGAACGCGACGTAGGGCGTCCGGGCCAGCGCGACGCCGAGGTTGCGCGCCGCGGCGCCGAGATTGCGGGGCAGCCGGACAACGCGCACCCCGGGGAACGCCTCCGCCACGTCGGCCGTGTCGTCGACCGAAGCGTTGTCCAGCACCACGATCGCGGGTGCCGGGCGCAGTGCGCGCAGTTCGGTCAAGGTTCGGCACAGTTCGGCGGCGCGATTGCGGGTGGCGATGACGACGGTGGTCTTCGCCACCGCCGGCGCGCTCACGCCGGCCGTCCCGCGAGCAGTTCCTCGAGCAGGTCGCTGGTGAGGGTGTCGGCGACGGGGAACTCCCGCCGCCGCGCCCGTTCGCGCCCCGCGGGCGCCAGGCACCAGCGCCACCACTGATCGAACGCGCCTGTGTCGGCGGTCTGCTCGGCGCCGACCAGCGCGGGCCAGTCCAGCGCCTTCGCCTGCGCGGTGACTTTTCCGCCGCCCGCGACGGGATCCACCGCCAGCACCGGGATACCGGCGCGCAGTCCCAGCACCATGCCGTGCAGCCGCGTGGTGATCACCGCGTCCAGGCGAGCGAACACCGACGCGAGCTGGTCGGGCGTGCGGCACAGCCGCCAGTCGTCGGAGGTCAATCTGGTGTCGAGCGGCAGTCGCGCGCAGTCGAGTTCGCGCAGCCACCGCAGCAGCGCGCGATGCACCGAGCGGTGCCTGCGGGCCATGCCGTATTCGGCTTGGCCCGGGGCGAAGACGACACCCACCACCGGGACGCTCACCGTGGACGCCCCGACCGCGATGTCCGGTCGCGCCACGGACGGACTGTCGCGCGGCAAGATGCGGTGGAACCCGGTGACCGCGGCATCGGCCGGATCGAGGATGGAGACGCCCACCGCGATGCGCCTGCAGTTCGCGTACCGCTCGTGCAGGAACCGGACCTGCTCACCGTGCGCGGGCCCGCAGACGAAAACGAGGTGCGAATAGCGTCCGGAGTCCGCGTCGTCCAGATGCATCGCGTCGGAACGAAACCCCGGGCTCCACGCCGTGTCGTGCGGGATCGCGGCGGAGGCCAGAGCGTCACACACTCGGCTCATGCTCAACACGTCCCCGGCCGTCGCTTCCCCGTGCAGGAAGCTGGGCCACCCGGTGACAAGTACCCGCATGTCTGTGCCCATACCCGCCGCACCCCAGGTCAATCAGCCGTGTCTTGGTTCGGTGACCGCGAACTTCGCACATCGCGGGCCGGTGGCCTAGCTCGGGGCCGCGCGCAGGTGCACGACCTTCGTCTGGGTCATCTCGTCCAGCAATTCCGGCCCGTAGCCGAAGCCGGATCCGCTGGCGCGCCGCGGGTGCGCCGCTCCGCCGGGCGCGCCGCCGAAGACGGAGTTGATCTTCACCGTGCCCACCGGCAGTTCCCGCCACGCGAGCTGGGCATGGGCCATCGAAGGCGTCAACACGGTGGCCGCGAGACCGTAGTCGTCGGTGGCGGCCTCCTCGATGCCGTGCTCGAACGTGTCCACCACTCGCACCGGCGCGACCGGACCGAAGGTTTCCTCCCGCATGATCCGCATGGCCGGATCGCACTGTGTCAGCACGGTGGCCGGATAGTGCGCACCGGCGCCGTCCGGCAGCACGCCGCCGGTCAACAGCTCGGCGCCGTGCTCGACCGCGTCGCGGACCTGCGCGTGGACCTGCTCGCGGTGGCGCCGGTCGACCAGCGGGGCCGGCTTCCACGACTCGGCCTCGGCCACCAAGGCCGCCAGGAATGATTCCGCGACGTCCCGGTGTACGAAGATCCGCTCGACCGACACGCAGATCTGACCGGAGTTCGCGAACGCGCCGAGGGCCGCCTGCCCGGCCGCCCAGACGGGATCCACTCCGGCGTCGACCACGAGCGCGTCGTTGCCGCCGTTCTCCAGCAGTGCCTTCGCGCCCGTGTTCGCCACGCTCCGCGCGATCGACCGTCCCGTGGCCGTGCTGCCGACATGCGCGACGACGTCCACATCCAGCCGCGCGGCCAGCAGCGCGCCCACCCTTCCGTCGCCTTGCACCGTCTGCAGAACGCCCTCGGGAAGCGTGCCGGCCAGCAACTCACCGAGCAGACCTCCGGTATGCGGCGCGCGTTCGCTCGGCTTGTACACGACGGTGTTTCCGGTGACCAGTGCCGCGCCGAGCAAACCGCAGGACACCGCAACGGGATCGTTCCACGGTGTCAGGGCGACGACGACGCCGCGCGGTTCCCACACCATGAGATCGGTCGCTTCGAAAGCCCCCTGCAGGCTTCTGCCTCGGTGCAGCGGTCCCAGTTCGGCATATTGCTCCAGCGTCGCGGCACCCGCCAGCACCCCCTCCTTGCTCTCCGACCGCGGACGTCCGGTTTCGAGCCGGTTGAGTTCGGCCAACTCGTCGGCGCGCTCGCGCAGCAGAGCGGCGCCGGCACGGACGGCGGCGGCCCGCTCGGCCGCCGGAGTACGCGCCCACGCGGATTGCGCGCGATTTGCCATACCCACTTGCCGATCGATCTGCGCGAGATCAGTCATCGGCACCTTGCCGACGGCGGCTCCGCTGGCGGGATCGACGATCTCGATCGTTTCGGTCGCGCGGAGTCCGGTGGCGGACGGGGCAGCGTTGGGTGCGCTCATGTCGCGGCCATTGCCTGGCTTCCGCGGTTCAAACCGGTCGTGCCACAGCCGTGTCGATATCGCCGCACGGCACGTTCACCAGGCTCGATAGCTGAGAGGTTGCTGCCGTGCCGCGCCGACCAGGTTTGATCCGGCGGTAATAGGCAAGAGCTACCGGCATGGCCGAAAAGACCGAGCGGCTCACGGTGCTGCTGTGGCACGTGCACGGCTCATGGACGACGTCGTTCGTCCAAGGGCGGCACCGTTATCTGCTGCCCGTGCTGGCAGGCGGCGGACCGTGGGGCCGTGGACGGTGCGGTCGCGACTGGCCTTCGGCGGCGGAAGTGCCCGCGGATCGCTTGCGCGAAACCGAGCCGGACGTGGTCGTGCTGCAGCGCCCGGAGGAAATCGATCTCACCGGACGCTGGCTCGGTCGTCGCCCCGGGGCCGATATTCCCGCCGTCTACGTCGAGCACAACGCCCCGCGTCCCAGCGCGGCCACCACCAGCCATCCCCTGTCCGATCGCGCCGACATCCCGCTCGTGCACGTCACCCACTTCAATAACTTGATGTGGGACAACGGACGCGCGCCCACCCGGGTGGTGCCGCACGGAATCGTCGACCCCGGCGCGCTCTACACCGGTGAACTGCCCCATGGCGTGGCGCTGATCAACGAACCGACGCGGCGCGGGCGGATCACCGGAAGCGATCTGCTGCCGGACTTCGCGATGGCGGGACCGATCGACCTGTACGGCATCGGCGCGGCCGATTACACGGCCGACAGATCCACCGGCCACCCGATCCGCGGCGTCGGGGATCTGCGGCAGTCGGCGTTGCATCCGGAAATGGCGCGCAGGAGGGTGTATCTGCACACCGCGCGCTGGACCTCGCTCGGATTGTCCCTGCTGGAAGCCATGCACTTGGCCATGCCGGTGGTGGCCATCGCCACCACCGAGGCCGTCATGGCCGTGCCGCCGGAAGCCGGTGCGATCTCCACCGACGTCGCGGCGCTCACCGCGAAGTTCCACGAATTCCTCCACGAACCCGATCTCGCGGCGCTCGCGGGCAAGTCGGGACGGCAGTTCGCGCTGGAGCACTACGGCCTCGGGGTCTTCCTGCGCCGGTGGGATGCCCTGCTCGCCGAGGTCACCGAATGAAGGCAGTGTCCCGGAGAGAGAAGGCGGAGTCATGAAGATCGCGATGGTGTCCGAACACGCCAGCCCGCTCGCCGTGCTGGGCGGGGTCGATGCCGGCGGGCAGAACGTGCATGTCGCCGAGCTGTCCGCGGCCCTGTGCGGGCAGGGGCACGAGGTCACCGTCTACACGCGCAGGGAGGACGCCGACGCGCCGGACACGGTCACCGCCGAACAGGGTTACCGCGTGGTTCACGTTCCGGCCGGTCCCGCTCGTGTGCTGCCGAAGGACGAGTTGCTGCCGCATATGGTCGAATTCGGTGTCTTCCTGCGCGAGCAGTGGCGCGACGTCCGGCCGGATGTGGTGCACGCGCATTTCTGGATGTCCGGGCTCGCGGCCTTGTCGGGGGCACGCCCCACCGGCGTTCCCGTGGTCCAGACATTTCACGCGCTGGGCGTGGTGAAGCGCCGCCACCAAGGCGCCGACGACACCAGTCCGGCCGACCGGGTGCGCCTGGAGCGGCTGATCGCCGAACAAACCGACCGCATCATCGCCACCTGCACCGACGAGGTGTTCGAACTCGCCAGGTTCGGCGTGCCCCGGTCCAGGACCTCGGTGATCCCGTGCGGCGTGGATCTCGCGCAGTTCACACCCGACGGACCGGCGGAACCGAAGTCGGCCGAGCACCGGATGATCAGCGTCGGAAGATTGGTGCCGCGAAAAGGTTTCGACACCGCGATCACCGCGCTCACCAGCCTGCGCGACACCGAGCTGGTGCTGGTCGGCGGCCCGGACGACGCCGAACTCGCCGACGACCCGGAGGGCAAGCGGCTGCTGACGCTGGCGGAGGAGCTGGGCGTGCGCGACCGGTTGCACATGCTGGGGCGGGTGCCGCGGACCCGGATAGCTCCGCTGCTGAGATCGGCGGACGTCGCGGTGTGCACACCGTGGTACGAACCGTTCGGGATGACGCCGCTGGAAGCGATGGCATGCGGCATTCCCGTGGTGGCCACCGCGGTGGGTGGTCTCATCGATACCGTCGTCGACGGTGTGACCGGCAGGTTGGTCCCTGCGCGCGAGCCGGCGGAACTGGCCGACGCGGTAGGCGATCTGCTGACCACGCCCGGGCTCAGGGAGCGCTGCGGCCGCGCCGGGCGCGAACGCGTCGAAGCGCGTTATTCATGGGACCGGATCGCCACGGAGACCCTCCACGCCTACCACCGGGTGATCGCATCCGGCGCCCGCCGCGGGAGCGGGCCCACCGATGGCGGTGCGGTCGACGTCGCGGAGCTTCCTCCCGAGGCGCCGTCGACTGACCACGGTGTGCGCGCGAGCGGTCAAGGATAGGCGGCGTCATGTCCGAACCCCGCGAACGTGCGTTGGTCACCGGCGGCTGCGGATTCGTCGGATCACACCTGTGCGAGCAGTTGCTCGACGCGGGCACCACGGTGGTCGCGCTCGACAACTTCGCCACGTCCACACCGGACAATGTCGCCCGGCTGCTGGACCGCCCCGGATTCGAACTCGTTCAGCACGATGTCACCGAGCCATTGCCCGCGATGGGCGTTTTCGACGTCGTCTTCCATCTCGCCTCGGCCGCATCGCCGCCGGACTACCTGCGCCTGCCGATCGAGACATTGCGGGCGGGCGCTCTCGGCACCGCCAACGCCATCGACGCGGCCGAGCGGAATCGGGCTCGTTTCGTGCTCGCGTCGACGAGTGAGGTCTACGGCGACCCCGCTGTCCACCCGCAGCCCGAGCATTACTGGGGTCACGTCAATCCGGTCGGCCCGCGCAGCGTCTACGACGAGGCGAAGCGGTACGCCGAGGCTTTCACGATGGCCTTCCGCCGGGAACGCGGGGTGAATACGGGAATCGCCCGGATCTTCAACACCTACGGCCCCCGCATGCGTACCGACGACGGCCGGATGGTGCCCACCTTCATCGCCCAGGCGTTGTCGGACGCGCCGCTCACCGTCGCGGGCACCGGCGAGCAGACCCGCTCACTGTGCTATGTCGACGACACGGTGCGCGGCCTGCTCGCGCTGGCCTCGACCGACCATCCGGGCCCGGTCAACATCGGCAATCCGCACGAGATCTCCGTGCGCCGCCTCGCCGAGGAGATCCGGGCGGCGATCGGCAGCCGTTCCATCGTGACGTATGTCGACGGCGCCATCGATGATCCGCAGCGGCGCTGCCCGGACATCTCGCTGGCCCGGCGTGCGTTGGGCTGGTGGCCGTTGGTCGACAGGGAGGAGGGCCTGCGGCGCACGATCGATTGGTTCGCCGGTCGAACAACCGAGCCGGCCGAAGAATCCGTGCGCTGACCGGGGCCGGACGGCGAAGCGGTTTAGTCGTGACTTCAGCGGGTAGCGCCCCCCTTGTATGCCAGCGGGCGAACCGACAGGTCCCGCGCGTCTCGAAGTCTCGAACAGAAAGGCGGCCCGGTGCGCATTCTCGGAATCAACGCGATTTTTCATGATCCTGCTGCGGCTCTGATCGTGGACGGCGAGATCGTCGCGGCCGCCGAGGAAGAGCGGTTCACCCGTCGCAAGCACGGCAAGCGCCCGGTTCCGTTCTCCGCGTGGGAACTGCCCGAACAGGCGGCCGCCTGGTGTCTGGAGCGAGCGGGGTTGCGTCCCGATCAGCTCGACGCCGTCGGCTACTCCTACGACCCGCGACTGGTCGACCATTCGCTCGGCGGTCTGGATCGCAAAAGCGAGGCGACCAGAACGGACTACGCGTTCCGAGCGCCGGCTTTCCTCGCGGCCGCGTTGCCCGGACTCGATCCCACGATCGTGCGTTTCGTGCGGCATCACTTGGCGCATGCCGCGTCCGCGGCTCTGGCGGCCCCCTCCGGCGACTCGGCGGTGCTGGTGGCCGACGGACGCGGGGAGAGCCAGTCCTATCTGGCCGGAGAATACCGAGACGGCAAGTTCGTCGAGCTGGCGGCGCAGCAGCTGCCGCACTCGCTCGGATTGATGTACGAGGACCTCACCGCGCATCTGGGATTCACCAGATCCAGCGACGAATACAAGGTCATGGCACTGGCCTCCTACGGAACGCCCCGGTTCCTCGATCGGTTCCGCGAACTGGTGTACGCCACCGGCGACGGCGGTTTCCGCACCGAGCCCGTGCGCTGGCCGGACTTCGCGCCCGCGGTCACCGACGGCGAGTTCGGTCGCGATCACGCCGACCTCGCCGCGAGCGTCCAGCGACGACTCGAGGACGTACTGCTGGAGTTGACCTCCTGGCTGCATCGCCAGACCGGGCAGCGAACCCTGACCCTGGCCGGTGGTATCGCGCTGAACTGCGTGGCCAACAGTCGTCTGCACGCCGAAGGCCCCTACGAACGGATCTGGGTGCAACCTGCGGCGGGCGACGCAGGCACCGCGCTGGGCGCCGCGCTGCAATTGGCGGCGGAATTCGGGGAGCGCGTGACCCCGATGCCGGGGGCCGACCTCGGACGCGAGTGGACGGACGCGGAACTGGAAACCGTTCTCCGCACGGCCGAGGTCCGCTACACCAAATCCGACGACATCGCGGCGGAAGTAGCGCAGGCGCTCGCGCAAGATCAGGTCGTCGCCTGGTTCCAGGGCCGGGCCGAATTCGGCCCGCGCGCACTCGGTCACCGTTCACTGCTGGCGCATCCGGGCCGATCGGAGAATCTCGAACGCCTCAACGACGTGAAAGGGCGCGAGCAGTTCCGGCCCCTGGCACCGATGGTGCTCGCCGACCGGGCGTCCGAGATCTTTACCCGCGGACCGCTGCCCAGCCCGTACATGCTGTTCGTGCACGACGTCGCGCCGCGGTGGCGGGAGCGGATTCCGGCCGTGACCCATGTGGACGGCACGGCGCGGGTGCAGACCGTCGATCCCGCGGACAAGCCGGTCCTGGCGCGAATGCTGGCGGAGTTCGAGCGGCGCACGGGTCTGCCGGTGGTGATCAACACGAGCCTGAACACGGCGGGCAGGCCGATGGTCGATTCCCCGCGCGACGCCCTCGAATGCTTCGGTTCGGCGCCCATCGATCTGCTCGCCATCGGGTCGTTCGTGGTCCGCCGCCCATGAACGGCCACACCGTGGACTACAGCATCGTGATCCCGACCATGGGCCGGGAAAGTCTTCGCGTGCTGCTCGCGTCGCTGGCCACCGCGTCGGGTCCGAAGCCACGGGAGATCATCGTGGTGGACGACCGGCCCCGCGAGGGGGACCTCCCGCTGCCCGCGACGGCGCCATCGGTTCAGGTCATCCGCTCGGGTGGACGCGGACCCGCCGCGGCCAGGAACGCGGGATGGCGGCACGCGTCCGGCACCTGGATCGCTTTCCTGGACGACGACGTGCTCACCGCGCCGGATTGGCCTGCCCGCTTGGCCGAGGATCTGCACGGTCTCGACGACGACACGGCGGCTTCCACGGCCCGCATCGAGGTTCCGCTGCCGAAGCACCGCAGGCCGACCGACGCGGAGCGCGGGATCGCACGGCTGGCCACGGCGCGCTGGATCACGGCGGACATGGCCTACCGCAGGTCAGCGCTGGTCGCGGTCGGCGGCTTCGACGAACGATTCCCGCGCGCCTTCCGTGAGGACGCCGATCTGGCGCTGCGGGTCTGTCTGGCGGGCTACGCCATCGCCGAGGGCCGGCGCGTCACTCGTCACCCACTGCGCGAATCGGGCCCCATGGCCAGTGTCCGAGCACAACGCGGCAACGCCGACAACGCCTTGCTGCGCCGGAAGTACGGCGCTCGATGGCGGGCCCGGATCGGCGAAGAGGCCGGGCTCCTGCGCCGCCACGCGCTCACCACGGCCGCAGGCGCCGGGGCCATGGCGCTGGGCCTCGCGGGCCGCGGACGCCCTGCTCTCGCGGCCGCGGCGGTGTGGCTGGCGCTGACCGGTGACTTCGCCGCGCGCCGCATCGCACCCGGCCCCCGCACGGCCGCCGAGATCGGCCGAATGACACTGAGCAGCGCGCTGATACCACCGGCGGCATGCTGGCACCGGCTGCGCGGCGAGCTGCGCCACCGCGACGCGACCCACGCCTCGCCCCTGGCATTGCTGTTCGACCGCGACGACACCCTCATCGTCGACGTCCCTTACCTCGCCGACCCCACCGAGGTCCGGCCGGTGCCCGGAGCCGTCGAGGCGCTGCGCAGAGTCCGCGCGGCAGGCATCCAGGTCGGCGTCGTGAGCAACCAGTCCGGCGTGGCGCGCGGGTTGATCAGCCGCGAACAGCTGGCGGCGGTGAACTCCCGGGTCGATGAGGTGCTCGGGCCGTTCGGGACGTGGCAGGTATGTGTGCACGGCGAAGGCGACGGCTGCGGGTGCCGCAAACCCGAGCCGGGCCTGATCCGGCAGGCCGCGGCGGATCTCGGCGTCGACATCGGCAGGTGCGTGGTCATCGGCGACACCGGCGCCGACGTCGCCGCCGCGCAGTCCGCGGGCGCACGCGCGATCCTGGTGCCGACGGCGCGAACCCTTCCCGACGAGGTGCGGCACGCCCGTCGCGAAGCGACCGTGGCGCGGGATCTGACCGAAGCCGTCCGGCTGGCGATGGCGGGTGTGCCGTGACCGGCCGGGCGCTGGTGGCGCGCATGGACAATTTCGGCGATGTGCTGCTGGCGGGGCCGTGCGTGCGAGCGGTGGCGGCGCACGCCGATTCGGTGACGCTGCTGGCCGGCCCGCGCGGCCGGGCCGCCGCGGAGCTCTTGCCCGGTGTCGACCAGGTGGTGACCTGGCGCGCGCCGTGGATCGATCTGGAGCCGCCCGCGGTCACGCCGGCGGGCATCGACGCTTTCGTCGAGCGGATCCGCGCGCTCGAGGTGGACGTTGCGTTGATTCTCACGTCTTTCCACCAGTCCCCACTGCCGCTGGCGCTGTTGCTGCGGATGGCCGGTGTTCCGTGGATCGGGGCGATCTCGGAGGACTACCCCGGTTCGTTGCTGGATCTGCGCCATCACGTCGAGGGCGATCCGCCCGAAGCCGAACGCGCGCTGTCGCTGGCCGCAGCGGCCGGTTTCCGGCTGCCGCCCGGTGACGACGGGAAACTCGCCGTCCGGCAGCCGTTGCCGAAAGTCGGCGGGCTCACCGGCGAACCGGGTTACGTGGTCGTGCATCCCGCCGCGTCGGTGCCTGCGCGGCAGCCCTCATCGTCCCGGTCGGCGGCCATCGTCGCCGCGCTGACCGGCGCCGGTCATCGGGTGATCGTGACCGGCGCACCCTCCGACCGGCCGCTCACCGGCGCGGTCGCGGGCAGGCACGGCCTCGATCTCGGCGGAGCGACCACCTTGCCCGAGCTGGCCGCGGTGCTGCGCGACGCGAGCGTCGTGGTGGCGCCCAACACGGGCCCTGCGCATCTGGCCGCGGCCGTCGGGACCCCCGTGGTCTCGCTGTTCGCGCCGGTCGTGCCCGCCGAACGGTGGGCGCCCTACGGCGTGCCGGTGGCCATGCTCGGTGACCAACGCGCGCCGTGCCGCGGCAGCAGAGCCAGGATCTGCCCGGTGGCGGGCCACCCGTGCCTCGACTCGATCGCCCCCGAGCAGGTCGTCACGGTAGCCGAAGAACTGGGTGCGGGCAGAGCTGCGCGTCCGCGGACAGGAGGTGCGCGGTGATCGAGGAGCATTTCGCGGCGTTGCATGCGGCGCTGGACCGCACCAGCTGCTTCGCACCCGATATCCGCAGATGGGGACGGCATCTGGCGGTCGTGCTCGACAACGGCGGGCGACTGCTCGCCTGCGGCAACGGCGGCAGCGCCGCCGAAGCCCAGCACCTGACCGGTGAACTGGTCGGCCGCTTCCGCCACGAGCGCCGTCCGTTCTCGGCGATCGCCCTGCACGCCGACACCTCGGCCGGCACCGCGATCGTCAACGACTACGGCGAAACCGAACTGTTCGCCCGGCAGGTCCGCGCGCACGGCAGACCCGACGACATCCTGATCTTGCTGTCCACCAGCGGCACCAGCCAGAACGTGGTGGCCGCGGCGAAAGCCGCGCACGACATCGGTGTCACCACATGGGCCATGACCGGGCCCGCGCCCAATCCGCTCGCCGCACTGTGCGACGACGCCCTTGCCGTCGACGCGCCCACCACGGCCACTGTGCAGGAAGTGCATCTGGTCCTGGTGCACGCCCTGTGCTCGGCCCTGGACGACGCACTGGGGGTACCGACATGAAACCGTTGGTCGTGATCGGCGACAGCATGCTGGACGTCGACATCGAAGGGGTCGCCGAGCGGTTGTCGCCCGAAGCGCCCGTGCCCGTGGTCGACGTGGAACGCCAGTGGACGCGCCCCGGCGGCGCCGGATTGGCCGCCGCGCTGGCCGCGCAGTCGGTCGCCGAGGTCTCGCTCATCACGGCGACCGCCGACGACCACGACGGCCGCACCCTCACCAGACTCCTCGAGCAGCATGTCCGAGTCGTTCCGATCACGTTGCGCGGCAAGACGATACGCAAGACGCGGGTGCGCGCCGCAGGGCAGTCGCTGCTGCGACTGGACACCGGCGACGGCACCGCCGACGGCGGCTCGCTGAGCGCTTCGGTCACCAGGACACTGCGGGCGGCGGGCGCGATTCTCGTCGCGGACTACGGCCGAGGTGTCGCCGCGCACCCGCGGATCAGGAGCCTGCTGACCGAACTTGCCCGGTCCGTACCGGTGGTGTGGGATCCGCATCCGCGTGGCCCCGCGCCGACACCCGGGACGCAGCTGGTCTCGCCGAACCTGAAGGAGGCGCGGCAGTTCGCTCCGGGATACGTCGAGCCCGACGAGCTGGCGAAGGTGCTCCGGGACGAGTGGGCAGCGGATTCCGTCGCGGTCACCACCGGTCCGGGTGGTGCGGTCCTGGCCAACGGGAAGCGGCTCACCGTCGTTCCGGTCCCTGCCGGAGTTCGTCTCGCCGGCCATTCCGGCACCGACACGTGCGGAGCTGGTGACCGATTCGCCTCGGCCGCGACCGCCGCGCTGTTCGACGGCTGCACGGTGGCCGACGCCGTGTCGCACGCCGTCGACGCGGCGGCCAAGTTCGTCGCGGCGGGCGGCGCGGCCACGTTGTCCACGTGCGACAGCGCGGCCGTCGCCACGACGGGCGCGACCGAGCCGAACGAGTCGGCGTTCGAGGTGGCGGCGCGGATCAGGGCGCGCGGCGGCAGGCTGGTCGCCACCGGCGGCTGTTTCGACCTGCTGCACCCCGGCCACGTGAGTTTGCTGCGCCAAGCGCGCGCCATGGGTGACGCCTTGGTGGTCTGCCTCAATTCCGATGCGTCGGTGCGGCGCCTGAAAGGGCCGCACCGTCCGATCGTCACGGCGCGCGACCGTGCCCGGCTGCTGGCCGAATTGTCTTCGGTGGACGCCGTCGTCGTCTTCGACGAGCCGTCACCGAGCGCGTTGCTGGACCGCCTTCGCCCCGATGTCTGGGTCAAGGGCGGCGATTACTCCGGCGTCGATCTGCCCGAGGCCGCGGTCGTTCGCGGTTACGGCGGCGAGATCGCGCTGATTCCCACTGTTCCCGGTTACTCGACAACACAACTGGTCGCCGCGAGCCGGGCAGGCGCGGGCGACCCGAGAACGTAAGGAGCACGATGCGCACCCTCGGCAATGTCCTGATCACCGGCGGCGCTTCCGGGCTCGGCGCGGCCGTCACCGCCGCCGTCCGCGCACACGGGGGCCGCCCCTACGTGATCGACCGGGTGGAGCCGCAGAGCCCCGTCGATTTCGTGCGTGCCGATCTCGCCGATACCGTCGCCGCCGAACAAGCCGTGCACGAGATCATCGAGCGCACGGGCGGCCGGATCGACGGCGTGTTCACCGCGGCGGGGACCGACGCGTGCGGGCCGCTGGACGTAGTGCCGACGAAGAAGTGGGAATACGTCGTCCAGGTCAACCTGTTCGGCACCGCCGCCGTCATCCGTGCCGCCCTTCCGGCCCTGCGGGAGACCAAGGGCACGGTGGTGACGTGCGCTTCCACCCTGGGCATCAAGGCGGTCGGGCACGCGACCGCCTACTGCGCGTCGAAATTCGGCGTCGTGGGCTTCACCAGGGCGCTGGCCGCCGAGACGGCGGGCAGCGTGGGGGTGACCCTGCTGATTCCGGGCGGCATGCACACGGCGTTCTTCGACGACCGCGACGAGCAGTACAAGCCGCCGCCCGACGCGAAACTCAACCAGCCTCAGGACGTCGCCGAGGCGGTGATCTTCGCGCTCCGGCAGCCGCCGGGCTGCGAGGTCAGGGAGATGGTCGTGTGCGCATCGGAAGAGGGATCGTGGCCCTGAGGCGCACGATCCTGGTGCTGCGCGCGCTGGGGCTGGGCGACCTGCTGACCGTCGTGCCCGCCTTACGCGGGATCAGGAACGCCTACCCCGACGACCGGGTGGTCCTCGCCGCGCCGCAAGCGCTGCGTGACATCGTCGACCTGATCGATGCAGTCGACGAACTCCTGCCGACCGCCGGGCTCGGTGCGCTCCGATGGCTCGGGGTCCCACCGAGATTCGCGGTCAATCTGCACGGCAAAGGGCCGGAGAGCATCCGTGATCTGCTGACGGCGCGTCCGGACGCATTCCTGACCCATCGCCATCCGGACTTCCCCGACCTGCCCGGCCCCGGCTGGCGCGACGACGTGCACGAAGTGGAGCGCTGGTGCCGGCTGCTGGAATACGGCGGGATCGACGCCGATCCCACCGCGCTGCTGCTACCGGCTCCCCTGCGGCCCTCCCCCGAGTCGAACGCGGTCGTGATCCATCCCGGCGCGGCCTATCCCGCGCGTCGCTGGCCGTCCGAACGTTTCGCGCGGGTGGCGCGTGAGCTCTGCGCCGAAGGTCATCGCGTCGTGGTCACCGGGAGCCGGGACGAAGTGCGCTTGGCGAACGCGGTGGCCGAGAAGGCCGGGCTCGCGCCAACGGCGGTGTACGCCGGGCGCACCGATCTGACCGAACTCGCCGCGCTGGTCGCCGACGCGGCGCTGGTCGTGTGCGGCGACACCGGCGTCGGGCATCTCGCCACCGCGTTCGGCACCCCGTCGGTGGTGCTGTTCGGGCCGACGCCGCCGCAGCGGTGGGGGCCGCCGGCGGACGCCGAACACCACATCGCCCTGTGGGCCGGAACCGTCGGCGATCCGCACGCCGATCATCCCGATCCCGGCCTGCTGATGGTGCGGCCCGAACACGTGCTCACCGTCGCGGCCGGGTTGCTCGGACAGCGGGTCCGCCATGGGTAGTCGCGTCGGTGTGGTCGGCGCCGGTTACGTGGGGCTCACCAGCGCCGCGTGCCTGGCCCACCTGGGACACCACGTGATCTGCGTCGACAACGACGAGGCCAAGGTCGCGGCGCTGCGCGCGGGGTCGGTGGCGATCGTCGAACCCGGCTTGCCGGAGCTGGTTCGCGAAGGGCTGCAGGAGAATCGACTCGTCTTCACCTCGGACCCGGCGGCGCTGCACGAATGCGAAGTGGTGCTGCTGTGTCTTCCCACGCCCATGGGCAGCGGAGGTACGGCCGACCTCGGTGTGCTGGAGGACGCGCTGAAGCGGCTGGCCACCGTCCTGTCGCCGGACTGCGTGCTCGTCACCAAATCCACCGTCCCGGTGGGAACGGCGGCGCGCATTCCCGCCCTGTCCGGCCTCGCGGGCACGGCGGTGGTCAGCAATCCCGAGTTTCTCCGGGAAGGCCACGCGGTCGAGGACTTCCTGCGCCCGGATCGGATCGTGCTCGGTACGACCGAGCGGAATCGCGAATCGGCCGACCGTGTCGCGGCGCTCTACGCCGGAACGGGCGCACCGGTGCTGCGCTCCGACGCGGCCAGCGCCGAGCTGGCCAAGTACGCCAGCAACGCGTTTCTCGCGGTCAAGCTCTCGTTCGTCAACACGCTGGCCGAACTGTGCGAACGGGTCGGCGCCGACATCTCCGAGGTCACCGGCGCGATGGGCATGGACGACCGGATCGGCCCCGCCTTCCTCGCGCCGGGCCCCGGCTGGGGCGGCTCGTGCCTGCCGAAGGACACCCGTGCGCTGTTGCGTGCCGCGGAAGCGTGGGGCGTGGACTTCGCCGTGCTCAGGGACGCTCTGCAGGCCAACGATCGGCAACAGGCGATGATGCTGCGCAAGATCCGCCGCGCGGTCACCGACGCGGTCGACGGCTCGCTGGCCGGAACCCGGATCGGCGTGCTCGGCTTGGCGTTCAAAGCCGGCACCGGCGACCTGCGCGACTCCCCCGCCGTCGCGGTCGCGCGGCAACTGTCCCGGCACGACGCCACGGTCACCGCCTACGACCCGTGTGTCCCACCTGGCACCCCCGGCCTCGACGGCATCCGCGTGGTGGACGACCCGTATCTGGTGGCGAAAGACGCGGGCGCGCTGGTGATCCTCACCGAATGGCCCGAATTCCGTTCGCTGGACTGGGCGAAACTCGCCACCGACGTCGACCGGGCCGTGATCGTCGACACCCGCAACCTGCTCGACGAACACCTGCTCAGCGGCACCGGCTTCACCTTGCTCGGCAACGGCACCGCCGAATCGTCCGACGCCGCACGGACCTGACGGCTCTGGGGCAGTCACCGAGACCGGCCGAGTCGGACCGGCGCCGTGCCGAGGTGGCGGGCGTAGATCCGGGACGAGTCCTCGACCTCGAACCAGGGCACGTCGCCGGCGCCAGGCGCGATTCCGGCGACCGAGACGAGTGATCCCCGCGGCTGACGATCACACGGAAGTCCGTGCGCGACAACCGATCCGGGACAGGAACCCGTCGACGAGGTCGGCGGTGCCCGCGGCGCTGCTCGACCCGTAGAGATGGAAGTCGGGGCGGATGAGGACCGTGTCCGCGCCGAGTTCGTCGAACCAGGCGCGGTAGGTGCCGTCGACATCGTCGACGACGGCGCAAGCGCCCGCGGGGCCGGACAACGCGACCAGGTTCACGCCCAGAGCGCGCAGCGACGCCCGCGCGGCGGCCGGGATCGCCGTGAGGGCGTCCGCCGTACGGGTGATCACCGCGCCGGGGCCGCCGAGCGCGTCGTCGAAGAGCACCACGTCATCGCCGCCGACGCGGACCCGCCCTTGGCGCGCGAGCATTCCGCCGGTCGCGCCGACGTGCAGGCCGTCGCCGAGGCCGGGCCGCGGCGGCGCGGGCGGTTTCCGGCTTGCTTCCCATTCCGCGATCATCCGGGCATCGCGGGCCGCCGCCTCCGCCGGATCGGTGATGCAGATGACCTGCCCCAGCGAGGTCGAGAATCGCACGAACGCCACAGCGTGATGGATGCGTTCGCTGCCGTAGGTGTCGATGAGACTCTCGTCGGCCGCGCCTCGCAGGACCGCGTCGAGCTTCCACGCCAGGTTCATGGCGTCGCGCAGACCGGCGCCGAGGCCCTGCCCCGCGAACGGCGGCATGAGATGCGCGGCGTCACCGGCGAGCACGACCCGCCCTTTGCGCCACTCGGTGGCCCAGCAGGACTGGAATGTGTACACCGAATGCCGTTCGAGGTCCGCGTTGCCCGGCGTGAGGCCGTACGGGGCCAGCAGTTCCCACGCCTTCTCGGCGCGGTTGAGCTCGGCGGGCGTCTCGTATGGCAGCCGCATGAACTCCCAGCGCCTGCGTCCAGGACCACCGGGCACCATGGTCGTGGGTCGCCGCACATCGCAACTCTGCCTGGCCACGTGCGGGAACTCCGATCCCGGCCGTGGCTTCACGTCCACGACCAGCCAGTCGAAGAAGTAACCGTCGTCGTGCCAATCCATGCCCGCCCAGCCGCGGATCCTGCTGTTGGCGCCGTCGGCGCCGATGACCCAGTCCGCCGTCACCGACCGCTGTTCTCCGGTCGCGCCGCAACGAATGACCACGGTGGCATCGTCGGACCGCTGCGACAGCGCGATCGCCTCCCAGCCGCGCAGCACCCGCACGGTCTCCAGGCCCGCGATGATCCGGTCGAAGGCGTCCTCCAGGTCGGGCTGGTTGAAGAAATACGTGTTGTACCAGCCGGATTCCCCGCGTCCGCTCCAGTCGACCTCGACCAGCGTCTGCCCGTCGCCGTTGCGCCAGCAGTACATGTCGTCGTAGGGCTCGGTGATGTGCGGGATGGTGTCGGGAGCGAGACCGACGGATTGCAGGATCCGGGCGACGTCCGAGCAGTGGGTCACCGCGCGGGGCAGCGGATAACCCGCCTCGTTGCGGTCGACCACCACGACGGTGTGGCCTTGCCTGCCCAGCTTGACGGCCAGCAGCTTTCCCACTGGGCCGAATCCGACGATCAGCACTTCGGCGGTCGTCCGAAGCGGGGTGGCGGGACTGGTGTTCATGGCAGGTCCGTTCTGGCTCGTGATCAAAGGCTGCTGCGCGCGAGTGATTAGAAGGATGCGAGCCGGTGTGCCGCCGGTCACGGCCTGCGTCCCGTATTCCGGGACAGAACGTCGGATCGCGACGGCGGGTCCCGGCGGCGCGGTTGGTGTCCCGGAATCCGGGACTGGCGGGTTACCCAGGTCACAGTCGTCCGTCCAGTATGTCGTGCGTCACTCGCCGAGCCGGTTTGCGCCGCTCGCCAGACTGGAGACTGCTATGCAACTGACCACTTCGCCCGGGACCCCTGCAACTCCGGAAACCCGATCGCATCCCTGGGTCATCGTCCTGTGCATGTTCATCACCGTGATCGAGGGCTTCAATCTCATCGTGTACGGCTCGGTGGTTCCGCTGCTGTTGGAAGACACCACGCTGGGGCTGACCGACCAGGCGACCGGCTTGGTCGGTGGCCTCGTCTACATCGGAGCGATCCTCGGATCGGTGATGGCTCCTTGGGTGGCCGATCGGGTCGGCCGCAAGCGGGTGCTGCTGATCGCGATCGGTCTGTTCGCCCTGGGCGCGCTCCTGACCGGATCGGCGCTGAACGTGGTCGTGCTCGCGTTCGCGCGGTTCGTCACCGGTTTCGGCGTCGGCGGGTCGCTGACCACCGCCATGACGGCGGCCCGCAACAGCTCGGCCGCGAAGCACGCGTCGGTGGTCGTCACGATCACGATGGCCGGCATCCCGCTCGGCGGCGTCGCGGCGGCGCTGCTGGCCATCCCGATCCTGCCCGCCTACGGCTGGCGCCCGATGTTCTTCGTCGGGGCCGGCACCGCGCTGGCCATCATGATCGCCGTCGCGGCCATGACGATCCCGACCGACACCCCGCAGGAAGTGGCGGGCCGGCTCTGGTCGACCCGGCGCAAACTGCGCGTCATGTTCGCCGGGCGCGGCGCGGTGGCCACCGCGATCATCGCCGGGTGCGCGGTCGCGAACATGGTGGCCTGGCAGGGTCTCAACGTGTGGGCGACCCAAGCCATGGTCGACCTCGGTTACTCCCTCTCGGTGGCGTTGCTCATCACGTTCACGCTGACCGGAGCGGCGGTGGCGGGCTCGTTCGGCACGGCGCTGGCCGCCGACCGCCGTGGCGCGGCGCTGATCGGCATCCTCACCAGCGCCTGCACGGTGAGCGGGCTGGTGGGCATCCTGGTCTTGCCGCTGTCCACGGTGACCACGATCGGGTGCGTGGCGTTGATGGGCATCGGCGGCCACTCGACGATGAATCTGGTCCACACCACTACCGCGGACATCTTCCCGCTCCCCGTCCGCGCCACCGCACTGGGCTGGTCCAACAGCACGTCGTTCATCGGCGCGTTTCTCGGGCCGGTGGTCGGCGGCAGCGCGATCGCGGCGGGCGGAGCCCACGGCGTCTTCTCCCTGTTCGCCGCGTCGGCGGCGGTATGCCTGATCGCGGTGGTGGGCCTCTACCTCGCGGACCGCACCGCACGCGGGCGATTCGGCCGGGCCGGCGACGATCCGCTGGCGGTGCCGACGGTGTCGGCGGCAACGGCCTGAGTTGGTCCGTGAGATTCAGAGCCGGCGATCCGGGAGTGCCCCCGATCGCCGGTTCCGGGCGTTCGCAGTCGCGGCGACGAGAGGAAGGATCAGCGCCACGGCGTCGTCCCGGACGCGACCACCGCGGGATTGACCCGGCCGAGAGCCTCGATCGCAAGGTCCCGTTTCTCGGTGAAGCGAGCTGTGGGCATGACGACGGAAACCGCTTGCAGCGCACCGGTCGGGCCGAGGAAGCCCGTCGCGACCGCGCAGATACCGAGGTCGTGCTCTTCCTGATCGATCGCGATATGCGACCGACGGACCTGCTCCAGACGCTCCATGATGCGCGCACGGTCGGTCACGGTCTTCGCCGTGAACCGGGTCAGCGGCGCGGACAGCAGGTCGCGGACCCGCTCGTCGGGCAGGTGCGCCAGCAGAGCCATGCCGAGACAGCTCGCGTGCAGGGAGAAACTCTTGCCCACCTTCGTGACGCCACGGAGGCGATCCGGTGACGCCAATTGATCGACCACGACGACCTCGCGGCCGCTGAACACGGCGAGCTCGACGTTCTCGTTGATCTCCCTGGCCAGCCGCGCCAACCGGGGCCGATTGCCCGACAGCAGTCGCAGGTGCGCGTTCATGCCGAATTTGAGCAGACCCGGTCCGAGGCTGTAGCCGTGACGATCGGCGACCCGCACGACGTACAACTCGCGTTCGAGGGCCTGCACGATCCGATGGACCGTCGACCGGGGCAAGCCGGTGCGACCGGCCAGTTCGGTCAGGGTGAGCGGACCGCGCCCTTCGGCGATGGCATCGAGGATCACCGTGGCGCGGCCGATGTCCGCCATCGCCTCAGCCCCTCGTCCACGTCCTGGTCACGGTCAGTTCGGTGAAGGTCCAGTCTCCGGAGTCCACCACCAGCGTGTACTCACCCAGGGTGTGCAAGACAGGTTCCGGCTCGAAGATCCACCGCGTGTAGTGAGCGTGCGCGCGCCACCGGTGCTGCTCGACCGGCGACACCCGCAGGTTGGTGACATCATGCCGGTGCGCCGATGGGAGCGCCCACAGGTTCGTGAAGAACTCGCGCGCATCCGCCGATGCGTCGTAGCCGCCCGCAGGGAACCGCACGCGCGCCGATCCGAGCAACTCGACCGCCGCCTCGACGTCCTTGCGGTCGGCGATGTCGACGTAACGGTGCAGCAGTTCGGCGATGTGGTGACGGGCGACCTCGCCCGCCACCGCAGGGTGGTTCCGCGTCACGGGTGTTCCTGCTGCCACTGCCGTAGGTAGGCCCGACCGTAGTCGTTGCCGTGCGGGATACGCAGGACGGTGTGGACGTGGAAAGGCTTCGGGGTGTCGTAGTCGAGGAACACTCCGCAGTGGTGGTCGAGTTCGGCGATGATCACCGGCGACTGGATGCGGTAGTAGAAGACGTCACCCGGCTGGTGACCGCCGATCCAGCAGAACCAGGTCTCGGACAGGAAGTCGCGGACCTCGCGCATCCTCGCCGCCCGCGGGCCCTCCGGCAGCAGGCCGACGAACTGCTCGACGATCGCGAACACCAGCTCCTGCGCCTGCGAGGACAATTCGGCGACGCGCACGCCCTCGAACGGGATCTGCCGGTTGTCCTGGAAGGCGCCGGCGAGGTGACGCTCGTCGCCGGGATGGACCCGGCCGGGCGGCATCGCGGGATCGACCATCTGCTCGAAGACCGTGGCGGCGGCCCGCTGTTCCGGCGAGAGCGCGGCCATCAACCGCACACCGAGCTCGATCCGCGGGTTGAACGCTTCCACCCCGGCATGCTCGCCCGCATCGATCTCGTTCGGCTCGGCGCCGAGGAAGGCAGGGCCGATGACCATGCGACCGCCGACCACCAGGCAGTTCACCGCCATGTGGTGTCCGAAGATCTGCCAACCCCACGGCTGGACCGGATGCGGGGTGCCGTAGATGGCCACGTTGTAGCTGAACTCGTTGAGGATGCTCTCCAACCCGACGACTTCACCGAGGAAGCCGTTGATCAGCATCATGTTGTGCGCCAGTTCGTAGCCTTCCGGGCTCAACGACGCACGCATCAACGCCAAAGCCTTCTGCTGCACGTCCACGGGCTGGAACTCCAGGCGCAACCCGGTGTCGAACTGCATGAACTCCGGATTCGCCCAGGTCTGCCACTCCGGCGCGTCGACCGGATAGCGGATGCGCTCGCGTGCGTCGTCGTCGAGCGCGGCGAGCAGGGCCTGCGCCGCGGTCACCATCGCCGCGACGGGCGCTTCCTCGCCAGGCCGCGGCGGCTGGAATCGATGGACGTCCGCGCGCAGGTTCCCGTCCTCGGTGACGCCGCGGAACTCGTTGAGATACAACGGCGTCCAGCCCGCCACCAGATCACCGGTGAAGGTTCCCTGCTGCCTGGCGGCCTTGCGGTAGGTGTAGGCGTCCATGCCGCGCACGTCGGCCAGGCGCGGATGATCGTGGTCGAACAGGTAGCGGCGGAATTCTCCGGCCATCGCGGGTTCCTCTCACACGGTGGTGTCGTTGTGCCGGGTGACGACCTCGCGCACGGCGGG
Source organism: Nocardia sp. NPDC019323 (assembly GCF_044389845.1). Classification (NCBI taxonomy): domain Bacteria; kingdom Bacillati; phylum Actinomycetota; class Actinomycetes; order Mycobacteriales; family Nocardiaceae; genus Nocardia; species Nocardia sp. NPDC019323. The sequence continues at coordinate 585,320 of NZ_JBIRYN010000005.1, forward strand.
TTCGTCGCCCGAGGCAATGGCGGCGACCAGATCGACATGGATCTGGTACCGCTGGCGCCGGTAGGAGTCGGCATCACGGTCTTCGATGCGCGGTGAAGTCGTGTTCAGGTGGCCGAGCGTGCCGACGTAGACCGCGCGCGCCATCTCGTTCGGACAGATCGCCGCGATGCGCTCGTGCAGGGCCCAGTTCGCGTGCACGAAGTCGTCCCACGTCGGCGCGATCTCCAGCGCGCCGAGACGCTCTTCCAGTTCGGCGACATCTCGCGCGGTGCGATGCCGCGCGGCCGCGACATCGATCAGCACCTCGAGGTGATCCCGCAGCTCGATGGCGTCGGCGATCGCCGACGGCTCGTCGGTGACGTCGAGCAGCGTGCGGCGCATCCGCACGACGGGGCCGATATCGGCGACGAACAGGCCACCGTTGCGGCCGGGGCGAATCTCGAGCACCCCGCGATCCCGCAGCAACCGGACCGCCTCGCTGACCGTCGAGTACGCGAAGCCGGTTTCGGCACGCAGCGATTCCAGCGTGCCGATCGGCTCCCCCGGCGCCAGTCCGCCGCTGCGGATGCGCTCGTCCAACGCGGCGGCCAGCTGCTCGGCGCGCGTGCGCTGGGCGAACGCTCCGGCACGCGACTCGAAGACTTTCGACGGGGCGGCGTGCACCCCTTGCTTCCGCGGTGACCGTTCGGGCATAGTCACCATAGAACCATAAACCTACGAAGGTTTAAAAGGGTTTAGTTGTTTTTGCGGCATACAGGAGCAAGTGGACATGAGACTCGTCGGGATCAAACGCCAGGGCACCAGCAACATCGAGGTGGCCGACCTGTCCGCCGACGGCGAGTTCGTCACGGTGGTCGCCGGTCTGACCGAGTTCTGGGCGGATGCCGCGGGCTTCATGGCACGCGGCGGCACCGAAGTCATCGCGCGTGATCAGGTGACCCTGGTGCCGCCGGTTCTGCCCGACGCGCGCGTCGTCTGCATCGGCCTCAACTACCTGAAACACGTCGCCGAGGGCAGTTTCCGCGCCGAGCCCCTCCCCGAGTACCCGACGCTGTTCGCCCGCTGGCCCGCGTCACTGACCGTCGACGGCGACGAGATTCCCGTGCCCGCCGACGAGGCCGGTCTCGACTGGGAAGGCGAGGTGATGGCCTGGGTCGGCAGTCGGCTGGCCGACGCCACACCCGAGCAGGCCCTCGCCGCGGTCGTCGGCTACTCCACGTTCAACGATGTCACCGCGCGCCGTGCGCAGAAACTCACCTCGCAGTGGATCCTGGGCAAGAACGCCGACCGATCCGGCCCGCTCGGCCCCCTCGTCCCCGCCGCCGAAGTGGGCGATCTGCGCGACGGCTTGCACATCACCACCCGGGTGAACGGCGAAACCGTCCAGGACGCCCATACCGACGAGATGGTCTACACCGTCGGGGACACACTCGCCCATATTTCCCGCACCTTCACCCTGCGACCGGGCGATCTGCTGGCTACCGGAACGCCGTCGGGCGTCGGCTACGCCCGCACCCCCGCCTGGCTGTTGCAGCCCGGCGACACGGTCGAGGTGGAGGTCGAACGGCTCGGCATCTTGCGCAACACCATCGTCGGCAACGAGGGCCGTACGGCCGACCGGTGACGATCGACCGGCTTCCGTCGTCCGGCACGTATCGCCGCCGACGGCGGATCTCTCCGTCACCCATGTTCCGCGGGGAACGGTGAGCGTCCCGGCACCGCGCCGACTGCCGGGCGGCGCGGTGCCCGCGGCGGAACACGCCGCGGGCGTCGACTCGTTCGGCTCCGGCGGCGAAACCAGGACCGCGACGACCGCGGCCCACACAACTGGCCGACCCCCGATGCCGCAGACTGCTCCCATGACGACCCCCGAATCGCGGACGGGATCGATGTTCCGGTGGACTCCGGTCGCCACCGGCGCTGTGATCGCGCCCGACGAGCGATTGACCTGGCCCCGCACGATCGGGATCGGAGTGCAGCACGTGGTGGCGATGTTCGGCGCCACCTTCCTCGTTCCGGTGCTCACCGGGTTCCCGCCGTCGACGACGCTGCTGTTCTCCGGGGTCGGCACCCTGTTGTTCCTCGTGATCACCCGTAACCGGCTGCCGAGCTATCTGGGTTCCAGCTTCGCGATCATCGCTCCGGTCCTCGCGGCCGGCGCGTCCGGCGGAATGGGCGCCGCCCTCGGCGGGATCGTCGTGGTGGGCGCCCTGCTGATCGTCATCGGCGTGGTGGTGCACTTCGCCGGCGCGCGTTGGATCGAAGCGCTGATGCCCCCGGTGGTCACCGGCGCCATCGTCGCACTGATCGGCCTCAATCTGGCGCCGACCGCCAAGACGAATTTCGAGCAGGACGCGATCACCGCGACGGTCGTGCTCGTCTCGATGATTCTGTGTCTGGTGCTCTTGCGCGGGCTGCTCGGCCGGTTGGCGATCGTCACCAGTGTCGTGCTCGGCTATCTGCTCGCGCTCGCGCGCGGCGAGGTCGACACCGCGGCGATCGGGCGGGCGGCCTGGGTGGGATTGCCCGACTTCCACGCCCCGAGCTTCCATCTCGCGGTGATCCCGATGTTCCTGCCGGTGGTCCTGGTGCTGGTGGTCGAGAACATCGGGCACGTCAAGTCGATCACCACGATGACCGGCATCGACTACGACCGGCGCATGGGCCGCGCGCTGGCGGCCGACGGTCTGGCCACGGTGCTCGCCGGTAGCGGCGGCGGCTCGGCGACCACTACGTATGCGGAGAACATCGGCGTGATGGCCGCGACCAAGGTGTACTCCACCGCGGCGTACTGGGTCGCGGGGGCCGCGGCCGTCGCGTTGAGCCTGTCGCCGAAGGTGGGAGCGGTGATCGCCGCCATCCCGGCCGGGGTGCTGGGTGGCGTGACGACCGCGCTCTACGGCCTGGTCGGAATTCTCGGCGTGCACATCTGGGTGAGCAATCGGGTGGACTTCGGCAAGCCGATCAACCAGTTCACCGCGGCCGTCCCGCTGGTCATCGGCATCGCCGACTTCACATGGGTGATGGGAGATCTCGACTTCGGCGGGATCACCCTCGGCGCCGTCGCCGCGCTGCTGATCTACCACGCGATGCGGCTGATCGGGGGATGGCGCGGGACGGCCGCGCCCGACGCCGTGGCGAGGCCGGAGGAACCGACGGTCCGGTGACGGGCGGCCGGATTCTCCGCACCGCTGATTGACGCTCCACGATCCGGGTAGGCGGGAGTCGAACATCTGTTCTGTCGAGTGTGAGGAGCGACGATGGTGCAGCCGAAGCCGGAGAAGGATCCGGACGAGTGGACCACCGGCGACGAGCCGATGACCGGCCCGCAGGACTCCTACCTACACACCCTGGCCCAGGAAGCGGGTGCGCAGGTGCCGGAGGGACTGACCAAGGCGGAGGCGTCACAGCTGATCGATGAACTCCAGCGACGCACCGGCCGCGGCTCCTGACCGCCTGCGGCCCTCCCGCCGAACCGGCGGGAGGCGCTGTGCGCCGGCCGGGCGCGCACTCCGTCGACGCCCCGCAACGTAGGCGGGTCACGGTCCGGCAAGCGAGCGGGTGGGGGTGATGGTCCGGATGTGCAGGAGCACGTCGAACCAGTCACCCAGGCCCGCGCCGGCGATGTGGTGGTCGGTGTCGCGCTCGGGACGGTAGGTGCCGATGACGAGGCGGAGCCTGGCGGGCCGATGCAGCCAGCTCCGGACCGCGCCCGCGGGTGCGGTCCGGAGATCGAGCAGGTAGTCGCCGAGTTCGGGCTGATCGAGCACGGCGTCGGCGAAGCCCGCCGCCGGGGCGGGCACGGCCAGGTCGGCACGGACATTGCCATGATGGAAGGTGAGCGCGACCGAGAGATATCCGCTTCCGAAGTGGTCACGCAGCACCGAGCCCGTACTCGGAAACCGTTGTGACATAGCGGCGACGGTGAGTTCTCGCGCGACGGCGGTGTTGGACACGCCTTCCCAGTACACGATCCGGTGCCCCGTGCGATCGTGCCAGTCCACGATGCGGCGAGCGGCATCGAGCGATTCGGCGGCGAAGTCACGCCGGCCCGAGGCGGTGCTGTTGTCGTGGTATCGCACGATGAGGCGAGCCGCGTCCAGGACTTCGGGCGCGTCGGCGGCAGCGGGCAGCGACGCGACCAGCGCCAACGCGTCTTCGGCATGGTCGGCGAACGGGCGCCCCGGGTGGGTGCCGTTCGCGCGCTGGATGTGCTCGCCCAGCCGATGGGCCGTCACGATCGGATCGTAATGCGATCTCAGCTCCGCGAGCCGTTGCGGTGCGGCACGTTCCACGAAGCGAGTCACCCGCTCGTAGTGCGACGGTTTGGCGGTCTCGGCAGCCAGGCCGACCAGGCGCACCGGGTCGTGCGGATGCGCCGCGTTGAATTCCCGCGCCCACCGCAGAACCGCGAGCGTCTCAGCCGTACGCCACGGCACCCACGCCTGACCCAGGATCGCCCGCGCGTCCCCGGCGCCCGTGCGCGCGTATGCGTCCATGGCCGCCACCACCGATTCGTCATCGAGCAAGGCGAGCGCCCGGAACCCCAGCTTTTCCACGAACAATCGCAGGATGCGGTGTGCGGTTACGGAGAGTTCGTGCCCCGCTCGGGTGGTTGTGCCGACTCCGACGACTACAGCGCCGTCGGCCCGGTCGGCCAACGCCGCGAGGTCGGCGAGTGATCCATCGGCCTCGACCTGCACAAGCGGGTGCGCGAAGTCGCGGATCCAGCGCGCCACATGCGCGGCGTCGTGCGTCTCATCCGACATGATCTGCTCCTGAGAGAACTGATTCGCCGAACCCCGCGCGGGCCACGGAGAACAACGGAAAGTATCTTTGCACTCAAACATATTTATATTTGATCACAAAGGTATTTTCGGCAGAGCCCGGTGTCAATCGCCCCCCTGGCCCACTCCCCATGACGCGCCGATGCCAGCCGTGCGAGCAGGGTGGAGGTACTTCACGCGACGTGGCGCGACGGACCCCGCAGCTCTCGACGCCAGCGCGTACAGGCGCAACGCGGACCGGTCACCGCGACGAGGCGGCACACCGAGGAGATCCCGCGCTCGCGGGTGTTGGATAGCGCGCACCACCGAGTCCGGCAGCGCCCGTGGTATCCACGCGTCCGGCCGCAGCACCTGCGGCGCAAGCTGCGCCGCGGCCGGACTCGTGCGCAGCGTGGTCGCACAGGCATCCTCGAGGTAGTCACGGAACTGCGGCAGTGTGCGCGGCATGTACCGGGCCGAAATGCCGTACCGGCCATACCATTCGACGCATTCGCGATAGAGCCCGTCGCTCTCTTCCGGCGTCAGCGGGCGAATGAATGTGTTGATCGCGAAGAAGAGCGTGTCGACATACGTCGCATGCTGGAAGAAGAACACGTCCGGCCGAAGCGCGTGATAGCGGGCGCCCGAATCGTCACCACCCTGCACGTGGGCGTGCCCCGCGTGGATCAGTGAGCGCAGATCCCGGTCGGAATAGGCGATCTGCACCATCGCGTTGACGGTGCGGCGCTTGTGCAACCACAGCCGGTAGGTCACATGCTCGGTGAGCGCCGCCGCGATCGCGGGATGCAGTATCTGCAGGGCCACCGCCCGGGGAAGCGCCAGCGCGAATCGCCGGTCGCCGAGGTACTTCCGCAGCAACGATCCGGGACCGCCGACCGAGACCGCGCGGTTCACACGACTGGAGGCGGTCTGCATATCGGCTTCCGGGGCGCACGCCGCCCGCAGATGCCCTGCGGACAGGTGCCGAGCATCGCCGCGGCCGAGCAGGTCGGAGTCGCGCGGCCACGCAGGAGTGCTCGACAGCCGCGCTGCCGGTTCGGATTCGGACATGCCCAGCTCCAACGATATGTTGATAGAGAATTCACTTTATCCTCTCATCAAGCCTCCGCGGCGGCAATCGCCCACCCCCTCGCTCCAGCGGGTCGAATCGGCATTTATGTGAATGATGATTCTTCTCTCGAGGTAGGCTTCATCGCCGGAGAGCCGCATCGACGGGGCGGCTCGGCGGCTGGGTTCGATCGCCGATCGGCTCACTGGAGGTGTTGGATGACCATGACGTTGCGCTCCCCCCCTCGTGGCGCTGCGGTCGGTGGCCGACCTGGTCTCGGCGGCCGCCGTGCCGGCCAGGCGCGGGGTGGTCGATCCGGCGCGGCCGGCGGAGACGATTCGCGTGATGCGTGAAGCCTCCGTGTACGGCCCGTTCGTCACCACGCTGGCTCATGCCACCCGCACCCACGGGGCAGCACCCGCGATCGTCGACGAACGCGGAACACTCACGTTCGATCAGCTCGACGAGCAGTCCAACGCGCTCACCCGCGGGCTCGCCGCCGCCGGAATCGGCTCCGGCACAGTGCTCGCCGCACTCTGCCGCGACCACCGTGGAATGGTCCTGACCCTGCTGGCCGCCGGGAAACTGGGCGCCCGCGTGGTCCTGATGAACACCGGCTTCGCCAAGCCGCAGCTCGCCGAGGTCGCCGCCAGAGAGAACGTCGGCGCGATCCTGCTCGACAGCGAATTCCTCGAACTGCTCGGCGCGGTGCCTGGACGGGTGCCGCGCATTCTGAGCTGGGTGGACGAGAGCGACGCCGTCGAGCCGGGCACACCGACGATCGACTCGCTCATCGCCGCCAACTCGTCCGCGCCGCTGCCGCCACCGCAACGCCCCGGCGGCATCGTCATTCTGACCAGCGGAACAACCGGCACTCCCAAAGGCGCCCCGCGCGAGAAGGTCTCGCCGTTGCAGTCCGCGCAGTTCCTGCACCGAGTGCCGTTTCCCCGCGACGACACGGTCGTGATGGCGGCCCCCATCTTCCACGGCACCGGCCTGTCGCAGTTCACTCTCGGCTGGGCATTGGGCAACAAGATCGTCTTCCAGCAGCGCAGATTCGATCCGCGCCGGACGCTGGCCAACGTCGCCGAGCACCGCGCCGCCACCTTGGTGGTGGTACCGACCATGCTGCAGCGCATCCTCGACCTCGGACCCGCCGTCCTCGAGCAGTTCGACACGAGCGCACTGCGGGTGATCTTCACCGCGGGAGCGCCTGTCTCGCCGGACCTGAGCCGGCGCACGGCCGCCGCCTTCGGTGATGTGCTGTACAACCTCTACGCCTCGACCGAGGTCGCGGTCGCCGCCGTGGCCACCCCGCACGACATGCGCGTGGCGCCGGGCACCGTCGGCAGACCCCCGGTCGGCTGCCGGGTCGCGATCTACGACGCGCAGCGCAACAGGATTACCACGCCCGGCGAGGTGGGCACGATCTTCGTCTCCAGCGGGCTCAGCTTCTCCGGCTACACCGACGGACGCAACAAGGAAATGGTCGACGGATTGCTGTCCAGCGGCGACGTCGGCCACTTCGACGCCGACGGCCGGTTGTTCATCGACGGCCGTGACGACGACATGATCGTCTCCGGTGGCGAGAACGTCTACCCGCTGGAGGTGGAGAACCTCTTGGCCGACCGTCCCGACGTCCTCGAAGCCGCGGTCGTCGGCGTGGAGGATCGCGACTTCGGTAAACGGTTGCGCGCGTTCGTCGTGCCCGCCGAAAACGCCACGCGCGACCCGCAGGAGATCAAGGACTACGTCAAAGCGAACCTGGCCCGCCACAAGGTGCCTCGCGACGTGGTGTTCGTCGACGAATTGCCGCGCAACGCCACCGGCAAGCTGATGCGCCGCAAGCTGGAGGAAGCCGACATCTGACCGGAGTTCGCTGTTGCGCTGCCGGACGGCGGACGCGGTCCGGCAGCACGTTCGCTCCCGCTACCGTGCCGCGCCATCCCCCAGCGTCGTCATGTTGCCGCTGTTGTAGGCCATCACCTGCGTATCGTCGTTGTCGGCAAGTGATTCCCGGATCGCGACCTGCGCGGCATGCGGCAACGTGTGCATGATCT
>NZ_JBIRYN010000006.1:0-40940 GCF_044389845.1 Nocardia sp. NPDC019323
AGTCCGAAAACCCAGCAAAACAATCGCCAGCCGGAAATTAGCTGACTAAAAATGTCCGACCCTCCACACGGGGGTATGAAGAGCCGAAACCAAAATAATTGGCACTGACATTCATCGACACACTATTGAGTTCTCAAAGAACACACGCACACACCATCGTTCGGTTTGAACCGATTGATCGGTGAAGCAACTTTTCCAGCTTAGCTCAGCCGTGAACCCAGTTGCAAACTGGGACCTCGTTCGAGCTAGTGTGATCGTCAGGCGCTCCTCGTCCTACCTCGTTTCCCTGGCCTCTCGCTCAGCGTTTCCGCTCAGCTCCTGGGCCCCGGGTCGGTGTCCGTGTCGCTCTGACTTGGAATAAGTTACGTGTCTGCGTGCACCATGTCAAATCCCCTGGTCAGCACGCGTTTTGCGGAACACTTTCGGTAACTCGCCCACTGACCCGAACGCCGCGGCGCTCAATCCGTGACGCCGACCCGCGTGACATCGCCACCGAGCGCCTGCAGCTGCTCGACGAAATTCGGATATCCGCGGTCGATGTGGAAGACGTCGTGCACTTCGGTGGTCCCGTCGGCCACCAAGCCCGCGAGGACCAAACCCGCGCCGGCCCGGATGTCCGACGACCACACCGGCGCACTCGACAACCGCGGGATCCCGCGCACCACCGCGTGGTGCCCATCGGTGCGCGCGTCGGCGCCGAGCCGGATCATCTCCTCCACGAACCGGAAGCGCGCCTCGAAGATGTTCTCGGTGATCATCGAGGTGCCGTCCGCGATGGACGCGAGCCCGATGGCCATCGGCTGCAGGTCGGTGGGGAAACCGGGGAACGGCAGGGTGGAGAAGTTGACCGCGCGCGGACGCTCGGCCTGGACCACCCGGAAGCCGTCCTGCTCGAAAGAGATGCGTGCCCCCGCTGACCGCAGCTTGTCCAGCACCAGCGAGAGGTGCTTGGGGTTCACGCCGGTGACCCGGATGTCGCCGAGGGTCATGGCGGCGGCGATGCCCCAGGTCGCGGCGACGATGCGGTCTCCGATCACGCGGTGCGTGGTCGGGTGGAGACGTTCGACCCCCTGAATGGTGAGCACCGAAGTTCCCGCGCCGCTGATCCGCGCGCCCATCTGCACGAGCATGTTGCACAGATCGACGATGTCGGGCTCGCGCGCCGCGTTGTCGATCACCGTCTCGCCCTCGGCGAGCACCGCCGCCATGAGGATGTTCTCGGTCGCGCCGACCGAGGGGAAGTCCAGGCGGATCCGAGCGCCCTGCAACTCGTCGGCCTTGGCCACCACACAGCCGTGTTCGATCTCGCTGGTCGCGCCGAGCAGGCGCAGACCGGCCTGATGCATGTCCAGGGGGCGGGAGCCGATGGCGTCACCGCCGGGCAGCGCGACGACGGCGCGCTTGCACCGCGCCATCAGCGGACCGAGCACGCACACCGACGCGCGGAACTGGGTCACCGCGGGGAAGTCCGCGTGATACTTCGGTTCGGCGGGCGTGGTGATGCTGACCACGCCGCCGTCGATGGTCACGTCGCAGCCGAGTCCGCGCAGGACATCACCCATCAGCGGCACGTCGAGGATGTCCGGACAGTTCGTGATCGTGGTGGTGCCCTCGGCCAGCAACGCAGCGGCCATCAGTTTGAGGACGCTGTTCTTGGCGCCCCCCACCGTGACCTCACCGACGAGTCGATTTCCGCCGGTAACCAAAAACCGTTCCATGCCGCCTCTCCGCGTATTCGGCGCACTGTTGGTGCAAGGATAGTTGGGGCGGCGCACTACGGTGCCGCCTCTCCACGACTCCCCTCGCCTCCGGACGTTTTCGCCGTTGGAGCGAGTGCCGCGGGATGGGCGTACTGCGATCTGCGAGACCTTGGCTGGCCATACCCAGTGATCGTTCGGGTACTCGCCTGGCGGTGCTACGCGATCAGACGCCCGGCCGTTCTCCGCCGGGCTTCCACAGGATATCGCCGCCGGGATTGGCCACCCGGCTCAGGATGAACAGCAGGTCCGAGAGGCGATTGAGGTACTTGGCCGGCAACACGTTGGTGTCCTCCGGATGGGTCTCGATCGCCGCCCAGGCCGAGCGCTCCGCGCGGCGGGCGACCGTACGCGCGGTGTGCAGCAGCGCCGCCAGCGGCGTACCGCCGGGCAGGATGAACGAATCGAGCGCGGGCAGCCCGGAATTGAACTCGTCGCACCATGCTTCGAGCCGATCGATGTAGGGCTGGGTGACCCGCAGCGGCGGGTACTTCGGCTCCGCGACCACGGGGGTGGAGAGATCGGCCCCGGCATCGAACAGATCGTTCTGTATCTGCCGCAGCACCGCGAGCATCGTTTCGTCCGGGTGGCCGAGGGCGATCGCGACGCCGATGGCGGCGTTCGTCTCATCGCAGTCGGCGTAGGCGACCAAGCGTGGGTCGGTTTTCGCGACCCGGGAGAAGTCGCTCAATCCCGTGGTCCCGTCATCGCCGGTCCTGGTGTAGATCCGGGTCAAGTGCACGCTCACAGCACAACCCTAACGGGCGCGGCGGGCTCGGACTGCCGATGGCCGTCGGACCGGGGACTACAGGCCCGGCATCCGCCGGGTGCGATCGGAGGGGCGGGACTCCACCCAGGAGAGAAAAGCGGTCAAGGAGTCGCGGTCGAGGGCCAGCTCGAAGTCGCCCGCGCGGTCGGACACCGCGATCACGGCGATGTCGTCGGTCATGATGTCGTACTCGTCGCCGCGCGGACCGCGGCGATCGCCGATCTCGATGCCCTGCCGCTGAATAGTGGAGTCGGGGCCGAGTTTCAAGCTGGTGAGTTTGAAGAAGACGAGACGATCCTCGTCGTAGCGGATCAGTCCGTGCCGCCACCCCTGACCGCCGCGAGCGGGGAGGACACGCAGAATCGCGGCGGTTCCGCCGCGCCGCAGCATGATCAGGCGGTAAGTCGAAGCGAGGGCGAGGAACACGAGCGTCAGCACCAGAATGATCAGGAGAACCATCCCGGTTTGCAATGCGTTCGTCCCTTCGCTCCGCCGCCGTGTGATCCACACGGTATTCCACTGGCGATGTTCACAAGCTCTTCGTGGTCAGCAGGCTTCCGCCGCCGAGCCCGATGCGTACACCGCGTGCGGTCATTCAATCACGGCCCCGAGTTTACAAATGCCCCGGCCGTGTCCGACTCGCCTGAAAGACGCTGTCGGCGGTGAAGAAGGCTTCACCGCCGACAGCGATCGTTCTCGATAACAGGTTGTGGTCAGGCGTTCGCGGTCTGCTCGACCGCGCGCACCCGAGCCTGCGCGGCCCGCTGCTGCTCCTCGCTGGCGTCGGAGTCGGCCAGCACCCGGCGGGCCTCCTCGACGTCCACCTCGTCGGCGAATTCCGCCGACTCGGCGAGCACCCGAACCGAGTTCGCGGTCACCGAGAAGAAGCCGCCGTGCACGGCGGCGACGACCCGCTGACCATCGGTGTCCACGATCGTCACGGTGCCGCCCTCGACCAGCTGGCCGAGCAGCGGCTCATGGCCGGCCATGATGCCGATCTGGCCCTCGGTGGTCTGCGCGCTGACGAACGTCGCCTGGCCGGACCAGAGCAGGCGTTCGACCGCGACGAGATCGACTGACATTTCCGCCATCGGTGACTACTTTCCGAGGATCTTCTTGGCGGCCGCCTCGACGTCGTCGAGACCACCGCAGCTGTTGAAGGCCTGCTCCGGGTAGTTGTCGAACTCGCCCTTGCAGACCCGGTCGAAGTCGTCGATGGTCTGCTCGAGCGGCACGACCGAACCCGGCTGACCGGTGAACTTCTCGGCCACGATGAAGTTCTGGCCGAGGAACTTCTCCAGACGACGGGCGCGGCCGACGAGCACCTTGTCCTCTTCGGACAGCTCGTCCATACCGAGGATGGCGATGATGTCCTGCAGCTCCTTGTACTTCTGCAGGATCCGCTTCACCTCGTTGGCCACCCGGAAGTGCCGGTCGCCGACGATCGAGGCCTCCAGGATGCGGGAGGTCGAGGTCAGCGGATCGACGGCCGGGTAGATGCCCTTCTGCGAGATCGGGCGGGAGAGCTCGGTCGTCGCGTCGAGGTGGGCGAAGGTGGTCGCCGGAGCCGGGTCGGTGTAGTCGTCGGCGGGCACGTAGATCGCCTGCAGCGACGTGATGGACCGACCACGGGTCGAGGTGATGCGCTCCTGCAGCTCACCCATCTCGTCGGCCAGCGTGGGCTGGTAACCGACGGCGGAGGGCATGCGGCCGAGCAGGGTCGAGACCTCGGAACCGGCCTGGGTGAACCGGAAGATGTTGTCGATGAACAGCAGCACGTCCTGGTGCTGCACGTCGCGGAAGTACTCGGCCATCGTCAGGGCCGAGAGGGCGACGCGCATACGGGTGCCCGGCGGCTCGTCCATCTGGCCGAAGACGAGGGCGGTGTCCTGAAGGACGCCCATCTCCTCCATCTCCAGGCGCAGGTCGGTGCCCTCACGGGTGCGCTCGCCGACGCCGGCGAACACCGAGGTGCCGGAGAACTCCCGCGCGATACGGGTGATCATCTCCTGGATCAGGACGGTCTTGCCGACGCCGGCGCCACCGAACAGACCGATCTTGCCACCCTTCACGTACGGGGTGAGCAGGTCGATGACCTTGATGCCCGTCTCCAGGATCTCGGTCTTGCCCTCGAGCTGGTCGAACGACGGCGGCTTGCGGTGGATGCCCCACTGCTCGCCATCGCGGCCGAGGCCGGGGGTGTCCAGGCAGTCGCCGAGCGCGTTGAAGACGTGGCCCTTGACCACGTCACCGACCGGCACCGAGATCGGCTTGCCGGTGTCGGTGACGGTGGCGCCGCGGACCAGGCCGTCGGTCGGCTGCATCGAGATGGTGCGCACGATGTTGTCGCCGAGGTGCTGGGCGACCTCGAGGGTCAGGGTCTTGGCCACCGAGGTCAGGGTGATCTCGGCGTGCAGAGCGTTGAACAGCTCGGGGATGGCTCCGCGCGGGAACTCGACGTCCACGACGGGGCCGATGACCCGGACGACGCGACCTGCGGCGCCGCCGGTCCGGCTCGTGTTGTCTTGAGTGACAGCTGCGGTCATTGGTGTTGGTTCTCTCCGTGTCGATGTGCGGCTCTCGGGAGCCGCAGGCGCTTAGTCGCGGTCCGAGCTCGACGCCAGCGCGTTCACGCCGCCGACGATTTCGCTGATTTCCTGCGTGATCTGGGCCTGACGCACCGAGTTCGCCTCGCGCTGGAGCACGCTCGCGAGCTCGTTGGCGTTGTCGGTGGCGGCCTTCATTGCGGTGCGCCGAGCCGCTGACTCGGATGCCGCTGCCTCGAGCAACGACGCGTAGATGCGCGTGTTGACGTACTTCGGCAGCAGCGCCGCCAGCAGCACATCGGCGTCGGGCTCGAATTCGTACTGCGCGTGGACGTCCGCGGTCGGGGAATCCGACACGATGTCCTCACCCAGGTCGAAGTTCTCGTCGACGTAGCTCACCTGGATCGGCGCCAAGCGGCGCACCTCAGGGGTCTGCGTCAGCATCGACACGAAGCGGGTGTACACGACGTGCAGCTCGTCGACACCGGCGATGTCACCCGTGCCGTTCGGAGCCGGCACGGCCCCGTCGGAGCCCGCCATGAAGGCATCGACCAGGTGGTGGCAGGCCGACGAAGCATCGGTGTACTTCGGCTGCTGCGAGAACCCGGTCCACGCCGACACGTACGGACGGTTGCGGAAGGCGTAATACGTCAGGCCCTTGTTGCCCATGACGTAGAGCACCGGTTCCTTGCCCTCGTCGCGCAGGGTGGTCATCAGCTCTTCGGCGCGCTTGAGCACGTTCGAGTTGTAGCCACCGCACATGCCGCTGTCACTGGTGATCACCAGCACGGCTGCCCGGCGCGGGTTGGGACGCTCGGTCAGCAGCGGATGCGACAGGTTCTTCGACGCGCTCGCCAGCTCACTGAGGACCTTGGTGATCTCCTCCGCGTACGGCTTCGCGGCCGCGACCCTCGCCTGGGCCTTGGAGATGCGCGAGGTCGCGATCAGCTCCTGGGCCTTGGTGATCTTCTTGATCGAATTCACACCACGAATGCGGGAGCGCAATTCACGCAAACTTGCCATCAGCGGTTCACACTCCCTTCATTCGCTGCGTGGGATGGGCGGCGTCCGCCGGGCAGGAAGTGGTCGCTTCCACTTCCCTGCCCGTCGCGTCCGCCGCGGATCGAATAGCGCATTTGCCGGCTCGCGTTACTTCTCGACGTGCTTGCGGGTCACCGACAGCGACTCGACCTCTTCGTGGTCGAGCTGACCCGCCTCGGCCTCGTTCACCACGGGGGTGCCGTCGGAGGTGAGGAAGGTGCCGAGGAACTTCTTGGTCGCCGCCTCGACCTGCTCGGCCGCCTCGCCGTCGAGCACCTTGCCGCCCTCGATCGCCTTGAACGCGTCGGCGGCGCTGCGGTGCAGATCCTCGAGCAGTTCGGCGTTGAAGCGGCGGATGTCGGCGACCGGGATCGAGTCGAAGTGGCCGCGGTCGACCAGGTAGATCGAGATGATCTGGTCCTCGACCGGCACCGGCGAGTACTGGTCCTGCTTGAGCAGCTCGACCCAGCGGGCGCCGCGCTCGAGCTGAGCCAGCGAGGCCGCGTCCAGGTCGGAGGCGAAGGCGGAGAACGCCTCCAGCTCGCGGTACTGCGCCAGCTCGAGGCGCAGCGAACCGGCGACCTTCTTCATGCCCTTGGTCTGGGCGGCGCCACCGACGCGGGAGACCGAGGTACCGACGTTGATCGCCGGGCGGACGCCCTTGTTGAACAGGTCGGACTCGAGGAACACCTGGCCGTCGGTGATGGAGATCACGTTGGTCGGGATGAACGCCGAGATGTCGTTGGCCTTGGTCTCGATGATCGGCAGACCGGTCATCGAGCCGCCGCCCAGCTCGTCGGACAGCTTCGCGCAGCGCTCCAGCAGACGGGAGTGCAGGTAGAAGACGTCACCGGGGTAGGCCTCGCGGCCCGGCGGACGACGCAGCAGCAGCGAGATGGCGCGGTAGGCCTCGGCCTGCTTGGTCAGGTCGTCGAACACGATGAGCACGTGCTTGCCCTGGTACATCCAGTGCTGGCCGATGGCCGAACCGGTGTAGGGGGCCAGCCACTTGAAGCCGGCGGAGTCGGAGGCCGGGGCGGCGACGATGGTGGTGTACTCCAGCGCGCCGTGCTGCTCCAGCGCGGCCTTCACGCCCGCGATGGTGGAGCCCTTCTGGCCGATGGCGACGTAGATGCAGCGGACCTGCTTGGTCGGGTCGCCGGTCTCCCAGTTGGCCTTCTGGTTCAGGATCGCGTCGATGCAGACCGCGGTCTTGCCGGTCTTGCGGTCGCCGATGATCAGCTGACGCTGGCCGCGGCCGATGGCGGTCAGCGCGTCGATCGCGGTGATGCCGGTGGCCAGCGGCTCCTCGACCGGCTGGCGCTCCAGCACGGTCGCGGCCTGCAGCTCGAGCACGCGCTGTTCCTCGGACTCGATCTCGCCGAGGCCGTCGATCGGCTGGCCCAGCGGGTTCACCACGCGGCCGAGGAACTTGTCGCCGACCGGAACCGAGAGCACGTCACCGGTCCTGCGGACCTCCTGGCCCTCCTCGATCTCGGCGAACTCGCCGAGGATGACCGCACCGATCTCACGGTCCTCGAGGTTCAGCGCGACGCCGAGCACGCCGCCCGGGAACTCGAGCAGCTCGTTGGCCATCGCCGAAGGCAGGCCGCTGACGTGCGCGATGCCGTCACTGGTGTCGGTGACCACACCGACTTCTTCGATGGAGGTCTCGGGGGTGTAGCTCTTGGTGTAGCTCTCGATCGCGCTACGGATCTCGTCGGAGGAGATCGTCAGCTCCGCCATGTTCTTCCTGCTCTCGCTGTCTGGGTCTGGAATGTCGGGGGTGGTGGAAGCGCGCTAGGTCAGGGCCCTGCGCATCTTCTCCAGTCGGCCGATGGCGCTGCCGTCGATCACGTCGTCACCGACGCGCACCACGACTCCGCTCAGCAAACTCGGGTCGACCTGGATGTGCACCGTGGTCGCCTTGCCGTAGATGCGCCGCAGCGAGGCGGCCAGCCGGTCGCGCTGCTGCTCGGTGAGCCCGATCGCGGCGCGCACGTGCGCGACGATCTGATCGCGGCGCGCCGCCGCGAGGTCGGACAGCTCGTCGAAGGCGGCGCTGATGCCCGACCGCTGCCTGGTCACCACCTGCTCCGCCAGGGTCAGGGTGATGGGCTCCGTCTTGCCCGCGAGCAGCCGTTGGACCAGCTCGCCCTTGGCCGAAGCCGGCTGCGACCGGTCCGAGAGCGCCTGCTCCAACTCGGGATTGTCGCTGATGATCCGGCCGAGCCGGAACAGCTCGTCCTCGACCGCTTCGATCCGGCCGCGCTGGGCCGCCGACTCCAGCAACGCCTCCTGGCCGAGCAACACCAAGGTGTCCACCAGGTCGGAGGTGCGCGACCAGTTCTCGGCCACCGCGGTGGTCAGCACTGCCAGCGTGGCAGCGCTGACCTTGCCGCCGAAAACCCGCTCGCTGAGTTCCGCGCGCACGGAACCCGGCACCGACACGTCCGCGAGCGCCACACGCAGCGAACGCTGGTCGTCCAGCACGGCGACAACGGCGAACAGTTCCGAGCCCGTCGTGGCCGCAGCACTGTCGCTTCCGGTCAGAGCGGCCCGAAGCGCCTCCCGAGACCGGGCACTGGCCTCGCGGCTCGCTGCGTACATGCTTCTCACTTTCGCGTCGTTACCTTCCGACCCCGATGCCTGCGTCGGTCTGGTCGAGCTCGTCGAGGAACCGGTCGATCGAGGCCGCCTGCTTGGCCTCGTCCGAAACCGACTGCCCGATGATCTTCTCGGCCAGGTCGACGGCCGTGCGGCCGACCTCGTGGCGCAGCTCCGTCAGGATCTGCTGGCGCTGTGCTTCCAGCTGGGTGTGGCCCGCCGCGATGATGCGGTCGGCCTCGGCCTGGGCCTCCGAGCGCATCTGCGCCAGGATCTCCTGGCCCTGGGTGCGCGCGTCCTCACGGATGCGCGCGGCCTCGAGCCGGGCGTCGGCCAGTTGCTGCTGGTACTGCTGCAGGGTGAGCTGAGCTTCTTCCTGCGCGGCTTCCGCGCGAGCGATGCCGCCTTCGATCTTCTCGGAACGCTCGTCGAGCGTCTTCATCAAGCGCGGGACCACGTACTTGTAGAACAGGGCCGCGATGATGACGACGCAGACGATCGACCAGACGATGTCGTACGTTTCGGGGACGAGAGGATTCACATCCTCTCCCTCCGCCGCCGCGAGCAAAACTGACTCGTACATCGGAATCAGAAAATGAAGCCGGCGACGAGACCGATGAGGGCGAGGGCCTCGGTGAACGCGATACCGAGGAACATGTTGGTGCGGATCGTGCCCTGCAGCTCGGGCTGACGCGCGATGCCCTCGATCGCCTTACCGACGACGATGCCGACGCCGATGCCGGGGCCGATCGCGGCGAGACCGTAGCCGACGGCGCCCAGGCCCTTGAAGGTGCTCTCGTTGGTGGCGGCTTCCTGGGCCAGGTAAGCGAGGCTCATGAGTCTTCCATTCCCTTTCTGTTGCTCACCCGCCGGTCGGCGTGGTGTAGCAGGTTTCCGGTAGTTGTGTCGGTCGGGTCAGTGATCGGCCGCGTGCTGTGCGAGTCCGATGTATACGGCGGTCAGCAGCGCAAACACGTAAGCCTGCAGGAAGATGACCAACAGCTCGAAGAGCGTGAATCCGAGTCCGGCCAGCAGCGAGAACGGCGAGAACACCTTCATCCACGCGGTGGCGTCGAACAGGAAGAACCAGGTCGCGCTGAAGAACAGCACCAGCATGATGTGGCCGGCCAGCATGTTCGCCATGAGTCGGACGGTCAGCGTGAACGGGCGCAGGATGAAGGTCGAGACGAACTCGATCGGAATCAGCAGCACGTGCAGCGCGGGGGGAACGTTCGGAACGACGATGCTGCTGCGCATGTAGTTGAAGAAGCCGTACTTCCTGATACCGACGTAGTTGAACGCCAGGTACGCGATGACGGCCAGCACCAGCGGCATGCCGATTCGGGCGTTCGACGAGATGTTCAACCCCGGAACGACACCCGAGAAGTTCAGAAAGAGGACCGTGAAGAAGATCGTCGCGATCAGCGGGAAGAACTTCCGTCCCGTCTCCTTGCCGAGAACCTCGTCGCAGATCTGCTCCTTGACGAAGACCAGGCCGATTTCGGCGACATTCTGCAGGCCGCGCGGAACGACCCGGGGCGAGCGGAATGCCAGCACCATCACGACCACGAGAACGGCCGTCATCAGAATGCGGATCAGCATCAATCGATCGAGTTCGAACGGCGTTCCCTCGAACAGCACAGCTGGAGGGAAGAAGTCGGTAAGCGACGGCGCGTGGAACTCGGCCGCCAGAGTGGTGACGCTCAGCGTTCTCTCCCGTGTTCGGGCCGCGGGTACGGTCATTCCCGCGGTTCGATCGGACATTGACGATCAATTTGGGTCGACTCAGGTCGGCTCGAAGTTCGTCAGCAGCTGTGCGGTGGTTCGAAATCCACCAGGCGTCTGTACGTGTGTCGGCGACATTCGTCGACATGCAGAACCGGAACACCCCTCGGAGCCCGGCACGGCAGTAAGCATAGCGACCCATGCAGGGGATCTCGGCGGTGACCCCTCACTGATCCCCGACTTGGTCGCTTGCTTACCAACACTTTACCAAGTCATCTACGACAGCGTGTAGGGGGTGGGGGTTTTCGTTACTCCCGAGTACCGGACGCGGGTTCGGAGTCGGTCGTCGTGACGTACGGAACCTTCTGCCGCACAACGCCATAGGTCTCCGCGCCGAGCACGATGATCAAGGCGCCGACCACGGTGAAGAACAGGACGACGCGGTCGTAGAAGTCGAACCGCTGGAGGATCGCGACGACGATCAGCGCCACCAGGAGCTTGAGCACCCAGCTGACCAGCATGACCAGACCAGCGGTGCTCGGCGGCAGTTTCGCGCCGAACAGCACCACGGCCGCGGTGGTGAGGATGAAGCCGCCGCCGATCGCGGCGCCGAGCACCGCGCCCCAGACGCCGGGGACACCCGAGACGGCCGCGCCGAGCGCGACCGACAGGACCACCAGCACGCCCAGGCCGATCAGGCCGTAACGCAGCGCGGAGCGCAGCGGCGCGTCGGGGCCGGGGACGGGTCTGGGTGTGAAGCTCACAGCCGCCGACTTTACCCGGACGCCGATCCGTCGCCCGCCGGGTCCCCACGCCGCAGCCCGGGAACGGCGGTGATCACCAACGCGAAAACCAGCCCGCCCGCCATCAGCAATACGACCAGCCTGCGATCCATCAGCGAGGTGCCGACCGCGCCGAAGGCGAGCACGCCGACCCACAAATAGATCAGCAACACCACGCGCCGATGGGAATGACCGATCTGCAGCAAGCGATGATGCAGGTGCATTTTGTCCGGCGTCGAGAAACTCACGCCGGCGCGCACCCGGCGCACAATGGCGAGCAACAGGTCGAGCACCGGAATGAACATCACCGCGCCGACCAGCAACAG
This sequence comes from Nocardia sp. NPDC019323, assembly GCF_044389845.1. Classification (NCBI taxonomy): domain Bacteria; kingdom Bacillati; phylum Actinomycetota; class Actinomycetes; order Mycobacteriales; family Nocardiaceae; genus Nocardia; species Nocardia sp. NPDC019323. Next base: position 11,554 of record NZ_JBIRYN010000006.1, read on the forward strand.
CGGAGAAAGCAGACCGACGATGTCGCGCGGGCCGTATCCCTGCAGCGGGATTCGCCCCGAGGCGCCGGTCGAGACCGCGGCCAGCATCAATCCGATGAGCATCGAGCCGGAGTCGCCCATGAAAATGCGGGCGGGCTGGAAATTGTGCGGCAGGAATCCCAGGCAGCCACCCGCGAGCGCCGCGGCGAGCAGCGCGGGCGGATAGGTGTCGACCGAGCCGCCCTGCTCGTTCATCAGACCGAGGCAGAACACGAAGACCGCCAGCGCGGCGATCAGTCCCAAACCCGCCGCCAAGCCGTCCAGACCGTCGACGAAGTTCATGGCGTTGACCAGGGTGACGGTGACCGCGACCGTGACCAGACCGCCCTGCAGTCCGTCCAGCACCACCGTGGTGTTGCTGAACGGGTTGTAGATGACGTACCAGCCAAGGCCCATGACGGCCATCACGCCCGCCGCCGTCACCTGACCCGCGAACTTCGTCAGCGCGTCGAGCCCCCAGCGGTCGTCGACGATGCCGACCAGCACGATGATCGTGGCGGCCACCAGCACGGCGATCGGGATATTGGGTTTGTAGTCGAAGCCGCTGCGCAGCGCGGGCAGCTGGTGGGCGAACAGCACCGCGGCGACCACGCCGATGTACATGCCGACGCCGCCCATCCGCGGAATCGGTTTGACGTGCACGTCGCGGTCACGCGGCACGGCCACCGCGCCGAAGCCGATCGCGAGCACCCGCACCCCACCGGTGGCCAGGAACGTCACCACCGCGGAGATGAGCAGCACGACGAGCAGCTCCCGGAGCGGGACGACGGCGCTCGAACCCATCATCCGAGCTGGGCGGCGCCGCTGAGCGCTTCCGGCGACATGCCGAGCACCTCGGCGATGTCGGCGACGGGCACCGCGCCCACGCGCAGGATCCGCGGCTGGTCGGCGGTCAGGTCCACGATGGTCGAGGCGACCGCGTGTTCGGCAGGGCCGCCGTCGAGATACACCCCCACCAGGTCGCCGAGCTGCTCGCGGGCCTCGGCGGCGGTCTTCGCGGGCGGTTGCCCCGACACGTTGGCGCTGGACACCGCCAGCGGACCGACCTCACGCAACAGTTCGAGCGCGACCGGGTGCAGCGGCATCCGCAGCATCACCGTCCCGCGGGTGTCGCCGAGATCCCAGGCGAGCGAAGGCGCTTGCTGCACAACCAGACTCAGACCGCCGGGCCAGAACGCCCGGATCAGCTCGCGCGCCTGCGGGCGCACCGAGAACACCAAGCCGTCGATGGTGTGCCAGGAACCGACGAGCACCGGGACCGGCATGTCCCTGCCGCGGCGCTTGGCCGCGAGCAGCGAACTCACCGCGGCCGAATCGAACGCGTCGGCGCCGAGCCCGTACAGGGTGTCGGTGGGCAGCACGACCAGCCGTCCGGATTTCAGGGCGCTGGTGGCTGCGGACAGTCCGGCGGCGCGCGAGTCGGGATCCGCGCAGTCGTAGACGGTACTCACGGCAACCATCCTGGCATGCTGGGCCGCCTCTCCGAGAACTCAGGCCGTACTAGTGGGGTGAAACGAGAGTTGCGTTGAGGTCTTGCGCCGGGTGCCGAGCGAGTTCTGGGCGTGCCCGGCGAGTTACCCATGTGCGTACGAAATCTGTTGTCACGTGGGATGCGGCGGCTGCCGCCGCGCATCGGGAGCGTCCTCGACGCGACCTTTGCGGCTCGGAACCATGCCTGGATCCGTACTCCGCCGCACCGCACGCCATCGTCTCGCACCCCCGCCGTTGTTCGGTTGCGCGGTGCCGCGTGGAGGTCGCGCCGGTGACGCGTTTGTTCCTCGGCCCAGCGACCGGTCGCGAGACGTCCCGCGCCACCAGTTCATGCGAGGCCGCCTCGCAGTCGTGCAGGCGTCGTCGTGTTGCTTCATCCGGCGGTGCGGTCGTCAGAGGACGCGACCATCAGCGGAATGTGCTCGGTCGGCAGCACAGGCGCCGGGAAGGACCACACGGATTCGGTGCGCAACGGCGCGGGAGACCGTGCAGAGGACCTGCTCATGTGTGCGTTGCGGCGACGAAGCGGGGCTTGCCTGCCAGGTCGGGGTGTTCGACGACGTCGGTGAAGGCGCCGGTGGCGGTGAGGAGGGCGGCGACGCCGGAACCGTTGGTGTCGTCGTGTTCGATGGCGGTGGCTCCGCCGGGGCGCAGCAGTCTGGTGATGTTCGGAATCATGCCGCGGATGACCGATAGACCGTCGGCGCCGCCGAACAGGGCGATGGACGGATCGTGGTCGGCCACTTCGGGGTCGAGGGGAGCGCCTTCGGGGATGTAGGGCGGGTTGGACACCACGATGTCCACGCGGCCGTTCAGGTCGGTGAGCAGGGCGGGATCGGTGGCGTCGTCGGCGTAGAGAGTGATCGGGGTATCGCCCGCGGCGATCCGGTCGTCGGCGTTGCGCCGGGCCCAGACCTGCGCGGCGGGATCGAGTTCCACGGCGTGCACTTCGGCATCGGGGCGCGCGTGTGCGAGGGCCAGTGCCAGCGCGCCCGATCCGGTGCACAGGTCGACAACGATCGGCGCGTGATCGTGCGGCAGCGCCTCCAGCTGCGCCAGCGCCCACGCGTACAGCAACTCGGTCTCCGGGCGCGGTACGAAGACGCCGGGGCCGACCGCGAGGTCCAGCGCGCCCATCACGGCGGTGCCGGTCAAGTGCTGCAACGGGATTCGCTCGGCCCGGCGGGCGACCAGCTCCCGGTAGGCGGCCAGCTGGGCGGGCGAGACGAGCGGGGTCAGCATCAGCCTGGTCCGCTGCACGCCGAGGACGTGCGCAGCCAGATGCTCGGCGTCGGCCTGCGGGCTGTGCACCCCGGCGGTCCGCAACGTCTCGACGGCCTCGTTGATAGCGGGGCGCAGCGCTACTCGGGTGGTCATTCCGCGGCCATACGCGCTTCGCGATCCGCCTTCCCCAGAGCGTCCAGCAGGGCGTCGAGATCCCCGTCCAGCACGGCGTCGAGGTTGTGCGCCTTGAAGCCGATCCGATGGTCGGTGATCCGGTTCTCCGGGAAGTTGTAGGTGCGGATGCGCTCGGAGCGGTCCACCGTGCGGATCTGGCTGGCGCGGCCCGCCGCCGCCTCCTGATCGGCCTGCTCTTCCGCCAGCGCCTGCAGCCGCGCCGCGAGCACCTGCATGGCGCGCGCCTTGTTCTGCAGCTGGGAACGCTCGTTCTGGCAGGTGACCACGATGCCGGAGGGCAGATGGGTGATGCGTACCGCGGAATCGGTGGTGTTGACGCCCTGACCGCCCTTGCCGGAGGAGCGGTACACGTCGATGCGCAGATCGGTCTCGTCGATCTGCACCGCTTCGATCTCGTCGGGTTCCGGGTAGATCAGCACGCCCGCCGCCGAGGTGTGGATGCGGCCCTGCGATTCGGTCACCGGGACGCGCTGCACCCGGTGCACACCGCCCTCGAACTTGAATCGCGACCAGACACCGTCGCGCGCCGCGTCGCGGCTCTTGATCGACAGCGTCGCCTCTTTGTATCCGCCCAGGTCGGACAGGGCGACGTCGAGGATCTCGGCCTTCCAGCCGTGGCGCTCGGCATACCGCACGTACATGCGGGCCAGGTCGGCGGCGAACAGGGCGGACTCCTCGCCGCCCTCGCCGGACTTCACCTCGAGCACGACGTCGTCGCCGTCGTGCGGATCGCGCGGCGCCAACAGGTCGGCGAGGGCCTGTTCCAGTTCCTCGACCTGCCGTTCCAGATCCGGGACCTCCGCGGCGAACGCGGAGTCGTCGGCGGCGAGTTCCTTCGCGGCCGACAGGTCGTCGCGCGCGGTCTCGAGCTTGCGGTAGGTCGCCATGACCGGGGCCAGCTCGGCGAACCGCTTGCCGACCCTGCGCGCGGCGCCCGCATCGTTGTGCAGCGACGGATCGGCCAGCTGCGTCTCCAAGCCGGCGTACTCGGCCAGAATGTCGTCGATGGCGGACGGTTGCGTCACGGTGCTTCCTTCTCCTGGTAGCTGTCCAGACAAAACACCGACGCCCGGCCTGCGCAGCAGGACCGGGCGTCGGCGAGGAAGCTACTTGGCGTCGGCCTTCTTGCCTGCACGCTTGCCGTAGCGGGCCTCGAAGCGGGCCACGCGACCACCGGTGTCGAGGATCTTCTGCTTGCCGGTGTAGAACGGGTGGCACTGCGAGCAGACCTCGACGGTGATGTGTCCCGACTCCTTGGTGCTGCGAGTCTGGAAGGTGTTGCCGCAACCACAGACGACCGTGGTGTCGACATACGCCGGGTGAATTCCTGCCTTCATGGATGTCCTCTCGATTGTGGTCGCCGGGTCGCCCGCGCGAAAGCGCGCGAAGCGTGAACCGGAACCGACTAGGCGGGAGCTCTGCTCACCTGAGCAGACGCAACGACCGTTCAGTATGCCAGAACTGCCGTTACGCTCCCAAAACGCCCCCGGCGAGCGGTTTGTTCCCGCCCAGGTACTCCCCCACCGTTCGCGCCCCCGGAAGTCCGGGCACGCGAATCCGCGCCGCCTCCGGGACCCTGAAGTCGGGTAGTCCGCTACTCACGAATATGAACGAATTCGTTCATAGAGTTGCAGACCTGGTGCACATCGGCGTGCCGAGACAGGAAGGAGACCCCGTGAACATCCGAATCGCGGCCGCGATTTTCGTTCTACTGACTCTCTCGGTCGCCATCGGTGTATCCGCACTCCCCGACCTGGCGAACTATCCCGCGCCGAAGAACGCCGTGTACGTCCAGACCTCGGAATCCGCCACTCCCGATCCCGACGGCGGGGCCTGCGGACTGATCCTCGCGGTCCTGATCGGCGGCGCGGCCACGGTGGGCCTCGTCTTCTTCGCTCCCCAGACGCCGAAAGGGTCCCGCATCAGCGGGACCCTTTCGGCCGTTGTCACGGCGACAACCTGGCGGGACTGCTCACTCGTCGAGCGCGCCCGGCGCGGTCTTGCTCACCTGCATCAAGAACTCGAGGTTGTTCTTGGACTTCTTCAGACGGTCGATCAGCAGATCGATCGCCTGGTGCGAGTCCAGGCCGGACAGCACGCGGCGCAGCTTGTGCAGTACCGCCGCCTCGTCGGGGCTGAGCAGTAGCTCGTCCTTGCGGGTACCGGACGGGTTGACGTCCACCGCGGGGAACACCCTGCGCTCGGCGATCTTGCGATCCAGTTTGAGCTCGGCGTTGCCGGTGCCCTTGAACTCCTCGAAGATCACCGTGTCACCGGTGGAACCGGTCTCCACCATGGCGGTGGCGATGATCGTCAGCGAGCCGCCGTTCTCGATGTTGCGTGCCGCGCCGAGGAACCGCTTGGGCGGGTACAGCGCGGTGGAATCCACACCACCGGAGAGGATTCGGCCCGAGGCGGGCGAGGAGTTGTTGTACGCGCGCCCGAGCCGCGTGATCGAGTCGAGCAGCACGACGACGTCCTTGCCCATCTCCACCAGGCGCTTGGCGCGCTCGATGGCGAGTTCGGCGACCGAGGTGTGGTCCGACGGCGGACGGTCGAAGGTCGAGGCGATGACCTCGCCCTTCACCGAGCGCTGCATGTCGGTGACCTCTTCCGGACGCTCGTCGACCAGCACCACCATCAGGTAGCACTCGGGGTTGTTGGTCGCGATCGCGTTGGCGATGTCCTGCAGGATCGTGGTCTTACCCGCCTTGGGCGGCGACACGATCAGGGCGCGCTGGCCCTTGCCGATCGGCATGATCAGGTCGATCACCCGGGTGGTCAGCTTGTTCGGCTGGGTCTCCAGCCGCAGGCGCTGGTTCGGGTACAGCGGAGTGAGCTTGCCGAACTCGGGACGGCGCTTGGCCGCCTCGACGTCGCCGCCGTTGACCGTGTCCAGCCGCACCAGCGGATCGAACTTCTGGCGCTGGTTGGACTGCTCGCCGTCGCGCGGGGCGCGCACCGCGCCGGTGATCGCGTCGCCGCGGCGCAGGCCGTTCTTGCGGACCAGGTTCATCGACACGTAGACGTCGTTCGGCCCGGCCAGGTAGCCCGACGTGCGGACGAAGGCGTAGTTGTCCAGCACGTCGAGGATGCCTGCGACCGGCTGGAGGACGTCGTCCTCGCGGATCTCCAGCTCGCGCGACTCGCCGCCACCGCCACCGCCGTCACGGTCGCGCCCACGACGACGCTCACGGAAGCGGCGTCCGCGCCGTCCGCGACCGCCCTCTTCGTCGTCACCGCCGCGGCCGCCCGCGCTGCCGTTCTGGCTCTGCTGGCCGCGCTCGCCCTGGCCGCGCTCGCCCTGGCCACGGTCGCCCTGGCCGCGCTCGCCCTGACCACGGTCGCCCTGACCGCGATCGCTTTGCCGGTCACCCTGGCCGCGGTCGCGGCGACGCTCGCCGCCCTGCTCGGCGTCCTGCTTCTGCTCGTCGGCACGGGTCTCGGCGGGTGCGGACTCGGTGGCGGATCGCGCCTGGTCACGGCCGCGCCGCTGCCGGCCGCGGCCACGCTGGCCGCTCTCCCGGCCGGACTCTTCGGTGGTCTCGGTCGCCGTGGACGGCGCCGCGTCGGCGGCGGGCGCGGCATCGGCGGGGGCCGTCTTCGCCGGGGCGGGAGCCTCGCTGGGCGCGGCGGAGGCCGCGGGCGTCACATCGAGGGTCGCCTGCTCGGCCTTGGCGGGCGCCTGCTGCGCTGCAGCGGCGGTCTTGGCGGTGGCACCGGCCTTCGCGGGCGCGTCGGCCTTGGCGGTTGCCGCGGACTTGGCCTCGCTCTTGGCGGGCTTCTCCACCTTCGCCGCCTTGCCCGCGGCCTGATTTTCCTTGATGGCGGCGATCAGATCGCCCTTGCGCATCCCGGAGGTGCCTCGGATACCGAGCTCCCCCGCGAGCGCGCGCAGTTGCGGCAACAACATTCCAGTCAGCCCCGATCGTGCGACGTCGGTGTGTTCGCTCATCTTCGAAATCTGTCCGGATTCACTTTCGCGCTCGCCCGTCGGGCTCGATTCCACGCCGGGTGTCGCGAGCAGGTCCGTATCTGTCACGGAAATCCTTTCCTTCCCTCGATTGCCGTGTGCTGTTTCGAGGGTTCGTCCCGCAGCCCGGGCATTCTGCCGGACTGGGATGCGTCCGTCCGGGCGCTGTGTGCCGTATCACCTGCCCCGCCGGCCCGGCGGCTTCTCCACCGTTGGTGAAAGGTGGGGAGAGATCATTCCAGTTGCGCAGCTACGCAGCACCCCCATGGCCTGGAGGCTCGAGCCTGGAGCCTGCTGGAGCGATTGCCCTGATGAAGCACCGGCGTCTGATGCGCACGATGTACGGACTTGCCCAGAATAGCTGTCCATTGCGAATCTCGGCAAGACAGACTCGCCGTCAGTCGACCAGGACGCCTTCGGCGATTCCCGGCTCCACCACGCGCAGGCCGTCGGCCGCCGCCAGTTCGCGGAGTTCCGCGGGAAATTCGCTGGTCCCCAGGGCCAAGATGGTCGGTCCCGCCCCGGAGACGGTGGCCGCGAGGCCCGCCGTGCGCAGGCGGGTGATCCAAGCGGTGGTCAACGGTAGCGCGGGAGCACGCTGGGCCTGGTGCAGCCGGTCCGCGGTGGCGGGAAGCAGCAGGTCGGGACGCTGGGTGAGCGCCACGACGGCCAGCGCGGCGCGACTGACGTTGAACGCCGCGTCGCTGTGCGGCACGACGTCGGGCAGCAGGCCGCGGGTGTGCGCGGTGGACGAGCGCTCCTGCGGGATCAGCACCACCGGGCGCAGCGCCGCATGCGCCTCCAGCCGCACCGCGCGGTAGACGCGACCGTGGTATTCCGTGCCGGGGGCCTCGTCGGCCGGGTGATCGGTCTCGGTCCAGGAGACCACGATCCCGCCGAGCACACTGGCCGCCGCGTTGTCCGGATGTCCCTCGAATTCCGCGGCCAGCTGCACCATTCGGTCGGTGGACGTGGCCAGCGCCGGGTCCAGCTTCGCGGCGAGGGCGCACCCGGCGGCCAGTCCGCCGACCACCGCCGATGCCGAGGAGCCGAGTCCGCGGGAATGCGGAATCACGTTGCGGCACACCACATCGAGGCCATCGGCCCACACCCCCGCCGACTCCAGGCCGCGCTCGATCGCGCGGACCACGAGATGCGAAGGGCCCCAAGGCACATCGTCGGCGCCCTCGCCCTCGACCCGGATGGTGAGCCCGGAATCGGTGGTGCGCACCTGGATTTCGTCGTAGATCCCCAATGCCATACCCAGCGAGTCGAACCCGGGACCGAGGTTCGCCGTGGACGCGGGCACCCTCGCGGTCACGGTCAGACCAGCGGGCAGCGTCGCGCTCATGACCTGGCTTTCGCGCGAATTCAACTCAGGCCAGCTCTAATTCGGCGGCCACCGCGACCGGGTCGACGGCGATCGGCTGCACCTGCGGCATGCCCGACAGCGCGGTGTCGGGGTCCTTGAGGCCGTTGCCGGTCACGGTGCACACCACGGTGAGCCCGGCGTCCAGCCAGCCTTCCTTGCGTGCGGCGAGCACGCCGGCGACACTGGCCGCCGACGCGGGCTCGACGAACACGCCCTCGGTGGCGGCGACCAGGCGGTACGCGTCGAGGATCTCCTCGTCGGTGGCGGCGCGGAACGCGCCACCGGACTGCTCCTTGGCCTCGACGGCGCCGTTCCAGGAGGCGGGCGCGCCGATCCGGATCGCGGTGGCGATGGTCTCGGGATCCTTCACCGGGGCGCCGTTGACCAGCGGAGCCGCGCCGGCGGCCTGCACGCCGAGCATGCGCGGCAGCCCGCCGGTGACGCCGTCGGCGTAGTACTCCCGGTAGCCACGCCAGTACGCGGTGATATTGCCCGCGTTGCCGACGGGGAGGGCGTGCACGTCGGGGGCCTTGCCGAGCACGTCGCAGATCTCGAAGGCCGCCGTCTTCTGGCCCTCGATGCGAGCCGGGTTCACCGAGTTGACCAGGCCGATGCTGGGGAAATCGGCGGTGACCTTGCGGGCGAGCTCCAGGCAGTCGTCGAAGTTGCCCTGCACCTGGATGATCTTCGCGCCGAGCATCACGGCCTGGGCCAGCTTGCCCATGGCGATCTTGCCCTGCGGGATCAGCACGGCGCAGCTCATGCCGGCGCGGGTCGCGTACGCCGCGGCGGATGCCGAGGTGTTGCCCGTGGACGCGCACAGCACCGCCTTCTGGCCGCGGTACTTGGCGTCGGTCATCGCCATCGTCATGCCGCGGTCCTTGAACGAGCCGGTCGGGTTCAGGCCCTCGACCTTCAGGTACACCTCGCAGCCGGTGATCTCGGACAGGTGCGGCGCAGGCACCAGCGGCGTTCCGCCCTCGAACAGGGTGACCGGTTCCCAGTCGGCCGCGCCCGCGAGGCGGTCGCGGTAGGCCGCGATCAGGCCGGGCCAGCGTGAGTGCGCTCCGGCCTTGGGCGCGACGCCAGGCGTGTGCCCACCGCTGTCCCGGCCGCCGCCCCTGATGGAGTCGCTACGCGACGCTGTGGTCATTCTTCGGTGCCTTCCAATCTCAGAACGCTGGTCACGGATGTGACGGATTCCATTTCCGCCAGTGCGGCCACGGTGTCCGCGAGCGCCGACTCCACGGCGTGGTGGGTCACCACGACCAGGCGCGCACCCGAGCCGTGCCCTTCTTGACGGACGGTCGAGATGCTCACCCCGTGTGCGGCGAATTCGCCCGCCACCGCAGCCAGGACCCCAGGGCGGTCCTCGACCTGCAGGTTCACGTGATAGCGGGTGGGCGTATCGCCGATCGGCGCGATCGGTAGCTCAGCATAAACCGATTCGCCGGGAGCGCGACCCCCGTAGAACTTGTTCCGCGCCGCCATCACCAGATCGCCGAGCACGGCCGACGCGGTCGGAGCGCCGCCGGCGCCCTGCCCGTAGAACATCAGCCGCCCGGCGTTCTCCGCCTCGACGACCACCGCGTTGAACGCGCCGTTCACCGCGGCCAGCGGGTGCTTGCGCGGGATGAGCGCCGGGTAGACGCGCACCGAGACGCGCTCTTTGCCGCCGTCCTCCGGTCCCGGCTCACCGGGGCCTGCGTCCACGCGCTCGCAGATGGCCAGCAATTTCACCGTGCAGTCGAGCGCCGAGGCGGTCTCCAGGTCCTCCGCGGAGATCCGCGAGATGCCTTCGCGGTAGACGTCGGCGGCGGTGACCCTGGTGTGGAACGCCAGGGAGGCGAGGATCGCGGCCTTGGCGGCGGCGTCGTAACCCTCCACGTCGGCGGTCGGGTCGGCTTCCGCGTAGCCCAGGCGGGTGGCCTCGGCCAGCGTCTGCGAATAGTCCGCGCCGGTCTCGTCCATCGCGGAGAGGATGAAATTGGTGGTGCCGTTGACGATGCCGACGACCCGGTTCACCCGGTCGCCCGCCAGCGACTGGATCAGCGGGCGCACCACGGGGATCGCGCCCGCGACGGCGGCTTCGAAGTACAGGTCGGCGCGGCTGGCTTCGGCGGCGGCGGCGAGTTCGCCGGTGTAGTCGGCCAGCAGCGCCTTGTTCGCGGTCACCACGGATTTGCCCGCGTTCAGCGCGGCCAGGATCAACCGGCGCGGCGGATCGATGCCGCCGATCACCTCGACCACCAGGTCGACGTCGGGACGGGCGACCAGTGCGTCCGCGTCGGTGGTCAGCAGCTCGGCGGGGATGCCGCGGTCGGTGTCGAGACTGCGCACGGCCACACCGCGCAGCACCACCGGCGCGCCGACGCGGGAACGCAGGTCCTCGGTGTGCTCACGCAGGATGCGCACGACCTCGGTGCCCACATTGCCCATGCCGAGGACCGCGACCCCGATCGGGCGATCGGTCCCCCACACGCCGTTCTTCGCGTTGGCCGTCACGCTTCCACCTCCAGGCTGAGCAGGTCCGCCACCGTCTCCCTGCGCAGGATCAGGCGCGGCTGTCCGTCCCGCACCGCGACGACCGCGGGGCGGGTCAACTGGTTGTACCGGCTGGACATCGAGTAGCAATACGCGCCGGTGGCGGCGACGGCGATCAGGTCGCCGGGGCCGACGTCGGCGGGCATCCAGGTGTCCCGGATGACGATATCGCCGCTCTCGCAATGCTTTCCGACGACGCGCGCGACCACCGGCCCGGCCTGTGACGACCGCGAGACCAGGCGGCAGTCGTAGTCGGCTTGGTACAGCGCGGGCCGGATGTTGTCGCTCATGCCGCCGTCGACGCTCACGTAGCGGCGGCGCAGGCCGCCGTCGAGCGAGACGTCCTTGATGGTGCCGACCTCGTAGAGCGTCACCGTGCCCGGGCCTGCGATGGCGCGGCCTGGCTCGACCGCGATCGTCGGCGTCGGCAGCCCGGCGCGTTCGGCTTCGGCGGCCACCAGTTCGCGCAGGTTCGCCGCGAACTGGTCCAGCGGCGGCGGATCGTCCGACGGCAGGTACGAAATGCCGAGTCCGCCACCGAGATCCAGCGTCGCGATCTGCGCGGTGCGCTCGATGCCGAACTTGTCGATGGCCTCGCGCAGCAGGCCGAGCATGCGCCGCGCGGCGATCTCGAAGCCGTCGATCTCGAAGATCTGCGAACCGATGTGGCTGTGCAGGCCGACCAGGCGCAGGTTGTCGGCGTCGAAGACGCGCGCGAGCGCCTCCATCGCGTCGCCGCCTGCGATCGAGAAGCCGAACTTCTGGTCCTCGTGCGCGGTCGAAATGTATTCGTGGGTATGGGCTTCCACGCCGACGGTGACCCGGACCAGCACGTCCTGCACCACACCGGCGCGGGCGGCGACGGCTTCCAGGCGCTCGATCTCGATGAGCGAGTCGACCACCACGTGGCCGACGCCGGCCGACACCGCGGCTTCCAATTCCTCGACGGACTTGTTGTTGCCGTGCAACGCGATTCGCTCGGCGGGGAAGCCCGCGTGCAACGCGATGGCCAATTCGCCGCCGGAGCAGACGTCCAGCGAGAGGCCCTCGTCCCGGATCCAGCGGGCGACCTCGCCGCACAGGAAGGCCTTGGACGCGTAGTGCACTCGCGCGTTCGCCCCGAACGCGCGGACCATGTCGCGGCAGCGGGAACGGAAGTCGTCCTCGTCCACCACGAACAGCGGCGTGCCGAACCGCTCGGCCAGCTCGTACACGGGCACGCCCGCCAAGTGGACCACGCCCGCGTCGTCTCGGGTGGCGTTGCGCGGCCACACGTTCGCGGGCAGGTCGATCATCTGCTTCGGATCGCCGGGACGCTCCGGCAGGTTCGGGGCGTGCGGAATCTCGGCATGCCGTGGACCGGCGGGATGCACGCTCATAGCTGCCCCTCGCTGCGCTCGCTCACTGTCGCTTCCTTCCTCGCTCTGGTCGACCGGCCGGTCACATGCGCTCCGGCGCGCTGACGCCGAGCAGGCCGAGGCCGTTGGCCAGCACCTGTCGCGTGGCGTTGACCAGAGCGAGCCTGGCCGCGTTCGTCGGCGAGACGGGGTCGTCGCCCAGCGGCAGGACGCGCAGGTTCTTGTTGGTCTGGAATCGGTGGTACGCGCCCGCCAGTTCCTCCAGGTAGCGGGCCACCCGATGCGGTTCGCGCAGGCTCGCCGCACTGGACACCACCCGCGGGTACTCACCGAGGGTGCGGATCAGTTCGCCCTCCTCCTCGGCCGACAGCAGCGCGAGGTCGGCGGTGACGGAGTCGTAGTCGAACTGCGCGGCGTTGCGCGCGATGGACGCGGTCCGCGCGTGCGCGTACTGCACGTAGTAGACCGGGTTCTCGTTGCTCTGGCTGGCCCACAGGTTCAGATCGATGTCGATGCTCGAGTTCACCGACGAACGCACCAGCGAATACCGCGCCGCGTCCACGCCGATGGCCTCGACCAGGTCGTCCAGGGTCACCACGGTGCCCGCCCGCTTGCTCATCTTCACCGCGACGCCGTCGCGCAGCAGGTTCACCATCTGCCCGATCAGCACCTCGACCGTGGCCGGGTCGTCGCCGAACGCGGCCGCGGCGGCCTTCAGCCTGCCGATGTAACCGTGGTGATCGGCGCCGAGCATGTAGATGCACAGGTCGAAGCCACGCGCCCGCTTGTCCTGGAAATAGGCGATGTCGCCGGCGATGTAGGCGGCTTTGCCGTCGCTCTTGATGACCACCCGGTCCTGGTCGTCACCGTATTCCGAGCTGGCGATCCACCAGGCGCCGTCCTTCTCGTACAGGTCGCCGGAGTTCTTCAGCCGCTCCACGGCCTGCTCGACAGCGCCGGAGGCGAACAGCGAGCTCTCGTTGAAGTAGACGTCGAAGTCGGTGCCGAACTCGTGCAGCGACTCCTTGATGTGCGCGAACATCAGCTCGACGCCCTCGGCCCTGAACAGCTCGAGCCGCTCGGCCTCCGGCTTGCTCAGCGCGCCGGGGTTGGCGGCAACGATCTTGTCGGCGATCTCGCCGATGTAGGCGCCCGCGTAGCCGTTCTCCGGGGTCGGCGCGCCGGTGGCGGCCGCGACCAGCGAGGCGGCGAACCGGTCGATCTGCGCGCCGTGGTCGTTGAAGTAGTACTCGCGCACCACGTCCGCGCCCTGCGCGGCCAGGATGCGGCCGAGCGCGTCGCCGACCGAGGCCCACCGGGTCCCGCCCAGATGCACGGGGCCGGTCGGGTTCGCCGAGACGAACTCGAGGTTGATCCTGGTGCCCTTCAGCGTCTCCGCGGTGCCGTACGCCGCGCCCGCGGCGAGCACCCGCTCGATGATCGCGCCCTGCGCGGAGGCCGCGAGGCGGATGTTCAGGAATCCCGGCCCTGCGACCTCGGCCGCGGCGACGCCGTCGGCCTCGGCCAGCGCGTCGGCCAGCCAGGTGGCCAGGTCACGCGGCTTGGTTCCGGCGCGCTTGGCCACCTGCATCGCGACGTTCGTGGCATAGTCGCCGTGTTCCGGGTTGCGGGGACGCTCCACGGTGACCTCGTCGGGCAGGACCGCGGGGTCCAGTCCGCGTTCGACAAGCACCTTCGCCGCGGTGGAGCGAAGGAGATCTGCAAGGTCAGCTGGAGTCACGAGTCTCTATCCTATGGTCTTGGCGGGTGTACACCTCGGGTGGGCACTGCGCAGCCAGCGGATCCATCCACGTCGAAAGAGCACACTGAGCGATGCCTAGCAGTCCCAGCGCCAAATCGGCCAAGGCCGCCAAGGCCGCGGCGAAGTTGTCGTCTCCCCGCAAGCGGGGTGGACAAGGACAGCTTCCGAAGAAGAATCGCCAGATTCCCTGGTTGGCCATCGGCGCGGCCGTAGTAATCATCGCATTGATCGGCGCGCTGGCTTACAGCCTGGTCCCCAAGTACCGGGAAAAGGCCGACCTGGACAAGTACACGCCGAGCGCGCAGAAGAAGGATCCGTCCGACGGGATCGCGGGCGTGGTGAAGAAGGAATACCCCGCCGGGCTGCACATCGGCTCGAACCAGCGAGTGGCCTACGACCAGGCCCCGCCGTTCGGCGGCCCGCACGACCAGTCGTGGGCGACCTGCACCGGCGTGGTCTACGACAAGCCGATCCGGGTGGAGAACGCGGTGCACTCGCTCGAGCACGGCGCGGTGTGGATCACCTACAACCCCGACAAGGTGGACGCCGACGGCATCGCGACGCTGAAGGCGAAGGTCGAGGGCAAGCCGTACACGCTGATGTCGCCCTACCCCGGCCTCGACTCCGCCGTCTCCTTGCAGTCCTGGGGGCACCAGTTGAAGCTGGACAGCCCCGACGACAAGCGCGTCGGCCAGTTCATCACCGCTCTGCGGCTGAACAACTACACCTACCCCGAGGTCGGCGCGGACTGCTCGACCATCGTGTTCGACACCGACAACCCGCCGCCGTTCGACCCGACGCCGCCCGGCCCCGACGCGGTGCCGATGGACGGCAAGGGCGCGCAGAAGGATCAGACCGAGCTCGGCGGCATGCCTGGGGGTCTGCCGGGTGTGCCCGGCGTGCCCGGTCTTCCTGGGCTTCCCGGTGTGCCCGGCGCTCCGGTGCCGGTGCAGCCCGCGCCCGTGCCGCCCGCGCCCGCCGCGGGGCAGTAGTGTCCGGCGATCGGAAGGGTGCGGAGTCCGCGAGGCGCGAAGCTGTCGGGGCCGGGGAAGCATCCGGAGGGTCCAAGGCTCGCGACAGTGTGTCCGGGGATCGCTCAGGGTCCACAGCATCCAGGGCTCATGAAGTCAGCGGGGCTGAGGATCGGGCAGCCTCCGCAGTGTCCGGGACTCTTGACGCTGGCAAAACCAAGGATCGCGCAACGTCCGGCGCTCCTGACGTCAGCGGGTCCGGGAATCGCGAAACTGCCGGGGCCGGAGATCGCGCGACACCCACTGCGTCCGGTGCTCATGAATTCGGCAAGACCGGCGATCGCGCGGCCTCGAGATCCGGCGATCCAGGAGCCTCCACTGGCTCCGGCGGCGAAGCACCCGCCGGATCAGGCGATCGCGGAGCCGCCGCATCCGGCCGGGAAGCGACGGGCGGAGCCGGTGACCGCGAAGCTCCGGCGGAGTCCGGCATCGGCGGGCAGTTCCGCCGCCAGCGCACCGCGCTGCTGACTCTCGGCATCATCGGCGCCATCCTGATCGGGTTCGCGATCGGCGTGCTCGCCCGGATACCGCTGAACGGTTCCGCCGAGCCCGACCCGGGCCCGGTCGACGTCGGCTTCGGCCAGGACATGTCGGCGCATCACGCCCAAGCCGTCGAGATGGCGGGTGTGCTGCTGGTTCGCTCCACCGACACCGAGGTACGGCGCTTGGCCTACGACATCCTCACCACCCAGCAGAGCCAGATCGGGCGCATGCAGGGCTGGCTGCAACTGTGGGGCGAATCCGCGCAGAGCGTCGACGGGTTCATGGGCTGGATGGCCGAGCCGATGGACGGCCACGATCATTCCGGCGCCGGCATGCCCCACCACTCCGGCCCGGTCTCCACCATGCCCGGCATGGCCACTCCCGCCGAACTCGCCGCGCTGCGCCAGGCCACCAGCCCCAAGCTGGACACGATGTTCCTGCAGCTCATGCTGCGCCACCACCAGGGCGGGCTGTCGATGATCGACTACGCCGCCCAGCACGCCGACACCACCGCGGTGCGCACCCTCGCCGAGACCATGGCCACCACCCAGCGCGGCGAATCCGACCTGATGACCACCATGCTCACCGCCCGCGGCGCGGCCCCTCTCCCATAACCCGAAAACCCGCCGCCGTCCGCGCTTTTTGGCGGACGGCCGCCGATACGATAGGCTGACCCAGCCCGATCGGACCGCCATTCCGGCCCCGACCGAGCCCTATCCCGCCCTCGTAGCTCAGGGGATAGAGCGTCTGCCTCCGGAGCAGAAGGCCGCAGGTTCGAATCCTGCCGAGGGCACCGAGCGAAGGCCCCCGACCAGACCGGTCGGGGGCCTTTCTCGTCTGGAAGCTCAGCGCTGTGGGCAAGAGGTGGCCGAGACGATGGCCCATGGCGATATCCGATCCGGTGACAGATGAGCGGTGCGTCTTCGGGGCGGTTCCATGGCGATGCTGCGAATGCCGTTGTCATAGGAAAAGGGCTCCCTGGACGGGAGCCCTTTTCGGATGGTAGGTGCCGTACGCCGCGCGACGGTTATGGCAGGGGTTCGGTGGGTTTGCCGGTGGAAGTGAGGACGCCCGCGTTGGTGAGGTAGGTGAAGGCGGGGGCCGTGAGGCCGGGCTCGAGGAAGTAGAAGTGGGCCTTGGTGACGGCGCCGTTCTCGGTCGCGTCACAGAGGGCGTGCAGGGCGGTGGGGTCGACGGTGCGGGCGATCAGTTTGCCCGCCTCGTAGTCCATCTCCACCCAGTTCGCGTGGATGGCGGCGCTCATGACGCTGCCGGTGAAGTCCTCCCGGTCGGCTGCGGCGCTGAGGCTGATCTCGAGGCCGTCGTCGAGGTCGGTCGGCGCGTGCTGCCAGCGGCCGAACTCCCACCAGCGCACGAAGCTGACCGGGCCTTCGACGCCGCCGGGCAGCTTCGTCGTCGGTTCCACCGAGCGCACCCAGGCGGGCGCCGCGGCCAGCGGGTCGTAGGAGGTTCCGGCGACCTCGTTGTCCTCGTCTCGCCCGAATAGCAGCGCGCGCTCACCGGGGTATCTGACCAGCGAGTACCAATTGCCCTCGCCGTCGTCGTTGATCAGCCGGCCGCCTTCCACTCTGGCCGTCTGCCCGATCTCCTGTCCGCTCGCGGCCCGATCGGTGTGCGTGGCGCAGGTGATCACGTCCAAGACGGTCACGCGCGCCCACAGCACCTCGGGATGCGGCAACTGAAATCCCATGCCGGGCAACGTATCACCGGCCCCCTACGCCGACAACCGGGCCGGCAATCGACCGGACAACCCATTCGGGCCGCGAAGCCGGGAGCAGCAAACCGCACAGCACACGACACTGGCAGCGGTCGCGCGAATACCGACAGAACCGGCGAATTCGCGGCAATGGATCGGGCCCGGCTCGCGCGACCTTTCCGCGCGGCCGGATCAATCGGCTTCCGGTCCGGATTGTCCGGTATGACGCGGGCGCAGCGCGTACGCCGGGACCAATTGGTCGCGCACTTGCAGGTCCGGACGGCCGTCGGCGAACTGGATGCTGTAGTTCACCCGGCCCATCCAGTCGCCGTCGACGGTGGGCAGCCAGTGCGTCAGGGTTCCCGGACGCTCGCCGCGCATGATGACCCCGGCGCCGTTCACATGGCGCGGCGTCCCCGGATCGCGGACCAGGATCGCGTCCAGTCGCACCCAGACCGGCCGCGGCGGATAGGTCAGCGTCCGGTAGTAGTGGCCGGTTCGGTTCGGGTAGACCAGCTCGGGTTCCGTTCCCTCGGTTCGCGGCGTTTCATCGCTTATCGAACCCATGTTCGAATGTTAGCCGGACATATGCGGCAAGCACCAGGCAAACACAGCCCGAATCGGGCGGCATGACGACGGACACACTGCCGCCACGCCCCGGGATCTAGTATGTTCGTTCTAGAACGATCACACTAGAAGGAGTGCGACATGTCTACTAAATCCGAGGTCGTCAAGGGTTTCTACACCGCGACTCAGACCGGCGACGGACCGGCGATCCTGGCCCTGCTGCATCCGGAGTTCGAGGCGCGAACCGCACCGGGCCTGCCGTGCGGCGCGGGCGGCGTCTTCCACGGTCCGCTGGCGGTGATGGCGCGCGTCTGGGGCGCGGTCGCGCGAGAGTTCGACACCGCACCGTACGACGAGACCTGGCAGGAGACCACCGACGGCACCGTTGTGGTGACGGGGCGCTATCGCGGCGCGGCCCGTGCCACCGGCCGGGAGTACGAAGCCGAATTCGTGCACCTGTGGCAAGTCGACGACGACGGCCGCATCACGCGACTGCACCAGTACACCGACACCGCACGCTGGCATGCCGCCTTGGGTGCCTGAACAGCGCACCGCGATGCCCCCTGCCTCCAGGCCGCGCGAACCGCAGGCCATTACGCCGAACCGGGGGACTTGCACTACTCGCGTGGTGCAGGCCGGGCGGACAAGGACACGGACGAGGCGCCGCGTGTCGCGCGCGCTGCGGGCCAGCCCGTTCGCAGGCTGGACACCCGGACCGCTCGCGCGCAACCGTCTTGTTCTCGGCGACATGGCCCGCCTCGTTCCGGCGGATGATCCGGCCCGGTTTGGTTTCCGGCCACCCGGGCACGCCTTTGCCGTAGCGATGCAGGCACCCGGGGGCAGACCGGAGGACGACATGGCTTATCCACCGGGCGGGCAACCGCCGGATGACCAACCACCGCAGCCGCCCCCTGGCTACCCACCGCCCGGACCAGGGCAACCCTTTCCGCCGCCGGGGCAACCTCCCCCTCCGCCCGGACCGGGCTATCCGCCACCCGGCTACCCGCCCTGGGGACCACCGCCGAAGAAGAGCCACACCGGCCTGATCGCGGGCTTGGTGGTCATAGTCGTGCTGGTGATCGCGGGCGCGGTGATCGCCGGATTCTTCTTGACCACTCGAGGCAAAGGCCCGCTCGCCTCGGAAGAGAAGAGGATCGAGCTGGCGATCCGCGACTTCTACGAGACCCTGGACACCCGCGGCTTCCGCGCGGCGGCCGAACAGGCGTGCGTCCGCGAACGCGCCGCGTTCGAGGCGATGACCGAAAGCGAGAAGCGGGAATTCGACAGCACCTCGGTGTCGGTCACCATCGATAGGATCGACGACATCGTCGTCACCGGGGACACCGCGACCGCGAAGGTCAGCGGCAAACTCACCGTCGCGGTGCCTGGCGAGCAACCCGATACCGAGACCAGCACGACCGAGCATCTGAAGAAAGAAGACGGCAAGTGGAAGGTCTGCTCCCAGGAGGGGACGCGCTGATCGCCTGCGCTCACGCATGAGTTGCTGCGGCCCCAGCCGCAGGACCGTCCTGCGCGCGTTCGGCCTCAGCGCACTGCTCCCCTTCGCCGTCAACACGAAACCTGCTCGGGCTCGACCGGATACGACTATCGCGACCGACCTGGAAGTGGTCACCGTCACCGACACCTCGGTGATCGTCACCTGGACCACGCTCGCGCCCGACCCGGCCGGTCGCCTGCTGCCCGTCGCCACCGACACCCAGGTGCGGATCGCTCCCGCCGACTCCCCGCGCGCACCGGCGCCGGTTTTCGCCGACGACCACCCCACACCCTTCCACTACGCCGAGATCGACGGCCTCGAACCGGGACGCGCCTACCGCTTCGAAGCCTGGTCGGCGGGCCTGCGCGCCACACCGGCGCTGTCGCTCACCACGGCCGACCCCGCCGCGCCGGAAGCACGCGGTGAGTTCACCACGCTGGTCCCGCCGCCCGGCCGCAGGCTGCGCACGGTGGCACTGGCCAACGACGTGCACTACGGCGAGCAGGTCAGCGGGCTGATCGTCGGCGACCTGCCGCCCGGCTTCCGGCAGGACCCCGGCCTCACGCCCTATCCCGAGGTGATGCTGGCCGCGATGCTGGACGACTTGCGCAGGCCCGACCGCGCGGCGGAACTCCTCGCGCTCGCGGGCGACCTCACGGCCGAAGCCTCCGAGCACGACATCCGCACGGTGCGCTCGCGCCTCGACGCCTGGGGCGAGTTCGGCGACGACTACCTGGCCGTGCGCGGCAACCACGACCGGCCGCACGTGGGTGGTGAATACGCCGGTTGCGCGCCCGCGCCCGCCGACCACCGCGACTGCTGGGCCGATGTCTTCTCCCCGCGGCAGGAACTGGTCGAACACGAGGTCGGCGGCCTGCGGGTATTGGGATTGGACACCAGCAGGCTCGACGGCGCGGGCGGGTCCATCGAGCGCCCGCAGTTCGATCACCTCGCCGAACGCCTGCGTGCCGACCCCGACCGGCCGACGCTGGTGTTCGGCCATCACCCGGTCACGGCGGAATCGGGGCTGACCAACCTCGCCGGACCGGGGTTCGTGCTCGACGGACGCGACAGCGCCGAGTTGCAGGCGCTCTACACTCGCAGTCCCGGGGTGTTCCTGCAGCACAGCGGCCACACCCACCGCAATCGCCGCACCAGGCCGGACGCGCCGTGCGCGGTGGAGTTCCTGGAGGTCGCCGCGGTCAAGGAGTATCCGGGCGGCTACAGCCTGCTGCGCCTCTACGAGGGCGGCTACATGGTGAATTTCTACAAGACCCGCACCGAGGACGCCCGGCGCTGGAGCGCGCTCACCCGCGGCGAGTACTTCGGACTGCAACCGGATTACACGCTGGGCACCTGCGCCGACCGCAATCACGTTGTGCCGCGCGACTTCTCGGGACTGGCGTGACGAACCGGGCGAATGCCGGCGGCTGCGGACATTCCCGCATGTCGGACGCGGTATCTTCCTTAGGTAAGCCTCAACATATGCACGGGTAGCGCGGTCGGAAGGACGAGGATGAAGCCGGTCAGATGGAAGACGATTGCCGCTGGATTGGTCCTCACCTTGACGGCGCTCGGCAGCACGGCTTGCTCGAATTCCTCCGACGACGCCAACGAGATCACCGTCTACAACGCGCAGCACGAGTCGCTCACCAAAGAGTGGGCCGAGGCGTTCACCGAGGAGACCGGCATCAAGGTGACGTTGCGCCAGGGCGGCGACACCGCGCTGGGCAACCAGCTGGTCGCCGAAGGCGCCGCCTCGCCTGCCGACGTCTTCCTCACCGAGAACTCCCCCGCCATGGCGCTGGTGGAGAACGCGGGCCTGTTCGCCGACGTGGACGCCGAGACCCTGGAGCAGGTGCCCGCGCAGTTCCGCCCGTCCACCGGCAAGTGGACCGGCGTCGCGGCGCGTTCGACGGTCTTCGTCTACAACAAGAACAAGGTCCAGCCCGGTCAGCTGCCCGCTTCGCTGCTGGATCTGGCGCAGCCGCAGTGGAAGGGGCGTTGGGGCGCGGGCGTCTCCGGCGCCGACTTCCAGGCGATCGTGGCGGCCCTGCTGGCGCTGAAGGGCGAGGACGTCACCCGCGCCTGGCTGAAGGGCATGAAGGAGAACGCGACGCCGTTCCCGAACAACGTCGCCACCATGAAGGCGGTCAACTCCGGCAGCCCGGACGGCGGCGTCATCTACCACTACTACTGGTACCGCGATCAGGCGAACACCAAGGAGAGCAGCGCAGGCACCGCCCTGCACTACTTCAGGAACCAGGACCCGGGCGCCTTCGTCAGCGTCTCCGGCGGCGGCGTGCTGAAGGCGAGCAAGAAGCAGGAGGCGGCGCAGAAGTTCCTGGCGTTCATCGTCGGCAAGACCGGGCAAGAGGTGTTGCGCGACGGCGCGTCGCTGGAGTACCCGGTGGCCGCCGGTGTGGCCGCCAACCCGGCGCTGCCGCCGCTGGCCGACCTCCAAGCGCCCGCGGTCGATCCGTCCGAGCTGGACTCGAAGAAGGTCACCCAGCTGATGACCGAAGCGGGTCTGCTGTAGCCGTGGCACTGCGGACCGCTGTCGCCGCGCCCCGGGTCGGCAGGCCGGGGCCGGTGGTCACCTGCGTGGCGCTGCTGCTGGTCGCGGCGACGTTCGTGCCGCTCGGCTACATCGTTTCGACGTTGTTGTCCACCGGCCTCGATCAGGCGGCCGAGCTGGTGTTCCGTCCCAGAGTCGGTGAGCTGCTGCGCAACACGGCCGCGCTGGTGGTGTGCACCGTGCCGATCTGCGTGGCGCTCGGCGTCGGGCTGGCCTGGGTGGTCGAACGCACCGACGTGCCGGGGAAGTCGTGGTGGGGGCCGGTTTTCGCGGCGCCGCTCGCGGTCCCCGCCTTCGTCAACAGCTATGCGTGGGTGAGCGTCTTCCCCACCATGCACGGCCTGTGGGCGGGCGTGGTGATCTCGACGATGTCCTACTTCCCGCTGGTCTATCTGCCTGCGGCGGCCACGTTGCGCCGTCTCGACCCCGCGGTGGAGGAATCGGCGCGTGCCCTGGGATCGGGTCCGGTCGCGGTGTTCGCGCGGATCGTGCTGCCGCAGCTGCGCCTGGCGATCCTCGGTGGCGGGTTGCTCATCGGACTGCATCTGCTCGCCGAATACGGCGCCTTCGTGATGGTCCGGTTCGACACGTTCACCACGGCCATCTTCGAGCAGTACCAGTCCAGCTTCGCCGGGCCGGCCGGCAGCATGCTGGCCGGTGTGCTCGTGCTGTGCTGCCTGGCGCTGCTCGGGGCGGAGGCGGGGCTGCGCGGCCGGGCACGTTACGCGCGGATCGGCAGCGGTGCGCCGCGCGCCGCGACCCGCATCCGGTTGCGCGCCGGGACATTGCCGGTGCTGGCCGCGCTCGTCGCGGTGACGGCGGGCGCGCTGGGGGTGCCGCTGTGGACCATCGGTCGCTGGTTGCGCATCGGCGGCACGGCGGTGTGGGATCTCACCGACATCGGCAACGCGCTCGGGCAGACGATCGGCCTCGCGGCCGTCGCCGCACTGCTCACCACTCTGTGCGCGTTCCCGGTCGCGTGGATCGCGGTGCGTTCCACCTCGGCGTTCGCCCGGCTGATCGAGGGCGCCAACTACATCACCAGTTCGCTGCCGGGCATCGTGATCGCGCTGGCGATGGTGACCGTGACCATCCGGTGGGCGCCCGCGCTCTACCAGACGGCGGGCATGGTGATCGCCGCCTATCTCCTGCTGTTCCTGCCCCGCGCCCTGGTCAGCGTGCGGGCCGGGCTCGCCCAGGTGCCGGTCGGCTTGGAGGAGGCGTCCCGGTCGCTGGGCAAATCGGGGCCCGCGACGTTCTTCCTGGTCACGCTGCGTCTCGCGGCGCCTGCCGCGGCGGCGGCCGCCGCACTGGTGTTCGTCGCCGTGGCGACGGAGCTCACCGCGACCCTGCTGCTGGCGCCCAACGGAACCCGCACGCTGGCGATGCGGTTCTGGGGCCTGTCCGGCGAATTGGACTACGCGGGCGCAGCGCCGTACGCGCTGATCATGATCGTCGCCGCGGTGCCGGTGACCTACCTGCTGTTCACCAACTCGCGGAAGGCGGCCGGGATATGAGTCGCGTTGTCGTCGCCGATGTCTCGAAGACCTTCGGCCACACCCGGGTGCTCGGCGGGATCGACCTCGACGTGCCGGATCACACCGCGACCGCGGTGGTCGGGTCGTCCGGTTGCGGCAAGACCACGCTGCTCCGGGTGATCGCCGGATTCGAGTCGCCGGATACGGGTTCGGTGTCGATCGGATCGGAAACCGTTGTCGGCGAACGCGTCTCGGTTCCGCCGCAGCGCCGTAACATCGGTTACGTCGCCCAGGACGGCGCGCTGTTCCCGCACCTGACCGTCGGGCAGAACATCGCTTACGGGCTGCCCGGCCTGCGCCGCAACAGCCGCGGGCGGGTGCACGAACTGCTGGAGATGGTGTCGCTGGACGCGTCCTATGCCGACCGGCGGCCGCATCAGCTTTCCGGCGGCCAGCAGCAGCGCGTGGCCCTGGCTCGCGCGCTGGCGCGCAAACCGTCGGTGATGCTGCTGGACGAGCCGTTCAGCGCGCTGGACGCGGGCCTGCGCGCGACGACCAGGCAGGCGGTGGCCGACACGCTGCGCGAGGCGGGCATGACCAGCATCCTGGTGACGCACGACCAGGAGGAGGCGCTCAGTTTCGCCGAGCAGGTGGCGGTGATGCGGGAAGGGCGCTTCACTCAGGTGGGGACGCCGAAGGAGGTCTACGCCACGCCCAAGGACCTGTTCACCGCCCGGTTTCTCGGCGATTGCGTGCTGCTGGACGCGGTGGTGGAAGCCGACGTGGCCAAGTGCGCACTGGGCCGGATCCCGGTGCAGCGCGATGCCGCGAGCGGACCGGCGACGATCATGCTGCGCCCGGAACAGCTTGTCGCCCATGTTGCTTCGGAGAGCGAGACGGAAACCGGCCGGGTCCGCGCCGTCGACTTCCGCGGCGCCGATGTCATCCTGACCATCGAACTGGAAGGCACCGCCACGCCCATTCGGGTGCGCCGGGCCAGCGTCGCCGCCCCGGTAACCGGGCAGCGCGTGCGTCTGGAAGTGATCGGCTCGGCCGTGGCGTATTCCGAGCCGACCGGAGCCTCCTGAAACGAGCGCCCGGATTCGTCCCGGCCACGCTTCCCTCGGTGCTCGGCGTGGACCGAGCACCGAGGACTTTTGGAGCGAGCGGCGGGAATTGAACCCGCGTAAACGGCTTTGCAGACCGTTGCCTAAACCACTCAGCCACGCCCGCCTCGCCCTAGATAGTGCCCGCGGCCGGTCGCCGCGGCCTACCTTTACGCTCACGGTGATCCGAAGCCTGGCCGGATGCCCCCGCCCTCCTGCGACGGCATGGAATGATCGGAACATGTCTCGGCCACGCCCGCTTCCGAACGACCCGATCGAGGAGGCCCACCGCCAGTGGGTCGGCCACGGCTGGGGCGATGTCGCCGACGGCATGGCCGCGGTGACCTCGCTGGTCCGGGCTCAGCAAATCGTGATGGCACGGGTGGACGAGGCGCTCAAACCCACGGGATTGACCTTCTCCCGCTACGAGCTGCTCATGCTGCTCAGTTTCAGCAAGACCGGGGCGCTGCCGATGGCGAAGGCCAGCGCCCGCTTGCAGGTGCACCCGACCAGCGTCACCAACACCGTCGACCGGCTGGAGGCGGCGAAACTCGTCGAGCGGGTGCCGCATCCCAGCGACCGGCGCGCTACCTTGATCGAAATCACCGACGCCGGACGGGAATTGGTGGCGAAGGCGACCGAGGAACTCAACGCCAAGGTCTTCGCACTGCCCGGACTTCCCCCGGAACGACTGCGCACCCTCCTGCAACTGCTCGCCGAATTCCGACACGCCGCGGGCGACTTCGACACCGCGGAGGGCACGGCGCGCTGGTCGGCCACGGCCACAGACTGATTCGGCGTACCGGTCGGTCGCATACACCTTTTGCCCGACCGCTGGGTGACATTCCGGCATCCAACCGGCGAATTACCGGGCATGCCGTCTTGGCAGCGGAACGGAAAAGGTCCACCATGGAGAACATGGTGCTGGTCTTGGGTGTATCGGCGGGCGCTGGCGGCGCCCACGCGATGCTGACACACTCCGATCAGCCGCACCTACCCCCGATCGATAGCTGCGAAGTGCCGCGGCGAGCGGGTCGCGGCGTCGAGGAACCGGTCTTCGAGGCGATCCGCCGGATGAACGGCGCCGCCGACCGCAGGGACGAGCTGATCTCGGGCACGGCGGTGACCTGCCGCTGCCCGCTGCACGCCGAGGCCATCCGCGCGGGCATCGGCCGCCGGGACGTGACCATCGTCGACGAACCGCTCGCCCAGCTGCGCTACCTGCGCTTCACCGGCCAACTGCCCGACAGCGGCTCGGTGATCCTCTACGACCTGGGCAGCTCGGGGCTGACCATCACCCACGCCGACTGCCGCACCGACACCATCCTGTCCAGCAAACGCAGCACGGTGCTCGGCGGCGACGGCTACGACACGCTGTTGCGCTGGCGCCTGGCCCGCGACGGCGTGCTCACCGACGCGACCACCGTCCGGCGCCATCGCGAAGAGCTGAGCGAGGCAAGGGTGGTCACCGCGATCGACGACGGCACCGGCGACCGAGCCGTTCTGACCCGCAGCGACCTGGCCGAATTGTGCGCGGCGGGCATTCATCACTCGGTGTCGTTCGTGCGGCAGATCATCGACGAGACCGGCGTGCGACCGGAGGCCATGGTGCTGCTCGGCGGCTGCACCCGCAGTCCCAGCATTCGCGCCGAGCTGGCCGAACTGATCGATCTGCCGATCGTCTACGACCCCGAACCCGACTTCGTCTCCGCGCGCGGCGCCGTGCTGCTCGCCGCCGAACGCAGGGGCGGCGAGGTCAGGATGGCCAGGCTGCGCGCCGGAGCCACCCTGGTTCCGGCCGCCGTCGACCGGCGCAAACTCATCGCGGCGGCTGCGGTCACCATCGCATTGGGCGCCACGATCGCCGGACTGCTCGCCACCGGCGACAACGCTCCCCCGCCGGAGGGGAACAAGGTGCCCGCGGAGATCGTCGCCCCCACCTTGGGACCCACCGGATAACCCGCCCGGCCCGGAAATACGGCCGGGCGGGACCCCGTCAGCGGTTGGTGAACTTCGCCGGACGCTTCTCCACGAAGGCGCTCATGCCTTCCTTCTGGTCCTCGATCGCGAACAGCGAGTGGAAGACCCGCCGTTCGAACCGCAGGCCCTCGGCGAGCGTGGTCTCGAACGAGCGGTTCACCGCTTCCTTGGCGATCATGGTGACCGGCAACGACATCCCCGCGATGGTCTCCGCGACCTCGAGCGCCGTGTCGAGCAGCTGCGCGGCGGGAACGATGCGCGAGACCAACCCGGCCCGCTCGGCCTCTTCGGCGTCCATATTGCGGCCGGTGAGCACCAGATCCATCGCCTTGGCCTTGCCGATCGCGCGGGTCAGGCGCTGCGAGCCGCCGATGCCGGGGATGACGCCGAGCTTGATCTCCGGCTGGCCGAACTTCGCGGTGTCGGCCGCGAGCAGGATGTCGCAGATCATCGCCAGCTCACAACCGCCGCCGAGCGCGTATCCCGCGACCGCGGCGATGGTGGGCTTGCGGAACTGCGCCAGCCGGTCCCAGCGGGCGAAGTAGTCGTTCATGAACATGTCCATGTACGACTGGGGCTGCATCTCCTTGATGTCGGCGCCCGCCGCGAAGGCCCGCTCCGAACCGGTGATCACGATGGCGCCGATCTCGTCGTCGTGCTCGAGCTCGTCGAGCGCGGCGATGACGTCGTCGAGGACCTGCGCGTTCAGCGCGTTCAGCGCCTTCGGGCGGTTCAGCGTGATCCAGCCGACCCGGCCCTTGCGTTCCAGCAGAATCGTCTCGAACTCACGCCCACCCGTCACCCGGCCGCCGCCCCCCACGGAATCGCTTCGCGATGCGTCCATTTATGCACCCTCTTTGTCGGAACGGTTACGGATATCGGTGACGATAGCCGAGAAGTCCCGCCCGGCATCCGTCTGGTTGAAGCGGTCGTAGATCGTCGCGGCGAGCAAACCGAGCTGCCCGTCGACGTTGTTCTCCCGCAACGCGTTCGCGGCCAGGCCCAGGTCCTTCGACATGAGCGCCGTCGCGAAACCGGGCTGGTAGTCGTTGTTGGCCGGACTGGTCGGCACCGGGCCCGGCACCGGGCAGTAGCTGGTCAGCGCCCAGCTCTGGCCGGAAGCGGTGGAGACCACGTCGAAGAACGACTGATGACTCAGGCCCAGCTTCTCGCCGAGCACCAGCGACTCCGACAGCGCGATCATCGACACGCCCAGCAGCATGTTGTTGCAGATCTTCGCCGCCTGGCCCACGCCGGAGCCGCCGCAGTGCACGACCTTGCCGCCCATCACCTCGAGCACCGGCAGCGCGGCGGCGAAGTCCTCGGCCGCACCGCCGACCATGAAGGTCAGCGTGCCCGCCGCCGCGCCGGCCACGCCGCCGGAAACCGGTGCGTCCAGCGCGCGGTGCCCGGCGGCGGTGGCGCGTTCGGCCGCGGCCTTGGCATCGGCCACGTCGATGGTGGAGCAGTCGATGAACAAGGTGCCGGGCGCGGCGACCGGCAGCAGTTCGGCGTACACGTCCAGGACGAGTTTGCCGTTGGGCAGCATGGTGATCACGGTCTCGGCCGCGGCGGCCTCGGCGGCCGAACCGACCACGAGCGCGCCGTCGCGCTCGGCCTGTTCCCGCGCCGCGGGCACCGGGTCGAAGGCGAGCACCTCGTAGCCGGCCCGCACCAGGTTCGCCGCCATCGGACCGCCCATGTGGCCGAGGCCGAGGAAACCGATTCGCTTGCTCATCTACCCACCTCCGGGGTCCGCAGACCCAGCTCTCGATCGCCCAACTCGGCGAAGTATGCGTCCACCTGCGCGTCCGTGACCTCCGCCAGGGTCGCGGGCGACCATTTCGGAGCACGGTCCTTGTCGATCACCTGGGCGCGAATGCCCTCGACCAGATCATGGGAGGACAGCGACGCGATGGACACCCGGTACTCCTCGTTCAGCACCGCCTCCAGGCTCGGCGCGGTGCGTGCCGCCCGCAGCGAGCGCAGCGTGACCTTCAGCGCGACCGGGGATTTCGCCAGGATCTCGGTGGCCGCCGCCCGCGCCTCCTGCGCGTCGTGCGCTTGCAGCCGCGCGACGATCTCCTCCACGGAGTCGGCTGCGTAGCAGGCATCGATCCAGTCCTGCCCTGCGGCCAGCGCGGAGTCCGGCGCGTCGGTGGCGAACTTGGCGATCGCGATGTCGGCGCTCTCGGTGCGCAGCGTCTCCAGCAGGGCGGGCAGATGCTCGGAAGCGACGAAATAGTCGGCGAAGCCAGCGGCGATGGCGTCGCCCGCGCTCATCCGGGCGGTGGTCAGCGCCACGTGCGTGCCGATCTCGCCCGGCGTCCGCGCGAGCAGGTAGGTGCCGCCGACGTCAGGGACGAACCCGATGCCGACCTCGGGCATGCCGATCTTCGACCGCTCGGTGACGATGCGGTGGCTGCCGTGCCCGGAGAGCCCCACGCCGCCGCCCATCACGATGCCGTCCATGACCACCACGTACGGCTTGGGGTAGCGCCCGATCAAGGCGTTGAGGACGTACTCGTCGCGCCAGAACCGCCCGGTGGCCGAATCCGCGGTGTTCGCGCCGCTTTTCGCGTCGGCGTGAATGGCGACGATGTCGCCGCCCGCGCATAGGCCGCGCTCCCCCGCGCCGGTGACCACGACGGTGCGCACCGCGTCGTCCTCGGCCCACTCGCGCAGCGCCTCGGTGATGGTCAGTGCCATCGAGTGGTTCAGGGCGTTGATGGCCTTGGGCCGGTTCAGCGTGATCAGGCCGAGCCCGTCACGCCGTTCGAGAAGGACCTCTCGGTCGCTCATGCTCTGTCCTTTCCGGCGCGAGCGGGGCCCTGCGTGGTCACGCTGCGCTGCCGCCTCCGGGCCTGACCGCTCATGCTCTGTCCTTTCCGGCATGAGCGGGGCCCTGCGTGGTCACGCTGCGCTGCCGCCTCCGGGCCTGACCGCTCATGCTCTGTCCTTTCCGGCATGAGCGGGGCCCTGCGTGGTCAC